>OY970257.1:0-1637181 GCA_963715605.1 uncultured bacterium | reverse complement strand
GGCCACCGGTAGCAACTCATTGAGCATCGAGAATCTTCTTATTAAAGGCAATGTGCTTGACGCACCTTGGATTGATTCGTATAGCACAGGCCCTACAGGCATGTTCAGAACGCCTATGCGGGCGATGCAAGGCGTCCGTGGCCCCATCAGCCGCACTGGTCCAATGACGCTCGAAGATTTAGCAAAACTCGATACTGTCAGCGATAGCTTGTTTGGTGTTGGGACCAGACAGATACCGTCGTGCACGGTGGGCAACACATATCTAGTAACTGGCTGTACAGGCGGCGCCACTGGCTCATTCCCCATTGGCTTAGCAACCTGCTATGTGTTTCAGCAGGATATTACATGTGACATTACTATCGATACAGGTAGCTTGAGTGGGGATATTCTTATCGATCTCCAGGGATATACACTGCAAGGCAATATTTTTCTTGCTGGCAATAATACAAATTCGTACACTGTCTACATTACCAGTACTGGTGGCGCTGGTGGCACAATAACTGGATCCATAAAAAATGGTGACCCTTCGAATAGCAGCAATTATCTCATCGATGTCAGCAACATTGCCATAGGTGGCACTGTAACCATCTCATCCACTCTAGGCACCGCCAACGACAACATTATTACGATGACCAATTGCAGCCTTGGAGATTGCTCTATTTCCTCCTCCTCCTCCTCCTCCAACCATATAACGATGACCAATTGCAGCCTTGGAGATTGCTCTATTTCCTCCTCCTCCGCTATCTCCTCCTCCTCCAACGGCAACACTATTACGATGACCAATTGCAGCCTTGGAGATTGCTCTATTTCCTCCTCCTCCAACATCGATTACCCCTCCTCCACCTCCTCCAACAACAACACTATCACGATGAACAATTGCAGCCTTGGAGATTACTCTATCTCCTCCTCCTCCTTCTCCTCCGACCAAGAAGCCCGATACTCCACCTCCTCCTCATCATCCAACACTATTACGATGAACAATTGTAGCCTTGGAGATTACTCTATTTCCACCACCTCCTACTGCCCCAACTACGCCGCCTCCTCCTCATTATCCAACACTATTACGATGAACAATTGCAGCCTTGGAGATTGCTCTATCTCCTCCTCCTCCTCATCAGATTCCTTAGAAAACTCCTCCTCCTCATCATCCAACCATATTACGATGACCAATTGCAGCCTTATGGAAGTAAGCATTGGTTCTCAGGCCTATAATAGTGCAAACACAGGCAATACCGTCACTGTAGACTCTGGCTCTAATGTTCATGGGAACATAGATGTCTCGCAGGGCCTCATTAGCCCAACTGTAACGATCAGCAACCGTTCAGTCGTTGAGGGTTCTATAGTTGGCGGAAGCTGCGGCAATACGATAACGATCGATAACGACTCTATCGTATCCGGCAGCGTCCAAGCTGGCCCTGCAACACAGTGTGCCGGCTGTACTGGGTGTCTCGGTGGCAATACAGGACCAAGCTGCACCGGTTGCATCAATGCATTTTTGATGGATAAAGCAATACTCTTGGGCTGCTATAATCTGAGTACGGGAACCAATGCTGTCACCATTACTGACAGTTATGCCAACTCATGTCCGTTTACCCCTGGTGATAATCGCATCAGGATGCGTAACGTTACTGTAGACGGCAACATAGTCAGCACGTTACACGATGACAGTTGTCTCGCATGCGTCAATGCCTCAGGCATACTCTGTGTTCACGCAACCGCTGGCAATGCACAACCAACAACGTTCAACGTCAATAACTCTGTCATCGGCAACGGCGCCTATGTTGGCGATAACATTGACCAATGCTCACTTGACAATAGCACCATCCTCAATGGCGTTAATCTCGGTTCCAATAAGAGTGGCTATGTTCTCAGCAACCTGATAATCGATAATCCAACACAAGCAACGGGGGCGAACGGTATCGTTGCCAACAGCTCAACAGGGCTTGCTGTACACGATATTACGCTCAACAGCATGCAAGATGGGATCAATCTGGTACAGTGTTCGAACAATACGCTCGCTGATAGTACCGTGCGCAACGGCCAACAGGCTAGTATCAGAATGATGTCCGAGTGCAACAATAATGCGCTTAATAATATTGTTGCCGAGGGAAATCAAGCATTTGGTATCCTGATCGAGGGTTCGAGTAACAACATGCTCAACGGCTCGCGCGTCACCATGCCTGGTCCTACAGGTAGTGGCATCGAGGTAATAGGAAGCTCATCTGTAATAACAGGCCCGCAGTCAGTCATTCAGCGTTATACTATTGATGGCACAACAGAAAGCGCAACGACAGGCACCGTTGGTATTCTTGTGCAAAGTGGTTCACCTGTTACGGGTGAGTATATTATCGCGAATAATGTTGTGCAAAATAATCTGGTTGGGTGTATTGGTTCTGGGCAGGATAATGCCGTATTCGTCAATAATACTGTCGCCAATAATGGTACAAATTATGACAATATGGGACCATTATCGGCAACTGGCCATTGGGCTGAACTCAGTGATATGCCGCAGCATCCCGTGGTGAACGTGACATTACCGTAACAGTTAGTTACAACTCGTTAAAAGACCTGTGCCAGGGGTGGTAGTACGCTCCTGCTCCTGGCACACTTCAGATGAACCATAAGCCAAGCAAACTCTACCAAAAATATACATCAATCAATCCGTTCGTCCTGAGGCAGGCACGCCTCGTGCCGACACGAAGGATGAGCCATAAGCCAAACAAGCTCTACCAAAAATATACATCAATCAACCCGTTCGTCCTGAGGCAGGCACGCTCCGTGCCGACACGAAGGATGAGTCCTCTTTGCAGACCGCTTGGAAAGAAGTTGCAAACTGTTGAAATCTTTGCGTATGAGTGCCTGTTTTTTTGCACGACACCAACCCTTAATTGTACGTTCTGCAACTAGCGCCTCACTTCTTGAGTCAAATGTTTCGTAATACACTAACTCAACCGGCAGTCTATTACTTGTATAGCACGGATAGTGATTAACTTGGTGCTCATGGAGCCTTTTTACTAAGTCGTCAGTATGTCCTGTATACAATGATCCATCAGAACATTGTAAGATATAAACAAAAAAATGTTGCATAGTTTTTATAGGTGTTCATCCTTCGTGTCGGCACGGAACGTGCCTGCCTCAGGACGAACGGGTTTTCAGTACAAGTTTGCTCAGCTTATAACGCACTTTTCATGTTGGCACAGAACATTCCTGTTTCAGGACGAACGGGTTAAAATAATCTTTATTCAATACCATAAGCGTTAATGTATCATATAATAACAGGAGTTACGTACTATGGGTAAAGCCTCTATAGAATCGTACAAACCTAGGTACAGCAACATTTGTTGTTAAGACTCAAATATATATAATCAACCCGCTCGTCCTGAGGCAGGCACGTTTCGTGCCGACACGAAGGATGAGCCATAAGTCAAACAAACTTTACCAAAAACATGCAATCAATCAATCCGTTCGTCCTGAGGCAGGCACGTTTCGTGCCGACACGACGGATGAGCCATAAGACAAACAAGCTCTACCAAAAACATACATCAATCAACCCGTTCGTCCTGAGGCAGGCACGTTTCGTGCCGACACGAAGGATGAGCCATAAGACAAACAAGCTCTACCAAAAACATACGTCAATCAACCCGTTCGTCCTGAGGCAGGCACGCCTCGTGCCGACACGAAGGATGAGCCCTCTTTGCAGACCGCTTGGAAAGAAGTTGCAAACTGTTGAAATCTTTGCGTATGAGTGCCTGTTTTTTTGCACGACACCAACCCTTAATTGTACGTTCTGCAACTAGCGCCTCACTTCTTGAGTCAAGTGTTTCGTAATACACTAACTCAACCGGCAGTCTATTACTTGTATAGCACGGATAGTGATTAGCTTGGTGCTCATGGAGCCTTTTTACTAAGTCGTCAGTATGTCCTGTATACAATGATCCATCAGAACATTGTAAGATATAAACAAAAAAATGTTGCATAGTTTTTATAGGTGTTCATCCTTCGTGTCGGCACGAGGCGTGCCTGCCTCAGGACGAACGGGTTTTCAGTACAAGTTTGCTCAGCTTATAACGCACTTTTCATGTTGGCACAGAACATTCCTGTTTCAGGACGAACGGGTTAAAATAATCTTTATTCAATACCATAAGCGTTAATGTATCATATAATAACAGGAGTTACGTACTATGGGTAAAGCCTCTATAGAATCGTACAAACCTAGGTACAGCAACATTTGTTGTTAAGACTCAAATATATAGTCAACCCGCTCGTCCTGAGGCAGGCACGCCTCGTGCCGACACGAAGGATGAGCCATAAGACAAACAAGCTCTACCAAAAACATGCATCAATCAATCCGTTCGTCCTGAGGCAGGCACGCTCCGTGCCGACACGAAGGATGAGCCATAAGACAAACAAGCTCTACCAAAAACATACGTCAATCAATCCGTTCGTCCTGAGGCAAGCACGAATACCCTTTGTAGACCCCTATAGATTTTATCTCTACTATATATAAAATATAAAAATTTCTTTACAAAAAGTTTAAATTTGTTATTATTTAAATATACACAGCTTGTTTGGTTATGCTACGACCAATTTATTACCATGTTCAATACAAAGTATTCAGCAAAGTTACCCAGCGAGTGCAGCGTTATCATGAGAGAAAGTCGCATTAAAAGAAAGAATTTATTATGAAAAAATTAGTATGTATAACGTTACTCAGTTATTTAAGTTATAGCGCCCTGCCTGTCTCTGCCGCAGCACCGCCAGCTACAAGTAGTGAACAAGAGCTGGCGCAACGTACTGCGCAATTATTGGCAGTGGCTTTGCGTGGTGTCCCAGCATCAACACTTGCAGGTGCTGATAGCAGCTCTATGCCTGTAGCACAGTATCAACCATCACCAGCAGTTGAAAGCCAACTTGCCGATTGGTGGGCATTGTACCATGCTATGCCACATGAACTTGCCAAACAGCTTGCCCGAAACTATCTTGCCCAAGGCAACAAGCCAAGACCAAGCATGCAAGATGTAGAGACATTCTTTACAAGCGACCAAAGCCATATATTTCCGCCAGGTATGTTAGAGCTTACGCATAGCAACATACACATGAGAAATCCCATCTGTATGAAATTTTGGTCAATAAAATTTGAGGGAGATTACGCTGCATTGAGCCAAGCATTGTGCACTGAAATTCAACACAAATTGCAAGGACAGGAACGGAGCTTTGTTCGTCTTGATCTTGGCAACCTTAACCTTGGCAACATGGTACCTGAACTTGTATCTCAGTTGATACAAGAGTTACACGAATGCGTGAGGCGAATGCATTGTCATCTGTTAAGCCTAGATCTTCACAATAACGGGCTAACAACCCTAACGCCAGGAATGTTCAGTGGCCTGCAGGATCTACAATGTCTTAATCTTAACTTTAACAAGCTAACAGCCTTACCTCCAGGAATATTCAATAATTTGCAGGATCTGCAAGTGCTTTATCTTAACAAAAACCGTTTAACAACCTTACTTCCAGGAGTATTCGATGGCCTACAGCACCTACTAGCACTTAGCCTTATTGGTAACCAGCTAACAACGTTGGAAGAGTCAGGAATATTTGATGGTCTGCACGATCTGCAAGAAATTTGGCTTATAGATAACCCTGTAACGTCTGATGACGCGGCCATAAAACGCTTACGTCAACGACTATCGATACACAACATTGTATCAACTTGGTAATACTACCACACATGGTTACCAGCAATGGCATGAAAAAAGTAAGCACCGGTGGCTTCAAAAGACAGCTCCCGACATACGTGTAGGGTAATACTGCATATAACTTACCAGCGAGCTCGCTACTATAATCTCGCTGGTAAGCGCATCAACCACGCAAGATGGGACGACTAGACACAAAAGATCAGATAGTAGTTACCAAGTTAACTGTCCTACAACTAGAAAAAGTGACTAACAATAAAGAATATCTATGAGATTTTGAATAAATTATTGCAATTTGATTTTTATATTTAGTATACTACAGGTGATAGATATTTATTTTTGTAGTAATATTTTATTCTTTGCTCTATAAAGAACCATTATTGTGTTCTTCATCATAGCATAAGAGGACACTCGTAAATAATACAAGCAAAGCTGAAGAAAAACGAGCAATATTATTTGATAAAGTTTTTGCATGTATAGATGCAGAGGGCGTAGCATGAAACTACCTATTTTTAGACTATATCGACTGGTTTTGTTAATTCTTTTTGCTAGCATGATAGCCTTTGCTGCAGCACCACCCGCTGCAGGTGCTGGTAGTAGTTCTGCGCGTGCGAAGCAAGCATCACTTGAGGAACAACTCGAAAATTGGTGGCAAGTACTGCAAGACGATCGTATACGAGATGCATTGGTGCACAATCTTATCCAAAACTATCTTACCAAACCAGCACATGCATCAAGGCCAAGCATAGAGGAGTTGAAGGCACACTTTAAAACAGCACAAGGTACTGCATGGACCCCTATCATAAAGCTTGTACATCGCGAAATGCTTATCAAAGACCCTATTATTCTTGAACCTAATGTACAATACGTTGATGGAAACTTTGACTCATACAGCAAAAAGTTATTGCGCACCATGCAAAATACCTTGCAAAGTGAACTACACGGGAAAAAGGATTGTTATGTAAGAGTTATACTGAATACCATAAATCTCGGCAGTATGCGGCCTGAACTCCTAGCACAATTAATACAGGAGCTACATAAACGTATCAACACTATGCATTGTCATCTGCTAAGCCTAGATCTTAATGGCAATTTTTTAACAAACCTACACCCGAGAATATTTGAAGGCATGTCTGAGCTTCAGGAG
This sequence comes from uncultured bacterium, assembly GCA_963715605.1. Lineage (GTDB taxonomy): Bacteria > Babelota > Babeliae > Babelales > Vermiphilaceae > JAKASV01. Next base: position 1,630,341 of record OY970257.1, on the reverse strand, counting down.
CTTGATCTCTGTAAAAACCGACTAAAAGTCTTAGATCAAAGAGTATTCCAGGATTTGCAGAATCTAGAAGAGCTTAATCTTAGCTATAACCAATTAACCGTCTTGCCCCCAGGAATATTCGATAGTATGCATAATCTAGAGTGGCTTTATCTTACTAACAACAAGCTAACAACCTTAACGCCACAGGTATTTAATGGCCTGCAGCACCTACAAGCGCTCTTGCTTTCAGATAATCCCTTTGTGTCTGGCACTGTTGCTATACAAGAATTACGGCGGCAACTACCATTCTGCACCATTCGGTAATGCCATGACGCTTGGTTATCAGTGATAGATAGCACGAAGAACATAGTACATCATGGAAATGGCGACGAGCAGTACCCATTATAGCATGTGTTATAGTTTTCACCATCGTATACAGAGAAGGACGAATCATGAAGAAGATAGTTATAATAACGTTATTTAGTTATCTATTGTATAGCACTCTGCCAGCCTTTGCTGCAGCACCGCCTGCTGCAGGAGCTGGAAGTAGCTCTATGCGTGCAGTTGAAAACCAACTCACTGACTGGTGGACGCTATACCATACTATGCCTGATGCACTTGCCGAACAACTTGCCCAGAACTATCTTGCTCAAAACGATAATCCACGACCAAGCATGCAGACTTTAGAGGCATTCTTTAACGAAGGCGGGGGTCATATGTTGCCACCTAGTATCGTAAAGCAGGTGCATAGCAACATACACAAGCGAAACCCTATCATTATTGTACCTTCGATAAAATTCGAGGGAGATTATGACGCGTTTAGCCAAGCATTGCTTGCTAAAGTTCAGAGCACATTACATGGCCAAGAAGGTAGTTATGTACTAGTCAATCTGTGCAACAACAACCTTGGCGACATAGAATCTGAACTTTTATCTCAATTGATACAGGGCATACACAGACATGTTATAAGCATGAACTGTCATTTATTTTGCCTTAATCTTTGCCTCAATAGATTAACAATCTTACCTCCGAAAATATTCAATGGCCTGCAAGATCTACTGATACTTGATCTTTCTGCTAACGAACTAACAACTTTACCTGCAGGAATATTCGATGGCCTAGGAAATCTACGACATCTTTATCTTAGCTACAACCAACTAATAACCTTACCTTCAAGAGTATTCTATGGCCTGGACAATCTACAACATCTTTTTCTTATTGATAACCAACTAACAACTTTAGAGCCAGGAATATTCAATGATCTGCAAAAGCTACGGTTGCTTTTACTTGATGGAAACCAAATAACGACCTTGCCAGCAGAAATATTCGATGGCCTGGGAAATCTACGAATACTTGGTCTTGCACGTAACCCTATAGCCTCTGATGCTGCTGCCGTAGAAGAATTACAGCGACAGTTACCAAAGGGATGTACTATCAGAAAAACTCGATAGTGCATCCATGCCAGGTTAAATGCAAAGAACTTTCTTAAACCGTTTATAGCATGTTTATAGTTTTCACAATCGTATACAGAGAAGGACGAATCATGAAGAAGATAGTTATAATAACGTTATTTAGTTATCTATTGTATAGCACTCTGCCAGCCTTTGCTGCAGCACCGCCTGCTGCAGGAGCTGGAAGTAGCTCTATGCGTGCAGTTGAAAACCAACTCACTGACTGGTGGGCGCTATACCATACTATGCCTGATGCAATTGCCGAACAACTTGCCAAAAACTATCTTGCACAAAACGATAATCCAATGCCAAGTATGCAGGCTTTAAAGGCATTTTTTAACGAAGGCGGGGAACACATGTTGCCACCTAGCATCATAAAACTTACGCATCGCACATTGCAGCTTATGTTGAGCAATCCCATCGTTATTAAACCAGTGGCAAGATTTGAGGGAGATTATGATACGTTTAGCCAAGCAATATGGGCTGAAATTCAAAGCGCGTTGCAAGGACGTGATGGCAGTTATCTACGTGTTAATCTCAATAACAAAAACCTTGGTGCTATGCAACCTGAACAAGTATCCCGATTCATACAGGAACTACAAGGACATATTAGGCAGAAAAACTGTCATATGTTGAGCCTAGAACTTAGTCGTAACCGCCTAACAACCTTGCAACCAGGAACATTCAATGGACTACACTATCTACAAGAACTTTATCTTGACCACAACCAACTAAGAACCTTACCTTCAACAATATTCAGCGGCATACGAAGTCTACGAACGCTTGGTCTTAGTTTCAACCCACTAACAACCTCAGAGCGAAAACTATTAGTGCAAAGATTGCTGAGCGAACTACCTAATCTACAGGAAGTTTTGTTTGAAATGAGCGAATAGGCACACAGGCGCAACAAGCAATATCATAGCCACTAGACCGCCTTACATTGTTTATATTTTTATAGGTATCATATTTGTATACAGAAAAGGAGACATCATGAAGAAGATAGTCTTAATAACGTTATTTAGTTATCTGTTGTATAGCACTCTGCCCGCCTTTGCTGCAGCACCGCCTGCTGCAGGCAGCGAGCAAAGATTGGTGCAAAGCACCGCACAATTACTGGCAGAAGCTTTGCATAACGCCCCAATGTCAGCTACCGCAGGAGCCGGTAGTAGCTCTGTGCGTGCAGCAGAATATCAACCAGCAGGTGATGTTGAAAAACAGCTCGAAGACTGGTGGACGCTATCGCAAGAAGAGCGCATACAAGATGCAATGACTCAACAACTCGCCCGAATTTATGTTGCTGAAAGCGAGAATCCAACGCCAAGTATAGCAGAGTTAGAGATGTTCTTTAACAAAGATAAGGGACATGCGTTTTCACCCAGTATCATAGGGCTTGTGCACCGCACATTGGAGCATAAGAGACAACATCCCATCTTTATTACTTCTCGAGCAAAATTTGCGGGAGATTATGATGCATTTAGCCAAGCATTATGGGCTAATATTCAACATGAATTATCAGGCCAAGATGGTAGTTACGTACAAGTTTATCTTTCGCATAATGATCTTGAAAATATGCAACCCGAGCTCTTATTGCAGTTCATACAAGAATTATACGGACTCATTATGAGTATGCATTGTAGATTATTAAACCTTGATCTTAGCAACAATCGCCTAACAACCTTACCTGCAGGAATATTCGGCGACTTGCTGAGCCTACAAGAGCTTAGTCTTAGCGACAACAACCTAACAGTTTTACCCCCGGAGATATTCGATGGCCTGCAGAATCTGCAAAGGCTTTCACTTGGCAATAACGAACTGACAATTCTATCTCCTAGGACATTCTATGGCCTGCAGAATCTGCGAGTGCTTTATCTGAGCAACAACCGACTAACAGCCTTGCCTACAGGAATATTCAATGAACTACACAATCTACTGGATCTTCGTCTTGGTAATAACCGGCTAACAACAATAGAGCCTGGCATATTCAATGGCTTGCGGAATCTTACATGGCTTGTTCTTAGCTATAATCAACTAGCAGCATTGCCTTTAGGAATATTCGGTGGCTTGCGAAAGCTACAAAATCTTTTTATTTTGCATAACCCTATAGCATCTGATACTGCTGCCATAGAAGAATTACGGCGACAATTGCCATTAACATGTGCCATTATAACTCAGCAATTCCAATCTACTCCCCAATTTCCTTGGCTACAACGTGCTCGGCGGCTATGAGCAATGGCACTGAGATAGCATATTTATAGTTTGCACAATTGTGTACAGAGAAGGAAGAATCATGAAGAAGATAGTCATAATAACGTTACTTAGTTATCTAAGTTATAGCACCCTCCCTGCCTTTGCTGCAGCGCCACCCGCTGCAGGAGACGGCAGTAGTATCGAAGCAGGCAAAGAGCAGAGACCATTACCAGTTCTTGCTGAAACAGCGCCTCAACAAGGATTGAGGGCATGGTTCTCCGACAAGATGCAAGGGTTATTCAAACGAGAGGCAAAGCCTTCAGTAGCGCCACCAGCTGCAAGCAGCAGCGCTGCACAGGGGCCTGCTTTATCACCAGAAACTGAAGAAACTTTAGACACGCTGTGGCACCTACGACACCATAAGGATCTACAAGATGCATTGGTACAAGAACTTGCCGAAAACTATCAACGCACGACATTTAATCAAAGACCAAGCAGAGAAGAATTACAAACATACTTTGCTGAGAAAGGTTATGCATTGCCGCCTGGCATTATGCAGTTAGTACATCGCAAATTACATAGTAACAATCCAACTCCTATCATGATCGATGCGAAATTCAATGGAAATTTTGATAAATACAGCAAGAAGTTATTGCATGACGTCCAGCTTGAACTGCAAAATGCAGTAAAAAAGATGGGTGAAGGTTGTTATGTGCTTGTTCCACTCAATAATGCCAACCTTGGTTCTCTACAACCAGAGCTTTTGTCGCAATTAATACAGAAACTTTTTAGAGTTTTTGCCAGCATGGGGTGTCATATACATACTCTAGTCCTTGCCAGTAATAAGCTAGCAACCTTACCCGATGGCATGTTTGATGGCATGGATGAGCTGCTTGAACTTGATCTTAGTTACAACCAGCTAACAACCTTGCAGCCAGGTATATTCGATGGTCTGTATAATCTACACAAGCTTAACCTTGCTGCTAACGAATTACGCGAGCTGCAGCCAGGAACGTTCGCTGGCCTGCAAAGTCTGCAAGAGCTTTTGCTTAAAGTCAACAAGCTAACAACTTTGCAACCAGGGGCATTCAATGGCCTGGAACATCTAGAAGGGCTTATTCTTAGTCAAAATAAGCTAACAACAATGGTGCCACACATATTCGATGGCCTACATAACCTACTATGGATTGAGCTTGTAGATAATCCTATAGCATCTGATGCTCCTGCCATACAACGATTACGGCAACAACTACCACCAACCTGCGTTATTAAAACAACACTGAAGTAGCCTAATAGAGACACACGCGCGCAGCAAGCAACACAACAGCCGTCATGCTGCTTTAAGCCGTTTATAGCATGCTTATAGTTTTCACCATCGTATGCAGAGAAGGACGAATCATGAAGAAGATAGTCTTAATAACGTTACTTAGTTATCTAAGTTATAGCACCCTGCCTATCTTTTCTGCAGCACCGCCCGCTGCAGATGCCGGCAGTAGCTCTATGCGTGCAACAGAATATCAACCGGCAGGTGAAGTTGAAGAACAGCTCGAAGATTGGTGGGCGCTATCGCAAGAAGAACGCATACAAGATGCAATGGCTCAACAACTCGCCCGAATTTATGTTGCTAAAAGCGTGAATCCAACGCCAAGTATAGCAGAGTTAGAGAAATTCTTTAACAAAGGTAAGGGGCATGCGTTTCCACCAAGTATCATACAGCAGATACATCGCACCGTACATATGCAAAATCCCATCACTATAAGACCAGTGGCATTATTTGGGGGAAGCTATAATCCATTTCGCCAAGCATATTACGCTGAAATTCAACGTAGATTGCAAGGACAGCAAGGAAATTACGTACATATTAATTTACCCAGCATTAACCTTGGCACCATGGAACCAACACTTTTATTCAAATTCATACAAGAACTCAACGCATGGATTAGTGGATTACAATGTTATCTGTTAAGCTTGGATCTTAACGATAATGACCTAACAGTCTTACTGCCAGGAACATTCGGTGGCTTGGAGCATCTACAGCAACTTCGTCTTGACGGCAACCAACTAGCAGCTTTGCCTGCAGGAACATTCGACGGTCTGCAGAATCTCCAAAATCTTTATCTTGGCGGCAACAAACTAGTAACTCTACCACCGGAAATATTTAATGGCCTGCAAAATCTACGCAATCTTCATCTTGGTCACAACGAACTAACAACCTTGCCTCGAAACATACTCAGTGACCTGCGGAATCTACAAGAACTTGAGCTTAGCGGCAACCAACTCACAACTTTACCTTCAGGAATATTTGATAGCTTGCAGAATCTATGGCAACTTTCCCTTAACTACAACCGCCTCACAACCTTAGAGCCAAGAATGTTCAGTGGCCTGCAGTATCTACAAGTACTTGAGCTTAGTTATAATCGACTGAAAGCCTTGGAGCCAAGAATATTCGATGGCCTGCAGAATTTACGAGAAGTTTGGCTTTTTCATAATCCTATAACGTCTGACGTTGCTGCCATACAACGATTACGGCAACAACTACCGCATGTGAAAGTATTATAATTTGGCTGCCAGCAAAGGCATAACGTTACTCAGTTACCTAAGCTATGACGCTCTCTTTGTTGCCGCTCAATTTCAATGCATGGTAAGGGCAAGAGCGAGGCGTATGCAATGCTCTGCAGAACCTACGAACAGCAGCATCAACATGTGCCATTAAAAAACTTTATTTTCATACAATCGATAAACTTAGTGAAACCAGCAAGAAAATCTCAACATACGCTCACCACTGAGTATGCACTGTATAAAGTTGCATTCTATAGTACAAGCATACTACGTATTCATTGAACATAGAACAAACATAAAATCCATAAACAAGTTGACAAAAATCTATAAAAGGGTACCATTTTTACAAGTTGATCGTTATATGCCGGGGTAGCTCAGTGGTAGAGCGTGAGCCTGAAGAGCTCAGCGTCGTTGGTTCAATTCCGACCCCCGGCACCATTCTTGTTCTGAGAACTTATTTAAACTTGCTATCGATACCGATACCTTATAACATAATATTACATGCGTACGTGTAGCGTATAAGTTTTCTGAGATAGTAGTTTGGTACAACGTTAGAAGGATGTTTGTGTTATGAGGCAAATACCACACGACAAATATACGGTTGCTTGGTTCACGTTGGCAGAATGTGTCGCTCGAGGAGAAAAAGTACGTGCCCTTGCAGTATATCGATTGCTTGCTCATTCCATTGACGATCCCGCTTTTCGGCGACAACTCGAGGGCGATATTCTGTTGGCCTTTAAAGATACACCGCTTGCAATAACAAAATACATCGAAGCCGCGGCACTCTATGAGGAACAAGGAAGGTATGCCGCCGCAGCTGGGCTATATGAGCATATTTGCGAGCTTAATCCCACTATGGTTGACTCGATGCAGAAACTGAGTGCCTATTATGAAAAGTTAGGTAATATCCCGAAAGCAATCGGGAGCCTGCAGCTGCTGTTTACAGCAAGCATCGAGTCGCACGATCGCGAAACAGCACGTGCTATTCTAGCACGGCTTGATGTCTTGGCACCTTCTAGCACTGTTTCACTCCATCAACAGATGGTCTTCGCCTTATTACGAGCTCCCGCCTATGATATGGCAACCGTTCTTGAGCATATCCATATCACCATCGATAAGATTACGATAGTGTCGGACACACCATTTACGCTCCAGCGATTTCTATCGACACTTGAAGCGCTCCATCAGGAGTATGCCATCCAGGCGCTTGATTATACCAAGGCGAAAGATCGTGACCATGCAACACATTAAGCCGATACCGTAAGGCATACAAGCTATTTTGATAGACTAAGCACGCCGAGCAAGAGGCACTGCCATATGCGCTCTGTTCGCCTATGGCCATAAGCATGCGATAATTTTATTATCGCGTCACTAAGTATCGTAATGCTTTACTAACACCTTCTGCAGCATCAGCGCATGGCTTTGCTGTAGCATATAGTGGATACGATACAATATGCTGGCGAACGGCATAGTTATCGGTAGAAAATCGTATGCCATACGAAGAACCTGGGTGTGACTCCAAAAATATCTGCATACTTTTGATGCGTTTACTTGCCCCTGCCTTAACTTTAATGGGTACTATACTATCACGCAATTGGACCATATAATCTATCTCAGCATGACTGCCGCGACTATCACGGCGCCAATAAAAAAGAGATTCTTTCATGATAGGGTCTGAGTAGGCTAAAAGTTCCTGACCGATGAATGCCTCAACAAGCTCTCCCTTATTTACAAAGGCATTCAGTGGATCGATAAACCAGAACGTTATAGCAAGCTTTAGTATGGCCTGACTAAGGCCAACATCTAAAAAGAGTATCTTAAAGTCATCTAGATCAGCTTGAGAACCAATTGGTAAGCCTTGACCAGCACTTTTAATAACTCTATAGAAAAGTCCAGCTTTTTCCAAAAGCTCTAAAGATGGCTCAAGTTCTCTTTTCTTATATTCACCAACACGAGCATACATAAATTTATTGGCAAGCTGGTCAACAGCCTTTTGAAAAAGAAGGTCAAGATATTTTATTTGATGTTTTTTCGCATATTTTCCAAAATCTTGTTGATACGTATAGACAAGATCCGCATGGACAATACGTGTTGCGCGAGATGTTCCTGTCTTTATCCACTCGTTCACTGCTTCTGGCATGCCACCAATTGCAAGGTACTCACCCACCATAGCAAGTAGGCCTTCGTGTACAGGCTCACTTAATGGTTCATCGGTCGTATGATCGAGAATGAGTTCTGCCCATCGTGTATTACCTGTTGCTACAAGAAATTCCAAGAAAGATACTGGATACATGTACAACGTCGAAATGCGTCCAACCGGTATTCCTACCTGCTCTATGGCAAAATCAAGCAGTGATCCAGCAGCGACAACATGCAATGCGGGTATAATCTCATAAAAATATCGCAACGCTAAAATTGCCTTGGGTACCACTTGAATTTCATCAAAAAAAAGTAACGTTGAGCCAGGTGTAATATCCGTCTGTAAAAGCTCCGACAATTGGCGTATTATCCGTTTTGGATCAAGATCTTTTTCTATGATAGTACGAGCAGCTTCATTTGCTTCAAGATTAATCTCAACAAAATTCGAAAACAATGATCCAAACTGCCGAATTACGTATGTTTTGCCAACTTGGCGAGCACCACGAACAAGTAATGGTTTTCTGGTATCGCGCTCTTTCCACTCCTGGAGATAGTATCCAATGGTTCTTTTCATGAAGTTCCTCTCGTATATTGTATGATCAGGATTTTAGCATCAAATAAGCATTAGATACGCAGCATAGTGCGCTACCTTGATACATGCGCGCAACATGCTTTGCGCACATAAATCGTTAGTACCTTGGATCAATGTACAAAAATCAACCCTTAAATTCAAGAGATATGTACAAAAATCAAGGTTAAGCAGTGACCTGTATGCATAAAGATCATTACAATGCTTGCGCCCATGCCAAACGTGGCACCATGTCATGCTGTTTATTCTAAAGACCAACAAGGCGAGTGCATCAGCCAACCACGTTCGCATTGTCCTGCCGTCGGAGCATATTCACAAAGTAGGAGTCGGTGTGCATAGCTGCTTTGGCGGAGTCGGCAGGCGAGCTCTGCAAGCATCTCAATGAATTGAACGACAGAAACTTATTGGCTCGTAATGGCTATCACGGTCAGGAGGCCGTTCGCCCTGAGGGCGAGCAGAGCGAGCGTCTCGAAGGGTTGAACACATTGTTGGCTTTATTCAATTATTTTTTTATTAAATTATTGCTTTTTGTAGTAAATTTTTGATAGAGTATAGTGTAGACGTCTATCTTACAAATGTAATAACAATAAATTTTTAGTTTTTACTAAGTTGGCAAATATACATGAAAGGATGCCTCATGAGTATAATAAATAACAGAGCTATCGCCGTTGCCTGCCTTGCTCTTGCCTTGTTGAGCACAAGTGCTGCTCCTGCAGCTGCTCCTGCAGCTGGGAGGGATTTTGCGCTCATAAACAATAGTGATATGAATGTGCTCGTTAGAGTTACGGACCTTACTGGAAGACCTGATGACATCTTGGGTGTAGCACCTTTTTTCTCGCAAGTAGTGCGACCAGGTATGCAACCATCTGTTCCTGTAGATGATGGCATTCAGAGAATCAGGATAACAGCATATGATATAAGCGATGGTATAGCCAAACCACGTAGGCTTGCCTATGCATTTTTTAATACTGTTGATATGAGATCATCCGATATACGGCTTCCTGCATATGTCACCATTAAAAAAGATGGCAGCATCGATTTTTCACCAGGGTACTATCAATAATAAGCCATAATGTCGTCCTTGTCATTCGCGCAGGACCAGCATTATTACCTATGCAGATACACAGGAGCATGGCATTATATCACAGCGATAGTGCAACAGCAATGCCATGTTCTGTGATTTTCTCAAGTACTTCACATGAAAGCTTTACCGACTCCGTACTCTCAAGTACCAGGCGCTTTGCGTTCTCAGTAAACGCTATTTTCAGTGGCACCGGACCTTTCACCAGGATATCCTTTAGCGTGATTATGAGCTGCTCGTCAAGAGAAGCACTAAGATCAAGCGTTACACTATTGATTTGTGGCCATACATCGAACAGAAGTTCTATTGGTACGAGTGTATCAACTTTGATTTTGCAGACTGTATCTGAGGCAGCGTCGACATGACCCTTCAGCACAAAGACCTGGTACTGCTTTAACCAATCCTGTACTTGCTTATACACGCGGGGAAAGACAATCAGCTCAGCTGTTGTGCCCTGTGTATCTTCTATCTGTACAAAGGCCATACGATCGCCTTTCTTTGTCGTTATTTCACGACAGCTCTTGAGTAATCCGCAGCTTACTATTGTTGGTTCTTGCCCATCTTGGCCAACACGAGGTATCGGCGCAAACGGCGTACATGCAAGCCACTGCAGTTGCTTCCGGTATATACCCAATGGATGTTCACTCACATAAAAGCCAGTAACCTCTTTTTCACGTTCAAGCTTTTCCTTGTCGGTCCACGTAACTGTTTGTTGAAACTGGTACTCCTGCGTAGGTGCATCATGCGAACCATCGGCCGGCTGCATACCATCACCAAAAAGGCTGGTTTGGCCGGTCATCATTTCTTTCTTTTTCTCAAGCGCACGATCAATTATTTTGCCGAGCTCATGATATTGCTGCGCACGAGTCCCTGGAAACACGTCGCAGGCCCCCGCGCATATCAAATTTTCAATAACACGCTTATTGACCGTTCGCAGATCAACACGACGACAGAAATCGAGAAGATCCGTAAAGGGTTTCTTTTCGCGCTCAGCAATAATCGCTTCGAGCGCTGTTTGCCCAACATTTTTGATACCTTGTAGGCCAAATAAAAGAGCACCATCAAGAACACTAAATGCTGCTGTAGAACGATTAATATTAGGGGGTACTATCGTTAAGCCCATACTTTTTGCTTCGTCAAGATACAGCACCATAGCATCCGGATTTGACGACTCAAGAGAAATAAGACATGCCATAAAGGGGGCTGGGTAATTTGCTTTCAGATAGGCTGTTTGATAGGCAATCAACGCATATGCGGCAGAATGAGATTTGTTAAACCCATAACCAGCGAAATAGGCCATGAGATCGAATAACTCGCCCGCTTTTTGGCTATCATAAGCAAGCTTGTCTGCGCCGGCCAAAAAGAGCGCGCGCTGCTTAGCCATCTCATCAGCCTTTTTCTTACCCATAGCACGCCGCAGTAAGTCAGACTGACCAAGTGTGTAGCCAGCAATCGCCGTTGCAATTTTCATAACCTGTTCTTGATAAACAATAACACCATAGGTCTCTTGCAAGATAGGCTCAAGAGCAGGAAATACATACTGTATTTTTTGTCGGCCATGCTTTCGTTCTATAAAATCATCGACCATGCCCGAGCCTAGCGGCCCTGGGCGGTAGAGAGCATTGACAGCGATAATATCTTCAAATTTTTCTGGCTGAAGTTTACGTAAAACATCTTTGAGGCCATCGGATTCTAACTGGAAAACACCTGATGTCTTACCTGCGCACAATAAAGCAAACGTTTTGGAGTCGTCTAAGGGTATCTTGTTTATATCAATCGATTCACCATGTAACTGCTGAATAAGCCGCAAAGCACGATCGATTAAGGTCAAGTTTTTGAGCCCAAGGAAATCAATCTTAAGAAAACCTAGATACTCGAGCTCAGTCATATCATATTGCGTTACAAGCTCGTCAGTCTTTGGCGGAATATAGACTGGCAAGATGTCATCAATTGGCTCCGGTGAAATCACAATACCAGCAGCATGTTTAGATGCATGACGGGTGACACCCTCAAGCCGATAGGCAATATCAAACAGTTTTTGCACTGTAGGACTATTCTCAATAAGCTCTTTTAGGCGTGGTTCCTGCTCAACTGCTTCATGTAGCGTTATCTTAAGCTGGTCAGGTATAAGCCCAGTAATCATAGTTGAGTCTTCAAAAGGGATGCCAAGGGCGCGGGCAACGTCCTTAATAACACCCTTTGCCATCATGGTACCAAAGGTGATGATCTGACATACTTTGTCATGGCCATAACGGTCTTTAACATAATTGATAACAGTTTCTCGACCCTCGATACAAAAATCGATATCGATATCAGGCATCGAGACACGTTCTGGATTAAGAAAACGCTCGAACAGCAGCGTATATTTAATAGGATCGATATTAGTTATCTGTAATGCCCATGCCACCATTGAGCCAGCAGCAGAGCCACGACCAGGTCCAACGGGAATATTGTGTCTATAGGCCCACTGAATAAAATCACTAACCACTAAGAAATATTCTATAAAACCCATCTTGGTGATAAGAGCAATCTCTTCGTGGAGCCGTGCTTCGTAGAGATCATACTGGTCGGCAGGTATACGATTATCAGCCTTAAGGCGTTCAAAGCCCTCTGCACAAAGATAGTTAAAATAAGTAGTAGGCGTATGTTCTTGAGGTATATCAAATTTAGGGAAAAATAGCTTGCCAGTTTCGAACGTAAACTCGCACTGATCAGCAATACGACCAGTATTCCAGACAGCCTCAGGATGATCTTTAAAAAGCTCTATGACTTCGTCTGGGCTCTTTAAATAGGCTCGTATATCACCGAAGGTGAAACGGTCTTGGTCGGCCATTTTAGCGTGCGTTTGTATCGCAAGCATAATTTCATGGGCATCTCGATCATCACGATTCGGGTAATGTGCATCACAACCAACAACGCAATTAATGCCAAGCTCAGCGCTCAGTTCATAGAGCTTCTTATTGACAATAACCTGTTCGGGGAACTCTTCCGGTTGCACTTCTAGATAAAATCTATCACGACCGAAGACGTTCAAAAACCAGTCGATGCGAGAACGAGCTTCTTGCTCATTATTGTTTAATAAGAGGCTTGGAATATGGCCGCCAACACAGGCAGTCGTTGCGATAAGACCCTCTGCATGTCGCGCCAGAATATCATAATCAATACGCGGTTTAAAATAAAAACCTTTCTGATAGGCATAGGAGATAAGCTTACAAAGATTTTTATAGCCAACGCGATTTTGTACTATTAACAGCAGGTGATAATAACGATTCTCGTGTGACTTAACAGCAACATCCTCGGTGAAATAGCTCTCAATACCGAGAATCGGCTTAATCCCAGCTTTTTTGCACTTCTGAAAAAATTTTACTGCACCAAATATATTGCCATGATCAGACGTACCAATAGCCGGAATATTATGGCGCTGGGCGAAAGCTATTAATGCATCATGCGTTATAGCGCCATCGAGTAAAGAATGATCAGTGTGAACGTGCAAATGTGTGAAATAGTTCATACGATATTTTGGACCTGTTCGCGAGCTTTTTCGAGTTCTACCTTAATGTTAATTGCTAAACTACTTATTGTACTGTCTGAACATTTTGCTGCAATAGTATTTATTTCCCGCGCCAGCTCTTGCAGGATAAAATCGAGCTTCTTGCCTTTTTCGACAACCGGTGAGCCGAGCTGTGAGGCAAAATTAGCCAGATGGCTCTTGAAACGTACTATTTCCTCGTTGATGTCAATTTTATCAAGTTGGCCATATAACGTTTGCCTGCGTGATTCGGCAACATCAGCATGGACAGCATCGAGATTTTCAAGTTCGTCATGCACCAGTATTTTTTGCTGCTCCATGAGCGTATTAAATGCTTTCTCGATGGCCTCTATCTCAGGTTGTACGATAGATAAGCGCTGTTCAAAATCTTTTTTTAATGATAAACCCTCTTTTTTGCGTGCCTCGAGTACCTCATCTATCATAAGATCGATAGCATCAAGTAACTGTTTTTGCAGATCGTCGCCAAGATTTCGTTCTTCAATATTAAAGATGTGAGGCAGTCCAAGAATATCATGTACTGCCAAATTGCCTTCTAAGTGGCACGATTCTTTGATGGTATTAATCGCCTCGATATAACCACGGACAACCTCAAGATTGGGTTTTATCATGCAATGCAACATGTGCTGATTACTTGCATAGACCGTAAAATAAACGTGCCCTCGATGAAGCCTCCGCTTAAAGAGTTTAATGCACTCTGTTTCTAGGTTATTCAGTGCGTAGGGCAATTTGCACGTTGCCTCAAAAAATCTCGAATTAAGAGATTTAAGGTTCATAGAAATATTAATCGGACTTGCCGAATCGGCAAATAGCACCATGCTGGTCGCTGCAAAACCGGTCATACTGTATATCATAGAATCCTCTAAGGGCTCCCCATAACGGTCGCAGACGCCTCTAATAAATGCGCAAAACAACCATGAACATGCCTGGAGAGCCGCATATAACCGTATACTGTCACTATAGACTAAACAAGATTAGTGTAGACGTTTTTCACATCATCATGATCTTGGATTGCGCTCAAAAAGTCAACTGCTTTCTCAGCCTGTGCATCATCTAGTGTCGTTGTATTCTTCGCAACCCATTCTATTTCAGCCTCTTCCACAGTAAGGCCAAGCTCTTCAAGCTTATGTCTGACCTGATCAAGCGCCTTGATAGCGCAATACACAAAAATAGTGTCGCTACTGACTTTTATATCATTAATTTCGTAATCAATAAGATCCTCAAGGAGCTTCTCTTCTGCTATTGAAGCATCAGCAAGTTTGATAACACCCATCTTCTCGAACATCCAGTTAACAGCACCACTTTCAGCAAGTGTACCACCACTTGATGAAAAAAGATGGCGCAGCTCAGAGACGGTTCTATTCTTGTTATCTGAGAGTGTATCAACGATAACGGCTATCCCATGCGGCCCATACCCCTCATAAGTAAATTCTTCGTAATGCATGCCAGGAATCTCACCGGTACCACGTTTGATAGCACGCGTAGAGTTCTCGACAGGCATATTAATCTCTTTGGCTTTATCGAGCAGAAGGCGCAGCCTAGGATTGCCGTTGGGGTCACCGCCGCCAAGCCTTGCCGCTACCGTAATTTCTTTAATTAACTTTGTAAATGCTTTGCCTCGTTTTGAATCAACCAAAGCTTTTTTATGTTTAATTGTCGCCCATTTAGAATGACCGGACATAGGTTAGCTCCTTTGTGGAAGAATATATCGTTATCGTTTTAAACTACATGCGTGTCTCTCTTGATAACACACCTATGTACTTAGTATAGCGATCGACAATCCGGTAATAAAGCACGACATCAACAACAAGCAGAGCACATGGAGGTAATGCCCAAAAAAAGCCGCTGTTGTGTAACACTGTGACTATGTCAACAGAAAGCACAACAGCGGCTTTAATGAGCGTATCTGGGTAGGTAATCACCGATGCAGTAGTATGATTTCTAGGCGACTAGACACCCCTAGATGCTATTACGGTAATAACGCATTTATAAGTGATCCATTCTCTGGATATAACTTCAGTGCCAAATCGATAGGCCTCTCGCCTTTTCCGTTTTGCTGTGTCTTTTGTGTATCAAAGCCGTTGTTTATTAAGACCTGCGCCATAAGTGGATCATTTCTGAGAGCAGCAATATGCAACGCGAAATTGCCATCTGAATCACCAGGCCTGGCTGCTTTATAGGACGCGAGCTGACGACCAGCAGCTACTTCTTTTGATCGCCCTAGAGCTTCCAACCAGGCTCTGACTTTTGCATACTCTTGGCGTTCTACTGCCTGGAAAAATCCTTGAACATCAGGTGGCACAGCACCTTGAGAACCTCCCACGGCAAAATCAATGTCTTTAAAGGCGACTTGTTCGGTTTGACCAAGTAACTCTTTTATTATGTTTTCTTTGGCCTTGTTGAGAATCGCACGAGCAGCTTCTGCAACCTGGCGGGAACCGCCTTGGACTTCGAATGAATTGATCACACCACGTTGTTTTTCAAAATCGAACTCAATCTGCTTATTAAGACCACGATCTGTTTTTAAGTAATAGGCATTCCCTAGGATGTGATGCGGTAATATTTTGCCCCTCTTGGATGCTCGCTCTGCGAGAGGAAATAAGGCACGAACAGCTTCGTTCGATGCACCAAGCGCTATAGCCCTTCCAACACCTAACGCATTGAAGTCCGGTGCAGACACCAAACGATGGACGGCTCTTTGTGGTCCGTATGTAACCGCTTCCCAGCCCTTTGCTAAATAGCCAGCAACATCCTGTATAACGATACCGGTATCTTTATCTTTGACATTTACAAAATCTATGGTTGCCGAACGTCCCTGTCCGAAAGGATTGAACGTTGCACTTGGATCGGCCGGTACAATTCTGATGGTACGTACCGTTGTTGTCTCTGGATTCCTCACGATTATTGTTGTCATATCGAAAGGTGCAAGATCTCTAAAAGCCTGTTCTACTGTTCCATCAGCATGTACAAGCTCGCCGTAAAATTTGTACTGCATCTTCTCCGCTAGGTTATAGACGGGTATAGCACGAATCTTCTCCGCACCCCGGGCGATATCACTTGTGAGTTCTCTGAAAGCCCTCTCATGGCCCTTACTCCTGAGCAAGCCTGCCAAGGCACGCACAGCATCAGGGGTTAATTGTACCGCCTTGCCACCAAGCTGCAAGGCACCTTTGCCAGCGTATGCCAAGCCACTACCTGTTGCAAGAAGCCCCATTAATCCCGCACGACCAGTCGCACCAAGAGCATCCCATGTGCCTTTTCCTATTTTCTGCATAACAGTTTCTTGACTTACTTCCTGTGCTTCTGTTGGCGTTTTCTCACGGCCTTCTTCGCCTTCTGCTGCTGCTGCTTCTGCTGCTGCTGCCTCTGCTGCTGCTGCCTCTGCTGGTGCTGCCTCTGCTGGTACTTCTGCTGCCGCCACTTCTGGTGCTGATAGCGGTGGTGTTCCTGGCTTAGGACCAGGCGTAACGGCTTTTGCTGGTATAGATGGCACTGCTGGTTTACCACGACCACCCCATAAGCCACCAAACCATCCAGTACTGACGGGCTTTTCTGCCGCTGCAGGTGCTGCTGCTGATGATGACGATGATGCTGCCGCTGATGATGGTGCTGATGACGACGATACTGCTGGCGCTGCTCCATGAGCCCCTGGCGCATAATCTTCTCGAAAACTTTCAGCTAATATATCCCTTCTAGGTTTCGCAGGCGCTGCCGCCGCTGCCGCTGATACTTCTGCCGCAGGCGCTTCTGCTGCAGATAGGTGCGATTCTGTCAACGCCATGCTGCATAGCAGCATAGCTAATACTACTCCATACTCTCTCATATTCTTCATGATAACTACCTCACATTTTTGAACAAACATTAAACACTACATATTACACATTAATCAGCACTTTTGAGTAAACAATCCACCATCAAACCATTGGGCACCACTGGGCTTTGTGCGTACATGGCATCGCCATGAGCACCACAATCTGCTTGAGATATAATAACAGTTTAGCAATATTGACCATATAATTTCAACAAAAATATTCTAATAAGTAAAAAATTTATAAAAGACATCTAAAAAGCCGTTGTGAAAAAACTAATTCTTCACAACGGCTTTATCACACAGAAAAAAGGCAACTACAGTGTATGCATAGCAAGCTAGCCATAGTTAATTGCAGCTCAATTACTTAAGAATAAGCTCGCAACGTCTGCATAACCCTTGCTTCCCAGGACATTCGTCCCATTGCCAACAGCGTGGGCACTTCGTACCAAATGCTCTATCGACAGCCGCATAGACACCTGGCATCGTTGTTTCTGTAAGTGTTTCCCGCTGTTCTAAGCAAGCAACCTGTGAAACAATAAGCAATTCACGAAGAAACTCTGGCGCTGTTTGATGCTCAAGTTCACTCAAAAATTGGCCGATATGCTGGAGCGGATCACGCTCAAGATCGAACCAAACAGTCACACGAGCTTCGAGAGAATGTTTGATAAGCCCAACTTCTCGTTTTGCCTCAATGGCCTTTAACAGTGCACTACGTACATCTTTGATAACATTCCAATGGGAATCTTGCTTGATGGCATAGGCATTCCTGGCTTGCTTGGTAAGAAAAGTCTGGTGCTGCAAAGAAGTGCCAGATTGTATAAAGTTTCTCTCGGTACACTGCTCATCACCAAGTATCTCCCAAGGTGATTCAGTGATCAAAAATGTCTGAAGATGAATTGATGCATGATCAGCACCCTGGGAATGATCAGCTAGTTGCTCTGCCGTTATGGACAGCATGGGAGCCATAAGACGGACCAGAACATCGAGTATAGCAGCACAGACAGTTTGCGCCGAACGTCTGGCAAGACCATGCGCAGACTCGACATAGAGACGGTCTTTAATGATATCGAGATACAAAGCGCTAAGATCTACTGTACAGTAATTTGCAAGTGCATGAAAAATTGCCGTAAAATCGTACGCCACGTATAACTGCACAACATGCTTATTAAGCGCATGTAATTGCTCAAGAGCATAGCGATCTATCGCGCTCATAGCGTCCAGAGCAACAGCATGCGTTGCTCGGTCGAAGTCGTATAGATTAGAAAGCAGGAACCGTGCTGTATTACGTATCTTTCGAAACACTTCTTGTGTGTTTCGCATAGAGCTTTCTGAGACGACAATATCGCCAGTACAATCAATACTTGCCACCCAAAGTCTAAGCCCGTCAGTCCCTAACTTTGCAACCATATCGTGTGGTGAAACAACGTTACCAACTGATTTCGACATTTTTCGACCATGTTCATCAACCGTAAAACCATGCGTAAAAATAGTCTTCATGCAAGGCGCCTGTTCAAGAGCCATGCTCGTCAATAAAGAACTCTGGAACCACCCCCTGTATTGGTCCTGTGCTTCGATGTAGATATCTGCAGGAAAAGCAAGTTCAGCATTTGTCTTGAGTACAGCATAATGACTAACGCCAGAATCAAACCAAACATCAAGCGTATCTGTTTCTTTGCGCCATGCCTGCGCTCCACAGGATGGACAGTTCACCGTGGTACCTAGCAAGAAATCAACAGAAAGATCATCCCAACACTCAATGCCCTCTTGTTCAACATGATCAGCAACTGTTCTAATCAATGTAGGTGTACAGTATGCATAATCGCAGGCAGTACACACCAGCGCTGGGATTGGTATGCCCCATACTCGTTGTCGCGAAAGACACCACTCAAGACGTCCTTCAACGGTTGCATGGAGCCTGTTACGCGAGCCTTTAGGGACCATAAGAATTGTATCGATAGCCGCAAGAACATTCTCACGTAAATTATGCTTCGAGAGGTCGCAAAACCATTGTTTGGTAGCCCTAAACATAAGGCCTTTATGACAACGCCAACAATGCGGGTACGAGTGTTTTATGTTTGTTTTATGGGCAAGTGTACCACGTTCGACAAGTTTTTTGATAACCCAGCCCTGGCCATCTTGAATGCTCATGCCAACAAGTTCATTAGGAATAATACCCTCGGTATAACGACCATCAGTACTCAGTGGCGAGAATATTTCAAGACCATACTTAACACCAACATCATAGTCCTGCGGACCACAACCTGGCGCACAGTGAACAAATGCTGTACCATCATCGAGCGTTACTGAAGCATCATGCAGTATAGGCACGGTGAGACCATCAATAAAGGGATGGAATGCCCGCAACTTGGCAAACACAAAAGCATCTGACATAAGCTCAGCAACAACGGTTGGTTGTAGACCAAGAACATCACAGACAGCTTGCGCTCGTTCTTTACCAACGATGATATAGTGGGTGCCAGCATCAAGTACAACATATGGCGTACCTGGGCGTGATAAAACTGCACGGTTGAGGGGCAATGTCCACGGCGTTGTCGTCCATACTAACAAATGCATAGGCTTATCGGCGAGATTTGGCAGTAAATTTTTGGCTGCCGATGCTTCCAGCGCAAACAAGACAAAAATTGATGGGTCTGTTCTATCTTGATACTCAATTTCTGCTGCTGCAAGAACGGTCTGGCAGTTGCTGCACCAAGGCACTGTACGATTTTTCCGCTCAATATAGCCAGCCTCAACGAAATCGCTGAAAGCTCGCATAATGGAACCTTCGTACGAGTAATTCATGGTCAAATAAGGACGAGCCCAGTCCATAAAGACACCAAGATCCTTAAACTGTCGCCGCTGTGTATCGACCCATGATAGGGCATAAGCACGACAAGCTGTTTTTAGGTCGCGTGGGCTTGCCTTAGGATGCTCTTGACTCACTTTGAACTCGATGGGAAGTCCATGGCAATCCCATCCAGGCTTGACGGGAACATGTTTGCCTAGCATGCGTTGTGATTTCGCTGTAATATCTTTGAGAATCTTATTAAAGGCATGCCCAAGATGAATGGGCCCATTCGCGTATGGCGGCCCATCATGCAAAATATACTTTTGGTCGCCTTCGTGGCAATAAAATGTTTTCGTAAAAATGTCGTCTTGTTCCCAACGAGCAATCATTGCTGGGTCATCAACACCAGGATTGGCTCGAATAGGGAAATCAGTGCGTGGTAAATTTAAAGACTCTTTAAAGTTTGTCTCGGTTGTCTCTTTGGTCATCATATTTCCTAACCATAAGAAGCTTATCTCTATTACGGTCGTATAGTATATAACACTCTGCGCTTTTTTGCTAAGACTTACGGACGAGCAACGAGCGATAAACCTGTGATATTTCCAGATTATGCTCTTTCCTATAGACTTTAATGCAGAGCGAGTAAGCCGTATAGAGAACTATAGCAAGTTTATACAGTATAAGGACAAAGCCCATGGTATTTATGGACCCAACAACAGATATAGCCTTTAAGAAACTCTTTGCTAACAAAGAAAAACCGGAAATTCTTATATCATTTCTCAATAGCATTTTAGAATTACCTGAGGGCAAAAAAATAGTAACTATAACCCTGAATGATCCCAATAATCTTCCAACCCTTGCCTCAGAGAAACACTCAATCGTCGACGTAAGCTGCACTGATCAGGACAATAAGCACTATATTGTCGAAATGCAGGTCATGAACCAGAAAAACTATGCTCAACGATCCCAGTATTACACCGCCTATGGCCTTGTACGCCAACTCAAACGTGGCTCTGACTATGAGTCTTTACATCATGTTATCTTTGTTGGCATTCTAAATTTCGCGTTCTCGAAAAATACCAGTCACCTTAGTCACCATTATATCCTCGAAAAGACTACGCACGAGCACTTACTTCAACACATAGAGTTCCATTTTGTCGAATTACCGAAGTTCACCAAGCAACTCGATGCGTTAACCACTGAAGCGGATACATGGGTATATCTCTTAAAGTATGCTGTTCACCTAGATGCAATACCTAAAAATCTTTCTGTGATCCATGAAATCGACGAGGCACTCGATATATTAAAACGTGGCAATTGGAGCGAGGCTGAGTTGAATGCTGAAGAAAAGTATTGGGACAGCATTCGTGTTGCTCATGGCATTAAACAAGCTGCCTTCGAACAAGGTTTAGCAGAAGGTAAAGCTGAAGGTAAAGCTGAGGGCAAAGCTGAGGGCAAAGCTGAGGGCAAAGCTGAGGGCAAAGCTGAGGGCAAAGCTGAAGGCGAGGCTGAGGGTCTCAAGAAGGGAGAGATGCAAGGCAAAGCCACTATTATACAAGCAATGCTCAACCGTGGCATGTCGCCAGATGAGATAGCTGCGATAACTGGCCTCTCTGCAGAAGACATAACAAAGATTAAAGCCCACTCATAATCAGTTGGTACAAGTGTGCACACGGCGCACATGCCGGGCGCACTAAATAACCGTATAGAGAACTATAGCAAGTTTATACAGTATAAGGACAAAGCCCATGGTATTTATGGACCCAACAACAGATATAGCCTTTAAGAAACTCTTTGCCAACAAAGAAAAACCAGAAATTCTTATATCATTTCTCAATAGCATTTTAGAATTACCTGAGGGCAAAAAAATAGTAACTATAACCCTGAATGATCCCAATAATCTTCCAACCCTTGCCTCAGAGAAACACTCAATCGTCGACGTAAGCTGCACTGATCAGGACAATAAGCACTATATTGTCGAAATGCAGGTCATGAACCAGAAAAACTATGCTCAACGATCCCAGTATTACACCGCCTATGGCCTTGTACGCCAACTCAAACGTGGCTCTGACTATGAGTCTTTACATCATGTTATCTTTGTTGGCATTCTAGATTTCGTGTTCTCGAAAAATACCAGTCACCTTAGTCACCATTATATTCTCGAAAAAACTACGCACGAGCACTTACTTCAACACATAGAGTTCCATTTTGTCGAATTACCGAAGTTCAACAAGCAACTCGATGCGTTAACCTCTGAAGCGGATACATGGATATATCTCTTAAAGTATGCTGTTCACCTAGATGCAATACCTAAAAATCTTTCTGTGATCCATGAAATCGACGAGGCACTCGATATATTAAAACGTGGCAATTGGAGCGAGGCTGAGTTGAATGCTGAAGAAAAGTATTGGGACAGCATTCGTGTTGCTCATGGCATTAAACAAGCTGCCTTCGAACAGGGTTTAGCAGAAGGTAAAGCTGAAGGTAAAGCTGAGGGCAAAGCTGAAGGCGAGGCTGAGGGTCTCAAGAAGGGAGAGATGCAAGGCAAAGCCACTATTATACAAGCAATGTTCAACCGTGGCATGTCGCCAGATGAGATAGCTGCGATAACTGGCCTCCCTGTAGAAGATATAACAAAGATTAAAGCCCACTCATAATCAGTTGGTACAAGTGTGCATACGGACACATGCCGGGCGCACTAAATAACCGTATAGAGAACTATAGCAAGTTTATACAGTATAAGGACAAAGCCCATGGTATTTATGGACCCAACAACAGATATAGCCTTTAAGAAACTCTTTGCCAACAAAGAAAAACCGGAAATTCTTATATCATTTCTCAATAGCATTTTAGAGTTGCCTGAGGGCAAAAAAATAGTAACTATAACCCTGAATGATCCTAATAATCTTCCGACTCTTGCCTCAGAGAAGCACTCCATCGTCGACGTAAGCTGCACTGATCAGGACAATAAGCACTATATTGTCGAAATGCAGGTCATGAACCAGAAAAACTATGCTCAACGATCCCAGTATTACACCGCCTATGGCCTTGTACGCCAACTCAAACGTGGCTCTGACTATGAGTCTTTACATCATGTTATCTTTGTTGGCATTCTAGATTTCGTGTTCTCGAAAAATACCAGTCACCTTAGTCACCATTATATTCTCGAAAAAACTACGCACGAGCACTTACTTCAACACATAGAGTTCCATTTTGTCGAATTACCGAAGTTCACCAAGCAACTCGATGCGTTAACCTCTGAAGCGGATACATGGATATATCTCTTAAAGTATGCTGTTCACCTAGATGCAATACCTAAAAATCTTTCTGTGATCCATGAAATTGACGAGGCACTCGATATATTAAAACGTGGCAATTGGAGCGAGGCTGAGTTGAACGCTGAAGAAAAGTATTGGGACAGCATTCGTGTTGCTCATGGCATTAAACAAGCTGCCTTCGAACAAGGTTTAGCAGAAGGTAAAGCTGAGGGCAAAGCTGAAGGCAAAGCTGAAGGCAAAGCAGAAGGCAAAGCAGAAGGCAAAGCAGAAGGCAAAGCAGAAGGCAAAGCTGAGGGCAAAACAGAACTTATACAAGCCATGCTCAATCGTGGCATGTCGCCAGATGAGATAGCTGCGATAACTGGCCTCCCTGTAGAAGACATAACAAAGATCAAAGCTCACTCATGATCAGTTGGTACAAGTGTGCACACGGCGCACATGCCGGGCGCACTAAATAACCGTATAGGGAACTATAGCAAGTTTATACAGTATGAGGACAAAGCCCATGGTATTTATGGACCCAACAACAGATATAGCCTTTAAGAAACTCTTTGCCAACAAAGAAAAACCGGAAATTCTTATATCATTTCTCAATAGCATTTTAGAATTGCCTGAGGGCAAAAAAATAGTAACTATAACCCTGAATGATCCCAATAATCTTCCAACCCTTGCCTCAGAGAAACACTCAATCGTCGACGTAAGCTGCACTGATCAGGATAATAAGCACTATATTGTCGAAATGCAGGTCATGAACCAGAAAAACTATGCTCAACGATCCCAGTATTACACCGCCTATGGCCTTGTACGCCAACTCAAACGTGGCTCTGACTATGAGTCTTTACATCATGTTATCTTTGTTGGCATTCTAGATTTCGTGTTCTCGAAAAATACCAGTCACCTTAGTCACCATTATATTCTCGAAAAAACTACGCACGAGCACTTACTTCAACACATAGAGTTCCATTTTGTCGAATTACCGAAGTTCAACAAGCAACTCGATGCGTTAACCTCTGAAGCGGATACATGGATATATCTCTTAAAGTATGCTGTTCACCTAGATGCAATACCTAAAAATCTTTCTGTGATCCATGAAATCGACGAGGCACTCGATATATTAAAACGTGGCAATTGGAGCGAGGCTGAGTTGAACGCTGAAGAAAAGTATTGGGACAGCATTCGTGTTGCCCATGGCATTAAACAAGCTGCCTTCGAACAGGGTATAGCAGAAGGTTTAGCAGAAGGTTTAGCTGAGGGCAAAGCTGAGGGCAAAACAGAACTTATACAAGCAATGCTCAACCGTGGCATGTCGCCAGATGAGATAGCTGCGATAACTGGCCTCTCTGCAGAAGACATAACAAAGATTAAAGCCCACTCATAATCAGTTGGTACAAGTGTGCATACGGGCACATGCGTCGTACAAACAGCAAACAGGGGGAAGATAGTGTTCCCCTGTTTGCTTAAGAAGAGTAGTAAGGGCTTTTTTACGGCATTATAACATTAATAGCCGGTGCTTGCGGCTGGTTGGTAAGACCAACCCAATGACTCGCGTTCGATGATGGCCCCATATTTTCGAATGCCCCGCTATCATCCTGCGACTTGTTGTTTATGAAGATAACATTGTCAGAGCCAGAACCGATATAGCCAGTCACATTATCAAGAGTGAGATTATTCGAGACACTATATTCGCCGTGGCTTTGAACGGTAACAGAAGAGTAATTGAGATGAGAAGATACGTCTATATTACTATGAATAATCGAACTAGCATCGATAACGATAGCATTACCAGCACTGGAGGCATCATAACTGGAAGCATTTATGGTCACGAGGCCAACACTAGGATCGCCGACACTAGCATTGCTGATGGTAATATTGTTAGAGTTTGCTGAGAAGCTGTCTGAGGCAATACCAACGTCATAGTCACCAACGCTGGAACCACTCATGGTAATAGTATTCGAGTTTGAGGAGACAGCGTAGTTAAGACTTGCTGAATAACCAATGCCAATCCCAAACTCACCAATGCTAGAATTGCTAATAGAAACAATATTATTATTGGAGGTTGCACTTGAATCGGTGGAAGCAATATCAACATCGAGAACACTGGCATTAGTAATAATAATGGTATTATTATCTGAGGACGAAATGGGTTGGTCGGCATTCTCGCTTTGCTTGCTCTCAGAGCGACGAGCATTTGCAAGGCTGACCCTTAAGCTTGACCCGCTCGCAAGGCTCGCCCATAGAGCAGCAGGTCACCGAACTTTGACAGATATTTTGCCACAAGTCCTTAGTCAAGCACTGTACTTATTGCCACTAGCTTAACTAACGGCTAAGCTAGTGGCTTTTCTGTTACATAGTTAACATACCCAGCAGGATATTCCTATGGCATCACAATATTTAAAGCAGGGTACATAACAGGCGTAGCACTTGGTCCAACCCAATGGTTAGCATCAGACAAAGAACCCATGTTTGTAAACGCTGTACTGTTTTGCTCCGACCTGTTATTCATAAAAATAGCGCTATCATTGCCAGGACCTTGATAGCCTATTAGATTATTTGAGACAACATT
Source organism: uncultured bacterium (assembly GCA_963715605.1). Lineage (GTDB taxonomy): Bacteria > Babelota > Babeliae > Babelales > Vermiphilaceae > JAKASV01. The sequence continues at coordinate 1,604,369 of OY970257.1, read as the reverse complement.
ATTCGATATCAGATATTCACCTGTTGCTGGCGAGTTACTCGTGATGACGATACCACTGGTATCGACCGCATTACCACGAATCACAAAATCTGCAACGGTGGAGCGTGGATTAGCGGCAGCGCTGGTGTCATCAACTTCAATACCAACGGCATTGGCATTGCTCGCTACCATATTAACGGAAGAGCCAGCGAGTGTATTGCCAAAAGAATCTTGTACCAATATGCCTTGCACGCCATTATTGATCGCATTGATATTATTCAGATTATTATTATTGGAACCTGCAGACAACCACACACCTGCTTGTTGGTTATTGATAACAGCTATATCATTGAGCGTATTATAGGAGCATCCCGAAAAATTAATGCCATGTAACATATCTTGCACTATCAGGTCATGCAGTGAGCAGCCCGTACACCCAGTAGCCACAATGCCATCAACCGAGCTTACTATAGACTCATTGCCAATGGAGATGTTGCCCAATACATAGCCAGCATTGTTTGTTCCCAAGCTGATACCTTGTACGACAGTACCATTGACGAACGTAAGGTCATCGAGGCCGCTATCAACTATGAAAGAGCCACCAATAAGGGCACCATTAATATTGAGAGCAACAGGATTTTGCGTGAGTGCTAGGCCACCAACAGTCAAAGTACCAACAATATTAATATAAGAAAAATAATTTTGATCAGTTAGATTGAGGGTCACATCACCTTGAACGGTTACGTGATTAAGCGTTACCACATTTGACCCTGAAGGGCCACGACCATGCCGCCTTTTCTGGACAGGTACAGCACCATCAACGCGCATCGCTCGCGTAGGTAACCCTGCAGTAATATTACCTTCAACCGTTATGTTCGCTATGGATAAGCCATTATCACCAAGCGATGCCACGATATTACCAATTATGGTAGCAGGAGGTTGGGATTTAATAGCAATATTGCTATTATTACCTTCTAAAGTAACGTCACCTGTAATAGTATGGCCAGCGAGATCAAGGGAAAGATTCGATGCTCCTGCAGCGATCTCAAGGCCACTTATGTCACCTGCTAAAAAATACTCAGCGAATGGGCAATCAGCAAAGGGTATGGTAACAATACCACTAATTTCATCACTTGGTGAAATCATACATCTACCATACCCAGTCAACCCAGTAGCACCTGTTGAACCAGTATCACCAGTTGGACCTCTTGGACCAACTGGGCCAGTGACGCCGATGACACCTGTATCACCGGTAGCACCAGCAGGACCTTGATGACCTTGGGGCCCCTTTAAACCAGCAACGCCAGCATGGCCAGTAGCACCGGTATAACCAGTAGGACCTGTAGGACCAGTAGCACCAAGATAGCATGGTCCCGTTGACCCAGTAGCCCCTAACCCTGCTGGCCCTGTATTACCAGTAGGACCCTGCTCGCCACGCTTCGTATAGAGACACAAACTACTGCAAGCTTTACACTGACCAGGTCTTCTCGTGACTCTATCACCATGACTGTCCAGGCACTGGTCATACTCCTCTGCAGCTACACTACTATGCTGGGAAGCAAGAGGCACCACGAGTACCATAAGCATGACTGCACTTGAGAAAAATTTCTTGCTAGACATAAATTTTATCCTTTACTGTAAAGACCTCTTTCTACACACTACCGATACTTCAACATAGAGCTCACAACCCACTACTTTAAAAATCAACGATGCCCTACACATAAGTGTAGAAAGCCAGCAACACAAAATGCAACTGTTATGAACTATCACAAGAAAATTAGTGCCTTACCTGAGACCCGTTCACACCGAAGATCTGCCTTGCAGAGTATCTAGCATGAGATGCGTTTACCATGCGACAGGCATTGCAAGCGTCCTACCGGAGACCCGTTCACACCGAAGATCTGCCTTGCAGGGCATCTCGCATGAGATATGTTTACCATGAGATAGGCGTTGCAAGCGTCTTGCCGGAGACCCGTTCACACCGAAGATCTGCCTTGCAGGGCATCTCGCATGAGATATGTTTACCATGAGATAGGCGTTGCAAGCGTCTTGCCGGAGACCCGTTCGCCCTGAGGGCGAGCAGAGCGAGCGTCTCGAAGGGTTGAACGGCAACGAACAAATTAAGTACTTATTGTAGTACAAAGCCCAAAGTTATTCCCTAGTAAACATGAGGGCTGGCTCAGTATATTGAGCCAGCCCCACGAACAGCGTTTTTTCTTTTTCTCTGATGTTCAACCCCACGAGCAGACCTGCAAAGCAGCTCAATTTAGAGCAAACGGCATGGTTAAACGTTACAACGCTGCCTACCACATAACAGCATTAACGAGGTACTGCTGCAACCGGCCAAACTTTTGTTACAGAACATGCCGATGGACCTGTATAAGAAAGCTGCCATACCTCGTTACCACTTGTTGTACCAAGCAACCCAGCAGCCGTATAGCCAGGGTACTGCGGCACAAAGTCAAGACCGACAAGACCATTTAAAAGCGTCGTATCATATGGAGTTATTGCATGATAATCAACATCAATATTGACAAAATAGTGCTTATTCTGTGGAGCTAAGAAACTCATGAAAAGCGGGTTACTTGTTGCACCGTTACAAGAGCGTATTTTGTAAGCATAGCCATATATTGCTACGGGGAGATTAATGCTAAAGCTCTTATCTTGTGTGAAAGTAACTATAGGAGTAGGACTCGCTTCGGCAACCTCAACAGTATACCGTGTTAATTGTTGCTGCAAGTTGCCACTCGCGTCGGCAAAGAGACCGGCAGCATAAAGATACGTTGGCGTTGCAAAAATAACAGGATTCTTGGGGAGCGCATCGCCTGCATTAACAGTTATTGCTTGCCTAGCCTTACTAGCAGTAAAAGACTCGGCGGAGCTTATGGGCAACCCAATAATTGGCACAGCAATAATAGCACCATCGAGAGGGCTAACACCAAGCACAACTAATGTATTCGATCCAAAACCTGTTGCGGGTTGCCATGTCAAATAGCTTACTGGATGAGATAGATTGTCGTCAGGAGCCACGTTCCATCGGGCTATATATTGAGCTTTATAAGGTGAGCTACTTGTATCAACTTTGTAAATATCAATATAATTTGTAGTAGCATAATCGGTAGGCCCTGGAGCCACAGGTATCTCCGATAAAAAGCTCACTGCAAGATACTGCTGTGCTGGATCCCAATCTTGGCCAGCTAAACCAACATGCCATGCAACACCATACACTTGTGGTTGGCTCACATGAAAATCGGCTTGCGGTACGAATGAGCCGGCGTCAAAAAAAGCACCAAGTGAACCGTCAGGACTTGGTACATACTCTTTGAGAAGAACTTGGTTGCCAAGAGCAATAGCTATGAGAGCGTTACGAGGTTTATCGCCCTCAGGATTCATCCAATAGAAAGCCTGGTTATTATAATACTTGCCAGGTGCATCTACGATCGGGTATGCCAGCGTTTTGCCACCCAAACAAGCATAGATACTAGTACCATCACCATAAAAAATAGTATTACCGATGGCATCATCTTTACAACGAGCCAACTCAACAAAGGGGACGGTGTAAGTTTGACAATGTGGACAAGCATATGCGAAGCTGTTGTCTATCGTTACTATATTATGCCCACCTCCAAGATCATAAGAACCAAGCAGCACTGAATTTTTCATGGAGAGCGTATCATTGCCATCGCCAGTTACAATATTACCAACAACGACAGCATTATTGCTCAGAGCAATAGAATTACCGAAATTACCCCCAAGGATACTGCCTTCTACCACAGAATTATTCTGAACGGTAACTTTCGTGGTGATATTTTGTGAAACATCTATAGTCCCACGAACGTTGGAGCCAGCATCTATAGTGATGAGGTTATTAAAATTACTTAAATCAGAATTATTGGTAGCTCCAAAAGCTATTCCAAGAATATTGCAATTACTCATAGCAATAGTATTTGATTGGAGTATTGAGGAGGGGGTGGTGTAGGAAGAACGAGAGGCATGAGCTATGGAGGAGGATATTGTGAAAGCGTCTAAGCTACAATGACTCATAGTAATAGCATTGAAGCGGGAGGAGGTGGCAAAGTCAGTGCGATAAGTGGAGATAAAGGAGGAAGAGGAGGTTATTACGAAATCACTTAAATTACAGTCACTCATGGTAATAGCGTTACTGTCGGAAGCATGAAAGTTGTGATTGTTTATGCCGGAGCCGATGCCGGAACAGGAGATGGTGAAAGCACCCAACAAATTACAACTACTCATATTAATAGTGTTATTGGAGGAGTCGGCATTTAATTGCACCTTGGAGCCTGATGAGCTGCTGGAGGAGATTGTGAAGGCACGCAAACTACACTTACTCATAGTGATAGTATTGGAGTGGGAGCTGGTAAAGGCATTGGCAGGAGAGGAGACAGATAAGGAGGAGGAGATTGTAAAAGCATCCGACAAATTACAGTCACTCATAGTAATAATATTACCGTCAGAGTGTGCTTCATAGGAGAATGCAGAGGAGGAAGAGATGGTAAAAGCACCTACCTTACAGTTACTCATAGTAATGGTATTAGCAAGGGATAAACCATTGGAATACTCGCCATAGGAGCTTATATTAACACCATCAGTAAGCATCAAATTACTGGCATCAATCTTATAATACGATGCCGAGGCAGCACCATCTTCGCTTTTAATTTTCCCTTGTATCACCCCCACATGACCATTAGAACTGGTAATATAAACGGTTGGGCCATTGGGGTTATTATTATTATTGCCTTTAAGAATAACATTACTCGTTAGTATCTGACCATTGAGGTCAATAACAACATCTTTACTTAAATTGTTGGTCTCTATGATTATATCGCCTCCACTTAGAGTACTTTTGACAATATAACAATCAGTAGCGCCAGTTCCGATAGTAAGTGGTAGCGAATGTACTGGTGTTGACGTACTACACACAGGCACCCTCGTTCCCACGCCCACCAAACTATCATCAACAAAACCTGTAGCTAAGAACCCTTGAAGGCTATCGGAGCGGCAGTTGCCATACATACTCTTTGCTGTTTCCCTTGCTGGCCCCACAGGACCAACCATGCATGGTGCGCGCTGACCAGGGCAATGCGCCGCTGAGGAACCATGACCATCTAAGCATAGCGAACCATTATCCGCAGAGGTACTGCATTGTGGGCTGCACAACAGTACTGCCATTATGACTTGCTGGGCAACAACAGCCAAAAACTTTGTACTACTCATAAGCTTCGTCCTTTATTGTAAAGACATACCTGTACCAGCGTCCAAGACGAGCTATGCGTTGTCCCTGGTGCTTAAAACACATGGCTCGCCTTGCATATGAGTATAGAAATTTAATGCAACACAGCGCAACAATTACGGACACAGATTATGCAAGATCTGAAGGTTTTGACTAGAAAGTAAGAGTTATTGTAATACTGTTCGTGGGGCTGGCTCAGTATATTGAGCCAGCCCCACGAACAGTATTACTTATATTTCCTAGCGATCTGCCGCGCGAAATCGGGCTACTCGGGGCGAACGGCATGGTTAACGATTAAATCGCAACCTACACATAACAGTATCAACTAGGTACTGCAACCGGCCAAACTTTTGTTACAGAACATGCCGCTGGACGTGTACAAGAAAACTGCCATACCTGATTCCCACCTGTTGTACCAAGTAACCCAGCAGCCGTATAACCAGGGCATCGCGGCACAAAGTCAAGACCGGCAAAACCACTCAAAAGCGTTGTATCATATGGAGTTATTGCATGAGAATCAACATCAATATTGACAAAATACTGCTTATTCTGTGGAACTAAGAAACTCATGAAGAGTGGGTCACTTGTTGCACCGTTACAAGAGCGTATTTTGTAAACATAACCATAAGTTGCTACGGGAATATCAATGATAAAGCTCTTATCTTGCGTAAAAGTAACTATAGGAGCAGGACTCGCTTCGGCAACCTCAACAGTATATCGTGTTAATTGTTGCTGCAAGTTGCCACTGGCATCGGCAAAGAGACCGGCAGCGTAAAGATACGTTGGTGTTGCAAAAATAACAGGATTTTTGGGGAGCGCATCGCTTGCACTAACAGTTATTGCTTGCCTAGTCTTGTTAGCAGTAAAAGACTTGGCGGAGCTTGTAGGTAACCCAATAATTGGCACAGCAATGACAGCACCATCAAGAGGGCTAACACCAAGCAAAACTAATGGATTTGATCCAAAACCTGTTGCGGGTTGCCACGTCAGATAGCTTACTGGATGAGACAGATGGTCTTCAGGTGTTGCATTCCACCCAGCTATATAATCAAATTTATACGGCAAGCTGCTTGTGTCAATACGGTAAATATCAATATAATTTATAGTAACATAATCAGTAGACCCTGGAGCCGCTGGTATCTCCGATAAAAAGCTCACTGCCAGATACTGCTGGCTTGGATCCCAATCTTGGCCAGCTAAACCAACATGCCATGCAACACCATACACTTGAAGTGGTCTCTTAGGAAAATCGGCTTGCGGTACGAACGAACCGGCGTCAGAAAAAGCACCAAGTGAACCGTCATGACTTGGTTCATACTCAAAAAAAGAAACTGTGCTCTTTTTTTGAGTATCTTCTTGTTTGTCAAGAGCAATAGCTATGGCAGCCTTTCGAGGTTTATCACCCTCATGATTCATCCAATAGAAAGCCTGGTTATAATATTGGTCAGGCGCAACAGTGACCGGGTATGCCAGTGTCTTGCCACCCAAACAAGCATAGATACTAGTACCATCACCGTAAAAAATAGTATTGCCGATGTTGTCATCTTTACAGCAACCCCACTCAACAAAGGGAACGGTGTAAGTTTGGGGACATTGACGTGCGAAGCTATTATCTATCGTTACTGTATTATGCCCACCTCCAAGATCATAGCAACCAAACAGCGCTGAATTCGTCATGGTCAGTGTATCGTCACCGTCGCTAGTTATAATATTGCCAAAAACAGCAGCGCTGCTTTTCATGTCAATGATGTTATTACCACCACTTGCTGTGATACTACCAGAAATAGTAGAGCTATTTTCTAGAGCGATAACGTTGCTGCCACCACCTACTGTGATACCACCAGAAACAGTAGCATTGTTGCTCATAGTAATAGCATTGCCCAAATTACCCCCAAGGATGCTGCCTTCTACAGTAGCATTATCAAGGACAATCGATGGGTTATTGAGATTGGTTACGCTGATATTACCAGCTACGTCAGATCCTTCACTAATGGATATACCGTTAGCGCCACTACTTGTGTCAGTGGATAGCTGTCGATTTATTATGAGATTGTGAAGCTTAGACCCTTTACTATATATATTGTTACCAGAAACCACCGACCCACCACTAAGGGTAACATCACCGAGAAGCGTAGAGGTCGTAAGTGTAACAGTATTTTCGCTCATAGTTGATGCTGACGAAGAGGCGTTGATGGCCAGAGAACTAAGGGTTGATCCGGTACAATTGATGGTATTATCTATAACTGTATCGGTACCATTAATGGTTACAACACCAAGTGTTGAATCTGTTGCTGTGACCGCATTTTTGCTGACACCGCTTATCGTAATATCGCCAAATATCGAACTAATCGCCGTAATAGTGTTCCCATTGCTAGGACTAGTGGGATTTGTGCCTATGTCGACGTTCCCAAGTGTTGCATTAGTCGTCGTAATAGTGTTCCCCTCACCGGGGCTAGTAGCATTTGCACCAATGGCAATATTCCCATGCAACACCCCTTGCGTCACGGAAATCGATGATGCCTGGAGATTCGACAGTGCAAGATCACCGTTAACCTGCGATTGTCCATCAATAATTATGGAGTTTTGGGTATTTGCGGCGGAATAGGTGTTGCAAGCCATGGTAATACCCCCATGCACAATTGATGCACTGTCAATACTAACAGTATTGGTATTTATACCACCAGCACCCGTATCCACTTTTATCCCGCTAGATATTACCGATGCGCCTCCAACAGTAACGATATTATTTGAGGTAAAAGTTGTAGATGGCGCCCCCTGGCTATGCACCAATATACTATTAATCTGCGATGCCCCATCAACGCAAATCACGTTGTTATAATTTTCGCCACCATCACTTCGAAGAAATATACCACCACTGATAGTTGCATTATGCACTGCTATGTGGTTATCATGGCAAACGATCGGGCCAGTCCCGGTCGAACTCGCTAAAGTAACGTTATTTTTAATCTCAACGCTAATATCAAGACGGTAATATGCCACAGACGCCGGATTTATGTCGTTAGCAATAATATTAGCTATACTGCCTTGGTGTCCACTTGTATTGACAAAGAAAACAGTATGTCCATTAGGGGTATTGCCGTTGTTACCTGTAAGATAGATATCATTAGTGAAGGTGATGTCACAGTCGATTACAATATCGTGAGTTAACTTATCTGTCGCAACCTGTATGTACCCTTTTTTTCCAAGCAGGTCAGAACCAATAACATAGCAAGTATAAGGACCATCCCCAATAGTATATGGCAATGTTTCTATGACTTTTGTTGTCTCACATGCTGGAGGGGGCGGGGCGGTCACACAACCCAATGGATCTGTACTATAGTTACTCTTATTATTTAATGCTAAAGGGCCATATAAACCGGCAACATCAAACCTGCAATGCGCATTATATATGCACAAAAATATGGCCAACACAAAAATCTTGAAGATTTTGTCACTCAAATTATGCACCATGTAATGCCTCACTCTATAAATATGCTCCTAGAAAACCAACCTGTAACAGTGGAGCGCATATTGATACCTAAGAAATTTTCAGACAACAGCGTCACAACCCAGCATTACGTCACAGAGTACAAATGGCTTTGCAGCAAAAGCAACAAATTTGCATGTCTCACCTGCACAATAGCTATGTATGTGTACAAACAAGAAAAAACTCATGCAAAATTTTCTTGGCATACCATAATCAAAAAGCTGTGGGGCTAGCCTGCAATGAGAAAGCCACTGGTATAAAAACAACTTTTTTGGTATAGTGTAGTATATGCTGTGACTTCAGCATGGTTTCATGCATGAATAACTCTTACCAAAATTTTTTCTAGTATAGGACTATCGTATGGATATGACCCGCATTCTTGTTATGACACTGTACTATCTTGCAGCTTTTATGTTCATGCAATACCTCATGACCAAAAAAAAACCTGGCCTGCCTGATATTCTCACAAGCCTCATGGGCGCTTTTCTATTTGCCTTCGGCTATAACTATTTCTTTCCTGCAACACCTGCAAAAAAACCTGAAGCAGCCCTTGTAAAACCCCTGCATACTGCCATCAATTTGACTGGACAAACAACGGTAAGCACGCCAACTCTCACTGACATAGAAACGCCTGGTGCTCTCTATACATTCTCTTCGCAGGGTGCCATTCTCACAAAACTCTCAATAAAGCGAACAACAGACAAAAATACAGAGCTCCTGACGACCATTAATCAGACGCAACAAGACACTATCAACATGGGTTGCTTTCTTGTCGCCCTTGATGGCGAAACCCCTTTGCATTTTACCTTCGAAGGCAAAGAGGTTGCCGATGGAAAACTATATCTAACTTATCGTGGCGAGAACGAATCGGTCACGGTATTGAAACGATATACGGTGTTTGAAGCAACATACCAGATAGATTTACAGCTAACCATTGAACCAAAACCAGGTACTGCAGCAGCATCGCTTGGTACCATACGATTGCTGATGCCTTCATCTGCCATGAATGATTCTATTGCAGGCATAGAACAAGCAGCTTCAGGATCGCTACAAAAAACCTATCGGACAAAATTATCTGGCGATGAGCGATGGCTCAAGCCAACACTTTTTGGTTCGGATTCACGCTATTGCATCCATGCCATGGTACGAGACGACAATCAGTTCTGCCAGCGGGGTTATTATATCGTGCCGACAGCACAAAAGGCATTGATCTCCGTTATTGAAGGACCTGAAGTACAAGACAAGACCACGTGGTCCCTATCTTTTTACCTTGGACCAAAAGACTCAACAGCTATCTCAAGTGTTGATGATCGACTTATAAAAACCCTCGATTACTCAGGGTTTTGGGGCCCTCTCGCCTATTTCTTCTTAATGATACTACAATGGTTACACAGTTTTCTTCACAACTATGGTCTCGCTATCATAGCTCTCTCGATTTTTGTCAAACTTGCCCTCTTACCATTCAGTGGTAGCACAGACAACAGCGCAAGTAAGAAGAAGCAGCAAGATCTTCAGCGAAAACTCGCTCATTTGGAACAACGATACAAAGATAATCCAGAATTTCTTCGACAAGAAAAGGCAGCCTTAATAGCAAAGCATGGCTTGCCAGGGCTTTCTGGCTGCATTGGCATTATGCTTCAACTTCCCATCATGTTTATTCTCAGCAGAACGTTATCGAGCTCTATCGAACTCTATAAAGCGCCCTTCTTGTGGATCAAAGATCTTTCTATGCCAGATCCCTGGTATATATTGCCATTTTTTTCAACGATTTTTACGCTCTTTATGATGTTGCAATCAAAAGGCTCTGTGCAACAAAAGTTACCTGCTGTCGCCATTTCATGTGTTATCGGTGTATTTTCAACAACGTTCTCAGCAGGCCTAACACTGTTTTTCTCGGTAAGTTCGTTCCTGTCGTTTGTACAGACACTTATACAGCAGTATTTCGCACGGAGATAACCGATGCTTCATGATGTTCCCAGCCTTGCTCAACTGGTCAAAGTTCTGCAGAAGATCCCCTGCCTCCCCTCGAAGCATCTTTATAGGGTAGCTGCGCATTTTTTGCAGATGGACACTGACCAGCTCGAACAGTTTTGTGGTGCTTTACTCACTGCAAAAGCACACATCACACGATGCCCAGCATGCTTGTCGTGGCAAGAGACCGACAGAGGCTGCCCCTTCTGTACATCACCGAAACGAGATAAAGGTCTCATATGTGTTGTTGAGTCGTGGCATGAGCTTCTGTCAATTGAAAAAACAGGGGGTTACATGGGCTTGTACCACGTATTAGGTGGCGTCCTATCGCCACTTGAGGGTATCAGCCCTGATGATCTCAGTATTAATCTTTTGATAGAGCGGTTACAGAGCAGTACGACCCGTGAAGTCATATTTGCTATGAATCAAACACCTGAAGGCGAAGCTACAACAGCATATATTGCCAATCAGATTAAAAAGCTCGCCATACCACTTACGTGCCTCGCACGAGGTATACCTGTTGGATCATCACTCGAGTACATGGATAGAGTAACACTTCACAAAGCGCTGTCAGAAAGACGGCCATTCTAAGGATATTATGTTTTTTGATATACTCAATAATCAATCATACACACACTATACTGAGCGCCGTAAAAAGCTTGCAGAACTCGTACTAGGAGCTTATCCAACGGTACAGAAGGGTGTTATTCTTATTGCCGCTGACATCGAACATGCACGATACCCCTTTGTACAGGACAGTACTTTTTTCTACCTCACAGGGCTCCAGGAACCTGGTTTATATGTTGCTCTTGATCTTTCAGGAGAAGCTATTGTGCTGGTACCGCAATTCACGAGTGATCGTACACGTTGGGTCGAATCAGAATTAGCAGCCATCACGGAGCAACCAGAGGCCTATGGCTTTGCCGGAGCCTCTGAACTTGGCACACCTATGCCTGGTTACCAGGTGACGCATGGCCTACCAGCTGAGCATTACAGCACTATGCTCGAAACACTTCATGCCATGAAACAAGACGGCTATACCATGTTCGTGGCTAACGATGCTCTCACGCATATTCCATGCAGCAAGCTCTTTGAGCAGATTATTGATGTTGCTCCTATCGTCGCAATGATGCGTCGCAAGAAAGACGCCCTTGAGTTGACAGCAATAACTGATGCTGCTGCTCTTACAACAGAAACTATTGCAGCTACTGCTCAACAAATTCAGATCGGATCTCTTGAAGTAGAACTTGCCGGCTATATTTCCCTCTTGCTGACTGCGTCGGGCTCTTCACAGGCTTTTCCAACCATCGTGGCAAGCGGCAAAGCTTCGACTGTTTTGCATGCCACACCAAGCATGAAACCACTCGAAGATGGCGACCTTGTTATCATTGACTGCGGTGCAACCTCAGGCAATTACTGCGCCGATATTTCTCGTACATTACCGGTATCTGGCAGCTTTACGGAGCGCCAACGAGATGTTTATACCAAAGTACTTGAAGCACAGCTTTATCTTGCATCCATAGCTCAAGCAGGATTCTATCTCTCCAACGATAATCATCCTGATACGTCATTGCAGCACCTCCTCAAAAAGTATCTTGCTAAACATAATCTTGATACATATATAGTCCATGGCGTTGGCCACTTTATTGGCCTTGATGTGCATGACGTCGGCAACAGCAAAGAGCCTCTCATCGAGGGCGATATTATTACGCTAGAGCCCGGAGTTTATATCCCTGAAGAGCATATAGGTATTCGTATCGAAGATATGTATCTTGTCGGCAAAAAGGGTCTCATATGCCTCAGCGAAGAACTCCCTAAAACAGCTGACGATATCGAAGCGCTTATACGCGGTGAACTTACCTCTCTCGATCAAGACGACACAGAAGACCATGACGAATGTTCTGATACATGTTGTAATTGTTAGTGCTAAACGGTAAAAAATATTTCACTATTGCAAATAGACTTTAAAATATGCCATGCTATACGTAGAGATTTCTCTTCGCAACATGGCATATAATTTTTATAGTTTATGCACACTATAGTTACCGTTGGAGACGATCATGAGAAAATTTTTGTTCGTTATGGCAATGCCCTTTATACTGCATGCAGTCGATATACCCAAGTCATCACTTGAGAGCGTCAAAGCTGACACAACCGCTAAACTTGCGGCAGCAGAAAAAGAACATAACACAAACCTCATCGATAAATACCAAGCAGAGGTCAATGAGCTCGATAAGAAAATAAAGAAATTCGAGCTCGAATGGCTCGAGTATCGCAAACACCAGCTTGAAACCAAAAAAACTGACCCTGCAGCAGCCACTGAGCTGCAAGAACTTGATAAACTTATTAAAGCACGGTCATAAATACCATGCTACGCAGAGCTATACTTGCAATACTCTTCTTGCTCGCGCCTGGCGCACAAGGCAAAGTTCTCATATGGGATCTTGGCAATACTCTCTTTGGAACTTCCTATCTAACCATTGCACGAGCCATTGGTATCCATCATTTTATAGCGTATATGTTCTTTGATTGGCGCAACCCTAACATTAAGCCGATCGTCTTCGATATTTTGGACAAAATAAATCCCTCAGAAGAAAACCCACGAGAAATTGCCACTGACGATGAAGGCCATCCACTGCCAGCGCTCATGAACCGTTGGCTAGCTGGGCTTATACCGGGCAAAGAAATCGTTAAGTCGATTACAGAGTATTGTGGGCATTTGGATAAGCAACACTATTTCGTAAGTGAGCGCCAGAAACGACTTGTGCTCGGCACCATCGAGCAGATGTTTAATCCAACAACGCTTGTTGATGCTACGCGCCCCATTATGGATGGCATTACCCTTTTGCATGATTGCTTTCATGCACGAAATTCTGACGGAACTTCTACCAACACGCTTTTCGTGTTATCGAACTGGGACGATGTTTCATTTGCCTTGCTCAAAAAACGATATGCAGGAATTTTTACTCGATATTTCGATGCAAAAAATCTTGTTATTTCCGGTGCTATAGGTCTCGTTAAGCCAAAAAAAGAGGCGTTCGCTTATCTCTTAGACACCTACAAACTTGATCCCAAAGAGTGCATTCTTATTGACGATCAGTACGATAATATACTCGCTGCACAGTCGGTCGGTATAACATCGCTGCTTATGTGCACAGGCAACTATAAGACATTGCGCACTATATTAACCAAACTCGGCGCGCTACCAGCGCCGCCCAAAAAGCGGGAATAAAAACACACAAATCGGTAGGCTCTATCATGCGAACTTTGGTATGATGAAAAATCTGAGATACTCGGATAAACAGACTGGATAAATCTCGCTACAAAGCAAAGACATTAAAAACTTGAACACATGAAAGGTCATTGTATGATAAAAAAATTTCCCACTGCACTATTACTAACCCTGGTTGCCCTGCTGGGCTTCACAGTTTTTTTGTTACGCAGTACGCCAAAGATTTTTGTTGCTCCCGAAGAAGCTTTAGTTGATCAACCTGTTATAATTACTGTTCACAACCTTAAACCACACGCAGTCGTGACCCTTGAGGCCTCCTGCAAAAATAAAGATGGCGACGCGTGGATATCATCTGCAACATTTCAGGCAGACGAAAACGGGATAGTCAATGTAGCAGAGCAAGCGCCGCTTGCAGGATCCTATAGCGGCATAGATCCTATGGGATTATTTTGGTCAATGGCACTACCCGACAAAGAAGTCTTGAAGAAGATGCCTTCTACGTTTAATTTCAACGAGGTCTTATTGTCTGTACTCATAGACAATAAAGTTCAAACTACAAAGACAATACAACGGCTTCCGGTGGCTCCTAACGTCGTAAGAAAAGAAATTCGTGAAGATGGTATTATTGGAACTTTATTATACCCGCAAGGCGCACAGCATAACCCTGGTATTATCGTAGTCGGAGGATCAGGCGGCAGAATTCCTGAAGATCTTGCCAAACTTTTTGCGTCACACGGGTACACGACACTAGCGTTGGGGTTCTTTGGCGTGCCAGGACTACCCAAAAATCTTGAAAATATCCCACTCGAATATTTTCAGCATGCCATGCAATGGTTTAAGCAGCAACCAGAAGTTAATAAAGATCACGTTGCCTTATGCGGCCGTTCTCGAGGCGGAGAATTAGTTCTCTTGCTGGGAGCAATATTCCCTCAAGAGATGCAAGCTATTATAGCATACGTACCAAGCGGCATTGTATTTCCTGGTATGCCTGATCATAGTCAACCAACATGGACGTATAACAGCAGTCCAGTACCATATCTAGCAGGACCTTCCAAAGAAGAACTTGCTACAGCTACAAAACAGGGACTGTTAATCGATCATAAAGGTACCTTTGATGATCCCCATGAAGGAACCTCTGACTTCTTATATATCCTACAAACGGCCAAACCAACCATTGAAGCCGCAACTATCCCCGTCGAGAACATACAGTGCCCAGTATTACTGATCTCTGCCGAAGATGACAAGATGTGGCCTTCAACGTTACTCAGCAATATGGTTATGGAACGTCTAGATCAGAAGCAGTCTACCATTGTAAGAAAGCATCTCAAATTTCCTGGCGCCGGGCATGGCGTGCAAAATCCATATGGACCTTCTGCTCCTGGTGGCATATATTACCACCCAAAAGCACAATCTTGGCATACTGTGGGCGGGACCGTCGAGGGTAATGCTCGTGCCAACGAGCAAGCATGGCAGGGTGTTCTAGATTTTTTGCACAGAACATTGAGCGAGTAGAACGAAAGTAGTGAAACTGCTTTGCAATGAAATTATTCATACCATTCGCCCCGAAGACCTGCCTTGCAGGGTGGATCGAGGGGTTGAACGGTGATCGCTATAGTAGATACTATCCCGACACAATTTTCCAGCATAACCCCCTCTTGGGGTACCGGTAGCACGTCCCATGGCCTGTGAGCGTAGCGAATCAGTGTGCTCGCCCGCACAGGGCGTCCATAAAGCATTCTAAAAAATAAATAATTAAGCTCGTTTGTACATTTGTATGCTCACCATCAGGGCGAATATCCTGCTTTGTGTTCAATCCCTCGATCCGCCCTGCAAGGCAGGTCTACTCGGGGCGAACGGGTTTCTTCACTGCAACGGTTATTTTGTTGCGGATCCACATATTTACTGCCGTCCAACCCCTCGTGAAACATCAGTCTTCACCACTATAATGCACGGCTTTATCTTACCTAACCAAAAGCACCATCGAAGCTCTAGACACCGCCTGACTTTTCGTCTGTTGGCACACATGACAGTAAATCTCCTGGCTGGCATTGAAGAGCATTGCACAAGGCTTCAAGCGTCGAAAATCTGATGGCACGAGCCTTACCATTCTTTAAGATCGAAAGATTTGCCTCGGTAATATCAACAAGAGCGGCAAGCTCATGCAAACGAATTTTTCGCTTTGCCATCATCTCATCTAGGGTCACAATGATCTTCATACCATCTTTCATCATCAAATAGTTAAGTCAGCTTCGCGCTGCAACGCATGCGCTTTTTCCATGAGTGAAACGGCGCACAGAAAAAATCCAATCACGGCGATATGGATTAAGTCATGCGATGTTACGCCAACGGCGACTACTCGTTCTCCGGCTGGATTGGCCATAGTTGTTGCAAGGCTCAAGAGCGTAAACTTAATCGGTTGATAGACTGTCCAGATAAACGCTACACGACTGGTTCTCTTCAGGTTAAGCAGAGCATATGCTGAAAAATATTCTTGTTGCTGATAGCAACGCAACACACGAATGAATAATACACAGCCCCACACAAAAAGGAGCAGCGAAAACCCGTCAATGCAAGCACTCACGCATCGCGAGACGACAAGACCAACAGCCTGCTGCGCTGGATTTGTATGGAAAAAACTAACCTCAAAAAAAAGGTTAACTCGCTTTGTTGCATCGGCTATGCTGTGGTAAACGGGCATATCGCCGACAAACCATGTGTAGATAAACGATAAAATGGTACCTGGCACAATAACAAACGTACTAAAAATTTCTAAAAAACGAGCACTTGTACGAATAGACATCATAAAAAAACCTTATGCATAAACTGGACAAACTAGGGATAATTATAGCACATTCGAGATACTCTGTCGCTCCGAAAGAACGGGCAACGGCGACAGCCACAGAGAAAAACCGAGCAGCTCAACACTGCTCGGTTCTATAAACACTCGTATCGTATATGTATAGATCCAGAGGAGTTACCTGGACTGAACTTATCTCATGAGTGGCAAGCTTATACTATGGTGTTGCGCATCTTGAAACTCGATCAAACATGACGTATCAATCCCAGTTGCTGAAAAGATACAGCGAAGCTCTTCTCCCAGGGAGCCAGTATAAAGATCTTTGCCACGTTCAAGGCAACAGCCTGCTGACTGTTTGATAAAGCGCTCCATGATATCCATAATGGCAAGCCAGGACTCTTTGTTATATGACTTTCCCTGATAACAGGTTAGTCTAAGTCGGTATTCCTCTGCATGTTGTTCGAGAACAAGGTCGCCGTGAATATCTGTTGTTGCACCGCAATGCTGTAGTATGTCTGCGAAAGGCGAACCAAGCGCCTCGCAAATCTCTGCAAGTTGGTCCTGCTGAGACTCACATAGATTTTTAAAACGGCTTGCTGCTTCGCCTGCTCGCACCCACATATCTTCGGGCGTTGTAGCTGTGCGCTTCGCAGTAAAACTATAGATTATAGTGGTATATAGTGTCGGGTCAATTTTATGATCACGAAGAGATACAACAACATCATCTAGCACTGCAGTTCTTATCGGATGAAGCTGTGAAGATTCTTCAAAACAATGTTGACTTTGGAGCATACTGCAGAAGAGTATACTGGCTAAGATTGTCAGACTATAGTGGTTGTTCATGATTTTGCTTTCAATATATAAGATTTTGTACGTGTACCAACTGCTATGGTAGTTTGCAAACTAGGTCTAGTATCACATCTTATTTATCGAAAGTCAATATATTTATATCGATAAACGATAAGAGTCAAAAGAAGGCAGGCGCGCGCCTGCCTTCTTTGCACCGGTAAGCTTTATTGCACGCAATGCGCACTTAATGGTGTGAGAAGATGCAGCGTCGCAACTCTGAACCACCTACCGCAGATTGCCATGCAAAGTGCGGCGGAAGTACCAAGCGTACTGGTATCTTGAAGTTTTACTATGTTTTCTTCTTTTATCTGACACTCTGCGTAGCAGCAATTCCTCGGTCCATTACGTTTACCATCATAGTGAGTTGTGCCTTCTCGATTTCCTCTACCGGGGTAAGTTTTTCGTGCTTCGCTTTTTCCTGAAGTACTGCAAGTTTTTGAGTTTGTGCATCGCGCTGCGCCTTTAAACTATCCGCAGCTTGAGGCTGAGTTGGTGTAGCTCCTGCATAATGTGCAATTCCTTGGTCCAGTATATTCACCATCGTTGTGAGTTGTGCCTGCTCGATTTTCTCTACCGGAGTAAGTTTTTCATGCTTCGCTTTTTCCTGAAGTGCTGCAAGTTTTTGAGCTAATGCACCACGCTGCATCTTTAAAGTATCCACACCTTGAGGCTGAGTTGGTGCAGGTTGTCCAAAACCTATCCCTGGCATTATTGCTTGCGCTGTTCGTGCTGCTCGCATATTGTGTAGGCTCATTATACCAACAATAGTTGCACTGAGTATTAATAATCTTTTAGTACACATGGTTATTTCTCCTATCT
The DNA here is from genome assembly GCA_963715605.1 of uncultured bacterium. Taxonomy (GTDB): domain Bacteria; phylum Babelota; class Babeliae; order Babelales; family Vermiphilaceae; genus JAKASV01. The sequence continues at coordinate 1,585,984 of OY970257.1, read as the reverse complement.
TTTACACGTCTTCATTAAACTAGTAAATCCGCCGTTTACGTGCCATCACGACGTTGTACCTTACATGTGGCACTACACTGAGTGCCATCTAAAAACACTACTATAACTAATACTGCTTACCAGCATATCTGGGCCACCGGCAACAACCGTACTTGGTTGGTTTAACACCAAACCCCATAAGAAACTCGCCACGCCAACTACTACTTTGTAGTATCATAATCTATCGTGATGGTCTTAGTATCAGGAGCTTTCAAGATAAACTTAAAGCTTTTACAACGATTTTCGCCCATACTGATAGATTTTGTCTTTGATGTTCTCTTCGGTGTTGTAGCACCTACATCTTCTACAGCGATAGATTTTAAGCAGCCTTTTCCTTGATTAACGACAACAATCGGAGTCTGTCCTGACTGTTCGGTATATAGTTCGCCGTGTTTATCACCCTTCTTTTGGGCAACCTCAGCACCTTTGGCGTCATATAATTTTATAGCGCTTGCATTGGTGAGATCCATGGTGAAACTATAGGTCCTGTCACTGCCAGTGACAGAGATTAAGGATGCTGTCATGAAAGTAAGAGTCACCTTATATTTTTGTCCTAGCACTGATGGATCAAGCTTTATTCTCTGCGTATGGGGCGTTAACGCAAAGCCAGCCAGCATCGCAGCGCCTCCAGCGACCACCGCCGCAGCTGCTCCGATAGAACCGGCAGCGAATTTCACATTGGAACGTACCCTTGCATCCTCATAAGCTTTCTTGGCAGGGTACTTTCGGTAACGATCCGACAACTCCTGTTCTTCGCTGCTCGCTTTCGCAGCCGCTGCTTTATCTTGTAGAGAGATGGAGGCATGTCCTTCCCAATATTTCACCTCTTCCTGCGCCTTATTCAGAGCATCTGATAAATGCTTAGCTTCAGCAATGCTTCCTGGAACTGTTTTTGGTACCGTTGGCCCTGACCCAGCGCTTCCTGGTTTAGCTGCCAATCCAATTGCAGAAGCTAACCCTTGTGCAAATTTTGGTAAAGATGAAGCGGTAACATCTGGCCCAGCAGGTGGTGGTTGAGTGGCTGTCGCGGCAACATCTGGCCCAGCAGGTGGTGGTTGAGTGGCTGTCGCGGCAACATCTGGCCCAGCAGGTAGTGGCCCTGCTGCTCGTATGTTTTGTAGGTTAAACACTCCCATGATCACTGTAATTATTATTCTCTTATACATGACTATTACTCCTTTTCTTAACTTTTATATTTACTATATACGCATGAGTACAATGAGAACAAAAATGCCTTAATAACCGTTATCACTTTGTAGTGTCGTAGTCTATCGAAATGGTCTTACTATCAGGAGCCTTCAGGATAAACTTGAAGTCTTTACAACGATTTTCGCCCATGCTGATAGATTTTGTCTTTGATGTCCTTTTCGGCGTTGTAGCTCCTGCACCTTCTACAGCGATAGATTTTAAGCAGCCTTTTCCTTGATTAACTACAACGACTGGGGTCTGTCCTGACAGTTCAGTGTATAGTTCGCCGTGTTTATCACCCTTTCTTTGAGCAATCTCAACACCCTTGGCGTCATACAATTTTATAGCGCTTGCATTGGTGAGATCCATGGTGAAACTATAGGTCCTGTCACTGCCAAAGAAGAAGGATACTGGCATGAACGTAAGGATTACCTTATATTGTTGTCCTAGCACCGATGAATCGAGCCTTATTCTCTGCGTATGAGTCGTTAACGCAAAGGCTGCCATTGTTATACCGCCTCCCACAAGTGCTGCAGCTCCTGCTCCGGTAAGACCACCTGCAACAGTAAGAGCAACCTTTGGCTTGCTTGAAGCTGCTGTAGGCTCGTATTTATTGCTTGTAGCGGCTGAGGCTTCTTGTTTCTGAGGACCAATAAGACTGGTTAATTGTGCTGTCAACGTCTTGTAATCTGCGAGCAAACTTTTTTGTTTGTCGATCTCTGCCTTGCTTTTTTTGGTGGGATCAATAAGAAGAAATTTTCTCAGTTCTTTCCCGGTCTCTTCCATTTTCAAGGCTATTTCATCAATTGGTTTTTGCTGAGGAACGACTCTTGATGATGCTGTCGACACAGGAGCTACTGGCACTGGTTGAGCAGCCGATGCTCCTGCTGCTCGTATGTTGTGCAGACTAACTACACCAACGATAGCTGCAATTAATATTCTCGAATACATGGCTACTAATCCTTTCCCAAACTTTTACACTTAATTAATAGACCAACAAGTACAAGCAGAACAAAATTGCCATGTTTTGCTACACTGTAGTCTTTCTTACTGCTTTGGCACTATAGATTGTTTAAATGATTGTATGAATCTATAGTAAACCGGATTATGATTATAATGCATAATAAACAAAATAATTCTATCAATATTAAGTCAAATTTGTCAATAAAATAGAAATTAATCCAGTGGTAACACACCAAAAAGTCTTTCAGCTACAGATAAGTCAACACGTTAGTTTAGTACAATATAGAACTAATCAGCCCTGCATGGGCTTTTAGAACGGCGGCAGGGCTGCCCATGCGTACCAAGTCTATCATAATGCTTTCGGCATAAACAGTGTTAGTGAGGTCTTGCTTAGGCCTTTATTTGTCTTTTTGTACTGTTGACTTTGTCGTACGCAACGCATCAATCATACGTGGGATATAACGAAGAGCAAGACCAGTGCCCCCAAAAAGCGCGGCAGCAACTAGCTTGAAACGAGCACGCTCACCATGTTCTGCTCTTGCAGCTGGTTGAGGTGCAACTCGGCCCTCGCAAAAATCAGAGCAAGCTGATGACATAAACTTGAGGCACAGCAAGAACGATGCTACCTGACAGCAGCCGTTAACAGAAAACTTATCAAATGCCGTGCTCATATGGATATCTTTGGGCAACTCAAGATTAAGTGTGAATGTCTGCGGGATATCAGGCTTCAACGTAAACCTATACTCTTGGGGAATAGAAAAACCCGCAATATTAGCCATTGGACTTACAAATCCGACACAACACAGACAGCACATAAAAAACACAATTACCTGTTGGTGTACAAGCATGTTTACTCCTAGCCGACGTCATGCGCGTATAACTATACGTTACTTTAACAGATAGAAAACTACAGCCTAACATTGTTGTCTATAACGCTTATGGATAAAAAGCTATAGTTTTGACACTGCGATTACGGCTACAGAGCCGATACGTACTGTAGCCGTAACTAAGAGTAACACCAAACAAAAAACAATACTAATGGTCAGGGGGTACTACCAATAAGAAAGTGCAACAGAGGTACAGACACCATGCACTTGTGCTTGTACACTCTCAAATGGTGATTATAAGACAGTCAGATCACGCAGCGCTTCTTCACGCCGAAGGCTTTACTTTGCGTAAAGACTGCAACATACGAGGTACATAGTGCAGCGCAAGCCCTGTGGTGCCAAACAGTGTAGCAACAGCCAATTTAAAGCGCGCACGATCGCCACACTCAGTTTTTATAGCTTCTTGCGTAGTAGCATGACTTTCACAGAAGTCAGAGCAGGCAGATGACATAAATTTGAGACAAAGAAGCAATGAAACTGCCTGGCAGCAGCTGTTGACTGATAATCTATCAAGTGCTGTTGCAATACGAATGTTACTTGGCATTCCAAGGTTCAACGTAAACGTCTGTGGAATCTCAGGCTTTAATGTAAACTGATAGTCTTGTGGGATAGAAAAAGTTATAGCGCTCGCAGGACCGACACAACAGAGACAGCACACACAACAGGCAAGTTTTTGTAGATACGTAAGCATGGTTTCTCCTTATGAATAATAGCATTGGCTAACACTCTAGAAAAACCATAGCATAGTCTAACAACTATAAGCTATAAACGACGACGGCATAGTGTCGTCGCGAGTACAAGTAGCGTTAGGCAAAGAATAACACCAATCGCTAGCGACAAAACAGCATTGGCCCATAAAGGCACACCCTGCATAACAAAAATACCACTCAGTGTGAACGCACTCAAAGCAGCAATAAAGGCAGGCAAAGCATAAGGTAACTGGGTTTTGACATGTACCATAGGATCAATCCCCGTACTTGCAGACACCATGCACGTGGTTTGCGATAGTGGCGAGAGTTGGTCACCGCACACTGCCCCTGAGAATATGGCACCCAGTACTGGTAACAGGAGCGGTAAACTCGCTACAACAACAGACCCATCAACATGAGAGAATGCTAGCACTATCGGCACAGCCATAGGCATCAACAGAGCAATAGTTGCCCAGGACGTACCAATCATAAACGCTATTACAGCGGCGATAATAAAAAATATGGCCGGCACAAACCATGGAGCAATAGCATACTGCAGCGCAGCTGCTATATAGGTCCCGGTATGCAAATCAAGTTGCACAATACGCCCCAGAATCGAGGCAAGAATGAGCATAAGGATAGGACTCCACATCATACTGAGGCCTTCACCAATATAGCGACCCAGATTCCGTGTATGGAGTGTTTTGCGTACAAGCCCTAGCGCTATGCTTGTGAGAAGAGCAATAAGAGCGGCATAGCAAAGAGCTCGAGGAGATTGCTGATTATGTTTGAAGGCATCAAGACACGAAGCATTGCCACCAAACAGGTAGTAACCGCCAAAATAAAGGATACCTAACACAAACGTGATAACTAACACTATAATTGGAGCAACGCAGTCGATAAGATGGATAGTACCATGACCAGGTTCTTGGTAATGCTCCTGCACGGGTAGTTTGTGAGCGGTTTTGTGACCAAAAAGATTTCCTGTAGCAAGAGCAAGCTCTTCATGCTCACGCATCGGACCATAGGAAATACGCCGTACCAGTACCGTCACAACTGATACGATGGCGAATATTGAATAAAAGATGAATGGAATCGTTGCAAGAAAAACAAAAAATGGGTCGCCTATAATATGCTGCCCTGGATAACTTGCAGGTTTAATACCAGACTTACTGAGTTGATCAGTAAGCATAGCAACCCAACTTGAAATCGGCATCAAAATGATCAGTGGCACACATATACTGTGGACTAAATAGGCTAATTTGGCACGAGGTACAAAAAAACTATCGGTAACAGGACGCATGACGTAACCAACCGTAAGATTACTCAGGAAGTCATCAATAATCAGCAGTGCAGAGACAAGCAAAGTTGCGCCTTCGGCGCCTCGAGCTGATCTAATGTGGCGTGTGACATAATGAGCGCATGCACGTGCGCCGCCAGAACGGTCCAACAGGACAATAAGCACACCAATCATACACAAAAAAGTATATACATAAAGATTATCTTTATCAAAAAGCTGATCTGTGAAACGCTCTTTGATTATGCAGAATGCACATACAAGAGAAGAACGGGATGCGATAAGAGCTGCTATAGCTATGCCTAAAGCAAGCGCAGGATGTATTTTTTTTGTATATGCTGTCCATAGCAGCACAAATAATGGTGGCACTAAAGCTAATAAGGCTTGGTATTGCATAACTCTTTCCTACGTCATCAATGTTGTACAACTACATGTCAAAAAATACACGCCAGATACCAAAATCAAGAACAAGGTGCGATAGTGCTCCAACGATGAAACAAACCGTTGCGGTATGTATCATATGTGCCCCACAGGGATACCTAGAAGCAAGGCCAAAGCCCCATAATCCGGCAAACAAAAAAATAAACCACCACCTGTGCAAGATACCGCGATGCACCGTCATCGCTGGTAAAAATGCACATAAACCAACCATAAAGGCAACAGTATGCTCTCCATAAAAATAGAGCAAAGCATATGCAGGAGCCATAAGACCATAAAAAAATCTTTGGCCCCTGCTTTTTATATCAAGGTCAGGGAACAGTGATCCAGCCACGGAACATATTAACCAAAGGAGCGTAATTTCAAGACTATCTACATAAGTACGAAGAAAGTACAAACAGAGAAACCAAGTAATAACGCCACCTTTGATATGATCACTCCCTTTTGCCATTAGTATTCGTGCCATCCGCCAAGATCAATAAGTCCCTCTGATTTAGACCGTTCCTCTACTATGGACGATCGTCTATACTCATTAATGATGGTTCGTTCAAGTTCTCTCACATCCAGAGGAGCTCTAAGACCTCGAGCAGCTATGGTACCTGCAAGTTCTTGAAGCGCTTGGACTAAATAGAATGGGTACTCTGAAGTGATCTGCCCTAAGCTCGTAAGAACTCTTGGTCTAGGCGGCGGCGACATCAATGCTTGCCTAGGTGGTGGTGACATTACCGATTGCCTGGGCAACGTTGGTGTCACTGACTGTCCAGGCAACGTTGGTGTCACCGATTGCCCAGGCAGCATTGGCGCCATCGATTGCTCAGGCGGTGTTGGGGCTACTGGGCGAGTAGCCATGCAAAAACTAAGACTAGACCAAAAAAGGGCTACTGAAACAACAAGAAACGTCCGCGTATACATATCTTTCGTCTCCTATTTAAGCAACATCGCTAACGAACAAGCCTCTTAAACATTATCCCAGGATAATAGAACCGTAATACTCCTTTACAATGCCAACCCTGTTCAACCAATTCGCGAGCACCCCACTGACAAAGTCCTTTATGATGGCCATAGCCACACCCATCAATAATAATCTTGCAAGGAGTTGTGCGCATGGTATACGAAAAGCTTTTAACGCCTGGCAGACCATAGATCTTTTTACCAGGGATAGGCACGGCGCCATGGGCAGTTTTGATCATAACTTCTTGTACAATACCAGCTTTGTCTTTTTTGGTGACAGCTACGGATTGTATATCATGTATTGGATACTTTTGCTCACGTAGTAAACGCGCTAATGCCTCTTTCTCAAAGGAAGCTTGCCAGCGATAAAATTTACATTTTTTGCAATAGTTGCAAGGGGTCGTTCGTGCCAAGTAGGGAGTTTTTTGGTTACTAACGGATTTCATAAAAGCGGGAATAACGCCACCACAGCAGGCATCATACATAGCCATAATCGGTTTGTTTTGGTATGTCATAATAATGCCGCGCGTTTGCTCAACGGCATCACGCAGTTCATGCTTTTGATGAATACCACCGTAAACCTGATTAATAATGGTATTTTTTATATGATAAGGCTTCTTTTGAGCAACCGCATCACACATAATTGCAAGTGTATACGTACGGATGGCAATAGCAAGAATTTTGTTCATTTCAAGTGGCCAATTTGGCCAGCCTTCCCAGTAAAGCACTGAGTAGACATAATCTTCGAGATCAAGACAATTGATAAGCAAGGTACTGTTGTTATGGCATACCACGTAAAAAGATCCCATGTATGTCTTCTTGTCATGCACCAGAGAAGAATTTCCTTCGGCCGCCTGTATAATCACCTGCTCCCTGGTTAGGCGTTTACCATTGATATAAATTCTACCATTTTTACCTACAACCTGCGCTGTTGTTTCCTGGAAGGGAATGCGGCGCCTAGGATTTTTGGGGTCGATAAAAATAAATCCTTGTGTGCATTGAATGGTACATATTGCCTTCTCAGGAATCTCGCAGAGAAGTACACGAACTTGTATTGTTCTTTTGTGGATATTGACATGATCAGTCGAAAATTGATCATGCTGTACAATGGACCGAACATCCGTCTTGCTAGGAGAAAAATCGCAGAGAATTACATCGATTGATGCAACCAGCACCGATACGATAAGAAAACTACAACATAACCTCATGTGCATGAAGACTTGACAATACCTCATCTGAAATCCGTACCCTCTGATCAATGCCAAAATTTGCCATACTATCAGCAACGCTGTTTTGGTCTCGTCTCACATGTATTATATGAGCACCAAGATCTCTCATGAGAAGGTGTGCGACACTAAAAAGTCTGCGCAAAAGTGGGTCCTTAACCCGGTATAGTCCCTGCAATTGCCTAACCATAAGTTGCGAATCAGACATAACCAAAACGGAGCTGCATTCGAATACATATTCTTTAAGATACAGAAGTCCAATGATGAGCGCAAGATATTCAGCTTGATTATTTGTTTTAGTGCCTAAAAAGAAGCCTTGTTGAGCAACAGGAACACCATTACAGAGTATATAGAAACCAGCACCAGAATCACCTGGATTGCATCGAGAAGCACCATCAACAAATAAGGTCCAATCTTTGTTATTCTTCGTTGTTAATGTCATTATTGGTATCACTCATTAATATGCGGTAACACCCTTTACAACGTAATAATCGTCCATGCGCAAGATCTTGTAATGCTTGTGCAGTCATGGGATAAAAACAGGCTGAACAGCTCTGCTGTTGAGGCATAGCAACAGGATCAGCAACTTGCGTTCTCATAGATTCATATGCATCAATAATATCGATAGGCACCACTTGATGCAAGCGATGCAGGAGGGCTACTCGTTCCTCTATTCGTGTATGCATAATTGCTTCTAAATCGCTTAATTCTTTTTGTTTGGTACTTTTTGCAAGACCAAGCGAAGCGATATGCTCGCGCGATTTAAGGAGCTCTGTCTGATATCGTTTGGTTGCACTGTCTAAGACAGACCAGGCATCTATAAGAGTTTTTTCGTTGCGCTGTTGAAGCGCAAGACTTTTTTCCAGTGCAGCTTTTGCGGTGCTATATTGTTGCGAATTTTTTGCTAGATCGAGATGCTCACGAGCAACCACGATACGAGCATCGTAATCTCGTGCAACATGCTCACTTTTCGTAACGGCCTCTTGGGCAGATGCAACTATGGAACCAAGAGTCGCAAGATTTTTATTGCTAATAGACTCGTGAGCTTCAAGCTCATCGATCTCTTTCTTGAGAACACGGAGGGTGTTTGCAATCTCTTCTGTCTCACGATCATAACGAACGATGGCAATCAGAGGATGCATTTTTTCTTCGTTCACACAAATACCTCATCCGTGATGGTGGGCCCACCAGGATTTGAACCTGGGACCTCTCGGTTATGAGCCGATTGCTCTCACCGCTGAGCTATGGGCCCCCTATCAAGGACAAAAAAGAAAGAATTCTTTTCACCCTACAAGCAGGCCAGCAGTTCTAGATACACTAGAAAAGCAACTGGATCGCGCTTGATAGTTATCATAGACCAAATAAAAGCTTTTGTGAAGCTTTTTTATTATACCCACTCAAGACGTGCTTTTTCAGCAGTGTCACTGATCCTCTTGCCTAGAGGAAGTATTCTGGTATATCCACCTGGTCTATCGACATACCTGGGCGCAATGTCATTAATTAATTTAATAACAACATCCTGCTTATACGGCATAAGTGCTTGAACACGGCGACGTACATTAAAGGTATTACCCTCACGGGCCATTGTAACAAGCTTTTCTGCAAATTTGCGCAGTTCTTTGATACGTGCCTTCGTCGAAACAACATGCCCGTAAAGTACTAAACCCATAAACTGATTACGCATCATAGACCGCTTGTGCGCAGGCTTTACGTTAAGCTTTTTTCTACCATTTTGATGTCTCATTGTCTTATACCTTGTTATGAAAATTCAGCTATACCAAATATTATGCAGACTTTGGCGAAGTATAGCCTTCAAGCGCCTTTTGCAACTCCGCTTCTTGTATATCCATATTGAAAGAGAGGCCAAAAGCTTTCATGCTATCTTTTACCTCGCCAAGAGACTTTCTACCAAAATTCTTGATGTTGAGAATATCATCTTCAGACAAATTCACCATATCAACAATTCTGGTTATCCCAGCGTTCACCAAGCAATTATGAGCACGCACAGAAAGCTCTAATTCCTCTATTGGCTTTAACAATAGTTCAACAGAGACACCTTTGATGCCTACTTTTTCAATGCCAACAGTTTTTTCCTGCTCTTCATTGCGAGGAATATGAGAAATTTGATTAAACGGAATTTCAGTATCTGTCAGAAAATGTTCAAGCTGGGTTCGTAATACTGAAACTCCATAATTTAGAACATCAACAGGGTTCTCTGAACCATCTGTATGAACTCTAAACATGAGTTTATCATAATCAATTTCACCACCAACACGTGTCTTTTCGACATCGAAGGTGATTTTTTTGATCGGTGAAAACATGGCATCAATATAAATACGTGAATCTGCTTGCAGCGATTTATCAACTGGCCATTGAGCTGGACGATAACCTCGCCCAGATTCGACAAAAAACTGAATATCAAGTTCACCATCAGCGGCAACGTGCGCTATGACGTGTTCACCGTTAACAAGTTCTAAGTGCTCATCGGCCTGAATATCATGAACTTTCGCCACTTTATCACCGTTAACCGTAAGACGCATAATCCCTGGTTTTCCTTCTTTATTTCTGATAACAATTTGCTTAATATTGAGAACAAGCTGCATTGCATCTTCAATAACACCAGGGACAGAAGCAAACTCATTATTAACGTGCTTTATAATTACTGAGGTTACCGCTGAACCCTCAACGCCACCAAGTAAAACACGCCGCAAGGCATTCCCAAAAGTCATGCCAAAACCAGGTTCCAATGGCTGTACTGTTAACTCTCCAAACGAACTGGTTAATCTTTCTTGATCCCATTCTGTGCGTGGAATCGTCAAAGGTTGGTATTCCCTCTTCCTCATGCAATCTCCCGGACTATCGCAAATTCCCCCTACAGGAATTTTTTATTTAGAATATAATTCAACAATTAAATGTTCTTCGATGGGAACCTGTACATCTGTTCTGACTGGCAAACGCAAAATACGTCCCTTGCGATCTTTCTTATCAAGCTCAAGCCATTCAGGAACTTTTATACCCATTTTCAACCGTTTTTCGACAACATTTTCTAAAAAAACAGGTTTGCTTGCAACATTCTCGGCCAGCGATACCAAATCTCCAACAGTGACCAAAAATGAGGGCGAATAGACTTTTCTACCATTAACCACTATGTGGCCATGCACAACAAGCTGTCTCGCTTGTGGCCTTGTTGTTGCCATTTTTAAACGATAGACAACGTTATCAAGGCGTCGTTCTAACATACTGAGCAGAATTTCACCAGGACCACCGACACGGCTGGCAACCGCCTCGTGAAAAAACTTTCTAAACTGCCGTTCACGCATCCCATACATTTCTTTTACTTTTTGTTTCTCTTCTAGCTGACGGCCATACTCTGTTAGTTTACGCGGACGTTTCATTTGCTGTCCGCCACCTACCGCACCGCCACTTTTTTTATCAGGAGAAGTTTTAAATTTATCGTTCATTGATTATTCCATAGGACCGTAGATTGTATAACAAAATATATCTCTTAAACTCTGCGTTTTTTAGGAGCTCGACACCCATTATGCGGCAAAGGAGTAACATCACGTAACACAGAGACATTTAATCCAGAGGCTTGCAGCGATCGAACAACTGAATCACGACCAGCACCAGGACCAGACAAATTTACCTCAACATGTTTGACGCCAAGAATTCCCATCTCTTTAGCAAGCGTCGTTCCAACCTGCGATGCTGCAAAGGGAGTCCCCTTACGCGAACCCTTAAAGCCAAGCTTTCCTGCACTGCTCGCCAACAAAACATCGCCACCCAAAGTCGAAATAGAAACCATTGTATTGTTAAACGATGAACGAACATGAGCGATTACTGAATCGATATGCCCTTTATGCTTTTTAGATTTCTTTTTGTATGCCATCGTACCCTTCGTCCGTACTATAAACAAACTATCTTACTTTTTAGTTACTTTACGCTTCAATGCAACTGCGCATCCCTTACGACGAGGACCCTTGCGAGTACGAGCATTTGTACGAGTACGTTGCCCATGTACAGGAAGACCTTTCTTATGCCGTAAACCACGATAACATCCGATCTCTTGTAAGCGCTTGATATTGAGCGTTATTTCTTTACGCAACCCACCTTCAGTTACGTAATTATTGGAAATTTCTTTTTGAATTGCAGCGATCTCATCATCCGTTAGATCTTTGACACGAGTGTCAACATGTATACTTAGTTTTTGTAAAATATCTTGAGATCTTTTGAGACCAATACCAAATAAATAGGTGAGCCCATATTCTACACGCTTATTGCCGGGTAAATTGACACCTTCTATGCGAACCATATAATCCCTACTGTTTACTATGCATAATGATTGTTATAATGTAACAGTTCCTCAATGTTAGCCTTGACGTTGTTTATGACGAGCATCATTTGAGCATATGACACGAACAACACCCTTGCGCTTTATAACACGACAATAATTACACATTTTCTTAACTGATGTTCTGACTTTCATTCTGATATCCTAAGCGTTAATAACTAACTCTTATATCGCAACACAATCCTGCCTCTGGCCAAGTCATAAGGAGACAGCTCGAGAGCAACTTTATCTCCAGGCAATATTTTTATATAATGCATACGCATACGTCCAGAAACATGCCCTAGCACTTCATGCCCGCCTTCAATTTCAACGCGAAACATAGCATTTGGCAATGTCTCACGAACCACACCATCAACCCGAACAACCTCTTCCTTTTGTTTATGCGCTTTTGTTTTCATGCAAACTTCTTGCTCCCTAGCCTTGTTATAACCAACGGCCCTGTTTCCGTAACAATAATCGTATCTTCAACGTGCATTGCCAAACTACCATCGAGTGTTTTGACGGTCCACCCATCAGGCGTGATATAAACATTATAATCACGCATTGCCACCATAGGTTCCACAGCAAGTGCCATACCAGAACGCAAAACAGGTCCCTTTTTGGGGGTAACGTAATTCAAAATTTCAGGCTCCTCATGCATCGATCTTCCAATGCCATGTCCAGCAAAATCACGGATCACTGAGTACCCTGCATCTTCAATGCATATTTGTACCGCTTCTGATACACGCGACAATCGCTGCCCAGGAATGATTCGCTCAATCGCTCGATCAAGAGATTCTTCGACTTTTTTGATAAACGCTAAAGTCGAGCTGGGCACTAAACCCACGACAAAAGGTCGAGCCATGTCAGCAAAGTATCCCCTATAAGATGCACTAATATCTATTTTAACAAGATCTCCATTTTTGACAATCCGGTTCCTTGATGGAATACCATGGACAACCTCATCGTTCATAGATATACAACTAAAATGCTTAAAACCTTTATAGCCACGTGACCCAGAAACCAACTTCCGTACACATAAGGCGTTTCCTATCTCCTCATCAAGACTGAGTGTTGTAACACCAGCAACAACGAATTGTCGCATGTGTTCGAAAACTTCTGCAAGACGCAAACCTGCTTCAACCATTTTTGCGATCTCATCTGCTGTTTTTATTGATATACTCACGTTGTACACTTCGCTCAATGCATCATAGGATCAATAGTTAACACTAAAAAAATACTCAATGATCAATGTCTTATTCGAAAAACAACCCGTTGTTCTGAACTTATAAAGTCCTACCAAAAAAGTTTCTCTCATTAATAAACGGACAAACCGCTTCCACACGCCGTTTGTCCCTTTTTTGCAAATCGATACCATAGCAAGCAACTACATTTAACGTCCAGTAATCCTACCACGAACACGCCCTGAACTTAAAAAACCCTCATAACGATGTTCAATGAGGTACGATTCTATCTGTGCTGCTAACTCAAGGCCAACACCGACCATGATAAGCATACTCGTTCCACCCAACGAAAAGGAAACTCCCAAAACACGAATAATAATCGTTGGGATTATTGCTAGGAGCGCAAGATATATTGCACCAACAAGTCCAATGCGAGTCAAAATAAAATCAAAGAACTCCGCTGTCTTTCTTCCAGGGCGAATACCCGGAATAAAACCACCACTCTTTTTGATATTATCAGCCAACTCTTCCGGCTTAAAAATAAGCGCGGTATAAAAGAAAGAGAAGAAAATGATCAAAAAGAACTCGACAACCAGATACGTTACAGAACCGTAATCGAGAGCCCTGCTAAGCCACTCGAGTGATTCAAACCTTGATGCTAGCATCGCAAAAAGGAACCGCGGTATATTTATCAAAGAACCAGCAAAGATCACCGGCATGACACCAGGGACGTTGATTTTAAAAGGAATATAAGTACTTTGCCCACCATACACACGATTACCAATAACACGACGTGCGTATTGCACTGGTATTTTACGTTCGCCTCTTTCTAGGTACACAACACACGCTGTAATAATAACAAAAAGTAGCAAAACCAAAGTTGCTGTCCACCAATTTAGCAACCCATTTGTTACCTGATAAACAATTCTATTGATATCAACCGGCAAACGTGCAACAATACCGGCAAAAATAAGCATTGAGCTACCATTACCAATGCCAAACAGTGATATTTGTTCACCAAGCCACATAACAAATAATGAACAAACGATAAGTGAGAACATAAACATACAATAAAAGCCAAAACCAGGAACAATAACCAGATTGTTCTTTACAAGCCATGTTGCAAAAACAAAACTCTGCACCAAAGCTACTGCGAATGTCAAATATCGCGTATATTGGTTAACGATTTTGCGACCATAATCGCCTTCTTTCAGAAGCTGTTCCAAGCTCGGAATTGCCATGCCAAAAATTTGCATCATGATAGATGCCGTTATGTATGGACCGATGCCAAGAGCAAATATGGTACTTTGGCTCAAACTACCTCCTGAAAGCATATCGAACGTAGCAAGAAAACCACCGGCCATACCACGCGCCTGCTCTAGCATTCTACCTAACGCCTGTATATCAACACCGGGCGCTGGTATCTGGTTGCCCAAACGAAAGATTGCCAGAACAACCAACGTAAATTGAATTTTTTTCCAAAGCTCTGGAATACGAAAAACATTGATGAAATTTTTAAGCAAAACCACGGCTTCATTTCTCCTTCGTTAAGAGCACCTTCCCGCCGACATGTGTAATTGCTTTTTCAGCAGCTTTACTGAATGCATGTGCATGCACCGTCAAAGACTTCGAGAGCTCACCACGAGCTAATATCTTAATCTTTACGGTATTTGCCAAGCCACATTCAACAAGCTTCTCAGGAGTGATTGTCGCGCCTTGTTCAAAGATCGCCTCAATCGACTCAAGATTTACAACTTCGTAGCGATTTTTTCTGAAAAGAGTATTATTAAAACCTCGCTTCGGCAAACGCCTGGAAAGAGGCATTTGACCGCCTTCATAACCAAGACGAGGGTTGCCCCCAGAACGAGCTGTTTGGCCTTTACCTCCACGACCTGAGGTACCACCTCGATCGCCACCGCGGCCAACTCTTTTTCTTTTTTTAACAATAGACTGTAGCTTTTCTAAACGAAATACCATCATGCACCTTTAACAAGTTCCTGAATATTTTCTTTGTTTCTTTGTCTTGCCAACACCTCCGCAGTGCGCAGCTTAGCTAGGGCGTTCAGTGTTGCTTTTACAACATTTTGCCTATTTGCTGAGCGGATTGACTTGGATAATACATCTTGTATGCCAAGTACTTCCATAACGGCACGAACGGCACCACCAGCGATAACACCCGTACCCTTTGAAGCAGAGCGTAAAACTACCCGACTTGCGCCATGACGCCCCTCAACAGGATACGGAATCGTGGCACCGCGAAGCGCTACGGAGAACATATTTTTTCGTGCTCTTCGAGTTGCTTTAGCAATAGCCATGGATACTTCTCGCCCCTTACCAAGAGCTATGCCAACATGGCCCTTTTTGTCACCAGAAACAACAAGTGCAGCAAAAGAAAAACGCTTGCCACCCTTGGTTACTTTGGTAACGCGATTCACATCAACAACCATATCAACAAAGTCGCCTGTGCGAGCATTTGATTTTTTATTTTCTGGCATTCCTATGATCCTAAAGTTATAGTTCTCAGCGCCGCATTAAATATGCACGCCACCTTCACGAATTCCGTCTGCAAGAGATTTAACACGCCCATGGTAGAGATAGCTGCCACGATCAAAAATAACGGCATTAATGCCAAGTTTTTTTATACGCTCGGCTAATTCTAGTCCTATGGCCCTTGCTATAGACTTTTTATCGCCACTGAGATTTTTGAGCATCAGTGAAGAACAACTGACTAAAGTATTATGTGCCTTATCATCGATAACTTGCACATAAATATTACTGAGACTACGGAATACCGTAACACGTGGCAACGCCTGCGGGTTATGCAAACTACTTTTCACACGGAGTGAACGTCGCTGGGTTCGCCTTTTTATTTTTCTCTCTATACTCACGATTGATCCAACCTTAATTCTATAAAATATTATGAAGCCTTTGTCTTGCCTGCTTTACGTACAATAACTTCGTTCATATATTTTATACCAGTTCCCTTATAAGGCTCTGGCGGTCTCAAAGAACGAACCTTATCACATATTTCGCCAAGAAGGCGCCTATCCGACGATTTAAACGTTAACAATTGACCAGTTTTATCAACCTCGAGCGTCACTTCCTTTGGTAAAGCAACATCTATTTTGTGGGTGTAACCAATGGTGAAAGTAACTTTGTTGCCAGACAATACGGCTTTAAAACCAAGCCCATTGATCTGTATTTGTTTCGTAAAGCCAGTATCAGCCCCCCGTATTGCGTTCGCCAATAAAGCTCTATGAAGCCCCCAATAGCGATTGTTTTCACTTGTACGTAAAGGTGCAGCAATCTCTAAGATTAAATCTTTATCTTGAAGTACTGGTTTGATAAAAGAAGGCAATTCATGAATTCCTGAACTTTTTGCCCCTTTGTAATGTACCGCCTGTCCATCAAGTTTAATGTGAACAGCTCCAAGATGTATCGGTTTTCTTCCTATCTTCGACATACCAAAGTCCTACCAAATTGTGCAAATAATTTCACCGCCGACACCTAATTTCTTGGCTTTTTTATGCGACATAACTCCCTTGCTGGTCGTTATAATAGAAATACCAAGACCCCCAACAACAGGCTTAATTCTATTATGACCCTTTGTGCTCACCTGCACATATCGACGGCAACCAGGTGAACTCATGCGTTTAATTTCATGAATAACCGATTCTCCGCCAACATATTTGAGATAAATTTTAAGCTTTTTATGAACACCATCACCAACAACAGCATAATCCCTAACAAAACCTTCGCCTTTAAGGACATCAAGGACAGCTTGCTTCATAACAGAATACGGAGCTTCAACCTGAGGTTTTGCTCTCAGCAAACCATTACGGATAATGGTCAAGAAATCACCAATCACATCAATAGACATTATTGATCCTTTTACTATACAGTGTAGTCTACCAGCTCGTCTTTTTAACACCAGGAAGCACGCCTGACAAGGCATGTTTTCTGAAGCAAAGACGGCACATCATGAAAAAACGCATGTATCCCCTTGGACGACCACACAATGCGCAACGATTACGTTGCCGAACTGCAAACTTAGGTGTTTTTTCAGATTTTTCTTTTAACGCTTTTCTTGTCATGCTTGTACCTTACGTTTATTTCTTGCGGAACGGCATTTCAAATTGTTCTAACAAAGCAAACCCATGTTCGTCAGTATATGCAGTTGTATGAATGGTGATATTGAGACCGTATATCTTGCTCCCAACGTCATAATCAACTTCGGGAAATATAGTCCATTCACGAATGCCAAGATTAAAATTACCTCGGCCATCAAGCTTTGTCGAAACTCCCTGAAAATCACGAACCTTAGGCAACGCCAAATGTATCAAACGATCTAAAAATTCATACATGCGCTGACGACGCAACGTTACCATGACACCAATTGGCATGCCCTCGCGCAATTTGAAGCCAGCAATTGACTTCTTGGCAATTGTTCTCACCGGCGCTTGCCCTGCTATCTTAGCTATGGTATCCGCAACCGATTGGACAATCTTGCTATCACCAACGGCATCCTTAATACCAACATTCAAGACAACCTTGGTAATTTTTGGGACCTCCATAACATTTTTGAGCGCTAGCTCTTTCTGTAACTGAGGCTTAATTTTGGTGTTATATAGTTCCTCAAGCCGTGTCTTATTCATACCTATTGCCTCTCATCTCAAAATGTCTCTTTACAATGATTACATTTGCGAACACGCTTGCCACTATCAAGCAACCCAGTATTCATACGACAAGGCTTATGGCAGGATGGGCACACAGGCATAACCTTGCATGCTTGAATGTAGCTTTCGCGCTGTTTCACAGTACCTTTTTCGCCCTGTTTACGAGGTTTCACATGATGTATTGCAACAGCAACATGCTCAGCTAACACGGCACCATCGGCAGTACGAACATTAAGTATGGTGCTTCGCTTTCCCTTATCTTTTCCTGCGATAACAACAATTGCATCGCCTTTTCTTATCCGTTCCATAAAACCTCTTTAGAGAACCTCCGGAGCTAATGAACCAATACGCGCATAGCCTTTGTCTTTTATTTCACGTGCAATCGGACCAAAGATACGCGTTGCAATGGGCTCAAGGGCATCGTCTTTCTCGCCACCCTTAATAATAACTGCAGCGTTATCTCCAAAACGGATATAACTACCGTCAGCTCGCCTGAACTCTTTACGCGTGCGTACAATAACGGCAGTTACAATATCGCCCTTTTTAACTAATCCACCAGGGATTGCCTTTTTAACAGAACAAATTATTGTATCACCAATATAAGCAAATCGCTTACCAGTACTGCCAATTAGATGAAAACACTGAAGCTCTTTGGCTCCAGAATTATCGGCAACCTCAAGGTATGTCTGTTTTTGTATCATGGTGTCCTACCCTTCCTTGCCTTCGCTTGTCGCCGCACTGATCACACGGTCAAGGTACATATACTTGGTTTTTGACACAGGTCTACCCTCGAAAAATAGAACAACGTCACCAACCGAGGCAACCTGATTTTGATCATGGACACTATATTTTCTCTTCACACGTACCGTCTTATTGAACAACGGATGACGAAATGTTCTTTCAACCTGAACAACAATCGTCTTATCCATCTTATCAGATATTACGGTACCTGTAAGAAATTTTTTCTCTGAACTCTTTTTTTCTTCACGTTGTATCATGAATTTTCCTAATAAACGTCCTTATAAACCGTTTTTTTGCTGTATAACCGTCATTATACGAGCAATATCACGCCGAGCTTTCTTAAACTGGGAGTAATCTTTTACATGAGCGGTCACTTTACTTATTCTGGCGGTAAAAAGCTCCCGACGAATAGTATCAAGACGAGCCTGAAGCGACTCAAAGCTCTCATGCTTAATCGTATCCCTAAAAGTCTTAATTTTCATTATGCAATTCCACAGTTTTATCTAAAGATTTCTCTTCGTCATGTTTAACGAAACGCGTTTTAATGGGAAGTTTGTACGCTGCTAATTTCAAAAGTTCACGTGCAGCAACTTCGTTAATACCAGCAACCTCACAAATAACACGTCCGCGTTTTACAACAGCAACCCAATACTCAACCGCTCCTTTACCCTTACCCATACGAGTTTCTGCTGGCTTTTTAGTTATTGGCTTATCGGGAAAAGCGCGCAAGTAGAATTCGCCTTCTTTTTTTAATTTCCTTGAAAGCGTAACTCGAACTGCTTCAAGCTGTTGCGCTGTAATCCAGGCTGGTTCTTCAGCTTGTAGTCCAAACGTACCAAACATCACCGTACGAGCACCTTTAGATACTCCACGCATCCTGCCTTTTTGGACTTTTCTGTATTTAGTTTTTTTTGGCATTAACATAAACTTAATCTCTCATGCTTTGGTTGCCACGGGCATGGCGTGATGATTCACCTTTGCAAATCCAAACCTGAACACCAATGACACCAAAGGTTGTTTGCGCTTCAGCTAAAGCATAATCAATGTCCGATCGCAACGTATGTAAGGGCACGGAACCGATAATAGCCCACTCATCACGAGCGATTTCAGCTCCTTGCAAACGTCCTGCACAACGTATTTTAACGCCTCTTGCTCCCGCCCTAATAGCAGAATCAGCAGCACGTTTCATAGCTTTTTTGTACGAAGCACGTTTAACAAGCTGCGCAGCAATGTTACGAGCAACAAGAGTAGCATCCAATTCTGGCTGTTTAATCTCTTGTACAGAAATATCAATATTCTTTTTGTGTAACTTGTTCGCCAACGCTAACCGTAGCGAATCAATCTCTTGACCACGCTTTCCAATGATCACGCCAGGGCGACCAGACCGTAGAATAACACGAACATTATCACCGGCCTTCTCAATCTCGATGCGTGAAAGCTCAGCGTTTTCCAACACAGACTCCAGATACGATCTTATCTTAAGATCCTCAAGCACTTGCTCGCCATAAGCACCTGTCTTACGTTTTGACCCACGTGCAAACCACCGAGAATCCCAATCTCTGGATACACCTAACCGAAAACCTATCGGATTAACCTTTTGTCCCACACGAAACCTCTTGCGATCAAATATTTTCTAAAACAACACTCATATGACTCAACCGCTTCCTCTGGCCATTTGAACGACCCATAGCACCTGGTTTATAGTAACGGAAAATAGGTCCCTGATCAATTCGTAAATCTTTTATCACAAGCATTTCCGCACTTACATTGTGCAAATTTTTTGCATTTGCAATAGCAGACTCGATCAGTTTGCGGACTGGAACCGCACGTCGACATGCGGTCGTTATGAGCACACTCAACGCATATGCCGCATTCTTTCCCCGGATAGCACTGGCCAACGGCCGTAACTTATACGGAGAAAGGCGAACATACCTAGCTTTCGCAACAAACTGCATAGAAAAAACCTCTTATCATGCGTTAAAAATTTCTATTATTAGTTGTATAGTCTATCAAATTATAAAGTTGTTGCAATCGTTTTTACGATGCCTCGACTCCGGCCTTACGTTGACCACTATGCAACCGGAATGTTCTTGTTGGTGCAAATTCACCAAGATAATGCCCTACCATGTTCTCTGAAATAAAAACAGAAACGAACTTTTTGCCATTATGAACAGCAAATGTTAACCCGACAAAATCGGGAGTAACCATACTCCTACGCGACCAGGTCTTAATAGCATCTTTTTTGCCGGCCGCACGTACTTTATCTATCTTTTCTTGCAGTGAAGGCTCTACGTAAGGGCCTTTTTTAGCTGATCTCGCCATAATATTTTCACCTAATTTCAGAACTAGTTATCTTTACGTCTCTTTAAGATAAGCAAGCTCTTACGAGTACGTGTCTTTGTTCCCTTACAACCCTTACCCCATGGAGTCATTGGATGAGAACCAGATTTTGATCGGCCCTCACCACCGCCATGTGGATGATCCACTGGGTTCATAGCCATACCTCGAACAGATGGCCTAAACCCTTTATACCTCGTACGCCCAGCCTTTCCCCAGCTGATGTTCTTATAATCGGTATTACCAAGAACACCAATGGTAGCCCAACATGCGAGAGGAATCATGCGAATCTCGCCCGAAGGCATCTTCAGTGTTGCATATCCCTCGTCTTTTGCCATAAGCTGTGCCGATGTTCCTGCGCTACGAGCAATTTTACCACCTGAACCAGGAGTGATCTCAATATTGTGAATAGTAAAACCAACGGGAATATTGTTGATAGGCATTGAGTTGCCAATTTTTATTTCAGCTTCCTCGCTTGCCATAATACGCATACCAACAGTTAGTCCCTGAGGTAGCAAAGTATACGCCTTTGCACCGTTGTTGAATATAACGAGCCCAATACGCACATTACGGTTTGGGTCATACTCAACAGTTTTAACTTTTCCTGAGACTCCCTTCACAGACCGTTTAAAATCAATGAATCTATATTTTTTGAGCGCCCCACCACCGCGATGACGAACCGTAATGCGACCATATGCATTACGACCGCCCTTACGTCTCAATGAGGCAACAAGCGATTGCTCTGGCGAATTATGAGTTATATCGCTCGTATCTAAATAACTTTGAAAACGAAGCGACGAATTACGCGGTTTTCTACTTATTATTGCCATTATTTATCCCTAAACGATTACTTTGAAGCTTTTTCATCGTGTTGACCGGCAGCATTAATACGTCCTGCCTGGTCAAATAGATTAAGGGTATACCCCTCCGCCAAGGTAACAATGGCCTTTTTCGTCGTAGCACCTTGTGTCATAACCCGACTGCCACGGCGAGAACGTCTAACCTTACCTTTGCGCACGATAATTCGTACATTATCAACTTTGACTTCAAACAATTTTTCCACTGCATAGGCAACCATAGGCTTATTCGCCGCAGGGTGCACGTAAAGAACCAGCTTATTCATTTTCTGGTTAAGTGCAAGAGCCTTGTCGGTAACAACAGGTCTCTGTATAATCTCATATATATTTAAATCCATCGCTCAACCATTTCCTTGAATAAATCATGGTCTTTTTTGAAAAAAACCCAATAATGACTATCTGCAAGGTCATACACATTTGCCTGATCAAACTGAATAAGTCGTATATTTGGTATATTCATACATGATGCATTCAAAATAACATCATCCATTGGTACGAACATAGTTAACTTCTTATCGTGTAATCCAGCATCCTTGAGAAGCTTACTGACAGCCTTAGTATTGGGCTTATCACTAACAGGTTTCCAATCAAAACAAATGACACGCTTATCGCCAATAAAAGTGAATAAAAGATTATTGCAGGCATTACGTTTAACTTGCGCAGGTATACTCAGAGTCCGAGTCCTCTTCTGAGGCCCAAACGTAACACCGCCACCACGCCATAGAGGCGATCGCGGACTACCAGCACGAGCACGACCCGTACCCTTTTGTTTCCATGGTTTTTTATTAGATCGAGAGACAACCTCTCCGCGATCCTTACATGCAACAGTTCCCTGACGCCAATTTTGTAACAAAGCACGAACTATTACCGAAAAACTTGCAGACTTAACCTCTTTTTTAGAGCTTTCCTGTAAACCTAAGTCTGCCAAAGATACATAGAGTACAGTCCGCGGTTGTATTTCTTCTACATTAGCCATGTTTATCCCTATAATACGCTAACTTACGCTTTAAGAACGCGAAGGAACGAACCGGCTTTCCCTGGCACCGAACCTTTAACAAAAACCACGCCCTTCTCGGGTTCTACACGAACTATCTCGAGATTTCTCATCATACGCCACTTATCACCCATGTGCCCTGGCAAACGCTTGCCCTTAATAATGCGTCCTTGACGGCGCATAAAACTAAGCGAACCAGGACGATTGCCCATTTTAGAGCCATGGCTACCAGGAGGGCCACCAAAACGGTGTCTTCTCACAACACCGGCAAAACCAGCACCCTTGGTCATACCTGATACATCGACCTTATCGCCAATATTAACCAGCGCGGCAATATCAATGGAAGCACCAGGAAGAAGTTCCGCAAGATCACCGTTGACGCTAACCTCGCGCACTAAACTAAAATACTTACCAAGATCTTTGAGCCATTCATGAGAAAATGCCTGGTCCAGATATGCTTGACGAACACAACCAATCTGTACCGCTGTATATCCATCACGTTCTTGGGTGCGTATGTTAGTTATAACCCAGTTGGCCGTATTGATAACAGTAACAGGTGTTACTTTGCCTTCAAGAAATAATTGGGTCATTCCTATTTTTTTACCCCAGAATCCTGTAATCATCGAATGACCTTCCATTATTTGATCTCAACATCAACACCAGACGATATGTTTAGCTTCATCAATGCATCCATAGTCTGGTCTGATGGGGCAACAATATCTAAAATACGCCTGTGCGTTGTTAGTTCAAACTGTTCACGAGACTTCTTATCAATATGAGGGGAACGCAGCACCGTAAAACACCGCCGTTTGTTTGGTAAAGGAACAGGCCCCACAAGCTGGGAGCCTGTTCTCTTCACTGTCGAAACAATAAGCTTAACTGCTTTATCGAGAAGCTGGTGATCATATGATTTGAGCGTCAAACGAATTTTTTGCTTATTCATGTGTCACTCACCACACCTTATTCAATAATTTGCGTTACAATACCTGATCCAACTGTTCTACCACCTTCACGAATTGCAAATCGCAAGTCTTTGTCCATAGCAATAGGCGCAATGAGCTCAACATTGAACTCAACGCTGTCGCCTGGCATAACCATTTCACGACCAGCTTCAAGTGTTACAACTCCGGTAACATCTGTCGTTCTAAAATAGAACTGAGGACGATATCCGTTGAAGAATGGACTATGGCGACCGCCTTCATCTTTGCTTAAAATATAGACTTTACATTTGAATTTCTTATGCGGCGTAATTGACCCAGGTGCAGCAATAACCATACCTCGTTCAATTTCTTCTTTTTTGACACCACGAAGTAATAACCCAACGTTATCCCCAGCCTGTCCCTCATCAAGAATCTTGCGGAACATTTCAACGCCAGTAACAACAGTCTTGAGTTTGGCGCCAAAACCAATAATTTCAACTTCTTGGTTAACTTTTATCTTGCCTGTTTCAATTCTACCGGTTGCGACTGTTCCTCGCCCTGAAATCGAGAAGACACCTTCTACTGGCATCAAGAAAGGTTTTTCAATTTCACGCTTTGGTTCAGGTATATAAGCATCGAGTGCATCTAGCAATCTCTGAATAGCTTGTGCCCCGAATTCTCCTTTGTCGCCCTCGGCTGCTTTGAGAGCTGATCCTCGAATAAACGGAATCTGATCGCCAGGGAAATCGTACTTCTTGAGCAAGTCACGAACTTCTTCTTCTACCATGTCGATCATTTCAGGATCGTCAACCATATCAACTTTATTTAAAAAGACTACAAGCGCGGGAACGTTAACGTTTTTTGCTAAAACGATATGCTCACGAGTTTGCGGCATTGCACCATCAGCGGCGGAAACAACAAGTATCGCGCCATCCATCTGAGCAGCACCGGTAATCATGTTTTTTACATAGTCTGCATGCCCAGGACAGTCAATATGAGCATAGTGACGTTTATCAGTCTCATATTCGACGTGCGCTGTTGCAATGGTAATACCACGTGCTTTTTCTTCCGGCGCAGCATCAATCGAATCATATGTGCGCTTTTCAGCTTGACCCTTCTCTGCAAGATATGTAGTAATCGCAGAGGTTAATGTTGTTTTACCATGGTCAACATGACCAATCGTACCAACGTTAACGTGCGGTTTTTTACGTTCAAAAACACCCTTAGCCATTGTATATACTCCCAAAAATCACTATAATGTGACGATTATTCTACTTCTTATCAATCAACGCTGCTTGTACGTTACGAGGAACTTCTCGGTAACACTCAAATTCCATCGAATACGTAGCACGACCTTTTGTCATAGAGCGAACATCTGTTGCGTAGCCAAACATCTCTCCTAGCGGCACTTCAGCCTGTACTATTTTATTATTAGCTCGATCATCCATGCCAAGAATTCTGCCACGACGGGAATTAAGGTCACCCATTACATCACCCATATTCTCTTCTGGCGTCTCAACTTCAACACGCATGATAGGCTCTAACAAAACAGGGCTTGCCTGATTCATGCCAGCTTTAAATGCAATTTGCGAAGCGGTCTTAAATGCTATTTCAGACGAGTCAACATCATGATACGACCCATCAACAATTGCAACACGAATGTCAACAACCGGATAGCCACCTAAAATGCCTGATGCAAGTGACTCGCGGACACCCTTTTCGACGCCTGGGATATACTCGCGAGGAACGGAACCACCAACAATTTTATTTTCAAAAATAAAACCTTTGCCTCGTTCGAGCGGTTCCATTTCAAGCCAAACGTGACCATATTGACCATGCCCACCAGTTTGCTTAATGCATTTACCTTCAACACGAACAGCCTTTTGAATAGTCTCACGATAAGCAACTTGTAACTTGCCTTGTGTTGCCTCAACTTTGTGTTCTCGACGGAGCCTATCGACGATAATTTCTAAGTGCAGTTCACCCATACCTTTAATAACAGTCTGACCTGTTTCTTCATTATACGAAAATCTAAACGATGGGTCTTCTTGCATTAACTTACGCAGAGCAATACCCATTTTTTCGTAATCAGACTTATCTTTAGGTTCAACAGATGCTTCTATAACTGGGTCTGGAACATCAATTGATTCAAGCGCAACAAGCCGCTCTTCAGTGCATAACGTATCACCAGTTATTGAATCTTTAATACCCACCATAGCAGCAATATCACCTGCAGCTATCGACGAAATCTCTTCACGCTTATTTGCATGCATTCGAACTAAACGAGACACACGCTCTTTATTACCAGTTCGTACGTTATAGACATATGAACCAGCCTTTAACTCACCTGCGTACACTCGAATAAAATTCAAAACCCCAACAAACTGGTCGGTCATAATCTTAAAAATAAGACCGCAAAGTGGTGCATCAACTTCTGTTGGAATACTTACGACTTCGCCGGTATTGACATCTGTGCCCTCAATTGGAGGTACATCAAGCGGTGATGGCAAAAAATCAACAACAGCGTCTAAGACTAACTGAACGCCCTTATTTTTGAAGGCAGTTCCTCCAAAGGCAAGCGTTAACTTACGCTCGATAACGCCTTTACGCAGTCCACGCTTAATTTCATCAATAGAAATTGGTTCTTCATTAATGAACTTTTCTGCGGTAGCATCATCAAAGTTTGCGGCTGCCTCAACAACTTTATGGCGCATCTCTTGAGCTTGCTCAAGATGACTAGCAGGAATATCGACCCATTCAACCTGGGATCCAGATTCGCCAGTAAATGTTGCCATTTTCATCGTCAGAAGATCAATAATACCAACAAGCTCATCAGAATAACCGACCTGCAGCTGCATAGCAACAGCATTCGCGCCAAGCTTAGCATTAACATCATCAACAACACGTAAATAATCAGCGCCTATACGATCAAGCTTATTAACAAAAAGTATTCGAGGAACACGATATCGGTTAGCCTGCCGCCACACTGTCTCGGACTGTGGTTGCACACCAGCAACGCCACAAAAAACAGCTACAACACCATCAAGAACACGAAGAGATCTTCCCACTTCAATAGTAAAGTCAACATGCCCTGGAGTATCAATAATATTGATATGATAATCTTTCCAATAGCATGTTGTTGCAGCTGATGTAATAGTAATGCCGCGTTCGCGTTCCTGCTCCATCCAATCCATGGTTGCAGCACCTTCATGGACTTCACCAATTTTATGCGCTCGACCAGTATAAAACAAAATACGTTCAGTAAACGTTGTTTTACCTGCATCAATATGGGCCGCAATACCAATATTTCTATATTTTTTTAAGTAATCGTTGCTCATAGTTATCCCCAATTACCACGCATAGTGAGAGAACGCTCGGTTCGATTCGGCGAGCCTATGGACATCAGAACGTTTCTTGATCGCGGTGCCACGCCCTTCAAGGGCCTCCATGAGCTCACGTGCAAGCCTTACCCCCATTGTCTTATCGGTACGACTTGCCGCTGCACTGATAAGCCAACGCATCGCAAGCGCTCTTCCTCTATGAAAAGCAACCTCAACAGGAATCTGATAAACGCTACCACCAACACGACGAGGCCTTACCTCAACGAGCGGGGTGAGCTGCTCAAAGGCTTTTTCGAATAATTCGATGGCCTTTTCTTTACTGCCACCTTGTTTTTCGGCAAGCATCGCTAATGCATCATATACAACGGTACGAGCCACAGATTTCTTGCCGCCCTTCATAACGACATTAATAAATTTTGCAACAAGCTCTGAGCCATATACTGGATCGGGTAAGATTACCCTAGTTTTTATACTTTCTCGTTTACGCCTTGGCATCTTATTTTCCCTTTACATCTTTTTTAGGTCGTTTGGCGCCATAAAGCGATCTTCCTTGCCGCCTATTTTCGACACCAGCTGCATCTAAAGAACCACGTACAATATGGTAACGAACACCAGGCAAATCGGGAACACGTCCACCACGAACAAGCACAACAGAGTGCTCCTGTAGATTATGCCCTTCTCCAGGAATATAAGCCGTTACTTCAATACCGGTTGACAATTTCACACGGGCAACCTTACGCAATGCAGAGTTTGGCTTCTTGGGCGTCGTTGTAAAAACTCGACTACAGACGCCACGCACTTGT
Organism: uncultured bacterium; assembly: GCA_963715605.1. Classification (GTDB taxonomy): domain Bacteria; phylum Babelota; class Babeliae; order Babelales; family Vermiphilaceae; genus JAKASV01. The sequence goes on along the minus strand of OY970257.1, from coordinate 1,558,123 downwards.
GGGTTTGCCTTCAGCGCAGGACTCTTGGTTTTTGCCTTGATACGCTTTCGACCAAAGCGGCAGAGCTGGTTTATAGTTGGCATAATAAATAAATCCCTTATCTAAATCAGGATAACACCATGAAAGAACAACGATAACTGCAGACAATACTGCTGCAATTAAACATTTTACCCTTTTTGCGATTTTTTTCAAGAAAAAAGTTGAGTTAAAGCCATAAAAGTCGCTTACATGACCTATGTAGTTGGACTTTGGATCTGCACCATGGTATCATGATAGCACGTTATATACGATATATGTTTTGTCCTTACGTTGATAAATACTTTACAGAAAAAGCAGGAACTTGGCTATGAATATTATGCAAACAATGACCTCTTTATCGCACACTACTTTTTTATGGTTCGCTGGCCTTATTGGCCTTGCTTTCTTAGTATTCATCCATGAATGCGGACATTTTCTCATGTGCAAAGTTTTTGGTGTACGCACTCCGTCATTTTCCATAGGTTTTGGCAAACCACTCATATCAAAAAAAATCGGTGATACAGTTTTTTCTATTTCGGCAATACCTTTAGGAGGTTATGTTGAAATAGCAGGAAACGCTGAAATAGGCCAGGGCGACCAAAAAGAAGCACATAGCATGGATGCACATTCGTTTGCAGTGAAGCCATTTTACCAAAAATTTCTTATTATGATCGGCGGCATACTATGCAACCTGTTGTTTGCTTATCTTGTTGCAATTTTTGTGTTTTCACGAGGCACACCAAAAAGCATGCTAGTCTTTCCCTATAATACGACCCCCGAAATCGAGACTGTTATGACTGGGTCGCCAGCAGAAAAGGCAGGACTCAGACCTGGCGACAAAATTCTCTCTATCGATGGCGTCAGACCACAAAGCGATGCACAACCTCTTCTATCATACATCGCTACACATCCTGGCAAAACTGTAGCTTGTTTGATTGATCGATCTGGAGAACAAATAGGCATTACAGTGACCCTGCATCAACAGGCAGTTTTTGGCAAGGCTCAAGGCATGATGGGAATAGTCCCAAAAACTACTGAAAAATCTGGGCTACCATGTTTACAAGCAATCAAAACAGGCATCGCCTATACAAACAAGTTTATCGTAGAGACCTTATCAATGTTTAAGTATATATGGAAAAGCCGCGACATGAGCAATATAGGCGGCCCTCTCATGATCATGAAAGTATCGGCGGCTAGTGCATCAAGCGGATTTAGCGTATTTCTTCTGTTACTCGCTATTATTAGTATAAATCTTGCGATACTTAATCTTTTGCCACTCCCTATATTTGACGGTGGTCAAATTCTTATCTATGGTATCGAGGCACTTATAGGAAGATCATTACCCCTTGCGGTTAGAGCAGGCATTAATATAGTTTCATGGGGCCTCATGATGTTACTTTTTGTCGCAGTAACCATAAAAGATATCTGGTGTATTATTGGGAAATTTTTCTCCGGCCATTAGAACAGAATTGTAGCGCGCCCTGAAATCTTATTTTTTGTTAAATAACATGATATTCTGCGCGGCTAAGGCGATTATTTAGGCAAATCTGGACAAATCTCTATGTCGAGTGTAAGATTTGTCCATTATATATATAAAGTTATGTCTTAACTAATCAGTTGATTAGTTAAGACAAGCTGGCATTCGCCACTGCCGTTAGGTGATAACGAATAACAAAAAAGAGAGCGTTGTAGTGCTTTTGACGACAACCAAGCTTTTACAAGAACATCAAAGACAGGATTCTTACAATAGTTCAGTTGCCCACCACCGTCATAAGAATAATCTGCACCAAGTTCATAATTCATGCCATCCCAGGTGTCTTCGCGAAAGGCATACACGGCCCAATGCCACTGATGACTATTAAATATCGTTATCAGATCAGAGAAATAATCCCGCAGCCCTGGCGAAGACCTATGGCCACCAAATTCTCCTGCGAGAATACGCCAGCTTGGTATAGAAAATTTTTTCTGAAACAGGCAAACCGCAGCAAGATACTCACTCAGGTAGTCTCTATTGCAGTAGATTGCAGCATGCGACAAATAATCTTCAATGTATCCTGGGTACTTATATCTGCCTTGATTGGTCTTTCGATTCGTATAGGCAAATGGCTCATACATATGAAAAGAATATAGGATCTTGTCATCATCCAATGGCACGCAAGCACAAAACATTGCTGGATCTGCATACCCAGCAGATTCGATAACTATCGGCATATCGTTGTCAACAGAACGTATACCGGCGATAACACGAGTATAGAAATCATGCAATAAACTACCAAAATAATTTTTGGAGTGCGGTTCGTTGAGAATATCATAGGCAACAAGAGCAGGATGCCCACGAAGTTCGCGGGCGCAATCAGTCCAAAACGATACAGCTTGGTCTACATAGCATGCATCACGCCATATACGCTGATCATCAAGCCCATCATTATGTTGCTTCCATCGGCTTCCCGGCAAACTAAGCATGGTTAAAACAACGGGCATGTGCTCTTCAGCACACAGGTCAAGAATACTTTTGAGGTACTGCAAATCTGCAGGCTGTATAGTCGTGTAATGGTCAGCGTTGCCGATAAGAAAGTCACGACCTTTCGTGCAAAATTTATCAGGAGCTAGGCGTATAAATTCTATACCAGCAAGCTTAGCTTGCTCAATAAGATCACGTGTTACAACTTCATTAAATACGTTGGCGCCCCTTTTTTGTTGAAACCAAAAATCAATGTTATACGAGGTACTTTGAACTGACAAGAAAGAACATAAGGCCATAAGAAATCGATAATCCATATGCCGATAACCTCTAACAAACAAATATAACCAAAAGTGCCCTGCAAAGTATCTCAATGCCAGGTCCCTTTTTATGCAACACAGTTAGGCGCACCTGTTACTACCAAATATCTTTATAAGACTAGAAAAATGGTCCTGAAGCCCTTGTAAAGATCTACGCAGACAAAATTTTCTACAAAATAGGCAATCTTGTCTGTAATAAACGAACAGGAGCCTTATAATTTCCTAGATAATCCTTATCGCAATACACCATCGAATGCAAGGAAATATCATCAATATACCCAGGATACCTAAATCTTTCTTTATGCACCCTTTGGTTCGCATAGGCGAGAAGCTCATACACGTGGAAAGAATATATAACCTTATCATTATTCACTAATACATAACCACCAAACATCACTGGGTCAGCATGTACAAAGGATTCGATAACTATTGGGATATCTTTATTAACAGAACGTATACCAGCAATAATATGTGCATGAACATCATGCAATACAAGGCCAGAATAATTCTTTGCATAAGGCTCGTTAAGAATATCATAAGCTACAAGGGCAGGATGCCCACGAAGCTCACGAGCGCAATCGGTCCAAAATGATACAGCTTGGCCTACATAGCGCTTATCATACCATGGCCTTAGATGCTGTTTGCAATGACTTCTTGGCAAACTAAGCATGGTTAAAACAACGGGCATGCCCTCTTCAGCACACAGGTCAAGAATACTTCTGAGATGCTGCAAGCGTGTTGGTGGCATAGCTGTGGGGTTGACGGCATTACCGACAAGAAAGTTTCTGCCTTTTGTAAGAAATTCATCAGGAGCTAAGCGTATGAATTCTATACCGAAAAGTTTAGCCTGCCGAATGAGACTTCGTACTACAACTTCATTAAATACATTGGCACCCTTTTTTTGTTGAAACCAAAAATCAATGTTATATGAGGCGCTTTGAACTGATAAGAAAGAACACAAGACTATAAGAAATCGATAATCCATAAGCCAATAACCCCCTGATCAACAATTACAACAAAAAAGGCCCTGCAGAGTTTCTCAATGCAAAGCCCTTTTTATACAGCATAGTTTACACGGATCTTTTAGACAGCTTTATTCCGTAAACTTGTCTCAACCTGCGCTTTATGTGGATGTTCACTGCCAGCATAAACCTTTAACTTTTTAATAATCGCTCTACTAAGCTTGTTTTTAGGCAACATGCCACGCACAGCAAGCTCTATAATCCTTGCTGGATCTTTCGCTCTCATATCTTTTGCCTTAGTTACACGGTAACCACCAATCCACCCAGTGTACCGGGCATATTCTTTGCATTCCCACTTGTCGCCAGACAACGCAACCTTTTCGGCATTTATGATGACAACATAGTCTCCGCCATCGGTATGCGGGGTATAATCGGCCTTGTCTTTACCACGTAAGGCATCGGCGACTTCGGTTGCAAGCCTACCTAAAATAGCACCGTTGGCATCGATGACACGCCATGCTGGAGTTCTGTCTTCTTTGCGTAGAAAAAAAGTTCTATTCATATCCATAAGAGATCCTCGCTATCTAGTATCTAGCACTGTTAATCTGAGATTAAAAATCATTATTAAAATAAATAACAAAACTATCGAACGGGAAACGGCTATTACGCTATAAGTTTAGCGGGAAAACAAACTATGGTCAACTTGGACAAAAAATTGACTTGTCGGCATTTTCTGTTAAACTATTATTAGTTTAAGATATATTTTAAAAAAATCATTCGAAATATTCAAAAAAACATAACTAAAAATGGAGGAAATTAATGAAGACAGTTACATATTTTATGTTGTTTTCTCTCGCAATAACCGCAGACACTATGCAGCCACATGCTAGAACAGCAAGGCGCTGCCAATCACGTGTAAGCCATTTCTTACAGATACGCACATGTATAGGCCCGGTAAAAACCACAATACTCACGCGTACACTCGGCGAAGATCAAAGCAAAACACGTGTAATGCTAAGTTTTCGAAGAGGGCGATCTCGCAAGCAGAAACATCACTCTTGCAGCGTTACCAGCGCGACTGCATAAAACATCCAGATTTCAATAATCAAATTAAGCAACTTTTTCAGTTAACAAGTCAAACAAAAAGATTCAAGCTCAGGATTAAAGCACAAGGCCGCATGCGAAACGTTTGATAACGTATGGACAAGCACGTTACATCGTGCCATAAGCAGAACCTCAACAAGAATATCAAGCCCATGACGCATTTGGTTATACTTCTCTGTATGTATGGCCTTGCCATTCACTGATCTTTCCGCATCATAAACTATAACAGGCTTATCTAGAAAAGACCGGGCCATAGTTACTAAGCGTTCTTCGTCAGAGGCAACAAAAAACGCCACATCTTTACCTGCATGCCGCTCTGCAAACCCTTGCGCTGCTTCTAAAAGAAATCGTGGATCGACAGGGGTTATTTCCCGGCACTTGTCCGTGCCACGAAGATGGATACCAATCAAAAATTTTCCACGCATACACGCAGTATAAAAATCATCAACAATTACTTGGACATCAGACTTAATATGAATATACTGCTGGATAATACGATGAGCCACAGCACGAGCATTTTTTTTAAGCTTCGCCTTGTTACTGAATGTCATGGAACCATTCTGCGGCATAGCATATTTGCGGTGAATTTCGTCACCTGGAACATAAGTTGCTGTTGATAATGGTTCAAAGTAATATTCCCATGCATTTGCTGCGCCAAGAGACTCGCCTGGCTCAAAGTATAAACACAATTGATCCCAATACACGACAGGCTGTTTGTTGGCTACTTCACACCAAGCAATATGATTAAGAACCTGAAAGAACAGTGAAAAAAGGCCGTAACGACGCGCACCAATAACATGTTTTTCTGCAGATAACACTGGCGCCACTGAAACTACTAAAAACAAAAATAACAGACTTTTTGCTTTCATCAACTTCAGGCTCCTCAGCGTTACGAAATCTTCGTACGGCACATACAAACTAGTGAAAGACGGTAAACATACTCTGAATTTATTGATGAGCTAACTTAAAGAGACAATTGCCAGATATAGCCCGAAGGGCGAAAACTGGTGGAGCTGACCGGATTCGAACCGGTGGCCTCATGAATGCGACCCATGCGCTCTACCAACTGAGCTACAGCCCCGAAGACTGGTGGAGATGAGCGGGGTCGAACCGCCGACCTCATGAATGCCATTCATGCGCTCTACCAACTGAGCTACATCCCCAAACGTATCCTTGTCGCTTTAATAGTAATACATTAAAATATTTAGAGCGAAATAGCAAGTTTTATCATCACATTTTTTTATTACGAAAGGGTTATGTATGTCTGTTAGACGTCATAATAACCGTATGTTTTCGGTCTTTATGGGTATTGGTTGTATGTTACTATGCGTACTACAAGCAACAATATTTGCCGGAAAAGCTACCTGGACGATAGATACTATCGATGGCACGAACAAAAAAATTTCCGTAACAATACCCATCCAACCAGATGAACACATCTACGCAAAAGATATTCGCTTTTCTGTTAGCAACCCTTCTATAACATTATCAGCGTACGAAAGTTCTGTTACGCCAAGCGTACACTATGATGCAACTTACAAAGAAGATAGAACATGTATAACAACCTCACCGACACTAACGTGTACTGCGACAGCCGCCTCCACAAAAGACACAACGCAAGGCGACATACACCTTGTTTATTATACCAATAAACAAAAAGAGCCATTTGAAGAAGTTTTTCCAATAACATTTAATGCACCAGTAGCCAGTACCAATAATGCTACTATTGTACAAAAAGCACAGGAACAAGCCCCAGCACCTAATCAAGAACAGGCCGCCTACAAAGAAGCCAAGCAGCCAACACAAAAAGAATCAGTACAACACAAGCTATCATTTATGGAGTCACTTAAAAAGAAAGTCAAAGAAACCGATCAACGATGGCTCCAAGCTATCTTGGCATTTTTATTGGGCCTCCTGTTGAGCTTAACACCTTGTATTTACCCTATGATTCCCATTACGATCGGTATTCTGCAAGCAAACAAAGCTTCTTCCCTGCTGAGAAACTTTTTGCTTGCACTTGCATACACCATGGGCATTGCAACGACATTTGCAATATTTGGACTACTAGCGTCTTTTGCCGGGCAACGATTTGGCAAATTCATGTATCACCCAATCGTTATTGGACTCATTGTTCTCGTACTGATATACAGTGCTTTATCGCTTTTTGGTTTTTACGAAATAAGGCTGCCAAAATTCTTGCAGCGCCAAGCCGATAGCACTCACGATGGCAGCATTGGTGCAGCATACCTGTTTGGCGTCATAAGCGGCACCGTCGCTTCACCATGCCTATCGCCAGGCCTTCTTTTTATGCTTATGCTCGTTTCAACTATGAGTTATATGGCAGGCTTTTTGTTATTGTTTTCATTTGCCGTTGGCCTTAGCATACCACTTTTGATCATAGGCACATTCTCAAACTCATTCAGTATGTTACCACGTGCAGGCTCATGGATGGTTGAAATTAAATACTTTCTTGGCTGCGTATTGCTCGGCATGTGCCTTTATTTTTTATCTATGATACTCCCATTATGGGTACTGTATATTGTAGGAGCAGCATGGCTCTTAGGTACTGGAACCTTTTATCTATACCATGCACGTAATGCAAGCTCAAAGCCATGGAACATATTCGCCAACATACTTGGTATGGCTTGTATGGCTGGCTCAGCTTTTGTTCTCTTCAAAGCAGTACAAGAACGTTTCGTCCCATCAACTCAGGCAGCACTAACAGGCTCGATTTCTTGGGAAACGAACTATCAAAATGCGCTTATACAAGCACGTACGAAGGGCAAGAAACTATTTGTCAAATTTCATGCTCCAGGATGTGCCGATTGTAAAAAATTAGGAAGCTATTTAAATACCCCAAAAGCATTAGCAGCTCTCGCCCCATTCATTGTCGCGTCATGCGACCTCAGCGATGCAAAGAACGAATATCTCGCGAAGCAATTCAACATCCAAGGCGCACCGGCTTGTGTATTGATAGATGCAGCAAACGAAGAAGTAATACAAGACTGGCTTGCTATAGAACCTGAAGGGTTCGACGCTCTTATTGAATATTTATCAACACAGCATTAACAAACTTCAAGCATAGTTGTTTAGACTTCGTTCGTGCATGCTGGCTTTATGCAACATGCGCGAACGAGTTTCTACGCTTGATACTTTTCAGCGCTCCTTTTTGAATTCTTCGTGACGACCAACCATTTTTCTATCTTCAATCTTCTTATCTTTCTCCTCGAGAAGTTGCCGATGCATCGTATCGATAACTCGGTCAAGAACGTCATAAAAATCTGGCCCTTCGTGTTCTGTTATTAGTTTGTAATGCGGCGTATCAACGCGCAACTCAATGAAATGGTGAGCGTGCACTTTCGAGGGCTTGAAAACAAGATCAATGGTAATTGGTGTACGCTCGTGCGTTAAAAACTCTTCGATTTTAGCCAATTGCTGGTTAGCATGGTCCTCAAGCATTGCTGAGTGCGGCATATCACGAAATGTAATTTTTTTCTGCATATTTTTGTCCTATTGTTGAGAAAAAATACACGATACCACTGATAAGACCACTGTACACAAAAAACCTGTACTGAGTATAGAGTTCTCTTGAACAACGCTTGCTGTATATGTCATGCTTAATTATGGCACATAAGCAAGCAATAGCCAGAACAAAATATCGCTTCTGACAGATTCTAATGCCCATGGACCTCTTCTCAAGAGATGCGAGAAAAATTTGGTGAACGGTGTTATTTGAAACTGCATTACCTTCAAGAGGTAATGGAGATATTGAAAATTGGTGGAACGGCTTGTATGTAGCAGTCATAAAAAAGGGCCGTATCGCTGCGCACAAAGCAAACCAGTAATGTATGTGTAAAAAACTCCTACTGAACTACACTATAGCGTCTTTGCAATGCGACACAAAGCTTGATCGAATAGGTTCATAAACACATAATGGCCTCCGTCATTTACGATTAGATAAATAATGACGGAGGCAGCACGCATACTAGCACAGGCTAATAGGCGAACCACGCACACGCTCGTTCTCTTGCTTGCGCCTCTTTACGATGCATCAAGCAACGATGGCACAAAGGCCCTAATAAACAAATTCAGAGAAATAACATTGTGCTACACCAATGTCAAGAGGGCGACTCGCTATGGACATGAAAAAATTTTTCACACCGGTAAGTCTTATATCAAACTATGGCTTGCTCGTGACTGCTCTTGGGCTGGCACGACCTATTGCAGCTTTCCATAACGCTGGAATCCAGGATTCGGGATATATACCGCTGTATCTATGTGCGGCAGAACTAACCCTATTACTTCCTATGTGCCTATCTTCGGTACTACTCTTGTTAACATCAACAGCTGCATGGCACTTATTTAACAACAAAAAAATCTTCAATACTTGGCGGCATATCTATAGTATTAACATGACAGCTTTGTGGCTAACAAGCTTCTGCTTTTTTGTAGCTTTATTGCTTGCTTTTTTCTCTTCCCAACCACTATGGCATCAAGTATTGCTACGTCCTCCATAACCAAAGTTATGCCTGCTTCGCTTTTCATGTTTTGTTTTACGCTACTTTTTATGCTCATGAAATTCTGGTGCACCGGGGAATTAACCAGCAATAAGCATGTACTAAGAAAAAATCTGGTATTTAGTTTCATACACTGCATAGCATTCTTTCTAACAGTATACTATTTTGTCCATTAAGCTTAACCATAGGTTGGCAACACAGCAATTGACAGTGTAGTATTAAACTAAAGTGTATTAACCAATAACCTCATAAGGAGAATTCGAAGCATGCAGCACAAAAACATTCTTATTGTATTGGCAATAGCTACGTATTGCACAACGCGCACTACAGAATACAATGCCGACCATGTCTACGCAGTTATTTTAGCTGGCGGCAGTGGGGAACGACTATGGCCCTATAGCAATCAAAAGAGACCTAAACAACTCCTGCATATTGCGCAACAAGGCACATTACTCGAACAAGCAATTAACAGATTTGCAACCTCTATACCGCATGAACGCATTTGGATAAGCACGACAGAAAAATTTAAATCTATTATCAATGAAACCTGCGGCTCACACGTTGGTGCGATTATTGCAGAACCAGCACCACAAAATACTGCTCCGTCAATTTTATTATCGTGTCTCAGTATCGCAGCACAAGATCCACAAGCAACTATCATATTTGCACCAGCTGATCCATTTATACCAGAACAAGAAAGCAAAGTCTTCGTCGAGTCGATACAAAAAACTATTATTTTTGCTCAAAAGCACAACTGCATTGCACTGCTCGGCGTAAAACCGACAAGTCCCGCGACAGGGTATGGTTACATAGAACATACACCTGCTACAGACAATGGTAGTAATTTATTACAAGTTCTACGATTCCATGAAAAACCATCGCTGGAAAAAGCAATAGAATACTGCTCAAGTACGACTATGCTCTGGAATATAGGCATGTTTTGCGGCACCGCAACAGCGTTTATCGAAGCATTCAAGAAACATGTCCCTACTATTTTTGAAGCTGTTACAGCATTTGTTGAAGGGCATGGTATGTATACGGCTGCGCCGGCAATTTCGATTGACTATGCAATTATGGAGAAAAGCGAAAAAATATTCGTTCTACCCATTAGTTTGACATGGTATGATGTCGGCAATTTACATACATTTTTGTCACTGAAAAAACAATTTGATGGGGAGAACACACGAATCATTAGTGTACAATCTAAAGACAATCTTGTTGATGCACCTGATCTCGTCGTTGCCCTTGTTGGGCTTGATAACTTGTGCATAACAAAACAACAAAATGTTCTTGTGATAGCAAAAAAAGAATCAACGGAACAAATCCGCGATGTTGTACGATATCTCAAAAAGAACAACGAGCAGACACTTTTATAAAGAGTACCCTGCAGGGCAGCATTTCAATGTTCTCTAGTTACTTGTTCTCTTACTGTAGCCTGGTTACTCAACCGTTACTGACTTTGCCAAATTTCTTGGCTTGTCGATGGGCAGGTCAAGTTCTTTGGCAATATGGTAGACAAGAAACTGCATAAGACCAGTCATGGCGAGAGGTCCAAGTAGGCATGGCACATCTGGTAGCACAAAGATACGATCGGCAAGATCCTTAAGTTCTTGCTGGGAATCAAATACGAAAGCAGTAATATGCCCACCACGTGATTTAACTTCCTGCACGTTGCTCAGAAGCTTTTGGTATATCAAAGGATCCTGGCAGGCAAATACAAACACCGGCGTTGCTTCATCTATAAGAGCTAATGGTCCATGTTTTAATTCGCCAGCGGAATAACTGATTGCCCATATATAAGCAGTTTCTTTTGCTTTGAGCGCGGCCTCCTGAGCAAAGTAATAACTTTCATGGCGTCCCAAAAAAACCATATATTTACAAGTAGCATACTCACGCGCTAGAGAATCTGTAATTTCACGCGCATAGGTATCAATAGCAAGTTCCAGGACCTGCGCCACGTGAAGCAGGTTCTCTTCAGCTCTGACAAACTCGCTTGAAGACAAAATATTCTTCTCGCGTGCTATGCGACAAGCGAGCCAATATGCAACAGAAAGTTGTGTCGCAAATGCTTTTGTTGATATGACAGACATTTCGTAGCCAGCTTGTGTCAGCAGAAAGCCAGGAGACTCACGCACCATAGTACTTGACTGGACATTACTGATAACAAGCGTATGCATCCCATGATCACGGACCATACGAAGCGCTTCAAGCGTATCAGCAGTTTCACCTGACTGAGAAATACCTATATAAAGAGCTTTCTTATCAGGAAAGAAACGCTTATACCGAAACTCTGATGCAAGACTTGCAGTAGCAGGTATGTGAGCAATTTCCTCAAAGAAATAGGTAGCAATCGCTGCCGCATGCCATGAACTGCCACAGCCGATAAGATTTATCCCATCAATCTGCTCAACAGCAGACTGATCAATACCAAGTTGTTGCCATATATTATCACCAATCTCTCGTAGTGACTGCAACGTAGCACCAATCGCTGTTTTTTGTTCATAAATCTCTTTGAGCATAAAATGCTCGTGGCCAGCACGTCCTGACTCAGCCCATGTAACTTGCATTGGATTAAAATTTAAAGTAATTTTTTCGCCAGAAAAATCAAATGCTTCTATATCACCATTCTTACTGAGCGTAACAAAGCTTTCGTCGGGCATAAAAGCAACTTCTTGAGCATAACCGGCAAAGGCAAGTTGGTCTGATGCAACAAACAAACCATCGACGGAACGGCCAATACAGAGGGGTGATTTTTTGCGAATAGCAACAATAGTACTAGTAAATTTTTCCGCAATAACAAGACACGCATATGCTCCCTGCATGTTATTAACTAACTGCAGCACAAGCTCATTAAGAGAGCTATATTGCTCACTTATATCTTCAAAAAGATGTGCAATAACTTCAGTGTCAGTAGTCGAAATAAACCGATGGCCACGCTCTTCAAGTTTTTTACGAAGATGGAGATAATTTTCAATAATGCCATTATGAACAACAGCAACTGTACCGGTGCAATCGAATTGGGGATGTGCATTAAGCTGTGTAACAGCGCCGTGTGTCGACCACCGAGTATGGCCAATACCAATATTTTCGTCAACAGGCATATCAGCAAGCTGATAGACCAAGTTTTCAAGCTTACCGACGGCTTTTCTAGAGCTTAACACGCCAGTCTCTTTGCCAAGAGAGGCAAACCCTGCAGAATCGTAGCCACGATACTCAAGGCGCCGAAGACCCTCAAGAATGTATCCTCGACACGTACCGTCACCAATATAGCCAACAACACTGCACATATCGAACGCTACCTTGTATAGTTTTATGATTAACGTTTAACGAACTGGAACTTGCGTCGAGCAGCTTTTTGTCCGTATTTTTTGCGCTCTTTGCGACGAGAATCTACGGTCAAAAGACTATGCGATCTCAATAACGCACGTATAGTTTCGTCAGCGCTTAAAAAGGCACGTGCTATACCGAGCTTGACTGCCCCTGCCTGCGCATGTAAACCACCTCCAATGACATTAACATCAATGTCATAAGAATCCGCTTCAGGAATAATACTCAACGGTGCTCTAGCCTCTGCTGTATTCAAATCAGTATCAAAATAGTCAGAGCAGAGCTTCCCATTGACATTAATTACACCAGAACCACGTGCGAGCCATACGCGAGCAATAGCGGTCTTACGACGGCCAACACCATGACCAAGTTTCACTGCACGCGTATTTTTTGTCTTTTCTGCTATCATGCAAACACCCTATATAGAGGATCCTAAAAGTCCTACAATGTCATTATACAACAATCAAAAAATCGATTCCAAGTAGAAAAAACTCGTCTTAACTACTAGAAATATAATAAAATAAGTTACACATAATGTCAAAAAGTCTGCGTGGCAAACAAAAATGTCACCGGTAAAAATAGCACTTATCGCACAGATACAGCCACACGTAAATTGCTCAAACGAATTTTCCTGAAAACAGTCGGCACAGCATTGTTGCCTGTAGCGGCTAGCAAATATTTGCGCGTAAACCCTGGAGCCGATGGTCGGATTTGAACCGACGACCTATTGATTACGAATCAATTGCTCTACCACTGAGCTACATCGGCAACTTACAAAGATTCATGCAGCCCACGCTCCTCGTATGCTTCTTGACAAAGAATACAGCGGGCAGCATTAGGATACAGCTTTAAACGTTTTTCTGATATCGGCTCATTGCAATCAATGCAGATACCATAATTACCGTCTTCTATCATTTCAAGGGCACGCGTAATGCGATTATATTCCTCAACCCTGGTATCTTGCAAGGAGCTATTCAAAAGCTCGATCGTTGAGCTCAACGCCTGATCACCAAGGTCCTGAACTTCATCGACAAACGTCGACTTGTATAACCTCATAAGATCTTCCTGTAAATCACGTCGCCTACTAAGAAGTTCCTGCTTTATCTTGCCAAGATCACGGTTTCCTAACACCTGTCTCTTCACAACATTTCTCTCTTTTTTTTGCGCTGATCCCTAAAAAAACCCTGCAACAGCTCTGCTGATTCCTCGGCGCAAACACCGGCAACCACCTCAACAGCATACTCTTTATATAACTGAAAAGCAGACGTCTTGTCAACTAGCCGATAGCCATAGGACGGTGACGAGGCAGCGAAAACAACACCTGCGCACCTGCTTTGCCTCATTGCATACATACACATGGCACATGGTTCAAGTGTAACATAAACCCAACAATTATCTAATCTCCAGTCCTTGTTTTTTTTACCAGCACAGGCCAGGGCGATTAATTCAGCGTGCGCGAGTTGTGTCATACTATGTTCAACGTCATTTGCGCCACACCCTATTTCTTCACCTTGCATGGTAATAACAACTGCGCCAATGGGCACCTCGCCACATCTATATGCGCGCAGCGCATGGCATAAAGCACGTTGCATAAAGATACAATCTAATTGATTACCAAACGGTGTCGCCATAAGAATCCCTAACCGTCCCCACTAGTGTCTCAGTGACTTCTATGATATACTTAAATTTAATACTATAGTTATTCCATTTGCATTGTGCAATAGCACAATGGTTTTCCTAGGAGTTATGCATGGCACCAGAATCCCCATCAAATAAGCCTTTGCAAGGTGAGTACAAAGCAGAATCTATTCGTGTTATAGAAGGACTTGAGGCGGTTAGAAAACGTCCAGCAATGTACATCGGCTCAACAGGCCCTCAAGGACTCCACCATCTCGTGTATGAAATCGTTGACAACTCTGTAGATGAGGCACTTGGTGGTCATTGTTCACTAATCAATGTTATTTTGCATAGTGACGGTTCATGCTCTGTTGAAGATAACGGCCGAGGAATCCCCACTGGTATGCACCCAACAGAAGGAATTTCGGCAACAGAAGTTGTTTTCACCAAGCTTCATGCCGGTGGAAAATTTGACAAAGATAGCTATAGATTTTCAGGAGGCCTTCATGGTGTCGGCGCTTCTGTTGTTAACGCTTTATCGGAAACCCTGACCGTTACTGTTTGTCAACACGGTTCTATATTCAGGCAAGTGTACCATAAAGGTAAGCCTGAAGCAGCGCTCGCTGTGATTGGAAAAACTGAAAAGCGTGGCTCTCTCATTCGTTTTAAGCCAGATGCAGAAATCTTTCGTGAGACCGTAGAATTCAATGCTGAAATACTTGCAACACGCCTTCGTGAGCTTGCATTTCTCAATAAAGGGCTCCATATAACACTTCTCGATGAACGTACGAGCAAAAGCTACGATTTTCTCTTCGAGGGCGGTATTAAGACATTTGTTGAATACATGAACGCAAAAAAGGCGGTTCTTTTCCCAGAGATACTGTACCTTGATCAAAGCAGCGATGAGCTGGTTTTAGAGCTAGCCATGCAATATAATGACGGATATGGCGAACAACTCATGTCGTTCGTTAATAACATCAATACGGTTGAGGGCGGTACTCACGTTTCCGGTTTTAAATCAGCATTGACAAAAGTCTGCAATAAGCGAGCAAAAGAACTCAATATACTCAAAGATGGTGATAGCTTCTCGAGCGAAGATATTCGAGAGGGACTCACTGCTGTTATCAATATCAAAGTACCAGAGCCACAATTCGAAGGCCAAACGAAAACAAAACTCGGCAACAACGATGTTAAGGGCATTATCGATTCTTGGGTCTTCGCGTTTCTTGATAGATTTTTCGAAGAGAATCCGTCAATTGCCAAAAAAATTCTCCAAAAAGCTGAGATGGCAAAGCGTGCTCGTGAAGCTGCACGCAAAGCACGCGACTTAACTCGTCGCAAAAATGTCCTTGAAAATGCCGTTCTTCCCGGCAAACTTGCCGATTGCTCCAACGAGGACCCAACAAAAACAGAACTATTTATCGTTGAGGGTGATTCTGCAGGGGGCTCCGCCAAAGGAGGTCGTGATCGTGATACGCAGGCAATTTTGCCGCTACGTGGTAAAATTCTCAACGTCGAAAAGGCACGCATCGATAAAATCTTGGGCAACGAGGAAATAAAGGCATTAATATCAGCAATTGGTTGTGGAATTGGCGAAGATTTTGATGTCCAAAAAGCACGTTACCATAAAATTATTTTTATGACCGATGCCGATGTTGACGGCTCCCATATTCGAACGCTCTTATTGACCTTCTTCTACCGTTATATGAAGCCACTTATTGAACAGGGTTATCTCTATATAGCGCAACCACCACTGTACAAAGTGAAAATTGGCAAAAAAGAGCAGTACTTAAAAGACGACAAGGCCTTTAAACGATTTTTATTTGATTGGGCAAAGGAACAGACTGAGCTTACCTGCAATGGATCGTCGATCGATCACGAAGTATGGCTCAACTACCTTGATGCTATACTTGCCTATGATGAACATCTACTTGCTATGAGCAAGCTTGTCACCATAGATTATACTTATGCAAACCGTATTATCCATGCACTTTACAAAGATCATTGGCAAAGATCAGATGGCATAGAAAAACTTATCACATTACTACAACAAGAGTTTCCAGGCACAGTTATAGCATTACAAGAGAATAAATCTAGCGATTTACCAGATAACTTGTCACCAGCAACAACAATAGTCTGCACGAGCTTTGGTACCAACTGGCAAGTTCCTACAGTCTTTTTTGAATCAGGAGAATTCAACAAACTCATGACTATTCTTGACAGTCTTGCTCTTCTTGAACTTTCGACCTGGACATTACAAATAACTGGTAAGGCTGCAGCAATAACAAATAATGGCGTTATACGCCTTCTCAAGGCACTTTCAGAAATAAGTAAGCCGTTCATGCATATCCAACGTTACAAAGGTCTTGGCGAGATGAATCCTGAACAGTTATGGGAGACATCGATGGATGCTTCACAAAGAAAT
Organism: uncultured bacterium; assembly: GCA_963715605.1. GTDB lineage: Bacteria > Babelota > Babeliae > Babelales > Vermiphilaceae > JAKASV01. The sequence goes on along the minus strand of OY970257.1, from coordinate 1,541,372 downwards.
CTTTTGCAAGTCACCATCGAGGATGCTATTGCTGCTGACGCTTGGTTTAATACCCTTATGGGTGAAGATGTTGCCGGTCGCAAGCAATTTATCGAAGATTACGGTCACTTTGCCAAGAATATAGACATATAACAAGAAAGTACCATGACAGATAGCCTTATTAACGCGATTAAGCAATATTGCGACAAACATACTTTGCTCTCAAACTCTGGCGACACGGTAGTTATTGGTCTTTCTGGCGGGCCCGACTCTGTATTTCTACTGACGGCGCTCACACAGATATGCAAGGGCAACAATATAAGTTTAATTGCTGCCCACTTGGACCACGAATGGCGTCCAGAATCTTCAAAAGAACTTGCTTTTTGCCATGCTATGGCAGCGGCATTCGAGGTGCCATTCGTTGGTATGCGAGCATCACAACTACCAGTACAGCCACGGGCAAATGGCTCTCAAGAAGCAACCGGCCGTGCACTGCGGCGACAATTTTTTGCTATGGTACAACAACAATATCAAGCTAGTGCTATCGCACTTGCCCATCATGAACAAGACCAACAAGAAACATTTTTTATCCGTCTCATACGGGGCAGTTCATTAACGGGACTTACGAGTATGTCACCCAAAGATGGACTCTATATACGTCCTCTCCTGGAAACCTCTAAAACAGAAATACTATCCTACTTGGACCATAATAAAATTTCCTATATTAGTGACCCAAGCAATAGTTCACCACTCTATCTTCGCAATAGAATTCGGCATACGGTTATACCGGCACTTCGCGCTGCAGACGATAGATTTAATAATTCCTTCAAGAAAACATTGCAGCAACTCCAGAAAACTGAGCTTTTTTTAGAAAATCTTACTGCAGAAACATTCACTGATCTGCGCGAAACATGCACTAGGCCAACGCAGATCAATCTGAAAAAATTTTACTCGCTCCATAGCACCATGCAAAAAAGAATTCTTGTTCACTGGCTTTGCACGGAACAAGTACCATTTGTACCAAGCGAAGGGTTGTTACAAGAAATTATCTCATTCCTGACTCAGCCACAGGACACATCACATGCACTACACACCAGCTGGCATATTAAGAAAAAGTCTGGCAAAGCCAGCATCATAATGACAAGTATCACTCAAAAATAGCTATAGAAAAGAGTGATTTAGTGTTCAAACAACTGTTGTGCCCGTCATCTTTAACTTTGTTTATCAAAGTATTTGATTATCGCGCTCACCAGATTATCCCCAGATGATGCTTTAGAAGCCTCGTAACAGGCCTGACGCATTGCCAACTCTTTTTCCGGAGAAATACTATTTATTATATCAACAATTATTTCAGGTCTTTTAGCAAAATCTTTCTCTGAGACACGGATAACACATGTATTCCAATCAAAAATTTCTGGAAGTCGGTAATTATCCGCAATTAAAATGGGTATCGCCCCTGCATGCAAAGATTCCCAGAATCTTATTGAGCCCGGCTCATAACCACGAGGGCACAAAGAAAAACGGGACCGACCCAAAATATCTTTATAGAGTGCTTTATATTTTTGCTGCTGCGCTATTGGTAGAAATTCGAAATAACCGCTGTAGGTCTGGATAAAAAAACCATCTAGTACGTCCAACTGCCTTATATGTGACCGTATCCTATGAGTTAAACCACCGAGAAAGGAAACCGTGATATCTTTGACCAAGGCTGGTTCAATCACCTGAGCTAATGGGCATGGATAAGGTATTGATATGATATTTATTCTCCCTATTTCTTTTCGCAAGGGGGCGCTCAGTGTAAAAATATGCCTTATTCCAGCTTGCTTTGACGCATGCATTACTGATTCGAAATACATTTTTGGGGTATTGTCTTCCGCATCACAAGGAAAATAAAAGATTGTGGTTGCACCATTTTCTAATTTTATCTTGCTCAATTCATACTCAAGGTCTTTCGTAGCACCCCACAGAATGGGGAAGATCAGGTAATTCACTTGCCTTTCAACATCTGTCCGCATTAAAATATCAGTTACCACAGATTCTTGCCATCTGCTACCTTTGTATTTGGGAATTTCAAAAATTGTTATTTTGCACAACATTAGCTGATCTATCACAGAGACAAACATAAAGGCAGCAGCATACAGAAAAACTTTATTTTCAAACCATTTTAATAACATGACTATCCTTCTCGTTTCAGCTTAGCCCAACCAATTTTTGCTTATAAGCACAGGACTTACGCAACTGCATGTAGAATATGATCCAATCGCTTTAAAGAAGAATTGAGATATGATGATTTTGCGTCTCTAAGCTGATTCAGAACGGCCTCTGGATTCTTGTATTGTCCTATGTATCTATTTTGCTGAAGAAAAGCGTAGGTGAGAAGAATGTGGCATATATGGTTAGTCTGATATTCTATCTTTCTGGAGGCACAATCAGCAAGTCCAAGAGATTGTTTTGCTGTTCTAAAAAACAATTCAATATCCCATCTTATTTTATATCTTGCAAAATGCTCGTGCGGCGTTATATTTGCGTTACTAGCTAGATAGAGCAAGGAGTATCCGTCCTTTATTTTTCGCTTAACAGTAGTAATAAAAATGGTAACATCCTGCCATGCAACACACACGGTTCTTACGTGCTCATTGCGCTTAAGTTTCAGTTGTTGATGTTTTTTTATTTGTTCGCGGCTACCATTTTTTGTTATAACAACACGATTTTTCGCTATTTTCATCTCAAATTTTACACCATGTTTGTTGCAAAATTTTATCATTTCTATATCGCAATAAAGGCCATCCATAAGCAAAAAATCACATCGCAACATAGGAAGCATTTCTAGAATGAGTTCCCTAGCGATATCCTTTTTGATTTTATAGGCTACCTCTCCAACTATTTCTTTGGAAAACCAAAATTTAAAGCTAACTGGTATAGTTACAGAGCCGTTACTCCATGCCAAAACAACAATACAAAGACCTCTTTCAGATCTTCCAAGAGCCTCATCATAAATATGTGCAATACCTTCAATAAACCTAGCAAAACGCTTGCTCAATGCTGTGTCGTCAAGAATATATATACTCTGTTCTTCTCTGGATAATATTTCTCGAACAATCTTCAACAACGCCTGCTTAGTTGTTTCCATAATCTCCTTGTTGCCAAGTACTCGGTATAATGTATCGTGAGACTTGTCTATCGCCTCTCCCAGCTTTATACAAACTTTTTTGCCATTGCAGAAAATTAAACCACTTATAAAATCAATACTAGCGTGCATGCTGCCTCCGTAATGTTGCATTAGATCGTAATTCACGGAGGCTATTATCTCTCAATTAATCGATTCAATCAATTTTTTCATGAAATCGCGTAAGTCCTGTATAAGCATTGACAATGAGAATAAGCTAAGGTTCAAGGTATTTTCTAGAATTATTCTTGTAACCTGCTATAACCATACTTAATGATAGCAGCAATTCTTGCAATTACAGCAACTTAAAATGATTTATTAAATAAATTTTAGCATACATACTACTCAAGTAATCGTTTCTTTAGGCGAGCAATACGACTCCTATTACCTATTCATAAATCTATTCAATCAAGCTTTTCCTCAGATCATGTTGGTCCTGTAGAAAATAATTTATCAAAATACAACGGGTATTGGTTGGGATTCTCGAACAACATTTGCATATAAAAAGCCCTATTCGCATATGGAACAGCAGCAAAATGCATCAAGAAGTCACCTGGCTGCCAGACTCGACAACAGGAATTATCCGCAGCGCCGAAGGCTTGCAGCACTGGAATCGGTAGAACTTTTATATGCATTGCGCTATCAGGATAATTTCTATAAACCTCGAGCATGGCACTTTGCTCAAAAAAATGAACTAGAGCGTATGCAAAACGAAGATCCCAAACTCGATTAAAAAAATTTATATTCCATGCTGTGCATTGAGCGATTATAACACCGGTATTAAAGTAGAAACGAGCATTCTCCCAGAGATGGCTTGGATCCAGAGAAAGTATGAGATCCTTATCACGGTCTTTTTTTATGAAACACTCTAATGGTACATCTTCCCTAGTAATTATAATATCATCATCAAACCATACGATCCAATCATACATCTTCATAGAAAAAAAATATTTGAATAGATTTATCTTATTCCAGGCAGGATGGAGTGAAGTATTGTACTTCGCACCATTGCCGTACCAATCGTATGGCCAACCAGCAGGCGGAGCTTCATACGCATAAAAGTCGTAACCCCAACGCTTGGCATACCTCCCAACACTTTTTATTCCTATCTGCGAAGCTTTATAACGATCAGGGTGATATGCAGAAGCCATAATAATAGCAATTTTCTTGGCAGAGCCAACTCCAAAACTCACAGAAAAAAATACAAAAAATAAAAACGTTTTCATGGTCAAACATCTTTCATTGTATTACACAATTACGTAATATTTTCAGACTCTCTCATTATTTTTTTGACCTCATAAGCAAACTCTCCAACGACTTTTTCGAAAACTAACTTGAACCTAGTTAGCATTGATAAAGCTATTATCTATCAATAAGCTCAATTAGGTTCTTCATCAAAATGCGTAAATTCCGACACACAAGAAGAAATGCCGACATGGCGTTGAAGGTAAGCGAATACCTCATTAAATTCTTCAAAAACTGGGTGCGCTATTTCTACCCAATTTTTGACATAAAATACGCACACTTTCCCTCGGACAGATCGGGGAAGATTTTGGCTTGCATTTTTCAAATTTTCAGCGTTGAGGAAAGGGCATAGCACCACAAGAAAATAATTCAGTTTCGGATATAATTTTACCATTGTATTATAAAACCGTTCAACTCCGCAAAGATCGTAATTTTTTCTAAAAAAGATAACCTTTTTATCACTATTTAACGCACTGTAGAGGCGATCAATTCTCCGCTGTGTAACTTCAACAAATTGGTGGTAGTTTTTTTCAATTGGCTTTTCTCGCGAAAAAACATGGTTTATGATAATGCCAGGATAGATTCTATGCTCGTAGAAGTGCGCATAGCCTTCTTTTTCACTCGCTTCTTTCACAAATACCAGGTTTTCACGCTCGATATAATCAGCAAAATGATTTTCAATAAGATTTGAAATAACGTTAAAATCGGACATTTGCATCCAATCAAACGGGTAGGCAGTTTTACGTAGATTTTTTTGACGCAAGAAATCAGCTGTGTCACACCTAACACCAAGACTAATGAAAAGCTCCTCAGAATTGCTATGACATAACGCGTCCATAGTAATAATAATTTGTAAGATAATTTTGGTGAAAATTTGTTTCATATGTATAATTAATCCTTACAGTTAATTTACTATAGAATTTACACAATTACATAAAAACCTAATCTGATCGTTTTAAATGGCCTACTCAAAAAATAATGGCACTCTTTCACCAAAAAAATCGAGCACAATAGAAACTTTTATAATCTAGAAAAAGTCCAGCCAAAATACCAATACCAACTTCATACCTGCGCTGCACGACTGATCAAAGATTAATTGGTATTTTTTTATTTCGCAAAATAAAAACGGAAAGCATCCACGTGATTATCTCCAGAAGATAGCTTTGTTGCCTCATAACAAGCCTGACGCATTTCATGTTCACACTTTTGAGAAAATCGCTTTATCAGATCAACAACAACGGCTGGATTAGCCTGAAAGTCTTTTTCTGATAAAAAAATCACACATTTTTCCCAGTCAAAAATCTCAGGAAGCCTGTAGTTATCGGCGATTAAGATCGGAATTGCACCACACCAAAGTGATTCCCAAAATCTGAAAGATCCAGGCTCACAACCACGAGGACTTAAAGAAAAACGAGAGCGAGCTAGTACGTTATCATATGGTTTTATCAAAAGTTCACGTTCGCTAATAGTCATATCAGCAAAACATTTATCATTGATTTTGATATAAAAGCCATCGATTAGAGGTAAAAAGCCTATGGCTTGTCTAGCTGGGGAGCTTGAGATGGTGCCCACAAAGCTAACTAAAATATCTTTGACTGGATTGGAAGCTATGATTCTGCTAGGAAAAGGCATCGCCACGATATTAAGACCAATAATTTGTTTTTCTCGCGGAGCAGATGGAGTAAAAACATGTTGTATACCAGTCCTTTTAAGAATTTTCAAAATTGGTATAAGATACGATTCAAGCATAGGACCATCTGGGAAAAAATATATGGTTGTTACACCATTTTCAAGCCTAACATTTCGCAATTGCTTTTCAAACGTATCCAAACTAGTTTTACCCATTATAATATCATGGAATGGGTAGGCAAAATAAGTAAATTTTTTTTCAATATCTGACCACTTTTTTAACTCCCTTTTCAATGCATCCCTTGTTATCGCTTCCCAGTAAGGCTGATTTATATGCTCTGGCAATTCAAAAAATGTGACTTCACTTAATACCTTTGTTACAAATATAAGACTAAACAAAAGAAACCATGGCATTCCACTAAAACATCTCATGACAATTTCCTTAAAAATCTCATCATTAATACCCGACAACCCTCATAAAAGCTAATACTCAGTGTTGAAGTATTTTTCGCAAAACTTTTCTTGCAATTTCGAATGAAAAGTGATTTTTTATGTTATCAATTGAATTTCTTGATAATAAATTCCAAAGTTTTTCGTTCGTATACAGATCAATCACAGCTTGTGCAAATTGTTCAGGTTGGTCAGCAATCAACGCATTGTTTTTATGTAAGATAAACATACCCTCAGCAGCCACGGACGTCATCACCACAGGAACTCCATGTGCCATGCTCTGATTAACCTTGCCCTTAACGCCGGCTCCATAGCGCAGTGGTGCAATTGAGAGCCGAGTATTCTCATACAAGACACTCATATCAGGAACATAGCCATGCATAATAACATTATCTGGTAAGAGCTCAAGGATTTTTGATGGAGGATTATCTCCCACGATATGCAGCTTAACATTTGGAAGTTTTGAGACAATGCTAGGCCATACCTCTCGTACAAACCACGTTAATGCATCAACATTAGGTGTATGCAAAAAACTTCCAACAAACAAAATATCACACCGCTGATGAAACTTGTTATCCGGGGGAGAAACTTTATGAATATTCGATACAATGGCTATTTTTTTATCTCGAAAAATACTTTTTAACAACTTTTTTTCATAATCGCTAACAACAAATGTGATCATACTCTTCTCGATAGCAGCGAGCTCCTGCTCCCTCACATCAAACGCCACAGCAACCGAAGTTGCAGTACGCTTTATTTTTGCCTCCCTCTCTAATCGGAGAAAATGCAAGTCAACAGTATCGAAAATTAATGTTGCCTGCGGCGCCAAGGCTTTAACTTTATCAATATATTTTTGAGCATATTCGTAGCGTGCTAATATAACGACATCAAGAAATTTACCGTGTTCTGCCATCCACAATTCAAAATTTTTATAAAATGGATGATACAAAACTTCTACACCTAGTTGTTGCAGGTCCTCAGTGTATCCTGGGATATAAGCTTTATTATCAGGTATAAAATAAACTTTATACCCCTCATCTACTAAAATTTTCATTATATTTACTGTACGCATGGACCCTGAATCGCGGTCTGGAGTTGGGGTAGAGTAATCGACAACAAGTATTTTTTTCTTATAGTGGTAACAAGATGCTTGGGATAGCTTGCAAGAATTATCAGGTAAATTAGTCAACGCAGCGTGCCATCGAGTACTAAATTTTTTACGATTGGTGCACAATAACCGTTTTTTCTCGTCACTAGGACCACCATACGTCACGCTTCCAATATGGACAACTTCAGCCTTTGGTTGGTAAAAAACTTCAAAACCTGCCTGGCGTACGCGAAAAGCAAGATCAGCGTCTTCATAATAAGCTGGCGCAAAAAATTCGTCAAAACCATGAAGCTTGTGCAGTAAAGAAGCCGGTACCATAACTGCAGCAGCAGAACAATAATCCGTTTTTCGCGCATAATTATAGAGTCCATCAAAACGATGACCACCTAATCCATAATTGCATCCGGATGCATCTTTAAATATAATACCACCAGCCTCTTGTAACGTTCCATCAGGATTCAATAGCTTTGCACCAACCAACCCTGCTCGCTTGTGTGATTTAAATATTTCAAGCATTGCTTCGAGCGCTCCAGATTGCACGATTGTATCATTATTAAGTAAAAGTACATAACGCCCTCGAGCGGCAAAAATACCAATATTGGTAGATCGCAAATATCCCTGATTAGCTTTGTTTCTTATTCTCTTGATTCCCTTTATAAGCTTTAACTTTACTATCGTTTCGTCTGTCGAATAATCATCAACGACGATCGTTTCAAATGGAACTGAAGATTCAATGGATGCCAATTGAAATAAACATTTTTTCGTATAAGCAAAGTTATTAAAAACAGGGATTACAATAGACACGACTGGTTCTTCTGAATAAGGTACAACAAAATTTTCAGGAGCAACGGTCTCAATACCTGTTAATGGTTTATGAGGGGCGACGTGGGTGGTAGGCCTTGGGTGCTGGTAAGCAGTTAAGAAGAAAAAAAAGAAAGGTAATACCACTATATTAATGCACTTCATGTTCCATAACCCTCACGTGCTTTGTAGCCATTTTTATTCCTCAGAAAATTAATTCTAATAAAATTTCATAGGATTCTTTTGAGATATACTCTCACTACCACATTAAATGATGTTGCCATGTAACTACAAGAAGTTTTAATTATTGATATCAATTGTTAATCAAAGCTGGACGCCCAAGCTACAGGTATAGGACAAAAAACATTAGTTATTTCATAATTGCCAAGGTACACATAATCTGCATTACCCCAATTACCCTAAAGATTGGGGATGTCTTCTAAACGCCAAAGACTCATGCGTTTACGTAAAGCACGCATACAGCAGTCTGTTTCCGCAGAAATCTCATCAAAGGATATCAGAGGCTCAGGAAAGTTGAATGGCGGCAACAAAAGATTAAGTGGCCGTCCATCACCAGAGCTAATATTTACATTTTTTTTCGTATTGAAATAAGTGGTAGTAAACAAAAAGGCTGCTTCACTTTTTTTGAAGTTATTCAAAACAGATCTAATATCACTATCTGATAAATGCTGCAAAACATCTTTACAAAAAATTAAATCTCCTCTTGGCACTTCATGATTAACAACGTCTCTACATAAGAATGTGTGACTTTTATCAGCATAATGAACATTGTTTTGTTCAATAATGTCGACCACAATATCAATACCAATATAATGTTTAAGCGGAAGACTGAGGCTTTTCATCCAATTATAATCTCCACATCCAACATCAACCATCACATTGATGCCAAGCATCGACAAAATGCTTGGCAATAAGCTGCGAATTGTTAGAGTTGTTGCTATCTCAGAACCCTTTCCAGAAAATGACTCGCTACTACCCCAAAGATTATCATGGTAAATTTGGGAAAATATTTGCTCCCGTTGCCAACCCTCGGATATGCCAGCACCAAAAGCAAGGTAAAAGAAGAAAACAAGCGAAGACATTAAAAAAAATTTTATGGTATGGCACATAACGATTCCTTTTTTTTATTACGCACTTTACTAGAGGTACAATACACTCATCGCGAGCTAGCCGAAAAGATTTTTCTTGTTACATTTTATATTTGATTTTACTTGTCAAAGTATTTGATTATCGCACTCACCAGATTATCACCAGATGATGCTTTAGAAGCCTCATAACAGGCCTGACGCATTGCCAGCTCTTTTTTCGGAGAAATACTATTTATTATATCAACAATTATTTTGGGGTTTTCTGCAAAATCTTTCTCTGCAACACGGATAACGCATGTATTCCAATCAAAAATTTCTGGAAGCCGATAATTATCCGCTAGTAAGATGGGTATAGCCCCTGCATGCAAAGATTCCCAGAATCTTATTGAGCCCGGCTCATAACCACGAGGACACAGGGAATAACGAGATCGTCCCAAAATGTCTTTGTAGACTGCTGTAGCAGTCTGTAGCTCATTTATTGGTAAAGTAGGAAAAAAGCCACTGTTAATCTGCACAAAAAAACTATCTAATCCCCGCAGTTGTTTAATATACGACCGGGTAACATGAGAAATTTGCCCAATAAAGGAAACCTTAACATCCTTAACTGCATTTGGTTCGATTACTTGAACCAGCGGAAATGGAATTGACACGATATTTACTCCAAGTATTTCTCTTTGCAAGGGAGCACTCGGTGTAAAAATATGATTTATACCCACTTTTTTCAACATTAATATCATCGACTCGACGTATGTTTTTTGGGAATCACATGGAAAATAAAATATTGTGGTTGCACCGTTTTCTACTTTTAGCTCGCGCGTATCATGCACAAAATTTGTAATACTAAGACTTTCCCCACTGTACTGCCCGAAGGGAAGAGCTAGATAATTAAACGATAATTGAATATTTGTCAGCATTAAAATATCAGTTACTACCGCCTCGTGATACTTGATTTCATGATATTTCGGTATCTGAAAAATTGTTATTTTGCACACCGTTAATCGATTTGCCATAAAGGCGCACAATAAGACCATTACATACAAAAATATTTTATTATCATTAAACCAATTTAGTGACATAGTCCAGCATCCTTATTTACGCGTCAGCGCACTAAAATTCTTAAGGACATTAGTTTGCCGAAGTGCCTTACACAACCGTAATATTCATAAGCAATAATTTAGAGCACTTGATTTTATCAGTGACATGTGCGCTTAAAGAGACCTCAACACAAACAAAGATACCACAACCATCAAAAAAAATTGAAGGAAACAACATAGCACGGGCTCAAAATAACGATAAATCATCGATAATAGCTTGCTATAGTCAGGTTATCTTTGCACCACAAACACTATAAAAAGCAAAAAACTCAAGGAAAGCAAAGAGAAAAGTCTCCTTTTGTAGCATTCTTACATGATATATTGTAATAATTTCAGTATAGCATGTACTGTTATGCTGCTCATTCGTATGGCATAGAGTAGACATTCTGATAACGGGGAAGAAGGGATAGTATGTTGCGTATTGGTATTAATGGGTTCGGTCGTATCGGCAAAACACTATTACGAGTTATAGTATCTGATGCGCAAGCACGCAAAAAGATACAGGTTACAGCAATAAATATCGGACCTAACGACATTGAACAAACAGCCTATACATTTGCTCATGACACTCTTATGGGACCCTTCGGCAAGACCGTCTCTATGCAAGGCAATAGACTTATTGTTGATACGATGCCAATACACGTCATGGCAACTATAAATCCAGATCAGATACGATGGGATGATCAAGCTGTTGACTGGGTCGTTGAGGCATCTGGTCAATTTACACTAAGAGAGCAAGCAAAACACCATATTGACAAGGCTGGAGCACACCATGTCTTGATAACGGCACCATCGGACAACGCAGATATTACCATAATACCAGGCGTCAACCACCAGCTCTTTGATCACACACAACACAGGATAGTATCACTCGGCAGCTGCACAACAAATGCAGTTGCACCACTACTCAAAATTCTCGACACAAACTTTTCCATCACCAACAGTTTTATGACAACAATACATGCCTATACAAATACGCAGGTACTATTAGATGTTCCTATTGATGACCCACGCAGATCTCGCGCCGCAGCGCTCAACATAATACCTTCAACAACCGGTGTATCAAAAACAATTGATCTTGTCATGCCTGGTATGGGTGCTAGATTTAACGGTGTCTCATTGCGAGTGCCAGTTGCAAAGGTATCACTCATTGATCTTGTTTTTGCAACAGAAAAATCCATAGATCAGCATATTTTAGCAAACACGCTCATAGAAGCTTCACAAGAAGAACCATTCAAAGGCATCGTTGCGCATACGACGGAACCGGTTGTTTCGAGTGATTTTGCAGGAAGCTCTTATTCTGTTATTGTTGACGGGCTCCTCACAAGTTGCCAAAGCGGCCATATGGGTAAGATTTTCGGCTGGTATGATAATGAATGGGCATATTGTGAACGTTTAAAAGATTTTCTGCTTATGAATTGCGCCTGATTTAAGACGTAACCAGTTTATGTACAATAGACCATGTACCATCATCTCCTGCTTCAAGAATGGCAAAGTGCTTGGAGGATGCTTGATACCCTGGTATGGCTGCTGTAACCGATGTAACGGTTATAACATCATTCTGCCTGATAGGTATTTTTTGGCCAACAGGTAGAGGCTCCCACGTTGATTCCTGCGATAAAGCACCACTGGTACTACTTATTTGTTGCAGCGCATCACGCAATCTACCAACGCCGCAAGGAATATGCTCATGCCCTCGTAAAACACCAAGAAAACGCCACCAACCTGGCTGTTGTTCATCATTGTTACATGCCTTTGCTTCGACCATGGCGGCGAAGCCAGACCTGCTCATATCGGGAAACTCTGTGTTATGCACCTGGGACTCTCTCATGTGCGGTACCAAGTCAGCACAGGTAGTACCGCTCAACGAAGGAGCAAAATAATCCATCCATTGCACACTATCAGCATAAGCAGCACTTATTGGCGTCCGTAGGAGGCTATCACGGGGCGCAAGCATATAACATGGAACTATTGTATCAATAGGCGTATCATACGGAAAACCACCATGGCAACATCCAATAAGCGTATGCATCTCCCTGCGTAAAGTAGCATCAAAAGTTTCCAAATCAATAAAAATAGCACTTGGTAATGTCTTACAGACACGAAACATCTTTTCCCATAGCACACTCAGTAACGAGGAACACGGGTACTTGTAGCGAAACTCAAAGGCAAAATCCTCACCTAAGGCACCGTTAATCGTCGATTCATGGTTACCCTTCAGGAAAAATACACGCCCAGGATTTCTTATAAATAACCGCAAAAGAGTAACCCAAACACCAATGCCATCATAATTTCTATCTTCGTAATCACCCAAAGCAACAAGCATATGATTCTCAGCAAACCTCAATTGACTATCAAGCAGCCCTTCTCGATAAAATTCATGAATAATATCCGCCAAAGCGCCTTTAAAACCATGTAAATCACTCAGTATAATAAACCTCTTCGATGAAGTTCTTGATGAGGAGATCTTGAGACCAGCAAAATGCTCGCTAAGATCTTCTGGAAAGTGCTTTAAGTAGTCATCCAGCAAACGATTAAGTACATTTGGAAAAACATATCGTAACGGCTCCACCACTTCCTGCCCCAAGGGAGACAGTAGTCTTGTTTCCTTTGGCGATATATACACTGAATGGTCAGGTTGTTGTACGTCATGTACCGAACATCCTGCAGAAGATATACTTGTTATCATACCCAACGTGCTCGACCCTGGCTGAGCGGCAGGGTCATGATAATGTACCAGCTGCCCCTCTTGGTCAGGAAAAATTTGCTCGGAGTCCTCTAGAAGCTTAATATCACTAACAATGCCCGAAGCTGATTGAGTTATGGTTGGAGCTGCAGCGGCAAGCATAACTTTTGGCATTATGCAATACCATATGAAAATACTAAAAATTACTTGAGCGATCTTCATAAAAAGCGCCTCAAAGGTTAAGGTTAAAACCAACAAAAGTATAGCGGATGACATCTTGATTTTCAAAAAAACATGGACATAACCAGCACGCTTCACATGCCTAGAAATACTACCAAAAATACTGCTATAACTTCTAACAAAAAAATTGTTCGATATAGACTCCATTTCCTGCTCTCTATCTATAAAACTCTCGCATCGATGTTTTTGATGAGATTATCCACGGGACACGAAGAGCTGATCATCTCAGTGGACATTTACATTAAATTAATGTACGCTAACGTTGTTCTAAGAACATTTATTGAAGAATTGTTTTTATTGTATTGGTGTATTGTATAAGTATAAACCGTAAAAAAGAGGGTCTCTTTTATGAATATATACGGTGACCACAAAAAAATGCTACAGGGCTCTGCCTTGGCTCTTATTATGATCCTTGCTGGATGCTCTCCATTGGGATGGATGGGTGGCAAGAAAGAAGGTGCTGAGCTCACGGAATCAGCAAAGCCTGGTCCTGCTAGCAAAGATGATATTGTACTCGTAACAGTTGATGGTAAGGCTGAAATATACAAGAGCATGCTCGACAAACAGGTTGATGACCTCAAAAAGAATAATCCTCAACTAGAGCAACTCTTACAATATATGCCAAATATTGTTGATCAAATCCTCGAGAGTATGGCAAACCAGATTGCAATCGGAAAATATGTAGAAGAAAAGAAACTTGATCAGACAGACAAATATAAAGAGAATCTCCGCAAGGCTTATGACCAAGCACGAAAAATAGTTAATATATCAGCATTCCGAGAAGACTGTGTTAAAGAACTTAAAGATGATGAACTCAAAAAGTTCTATGACGAACACAAAGACTCAATTCCAGGTGTAAAGGTATCACCAGGTGGCGTTCCAACATTCGCTGTCACGTTTGACAAAGAAGCTGATGCAAAAGCATTTCTAAACAAAGCTGCTGGCAAGAGCGCAGAAGATTTCAAGAAGCTAGCAACCAGCGAAAAGCTTGATGCAAAATTCCGTGATTATAGATTCGTCAATGCACAAAGCTACGGCATCGATGCAGGGCTTCGTGATAAAGTTCTTACTCTAAAACCTGGTGTTGAACTTGTTAAGGTTGATAAGGCAGTATACGTAGTCCACACAGGGGCTAAAGAAGAGCCAAAATATAAGCCACTTGAAGAAACAAAGGATGCAGTCAAGAAGTTTGCCCAACAGCAAAATGAAGAAGAGGTCATGACGAAGACCCTTAAAGGACTAAACGAAAAATACAAAATTGTCGTAAAAAAGACCGTGCAGCCAGAGCCTGCTGAAAAAACAGCGGAAAAGGTAGCCGGTGAAAATGCAAAAAATGAGTCAGCAGCTGAAGAAGATGCCGAAGCATAAAATTTTTTGCTAAGCTTAGAATGAATAAAGGGGAACATGATGTTCCCCTTTATTACTGCACTGGTTTTTTTATAAAGGGAGTTGTTCATGGTTTACAAGAAAACATTGCCTCTATGCTTTTTAAGCTACATCGTATGTAGTACATCAAACTTTCTCGCACAAGCAACATCAGATGACCTGTATCTTATCGATACAATTGAGGCTGTTGTTCATAGCGACGAGAGAACCGACATCATAACATATTCTGATGTACAAAGACCTGCGCTTGATGGCGCTCGACGCTCTCTCGATGATCTTATTTTTGAAAAATTGATATATCAAGATGCAGCCAAGTACAAAATGCTCCCATCAGAAGATGCTATCGATACGAACTTACAAGTAGTCCAACGAGAAAACAATCTTTCACACGATGACATGTTGTCGATCTTCAAAACAGCTGGCTATAGCCTACAAGAAGGCAGGGAACAGTTTGGTATTATGGCTGCCATCAACACTATGCTAGACTTTCGCATACGGTCACGATTAATCGTCCCTGAAAGAGATATTCGAGCATATTATCGAGACCATCCGGTCATGCGCGAAGCTAGCTATCTACTCTCTAGGGCCGATATATACCGCCCAGAACATTTTTCTGAAACGCTCTTTAAGCAGGCTCTTGACGAACTTATTAAGACTGGCTCTGGTAACCTATCTGTAACTTGGAGCGAGCCCTTTTGGGTCAATACAAAAGATTTAGCGGAAGCACTACACACTGCAATTACATCTATTGGAGAAAATAAGGTTGCAAGAATAGGCGAAGCGCATGATCCCGTTGAACTGGTCAAAATAGTTGACCAAAAGCCAGCAGAGCCCATTCCCTTTGAAGAGTGCTACATGGGTATAGCAGAAACACTCAAAAGGCCAAAATTTACCGAAATGTTCGAGCAATATAAAAAGAATCTTTACGACGAGGCTGGCATTATACGTTTTAATCAATCTACTGTAACAACAGACGATCATGAGCAAGTTACCGCAATCCAAAGACCCGTTCGCCCTGAAGACCTGCCTTGAAAGTCTCACAAGGCAACTATACTGTTATATAGTGTGTTACGCGTTATTATAGAGCACTGAGACATAGAAAACGTATATGGCTTCACTGAGAATCAACTCATTAATTTTGTTCTTCTGCAAGTTTTTGGGCAATTTTAATGAGGCGCTCCTGTCTATCTGGTGCAATAGTATGGTTGCTAAAATAGGCTCTCAATAAAGTCTCCAAGTCCATCGTTGGAGAAACAAACGTACGCTCCTCGCGAGCCCTCGGGGCATAGACAGGCGTAATGCCAGCAACATAAGATGCCTTCGCACAGGCTTTTTGGACGGCATTAATATGCACCGTGTCAACGTCACCCTGGGGAATATAATATCGTACTTTGACGATGGCATCACGTATATTATGCTGCGCTATGGCAGCAAGCACTTGCGTGGTAGCATCATGACCAGCTTCTAGGCGAACATCAATAAGTCTAAAGGGGCGTGTCTGCAGTGGCACAAACATATATTCAGTAGAACCCTTCTGATGAATAGTAACTAAACAGAAACCCTTCTCTTCTTGTTCACCAAAATCGATGCGCTCTAGAGAACCAGCATAGACAACTGACGGATATGAGCCTTTGTTAAGATCTTGAAATCTATGGAGATGCCCAAGCGCAACATAATCGAACGGGGGTATCGCAAGTTGTGCTGGCTGTATGAGGGGGTCATTGCCGCATAGAGCTTGCCTTTCCGAGCCAGAAAAAAGTCCTGTACTAACCGTTAGATGAGCTGCTAGCACAGCTGGCAGATTTTTATCAAGTCGCTTCGCTGCTGTAGCTATATAATTCGCCATGGCTGCGCCAATACGTTCAGAAATTGCTGAAGCTTCCGTAGAAGCATGCGCCTGTGTTAACACAACAGACTGCCGCGTTGGCCAGGGAATTCCAACAATCTGTACTGGCCCATTTTTTGTTGCTAAGACATACGTCTGTGGCTTTGCAAGCACATGAAACCCTGCCACTGGCAGGTCATGACAAATATCAAGGCTATGAGCTTTGCCAAAACTAACAGGCTGATCATGATTACCAATAACCATAACGACAGGGATGCTAGCAGCTCTCAATCGAAAAAGAGCCTGCATTAAAAATTTTTGCTGTGTGGGACTCGGATGCGCTGTCTTATAAGCATCACCGCATAACAGAAAAAAATCAACGTCTTCGGTGATTGCCCTATCAACACAGGTATTAAGAGCACGTACAAAATCCATGAGGCGACTATGTAATCCTGTTGCTTGGTCTACTTTGCCATAGTTTTCTACACCTATATGTATGTCGGCTGTATGTATAAATTTTATCATGTGCTTCGATATTTTTTAGCGTAGCCTACTTTATTGACCTGATGCGATCGTCCGATCGCAAGGGTATCTGCTGGCACATCGTCGGTTATAACAGACCCGGCCGCTGTATAAGCACCTTCATGAACCGTTAGCGGAGCAACGAGTGTGGTATGACTGCCAATAAAAACATTATCGGAGATTTTAGTTTGATGCTTTTGCTTGCCATCATAATTACAGGTAATAACACCAGCACCGATATTGACCTGATTGCCAATAGAAGCATCACCAAGGTACGACAAGTGTTTAGCAGCGCTATGCGAACCAATGCAGCTGTTCTTAACTTCGACAAAGTTGCCAAGCTGCGTATGGCTACCAATAACGGTACCGCCACGAATATGCGCAAAAGGCCCAACTGATGCACAGGAATCTATAGTAGCATCTTGTATAACAGAGTAGGGATGTATAGTAACCCCATCGCTGAGCCTAACATTCTTAAGATATGAGCCAACACCTATGCGACAATGTTGTCCTATGCTGGTATTGCCCAGTATATGAACACCAGCCTCAATGCACGTACCAGCTTGTACTGTACATAAATAATCGATGCACACCGTGTAAGGCAAAGTAAACCGAACACCTGCTGCCATAGCAGCATGAATACTATCAGTACGAACTATCTGTTCGGCGATTGATAATTCACGAAGTGTATTTATACCACGTACACGATCAAAATCAACGATAACTGGTGATATCCTGTCACCCCTATCAGCAGCGATCTTGATAAGATCAGTCACATAAAATTCAGCGCTATTCTCATGGTATTGAATTGTGTCTATGGTAGCCGCAAGAAAATCGCGATTGATAAGATAAATTCCGGCATTAATATACGGACACTCTTTAATGTCACCAACAAAATCACGCGCTTCTACAATCGCTATCGAAGAATCTGACTTAACAATGCGACCATAAGCGCCTGTCGTAGGATCAATATTATATGCAACGGCAAGCGTAATAGCTGCCTTACTTTTCATGTGCTCAGCAAGCATGCGCTCAATAATATCAGATGTTACGAGTGGCATGTCACCATTCATCACGAGAATGTTATCACGCCTCCAAAAGGGTCTAGTGATAGCCACAGCATGTCCGGTTCCTGCCTGCTTCTCCTGAACAACAAAAGAAAACTTTTCTTGGGCTTTATGATTTTCTTGAATAAGGCCCTGTACATC
This sequence comes from uncultured bacterium, assembly GCA_963715605.1. GTDB lineage: Bacteria > Babelota > Babeliae > Babelales > Vermiphilaceae > JAKASV01. Next base: position 1,522,924 of record OY970257.1, on the reverse strand, counting down.
TTCACGCTGGTAACCAACAACAATGGTAGTATCAATGCCAAGATTTTCAAGAAGTTTTGTGAGATAGAGAATCATCGGCTGACCACATACAGGCATTGTTGTCTTATTAATATTAGTATTAATGCGCTTTGACCTACCAGCAGCAAGAATAACAGCATGCACGGTATTGGTGACCATGAAGACTCCTTAGCAAAACATAAAGGCTATCGTGTAATCCTAGGATAATTAACTGACAGCAAAATTTTAGCATATTTTATAAGAAACGCCAATTGGTTTACGGATACACAGCATGCCGACATAGAGAACAAGCCCACTAGGCACACATTTTAATAAGCCATAAAAACGACATGTTCATACTCCATAAAACTTGAAATACACAAGAACTAGTTCCTGCTATGCATGATTAACTAGGGGGTTTACAATGACCATATTTTTATATAATGCCTCTTTATCAAGAGTAATAAGCATAACAGCGCTATCATTATCACCTGCGGTCACATAAAAAACTTGGCGCCCTTGCTCATAGCCTTCAACAAAGCCAAGCGGAAAAACGGATACAATAAGAGGAGTTTCATAAGGAAAATATCGTTTAAACCAAGTCCAAGGCGAAGCTGGTCTTGTATAAAAACTATCTGCGATAAGGGGGTATCTCGAGATTCTTGTGATCGTGTGCGGATAATCTTTTGAAAATGCTATTGCTCCCGCCACGTAAAGCCTGTTTTTACCACGATGTATACAACTATGAAAAAACGTAAGGTATTCATCGTCAACCAAAGCGGCCGGCGTGCCACCACGAATTTTACCCCATCGTTGTTCCCACGATTCCTGTAAAAATCTTGACGAAACTTTATTCTTATAGACACATACAAGTCCATGTTGTTCGTCAAGCCTTACTACAGACAATGGATTGAATGTATCAATAAAACATAGTTGCTCTTTATTGCCAGCGCCACCTTTTTTGACAACAAAAGGAGTCCAATTTTTGTCCGAGACATTGTTGTTAATATGGAGCCACTTGTGCGAAACAATCTTGTCGGGCAACGCAAGTTCACAACAGGCGGTGCTAAAAAGCATTTTTCCACGTTTATTGCTGACATCGGTGTACGTCATATATACTTTTTTATTAACTATACACAACCTGGGATCACGTGGCGCAGGTGAAAACAAATACAAGTTGCGCAAAAAAATCGGAGTTTTTTGAGAGGCAAAAGCACTGTCGAGAAAACAAAGACTAATCCCTATTCTACCTGTTGCTCGATAGCTATTTTCCCTATATGCCATGAGATAAGAACAATCACCATACGGGATAATCGAGGCATTGCAAGGACATGTTGAACCATGTAAATTAATTGTTTTTGTTGTAAGAATAATACCATTTTCATCGGCATAGGGAACACCCTTCAAACAGCCACTAAACTGATCAATAGGACCTAGACAAATACTACTTTCTGGAGCAACAGTGGCATACAAGAATAAAAATAAAAACTTGCTAGTACAAGAACAATAGTTTGGGTTCATTATCTATAGGGACCCTTTGGAAAAATCTATTTTATTGGACCGCAGGCTCATCGCCACAACATCCCCAAATATCATCAAAAAAATCACTTCTACAAACTATGGTGAATGACCCATCTGGATTTCTGGTCACTTGAAACTTGAAACCGAATGCTCTTGCACGCATCATATTTTCCTGGAGCGCTCTGTTCACAAAATCTGGATTATCTGCATACACAGTCGTTGAAAACTCATGCGGACACGTAAACATACCATTAACACCAATCGAAACAATGCTACTCATCAAAAATGCTAAGAATATAAATATCTTTTTCATAGTCAAACTCACTCATTGCGGGTGCATTGATCGGCAAACTGACCAGCAACATACACTCTACTTGCCCGTCCTGGAGATCGAATGCTCTACCTATCAAGCACTATGGTACTAGAAACTACACCACCTGTCACCACACTATTAACAAATACAGGCATCGTGATCCGCTCAAACACACAAAGATTATCATGAAGTCAGAACTTATGTGCGGTCTACTACTATAACAACGCTAACAAGCTAAAGACAAGAATCTTTTGGTACAAATGATGCCTTGGGTACCCAGCCAGTATGCCAATAGTGAATTGCAAGGGTTTCCGGGCAGATTTTCCCAGCAACCTTAGGGTCCTGCAAATTTGCCTTCTTAAATCGAGCAAATTTAGGCAACGGAAATACATACGACGCGGGTAAAATTACCCATCGATCATCGCAGCCTGGAACAGTTCGATAAAAATGTTTCGTCAATAAATCAGGCCCAGTTTGTTTCCAACGACGTGACCACTTAGTTCTCGCCTGCGCAGTCTTAGCAAGCTCATCAATACAAGATTGTATGACTTTGTTGCCCTTGCGAGCGCCAAGTATGCAAATTTGAATCCTCTCACCATCTGGGTCGCAGCCAGCAAAGAAATCACAGCATCGGCACAAAGGCTCAAACGACTGCAAACACTCAACATCCATATCTAGATAGATACCACCAAGTCTATAGAGTATCTCGTAGCGCGCAATATCAGCCTTAAAGGCGTTTCTCTCGGCTCGGGCGTACAGATATTTATTGGTAAGTCCGAACTCATCAATCTTACGTGCATCCCATAAGATATACTGCCATCCTGGATGCTTTTCCTGTATTGTTCGTTGCCATGTAAGATACTGTGCTGGTACGGTATCACTAAGCCAAATTTGGTGTATGATTTTTTCGATACGGGGCTCGGGCGCCATAACAAGATCATCACATAAATTTTTTGTGTAGAGAGCATGTATATATTGAGATTTAGGACTCTCCTTATGCAAGTGCCCATCCCCATTGATGAAATTCATCGATGCAGAAAAATCAACTGCACGAAAAGCTTGCGCTGCATGTACACTTAAAACGCAAGAAACTAACTGCGCCCAAAAAACTACACAAGCATTGGTCACTCTAAGTATTCTGCGCATTATACAACTCCTTATTTTAATCACAGGATTTTAATCACACGGCAACATGTGCACTCATTCTATCACATAATCCAACGAAATTTTATGGTACAGCAACAGTTACACGTGTCTTCACCAACACTTGACTTTTAACCGTAGCAAGGCATAATAGTATGTGATTCGATTCGGTTATTTATAATCGACGTTTCTAATCTTCATTTCATTTCTAGTGTAACGGCAGGTGCGACATAAAGTACCAGGTATGTAACATAACATATATTAAGATGGTAAGGAATTAGAATGGCTACGAGTAAAACCGGTGGTTCGACGCAAAATAACCGCGATAGTCATAGCAAACGGCTCGGCGTGAAGATTTTTGACGGACATGTAGTTCATGGTGGAGAAATAATTGTTCGACAACGTGGTACCAGAATACATCCTGGCACTGGTGTCGGTAGAGGCAGTGACGACACTCTTTATGTTCGTATGCCTGGCATTATAAAGTTCCACTACGGACCCAAGCGCCGACGTTACGTATCGATTTTATCAAGCAAATAATAAAAATATTTGTGTGCCTAGTGTATGGCACTTGATGGTTGAGAATAAATAATTCTGGGGAGTACCATGATTGATTTTCTTAAAGCTCGTTGGATTTGTGCTGCGGGTTCTGTCCTTATTCTTGTTCTCTTTGTTGGTGGCGCGCTATACAAATACAAAACAACGGGATCTATCTTTGAGTATGCGATTGATTTTACTGGCGGCACCCAAGCGCTTCTAAAATTTGATAAAAATGTTTCTGCAAAAGCAGTAGGAGATATTCTTAAAAAGGCATCAGAGCAAGATCCTCAAAAAGCAGGCTGGAAAAATTGTCTCGTCAGAGATTTTTCTGAAAAAGAAATTGCTATTCGAGTCAAAGAAGTCACAACTGACTCTAAGGGCCTTGCTGAGACAATTCGAGAAGTAATTAATAAAGCACAACCAGATAATCAAGCAATACTTATGAGCTCTGAATCAGTCAGTGAAAGTGTTGGCAGTGGCCTTCGTTGGAACTCGGTCCTAGCAGTTATTCTTGCTATGCTTGCGATTCTATTGTACATTGCATTCCGTTTCAGATCGATGGCTTTCGGTATGGGCGCAGTAGTAGCACTTCTTCATGACACAGTTGTCATGCTCGGAGCCTGCATGTTCCTCAATATTGAAATTTCTATGACCGTTATAGCTTCCATACTGGCACTTCTCGGTTATTCTAACAATGATACCATTGTAAATTTCGCACAAATTCGTAAAAACCTGAAGCTCATGCACGGAACGTCAATCTATGATATAATCAACATAAGCGTTAATCAAATGTTAAGGAGAACCATTCGCAGCAGCTTGGCAACTGCATTACCAGTTACTGCCATGTTGATTTGGGGTGGTGAAGTGCTTAGGGATTTTTCGATTATATTTTTAATTGGCATCATATTTGGAACATATTCTTCCATTTATATTGCTAGTCCCATCATTATGTGGTTTCACAAAGAAAAATAATTGCATTGTTTTGTATCGTTGATAATGGAGTTCTATATGTGCTTAGCTGATAGCGTATTTTTTTATTGCCGTCTTTGTTATGGCTTGAGGGGTATTGATGAATGATAATGGCCGAAGCCTTCGTGATGAAATGCATGAAACGGATGTAGCAAAACCTGAGAACGCAGATCAAAAAACTATTCATGAAACTGATCACGCGAAAGGCCCATGTCTACAAAATGAAGGTTCTTTAGCACATGAAGAATCATCCCATATACGCAAAGCAGGTCGGCCACGGATGCAGCGAGCACATAATACCCGAAAGGCCACCCACCAACAAAGACCGCAGCCACAACAAGTTCATCAGAATACTCATCAGACAACCATGCCCCAACAACCTGACATTGGACAGCAGCAACAACAACAGCAGTCCCAAGGTCCTTCTCATCAGGAAGTTTCGCAACGTCAAGAACAAAGGCCAACTATCGAAGAAATCAATTTATACGACCTATCCTTAGGCGATCTCAATGCTTATGCTCGCAGACTCGGCATTATTGGTGCGAGTCTCATGACCAAAGACACTCTCATAAAGCGTATCGAGTATGTGCGATCGCATCCTGAACTAGAAATCGATGTCGAGGGTGTTCTCGAGCGTCTACCTGATGGCTTTGGCTTTTTGCGATCTCCTTACTATGACTACATTTCAAGCCCAGATGATATATATGTCTCGCCATCACAAATAAGGCGCCTTGGCTTAAAAACAGGTGACACCTTGAAGGGAGTCATACGAAAACCAAAAGACGGCGAAAAATATTTTGCGCTGCTCAAAGTGACTTCGGTAAATGGTAAAGATCCGTTGGCAATGATAGATCGAATACCCTTCGAACGTCTCGCACCACTCCACCCTGAAGAAAAATTCAAGCTTGAGTTTGATCCGCTTGTTATTTCAACACGCATTATGGATATGTTTACGCCTATTGGCAAAGGCCAACGAGGACTCATTGTAGCACAACCGAAAGTTGGCAAAACTGTCCTACTGAAAGAAACAGCAAAAGCTCTCATTGCAAATCACCCTGAATTGCATCTGATTATTCTTTTGGTCGATGAACGGCCAGAAGAAGTCGCTGATATGCGTCGCGCGATCAAAGGAACTTCCGCAGAAGTAATCAGTTCAACGTTCGACGAATCCGCAGAACGTCACGTACAGGTTGCGGAAATTGTTCTAGAAAAAGCAAAGCGACTCGTCGAATGTGGTGAAGACGTTGCCATTTTACTTGATTCGATTACGCGATTAGCCAGGGCATACAATACTGTAGCACCAGCATCAGGTAAAGTACTCACGGGTGGCATCGATGCAAATGCACTGCAAAGGCCTAAGCGATTTTTTGGTGCTGCACGAAATATCGAGGGCGGCGGTTCGTTAACTATTATTGCAACAGCATTAATCGATACGGGATCACGCATGGATGAAGTAATCTATGAAGAGTTTAAGGGCACGGGCAACATGGAGATGCACATGACCAGAAAACTCTCCAATCGCCGTATTTACCCAGCTTTTGATCTTCTCATGTCAGGAACACGCCGCGACGATTTATTGATTCCCGAAGATGAACTCAACCGCGTTTGGATACTACAGAAATTACTTTCTACCATGAGCACAATTGAGGGCATGGAGTTTCTTATCGACAAACTCAAGCGATTCAAAACCAATCAGGAATTTCTTGAATCGATCAATAAAAAAACTGCGCAATATGCATCTTAAGCAGCGCTAGACTATAAAGCAAGGTCTCTAAAGGCGCAGAAGCGCAAAAATCAACGTGCTTATCAAGACATCTGCAGATGATATACATGCAGAGGAGGCACATTCTTAAATATCATTTTTTCAGCTATTTGGTAGCGACTGCGCCATGCTAATATGCGAGAGACCTTCTTTTTTTGATCAACCCGTTTTTTGCCAAACGTAAAAGCTGTTTTAAGCCGAGATACACCGGCATATGCAACAAAAGAGATCACCCCATCCCGCTTAATAAGCTTACCAAGATGGTTTATGACTGTATCCACGAATTTATATTCAAATGAATTAAAGGGCAACGTCGATATAATAAAGTCATATTGATACTTGGGAGCCCAATCCAAAATTGATGTGCAATTGATTGAAATCTGAGGGCAGGCATCGTATTTGGTATGAAGCACTTGGCAAAAGTCATGAGAAATTTCAACGAGATCAAGTTTATCAAGAGGCCGTACATGTTTGGCTATGATTTCGGTCATGGCACCTGTTCCAGAACCGATCTCTAAAATACGCAAGGGCTTGGTTGAATTTTGCTTTTGACTCATGACGACATACCGTATAAGCTCTTTTCCAACAGAAGGACTAGACGGCAAAACAGCCCCAACAACGCGAGGCTGTGTGGCAGCATTCTTTACAAACGTACACATCTCCCTCCACCCTGCCATCATGGCACCACCCACCAAAAAAAATAACGTTGCCGATATCAGATTATTAAAACGCACATTCATGCAAAACTCCTCAGCAAGTGTAATGATAACTTATAATCATGTCAGAGATTTCTGCTTGCCTACTGTTCAAGGAACTCTCATAAAAAGTATACAGAAAAGTCATTGAGAAGATTAGCAAAAAAAGAAATGCACCTAACAATGAAATATCGTCGCAGGAGCTTGCGCGCTTCGTTGGTGACTGTGTGCGGTGGCGAAGCCTTACAAAAATATTCTCATAAACTCTATAATTGGCCCTACCGCGCTCAAACCAGCTCGTCACGTATGATCGGCTACTACAAGATATAAATTTTAGCTTTATAACCAGAAGAATTTATGGTATCTTATATAATCTTAGTTTTAGGGGGAAATCTTTTTTTATTACATGCGGGAGTTTCGTATCCATGGATCAACACCACGAACACGCACATTGTTGCGGATCACAATCAATTTTTACAGAACTGGTCGCGCATATTCCATATGCTATCTTCTCTGTTGCATTTGCACTTATTTTACTGAGTTTCACCAGTTTTTCTTTTATTACGCAAAACAATCCAGAAGGCGCTTGCCGTGGCGCAAATGTTCTTTTTCATAGCTTTCATTTTATGCACCTTGTATTTGCAGCAACTGGCACTATAATTACATTCTGCAGATTTTCTCGCAACCTTCTTCTGGCACTCGTCATTGGTATCTTATGTCCGGCAATATTTTGCATGCTTTCAGACGTCATTCTTCCCTACCTGGGGGGACGCCTCTTGGGAGTTGAAATGTCCTTTCACATCTGTTTTATATCGGAACTTTCGCGTGTTTTACCGTTTTTAGGTGTAGGCATCCTTAATGGCATCATTCTTAGTCTTCATAAATCGGCCATGCAACCAATGTATTCGGTATTTTCACACACCCTTCATACACTCGTAAGTTCTTTGGCATCGACGTATTACCTTGTTTCCCATGGACTTGTTAACTGGCACCATCACATTGGGTTCGTGTTTATCTTTTTAATTATTGCGGTTGTCGTACCATGCTCAATGTCGGATGTCGTCGTTCCAATGCTGTTTGCGAGGTCTCACATTCATGAACATAAAAAGCATTAGATTAGAAAATATCACCAAGCGCTTTGTGGATGATACCATTTTCGAGAACCTCTCTCTCACAATTCCTGGGGAGAAATTTTTTGCCATTTTAGGACCGAGCGGCAGCGGAAAAACAACATTACTTCGTCTTATCGCTGGGTTTGAGAAGCCTGATAGTGGTACTATCTATCTTGGCAACCGTAATATAACAGCTATGCCGATTAATGAACGAAAAATTAACACCGTTTTTCAGCATTACGCACTTTTTCCACATCTTAACGTCTTCGATAATGTTGCCTACGGCCTTCAAGTAAGAGGATATGAAAAAGACATCATCGAGGATAGAGTTGCTGCCACACTTGCTATGGTTCATCTTGAAAAAATGGCTTATCGGCAAATACAGCAGCTATCAGGCGGCCAACAACAACGTATTGCACTTGCAAGAGCAGTTATCAATGAGCCTGAGGTTTTATTACTTGATGAACCCCTTGCTGCGCTTGACATGAAACTACGTGAACGTATGCTTGTTGAGCTCATGGAACTACAAGAAACACTTGGCTCAACATTTGTATATATTACCCACGACCAACTTGAAGCTCTCACCGTTGCGGATTCTATGGCCATTATAAATCATCACGGTGAAATTGAACAAATCGGAACACCAAAAGAAATCTATGAATTTCCACGAACAACGTTCATAGCACGTTTTGTTGGTACAACAAATATTTTCAAGGGAACAGTTTTAGAACAAGATAATATCTTATATCTTGCAGTTGACGGGCTTGGGAAGCTGTTACTGCCATTTAACGAAGCAGTCAGCAAACTTAATCAAGGCCAGCAAATCACAACAAGCATACGCCCCGAAAAAATTAAAATGACAAAAGAGCCTTGCACGGGATTCACACACTGCCTAACCGGCATCGTAACAACAATCGTATACCACGGCAACTCAACAAGATATAACATTGCTCTTGCAAATGGATCGACCATGCGGGTCTTTGTACAAAACGAAGAGCATATCGCACATAATATTATAGAGTATGATGAACGTGTCCATTTATATTGGCAACAGGAAAACCTTGTCGTCCTGGAAAGATAATAATGAACAGAAATCCATTATTTTTCGCGCTTCCAGCGCTTCTTTGGCTCATACTCTTCTTCTGCATACCTCTTTGTGTGATTATATACCATAGCCTTTTGTATGGTTTATCATCCTACTGGAACTGCCTAAATTTACCCTATATGGCGATCATTGCTCGATCTGTCATACTAGCCATAGTAACAGCAAGTTGCTGTACTTTACTAGCATTTCCAATTGCTTATTATATTGCACAAAAGAACGCTACAAAAAGACTTGTACTGCTTTTTTTAGTGATGCTTCCATTCAGTGTTAATATACTTATTCAATCATATTCTTGGTTCTTTATGTTAAGCAAGGCTGGTATTATTAACAGTATGCTGCTGAAACTCGGCCTCATACAAGCTCCACTAACCCTTCTCAACACTTCCTTTGCGGTGTATCTTGGAACACTATATTGTTACTCACCATTTGCCATTTTGCCTCTTTACGCTGTTTTAGAAAAACTTGATATGCGACATATTGAAGCTTCACTCGATCTCGGCGCAACATGGTACATTACATTGCGACATATAGTAATCCCAATCGCATTGCCAGGCATCATAACAAGTTTTTTCTTGGTGCTGATTCCTGTATTTGGAGAATTTGTTCTTCCAATGTTACTCGGTGGCAACAAGCAAATGTTTGTTGGATCCCTCATAACGTATCTTTTTTTAACGGCACGCGATATGTCGATGGGACCATCATTTACCTGTCTTAGTTCGTTGATATTGTTAGGTGTCACAATAAGCGCATATAAAATTTTAAAGCGAGTATTAGCATAATATGGAAAAGCCTTCACGACTATTAATGTTCTTTGTTATTGGTTTTTTCTTATTTTTATATGCACCGATTGTCGTTCTCATACTTTTTTCCTTTAATGCATCACCAATGCCTTATACTTTCAATGGTTTCACAACAGAGTGGTATGTACAGCTATACCATTCTCAAGAGGCTTGGATCGCGCTCAAAAATTCACTTATTGTGGCCATCTCGACTGTTGTACTGAGCTGTGTTATGGCGTGGTCGTTAGTGTACTATGGCAATGTTCATATTCATCGCTCATACCCATTGTTTTATGGACCTCTCTGTATTCCAGAGGTAGTTGTAGCCGTTGGGCTTTTGGGTTTTTTTGCAGCTTGTTCCATACCCTTAAGCCTTTTAACTCTTATTGCAGGCCACACATTACTTGGCCTTGGTTATGCAGTGCCAATTATTGCAGCTCGCTACGACGAGCTTGATAAACATCTTACTGAAGCATCCCTAGATCTTGGAGCAACAAGAACTCAGACAATGAGAAGAATTATTTTTCCGTTATTATTCCCAGCATTTGTATCAGCAGCGTTGCTCATTTTTGTTGTTTCTCTTGACGACTTTGTCATTGCATTCTTCTGTGCTGGCCCACAAACACAAACTCTGCCTCTTTATATCTATTCAGTTGTTAGAACGGGCGGTTCACCTATTGTTAACGCTCTTTCGTCATTATTGATCATTGGTGGTGGCATGCTCATCCTCATATTTGCATGCAGACAGGAACGCCACTGGATAACGACGAGTGTCACTAGGAATCAACCATGATTGCTAACAAAAGCACATTAAAAAAAATAACGTCTATCATGGGCATAAGTATTTTTTGGTGTCTTGTATTTATAGGCCTCATGCATACACCACGTATACGACAGTGTTTGTCAACTAAAAAATCTATAAGCATTTTCACGTGGCCAATGCTCATAGACCCCGAGTATGTACAAAAATTTGAACAAAAAACCGGCATTAGGGTCAATATAAGCTATTATGAAACAAATGAAGAACTTTTGAGCAAACTAGAGGCCACGAAAGGTATCGGCTATGACCTGATAATTCCATCGGACTATGCCGTTAGCATGCTTATAAAAAAGGGATTATTACAGCCCATAGAAAAAGACGCCCTCTCATGTTGGAAAACCATTAACCCAGCCATGCAAGACTTATATTGCGACCCTGGCAATAAGTTTACTATTCCCTATTTTGGGGCAGTATATGGCCTAGGCATTAATACTCACATGTATTCGTGTGAAGACAATATTGGCTGGGAAGCAATTTTCGACGAAAGAAAAATACAAGCCCCTATTGGCATGCTTGATGCTGCGCGAGAAGCAATCTCACTAACTTATTTATACCTCTATGGTAATCCTCCAATAGATTCAATCAACAAAGAAGCAAGCGCTGCAATAAAAAAACTGCTTGAGCACCAAAAAAAGTGGGTTGCTGCCTATACTGAAAGCAACGCAGAACATATTTTATTAAGCGGCACGGCACCAATCGTTGTTGCTTTGAGCCCTGATATATACCGTCTCCAAAAAACATACCCTTACATTGACTTTAGGGTTCCGCGAGAAGGTAGCTTTATGGTTATTGATTCATTCGCTATACCAGCATTCAGTAAAAAAAAGACGCTTGTATACCAATTTATCGAGTATATCTATGATCAAAAAGTTATAGAGCACCATCAAAAAAAATATGGCATGTTATCACCACTTATAACAGCCACTCAAACACAAGTACCTGGTGTTTATCAGGCACAAAAAGATCATCAACACTTTCACTTCTTCAAAACAACAATCCCTGAACCAATCTTACATAACATCTGGATAGATGTTATGGCACAATAAAAAACCATATCGATTACAATGACTTGTTACATAATAAGCTATGACACTCATGTATGTCAAAGTATGCTGACAACAGAATAGCTGCTTTCTTGTAGAAACCTTTTTGATTATGCTTTCCAAGCAAAAGATGAGACAAAAAATAGTATGTTCTGTTGATAAAAGGGATTGACATTCTTCTATAAAAAAACTAGAAGTAAACCAAGGTAAGCACGTGGCTGTATAAAGTATCGAAGGGGGAAAAAGTCATAAAAAGTATGCCAAAGCTGGTTGAGAAGTATAGTAAAATACTGTAGTTTGAGCAACTTTAAAAAAAGGATGAGCTTATGCGAAGAAGCTTATACGGGAACAAACCGGTCCTAATCTTGCTTTTGGGTTTGTGTGTATGTGGAATCTCCCTTACTAAAGACCCTGTACGATGGTATAAAAGTAGTACCCCTGATGTCATTGATAATGATCTTGTCATCAGTGACAATGTTGTTCTTACAAAAAATTCTGACCAAGGGTCTTTCGTCCGCATTCGGGCAGAAACCAAAGATGTAAAGGTAACATTTACAGACAGCAAAGCAACAATTTCTGGATCACCTACTGTTGAAACACTTTATCTAGAACCGTTAAATGGTCATACCATAGAATTTAATGTACACCATGATGTGACACTGCAAGGAGCAAAAAATACTAAGAATATGCTCGTCTTGGTTCGAGGTAGCAAAACACAGAAACCAGGTCATGTGATCTTTAATGTTGATGGCGGAGCCTCAGTTATTCTCAATAAAATAGCACCAGACTCTGGTGCAGCGCTCTTGTATGTATTGCTTGATGGATCAGATCTATGCTTCGAGCGATCTAATACGAAGTCTTTAGACAAAGGGGCACGACATGCCAATATAGTCGTTGCCAACCACGCTCAGATGGGATATATAGCTGGAAATTGCCCAACTGCACAAACGCGTGGATACATTAAATTCGATCCAACAAATGCAGGTGAAGGACGCTTAGCACTGTCAATACATGATATGGGTTCGTTTTTAGTACAACCGGCAGCTCTTGCGCAAGAGCTTGATGCTTATAGCGACCAGATTTACCCAGCATCTATCACAACTCAACAACTTGGTAAGGGTCTTGCAGTATTGTCCGTATCAAACAGCAGCAATAATGATCTTGGTTCTGGGCTAATAATCGAAAATAACAATAAAACACTATCGACAAAGTGCATGAAAAACGAGCAACAAACCGAAAATTTTGGTTTCGTTGTCGGCAGTAATGGCATCATATCAATAGGGTCTGGAAGTTATATTGACTATGTTGCCCTTACACTTGATCAAATAGTCGATGAAACACAACTAGCACTCAAAAAACGCAACCCATCAGCCTTCATCGTCGAACAGAGCTTGGACAACCATGCTATGCCAGCACTTATTGCACTTGAAAACGAATCGGCTATGTATTTTAGATGTGGTGTCAACAACGTCGGTATCGTAGATCATCCGCTCGTTCTTGGTGAAAAGTATCCGTACACCATTGATCCTCTGCAAAAGAGTCCATCCATAGGCAATATGGTACTGGATGTTGAGGGGCCATGCGTATTCATGGGTGATGTAACGAAATCGAGTAAAGTAGAAATTCTATCGCTGCACGTTGATCATACTGGTGGGACTATCTCGTCCGGTGTAAATTGCAAAAAACTTTTCCCGAAACGAAGCTTTGCAAAAAATAATCTTGGTTATACACGCTATAATACTGGTTATGCCCTTATCAACGATAAAGTTGTATTCTCAAATACGCAACTCGTCCACTCCGATGAAAACCATCACGTTTATCCAAAAGATGATATAAGATCTGAGGCAACCTACGTTGGCGGAGAAAAAGCGCTCGAAAAATCAAGTCTCAAAAGACCAAAAATGGTATTCGTCAATGCTGATTTGTTACTCCATACAAATAGTGCATTCACGGGTGTTGATATACTGGTTCCAAATGGCCTTGCAGCACGTTCGCTTGGATATAACTCACTCGAAGAAAAAGCCAATCAAGCGTTGCTTTTGGCAAGCTCATTAGAGAATAGAAAGCTCGCTGAAACGGCTCTACAAGCAAATAATGCTAGCTCCTTCATATTTTTCGATAATGGATATGCTCTTGATAATGGCAACGGACGTCACTTAATTCTTGGTACTTTGAATGCCTCAACAGAAGTGCAAGATTTTTCAGTTACCAGCAAAGATGCCAATCTTGACATCGTCAATATGGGGCCAGCAGCTAGCGGCTCAGCAGAAACTCACAGCCTACGCCTCTTAAGTGGGCATAACGATGGTTCAATCAATGAACTTAGTGAAAGCAACGTGAAAGCAGCAGCAGAACCAGCTAAGCACACAATTTATCTTGGTCATGCTAGCAATATCTCAATCGGTGTCTTAGGAAAGGCATTACAAACGACGCCGTCACCAGAGCTTATCGTCGATGGCGACTACTTTGCATTTGAGACACGCGGTGGTACCGCCAATGAGCCTGGGCTGAGCAACATAACGGGCAAAGGAGGAATATTCGTTGATAACCATGGTGTATTCAAGCTTGGTAACACCAGCTCTGTTACCATGGGAGCCATGATTACCAAAAGCGGTTCTGGTAAAGTAGAACTTCCAGAGCAGCTTGTTACATTCGCTCCAACAATAGGCATCGCCGATTGGCGCCCGGACACGAAAAAAAATTATCTCATCGGCTCGCCTGACAAAAAAATAAGCTCTTACATACTTCATTGGCAAGCAGTACTAAAAGACCCTGAGTTTACTCCTTACAACCAAACTCAATGCATTAATGGCACATCATGCCCAATTAATGAGTCAATACTACGCGGCATACCGACTATTGATGGTTATATAGAGACACTCGGCATACGAGGCTCTCGTGTAGGCAACCAAGCCCACATAAGAATCTCCAAAAACGGCAATGTCGAAGCATTAGTATTCCCAAAGAGTAACGATGCTAGCGATATGCCAGCCAGTGTTATTACACTCGATGAGGGAGCCCATGTTGGCATTGGCTCGCTGAGTAGGTCAGCCGGAGAACATAGCGACGTACCTGTTCTAGGCGTACATGGTATAACACTTATATTAAACGGCAACAGTAAAGTTACACTTAATAGGGACGTTCTTATAAATACTGTATGCCGTATTGTGCAAGGCCCAGCTAATAACAACAAATGCACGGCACGCACGCTACGATTTGAGGCATCTGAGGCGCGCACAATGCGCATTACAAGCTCAGGGACTCTCGATTTGAGTACATTCGTCGGTCGTGGTGACAACCAAGCAAACGCTGTCGAGTTTGGCGGTAATATTACCGTTATATGCGAACCGGGTGCGCGTATTATGTTGGGTTCATGCACTATGCGTTTTGTTGATCAAGCAACGTTACTATGCGAGGCAAAAGATACCAAACAACAGCAAGACATGCATAAAAAACGTGTTGTACTAACTGGTGAAGTCGCAACGCTGCTGTTTGCCGACAAAGCAACACTTCGCATTGCTGCCGATGCATGCCTTGGTATAGAGTCATTGCCGCAAGCGCAAAGGGCCACCCATTGCTCTGTAAGCGCACATGATCATGCTCAAATACTTGTTGATGGTATACTACAAGTAGGTTCCATAGAACAAAAGAGTAAACCTGTCACATGCGATATTACCATCGATGGGGAAGAAGCAGCATTAACCATAAACAAACATGCATTCCTGGGACTCGGCGTATGCCCAAGCGCATCAAACGACCTTCATGCACCTATGCTTGCTCATGACACAAGAGTACGGCTTGATATCAAGCGTGGCTTCCTCAACCACAACATGCTCGCATCTAAATCAGCGCTCGCCATTAATGAATCTAGCATATACGCAATCAGTGTAGATGGCATACAAGGCAATATCCGCGGCGGAGGGGCAATTACGCTGATGCCTTCGCATAGAGTAGGTATGCTTGCCTCAACATTAGTGCAAGAAGAACCATTATCGCATAGCAATATTCTTGGCAAAGACCTTTTCGAGCTACTCAAAACGCCTGAATTGGGAGCCAACAATACCCGCGTAAATATCGGACTTGACGATCAAGACTGTCCTGCTATCGGCTATATTGAAAACGGGTCCATGCAAAGCAAGTCACTATCAAAAGTAGTTTGCCACGGTTCAAAAACAACACAACAAAACTCTATGATCACATCTGGTGCCGCAACGGCACGAGTAAAAAAATCTGGAAAATCCTTCGATATTATGGAGGTGCGCGCTATTAGATAAAGTCATATACGGCTCCTGTTCGATGAGCAGGAGCCGTATAAAAATATACTGGCAGCTGTACCAATCAGAACTTAAAGGAGAACAATGATAAAACAGACTCAGTACATACTGCTACTTGCAGTACTAACATCCCAACATTTAGTAGATGCGGTTACCCATAACTTTCTTGCCCCACTGATCTTGCAACGTGGTGTACTTCATTATCCAACAGAACCATTACACCCAGAAGATTGCTGGTCCATTAACACATGGGCTGCTCTCTATGGAAGAAGTGCTATAAATGCCTACATCGGATGCAATGACAACCCAGGATGCAATAACGCATGTAATGATATTAATAACACACATGATGTTTCCCCAATAGCTCAATTGTTCTTTGGTGCACCGACATTCTCTGTAGCACAAGCATTTCCAAACGGAACCTCCCCAAGCATTTTCGGTCAAACAGTAACAACACTTACACCCAGTATCACCTATGACGAACGGGGAACCTTTATCGGATTACACGCCTTTAGAAAAGTTGGTGACTCAAACTGGCGTATTGGCGTTCGTAGCAGCATACCAATCAAATTCATAACGATCAATCAAACCAACTGTTGCGACAACGAAAACACAAGCACTACCACCCCAACAAACAGCGGCGACGTCGTTGTACGACGCCAAGAATTTCTTGACGCAGCACCATCGGGAGAGGGTGTTCAGCCAAGTATGGTCAATGCATACAGACTTGATCACTTAAGCAAACTCAAGAATATCGACGGTAAACCATTGGTACAGTATGGTGATGGTAAACGTGATACGACAATAGCTGGTATCCCAGTAACAGCCTTTGTTGACCGCGATGAATTTCCCATGAATAATGCCCCTGCACCAGTTTCTTTGGTTCGCGCCGAAGGCGGCGATATATCTCGCGCGATAAACGTTAGCGAGCGATCAGAAATCAATAATCTAGCACGAGATGTAGGACCAGGATGCTCACGTGGTGCTAGGATGCAAGCATCGCTTCTTGACGCTTCCGGAAAAAATGGCAGCAATGGCGATCGCAGAAGTTTCAGTAGGAATGTTAATTATGCATCGTCACTCGGCAATAATACTGAGGAACAAAAGAATTGGTTCCTGGTACCTAATAAAGCCGATGCGCAATCACTATATCCAGAAGCGAATGCCGTACAAAATGCTATTGATCTCGTCCTTGCACGAACAGAGAGACAGGGAGCTTTACAAGTAACACCAGCAGAATATTTACAAGATAATGGCGTGTACGTTAATGACCCAGCATATGCCAGCGGCGCAGGTGACCTCTACGCCGAATGGTATGGTGAATACAATACTGATAATGGATTTTTCAATGTTCTCATGGGAATGTTCATCCCAACAGGGCATAAAATGAACTGCTCTGACGCGTACAATCTCTATTGGCAACCCCTCGGCAATAACGGACACTTCGAATTCCGTGGCGGTCTTGAAGCAGGAGCAGTATGGAACTGCCTCGCACTACGTGTACTCGCAACCTATACACACGTTTTTGATCACATGGAAATGAGAGCGCCTGCTTTTCAGGGGGCAACAATTAGCAATATTCCCGTTGGACCAGTTGTGCCAGCACATGTTGCATGGGGATATTTCTGGGGTAACGTCGATGTGACGTTCTTCCATCCAGATTGTCAAAACAATGGACTTGTACTTGGTTTCGAGTGGTTTGCAAAACGTCGCGATAGACTATGTTTCTGCACATCAATCGCTCGTGACTTTGAAAACAATCTGGCACCTCTTGACGATACTATCTTAGAGCAGGGAACAGATACTAATTTATATAAAATTCGTGGTGAATGTTTCTTTAGAAATGAGTGCGGTGAATTCTTTATTGGCGCGGGCTATGCATTATCAGGACGCTCTGCCCTCCAAGAAATTCAATGGCATGTTGGCGCATCTCTCTATTTTTAGGACCTAATACAAGCACTTGAAGGAGTAGCATATGTCTACTATGATACGTAAAGCACGTTTAATGGCAATTTTATATGCCACCGGATTACAAATAATAGTGAATGGTGGAGAATCCTCAGAGAAAGCTATAGAAGGGCCAGCAGAATTTAGAGCACATTATCCGGCTGCTCCGCATAGCGATCCAGCATTTACACAGCAGGTTATTGATATCACAGCAATAGAACAAATCCGCAGCATTATGGGCAATATCCATACTTTAATTGGAAAAAATATACGCGACAAAAGTTCATGGCATAATCTTATGCACGAACTATATGGCGAAAGCGCTGACCAGTACAATCTACCAACGAATATTGCTGATGGCATGGCAATAGTTGCACAGGCACTCACCAATGTCATACGAAAGGTATCGCTACAACAGGATGCCTTGTCGCTCATCGATGATCCAGGAAAAACTTCAGATCTCATGGGTATGCTCATATCACTTAATAACAAATTAACGCAATTGCAGGACGCAGGGGTAATTTCCTGTATGGATTCAAAGCAGGAAGAAAGAAAGGATGAACGCTTAAACGATATGGTGGAGAATATTAGCGATATCGAAGATGCATTAGCAGTCATCCAAGACTTGATCGTCGAGCAAAAGGGCCTACAAATTAAAACAGCAACATCCATCGATGCTTTGACAAAGGCATTTAGCACCACTAACGAAGAAATCGGCAAACAAAATAAATTGCTTCCCATCATTGATGAAAAAATTGACAATGTTCTCGAAGGTATCGATGATATCAGCGAAACAGTCTCACTTACCCATTCAACGGTAATCAGTATTGATGACAAACTAGATGAAATGTCTGAAAATAATGAAAAATGCTGTCAAAAGATCATCAAGCTTGTTGAGAACATAGAAAAAAATACAACAGAGCGATCTTCTTGCGTTGAAAACTTTTCAGATACCTTAAGAAACACTAAAGACCATCATCAAGAGACGCTTGATCAGGTAAAAACAAAGGTAGATAGTGGCATTGACACATGCATTGGAAAATTAGCCACCTTAGAAGGGCAGGCTTATGGTCAAGACAGATTGCTAGCAGACTTAGATAACAAAGTTGATGAAAACAGCGACGAAATAGATGGTCTTAACCAAGAAATAACACAAATTCATTCAATCGTCATAGAGATAGATGATAAAGTAGATGAACTGACAGATATTACAGAAAAGAATTTCGAAAAAGTCGAAAATTGCTGCAGCGATGTTAAAACTATTGTCACGACTATAGATAAAAACGTCGATACAGCAAATGAGAAACTTGATAGCATCGTGGAAGACCTCGACGACATCAAACAAGAAGTTTCATGCACCCACTCAATCGTTGTTGAAATAGATGACAAAGTAGATGAGCTAACAGACATTACAGAAAAAAATTTCCAGGATGTCAAAGCATGCTGCGGTAAGGTTTTGAAAACCGTTGATGGTATAGACGAAAAAGTCGATGTCATCGAAGAAGACGTGCAAGAGGTTAAAGAGGAAGTCACTGAGATCCATTCGATTGTTGTCGAAATCGATGATAAAGTCGATAACTTAACAAGTAAAGTAGATGAATGTTGCGAAGAAGTTAATGGAAAACTTGATAACATTGAAACCACGGTAGAAAAAATCGAAGATTATACATGGACAACACGCAGCAAAGTCTTTGTTATGAACTCTGAAATATTAGTGCTCGATGATAAACTTGACTGCGTTTCTGATCAAATTTGCTGCCTAGGACAAGATATTGATGGACTCAGCGATCAAATAACAACAGCACAAGACAATATTATTCAAAAAATTGACGCATGTTGCCTTACTACCAACAGTAATATTGATCAGTGCTGTTCTGGGATCAACTATAAACTTGATAACCTCGGAGACCCCAGCAATACAATCAACTGTGACTATATTAGTACATTAACAAGCTGCGACCAGATTAATAGCACTAACAACCTCAACGTCTATCAACTTCTCAAGCTCATTTTACTCAAATTAAAATAAAATAACCAAAAACTAACTATAAAGGAAGAAGCCCCTGAAATACAGGGGCTTCTTCCTTTATAGTTAGTTTTTGGTATCATAAAGATCTTACGTACATTAGTTTATAATCTATGCCCAGGAGATCGGACATATGGATCATCAGCATGAAAAGTTCTACGTTACAACGCCTATATACTATGTCACCGCAAAACCACATGTTGGGTCTCTTTATACAACAGTCATTGCCGATACTGTTGCACGTTGGCAACGATTACAAGGCAAGAACGTTTTTTTCTTAACAGGCACAGACGAACATGGTCAAAAAGTTGCCCAGGCTGCAGCAGATGCAGGCAAAAGCCCAAAAACTTTTGTCGATGATGTAAGCGCAGCATATAAAGCTATGTGGCAACACTATAATCTTAGCTACACAGAGTTTATTCGTACAACTGACGAGAATCACAAAAAAGGTGTCTACGCATGGATAGCAAAAGCTCAGGAGAAAGGCGATATATATAAATCATATTATGAAGGTTGGTACTGCCAACCAGATGAAGCATTTGTTGCAGATAAGGCATCGATACCAAGTAACGAACCACCTTTATGCCCGCTCTGTGGCCGTACGACAATAAGTGCCTCTGAAGAGAGCTACTTTTTTAGACTATCAGCCTATCAAGACCGTCTGCTTGAGTTTTATAAGCATAATCCTGATTTTATAACGCCTAAAGAACGGCTCAATGAAGTTATTAGTTTTGTTGAAGCAGGCCTCAAAGATTTAAGTATCTCTCGAACATCGGTCACCTGGGGCATCCCATTTCCCGGAGATCCTCAACACGTTATCTACGTATGGATCGATGCTCTTATGAACTACTTAACTGCAATTGGCTATGGCGACCCAGAAAAGACTGCAAATGTCAATCAATGGTGGCCTGCTGACCTCCATTGCATGGGCAAAGAAATAGTCAGGTTCCATGCAGCCTACTGGCCAGCCTTTTTAATGGCAGCAGATATGCCGCTACCTAAAAAATTGCTTGTTCACGGCTGGATAACTGTCGATGGCGAAAAGATGTCAAAGTCACGCAACAATGTCGTAGATCCAACATTGCTGGCAGAACAGTATAGCGTAGAACCAGTAAAATACTACCTGCTCCGTAAAATTCCTGTTACGCACGATGGAGATTTTAGCTATCATTCGCTAGAAAGCGTTATTAACAGTGACCTTGTAGGAGGCCTCGGCAACCTTCTCAATCGCATGCTTTTGCTTGCCGAGAAGCATGGCATACAAACAGTCACTTTACCAACAGCATGGTCGCTAGAAAGTGCTGCACTTCGGACGACTGCCAACGAGACTCTACAACTTTATATAACCTCCATGGAAACCTATCAATTCCATATTGCACTAACACAGTTATGGACTTTTGTTAATAGTGTTAATGCATATTTTCATGCTCATGAACCATGGCGCCTTGCAACAACTGATAAGCACAAATTTATTGAAGTAGTATCGGCAACCTGTCACAGCCTCCGTACAATCGGCATATTACTGTCTCCAATAATGCCCCAAAAAATGGCTATCCTGCTACAAAGCATAGGAGTTTCTCTTGATCACACAAAACCGCATTTTGGCCATAACATAACAGCGTGGGACTCATTTTTTACGCTAACCAAAACAGCCCCACTGTTCGCTAAAATTGAACAGAAGAAGGATACTTCATGTACCGCCGAACCAGCTGCCACACCAAACACAACACTATTAAAAGCACAAATAGCAGCACCAACTATAGAATCAGTTTCAATAGATATCGCTAACCAACTAGCGCTCGTTGTCGGCACCATTACCAAAGCTGAATTGGTAGCTAAATCAGAAAAATTGCTTGCTCTACAAGTTGACTTTGGTCACCGCGGTACACGTTCAGTCCTGGCGGGTATTCGCGCATGGTATAAACCGGATGAACTTGTTGGCAAACAGGCAGTTTTCCTCTATAATCTTAAGCCTCGGTCGATCCTTGGCCTCACATCAGAAGGTATGCTCATGTGCGCCGAGCGAGAAGATGGCTCCGTTACCTTCGTTACACCTGCAGTATCGGTACCAAACGGCTCAAGACTTCGGTAATATTTTTATTATATAGACGGCTGCATATACCTAGCTGTTCTCAAGAAGATATTAAATCTATTTGACCTTTAGAAAATATTTCGCGTATCATAATAGATGAAAGGTCGTTCTCAGGTAATTGTCTCTACTTTGGCTAACGAAAGTTACAATGGCATGAAAAAATTGTTAATCGTCGAGTCCCCTGCAAAAATAAAAACAATCAGTAAGTTCTTAGG
The DNA here is from genome assembly GCA_963715605.1 of uncultured bacterium. GTDB lineage: Bacteria > Babelota > Babeliae > Babelales > Vermiphilaceae > JAKASV01. Next base: position 1,500,571 of record OY970257.1, on the reverse strand, counting down.
ACATGATTTTCGTATCATGTCAACACTGGGACACGTGAAAGATCTACCCTCCGAAAGACTCGGCATAACAATGAACGGGACTATCGATCTTGAGTATGTTATCCTTGAAAAAAAAGATAAGCTACTTGCTGATATACGCAAGGCAGCCGCTTTAGCAGATGAGATCTATCTCGCACCAGATCCTGATCGCGAGGGAGAAATTATTGCATGGCACGTCAACCAAGAGATTGTAAAGTCAGCACCTAAAAAAAGCAAGATACACCGTATCTCCTTCAACGAGATAACTAGTGAAGCTGTCAAAAAAGCTATTGAAAACCCATCAGTCATAGATGAGCAAAAAGTTGCCGCGCAGCAAGCTCGTCGCATACTCGATCGGTGGGTCGGCTATGAGGTCTCACCAATTCTATGGCGACGCATTGCTAAGGGATTATCTGCAGGACGTGTCCAGTCAGTTGCACTCCGCCTTATCTGTGAACGAGAAGAGGCTATTCGAAATTTCAAACCAGAAGAATACTGGTCTATCCCAGCAGTTTTTCATCATACTGCTGGAGAGATACAGGCAGAACTTGCAAAAATCGGCACTAAAAAAGCAGACATTAGTAACGGTACAACAGCACAAGAAATAACCGATGCCGTACGTCATACCACGTTTCACATAGATGCGATTACCGACAAAACACGTACCAAAAATCCACTCCCACCATTTATCACAAGCACCCTACAACAAGCAGCATTTAATCAGCTTGGTTTTCCCGTCAAAAAAACTATGCAGCTTGCTCAGCAACTCTATGAAGGCGTTCCTCTTGATGGTCAATCACCTGTAGCTTTGATTACCTACATGCGTACAGACTCAACAAGAATTGCTGATTCAGCACTCACACAAGCAAGAAATTTTATCGGCAAAAATTTCTCGAAACAGTATCTTCCAACGAAAGCCCGTCTTTACACCAAAAAAATAGAAAAAGCGCAGGATGCTCACGAAGCAATCAGACCCATTGATATTGCCATAACACCGGAACAGGTAAATAAGAACAGTACCTCAAAGGACTTAGCACGTTTATACGAGTTAATTTGGAAACGGTTTGTCGCGTGTCAGATGGAATCTGCAACCTATGCACAGCGAACTGTAGATATTAAGGGTGGGTCGTTCGTTTTCAAAGTTACCGGTTCAACACTCTTGTTTGATGGTTTTCTCAAAGTATATCTCGTTGAGGACGATGACAAAGATACGAAAGTAATCTTGCCCCCAGGAATTCAGGAAAAAGATCCAGTTACTCTGAGCAAAATAGCTCCTAAACAACACTTTACGCAACCACCACCAAAATACACCGAAGCGACGCTCGTCAAAGAAATGGAAAAAGAGGGCATAGGCAGACCAAGTACCTACGCAACAATTTTGAATACTATTCAGGCTCGGTCCTACACAACTCTAGACACCAAAAAACGATTCACGCCAACGGAGTTAGGTATGACTGTTAATAAGTTGCTGACGGCAAATTTGCCTGATATCGTCAATATTTCCTTCACGGCGCACCTTGAGGAAGATCTCGACAAGATAGCCAATGGCGAATTAGCGCGAGATACACTTTTACGACAATTTTATGAGCGCTTTCAAAAAGATCTCAAGCAGTTCGCTGGAGATTCAAACAAAAAAGTTTCGGAGCCTACAACTATCCTCTGCCCACAATGCCATCAAAAATTTCTTAACATACGATTTGGGAAGACCGGAGAATTTTTAGGCTGCAGCGATTATCCAACATGTACATACACAGCAAATTTCAAACGTAATGAGGCTGGCGAGATAGAGATTCTTGCCGCTCCACAGCCAGTGGTACTCGACCAAATATGCCCAGTATGTGGCAAGCCTCTACGAGAAATAGCTGGTAAATTTGGTAAATTTATAGCATGCACTGGTTATCCGACTTGCAAATATGTCCATCGCGAAAAAGCTTCTTTTTCATGTCCATCCTGTAAAAAAGGCGAGATTATTAAGCGCCGCTGGAAGGGTGGCACCCTATGGGGCTGTGCACGATATCCCGAGTGCCAGTTTGCTATCTTTGGCGATATAGAAGAAAAGCCATGTCCAACGTGCAAAAGCCATTATTTACTCAAACGCATTGACAAAAATGGCTCAGTTCATCTCAGCTGCCCTACTAAAGGCTGTGCATACAAATCTACACTGAAAAATTAGTGTGTACTGAAAAATTTGGGGGGGGAGATAATCCGCATGCAAAGATTCGTGTGCTTCGTGTTTACCTTAGTGGTGATAATTGGCTTGAGACTCGATGGCTCGGCAACCGAAAAAATCAACAAGATAATAACGCCAGAATTTACAGCAAGTCGGTTAGATGATCAAGTATTGGTTTATTGTAAAGCACGTTATTTTTCGCTGAAATATAGCATACCGCTTTCGATATGCTACCCTAACGAATGGATCAATAACTTTACTTTTTCTAAGTTGCAAAAGCCGTGCCCTTCGCTTAAAAATACGATTATCGTGCATAGACCAGAAGACATAGCCTATAATACCAGCCAAGATACGCTCTTTAAAGTTAGCTACTTCTGCACGTTGCCAGATCAGCACGATGCAAACAGGTATGCCGGCGATGAGTTCGATTTTTTGCATAAAAAAATGTTTGAGATAAATACGTTATATACATGCTTACGTAATGACCTACAACCAAGTACCCCGATACAGCTGCCTGCATTGCCGAAAGACTTCTTTACCATAGCAGTACACCTTCGCAAGGGTGGTGGCTTTGATGGCCCACTCTTTTCGCAACAGCTATTTAGAGCGACTTTAAAAAACCGCTCTCTCAGCAGAAACATCGATGATTATGCAGATAAAAAATGGCCTAACAAATTTCCTCCAGAACAATTTTTCATAGACCAAATCAAACGAATCTCAACTCTTCTCAGTGATACCAAACTTTTAATAACAATTTTTACTGACGATACGAACACTCATAAAGTTGTACAACGATGGGAGCCTTTGCTTGTGCACTATAAAAATATTAAGTTCTGCTGTAAGAATCATACCGGATGGCAGGAAGCAACTATGGAAAACCTCTGCGATATGGCAAGATATGACTGTATTATCAGGGGCTCATCACGTTTTTCTGGTGTTGCAGTCCTTATGGGCAATCATAAACTCATCGTATCAGCAGGAAAAAAACACTGGGAAGGCAACAAGTTAATCGTGGATCAAGCATTCTATCAATTTTGCAACCACAAGAAATCAACAATTAATCAGTACTTCTATGAAGAGACCGACTATAGTACTATCAAAGATGCGGTAACCGCTGTTTTACTGGAATAAACGCAAACTGAGAAAAAAGGCTTATGAGTCATGAAACTCTCGTAATAACAATTGTTACATACCCAGGGCTGCCAAGTAAAACATTTGTATGCACATTAGTATACTATCGTGATAGTATACTAATCACTTAATAACACTATACACAACAAAATCCACTCAAGCAGACTAGTCGAACCTGAGCAAAAACAAAGTATAGTACGTAGATTGATAGCACAGAGCTCGTTCTCATACAAGAGTTAACACTATGCTATGATTCAACATGCGCCGTGCTGAGGGAAACACCGAGTTGTATACCAAGCTCTTGCTCAGGCATGACAACTTGATCAGCTCCTATCAGCGCTAGTATCTCTTTATGCAAATCTGTCGTAGCTCGGGCTATAACGCAACCAATACGCAGCCGCTTCTTGAGTATCGCAGTAACTAATGCAGCCTGTGCAAAGTCATCACCTATACCAACAATGGCAACATCAACATACTCAACACCAGTATTATATAACGAAGCCTCATTGGTAACCTGCATGCACATGGCATGCGTGACAGAATCCTTGATTGCTTCAATATTCTCCATATTGTTATCGATAACGATCACTTCCATGCCCTGGTGCGCAAGCGTTTCTGCTACACTAAAGCCAAATCGACCGAGACCAATCACACAAAACTTCATGGTGCCCCGTTTCTATTCTATAGTATACGATAATTACTTACTCTAGCTGAACACGCTCTTCAGGATAACGGCATTGTTTTTTATAGCCCATTACCATTTTTTTGGCAAGCGCAAGAATAAATGCTGAAGAACCTATACGACCGATAATCATGGTTATAACAACAATAATTTTTCCTGGCGGCGACAATTGCTCGGTAATACCCAGGGAGACACCAAGATTGGTAAATGCTGAAACAATCTCGACAAGAAGCTCCATGAAAGACATCATTGGTTGCACAAGCGCAAGAAAAAATGTCATAGCCGCTATCCAGGCTATACTCAAAAAAATGATCACAAATGATTTTATAATTTGATCATACGGAATTTCTCGACCAGCCAATGAAACCTCCGTTTTGCCCGCGAGCAGCTCTTTAATAGCAACAACACTAATGGCAACAACTGGAATCTTAACACCACTTCCAGTCGACCCCGGCGAAGACCCAATAAAACCAAGGATCATCATCACAATAATAACAGGAATACCAAGCTGACCAATATGACATAGGACATAGCCGGCACTGCGGAAAGAGACTGTCTGAAACAGTAAACAAACAAACTGTTCCATTATGCTTTTACCGTGAAGCACCGGAGAGAGGTCTGCTAGCACTAAGAAAAACATGCCAAGAGCAACAACTATGCAAGAGCCATATAAAATAATCTTGCCTTGTAAGCTAAATCGCCAAGGACCTTTAGGTCGAGTACAAATTTGGTACTTCCCAAAAAGATACAGTTCACGCAATGTAGGAAATCCCAGGCTTCCAAGAAACATGAGAACCGCGTTAATACATAACAAGGGCATGTTGTTCGCATGCTTCTCAAGATCATAACCAAACAGAGAAACACCTATGTTACAAAACGATGAAATAGATTGAAAACAAGATAGCATAATCGCTCTTGGCCAACTGTTGCTAGCAGAAAAAATACCAAGCATACATAGAGCACCTACAAGCTCTATACACAGCGTACTAAGAGCAACGAACGGCAAAAGAGCGAGTCCCCCTGAACCTATTTCTATTTCGGCAAACTGTTTTGCTTTTATGCTCGTACCAAGGCCAAGACGAATAAACTGCGATGCCAACATAACGGTCAATGTTATAAGACTGATACCACCAATTTGTAAAAGAAAGAGTATGACACACTGCCCGAAAGTAGAAAAATGCGTAAGGGGAATTGTAAACATTCCCGTTACACAATAGGCAGAAGCAGCGCTAAAAAAGAGGTCGAGAGCACCGATAGGTTGTACTCGTGAAACCGGCAAGGCAAGTAGTGCCATGCCGGCAAGTATCAACATGGCAGACACGATCAGCATCGTTCTACCTGGGGCAAAATAGGCTAGTGGGGTACGTGCCATCGACTTACCGTTTACAAAGGTCTGTGAGGTACTGCCCAACACTCGTTAGGGCTATACGTTCTTGCTTGGTTGTATCCCGATCACGAACCGTAACAGCCTGATCATGCTCAGTATCAAAATCATAAGTAATGCATACAGGTGTACCAATTTCATCATAACGGCGATAACGTTTTCCAATAGAGCCTGATTCATCAAGCTGTACAACAAAACCCTGCCGGATTAAGTCCTGATAGAGTACTGTAGCTTGCTCAGACTGTTTTTTCATGAGTGGCAACACAGCTGCTGTTATCGGTGCGATGGAAGGCTTGAGGCGTAGCACAACTCGCGTTTCGCCATCAACTATATCTTCATGATAAGCATCGAAAAGCACTGTCAAAAATGCTCTATCTGTACCAACAGAACACTCAACAACATGCGGCATGTATGGCTTCTTTGTCTCCTCATCAAAGACAGACAAATCTTTACCAGAGCATTTGCTGTGCTGAGAAAGGTCAAAATCACCACGATAAGCGATTCCCTCAAGCTCTTTCCAGCCAAAAGGGAACTCATACTCAACATCGGTACAACAGGTCGAATAGTGGGCAAGTTCATCCGCCTTATGAGGTCTCAAGCGTAACTTACTTTCCGTAAGACCAAGAGCACGATAAAAATTCATCCGATGTTTACACCAAAACTCGAAGTATTGTAAGGCATCAGCGCCTTTGCAGAACCATTCCATTTCCATCTGCTCAAATTCACGCATGCGAAACAAAAATTGTCGTGGTGTAATCTCATTACGAAATGCTTTGCCAATCTGTGCTATACCAAACGGTATCTTAACCCTATTGGTTGAGAGAACATTTTTAAAGTTAATAAAAATAGCTTGTGCTGTCTCTGGACGAAGATAGGCTATCGAGGCCTGGTCAGCGGCAGCACCCACCTGGGTCGAAAACATCATGTTAAACTGGCGCACGTCGGTCCAACCAAGTTTGCCACAGTGAGGGCATGGCTTATTAAGGTCAAGTTCATCGGCCCTGTATCTGTGCTGGCAGTGCATACAGTCAACCATAGGGTCACTAAAATTATCTACGTGCCCAGAGGCTTTCCAGACAGCATACGGAGCCAATAAAGCTCCCTCAATAACAAGTATTTCGCCAGGTGCGCCTTTGAGTGACTGCAACCATGTCTTACGAATATTTTGTTTGAGCATAGTTCCGAGAGGTCCAACATCGTAGATACCATTCAGCCCACCATAAATTTCTGCTGACTGGTAGACAAAGCCACGACGTTTACACAATGCAACGATTGTATCAAGTAATTTCGACGATTCCTGTATGCTCACGGAAACATCCTCTCTCACATTAGGGACGCATGTTGACCTATACCTGACTATAATTGTGGCCAATTTGACCGTTGCCGTCAAATACTAATACAAGAAACCTGTGCAAATTCCTAATTTTTTGAGAAGCCTATACGCAACAAACAGATTACCGAACCGTTTTCTGCCAGTCAGTAAGAAATTGGGCAATACCTATTTCAGTCAGTGGGTGCTCAAGTGCTTTGTCAATAAATCCTGGTGGGACTGTTGCTATATCAGCTCCAGCAGCGATAGCACGTTCAAATTGCTTCGGCGTTCGTATAGACGCAGCAATAACTTTTGTATGAGCATTCTCTTGCCGTATCATAGAAACTATAGCTTGCACCGTATCATGGCTTGCAACGCCTATATCATCAAGCCGTCCCATGAACGGCGATATATACTGAACACCAAGTTTTGTCATGAAATAGGCCTGTGATACCGTAAAAATCAACGTGATATTAAGTTTGGTACCAGCAGCGAGCAACGTACGTATAACTGGAATATAGCGTGCATGACATGGAATTTTGACAACAATATTCTCAGCCATAGCAGCAATCTCACGGGCCTGTTTTAAGACCGCATCAGGAGCAAATTCCGTAACTTCAACGCTCACTGGTTTTGGGTATACGCAGGCACAGAGTGCTGGAATGGCATCAAACGGCCGCGCACCTAACACACTTAAATTAGTGGGGTTTGTTGTTATACCTTCAACCAACCCTAACTCACATAATGGTTTTATTTTCTCAATATTCGCAGAATCAATATACAGCTGCATAATGTGTTTCCCCAAACTTCATTGCGTGCACTATACCATCACTCAGCAATAGTACCATATCTCAACAGCGTTGCATATAGGCTATATACTTGACAGTAGTGCTAGCAAGCATAGCACAAACTACCGCAGTTGTTGCCAAATATATCACGCCATTTATACTGTACTATGCTATGAAAAAAGATATTAACAGGCATACCATGCCATCGTCACCACTATGTATAGATAATCTGTCAGTTTCGGCAGGAAATACTCAGATTCTACATGCCATCACATGCATGATAGAGCCAGGATCCACTACCGCACTCATTGGCAGAAATGGCTCAGGAAAAAGTTCTTTAGCTTATACCATCATGGGATACCCTGACTATACTATCACAGGGGGAAGCATATGCCATGGTAAAACCACCATTACGACCATGGACCTGTTAGCGAGGGCTCGTCATGGAATATTTCTGGCTATGCAAAATCCACCAGCACTTCCCGGCATTTCCGTCTATACGCTTCTCAAAGAAGCACTACGCACCAGCGATACACAAAAATTTTCGCTTATGCACTTTACAGAAACCATAGAATCGGCGGCTGATAAACTCGAGATACCAAGGCCATGGCTCCATCGGCCGCTTGACAGCGGCTTCTCTGGGGGTGAGCGAAAAAAAATAGAGCTTTTACAATGTCTTGTACTAGAACCAGCCATTGCCCTTATCGACGAAATTGATGCTGGTGCCGATAGCCAGACTCGTAGCCTCATGGCCAACGCCATGCATGACTATAGCGCCCAACACCCAACTGCCATACTAGTTATTATAAGCCATCAGCAAGATTTTCTAGTAGCTCTGCAGCCAACATATACTCTCACCATGGTACAGGGGACGCTTGCACAGCATGATGGTCTTATTTTGCCGCAACAAGAGGCCTTCGGCGATAGCCATGAATAAGCAACTGCGTGGCATATCAGCCGAGAATATTAAAGCACTTTCGACACGGAAAAAAGAGCCAACCTGGATGCTATCATGGCGCCTCGAGGCGTATGCGCACTTTCAGACGCTCGCGTTGCCATCATGGGCAAAAACTGTACCCATTGACTTGGATTTGTTCCAAGATCTATGTATCTATAGTGAGCACACTCAAGGCCATGCAACCTCGTGGGAGCATGTGCCATTCCATATTAAAGAAACTTTCAAGGCGCTAGGCATTCCAAAAGCAGAACAATATGCTTTGGCTGGCTTTGGCAGCCAGGTCGAATCAGAAATGCTCTATAACACCTTATGCGCAAGATTAGCAGATCAGGGAGTATTTTTTTGCTCTATGGACGAGGCAGTAACTAAGCATCCAGAGCTTGTACAAGAATATCTTGGATCACTTGTTAAACAAAACGACAATATAGCAGCAGCACTGAACAGCGCCTTATGGAGCGGTGGAATCTTTCTTTACGTACCAACTGGTATTCATATAGACTTACCGTTACAGGCATATTTTCGCATGCAGCAAGAACGATTCGGACAGTTCGAGCGAACACTTATCATCGCCGAATCACACAGCAGCATAAACTATATCGAAGGGTGCAGCGCGCCTTTATATACAACAGATTCTTTGCATGCTGCCGTCGTTGAGATCTTTGTTAAAGAACATGCTCGTGTCAACTATACAACAGTACAAAATTGGTCCACTAATGTTGTCAATCTCGTGACAAAACGAGCGCGTGTTGGTGCTTATGGGTCTATGCAATGGGTTGATGGTAATTTCGGTAGCCGTGTCACTATGAAATATCCATGCATGGTCCTTGACGGCGATCACGCAGAAGGATCATTACATTCGCTTTCTCTTGCAGGCAAACAACAATACCAGCATACCGGTGGCATACTGATCCATCGTGGCAGCAATACACGTGGCACCATACACTCACAATCGATTAGCAAATCTAATGGCGTTAATCACTATCATGGCACCGTTATTGTCCAAGAACAGGCAGATAACGCTCATGCGCATGTACAATGCACCAGCACTATGCTCGACGCAGCATCAGTAACAACTGCAACACCCACTATACGGATTCATAATGCAACTGCTCAGGTTGGTCATGAGGCATCAGTCAGTCCACTTGACACAGCGCATATGGCCTATCTTGCAAGCAGAGGAGTACCTGAACAGGCAGCACGTTCGCTGCTCATTCACCAACGTACTGATGCATTTGTTGCCATGTTTCCACTCGAATATGCAATCGAGCTTGAGAGACTTATCGATTTCGAGATGGGGTTACCATGAAACGTCAAGAACAAGAGAACGCATATATCCACTACAATCTTGCGCCTCATAGCAAACAAGATCTTACTATTACTACACCAGCAGAAAGTTTGACTGTCATCGTGGGAGATCATGCACAGTGCTTATTGATACTGACAGTTACAATCAAGACGATAGTTATTACGGTCAATACTGGGGGGACTCTTACCTGTGTACAGAGTATACGATGTGCCAATGGACAAACACAGAAACAAACATGCACCCTAGAGCTCAGAGGCAACCATGCACAAGCAACGGTCAACATTATCGCCATAACAGAACAACAATCAGCACTGTTACTCAAGACGGAACAGCACCACAGAGCACCAGATACAAAAAGCGATCTGTCTGTACTTGGCAGTATTAAAGATCGATCTCATAGTGCCCATACAAGTATGATAACTGTTCTCGAACAATGTAAACGTGTTGTCACGCGGCAAAAAACCGAACTTTTTCTCATGAGCGCTGCAGCAACCTGCCAGGCAACACCAGCAATTGATATTCATGCCCACGATACTCGATGCGATCATGGTGCAGCGTGCGGCCAGCTTCCTCCAGCGCACTTACACTACTGCATGGCACATGGCATGACACAAGAACAAGCACAAGACCTACTCTTTGAGGGGATCGTGCAGACACGCTGCCAAGGCATACAACTTCCTGATAGCATGAATTTTTGCACCAAACTGCGTCACTGATTTGGAGCCGCATATAACTAGCACAAGCCAATCTGAGCTAATAGGCCAACAGATGGCTATTAGTCTTTCGTAGCCGCTACAATGCGGGCATCTAGTGTACAGCCATGGATTTATTGCTCAGTATCTAGATACACTGTATATGAACTATAGTAACAGCAATAAAGGGTGCTAGACCAAAGGAGACTAAATCATGGAAGTACGACCACTAGTCATAGACATTGATGTCCGCAAAGACCAACAAAAGCATCACTGGGAAATAACACCATCAGGCAGCTTACAAATTCATCATAAAGAGCCTGAGAGCCGTGATGCCAACCAGTTTGTTATCAACACAATAGCGGTAGCCCTTGGCATTTCACACGATCACATAACAATTCTTCACGGTGTAGAACTGGGCAAAAAAAGAGTAAAAATTAACAAAACATTCACGTTCGAAGAACTTGCTAACATACTCGGTGCCGTCAAAACACACGATTAGATGCAACATAGCATCTGTTCATCACAAGCACAAATTCGTCAAGAGTAGCAGACAATACTTTGCTCATGGTGCTCAGGATAGACTGGTTGAATAGGCCATAGGGTTAGGGGGTTTCTGGCTTCACCATCGTCATGGTAGACATATTCAATTGACTCGATGGAATATTGGCGCGAACATAGTGTTGCACAGGAACCTGAACATACATCTCGCCACATTTTTTCCAGCTGTTGATTGAGCTTTTTAAGAGTACTATCAGAAATAACGCCGCTACCCTTTCTGAATGGCATTATTTTTGCAACTGTTATATGCGCAGTAAAATTACTACCGTGACCTGGAACGTCTGGCATAAGCTTATCAAGGTGAGGCACTAACGCATAGAGCGATTGTTTATGACACTGCACCATTGCAACTATAAAAATTTTGTTGTGGTTACCTGCTTGTAGCCCACGCCAGGCAATTAATCCCGTTATAGATATCATGGGGTTCTTGAGTGCATGTAAGATTGGCGCACATGGTATGGCTGCTATAGCTTGTTGACGCCTTTCAACAGGAATCGTCTTTAGTGATATATGCGGCTTTAAAGGTACGTTTTGGCGATGATTAGTCGTAAGATTACACCGCATCTGTTTTATAGTAAAAAGGCCGGGATTATTGCCAATTGCCTGAGCATGAAGACGGTCTTTAATCGTCTCTTGCAACACTGTAAAAAATTTATCAAAACTTTCACAAGGCATCGCCATAATATAATCAAAACCGCCATTGGATGCAGAAGTTTTCCAAACATTATGCCGTGCCTGTACTATATTTACAGGAGCTAGCAGAACAGCAATACCAACAACAGACCACAGTAACGCATATAACAAGTGCGTCATTCTTCTTTGCATAACTATAGCCTCATTTGAGTGGTTACAACTTACATATCGTTAGCGTCACCCTCGCAGACATACTCATTCAGTTCACTTTGTATGAATAGCTGGGCAACCCATGGCATAAAAATTAACAGGAGAAAATAAAAAAAGAACGCAAATTTGTTGTTTTTATACTTAGGCAGAACATAGCGCAGCAAATTCGTAACATACTCATGATAGAAAAAGATATTCAATATTGGGATAACGGCAAACCAAAGTGATGGAATTTTGCCTCCGCGCACGTTGATTTCTTCTTTCGTTTGGTACAACCAAAACCAGAAATATAACCCAATCGTTATAAAGTTCAAAAGCACAATTAACAAGAGACTTTGTTTTTGTATACAGTTAGCCATAAATAAGCCTTGTCCAAGAATAATGCTGGGTACTAAAAGCCACATGTACACATTATGTAACCACACAGATTGGAAAATATCAATAAAAATCTGGTATACTAGTGCAATGCACACTATGAGTATAGCATAGCCGGTTTAAAAACGCACACTCGGCGTAACAACGGCTTACGCACCCTCAAGCCTTACAACAGACGGCCAGCATGAGGCACTATGCATAGTTTTTGTATGTTATACCTGAACAATGGGCAACATAAATATTTGCCGCAACAGCTTTATACGGAGTTACCATGAAAACAGTACGTACGCGTTTTGCACCAAGCCCTACAGGCTTTGTTCACGTTGGCAGTCTACGAACAGCCCTGTATAATTATCTCTTTGCGAAGCAACAACAAGGCCAATTTTTGCTACGCATCGAAGACACTGATCAAGAAAGATTGACCGAGGGCGCCGTCGAAAACCTTATTGAGGTATTATCATGGGCCGGCATCCAGTACGACGAGGGACCAGACATCGGTGGACCTTGTGGCCCGTATATCCAATCAGAACGACTTGCTCTTTACCGAGAATACGCGGAAAAACTTGTTGCTGCAGGCCATGCATACTATTGCACCTGCTCAACAGAGCGCCTAGAAACACTACGAGAACGTCAGATAGCCGCTAAGCAGCCACCTGCATACGACCGTGCTTGTCGTACAGTAACCAAAAAACCTGCTCCTGGCGAGCCTCATGTGATCCGCATGAAAGTACCACTTGACGGTGATATTACGTTTCAAGATATCATTCGCGGCTCTATCACCATTGGTTGCCGCACGGTAGATGACCAAGTGCTTATAAAATCTGACGGTTTTCCAACGTACCACTTGGCCGTTGTTGTCGATGATCACTTGATGGGCATAACCCATGTCATCCGCGGCGAAGAATGGATATCAAGCACGCCAAAACATATCTTGCTCTATAAGTATTTTGGCTGGGAAGCACCATTATTTGCGCATTTGCCATTGATATTAAATCCCGACAGAAGTAAATTGAGCAAACGTCAGGGTGATGTAGCCGTTGAAGATTATCGTGCCAAAGGCTACTTACGAGACGCTATTATTAATTTCGTTACCATGCTTGGCTGGAATCCCGGTGATACCCGTGAACTATTCTCCATGGAAGATCTTATTAAAGACTTTTCGCTTGAGCGCGTCGGCAAATCAGGGGCTATTTTTAATATCGATAAATTACGCTGGTTTAACGAACAACATATACGCATGGCGCCAAACAATGCCTTGCTCAAGGCACTCAAACAAATTTTAGTTGATCGAAGCATGGACGTCTTTTCCGATGAATACCTTATGCATATCATCGAGCTCATGAAAGAACGCGTAATATTCGTGCACGATTTTATCGATAACTGCCAGTATTTTTATACTGACCCAACAACGTATGATGAGACAGCTCGCATAAAAAACTGGGGCCCAGAAACAGGCGCACGATTACATGACCTTGCAAATCTTTTTGAAGATGTACAGCACTGGACGCCAGAAGAGCTCGAGAAAACGCTTCGCCAAGAGGCCGAACGACTCGGTGTCAAAGCAGCGCTCTATATCCACCCTCTAAGACTTGCCGTGACTGGCGTCTCTGTTGGGCCAAGTTTGTTTCACACGCTTGCATTACTTGGTAAAGAAACAGTTATACGGCGTATACGAGAAGCAATTAAGGCTCTAGCATAAATTTTATATAGCTAAACTAAGCGCATTCTATAAATGCCCCCGTTACAACAACAGGGGGCATTAGAACTAACATGCGTGTAATCAGACTTAACTATAAAAACATATGCGTCCAAGTGACAAGTTTTAAAAGACTGCTATACTTTAACGCTGTTAGGACTGCATAATACGTTTAGTAAACTGTAACAACCATCATATAGTACCGGAGACATTCACCATGAATACAAAATATCGAGTTTTTCTACTGTCTCTTGCGGCAGCATGTGCCATGTTCAACAACAGTGCTTACTGCGATGGCGCTGAAACTGCCCGCAAATCAGCCGGTATGGCCGGCATAGGCCTGTGCATTGCTGGCACCTACACATTGTGTAAGGGCAAACCAGCCTATGCACTTGCATTATGGCTCGCTGGTATTCTGACAACAGCTCTTGGTACCAACGAAGATATAATCCGCGATAGATGGGCATATGAGGCAAGACAGCAAAGAGTCGACCCCAGCTTCGCTGAGACCCTTCAAAATACCTGGGAAGATATAAAGACCGGCGCAAGACAGGTAATAATCGATCGAGACAAAGACATAACCGGATATAAAGGTCACAGTCAAGCTTGCAAAAACTGTTGGCATCGTGGCCTCGTTGTTGCTGCTGCTCTGCATGCAGGTAATACTGCTTACCACGGAACAAGAGCAGCGACACGTGACTTGCTCTTTCCAGTGGATTCCGAGGAACCTGTTGAGGATTAAAAACTATACCCAGACACTGATCATATAATCTAAAAAGAGGCCCATGGGAGTTCCATGGGCCTCTTTTTAGATTACTATGTGACACAGATATTGTATAAGGCTTTTGTTGTGCACAAAACTTCTATACCAGCACAGGCAGTCTAAATAGCATACAGGCATTGTGCGTTGTTTTGGCGGCGACTTCGTCGCATGAAACTCCCAAGATATCAGCAACTGCACGTGCTACATGTGGTATCTGTGATGGGTTATTAATCTTGCCGCGCATATACTGCGGCGGCAAATACGGCGAATCCGTTTCTAGCACAAGATTATCAAGACCGACAGTTTCTATAACAGAACGCAACTTAGTATTCTTTGGGTACGTAACTGTTGCTGTAATACCCAATAAAAAGCCCATGGCAACTATATTTTGTGCAATAGCTGCAGTCTCAGAAAAACAGTGAAAGACGCAACGCTTGAGCTGTTTTGCATACTGCTCAACAATGGCTAGAGTCTCTTCAATGGCATCACGTGTATGAATTATAAGTGCCAAATCGTGTGCAAGAGCAAGTTCTATTTGCGCTTTAAAGGCATCTTTTTGGCGCGATGCGTTATACTCTGGGTAGTGGAAATCAAGACCACACTCACCTATGGCGACTATCTTGTCATGGTGCTGCATAAGAACAGCGAGTAACGCGAGATCGTCTCGCCAGGTTTCTGTACATTCGTGCGGATAGAGACCAACTGACCCAAAAACGTTTGGTATTATCGTCGTAAGCAAGGCACACGCGTTGCTCTCTGTAACATTTGTGCCGATAGTTATGCAATATTCTACACCAACATCATGCGCTCGATTGACTATCAGTCTAATAGAATCGATAGTTTCCGGTACTAACGGTGCTGCCTCGCTGCTATCGTGAGGCAACTGTTGCAAGGCTGTCATGAGGAGGTGGCAATGGGTGTCAATAAGCATCAATATCCCTTCGTTATAGACTAAATGTATCATAAAATTTGACAAATCAACGCATAGAATTACTCTTGATATGTACGTACAACGGACTTTTTGTAGTAAGAATTTACAATAAAAGCAGTGTTTATACTATCACATATTCAGAGGAGTTCTTCATGAACAAAAACGAGCTGGTAAATGCTTTAAGCGATGAAACTACCTTTAGCAAGAAGGATGTTCTTCGTGTTCTTGACTCGTTGACAAGGGTTATCGAACGTACTCTCAAAAAAGGTGAGAAGGTTTCTATCACCGGTTTTGGTAGTTTTTGGCTATCGTGCCGTCCAGAACGTAACGGCATTAATCCTGCTACCAAAGAGCGTATTAAGCTACCACGTATCAATGTCCCACGCTTTAAGCCGGGCAAAAATTTGAGAAAAGAAGTACGCTCGATTCACATCGGTTAGTACATCTTTTTACAAGATACCCTATGTAGGGCCGCATCGTTATGATGCGGCTTTTGTATGTTGCCACACAAAGTCAAACGGAGATAAACCATGATCAACTTAACTTGGTTACGCGAAGATACTGAGCGCGTCATAGTACTTACCCATAAAAAGGATCCTGAGTACCCTATAAAGAAGCTCTTTGATCTTGACAAATCGGTCCGATCTATGCGTGCAGAGGTTGAAACACTCCGTAAAGAAAAAAATGATGTGGCATCCGCTGGCAGAGCAGGAGTTACAGAAGAACTTCGGGCACGATCAACAGCGATAACGACACGGCTTAAGGATCTTGAAGCTGCACTCGATATAGTCGAAAAAGAATTTCATGATCTTTATTTGCGATGTCCCAATATTATCTCTGAAGACGTTCCTGCCGGCAACAAGGCGCAGAATGTGCCAGTTTCCGTTGTAGGAGAAAAGCCCACTTTTGATTTTCCTATCAAAAATCATTTGGAACTTGGTGAGCGACTCGGATGGTTTGATTTTGCAGCAGGGGCAAAAATTACGGGAAGCCAATTTCCTGTGTATAAAGGTACCGGAGCAAAGCTTCTGTACGCGCTGACCCGTTTCATGATAGACAATAACCAACACCATGGCTATGACCTAGTATTGCCGCCAGCAGTTATTAACGAAACAAGTCTCATCACAGCAAGCAATTTCCCAAAATTTCGTGATCAAGTATATGCAGTAACGGCCGACGATTTATATTTATCACCAACAGCCGAAGTACCTTTAACAAACCTGTATCGTGACCATATTTTCAGTGATGAGCTACCAATTCGCATGACCGCCTGGACAAGTTGCTTTCGACGCGAGGCAGGAGCATATGGCGCAACTGAGCGCGGTCTTATTCGTATCCACCAGTTTGAAAAAGTCGAAATCTACACGATTTGCGAGCCAGACCAAGCACAAGAAGAGCATGCACGCATGGTCTCCTGCGCTGAGAGTTTATTAAAAAAACTTGGTTTACATTATAGAATTTCGTTGTTAGCAGCAGAAGACTGTTCTTTTGCATCAGCAACAACCTATGATATTGAAGTATGGCTACCTGGACAAAACGCTTACTATGAAGTTTCTTCTTCAAGTAATTGCACCGATTTTCAAGCACGTCGCGGCAGTATCCGTTATAAGAAGGCTGGCATGAAAAAACCGGAACTTGCCTACACGCTTAATACATCATCACTTGCTGTGCCTCGGCTCATGGTTGCTATATTGGAAAGTTTTCAGCAAGCAGATGGCTCTGTCATTATTCCTCATGTGTTAGACAAATACATGTTCTAATATAGGTGGTATAATCATGGTATCAAAAGATATTTTGAAAAAGATTGCATCGATTGAGATCCATACAAAGCGCATTTTAGCGGCATCGCTCATGGGTGACAGTAGATCAGCCCAAAAAGGATCCGGTTTTGAGTTTAGCCAGATCCGCGATTACTATGTTGGCGATGACGTGAGATTTATCGACTGGCGTGCTTCAGCACGTTCTAATAAGCTCTTAGTAAGAGAATATATTGAAGAACGAAGTCGTACCATTATGATTCTTCTCGATATCTCTAAGTCAACACTATTCACCTCTGGAACAGAGACTAAGGCTTCCGTTATGCAGCAAGTGGCTGCAATTCTGGCCCTGGTTGGCAATCACAGCAAGGACCGTGTTGGCCTTATTATATATGCTGGTGATGTTGAGCGTGTTATCCCACCAGCTTATGGACAAGCTCATGTTCATGCGATCTTAGAAGCAATTTTTGCTAGTGAGCCAGTTAATAGCGGCACACATGGCGCCGCTGCTCTGAGGAGGCTTTCAACTATGAAGCAGCGCCATATGGCAGTTTTTATGATTACTGATGGCATAGACACTTCGCTTCCGCAAGCATTAAAACTGGCTGCGCGACGCTATGAAATTGTCTTACTGCGATGTGCCGATTCGCTGGAGCAAACAATACCGCGAGTTGGTTTTTTGCCGATTATGGATCTTGAGACTGGTGAGGCTGCAGTTCTTGACACGCGATCTCGCGGAGGCAAACGTCTTCAAGCGTATCTACAACACAAATATGTTGAAGACCAAACGGTATATGCCGGCTATGGGATTGATTGTCTTAATCTTGTCAATAACGAAACGTTTTTTGGTGATGTTGTTCGTTTTTTCCGTCGTCGTATGACCTACTAAGATACTATGGAGGATATATGCATACAGAGCTTTTAAAAGATCTATGTGATATTTATGGCATGGCTTATGTACCATGGTGGCAACGTCAATCAACGTACTATATTGTAGCAGGTATACTTGGACTATTAGTTGGTTATCTCCTGTGGCGCCTTATACGGTATTATCTTACCAAAAAGCATACCCTAACAGCATGGGACGCTGCCTTTAAAACTCTCAAATTACTCAACAGCGAAGAGTATATGAAACCAGATAAGGCAAAACTATGGTATTCGACACTCACTGACACGCTCAAAAAATATCTTCACGATCGTTATGACTATGCTCTTGATGGCAAAACAGATCAAGAATTACTGGCCTTTCTTGACGCTCAGCACGATTTTCCTAAGACTATTATGGTACCGCTGCAGGAAATTCTTGATCATGCGTCATCAGTCAAATTTGCCAATGAAATAGGCCTCGCACAACGCATGCAACGGGATATCATCCGTGCACGGGAGTGTATCCAAGAAACGGTGCCGGTGGACGATACAACTTCATCTCGATAAGTGGAACTATGCCGCACGACCGCTCACTTGAAAAGATTTCTTTGTATTTTCACTGGCCTTTCTGTTGCACACGTTGTTCATATTGTCCATTTATAGCTCTGGCAAAGCATGAAGAGTATTTTTTGGACTATCATAAAGCGCTTCTTCACGAGCTCATACTCTCAGCACAAAAAACTTCTAAAATGCCTATCAGATCGGTTTATATTGGTGGAGGAACACCAAGCTTATGGCCCGATCAGTTACTACTTGACATGTCTGGTACAATAGATAGTACATACGATATGAGCACCTGTGAGGAGTGGACCATTGAGGTTAATCCAGGCTCAATAAGGCCAGAACAGGGCCTTTGTTGGCGTAAGGCCGGCATTAACCGTGTAAGTATTGGCATTCAATACACAGATGAGGCAATATTGGCATCATTAAATCGCTATCAAACAAATGACGATGTAGAACAAGCATTAAACAATGTTTCTCACTATTTTAGTAATATATCAGTCGATATTATGTTGGGATTGCCTGGTGTCCGAGAAGTTGATTGGCAACAATTTTTAAAGACAGTTGTAACATGGCCAATAACCCACATCTCACTCTATTGTCTTATGGTTCATGAGAAGACACCTCTTTATTATCGCTGTATGCGTGGTGACGTGACTATGCCTTCAGATACCATGATAGCTGATGCATACTGCTGGTCTATTGAATTTTTGAGACAACACGGATTTCACCAGTACGAGGTCTCAAATTTTGCGCGTCCTGGCTTCCATTCGCGCCATAATAGAGCCTATTGGGATCGACTGCCTTATAAGGGTTTCGGGCTAGGCGCATGTTCTTTTGATGGAGAACAACGAACTGCTAACGTTGAAAGCCTTTTGATATACTTAGATGCGCTTAAACGAGGTTTGAGTCCCATAGCGACAAGCGAAACTCTTACACAAGAGCAGGTACGGTTGGAGAAAATTTTGCTTGGCCTTCGACAGACTCTCGGCGTACCCCTCGACGAGATATATGCGTTAACAGGTGAGTCACGCAAGAAATACATTCAAGAAAATTTGGCAGCTTTGGTTAAGCAAGGATATGTGACAGTTCAAGAAAACCGTGTTATGCTGACACCCGCAGGATTTGTCGTGGAACAATCGATTCTCCAAGCGCTTACATAACAAGATACACCCTATATATGTGCATTTGAAAGCAATTAAGACGTATAGTTATAATGTTTTTTCGATTATACTACAATTACTTACGGAGTCTACATGGCTAAGCATGTTGGTATCAAACTTCCGGACGATCTTGTCCGAGTACTAAAAAACGGCAGAACAGTATGCGTATTGGCAACATTTTCAGAAAAAGGGCTACCGCACACAACGCCAATTCAATGTGTCTATCCTAAAGGCCTCGAGAGCATTCTCATGTCCATTCATAAGGATCATGCAGGATACCACAATATGGTTTGGCAAAAAAAGGTCATGCTTTGTTTTATGGATGAAACAAATCTTGCCTACAGTGTTCTTGCCCGTTGTGGCGTTGTTCGCGCCCCTTCGCTTGTTCATCCCTTGATGAATGTTGTACGGCTTGATATTATCGATATTAAGAGTGACCGTTCGGTACTCACAAGAGTAGACAAAGGTATACAATGGAGTTATACATCAGCTGATGCTGAAGAACTGTCAAAGGCTCTCCTTAATGAGCTTAAAGAGCTTGCAGAGGTTTTGTGATTATCAGTGATAAGGAGCGATTATGCGTTATGTAGTAACCGGGGCGCTGAGTTTTTTGCTCGTCTTAACCATCCTGTGCAGTGATTTACTTGGGGACATAGCAATGCCGCCCGCGGCGCAATCGCCTACTGCTCAACCGCCAGCAGCACCAGCCACTCCGGCTGTTCAGCAGACTACACCAACACTAACACCCGAACAGCAGCTAACGCAAAATCCTGCTGCTCAGATACAACCGCCAACTGCTCCCGCAGCTCCATCTGCTCAGCAGACTACACTAACACCAACGCCCGAACAGCAAGCAGCACAAAATCCCACTGCTCAGGCACAGTCATCAGCTACTCCAGCTGCTTCTACAGCTTCAGCCACTCAGCAGATTGCATCAACACCAACGCCCGAACAGCAGCCAACGCAAAATCCTGTTGCCCAGGCACAACAACCATCAACACAGGTAACAGCAGCAGGAGCACAGCCGCAACCGCCGCAACAGCCTCAAACCGTAGCTGCAGGACAACCATCAATTATCCCATCAGCGCCTCCTATGCCTAGCGCACAAGAACAGACCCAACAACCAGCAGCAGCTGCCCAGGGTGCTGGCCCTGCAGCGCAAGATAAACAACCAATGAGCCATGAATCAGCATTATTTGATACAGAAGATCTCGATAAGCCCTCCGGCAACTGGCTCAAAAAACGTCGTTGGTGGGAACAGGCAAAAGATAAGTATGAAGAAATAAGAGACGTCTTTAACGCCATCTTTACTTCTCGACTGGCTTTTTCAGAACAACGGTCCGCTGTTGATAAAGAAGTTGTTTACCCCCTCTACAAAGATATCGGTTTCGAACAGGGAGAACTTAAAGAGGACCTTGCACGAATTACTGAATTTATGAATCAAGAAAGAACTGATAAGGGCGGGCTTAACCAGGAAGAACGTGATTTTTTCAATAAACTTACTGCGGCCAAAAATGATCTCGAGCAACTCAAGATGACCATTGAGGCAATGGATTCAATCGATGTTGCCCTTGATAAAGCTATGGCGTTATTAGCAGAAAAGCTCAACGA
Organism: uncultured bacterium; assembly: GCA_963715605.1. Lineage (GTDB taxonomy): Bacteria > Babelota > Babeliae > Babelales > Vermiphilaceae > JAKASV01. The sequence continues at coordinate 1,479,002 of OY970257.1, read as the reverse complement.
AGCGCAAGGTTTCGAACAGTCAGCATGGCGCGAATTTGATGCCATCGCCAAAGAGCTCAATGAAGAAAAAGCAGAGGCTCACTATTACGTTATAGATACAATTCATGCGAATCTCAAGGCACTTTTGCGTTATATACAGCAAGATTTTACGAATTATATAAACCAAATAATAGGCGCTGCAAAAACAAAAGCCGACAGTCTCCGCAATACCATTAAAACGCTCAAGGAACAAGGCGTCGATCTTAAAGAGAAGGCAGCTCTTCTGATCGAAGAAGGCAGTGAGACTGATGACGCTGAGAAAAAGTTACAAGAGGCTCAAACCCAAAAGCCAAAAGAAAGCAAGCAAGGCTTGTGGGGACGCATGCTATGCTGTATCACCAACTTCTTTAGCACTATATGGTGTTATATACTCTGTTTATTAACCCGCCTTTGGTGTTGTTGCACAAGTTGGCTACACTATATTTGGTGCCTCATGTGTGGTATGACACACATAGTTGGCAAAAAAGTTTGATAAGATTGTAAGCATATGATACATTACTATCATACTTAGCATTACGCCGAGGTGGTGAAATTGGCAGACACGCAGCCTTGAGGTGGCTGTGGGAGAAATCCTGTAGGGGTTCGAGTCCCCTCCTCGGCACCAAACTCATGTGTATTTACAGAAGGGTCGTATATGAACATAGCTGACAATCGTTCCACATATGTTACATTTGGTTTCTGGGTTCTTCTTATACTCGGCAGTCTGTTTTTTTTATACTATACAAGACAAAATATGCGTTGGGGCATTGATCTTGTTGGTGGGACTTATATTACTTTGGCAGTACAGGCCGAAAAAGCCGTCGATGAAGAACTTGCAGAAAAAATGCAATTCATTACCAAGAATTTGAAAAACAAGGGCAAACAGTTACCTAAAGTACGTACCGTTAAAGATGGCAAGATGGTACTCACTTTTGAAAATTTAGACGCCCGTCAAAGTGCTGCTGAACAGATTCGTTCCGATGCGCCATCACTTACTCTGAAAACAGTAGATGATACAATTCTTGAACTTACTTTTGGCGATAAAGAAGTACAAAAAATCAAGGATGAAGCTGTCAAAAATAATATGAAAGTTATTGATGCCCGTTTGAACAAACTCAATGTCGAAGAAACACCTATCAGACAACAAGGCACACGCAATATTATTGTCGAACTTCCTGGCGTTGATGATCCTCAGAAAGCTATGGAAATGATGGGTAAAATGGCAAAGCTTGAGTTCAAGCTCGTTGAGCGTACTGGCAGCAGTCGCGAAGATATTTTGTACACTCTTGAGGGCGAAGAACTTCCCCCTGACAAACAAATTCTTCGGGACAAAAGTGGCATGTACTATCTTGTGCAACGTTTTGCCGATGTTACCGGCAAGCATCTCAAAAATGCTGAGGCTACTATTGGTGGCAAAACTGGCATAGAGCCTGTTGTCGCCTTCAAGTTTAACGATGTTGGTGGCGATAAGTTTTTTGAGCTCACGAGCAAAAATAAAGGCAGACAGGTTGCCATTATACTTGATGATGTTGTGCAGTTAGCACCTTCTATCGACAGCGAGATTCGCGAGGGCGGGGTCATTACTGGTATGGGCGACGCCGAAAGGGCAAAGGATCTTGCGCTGCTGCTCAGATCAGGAGCTTTTTCAGCACCAGTTTCGTTCGAAGAGACAAGGCAAGTAGGACCTTCACTCGGTTCTGAACTCATTCATCAGAGCCTTTTTTCATGCCTCATCGGACTTATTCTGCTCTTCTTATTTGCTGTGCTTTATTATAAACTTTCGGGATTTTTTGCATTTACTGCATTGTTAGTTAATCTTCTATTGACACTTGTCGGCATGCGACTTATGGGTGCCACACTGACATTGCCCGGCATAGCTGGCCTTGTGTTGACCGTTGGTATGGCTATTGACTGTTCAATTCTCATTTATGAGCGCATCCGTGAAGAACTAGCAAATGGTATTGGTGTTAAAGCTGCAATTTCAAATGGTTTCTCTGATGCCATGGTTGTCATTCTTGATTCAAACATAACGCATCTTTTAACAGGTATCGTTCTCTATATTTTTGGAACGGGGCCTATTCAGGGCTTTGCAATTACATTTATACTTGGTATTGCGGCAACCCTGATCACAGGTCTGTTCTTTTTGCGAACATTATTTAATTTCATGACCGATACATTTGACGTAAAGAAACTTAGCATATAAAATAGTATATTACCGTGGCGACGTAGCTCAGCTGGTTAGAGCGGCGGAATCATAATCCGTAGGTCCGGGGTTCAAGTCCCTGCGTCGCCACCATGGTACACACCATTCATGGAAACTAAAACAGGCTTATTAACGCTCCCTAACTTTTTCACGCTACTTCGATTAATTGTTTCTCCAATTATGTTACCGTTTCTCGTAGTTTATTGTTTACCATACAATCTACTATGGCTCAACAGCTGTTTAGCAGCACTCTTTATATTTTTCAGCATAACTGATTTTCTTGATGGTTACTTAGCCCGCCGGTATGCTCAAGTAAGCACGTTGGGACGCATTTTAGACCCTATTGCTGATAAATTTCTGCTCTATTCTATGCTTATCGCGCTTCTTGCTGCAGGAAAGCTCAACTTTATTTGGGTACTACTTTTTATTGGTCGTGAATTTTTCATTATGGGGCTTCGACAAATTGCCCTAGAACATAATATTACTGTTCATGTCTCATCACTTGCAAAGCTCAAAACGTTCTTTCAGTTTCTTGCCATCATTGTTATCTTGCTCAACCCTTACCATACTATGGGAAGATCAACAATAGCAGGATTTTTACATGATTTTTGGCACAATCAATATTGGACACTAGCAGAACTAGTACTGTTACTTATCGCCTTGTTCTTGTCAATTGTATCGGCGAAACAGTACTATCAATCTTGTATACATGCTTATTATAGGCAACTTGACCAACAGCATTGACCAAGTTCTAACAAGCAGTTTGAGCTTTTGGTTTTCTTTGGACTGGCTTATAGGTACGTTGTGCATTTTTTTGGTGTTCTCTATACCAAATAATTGATCCTATGACACATGCGGTGGTAACAAGACCAGTTACTATAAGTGCCTTTTGATGATCTTGAGCAAAGTTTTTTAGTACCGCCCCACGCAAACTCAAAAATTTGCCTAAAGAATGACAAGATTTATAGAGTCCATCTTTACAAGGTTTAAGCAGTCGTAATGGACTCCATATGAGTCCACCTATTGCATTAGTCATCATACTTTTAAGCTCCTGGAGAGAAACCATGGACGATGATGGCCCAACATTGGGTGTCGGTGGCATTTCTAGCTCTTCTTGTTGTGGTGACATTAAATTGAGATAGTCATGCGTTATTACATAGCGGTGATCAGCAGCTAATAACTCTTGATCAAGGTACGACGTTACTATAGGACTCTCCATAGCACATAATGGTGATATTATAACGAATACAAAAACATACATTGAGAAAACTACTTGACGCATCATAATAAAACCTCTTTGATAAAAACTAATCATGCTCATAGTATAAACTTGGTACAACGTTTTGGATAACCAATTGCATGTTTATACGTATTCTTGACTATAGCAAACAATGGTATAGAGCTTAAACTAGATTGTACGAGATTATTTATTGCTAGTCAAATGCATGAGGTTCTGTACTACGTTCTTCACTTAATAAAGTACTCACACTTTCAACGTTCCGTCTGACTAACCCGTGTATGATACACAGGGTATGAGTTTTTGAAGAGAGTATAACCAAATAACAAATTTTTTGCGCATTACATTGAGCTTGCATTATGCAGGCTTTTTTTATTGTTTATGCAAAATTGACTTTTTTAAATTTTCATTTATATTTAAAAATAGTAAAGAAAAATTTTTTTTAACTTATAAACACGCTATACATGAAATTAGTGTGTCATTAAATTATACTAAAATGATGGAGGTTATATGCACAAGGGATATTTGGTATCTCTAGGTCTCATGTTTATCGGTAGTTCTCTCATAGGTATGGATAGTTTACGGCAAGAAGCATTGAGTGGGCAAACTGGGGGATTTCGCACAGCAGCAATTGCCATGCCTAGTACTGCGCAACTACCCTTAATTGCTATGAACAGGGAAACTAGCGTTGAGCTACAACAACAAAGACTGGCTGATGCTCTTAGGGGACTATCAGTAGGAATGCTTGCAACCAGCAAACAAGCAACTATGCCAACCATAAGCTTATCGAGTACATGTGCCGAGCAAGCCGGACCAACGAGGGTAGCCGCGGAAGCGGCAACCATGCGGCAGACTTGTGCAGAGGGTACTCAGGCAAAAGATTTGCCACAAGCACGTGTTGATAGAATTATACAAGAGCAAGATATGGCCGTTACCACACAACTGGGTAATTTTTTATATGAGGTCGATGTAGCACCTGGTACCTACAAAGCAATAGTGCATAAAAACTTAATCTATATAACACAAGAGAGAGTAGATGAGCAACTTACTACACCAGTTGAAGCATTAAAAAACTATCAACAAGAAATCCCTTGTCGCAACGGAGCAACAATAAAGGTTACTGGTTCTATTATGCCTAACGGCATACACCACTGCATCATACATGTTGTAGGAAGCGAGCAGCAAACTGATTTTGCTGCCTATGCTTATCCAGAAAATACATGGATGCAAGATATTATGACCAATCAAGGAATAAAGCATGCTACATGTATCAGCTTACCTATAGACAAAAAACCACTGAAGGCCAGTACCAGTTTGGCCATACAAGATACATTGTCACTACCGCCAACACGAACATACGTGATACAGCGTCATGTACCTCAAGAGTCATTGATCATGGATATAACGCCAGCAGCACAAGATATTCTTGCAAATAAGCTTGTATTGCGCGATACGTACACAGCGATTGAACCGAGTCTGCAACCATTTGTGATCGGGGAACTTAAAGCACGCGTTGCAGAGGAAATGAAAGCTAATGCGGCTTTATCTATGCAGGGCAAATCGCCTATAACGCTACCTGGCGTTCTTGAAACTGCGGTCTTTTTGCATAAAATTGTTCGCTATGTTCGTAGCATGCCAGCATTAGTACACAAAGCTAAGAAGGTTATGGCTGAGGGTCGTGCTATGAAAATGCCTCAGGTAGACTTCAAAGCATTAGAAATCAGCGACGTGCCTTTATTGACGACTGTAGAAAAAAGCATCTATGGAACTGCAGCGCCCGCACGAGTAAACGTTCGTCAGCCGCGCCGCTATGAAGAGCAGCTAGCAAAACTTCTTTTTCAGCATGGTATTCCGTATGAAGGTCTCCGGCAAGGTTTTCTTAAAGGTTTAGCCAAAGTTAACGAGACTGGCCGAGAAACGGCTAAGAATCTACAGTGTATGCCGACAGAATCTGTAGAGGCGCTAGCAGTGCATCTAAGAAATATTAATGTCCTTATGGTTGAGCAGCACAGGGCAAATCTTGGCGCTGCATCAGCACTTATTGATAGATTTTACGAATTACGTGATAGCATGCAGGGCGCTCTTGAGAATAAGTTTTTGAACTACATGCTTGGTCGACTTGAACCATCAATGCCTCCATTATACGCCAAGCTTCGTGAGGCTATTGCTACGAGAATGGAGCGTAGTGCCGTTGAAAGACTGGCGATAGAGCAGTATATGCAGGTCATGGAAAGCTGTGATGTTATTCTAGCGCAACGATCGTTAGCTGAATCTAAAGCATCAGTACCAGAGCTGGCAGCATTACGAGACCACCTTGCAGGAGAACTACAAAAATATAATCAGATTAAAACACAAAATCAAGCATCTATCGATGTTATCAAGAGATCGTTGCAGAAACATATTGATCAACTTGGCGTACGTATAGCATGTAAGCATAGCAGCCTACAACAACTTACAGAGCTTGCAGGTAGGATCGAACAATCTATTGCAGAAAAAAATGTGTTGTTAATCAAGCTTTCACCGCAGGAATCATCGCTGTGGCAAGCCCACAAAGATGCATGCGAAGTCCTTTGCCAAAGGTTTAAAGTAGTTAGTGATCCTTGGGACTATTCTGAAAAAGCTTGTCTTGATAGGAAGCGTGATTACCTAGATCTCGTAGCAGTTCGCTGGGCATTAGAGGACCATAGCAGGTATGAGCAAGTCTCTCTCGGCCTTGTAAAAGATGCTATAAGCTCGATACAGCGCACTTTTGATGTTGCCATACCAGAGACCATAAAAATAGAAGAACTATCGCGTGCAGCGCATCTAGAGCTTATGCGCGAGGGTTCTCAAGAATATCATAAGCGTCCTATGCGAGAAATTACAGCACAAGAACCTTATACGAAAATTCTTGCGGAGCGTCTTGCTGAATTACAGGCTGCGCCAGAAGTTCGTACACGTGAACAACAGGCTGAGCTGTACTACGTTACCTATGAATTAACACAAACTACCTGGGATATACGAGCAGCAGAGTATACAGCTTTTATTGCTGCTGAGGAACAACAAAGCAGTTCAGAATTTTCGAAAGATCTGTTAATTGCAGCACGGTCTGCGCTTGCATCGCGTAGTTCTTTGCGTACAGTAAGAGTTGTGACGACACCTGAAATTCAAAAAGCATGTGCTTTACATGGGTTTAACCTTCCACAGGAACGAGTTTTCTTTGGTGATGCCATAGAATGCGAGCTATACCGTGAAAGCGCCATCATGATGGATCGCGGTGTCAGAATGGAGACTATGGGGATACAGCGTGGTAGTGAGAAGCTTGTGCATCACGGCAATGCTACAAGAAGTTGGGCATCGATAGCAGAAGCATCGGCAAGAAAGCATCTTGGTCAGACCGCCTTACTCTGTAACAGAACTGCTGAAGTCTCATGGAAACTTGGCCGCGCAGTAGCACTTGGCACTGTTGATGGCATCATTGAAGCTGGTTCCACGTGTCTACTCCACCCCCAGAGGTTAGTAACTGGTATAGCAGATAGCCTTGTTGGCGGCTATAAGCTTATTGGCTGTATTCTAGACCGTGCTTGTACGGCAGAATGTGCCCTTGAAGTCTTCCAGCAAAACCCTGAGCGTGGTGCAGCACTCTTTGCAGAAATAGACCGATATCGTGAAGCAAATCCTGATATGCTGGCACAACTCCATAAGGCACTTGGTTCTTACCAAACAAATACTCCATGGGACCAACAGTTGCATGATATCGTCAAAGAACTTACCCAAGGTTACTGTGAAGGCAGAGTGCTTTGCGCTCTTGGCGGCCTTGCTAGACATACGACGGATCTTACGGCAGAGCATATTACAACAGCTGCCGCAGCCGCTGTTAGCAAGGTGAGCCCAAAGGTTCAAACGGCTTTGGCAGCATCAGGTGCTGATGCGCAGAAGCTGGCACAAGAAGTAGCTGGTATCGAAAGCGGCCTGTGTAAACAAGTTGGTGTAACTCCTGGCAAGATACGCAATCCCGATCAAGTCGCGCAAAAAATAGGCAGATTTATACAAACACCTCGCTTGAAAATTGCTAATCTAGAGAAGTATTTTGCACAGAAGTTAGCAATAACAAAAACAGCCATCTTTGAAAGAGCTAATTTGAAACATCTTTTTGGCATAGAGAAAACACAAAAAATCCGCGCAGCCGGCAAAATCGAAGCAACCTATGCTGGTTTCCATCATGACAAAGGTTGGAGTTTGGTCAAAAAAGGGAAAGTTAAGTTCTTAACTGAGCCCGTAGTATGTCCAAAAACTGGCATAGTTACTGTGGAAAAAATGCTCATTGAGGGAGTCAAGATTGAGAAAAAGACGTTCTTCCCACCAATATGGAATCGATCTAAAGTAATTGATAAAATATTCGAGGCTTCGCAGACTATTGTAAAAACTACGATAGAAGGCAATCGAAAGATTGTTGAAGGAGTTACTAAAGAGGGCATGAAGGTTCTTATGGTGATCGATGAAAACAAAAGGTTAGTGACAGCTTATCCTATCCTATAACTGTATAGTAGGTTTCAAATGAAAGACAAAATAGTCTTTGAAAACACCGGTGATCGACGATATTTTCCAGTTAAAACAAGTTCTGTGGGAGTGGCTAATCTGGCGCATTTTCTAACTGATGATGTTGGTAGTGATGTTGATTTATGGAAAAAATGGATCTCAGATCCGAATAATCGGTGGACAAATAGCAATTATAGCTCTCTGGAAAAAGAGGGTAATGCTATTCGTATTTGGTTTGAGTGCGATTATGATAGTGACGACCCTAATGTCGAATATTTTGAAACAACGGCAGAAGAACTTAATCTGATTTTGGATAAGTGGAAAGAGGTTATGGAAAAACTGCCAGCTATGGTAACTATAACGAGAGAGGATGGTATTATAACCTTTACCTACGAATAGCTGTTTTGAACATATATATTTGTCCTGCCTGGCGATAAGCCAAATAACGGTTTATTGCCAGGCTTTTTTTGTTGCAGTGCAATATTTTATTGGAGGGGATGCTGACCTGGATCTTCCTGCAGTTGCCCGTATGCATTTGCCAGAGCTTTAAAAATTCTTTCTGCTATAACGGCTATTTCTGGCCTACCTTTGCTCGTTTTGTCTGGATGAACTAAGATGGAAAGTTTTCTGTAGCGGAACTTATCGGTGCATCGCGGAAATCTTTCACGGAACTCTTCGGGGAGCAGATTTTCCGTTGCTACAAGTGTTTTTTGCCATCGCAGAACAGCGTTTTGTTCGTACATTGGGCTATCAGCGTTGGCAAGGCCTTCTACTGTATTTGCTATTCTTGCAATGTTCCATCCATCAATTGTTTCGATGAGCTTAGACATAGATAGTTGGTTTCGATCTATCCATGCCTGTTGAGTTCTATCTTCTCGTTTTTTTGTTTCCTGTTCTTCTCGTGCCTGACGAAGACGCTCAGTACGTTCACGTTCCAAGCGCTCCCGCACCTCTTGTTCCTGGCGAAGCTGCTCGGCGTGCTCACGTTCTAGGCGCTCTCGTTCTTCAAGCCATCGACGATGCGCTTCTGCGCGTTCATGTTCTAGGCGTTTTTGTTCTTCAAGGCGTTTACGTTGCATTTCGGCATATTCACGAGCGCGTGCTTCAGCTAGTAGCTTTCCAAAGAGATCTTTTGCAGATCGACAACGTGCATTATCGAAAAGCCGTGACAGATCACTTTCACGTAAAGTACCTTTATAATGGTTATAGAGATACTGAAAAACTTTATCATCTGTATTACTTGTGGCAGCCATGAGAACTTTGAGATTGACTATTCCCCCTCTTTCTACGAGAAAGCTTATGAGCTGCATAAATCCTTTATTGATTGCCTCAATAAGCGGCGAACGTCCACCGATACATTCGTTTGGGCTGACGCCTTTGTCCACTAACATGCATATGAGCTTAAAGGGCATATTATTGAGTATAGCATCTCCCAACAACTTATCGTAGGGTCCACCCTTTCTTAAAGGGATATGATCATCAAAATGGGCATAATCACTAAAAAGTATGCCAGCGGACATGCCTTCATCATAGACTTTAATATTTTTTGCGTCAGTATGTTCAATGATAAACTCAGTAATAGCTAGATTCTTATGCTTAATAGCAAATCCAAGAGCTTCGCTGTAACAAAAATCTGACCAAGTTTTTCCATGCTTGCCAAGAAGGGATACAAGATGAAAGAACATGTCTTTGTTATTTGCGGATGCTGCCTCTATAAATAGACGCTCAAAATCGATACGAGCATGATGATTGACAAGATATTGTAACATGGCGAGATCGCAACCATGCTGTACGGCTTGACAGAGCAAACGACCGTCTTCAGTGAATGGATTGAGCGCTGGTCTACTTGTAATAATAGTGCGTACAGTGTCCCAATTTCCGCGCTGTATGGCTATTTCTATGGCTCCAATGAGTTGTTCATAATGATCAAAATGGCCTTGCTCTAAAATGGTATTCGTCATGGCTTGATTATTGAGATTAACTGCCTCTCGCAGGGCTCTAGAGCAGTTATAAGAATTAACTCGTTCAGTAAGAAAGCGTATTATTGGTGCTTGGCAGCCAGCGGTAACTGCGTACTGCAGAGGCCTCAACATATCTTTATGATGTCGCTGTTCGTTAATGTTGACACCACGAGCAACAAGATATTCGATAATATCGAGTCTTCCACCTCTTATTGCTTCTAAGAGTGGTGACGGGCCCTCTCGCGTAAGTGACGCACCATGTTCAACCAAACATCGCACCATATCTAAGTTGCCTTCAGCTGCCTTCGCGGCGAGTAAATCACTGTTGTCAATGGTTCCTCCATGTTCCATGAGTAAGGCGACGATTGGCGCTTGGTTGCGTGAACATGCAAGTTCAACATTCGTATATTTACTTCCATGCTCCCTGTAATTACTATCTACTCCATGACGCAAGAGTAATGCTGCTAAAGGCAATGAATCTCTCTGGCAAGCTCCATGTAATGCAGAGGAGTGAACAGGAGCACCGCGCTCAACAAGAAATTCCGCTATAGGAAGAGAGTTTGTCCAGCAAGCCTCAGTGACAACATCGCCAGCCATATTTGCACGATGATTAACGAGAAATTGTACCATGGAAAGATTATTATGACGAATAGCATCCCTTAAATACCATGAATAATTATCTGCACCTAAGGCTAATGCGCAACGTGATAGCAAAATGCTCTCATGATTTTGGCCAGCATCCATAATATGTTGTGACGATTTGTTAAGTGCTACCGCTGTTGCTACTGTGGCTGTAGCAGCAGCAAGTGCTGCCTTAGGATTGCGTCGAGCGCATGCTATACCTACTGCTATTGCTTTCTTGCCTCGCTGTATGGCCATGCGGCATGGATGTATAAGTTTGTCCAACAATGCATGCTTGTTACTGCCATACTGCTTGTGAAGTATGGGTGCTGATGGGTCTGCTATAGATTTATCTAGTGTATGCGCTGTAGAATGCTGTTTTTTTTCTGTCATTTTTTTCGGTATGAAGTCATCTACTTTTTTTGTAGTTGCTTGCTGTAAGCATCCTGCCGTTATGTGATCGTTCACTTTTTTTGTTGTTGAGGTGGAGCGGAATATATAAGCTTTGAAATTTTCGAGCCAACTTGTCAAGATGTGTTCTGCCTTACCTTGATTTATATGGGCTGCCTGGATACTTTTTGGCGTTATTGGCGCCTGAGCTTGTTTTGTTTGTGCATGCTGTTTTGCAGGAAAGATTTTATGCAAGGGATTGTCGGCATACGCTGTAACAGTGATAAGGGCTGCAACCAAAAAAAGGTTTTTAAAGATTGTCATATTATCTTAACCTAAGGTTTAAAAGAACAACGATTACAGCACCATCTCTATCATAACGCCATATCATGTACGGTTGTTGTTGCATGAGGCAATTTTTTGGTTCAGTATGCCAGAAAAGAATCAAAAAGCAACCACCTTAATACTTTTAAGAATATAGCATTTTCATCAACTTGTGTTAATTTTTTTGTCATTACGTCTACTTTTGCCTTGAGACCATTTGACTTTTTATGTTTTTGTCCTTACTGTTGATCATAACTCATAAAAATACTTGCAATTCACACTGAAACATAAAATTCCTACTAGGCAAACGTCTCGCTGTACTGTGTATCTCTTTCTATCTATAGTTTTAAAGGGACTTAATGTTACGTCGTTTATTCTATGCATGTAGCATGCTTTATCTCATGTGTATACCAGCTATCTCTGTTACAGCAGAAGCTCCCGTTCAGACAAGTCATACAAGTACACCATCAGTACTCTCAGATGATGCCTACTATAAGAGTATGCTGAGGCAAAGTAGATCAGCTTTGATGGGCTTTATCAAAGACGCTTCTCTAGCTATTCCTGTTACCATTGAAGAGCAGTTTCCAGCGTGTGGCATAACAGGAGCACTACATCAAGCAATAGCACATACCGCACCTGGCGGTGGTCGTTTCGATCTTCGGCCTATGCAAGGTTTGTTTCATGCACAATCATTGGTTTCACCAGATTATATACATGACGGCTTTTTGCTGAGTCGTTATTGGGAAGCAATGATCTTTAAGGGTGCACATATACTTCGGCGAGAAAAATATGGGCCACCCGTTGTTGCTACTGAAGCATCGACAATGGCAACACCTTCTACTGATCTGCCAAAAGAGCAAGATTTCAAAAGTATGACCATGGATCAGTTTACCAGATATGCCACAGCTGAAGACATGAGGGCGAGAAAAGCTATATCGATGGATTTTAGGCAGCCAGAAGCGCTTAAAAGACTTTGCGAGCAAGCTAAAAACAATGTTATTATGTTGTCACTGCCAACCATTTTAGAAGCTGCTACGCGTGTTAGAAATAGAGCAATGTCAAAGGATAACCCAGCACCATTAGATCTCCATGATTACAATCTGCTGCAGAGTTTTCATGATCAATCGAGTCATCGTTTAGTTGTCAACCTTGCCGTTGACCTTGAACAAGGCGATTATATCACCATCTGCGCTGAACGTGACAAAGATAAACGAATAGCGGTACGTATTGCTGATACAACGTTCACAACAGATATTCCTGTATATAGCGAAGAACGATTACAAAGGTTTGTTGTACCTTTATATTATGCGATGACAAATCCAATTGCATTATGGCCAGCGTTATTACCAACACCACCAATACCAGCGGCGCCTGGGTCGGCACCCGCAGCTGCTGAGCAACAGAAACAGGCAGCCCCACCAGCTGTTGTTGTAGCCGAGCAACCGGTAGGAACAATTGCTACTGAAGACCACAGAACTATCCAAGAAGCAGCGAGAGCTGGTGCTAAAGAACGCATTGCCGCCATCTTAGCAGAGCAACCACAGCGCAGAGAAGCTTGTATAAATGGTCAAGATCTGCAAGGACGTATAGCTCTTCATGAAGCTATTTTAGGTCAACAAGGAGGTACCGTTGCCTATCTTATGAGCACAGAGGCCAATGTCACGGCATATGATGGCGAGGGAAGAACGCCATTGCACTGTGCCGCTCAGATGGGAAGTGCACCCATAATAAAATCTCTAGTATTGAGGGGATCTTTAATCGATGCGCCGAAGCGAGCTCATTATCGATTGCGACGCGCTATGCCAAGATTCCTTGGCGGCAGCGGCATTGATGACCAGGAGGATCAAACACCATTACATATAGCAGCATTATATGGTCATACAGAAGCTGTAGCCATACTTCTAACGCATGGAGCTTCTGTTGATGTTAGAGATTATTATGGTCGATCTCCATTGCATACTGCTGTTATTGGCGGTTCTATGCCATGCATGACTAGCCTACTAGACAAGAAAAGATCTCTGATAAATGTACCTGACAAGACCAAAGATACACCTCTATATTATGCTATTAGAGCTGGAGCTCCTGCTATAGTCCATTTCTTATGCACCAAAGGCGCACAAGTTGATGTTAAAAATGGCAACAAGCAAACACCGTTAGCCGTTGCTCTCGCGACAAAAAATTGCCAAACGGTCGATATACTATTAAAGCATAATGCCAATCCAAATGATGGCTCACATTATCTCCATGATCTCATTGATGATGCCGATAAAGATAAGGCTGTTCGGCTTGCCGAATTACTTTTAAAGGCCAAGGCAGGCGCCAATGAAATATTTGAAAAGAAAACGCCTCTAGCATATGCACTGGAGAAAAAGGTAAGGGACGACCCCATGGTTGAGCTTTTGTCATGCTATAAAGCATCAACTGGAGGAGCAATGCCCGCAGTAGGGGTGCTGCCAGATTGTCTAAAGCATCCGGTTCACCACGCAGCACAGCATGGTGACATTGCTCGTCTTGAATGGTTGTCTCAACAACAAATGTGGCCAGACTATAGCGCTCTTAACTCTCAGCATCAAAGCGCTTTACATATTGCCGCTATGCATGGCCACCACATAGTAGCACACAAACTTTGTACGAGTTTCTTCGGTGATGTCCATAGCGTTGACAGTGCCGGCTATACTCCCTTGCATTATGCTGCTGAACGTGGACATCTTGATACAGTAAAAGTTCTTATTGAGCAGCAAGCGCGACTTGATATCCAAGATGCATCTGGCGAAACACCATTACATAAGGCAGTCAAGAATGGACATGAGCGTGTTGTAGCACTGCTTCTTGAAAAAAAAGCAGCATGCAATATTGCATGCAATGGTACTGAAATGACACCGTTGCATTATGCGGCGCAAGGTGGTTACCAGGCTATTGTAGCGTTGCTTATGCGACACGGTGCTGATAAAGAGGCGCTGAATGGTGCGCATAAGACACCTTTCTATTGCGCAGCTGAGACTGGCCATGAAGCAGTAGTACAATTGTTGTTGCAGAGGGGCGCTACAGTCACCGTAGTTGGTGATCTTCCAAAACCACTCCGTCTTATGTCATATCAACGAGCAGCTATGCAGAGTATCCTGCAACACAAGGTTATGACAGGGCAACAAAAGGCATTGTGCGAAGAAATAACGGGCATGCCAGAGGTTCCTGCTTTGGCTGCTCAACTTTTCATGAACGAAGAGGCTATAGTAGATCGACACAGAAGCCCATCGTTAGCCTTTGAGGAGCTTTTATCAATTGGTTTGCCATATGCACAAGCAGTGTTGCCTGGCATGAGTGAAGCCCTCATAGTACCGTCACTGAGACAGCAGCGAAGTAATGGTGAAATGACCGGTTACTGTGCTTATTATGCCTTATTTAATGCAAAAACTTTTATAGACAAAACCAATTGCATGGATCGTAAGGCATTTACAGAAGACTTTATGAAGAATCTTGAAGTCATCAAGAAAGCTGGCGCCAAGCCACCTTATGATTTTCTTGATGCGCAACAACTTCGCTTGCTCGTAGCTGAATTTTGTGGGACAAAAGACAAACCGTTCCCGATAGCTGTTGTAAGCATAGACCATCTATTGGCTCTCACAAAAATCTCTGATCCAGCCCTTGCCCTTGAGATTAACACTATTGCCGAGCATAAAGATCTTCAGCATATACATGATTTTATACGTGGTAGAATCAATGAAATAGTTATTATCTTTGGTTCACGAGGATGTATCGGTGACCATTGGTCAGCTGTCCATATTTTCCGCGGTAGTAGAGGCGAACCATTACATATGTATATGGCTGATTCTATCGTAGGCGTACTCCATAAAGAGCTTCACAATCGAGCTATTTTGGAAGTTATAGCACCATGTTATTGTATGTTGACCAATCCTATCGATACATGGCATAAAATTTTTACGCCAGAATTATTGAGCATTTCTGATTCCAGATATCAGCTGGAACAAGTTATAGCAGGTGATAGTAACCATAACGGCAAAGAACGAGCATTGGCCCTACTTGATCTCTTCGCAGAAAGTATTATACGATTACAATCTTCGATGAGAATGCTTGCTAGCTCAGTCCGTCAGCACTACATGAATAACAGCATGAAACTTATCTTTAGTGTTCAACTCAGAGATTTTGAGACTATTGCTCAAGAGCTGAGATTTACCATTGCAGAAAACAAGATGCTCAGTGAGGATGGTGCATCAAGGCGTTTCGCGGCGTCCATTGCTGAAACTGTTCCGATGACCGCGCAAGGTATACAACGATTAGTCGATATCTTACAATTACCACCAATGTACGATGCAATCCATACTATTTTATCGGGGCTCTTATCTATGATACCAGACCAGCGTGATTTTCTTAGGGGTGTAGTCGCTCAAGAACAACAAGATACAGCATATAATACTATCATGGCACCACTTCCACGAGAAACCATAGATTTTATACTGCAGTATATTAATCAAGATGCTCTCAGAATACTTGGTTATCTCAAAGAACCACGAACCACTCAAACGGCTATTCTCCTCTATGGCCCTCCAGGTAATGGCAAAACAACGCTGGGAAGAGCTCTTGCTCAATTTTATGGTAGAGATTTTTACTGTGTTAGAACAGCAGGATTGGGAACACAATACCAATTTTCACGTGAGCATCAGTTACAGGCTATCGAAAAGTATATGCAAGATCACAAGAATGCTGTGGTACTGTTTGATGAAATTGATGCGTTAGTCAGTCTACGTCAGGATGGTGATAATGCCTTACAGGTACTACAAGGCATTATGGACTATGCAAAAGAGAAGTACCCTAACGTTGTTTTTATTGGTACAACGAATATTGATCCTTTAAAAGACGCTGAGGATGGCGAAAAACAATTGCCACCAGCTATTAGATCGCGTTTTGGGCAGAATACCATCCATATTGGCAACCCTTCTGATGAGCATCGCGCGGCTATTATTAACCGCGAACTAGCAAAACTTACCAAGGAGGGCATAAGCAATGAAGTATCACTTGGCAAGATACATGAACTTATCAAAAATACACATAAGTTTTCAATACGTGATATAGAATCAATATTTACTGTTGTGCGCCAAAGTATGTGCTCAGAAGATGGCTATAGATCACTAGTAGAAGTTGGCATTACTCCTGTTTTTGTGAATAAGCCCGATGAGCACCAAGCCAAGATCTTAACCGATACTATAGTAGATAAGGCATATGCTGTAGTCTACGAAACCATCAAAACACGTTTCGGTATAAGAGCCATCTGGCGCAAGATTATGGGCGTAAGCGATGCTGCACTACCCTATATACAATGTGCTCTCAGTGTCTTTCAGACAATAGACTCACATAAAAATGCAGAAGCTTCACGACAACAAGCTGAGCGTTTTCATCATGAATCAACGGCAGCCGCCCGAGAAGCATCCACAAGATCCGCTCTTACAGCAGGGTTTAGTGCTGGGTTATCAACATTTTGCGCAACAGCTGCCACAGGAAATCTTTCCCTGGCTATAGCAGGAGCTTTAACGGCTGGATTTGGAGGATATTGTACAGCATCTTGCTCACAACAAACACATGATCAAATTACAACTGGCATTGCTACAGGAGCTAAGATACATGTTGCCACAATAGTAGGTAACACAGCCATGGCAAAGCAAACTGAAGCCACGCCAAGCAAAAAATAACAACATAAGTAATTGCTATCACACGAATCGACACGTTGTGACCGGTAGATCATACCGATCACAACGTGCTCTTATGCTAACAATAGTTCCATTAAACCTTCAAGGTAACGACAGGTTCGTTGCAGAACACTCCGTTGGACTGGAACATAAAAATTGCCATACTTGGTTGGCACCGAAACCTGCCAGCAACCCAACAATGTTATACTGGGAATTGGCAAGATCTCCATTAAGACATTGTGGTGCAAGATCCGTATAGTTTAAGGTCAAAGCATCATAGTTAAAACTAGGATATTTATTAATCGAGTATGTCTCATTGTTGTGGTCTATGGTAACATTTGCAAACAGTGAAGTACCTGTTGGTGCAACAAAGCTCACGAATACAGGTGCATCATCACTACCGTTACAACATCGTAATCTTGAAACTGTACCAAACTGATCTATTGGAAGCTCAATAATGTTACCAACTAAAGAAAATGACACGCTAGAGTCTTCTTTGGTTGACACTGTATATTGCTGCAACACCTGTTGCACACCGCTCTGACCCGCAAGATTAAAGTATTTTGGCGAAGCAAAAACTGTGGGTCCTAAAGGCACGGTAACACCGGTTGGTATAACCGCTTGTATCTGTTTTTTGCTGTCTTTTGGATCAAATGGCACTGCAACAAGCTGCGCACCAACACTGTTGAGACCAACAAGTACCAATGGATGGGCACTTGGGTTATCTTGGGTAGATAGCGTCGGTTGCCATGTAAGATACGCAAGTTCGTTGTTGATCTCAGAAGGTGCTAGGCACTGCGATAGAATTTTTAAGTTGATGTTTTGATTGGCAAAGTCATTAGTTACTTTATAGATAACAAAACTAATTTCATTATTACCGGTAGTAAAACATGTTCCTAGATACTGCTCTTCAGGATTCCAGGCACCATCCTTTTGCTCAACATGCCACGCTACAAGACTACTTGGTTGCTTAATAGATCTTAAACTCGTGTATTTAACAATGTTCCGCTTTGCCTCTTTTGGTAGTATAATTTTAATTTCTTGAAAAGTGTTATGAGAACTATCATACAAGACAGAATAAAGCAAAGCATTTGGACTCGTAAATACCATAAGAACGTGGGTATCGTCAAACCAATAAAATGCATGGTCACTATATTTTTGTGGTAGCGCTACTACCGGATACGGCTCAGACCACTGATTGTTGGCATAAGCACGAATACTGCTGCCATTACCATAGAAAATAACTTTACCAAGATTATCATCTTTACAGCAACCCCACTCAACAAATTGGTTGCCAGGTATAGACGGACTAGCACAAGGGCTTGCATGACCATCTGCGCTTATAGTTAAGGTTGTTATTGGTGCACCCAATGTAAAACAACCCTCAAGATTCGATGCACCTATAACTGTTAGGGCGTTAGGGCCATTGCCAACCTTTATATCCTCCGAAACTATTGCTTGGTTTTGCAAAGTAATAGTATTACCTATATTGCCACCAAAGATATTGCCTTGTATCGTAGCCGCATCAACAGTGATCGTTGGATTATCTACGCTATCTGCAATATTAATATCACCATGCATAACAGCTTTAGATTCTATAGAAATAGTATTATTCGTTGTATCACCTGCAACCCCTTCACTGTCAAGGGTTATACCGCTAACAACGGTAAGTCTATAATAATCAGCGTTCGCTGTTCCTTGTGCAGTAATCTCTCCTGTTATCTTACTTTGCGCAATGAGATCAGTCCTATTATTTATAACATAGACGGTTGGACCATCTGGCCTATTTTTATTGTTACCGGTAAGAGTTATATCTCCATCCAATGCATAACCATTGGTAAAAATATAAACATCATTACCAATCTTGTCTGTTTCAACGGTAATTTCACCTGATAAATTTTTACTAAGTTGGTAGCAATGCACAAGACCATCCGCTGGAGCAATAATGTAAGGCGCGCTATCTATGTACTCACTACGTATGCACGGCTCACCCGTTACTGAACAAGCATGAGTACAATCTGGTAGACGCATAATTTTTTTTGTATGTACAGCCAAATCAGTAACAGTTGCTAATGAATGGGCTAATACATTACTGTTTAAAGAAAAACCCATAAGAAAAAAAAGTATGAAAAATATAGGCATGCCACTTCTCCTCGTATTTTCTGTTAAGTACAAAATTCTTTAAACAAAAAACCCCTAGAAACCGTATAGCTTTCCAGGGGGAGTAGATATGCACAATGGTATTAGTTTAGAACAGCTCTTTCCCTTGAACAGCATTGCTGACAGGAGAGGCCTGGCCTGCCACTGACGGATTACCCGCCAAGGCATCTTCTGCTGCTGATTCAAGCGCATTATCATCGAGAGGCGCTACTTCTTCATCAGCAAGATCAGCCATCTCTTTGGGTCCTACTGCTTGTGGAGCATGCGCTACATGGTGTCGTTCATGATGAGGGGCTACATGCTCTTCGTCGCATGGTTCTGCGCAAACAGGCTCGACTTTCTCGCAGCAAACAGGCTCTTCACAGACACATTTTTCTTCTACTGGCTTCTCGCAACATACAGGTTCTGGTTTACAACAATGGCGTTTACGAGTACAGCACCCTGGTAATAATACTATAGAACCTACCACACAGAGGGCTAATGCCATTCTGTTCATTGAACTCTCCTTCATAAAGAGGACATACGATAAACAACAATTCCAATCATACCGAGATATAGCTGTAGTATGCAAGCTAATTTTCTTGATATTGCCAGAATTTTATGAAAACCAAAGCAGCAGTGCAAAGATGCTTGCAACGGCCATGACGCTATCAAAGCGGTCAAGAAAGCCACCATGACCAGGTAATAAAGACCCTGAATCCTTAATACCTACTCGTCGTTTGAGCCATGACTCAAAAAGATCACCAAGTAATGCAGCCGTTGCTATGACTACTGCTATAAAAAAATACGAAAACTGGCAAGCCAATACGCCAATATGTTCTCTTGCTAGGCACAAAAGCATATACACACTGCACAGCCCACCGAAAAAACCTTCCCATGTTTTCCGTGGACTGATTGATTGAGCTATGCGTGTTCTCCCAAATAAGCAACCAACAATATAGGAGCCTGTATCGTGGGCAGCAGCACACAAGCATGCCATGAGGGCATAGAAACGTGTCTGGTCGCTATGATGCAGTGCAATCAGCGCTATAAAAGGAGCTATTGGATACCATGGCGTTAACAACGCTAGCAGCCTATTTCTGCGAACAAATAGTGGCCACTCGCACGTTAGAATAATGGCAAGAATACTGAGCAAAAGACAGGTGCCAACAATAGGCGGTGTCACGGTAGCCATATAGACAAAGGCCACCAACATACTGCCTGTAGCAACGCGTTGCGTAAAATTATTCAAAGATCGCCCTCCGTAAATGCATTTGCGTAGTAGGTAACAGTACCCTGTGTAAGATTTTCTATACACGCTATGTCAAATCTATAGATCACATCCTGCAAGTCATGTTCTGTGATAAACCATCTTGCTGTCAGCAACATGCGGCGTTGTTTTGCTGGCGTTATAACTTCCGTTAAATCAACAAAACTATGCGTTCTGGCCTTGACTTCAACAAAGGCAACAATAGAACTGTTGCTCGCTATGATGTCTATTTCACCCTGAGCGCGTCTATACTTGCGTGCAAGGATTTTAAAGCCTTGCTGTTCCAGGTAAGCCGCAACTAATGCTTCGCCACGATCGCCCTGAAATTTATTCGATATCATGGCTTCTCGGCTATCGTTTTTTGTGCTGATAAAACTGAATTACTTGCAGTGCTATCGGCTTTCGCTTGCTGTGCTGACGAAATTGACTTGCTTGCAGCGCTATCAGCTTGGTTAGCAATGGGTTCTACTGCAAGTGTAGCGGGTGTTGGCAAAGAGATAAGTGATAGATCTTTTGATGGCGTTATGGTAAGTATCTGTTCAGATAGTGTCTTGTCGAGATTGCTAAGTATCGTCTGAATATTGGGGATTTTTTTTGCTGCGTAGGTATCTCGTATATTTTTAAGACGGTGTTGGGCAGCTGTAATATTGCCTCTCCCAATATAAAACATGAAAATATTTGTTTCACTTTCAAGAAGCCGCTGTTCACATTTTTCTAGCATTGACTCAACATCGCTTCTGTAGATAGCAAATGATTGTCGCTCAAGAAACTTTTCAATAAGTTCTTTAGTTTCAATGGTGCGCGTTTGGTCATGCTCAGCATCAAGAATTAAGGCAAAAGAATTAACAATCGCTTTATAGAAGGCAAACTCGACCTCGTCGCAGCTTGGGTACAGGGACGCAAACTCTGTATAGAGCGCAGAAGCCTTCGTATGGTTACCAGTTTCTTCGAAAAGTTTCGCAAGCTCAAGCATGACATCTTTGAGCTTTTCAGCATCATGGTAGAGAGGCACTATCTTTTCAAGATATTTTATAGCGCCCTTTTTGTCACCAGACTCAAGGGCAGCTTTTTTGTGCTCAATAAGACGTTCCCGTTTCTCTTCCTGCCCATACATGTTGCCAACTATGGCTAGTATGAGAACCATGCGATGCCATCGCCTATAGTTAACCATGGAAAATTCCTCTAATATGTTAAAGAAAAATATCTCAAAGTGTGTACGATTATTTACGATTATTATAGTAACATATACTGTAAGATCATGGAACTACTGTGCCTAGTACCGCTGAAGGCAGCGCCAAGACAACACCAGAAAATCATACAATTACTGTGCCAGATGCTTCTTCTTGGCAAATATTTAAGATTAAGTTGTAATATTGACCTTGACGTATCGCAATAATACCTGTACAGTGAGTATTGAATTATCGCGGGGTAGAGCAGCCTGGTAGCTCGTTGGGCTCATAACCCAAAGGTCGCTGGTTCGAATCCAGCCCCCGCAACCAAGTTTTGTTTCCCCGATGTTGCTCGGGGTTTTTTTTTGAAAGGGTTAGTATGTGGTACAGCGGCTATTTGGTGCCAATCATAGTTATTCTTGTTCTTTGTTGCATCGGTTCATGGGCTTTAGTCAGTAGATGCATGGGCAAATCGAATTTTTCATTCACTACAGAAATTCATGACACTTCTGATATAACGCATCTATTTTCAGCAAAAGCTGAGGCTCTTAAGCAAGCAGTCGATAAAGCCATAACTGATGCCAAAATAAAGATCAGCGATATTATAGGTGTAGCAACCAATAAGAGGACCTTTGAAAACACCATTCGTGTTTTTGATGTTTTGCAAGCAACGTCTTCATTGGCTATCGCTGGCAATGTTTTATCCGTACTCCATATGGTCAGCCCTGACGAGAGTATACGTACTACGTGCCAAGAATTACTCATACAGATTGCTGATTTTAGTACCAGTGCCATTAACAAGAATAAGGCGCTCTACGAGGCTATTAAAGCCTACGCAAACGGTAATGCACAAGTAGAATCACTGACAGCAGAAGAGAAATATTTCATAACAAAAACTCTTGAAGAATTTGAGCGTTCTGGGCTCGGTCTTCCAGAAGAAAAACTTGCCGTAGTCTCGGACCTCGAAAAAAAGGTCACAGCACTGTCTCTTTCCTTTGAACGCAATATTAGCGAAGATCTTAGAACAATAGCAGTGCCACTTGAAGCACTGGCAGGCCTCGATAAAGATTTAATCGCTTCGCTCAAAAAAAATGCATCAGGACAGTATCTAGTCCCAACGGATACGCCTGTATATACACAAGTTATGGAGCATTGTACTGTTGCCAATACTCGTAAAGCCCTCTACACACTCTACGTTAATAGAGCATACCCAGCCAACGATGCCTTACTGCAGGAGATTATGGCAAAACGCTCAGCAATGGCATCCATGATTGGATTCCCAACATATGCTGCGCTCAGCATATATGCCACGATGGCCCATACCCCACAAGCAGTTGAACAATTTTTACAGGAACTTGTTGCAAAGGCAGCCGCAAAAGAGCGTGCTGAATTTGAGGCGCTTGTCCAACAATTACCAGAAGGCGTCACGCTCAGCGCAGAAGGCACTATACATCCATGGGACTACATGTTTGTGCAGTCTTCATATGAGAAACGTTTTTATGACCTTGATGATCGTGTCGTAGCTGAGTATTTCCCTGTTGAACATACACTTGAAGCGCTTATGGGCGTTTACGCAAAATTTTTTAACCTCACCTTCGCTACTATGCCGGTGCACGGTCTCTGGGCAAGCGATGTTCGCTTAGTCCGCGTAACAGAGCGTGTAACCAATAACTTGCTTGGCTATTTGTTACTTGATTTATTCCCACGAGACAACAAATTTACCCATGCATGCCATGCTCCCATTATTCCAGCGCACGCTGGAGATACTCCATCATTAGGCGCCATTATCGCGAATTTTCCACGGGCCATGGGCGATAAGCCTGCTCTCTTAACACGGCAAAGCGTCTCGACCTTCTTCCATGAACTTGGTCATGCATTGCATAGTATGTTTGGCAAAACAGCGATTAATTCTTTCTCGGGGACCAGTGTTAAATTTGACTTTGTCGAAGTTCCATCGCAACTCTTTGAGCAGTGGTTATTCGATAAAGATATACTACGCATGATAAGTTCACACTATAAGACAGGCGAGCCATTACCAGACACGATCATTGATCGTATTATTACAACAAAAAATCTTTTTGCTGGCTATGTTGTTCTACGCCAAAGCACACTATCACATATGTCTCTATCGACCTATCAGAACACTGGACTCTCACCTGCAGAGCTTTTACAGCAAGCATATAAACAAACACCACTACATGTTATGTTTTCACCAGAAAATCATATGTTCGCATCATTTGGCCACCTGACAGACTATGGCGCACGCTATTATAGTTACCTGTGGTCAAAAGTATACTCTCTAGACCTTTTTGCCGAAATCCGCTCCCACGGACTACTAAACCCTGAGATCGGCAAAAAACTTGTCGATGATATACTCAGCCGCGGTGGCAGCCAAGAACCACATGATCTGTTGGTTGCATTTCTGGGCCGTGAACCAAATCAAGAGGCATTTTTGCGTGACATGGGACTTGAGCAGGTGAAAAATTAGTAGGCAATCTTATGAAAAAAATACGACCTACAAAAACTGTTCCCAAAGCTACCAGCACCAAAGAATATGCCAGCATCGTAAGCGTCATAAAACTGCGTATTAAAGAGTCGCAGATCAAAGCAGCACTGTCTGTTAACAAAGAGTTGCTAGAACTTTATTGGTATATCGGACAGATAGTAACCGAACAACAACGTGCAGGTTATTGGGGACCTGCTGCTGTTGAACAGTTAGCAAATGATTTACAGCAAAGTTTTCCAGGCATCGCTGGGTTTTCGAGAACAAACGTATTTCGCATGAAAGCTTTTTTTGAGACCTATGCAAAAATCCCACAGCTTGTGGGAAACATGCAAACCGCTCCTATCTTTACTATTCCGTGGGGCCATAATGTCGTCCTTATGGAAAAAGTAAAAAAGAATGACGAACGTCTCTGGTATGCGCAAAAGGCTCTCGATAACGGATGGAGTCGAAGTACACTTGAAGCATCAATTAAATCTGGCCTTTATAAGCGTGAAGGCAAGGCAATTACTAATTTTCAAAGAACACTACCAGTACCACAGTCGAGTATTGCTCAGCAGACGCTTAAAGATCCGTATCTCTTTGATTTTCTTGCACTTACAGGTGAGTATAACGAACGAGATATTGAGCAGGGCCTCATAGATAATGTCCAAAAAATGCTGCTAGAACTAGGCAAGGGCTTTGCCTTCATCGGTCGACAGTATCATTTGGAGATTGGCAATACTGATTTTTATATAGATCTTTTGTTTTATCATTACAAGTTACGCTGTTTTATCGTTGTTGAGCTCAAGGCACGTGATTTTGACCCTCGAGATGCTGGAGAACTCAATTTTTACTTGTCAGCAGTTGATGATCTATTGCGACATCCGGATGATAACCCAACTATCGGGCTATTGTTATGCAAGACAAAAAATAATATCATTGCAGAGTATGCGCTCAGAGATATCAATAAACCCATGGGGGTCGCTGGGTATGAAACTGAGATAGTAACACGACTGCCAAAAAGATTCAAAAGCACCTTACCAACTGTTGCTGAACTTGAAGCGGAATTCGAGAAGTATGCTACAGCGAACAAGCCACGTAGAACAAGAACCGCAAAAAAGTGATTGCAGAACCTTTTAGGTAAGCATGCAATGCTAACCAATCAAGGTGCATGCCTGATGGCAACCTGCTTGCCCTTGAAGCCAATACCCAGAGTTATTATTTTTGTCATGCCACGGGCGCGAATGGCTTCTGCATAGTCATGCCGTAATGCCTGCGCAAGCGCATGATCAGCGGCAACCTCAACCGGCTGCCGTTCTATAGCGGCAATCCGTTTAAATTCGAGAACGATGCCAAATTTGCTGGCATCGTTAGGAATAATCGCGAGATCATAGATACCGGAACCACCTTCGCGATTGGAGAGAATCTGGTATTCGCCATAGAGACTTGCGAACAGACTAAAGACAAATGCATGATAGAACGCTTCAGGTTCGTCGCCGCCGATATCACGAAACGAAAAGCTGTGTTGCACAAAATTGATAAAAAAATCTTCAAATCGTTCCACTTCGCCCTGCGTAAGAGCCTCGAGCATACTGGTAAAGTTTCTCGTATTCACATGCTGCTGGCACCATGTCGTGATAGTCTCTATAAAAAATTCGCGAATTTCCTGATTGGGGATATAGAAATCTGCCATACGATCAGCAAAATTCTTGAACGATAGATAGCCAGCCGTTAACAAGAGGTTCCATGCTGCATCATCATGAGTATACACAGTGTCAAACGTCGTATGTTCGACAATTTTCTTCCGGATTGTCCGGCCATTGATTAACTGTTCCATGTCGTTTTGAAGTTCTGATGCTCGCGCTACAATAACATCTTTGATAAGATTATTGTTGCCAGCATTAATCCAGTACTGACCAAGTACACTACCTTTGAACAGCATATTCAGTACTGACCATGGATTATACATGTGCTCAGTTGTACCAATAGTATAGCCATCATACCAATATTTAATCTGCTCAATTGAGACCTGCGGCTTATAATATGCAACAAGGGCATCGACCTCCGATTGCATAAAGCCAAAATAAGGCGCATAAAAAGTATCTGTTAAGGGATGCATAGAGGCATTATTAAAGCCACTAAAAATACTTTCTTTGGCTATACGGGTAACACCCGTAATAACAGCTTTATAAAATTCTGGATTTTTTTTCAAACCGGTTGTCAGAAATGTCCGCATAAAACCTACAATCGTAGCATAATACTCTGGATCTTTACTGTTGTAGGCCTCTAATAATGGCGCATCATATTCATCAAGTAAGACTATAGGACGCACACCATAGTGGCGGTGAAGATACATAGTTAGATGCTTGATCGATCGACTATACAAGTCTGAGGATGCTGTTCGTTCAATCACGCGTTTATAATCAGTTTTTTCTGGCTCGGTCAGCGCAGGTGATTCTAAGAGATAGGCATGTCGCCGCCATTCGTCAACAATAATCCCTTCGAGAGTATCAAGACAAGTTGCTTTTGATGTTTCTTTGACACCACCAAACGTCAAAAACATAACCGGGTAGTTGCCCTGATGCACCATACAATCGCTATCTTGCCCTATAGAAAGTGTTTCGAAGAAACTACGCTTTGACTCTTGAGCTATCTCGAAAAACGATTTGAGCATCAGCATATTTATGGTTTTGCCAAAACGGCGTGGCCTCGTAATGAGACTAACCAGCGCACTCTTCTCAATAATATCTTTGGCAAAACCTGTTTTGTCGACGTAATAATAATTTCCCTCAATAATGGTCTCAAACGAGTCAATGCCAACGGGGATTTTTTTCTTTGCGTGCAACGCCATAATACTCTCGACTAGTCTATTTTGTTTTCTCTCATGCCATCTTCGTTAATCCATTAATAGACTCAAGTATAGGCGAAAAAGCATAGAAGCAGCAATCGCTATCTCAATAAATCTTGGCACATGTCGCATAGCAACCTATTTGCTCTTCAAGCCAATACCTGCACACCCATACAACTTGTTGGGATTGATGCTTTTTACTTTCTAATCTAGCTTCTTTTTGGCTGGAGTCATCACAGCCTTTGTAAGCCTTATCTGTACACCAGGCAATAATGGCGTAAGAATGACCTTGAGTGCCTGTAAAGCTTCCTCTTGCACGCGACCCACAACAACCAAGGTGAGTACTCGTAGCTTAGGCATGTTTTGAAAAAGTACCTGGCCTCGTGCGGCAAGACTGGAAAAATCGAAGGATTTTCTGTGTACACCATACGGCATAAATATGCCCGTCGCAAGCTTAAGTCGCTGTACATTTTCTAGGCCATTAAAGATACCTGGTTGCAGATGTTCCTGTGCTATGCCAGCCAAGCTCAAGTTTTTCAAATGCCCTAGACCTACAAACGTATTTGGTCTTATATTTATGAGATTTTGACCTCCTTCAAGAGCAAACGATTCCAGATGAGTTAGACTTCTCAAGGCACCAGGTTCAATCTGGTAAGAACCACTTCCCTGGGGTGCTGGGGTAATAACAAGCGAGATAAGATCATCAAAATTAACAAAGGTGCCTTCTACAATATCAGGAGCATTGATAAGTTCAAGAGTAATCAGGTGGGCATGAGCTTGAGCAGCTAGCTTTCTGCGAATAGACTGTAAGACATTTTTAAAGAGATCGCTTGCCATAACCAACCGTTGATTGAAGGTAATACGTAAGTGAAGATACCGTGTGCCGCTAGCTTCCTGAGGCTCTATCAGCTCGGCGCGTTGAACAATTTTAGCAATACACTGATCAAGCATATAAGGCCCTTCAAACTCAGCGTTAATGGACTCAGGAGCTTTGTTGTCATATATAGCAAGAAGTTTTCTATGTTGTTCTTCAAAAGAAGGTACTTCAGCGGCTGTGCCTTCAGCTTTTGCTGATCCACCCAATGGAAAACCTGCCTCTTCTGGTGCTGCTAGCGATGCTGCTGGTGCTGCGCTGCTTGATGCATAAACAGCTATTGGTTGCGTCTTGGTAGCGATTTTCTTATGAGCAAGGCCACGGCGCAGCACAAGATGGTCTTTAAAAACAGTAATGTCCAACGTAGCAGGTACCATACGAGAAGGATTTTGTATAAAAGCATCGCGAAGACTTGCGAGCCATGCGTTGGCGCTACGCAATGCTGCGTCAGTACCTACTAGCGCTATTGGTGGTTTATAATTCCCATGGAGCGCTTCGCTATACCCCTTAGGTGCTAAACCAGAGAGCCAAGCAACATTGGCAATGCCTCGCATTGCTGATCTTCCCAATGCAACAGCAACTCCAGTTTGGTAAAGAGCCTCTATACTTGTAATGGTTGGCGTAGCAAGGGGAATCTCTAGGGTAGCATGGGGCGCAATCTCTTTGACAACAGTGTCACCAGGTTTGGCTTCGCTAAGCATTCTCGAGGTCTGCACAAGAGCAAGTCCCTCGCCCTCAATATAGGTAATTCTTAAAGGCCAATCAGTTTTGTTTTCGAGTCTTATGATTGGCTCTTCGGTCATAAATACGTCGGTATAGTGTGAAGCAGCTGGCGCTGCCGCACCAAATAAGACATTGCCAACAGACAGTACAACCAGATATGCTATAATTTTCATCTTCATAAACAAGCCCTTTGTATACATAAATGTATGCTACCCAAAGATTTTTCTCTGACCATTACACAACAATACGATTGGCGACGCGGGTTAACTTTGTTATGCAGTTCCGCAAAATTTTTTATTAACACGTGTGCATCATGATTTAAAGCCCTTCAAGCATCGAGCGATAGGCTTTATACGTGCGTTTCGCGCTCGGCGAAATAACTATCAAGATTTTTTGAAGTGAGCTTTTGTTATCCGCTTTACGCGCTTTGACTGTTTCAATAATCGTCGCAAGAGCTATCGGCACTGCCTTATCAATGGGGATGCCGAATGAACCAGTACCTATCGAAGGAAATGCTACAGATTCGATAGCCACAGATTCGATATTTTTAGCATCCAATGCCTGTAATGCATTCACGTAACATTTGGCAAGATAGTGCTCGCGATCAGGCGTTGTATCACGGGGGGCATGCACATGCACAATGTACTTGCAACCAGTCTTTTTATACAGATCGAACGATGGCGTTATGCGAACTTCGCCGACAGGACATTTAACCATCTGATGAGAAATAGGATCTTTACTTTCTGGCAACTTAGCGATAAAAGCTGCCAATTTCGGTCCAGCCGCTTCATGAATAGCCCTATCAATGCTGGTACCACCAATGAGTGAGGCATTGGCAACGTTAACAATGGCATCTGTTTTTTGCTCGGCAATATTGCCCTGCATAAGTGTTATTGAGAAACCTTCACCAATATTCTTGGTGTATGGTTCAGCAGGAACTTCTAAGCTTTCTTCAGCTGGCTGTTTGGCTTGTTCCTGCCCAGCTTTGGTTTTTTCAATAATTACTGCAGGCTTCGCCCTCGTTGCAGCTGCAGTGGTAGCTACCACTGGCACTACGCGTGAGACTTTTTTTGCGACAGGCGCAACGTCTGTAACCTGCACAACCTGTTTTAGTTTTTGTTCTGTTTTTGAATGCGCTTTAGACTTCGTGACTTTGCGATCATTTGCTGTTAGTTTTTTGTGCTTGGCTTTTTTTGCCGGTTTTACTGGCTTAGTAGCAACTTCTGTTGCCGCTAAGGGCTTTTCGGTAGTCTCAACGGCTGCGATCTTTTGCCTATTAATATGCTTCTTTAGTATCTTCTTGTGTTTTTCTTGTTTCACAGGAATACCAAGAAGTCTAGCTTTTCTCTTTTTTTCAGCCTTTCTTTCTTGTTTCGCCTTGTCCTTTGATGTCTTCTTTTTTGTGCGTTTTCTATCAGTTTTCTCTTGTTTCTGTAATTTTTCTTGTTGTACGGTTCGTGCTGTAGCTCCCTCTTGTTTTGCTTGTTGAACCGGTTCTTTTTGTACTGCTTCCGGCACTGCTCCATACATCGTCATAATCAACAATAAAGATAGCGCACTGAGCGCATACAAACTGCTTATCTTCATGCTAGCAAACCCCTTTTTTTACAATAAATAGTACACAACTACTTTATAGTAACTTTATGCACTACAACTTAATCCGCACTTTTTAGCCCTGGCTCCATGGCATCCTACATAGCTGACGCACGTAAGATCTTTAACGGCTGTAGTGACTAGGCAATACCAAAAAACCAGTCCTCAAAGAATAGTACATGATACCACAACATCTTAATAGTTATATAATAGCAAATAATATTTTCCAAAAGCAATATTTTAATTATTATTTTAGTTCTACTTGATAAAGCTTTTTATACACCGGTAACGTAGTTTACTCCTTATAGCACTATGATGGAGCTTTTTATGCTCTCAAAATTTTTGCTCGCCAGCCACAGAGCATAATCTCGTAGCAGTTGACATGATTTCCTACTGCAATATACTAATATATAGTTTATGTTTTGTTTTTTCGTGTCTATTATACTATGAAATCAGGGATGCTCCATGACGAAGTTGCGCGTTGGTGTTCTGATGGGTGGCCGTTCCGTTGAGCATGAAGTGTCTTTTAACTCAGGCAGAACGATATGCGACCATTTGGACACTGCTTTATATACGACTATACCAATCTATCAAACAATAGATGGTAAACTCTTTATATTACCGTGGCACTTTTTACATCGTGGCAAAACAACCGACTTTGTTGATCGGCTCGAAACCGAAGCAACCGTTATTTCGTGGGATGAGCTTAAAAACACTGTAGATTTTATCTATCTTGCAGTGCATGGTCGTTATGCTGAAGATGGCACCGTACAGGGAATGCTTGAAATACTCGGCATACCATATCTTGGATCAGGTGTCTTTGCAAGCGCCCTCTGCATGGATAAACATATACAGCAAAACATTATTGCCAATGCTGGTATCATGACTCCAAAGGGCCATTACGTTGATCCGATAACTATACATGCTTTACTGCAAGGCAAACTCAACCTCACCAGCATCACAGATGCATTGGCAAGCAAGTCTATTGGCTTTCCCGTCATGGTAAAACCTATCGGAGAAGGCTCAAGTATCGGCGTTTGTATAGCACACGATGAAACATCGTTATTACAAGGCATCACAAGAGCTTCACAGGTTGGAGACACAAGAACGCAGGGTGTTCTTCTTGAAGAAAAAATTATTGGCATGGAATTTTCATGCATTATTCTTGCAGATAAGCGCCAAGATAGTTTGATGGCATTACCACCAACAGAGATAGCCCAACTCGATGGCAATTCATTTTTTGATTATGAACAAAAATATATGCCAGGACGTGCTCTTGAACATACGCCACCACGATGTTCCCAAGAGCATATGCTTGCCATCCAAGAGTGCTGTAAACACGTTGTTACGGTACTAGGTATCGATACTATTGGACGTGTTGATGGATTTCTCTTGGTAGATGGCCGAGTCTGCATCATAGAAGCAAATACACTGTCTGGCATGGGACCAGCAAGCCTCTTATTTAGAGCCGGCGCCGAAGCTGGTTTTAGCCATACAGATCTTATTAATTATCTTATTGAAACTGATCTTTGCCGATATGGCATTCGTACAGCTATACCTGGCAGCACACAAGAACAAGAAAAAACCATGGAAACCATCAATAAAAAAATACGCGTTGCAGTACTTTTCGGTGGCCAATCACATGAAAAAGAAATTTCGCTTGAATCAGGCCGTAACGTTATCTATAAGCTTTCACCAGACCGTTACACCGTGATCCCACTGTTTGTAAGTAGTCGTATGACACTGCACAAGCTGACTCAATCACTGCTGGTACGTAATTCAACAGCAGAGATAGAACACTATAGTGCAGCAGATTCTGCTATCGCATGGTCTGAGCTTCCAGATATCGCTGATTTTGCGTTTATTGCGCTGCACGGAGGACGTGGTGAAAATGGTGCTGTCCAAGGTGCTCTTGAAATGCTTGGCATGCCCTATAATGGTTCAGGCGTTCTTGCCAGTGCTCTTTGCATGGATAAGTACAAAACGGCAGAGTTTTTGAAGCATCATGGTATTGATGTTCCACGGTCGCGTCTTGTTGCACGAGATGCATGGAAAGACACTAAACTCGCCGTAAGCGCAACTATAGAAGAATCAATCGGGTTGCCCGTTATTGTTAAGCCACATGACGATGGCTGCAGCGTCTTAGTATGTAAAGCAAAAACCACCCAAGATAGTATCGACGCCATTGATGCAATTTTCGCCGATGGTAAAACACATGCGCTTGTCGAAGAATACATAGTTGGTACTGAGCTCACTATTGGCGTTGTTGGCAATAGCGATCCCATAGCGTTACCACCAAGTAAAGTCGTCGCCAGCGGTGATATTCTCTCGATTGAAGAGAAGTTTTTACCAGGAGCCGGTGAAAACCAAACACCAGCACCACTACCAGCACCAGCACTTAAACTAGCCCAAGATATCGTCACACGCGCCTATACTGCCGTTGGCTGCAAAGGCTATGTTCGTATCGACTGTTTCTATCAAGATGCTCAGCAAAGCCCAACAGGTGTCGAGAGATGTATTATTCTAGAAATTAACACACTGCCAGCTTTAACGCCAGCAACATGTTTATTTCACCAAGCAGCCGAAATTGGTATTAAGCCAATGGACTTTATAGATCTTATTATTCAGCTTGGCCTGCAAAATCATGCCACCAAAGAGACTAAATTATCTGGTTTTGCTTGCTTGGCCGATTGGCAACAACAGCGAGCTAGTGCACAAGAATAAGAAGCGGCACATGTGTGCTCAGCTTTACTTGGATTTTGCGTTACAACTTATACCCAATTAACGTTTGTAAATCTGCCGACGCTTCATGGGTTTACGTTTCGCTACAATTTTTTTGCAATAAACTATGACTGCTGACAACGCCAAGGACGCACCGAGCACAGCTCCTGTTCCCAGTGCTACCCACATGTGGTATTGGTATGGCGATTTTCCTTTGATTCTAAAAAAATTAGGAGAAGTCTCTTCGAGAGTCGAGCAGTAAAAACCCTCGGCATTCATACTTGCTATGGCTTCGTCAACGTTGGCAACGCTCCTATAAACCGTCTTGTTAAGATTATGCCATGCATTCTTTATAGCTTTTACCGTATCGACTTGTTGGTGCATTACGTGCCCCGTGCTGGCATCCTGCTGCATAGAATGCATTGCTGAGCAATATAAACATATAGCAGCGATTAACACTACTCTTAAGATTATTCTTTGCATAGACAACCCAATTATATCGTATAAAACGATTATATATCCTCTATAGACTATATTTTTTGTACCGCAAATCCTACCAAATCATAGTGAGTTTTTTGGCCGCTTGCACTTATATGAGCTAAGAGCCCCTGCATGCCTTCACCTAGTCGATCTATTGACAATGCTTATGTACTATATATCTATAGGATATCATGAGACTGATCTTACGCTACTATTACTTTCTTATCACCTGCTAATGGCTTAATACTATCAGTTGGTAACGGCCTGGCATAGCCCCAGTTTTTTAAACTTGATCATTGTTGATTTCCCATCAAATGCAATCCCAATGGCAGTAATCCGGATACTTGGCCTGATGTGCCAAATTGTTTGATGGCTAACGCTGCAAAAAGATCTGCATGGGACTCATCTGAACGCTCAAAGAAATACTGTAACATGCTTAAGTTAAGCGTTTTTCCAAATCTGCGCGGACGTGAAATTAACGTAACACCAGTTTTGCGTGTTAGTATCTCCCGTATAAGCAGTGATTTGTCGACATAGTAAAAATCTTCGCTGATAATCTTTTTAAAATCGCTTATGCCTATAGGCATTGCCTTCATATGCTCACCATTGCCTTGAAACTAGTACAGAGAATTTATCAGTTTTAGTATAGCATAAAAAGTCGCAAGCCCATGCATTGCCTGTTATGTAGCGGCAGGGCGTTTTCAAAGCAAACACCCATGAGCATCTGCGTTGCTCACGCAATTGTGCGAGACACTGCACAGGATTTTGCACTGTCAACGCCAATTTTTAGCAAGGCTAACTCAAAGAGTGAATGTTAACCGCAATGTGTAATGCTTGCCTTTTTTGGTACCCATGACATACTTGCAGGTAAGATGCATAAAAAGGTCAGTCGTTACTCATAAGTCTATAAGGTTGTGACCGTGACGCATGTAATGCTTGCAAAAACCGCCCTCAAATCTTTGACGAACCACCCTGGCAGGTCATTGCTGACCATTGTTGGTATCATGATCGGCATCGCGGCTATTATCATGACCATGTCGATCGGCAAAGGAGCCGAAGATAAAGTTAGCCGCCAAATTATGGTTATGGGAAAGGGTGCCGTTTACATTCTTCCAGGCAATGTTATTGGCGTCGGCGCAGTGAGATCAAACTTGGCGAAGCCAATGCGCTTAACAAAGGCTGACATGGAAGCAATACAAAGCCAAGTACCCGAAATACGCGAAGTTAGCCGTGGTTTTATGTCTGAACAACTTGTCACCGCGCGTGGCAATGCCTTAAAGGATCAGATCCTTGGCGTCGATCCTTCGATGCTTGCTATTAACCGCAATGTTGTTGAATACGGTACTTTTTTTACCAAATACCACCTGCGAGGGCGTGCCAACGTTGCCATTATTGGCAGTGAGACTCGCGCGAAGCTTTTTGGCAAAGAGATTCCCATCAATAAACCGATTAACATAGCAGGCTTCCCCTTCGTGGTCATTGGCGTTCTACAACATCAAGAACAATTTTGGGGTACCAATGATCCTAACAAACATATCTTTATACCCTTTACAACGGCAAAAAAGTATTTTAAAAAATCCGGAGAATTTGATGATGATCTCGGCTTTATCGCCCTTAGCCTACCGGAGGGCATTGAATCGGCGCCTATTCTTCGCACAATAAACCGTATTCTACGCTTCACCCACAATATGGAGCCAGGAGAAGAGAACAATTTTCTTATTCTTGATCAGCAAGCCATTGGTGATGTAGCAAAAAGCGCAGCACACGCTATTACGCTCTTCGGCCTTATAGCTGCCTCTATTTCACTTCTCGTTGGTGGCATAGGCATCATGAATATTATGCTTGTTTCAGTACAGGAACGCACCGAAGAAATTGGTCTAAGACTTGCACTAGGAGCAACTAGATCGCTAGTACTTACACAATTTCTCATCGAATCTGCTCTTTTGTGCTTTGCAGGAGGCATTATTGGTGTAGCAACAGGTCTTGCTGGCGGTATTCTACTAAAAATATATACGAAAATACCTTGTTATATTGCATGGATACCCGCAGTCGTGTCTCTTGTAGTGACCCTGTTACTTGGTATTTTTTTTGGGCTCTATCCCGCGTACAGAGCATCACTGTTAGATCCTATCAAAGCCTTAACAAAACGGTGAACGATGCGTACTATAATTCTCATGAGAACTGCATTAATTACACTCTATCGGCACGCTGGTAGATCGTTACTGACAATACTCGGCATTCTCGTTGGCGTCAGCGCTATCGTCATAACTTTTTCTATTGGCCGTGGCACCGAAGAAAAGATAAAAAAACAAATCATGTGGATGGGAGAAGGCGCTTGTTATATCATTGCAGGCAATGTTTCTTCCCACGGCGCCACAGCAGCCATGTTCTCGAAACCTGTACGATTAACAATAGGGGATCTTGAGGCCATCAAAGGCCAGGTACCTTTTATCGAGCAAATCTCTAGAAGTACCTATACGCTTGAGCTTCTTGAGCATAAAGGAGCAGCAACACGAGATAGAGTGCTAGGAACCGATGCTAATATTTTCAAAATTAACAAAAATAAGCTCCGTTACGGAACGGGCTTTACTGAACAGCACATACGTGACCGCGTTAACGTCGTTGTGCTTGGTGCCAAAGTTGCCGAAAAACTTTTTGGCACTCGCATACCTGTCGGCGAAATTATTACCATGAATGGCAACCCTTTCCAGGTTATTGGCGTCATCGAGCATCAAGATAACTTTAATATTCCGGAAGATATTAATACGCGATCTTATGTGCCATTTACCGTTGCCAAAAAATATTTCTCGGCAGCACATGAATCTGAAGATGATCTTAATGCTATCGCTATAAGTTTTTACGAGGGTGTTTCGTCAGAACAGCCATTGCGCATTATTAAACGCATCCTGCGATTTCGCCATCACATAGAAGACGACGAAGAAGATGATTTCACCATATTTGATCAAGAAACGATTGCAGGCGTCGCCTCTGAAGCTGGGCGTATTATCAAACTTTTTGGACTTATAGCAGCATCGATCTCATTGCTTGT
Source organism: uncultured bacterium (assembly GCA_963715605.1). Lineage (GTDB taxonomy): Bacteria > Babelota > Babeliae > Babelales > Vermiphilaceae > JAKASV01. Next base: position 1,442,680 of record OY970257.1, on the reverse strand, counting down.
CGGTGGCATTGGCGTTATGAATATTATGCTCGTTTCCGTTAAAGAGCGCACCCAAGAGATAGGTCTTCGCATGGCGCTCGGTGCTCGCCGTCGTCTTATTCAGGCACAGTTTCTCATCGAGTCTATTCTAGTTTCTGGCATCGGTGGTCTTATTGGCTTGCTACTTGGCCTTCTCGGACAAGTTTTTATTGGCCGTTATACTGGCTTAACCATGATTATTGAATATATGCCATTTTTAGTATCCTTTATTGCTACGGTTGCAGTGGGCATATTTTTTGGGTATTATCCAGCACGTGTAGCGTCACTCATGCATCCCATAGATGCCCTCTTGGAGCGATAATATGGCACTCTTAACCATGCGCACTATTAGCAAATCGTATAGCATAAACAAGTCGCCTTTGATTGTCCTTAAGGATATCTCTTTCTCAGTCGAACGTGGTGAGTTTATTGCTATTACCGGACCATCAGGCTCTGGAAAATCGACCTTGATGCACCTGATTGGATGTCTTGACTCGCCAACGTCTGGTTCGTACCACATTAACTCGCTTGATGTCTCGAATCTTGCCCATGATGAACTTGCAAAAATTCGCAATAAGCACATTGGTTTTGTATTTCAGAAATTTTTTCTCTTAGGTGATTTGACATCGCTTGATAACGTAGCACTACCACAATTATATGCTGGCAAGCACGAGCATGAGGCACGGTGTGAGGCAGCATTAATGCTAGGTATGGTCAATCTTGGATCGCGCCTTGACCATTACCCTAACCAGCTCTCTGGCGGACAACAACAACGTGTCGCAATAGCGCGAGCTCTTATTAATAACCCCGATATTTTGCTTGCTGATGAGCCGACTGGTAATCTTGATTCTACAACAGGACAAACAATATTGGAGATTTTTAGGAAGCTTAATAGAGAAAATGGCGTCACTATTGTCCTTGTCACCCACGATCAAGACACAGCGGCACAAGCAGATCGCATCATTCGCCTTCGTGATGGCCTCATCGTTGAGGACACCACTTCGCCAAGATAGCACAAGAGCATACACGCATCTCGGAGCGCCAGCCCATCAATCTTCTCTTACCCGCACAAAAATCTGCTCGTCGCGTATAAACACGAATATGTACTACACAGCTACTTACTGCGGCCCCGCTACTGGTGGAACATTGCTTGCTGGCCCTGCTTCTGGTGGAAAGCTACTTGCTGACCCTGCTGCTGGCGGTGCTGCCGTTGGCCCTTCTTCGGGTATAAACTGCTCAAAGAGTGGTACTGCTGCAGCTCGAGGACCAGTGCTAGCACCTGGATAGGTGCGGTGCAAAACTGGATTTGGAAGCTTCCACCAACTCATAGGATTAAGTGCTAAACACCGTATAGCAGACGAGTCAGCGCGATCCAAGGCATGCTCCATAGGTCCAGCATGAACCTCAGCCGGCCTGATCCACGCAAACTCCTCTCCATCGTCTGCGGAGGCACTCGCGTTGAGTACATCAGCGCTTATGAACGCTGGAACTTTTATGAGAATATAATTTTCTAAACCTCCTGTTATTCTGTGTTCTTTCGTGTGAATAAGTAAAGCCTTGGGTGTTATGTAAAGGTACTCTTGCGGTTCATTTGGATAGACGCCGTGCGTCATGCGACTAAATCCATCGATATAACCTGCCATCGCTGCCGGATTCAATCTACCTACATTGGAGTACATAGCACCTACCTGTGGCACAGTGAAAAAGTGCCACATTATGTTATACCGGTCTCTTCTCATGAGCGCTATCCACTCTTGATGCGCCCCATCAAACCATATAGGTATGATAGTTTTCTGACTGCCCGGGACAGTTGCAGCACTATACATAGGCGAAAACGACAGTGATATAAGACCCAACAAGGCAATTGCTAGTAACTTACGTTGTTTTGCAATCATGATAATCTCTCCTTTTCTTAAATAACTATTATTAAGACGATAAATTTTTTATCTATATGCCAATATATAACAAGCTTCTTAACTATTAATTAAGTAATAAGTGCTAGGTTCATGCAAATTTTTTTGCAATTGCAGAAACTTAGGCTGCCTATATAATCAATACTTGCACGCATAAAGCCTCCGTAATCGTTTAGCTGTTCGTATATTGCGGAGGCTTTTATCTCTCAATTAATCGGTTCCAACCAAGTTTTTCATTAACTTCAATTAAAACGTATAAGCCCTGTTATGTTACTGCGGTCCTGTAACAGGTGGTTGCTTGTCTTCTTCCTGCTGCTCAGTTGCTGCTGTAGGCACGAGAGCAGGTCCCGTAACTGGCGGAGCTTCTAAAGCAGCCGCTGCTGCTGGAGGTGCTGCCGTTGGTGCTGGAACACCCAAAAGCTCGTTATACTCAGCCCGTGCTTGCACAAAATTGTCATATGCTTCTCGCAGGATATCAAGTATTTCAGTACGAGCAATAGCATTAGCAAGTGGCTCACCAGCTTCTCGTAGGGCCGCTCCAGCTGTGCCCGTCAGTACCGTATCATGAAAATCTTGTATAGCCTGATACATTCTTTCGGTAAGAGCTTGCTCGCGAGCAATGTTTTCATGACGAAGCATAACAGCAAGTTGGTATAGGTAATCACGCAATCTTGAAATCCTTGCCTCAGTTGGACCAGTCGCGCGCAACTGCTCCAAAGCGTCTTTCATTTCACGGCTAACATCACGTTGATCACGATAAAATTGTACAAGACGTACAAGAACTGCAGGTGAGATACTGGCCCGCACTCCTCGAGAAAACTCTCCTGAAGACAGCAACGAACCAGCCCAAACCTTCACATTATCTTCTAATGGTACACGTCGTGGTGCTAAGCCAGCTGGCGCTGCTGCTGGCGGCGCCGCAGTTGGCTCTCGACGAGCAGCAGCCTCATCAAGGAGCCGTTGAATACGTTGCCGCGGGGTCGGAGTAACTTCAACTAGCTGCAGATCACCTTGCTCATTGACCCTTATCGTTATGACAAGAATATTGCTACGATCAAGTAGGCATATTCCGCGCAGAGAAGGCAACACGTTTGTATTGAAGTCAGATAAGTCCTGAGCAGATAATTTTTTCGGCACACTATACTTTTTATAAACGGCTTCGCCGTGGCCCTTCGATGCTAAACGCGCAACGGCGGAATAGCCACGCATCAATGAGCCACCCCAACCAGAAACATCAATCGCTTCTATCTGATCAATGCTTCCAATGCCAAGTGGCATCTCGGTCACACCATGCGGCGCAAGTTGCAGCAGGGATGGAGAAGTTGGCACCGTCTGACCAAACCGTCTGCTTTGTAGTTGAACCGCTAAAGTACTACCAGACCTATAAGTAACCTGTAAAGGCAAATCAGTATCATTTACAAGCAGCATCATTGGCTCTTCATAAAATGACGGTTGACCTTGCCCACTACTCGAACTACTTGCTGCTGGTGCTGCACTCGAACCACTCGGTGCTGCAGCAGCTATAACGCCACTTACCAGCAAAGACAAACATAATAAGAAATTTTTTACCAGCATAGTAAACTCCCTTAGAATTACGTTAACTAAAACAACTTTACAAAACTTTATAACATCGCCACATAGTTAGATGCTACATGACATGGCTGTGGATACTCTGATACTCAAAGGCATCATGATTATGACATGAAGAAATTTTACTATAAATTTATATTATTAATATTTAGCAACATAGCTATAATCATACTACAAAAATATTTGCAGATTTGTCAATAAATTAACAAAAATCGTACAACGACACACTTGTAGTAAGCACAACTAAAGCATAGACATGCTTTATAGCATAAAGACTTAGAGAAAAGCGCATGTTTGAGTATAGATAGATTTTTAGTGTGATCTATCTATAGTATTATACATGATAGTACATGGCTACAGATAAACATGCAGTCATGAAGAGGGTTTATACTATTCTTAGGTTGGAGTATGCTATGAGCATAGTTTTCGCATTAATACCAATGTTTATATGCGCCTCGATAACTGGCGCGGAGTTACAACCAATGGAACATACAAAAAGTCTTACAAAACATGTTCACAAAAAAGTTCTTAAAAACGGCTTAACGATTCTTGTTAGGCCTTTGCATACCATTCCAAAGGTATGCATGGAACTCTGGTATAACGTCGGAGCAAAGTATGAAACAAGCGAAGAAAAAGGCATAGCACATCTCATAGAACACATGGTCTTTAAGGGAACTACTGGCAAAAATTCTCTGCATCTCTCCGAGTCAGACATAAACTCCATTACACATATGCTATCTGGCAGCTGTAATGCGTTTACTTCTAATGATTACACCGGCTATCTATTTACGATGCCATCGCAGCACTGGTACAAAGCACTGCCAATTATGGCCGATTGCATGGTTAACTGCGCTTTTCGCGATGATCATTTGAACTCAGAAATGAAGGCGGTTGTACAAGAACTCAAGATGTATCGCGACAAGCATGTCGATACACTGGTTCATGAATTGTATAGCGTTCTATTTACAGGGCATCCATATCAAGATCCAATCATTGGCTATAAACACAATCTTACGGGGTTCCATGCAGATAATTTACGAGATTTTTATCACCGACATTACGCACCCAATAATGCTACGCTCATTATTGTAGGTGATGTTAGTGTGGAAGAAGCTTATTCCCAAGCTGAAAAAGCCTTTGGAGCCATTCCTAAAAATCCAGAGGTAACGGTTACCAAAACGTTACCATTCTATCCAGATATTACTGCAAAAAATATTACACTGTATCGTGATATTCAGCAGCCAATCGCCTTGATGGCTTATCGAGTACCGGGCGAGCAGGCAGGTTTAGATGGTGTTTTCGAGATTTTGTCGTGGGTACTTGGTCATGGTAAAGGTTCTCGTCTCTACAGAAAACTTGTTGATCAATTAGAACTTGTGACATCACTTGAAGTTTTCCATATCGGGCTCTTCGAACATGGCGTTCTTGGTGTGTATGTTGAACCAAAAAATCTACAAGATATGCAGCAGATAGAATCGATTATTCAAGCTGAAATTGACGATATAGCGCAGCATGGCTTTAAGAAAGGCGAGCTTAGCAGAGCAATAAAAAATGCTAAAATGCAACGTTTTTATGTGCTAGAAAACCTTCAAGCACAGGCTTCTGAGATTGGTAGATATTATTTAGCGACGGGTGATCCTGAATACGCTTTTACGTATCTCGATGAGCCATTGGAACATATTGGAGAAAAAGCGCGACAAATATTGACCGATTATTGCAGAAGCACTGTTATGCATGAAGGCCGAGTGCTGCCATTACCAGAAGCGGATAAGAAATTTTGGCTTACTCTACAAGAAGAGGCTGATGCAGAAGATAAAGAGGTTCTCGAAGCACATATTCGCACATCACCAGTAGACCCAGCTTGCTATGCAAAAAAGTTGACCATTGAAAAAGAAAAACCTTTTATATTTCCAAAACCGTCTATTACCACACTGAAAAATGGCATCAAGCTTTTTTATGGTAGTAACACAGCAACACCAAAAATTGACATTATCCTTGAGTTCAAAACGCGTTCCTATGCTGACCCAGAAGATAAGCAGGGTATCCTAAATTTTGTTTCTCATATGGTAACCGAAGGAACAAAAAAATACACTGCAGAAGAGCTTGCTGATGCCCTCGAATCGCGTGGCATTATTTTACATGCCCATGATAATGCCATTGTCATGAGCATGCTACCTGAAGATTTCGGCTATGCCTTGGATATTCTCTACGAAATCGTGCATAACGCAACATTCGAGAGCGACAAGATTGAAAAAGTTCGTGCACAAATGCTTGCCGATATAAAGACATTCTGGGATACGCCAATGGCTTTTTCGGGGCAGCTTATGCGAGAACAAGTTTACCAAGGTCACCCATACAGCAAGAATAGTCTTGGCACAGAAAAAAGCATCGCATCAATAACACGCCAGGATCTTATCGATTATTATAAAGCACATAGCACGCCAGTAGAGACGAGAATCGCGGTTGTTGGTGAAATTGCAGGCTTGGATATCCCAGCAATCTTCGAAAAGCATCTAGGACCGTGGTCAGGCCCAGAAGTACCTGATATCGAGTACCCAGCATTGGTTGAACAAAAAGCCCATACATGCAAATATCCAATCAATCGTGATCAGGTTGTGCTAGCTTGGGGAGCATCATCAGTTTCGCGAACGGACGATGATTACGATGAGCTCTTGCTCTTCAACCAGATGTTTGGTGGAGGTGTTCTTGGTTCTATGCGATCAATGCTCTTCAGAATTCGTGAAGAATCGGGGCTCTTTTATACGATCGATGGTAGCCTTACAGCAGGGTCTGATTTGGAACCAGGTATGGTCATAGTCAAGACAATTGTGTCACTTGATCGACTCCAAGAAGCCGAGAAACTTATTCAAGAGACCATGCAACATGCATCGAAAGATTTCACAGACAAAGATCTTGCCGAGGCAAAACGTGCCGTTATAAACTCTCTCGTGAATAATTTCCAGTCAAATCTTTCGATTGCACAGGCATTTCTCTTTGTTGATCGGTACAATTTTCCGGGCGACTTTTTTGATAAACGCCCGGACGAGCTTAACCCCATTACTATGAAGCAGGTTCAGGCTGCAGTTGACAAAGTGTTATCTCTCGATCGACTTACGTTACTTCGTGTAGGACGTGTTTAATGATAACTATACCAGGCGGCCTTTTGGTCGCCATTGAAGGTGTTGACGGTTCCGGCAAGTCAACATTAACACGCAATCTTGTAAGCGCACTCTGTAATTATGGGTACCCATGTATGGGTACCCGCGAACCAGGCGATACGCAGCTCGGCGCTTGTATTCGTGATATTATCCACAATGGCCATATACACAAGACACCCAAGGCAGAGTTTTTATTATTTGCTGCTGATCGCGCCGAACATATGGCCACAAAAGTATTGCCAGCGCTGCGTGATAGTTTTATTGTTATATCTGATCGCATGGGCGACTCGTCCATTGTGTACCAGGGCTATGCACGCAATCGTTTTGACGACATTCCCATGTTCGAACAGGTTGACAGGTGGGTAACTGAAGCGCGGCACCCGGACATTGTAGTGTATCTTCGAGTTACTCTAGACATTGCTCGTGAACGCATTCGACAGCGGCATCAGACAGCAACTCCCTACGAAAGCAAAGAGGACTATTTGGCCGCTTGCATTGACGGTTTTGAACGCCACATGACATCCCATCCCAACGCCTCTATACTTGATGGTATGAAAACTCCCGAAGAACTTGTTGTTGATTGTATCGAGGTTATTACCAGATGGTTACAGCAAAAAAAACTGATCGATTAGTAGCTCAAGCACGTTTATGGGTTGGGTCCATAGATAAGCTTATCGAACGTACTTATAAAGAATTACAACGCCAGTGGTGTCCTACTGGCGGGTGTACTCGATGTATACTATGCACAAATATTATGCAGCGACAACACCATTGCCTTGTATGGGTTGCACCAAAAAACATCTATACGAGGGAAGATCTCGCACCAATATTTCAACGTATCCAATATGCCCAAGATCCAGGACAGTATGTCGCTTTTGTTATTGAACGTGCCGATTGCTTAACACCTGCTTGTTATAACAGTCTCCTCAAATCACTAGAAGAACCACCGGCTGGCTTTTATTTCTTGTTACTTGCTGAACGCCTGCAGGAGGTTGCCGAAACGATTCGTTCACGGTGTATCATTGAGATTTTCGATGCAGAAAGCGCTGATATAAGCTTCCACAGGCTGGGGCGATTTTTCGTGTCTGCAAAATATGATGCACAGGCCGTGCATGATTTTTCCGCTGCGCTTGAACAACAGGTACCACACGAGCAAGAGACCATATTGCTGCTCGACGGGCTCTATGCTTATTGGTCCAATAAGCGCAAAAAACTTATAAGCAGCGGATCCAAAGCAGACGCAGACGATGCGGAAAGAGTCTTAACCCTGCTCGGTCAGGCACTCCAGGAATATCCTGCACCAGGCAGCTCTAAACTTATCTGGCGAACATTATTTATGCACCTCAAACAATAGTTTTCTGGGCTATGCATAATCAGTGTTCAACCCCCCAAGTAGCCTGCCTTGTAGGGCTGATCTCCTAATGCAATAAAAAATTCGTTTAATCCGTTCGCCCTGAGGGCGAGCCTTGCGAGCGTTTCGAAGGGGTGAACGGCCAACCCATCCTCATAATTTCTTGTGTGGCTTCTCATTATATAAAAAAATATTCTTATTCGTTGGTCGCTCCCGCAAGAGCTTTTGCATAATTATTAAAAACTGATTTATTTATTTTTTTTATTTATTTTTTCAAAATTATTTACTAATAACATATAAAATTGCTACACTGGTGATGAGGCTAATTTTTATAGTTTTAATAGTTTTATAGTCATTGTGAAGAGACAGCGAAGGCAAAGAGAACGTACAAACACACAAAATACATAAAAAAAAGAAGGAGTTCATGTCATGGTTATGAAGCAGTTAGTGTACAAAACCGAAAAATTTTTCCTGTACATTGTGCTATCGTGCTTACTTGGTTTCACAGGTATGCATGCCGCCCAACCACCGCAAATTCAGGCTCAGGCTCAAATCACGCAATCAGCCCCGGGTACGCCAGCTGTTACCGTTGGCAGTCAGCAACAGGGCCAGCAACAAGACGTGGGAACAGCTCCTGGCGCACAAGGGCAGCCTGCTTTAGGAACTGCTCAGGCAGTCCCAGGAACGGAAGCTGGAACCGAGGGGCAACCAGTAGGACCTGATGGTCAACCAGCAGGAACTACTCAGCCAGTGGTGCCTGAAGAACAGCAACCACCAGAACAGCAACCGCAAGAAGAACAACCACAAGAAGAAGAACAAGGTATTATAGGTAAAGCCGCGGGACTTGTCTCCGGCCTTGCCGGTAGCGGTGCTGGAATGATGGCATTGCAGTTCTTACCAATAGGCAGCATGGTCGGTGGCATTAAAAATGCTGCTACCAGTGCCTATAGTTCACTTGCAGGAAAACTATCCGGTGACGTAGGAAAGAAAACAGCTAGTCAACTTGAGAGCTTACAAAAGGATTATGCCACTGCCGCGAACAATACGCAACTGCCAGCACTTCAACGGCAACATGCACAAGCTGCTGCGGCACAGTTGAAGGTTGCCGCGCTTGAAAAAAAGGCGGCAGAAAATCCAGATTCGGTTAGTCAAGCAGAATATACTGCTGCGACAACAGCGGCAAAGGAACGTACGGCAGCCTTTCAAACAGCGCTTCAACCACACATAGCAGCCAATCCAAATAATCCAGAACTTAAAGCCGCACTTGATGTGACAACAAAATCTACCAGTAGTCTTGCAAGTGCTCAAAAGGCACTTGGCACCCATGTTGGAGGACTAACAGTAGGCCAACATGCAATAGTTCGCTCTGTTGCAGAAACTACTCATGAAAAAACAGCAGCAGCATTGGCGACAGCAAAACAAGAGATGACTGAGGCTGATAAAGGACAAGCAGCAGCACAAGCGGCGCTTGCAACGGCTCAAAGAGAAGCAGAGTTAAAGTCAGAAGCCGCAGCCGCACTAACAACGGGGGAAAAAAGAACTGAAGCTGACAAAGCTGCTGCAGAAGCCCATTATGCAATAAAAGAAAAAGCAGCTGCTCTACAAAAGGCGGAGATAGCCTTGCAGACAAAACAAGCAGAACACGCTGCAGCAGAGGCAACACATCAAGAGGCAACAGAAGCTTTACAAGGTGTTAAAGAGATCCCATCACCGGCTGCACAAATTAGTTCATTAACTTCTACTCCTCAATCGACACCAAGTACCAGCGGCATTGGTGGCTCATTAGCAACGGGTTTAAAGAGCGTAGCAGGTAAAGCTTCAGGTCTTGCTAGCACGGTAAGTACGAAATTTGGCGCTCTCTCGAAAGGACAAAAAATAGGTGTAGGCGTTGGTGTTGTTGCAGGACTTGCAGCAATAGCAGCAGCCACAAGTGCCGGAGTCTATTTTGGCGCAATTCATACGCAGTTTATCGTACCCTCGGACGACATGCGCATGGAAAAGAATATTGAGTATGATGTACACGTTTCTTACGCAGCAGGCGCCTACACAGACTTTAAGCTGTCATTCGTAAACGGTGTTCCTGTGTGCCGCGAATATGATAAGAACAAAAACTTTAAATCCGCAAAAGATACCGATGTAAGTGTGACATCTGTGAATGATGCTGGAAAAACAGTTTCTGTTATTAAGGTAACTAGGCACGTTTGGTGTGTAGAATCTGTTAAAGTAACGAATACAAAAAATCCTAGTGACACCAAAACGATATCAGTGCCTCTTGGCAGTAATAGGTGCAAGAGCCATGCCTATGGTCTTGGCCGCGACGAGAATGGCACGCTTACGCTCACTTTACAGGATATACCAGGCAAGAACTAACATACCCAACATTTCTTGATGTTTATGGCTGGTACCACGAGTATATACAATACTAGCCATAAACATCTTGTAGAGACTTGATTTAGTTACGATGAAGAAATTTGTTGACCAATACAAGTTATATTGTCTGAAGTTATCAGCGCTATCGCGCTGTCTCAGAACATCGAAGGAGTGAAGACTCATGCGACTCAAAAGAATAGTACAGTACTATGTATGCAGCATGATGTTATTAGCATCCATGCATACATCATTTTTAAAGACAACTGGAGATCCTTTTGGAACCCCCTTTTTCGAAAAGCGTAGTAAAGAGCAAGCAATAGATGAGCTATTCACGCCTCTTAATGCAGCGCGCAGTGAGCTAGTAAAAGCAACGAAGGATTTGCAACAAAGTGCCTCGCCTTCCGAAGGCAAACTCCAGCATCTTGGTATGACTCAAGAGCAATACAAGAAAAAATTTACCGAAAAACGTGAGCGAGCTGTAACTGCTGCAAAAGAAAAATACAATGCCACTAGGGAGAAAGTCCTTACTCAAGCTCTTCAACATAGCACAATATCAGAACAAGAAAAATCACGTATTAAACAAGAATTCATACGTGCAGATGAGAAAAAGCATAAGCAAATATACGAGGAACTTGGCGCTTTGAAGCAATCGCAAGGCGAACTCGAAGCTTCAAAGCAATCACAACGAGAGCTTGAAGCTTTAAAAGAAAAAGAAGCAGCAGGCACAATACTGTATTCAGAGCATTTTACAACACTACCAGCCCTAGCGGAAAAAGTTAAGAAGGAGCAAGTACGTTTACCAACCATTGAGGAAAAAGTTAAGAAAGGTGAGCAAGAATTAGGTGCTGCCGTTGATGATTATGGAAGGGCCATGAAGCAACTTAGAGAAGCTTATGCAACACCAGCGGTAACACCGCCTGCGGCTGGACCGAAAGCACCAACAGGACAAGCAGTACCAACATCAGCAGTAATACCGCCAGTTGCTGGACCAGTAGCAACAACGCCAGTGCAAGCATTAGCAGAATCAGCAGCAACAACACCTGCTACTACACCTAGCACCGCGCAAAGCGAGGGCCCGTTTCCAGGAATTAGGCCGGAGCGACTCCAAGCAATACTCGCCAAGGGCAAAGAGATGGAGCAAAGATTGCAAATTCCAAAAGATGTAGAAGAAAAGCGTATAGCGGAAAATGACGCAAGACGCGAACAATATAAAGCACAAGATGAGCTTAAACAAGCGCAAGCTGCACATGCTCAAGCCGAAAGAGCTCATGAAGACGCCCTAGCCAACCGAGAGCATCTACAAAGCGAAGCCAAGAGGCTCATGGGTACAGAAGGGGAGGCAAGAGCTAAAAAGGAAGCAGAAGACGCCATCAATAAGGCCGCGGAAGCTGAACAAAAATTAAAAAACGCCGCTGCAGGCCTCGAGGCAGCAACAGGCAAGCAAGCAAATGCACAACAAGCGTTGCTCAAGTTATCACCGCAGAAAAGTGGCAGCGCACCACAAACAACCCAGGCATCAGTAACAGCACCAGTGGAAGCCCCTACAGCAACAGTAGCAGGCGGCGGTATTCGAAGTAAGGTTACAGATCTTGCTGGCAAGGCAAGTACGGCGTGGAAAGGTTTATCCGGTAGCCAGAAGGGCTTGGTAGGTGCAGGCGTTGTTGCAGGACTTGCAGCAATAGCAGCAGCTACAAGCGCTGGTGTCTATTTTGGTGCGGTTCACACACAGTTTATTGTGCCCACAGCTGATATGCTCAAAGGAACCAATACCGAATATGATGTACATATTTCCTATGCAGCAGGTGCCTACACAGACTTTAAGCTGTCATTCATAAACGGCATTCCTGTATGCCGCGAATATGATAAGAATAAGAATTTTAAAGCCGCGAAAGATACTGTTGTCAGCGTGACATCTGTGAAAGATGCTGGAAAGACAGTTTCTGTTATCAAGGTAACTAGACACGTCTGGTGTGTAGAATCTGTTAAGGTAACGAATACAAAAGATGCTACTGAAACGGTATCAGTATCAGTGCCTCTTTCCAGCAATAGGTGTAAAAGCCATGCCTATGGTCTTGGCCGTGACGCCAATAACAAACTTATGCTCACTTTACAGGATATACCAGGCAAGAACTAAGACGTTATGAGTATTAACTGCTTCAGCAATCAATAGTAGTACTGTGATTTTGTTTTTTGGAAAACATAGTTATATGAAAGGATACATACTATGAAGTATATAAGCATATTGTTCATCGCTTGCATGAGCTTTTTAGCTTTTGCAAAACCAGCTCCGCTCGCTCCACAGCAATCCAGTGAGGAAACCCAGAAACCACTTAAGGGCCAGCAATCAGCTCACGGAAGCCGTTCTGCTGCATCACACAGAGGACGCTATGGTCACGGAACGCATGGCCGCGGATTACGTGGTCGAGGATCGCAGCGCATGCAAGGGCAACACGCCACAGGGAGGCATGGCCATGGGTATGGTGGTGGTTTCGGGCAGCACAAGCATGGTGCCAAAGCGAATACACAAGCGCAACCAATAGACTATAGTATTTAAGGCTAAGCCTGCACCGGTTTACAGTCTACAAAGTTTGTAACTTTTTTGGCTATGCCGGTGCATGCACCCTAAAAGGAGGTACGCGTATGCAAGGTAAAGTTTTTATTCGTTTTTTAGTAACAAGCTTATTGTTTGTTATGGTACTTGCTGGGCAAGCTGTTAAAAGCAGTAGCACCAAAAACAAAATTTTATGTTCATTGTGCTCTATGACTGCAAAGAGAAAAGAGCGTGTTACCACAGAGAAGGTACACGGGGAAGCCATTAAGAGGAGCAGAGCAGCAAAAGATATACAGAACCCTGAGCACCCGCAGGTGCCAGCAGATACACTTAAAATTTTGCAATAAGTTGATCGGGCCTACTCATAGAAATAACCAAATTTTAAGTACTGTGGCCAGTAACGTTATCCAAAAAGAAGAGCCAAGCGATACTTAATTTAATACACTTGCAGGGAAAGCTCTTTGTACAAATATAATCTCGTGAATTATTCTTTGAGCATATCTTCATAGCATTATTATCTGCCGATGAGCACCCAGATGCCTTCGGCAGATTTTTTTATATAGTAAAAATAGCAAGCCACAAAAAAGAAATTTGATCTCAAACGAAAAAAACACTATTATAGAGAGAGTACATGGCTTAAACTTTGACATGATATTATTTCGGCGAGATACCCGAGTGGCCAAAGGGGGCGGACTGTAAATCCGTTGGCACAGCCTTCGTAGGTTCGAATCCTACTCTCGCCACCAGGTAGATATACGGCGCGGGAATAGCTCAATTGGTAGAGTGGCAGCCTTCCAAGCTGTAGGTTGCGGGTTCGAGTCCCGTTTCCCGCTCCAGGGATTGTATATGCTGGCGTAGCTCAGTTGGTAGAGCAGCTGATTTGTAATCAGCAGGTCACTGGTTCAAGTCCAGTCGCCAGCTCCAAAAAACAAAAAAAGTTGTCTTTTTTTGTTTTTTTATTTAATCTATCATACATTAAAAGGGAATTAAGGTTTGAGGCCCACGTAGCTCAGTCGGTAGAGCACTTCCTTGGTAAGGAAGAGGTCACCGGTTCAAATCCGGTCGCGGGCTCCAGATTTTGTACGATCTTATCGGGATTTTGTTTGGTTTTTAGGATATCATGGCAAAAAATAGAGTAACCACAAGCCTATCGTGCGAAGGCTGTAAAGAACGGAACTATTCGCAAGTTGTTTCGAAAAAGCGAAAAGTTGGCTCATTATCATTGAGCAAATTCTGTTCTCGCTGCCGCAAACATACGGCTCATAAAGAAACGAAGTAGTGTATGATAGGCCAGTAGCTCTAATTGGTAGAGCGGCAGTCTCCAAAACTGCGGGTTGGGGGTTCGAATCCCTCCTGGCCTGCCAATGTTCACTGTCATCTATTGTGTTATGTGGATGGTATAGTGAAAACATACTCGAATGGAAAGACTAATGAATATTATCTCTAGTTCAAAACAGTTTATTTCAGAGGTTCAGACCGAACTTTCAAAGGTTGTTTGGCCTAGTCGCGACGAGTTCGTCGGTTCAACCATCATTGTTCTTTTTTTGGTTTGTCTGTTCGCCATTTATTTTGGATTTCTCGATGTATTTTTCACGTATTGTATACAGTTCTTTTTCAGGCTCTTTATTTAGAAACGCGGGTAGGCAAGGTTTATGAAACGCTGGTATGTATTGCAAGTCTATGCTGGATATGAATCATCTATTAAGAGTGATCTCGAACGGCGAGTTATAGAGCAAGGCCTACAAGACTATATCGGCGAAATACTAATTCCGTCGGTAAAGCTTAAGCAGTTTTTTTCCGTTGAAGAAGAACAGGACGAGCAGTTGTTTCCTGGATACATGCTTGTTGAAATGGAAGCAACACCAGAGGCTATACGTTGCATAACAAAAAATTCGCGAGTATTCAAGTTTCTCGGAGGTAAAGATCCGGTGCCTTTAACGAGGCAAGAAATTGACCGTGTTCTAGCACAAGTTAAGGGAGAAGTTACTGTCGTCGCAAAAAGAACTGATCTTATTGTCGGTGGCGAAGTAACCATACAGGACGGTCCATTTGATGGTTTTGTTGGGGTTATTGATAAAATCGACGAAGAGAATGAAAAATTAACTGTTATGGTTAGCATTTTCGGGCGTATGACCCCAGTCGAGTTGAGTTTCAGTCAGGTTAAACAATAGTAGAGGTAATGGTACCATGGCGAAGGTAGTAAAAACACATATTAAGCTACAAATTCCTGGTGGTGCTGCAACGCCAGCTCCGCCGGTTGGCTCATCGCTTGGTCAACATGGTGTAAATATCATGGATTTTTGTAAGCGGTTTAATGCAGAGACCGCTAGCAGGCGTGGTGAGACAGTGCCTGTAGTGATCACAGTTTACGAGGATAAAACATTTGATTTTATCATCAAGACACCACCTGTTACAGAATTGATCAAGAAAAAGATTAAAATCGATAAAGGTTCTTCTCGCCCTCACGAACAGAAGGTTGGGAAAATATCGTGGCGCGATATTGATGAAATTGCTAAGGTCAAGCTTCCTGATCTGAATGCTTTTACAATAGAGCAAGCAAGAAAAATAATTGCTGGTAGCGCCAGAAGTATGGGTGTTGATGTTGTTGACTAAAATAGAGGTTGTAGGAACATAATAATGTCTACACATGGGAAAAATTTCGAAAAGGTACGTCAACAAGTTCCCCGTGGCAAGGTGTTTTCTGCAAAGGAAGCGTTGACCAAGGTGAAGGAATTAGCGTATGCAAAATTCGATGAAACTGTCGATGTTGATGTGAATGTTGGTATCGACCCAACAAAAGGTGATCAGGTAGTGCGTGGATCCATTGTGCTACCGCATGGTCGTGGCAAGAAAGTTAAAGTTCTTGTTTTTGCTAAGGGTGATTATGCCGAAGCTGCTACTAAGGCAGGGGCTGATTATGTTGGCGCGGAAGACCTGGTAGAAAAAATCAGTAATGGATGGATGGATTTCACGTTTGCTGTGGCAACGCCAGATTTGATGGGTCTTGTTGGTAAGCTTGCCAAACAACTTGGACCACGTGGTCTTTTGCCTAATAAAAAATTAGGCACAGTAACATTTGATGTTGAACATGTCGTTACTGATCTAAAACGTGGGCAACTTTTTTTCAAGAATGATAAAAATGGCATTGTGCATTTCTCAATTGGCAAAGTCTCTTTCGATGCAACTACATTACAGGACAACCTCGTTGCATTCGTAAAGAGCTTGTCATCAGCAAAGCCTGCTTCATCGAAGGGCAAGTTTTTACGTAAGATTACAATTTCTTCAACAATGGGACCTGGCATTGCCATTAGTCCTGATGAAATTTTACCGGCTTAACTGAGGTATGTCCATGAATCGACAGGAAAAAGAGACCGTTGTTTCGCAATTAAAAGATGATGTTGCTCGCAGTAATGGATTGCTTCTTTTTAATTGTCGTGGCATGACTGTTTCACAATTACAAAAATTACGCAAAAAAGTTCGCGAACAAAATGGGCACGTTAAAGTTGCTAAAGTTCGTCTTGTAAAAAGGGCATTAGAGGGACTTCCAGGAGTTGAAGGTTTAAATAGCCTTCTTCGTGAACAGGTAGCGCTCATCTTCGCTTATCAAGAGACACCTGCCCTGGCAAAGACTATCTATGAATTTTCTAAAGAGAATGCAACAGTAAAACTTGTTGGTGGCTACATGGATGCAGCAACATTGTCATGCGATGACGTTGTTGCAATAGCAACATTACCATCTCGTGAAGTATTACTCGCGCAGCTCTGTTGCGTTCTTGAATCACCAATGCAGTCATTGATTCGAATGCTTAATGCCAACCAGCAACAGCTTCTTTTAGTATTAGGCAAGATGGAAGAAAACAAGAAGACAGCCTAGAATCTAGAATAATGGTTTGTACTATCGGATAATGTTAATTCACAGTTCGTGGGGATTATTATGACATCGAAAAATTTCGATAAAGTTATTGATGAAATTTGTGGTTACACTGTTTTAGAGCTTTCTGAGTTTGTTAAAGCTCTTCGTGAAAAAACTGGTATCAGCGACGTAATGCCTATGATGGCAGCAGCCCCTGCAGCAGCTGCCGCGCCGGTCAAAGAAGAAAAGACCCACTACAAAGTAACACTTGTTGAAGGCGGCAGCAAAAAAGTCGATGCTATCAAAGCTCTTAGACAGGCAGTACCAACACTCAATCTTATTGATGCCAAGAAGGCTGTTGAAGGCGCTCCTACAGTTATCGCAGAATCTGCTCCTAAAGAAGATGCAGATAAAATGAAAAAACTGTTAGAAGAAGCTGGAGCAAAAGTCGAGCTTGCATAAATTAACGTTTTTATAAACGGTCTAGGGCTCTTTCTTTATGAAGGGGCTCTAGTGCATTGTCAATATATTGTGGGGCTATAACGGGGAGCTGCTTAATGTCTGACTTGCGCGCTGGCAAGCTTAATATTCGGAAATCTTTCGGAAACATAAAAGATCGGGTATCAGTACCTGATCTTATTGCCATTCAATCATCATCATTTAACGATTTTGTGCAGCTTGATTATCTTCAAGAAGAACGTAAGGCTATAGGGCTAGAAAAGGCTTTTAGGGATATTTTCCCAATCGACTATGAAGATAAAATGTCACTCGAGTATATTGGCTATGAATTGGGAACTTGGGCCTGCAATTGCGGTGAACTCGTCGGTATTAATCATAGGTACCGGTGGGAATGCGGTTCTTGTAGCGCCACTGGTTGTTCACGTCTTAAAGATGGGCTCATCTGTCCTCATTGTCAGAAAAAAACTGCACGATATGTCACATGCCAACATTGTCTTTCTCGAGTAGTGATTCAGATGCCTATGACGCTCGAAGAATGTCGCTCAAGTGAGCAGACTTTTTCTATGCCTCTCAAAGTAAAAATTCAATTGATTACGTGGGCACAGGATCCAGCTGGCAATCGTATTGTACGAGACGCTAAAGAACAGTCTATTTTCTTCGCCGAATTACCCGTCATGGCAGACTTATACGAAGAAGATGGTTCTTTTAAGCTGGGTAATTTAGGAACATTTTTAATCAGCGGTGTTGACCGTGTTATTGTAAGTCAACTTCATAGGTCACCAGGTGTTGTTTTTGCTCAAAGCAAAAAGACAAAAGACTTTCGTGGTCGTCCATATTATGTTGCCCGCATCATACCAATGCGTGGTTCATGGATTGATCTAGAATTCGATAATAATGATTATCTATACGTTCGTATTGATAAAAAGAAAAAGCTTCCTGTTACAACGTTTTTACAAGCACTTGGCATATCGCGAGAAGAAATTATCGGGACATTTTATGCATTCGATGTTATTAATGTCTCAAATGGATCTTTCTACAAAAAAATAGATGATTCTCTCATGGGGCAGCGCATTGAACGAGATATGTTGCCAGCACATCTGGAGGAAGAATTTTTCGGAAAGCGTATCACAGCTGATATTCTTAAAAAGTTGCATGAGTATGGCGTTGAGAGCTTATCGCTACGTAAATCAAGTATTCTCAACAGATTTTTTGGTCTCGATGTCGTTGACCCAAAAACTGGAGAGGTTATTGCTCAGCAGGGTGAAATTTTTGCTGAGAAACATTATGAAAAGCTTGCGCAATATAATTTGCTGACATTTAGTCTTATACAATCGTTAGGGTATGTTCAGCAGCCAACAATTGCTATGACGTTATTGCAAGATCGTTGTTTCTCACAAGATGAGGCTTTAAAAGATATTCATGCGAAACTATGGCCAGGTGATGCATCAAGCCTTAAAGAGATTAAAGAACGACTTGATGGATTATTTTTTAATCCCCGTTTGTACGACTTGACAACTGTTGGTCGTGTTCGTATGAATCGTAAACTTGGGCTCTCCATACCAGAAGATATAGCGGTCTTAACAAAAGAAGATATTGTCGCGACAATACAGTATATCGTTAATCTTCGCGAACGAGGCGAAGGTGAACTCGATGATATCGACCATCTTGGCAATAGGCGCGTTAGACTTGTTGGCGAGCTCATGACAAACCAGATCTATATTGGTTTAACCCGTATAGAGCGTATTGTTCGTGAACGATTCAGAAGTCAAGATATTCATGCTGCACTGATGCCACAAGATTTTCTTAATGTACGGCCACTGAGCGTCGTTCTACGAGAATTTTTTGGCCTTGGTCAATTATCCCAGCCGGTCGATCAGACTAATCCACTTTCAGAAATCGCGCATAAGCGCCGCCTCTCTGCACTCGGACCCGGCGGTGTTATGAAAGATCGTGCAACATTCGAGATCCGTGACGTACATACCTCGCATTACGGTCGAATATGCCCTATTGAAACTCCCGAAGGTCAAACAATCGGCCTTATTTCATCACTGTCGACCTATGCAGTCGTTAACGATCTTGGTTTTATAGAAACTGGGTACTGCCCGATTGTTAACAAAAAGATTCAGAATAAAGTAGAATTTTTAGATGCTTTTGATGAAACTGATTCTTATATTGCTCAAGCCGACGTTGTTGATCCAAAAACTGGCAAATTAAAAGGCGACAAAATACTCGCTAGGCATCAGGGCAACTATGTCTACGTTGATGCTGAAATGATTAACTACGTTGATTTATCACCTAAGCAACTTGTATCCGTATCGTCTGCTCTGATTCCATTTCTTGAGCATGATGACGCCGTACGTGCCTTGATGGGTGCTAACATGCAACGACAAGCGGTGCCGCTGATTCGTCCACAAAAGGCTCGTGTTGCAACTGGCATGGAAGAATTTATTGTTCGAGCTTCTGGCTCCATAATTACTGCAAAGCGTTCTGGTCGTGTTCTTTACTCATCTGCTGATAAAATAGTTATTCAAACAGATGAAGAACAATTTGATGACATCGATTCTTGGATTGCACGTGGAATTGACGTTTACCATTTGAGAAAGTTTCAAGGGTCATCATACAGTACGTGGATTCACCAAACACCGATAGTCCAAAAAGGAGCTCTTGTCAGCATTGGGGATCCGCTCACCAATGGAGCGTCGATTGTCGATGGCGAACTTGCTCTTGGTTGCAATCTCTTGGTAGCATTTATGCCTTGGCATGGCTACAATTTTGAGGACGCAATTGTATTAAATAAGCGTTTAGTTGCGGATGATACATTAACATCGGTACATATAGACGAGTACGTTGTTGATGCCCGTGAAACAAAACTTGGCCCTGAAGAAATCACCAAAGATATCCCAAATGTAAGCGCCAAAATGCTTGAAAGTCTCGATGAAGATGGTATCATAAAAATCGGTTCTCGGGTTAAGCCAGGTGATATTCTTGTTGGCAAAGTCACCCTTAAAGGCGATATTCAGTATTCTCCTGAAGAAAAACTTTTGAGAGCTATTTTTGGTGAAAAATCTCGCGAAGTCCGTGATACATCGCTGCGCGTGCCACCTGGAACAGAGGGTACCGTTATTGATGTTAAGATTTTTTCTCGCAGTGGTATCCGCAAAGACAAACGGTATCGTGAAGAAATAAACAAACAGATTAATAAATTAGAGATAGATTTTACGGCTCGTATAAACTTCTTAGAGTCTCTAGTCAAAAATCGTTTGTTAGGTGTTATACAAGGCAAGAAACCAGCTGCCGGTATTGCAAAGCATCTTATACAAGATGGTAATTTTATTGAAGCGGCTATAGCCGACCTATCTGTTAATGATTTGCTGACACTGAAAACTAAGAGCAAAGAAACCAATGAACTCATACTTGCTATCAAGCAAGCTTTTGAACGACATATCCTAGCTCTTAACGGTCTCAAACAAGAATGTATCAATAAGCTGAAACGTCGTGATATTTTACCATCTGGTGTTATCAAGGTCGTCAAAGTTTATATTGCTATGAAGCGGCCAATATCAGTTGGTGATAAAATTGCCGGTCGGCATGGTAACAAAGGTGTTGTTTCGACCATTGTACCACGCGAAGATATGCCATATCTTGAAGACGGCACACCAGTCGATATTGTTCTTAATCCTCTTGGTGTACCATCGCGAATGAACGTTGGGCAAATACTTGAAACAACACTTGGCCTTGTTGGATGGAAAATCGGCAAAAATGTTGCTGATGCATTAGCAGACAACAACAAGAAGGCAGCACATAAAACACTTGAGCAATTTTTGGGTAAAGATTTACTCGCATCACTTACCGAAAATCTTGGAGATGAGGGATTAGATATTGTTGCCGAAACTATTGGAAGAGTCGGGATGCTCTATGAAACTCCCGTTTTCGATGGTGCGAGTTGGGAACAGGATATCAAGCCTCTTTTACAAGCACTTGATTTACCCGAGACAGGTTCTTTTAAGCTCAAAGATGGACGTACCGGTGAATATTTCGATCAACCAGTTACTGTCGGCTCGATTTACATGATGAAACTTAATCACATGGTTGATGATAAATTACACGCTCGTTCTGTTGGTCCTTACTCGTTGGTAACACAACAACCGCTTGGAGGTAAAGCACAGCTTGGCGGGCAAAGACTCGGAGAAATGGAGGTATGGGCACTCGAAGCACATGGTGCGGCATATACCTTACAGGAGATGTTGACCTACAAATCTGATGACGTTGCAGGAAGACATAAAGTATATGAAGCAATTGTTCGTGGTGAAGAAGTTCCTGAACCTGGCGTACCAGAGTCCTTTAATGTTCTCATTAAGGAACTCCAAAGTCTTGGTATTCAGGTAGATCTATTTAAGAGCGGCAAGGAGAAAATCAGTGAATAGCAGGGGGATGCTCGAACGGTTTAAAGAGTATGTTAGTATATCTCAGTTCAATGCGATGCGTATTGGACTTGCCTCTCCGGAAAAGATTCTTAGCCTTTCCTATGGCGAAGTTAAGAAAACTGAAACGATTAATTATCGTACATTGAAGCCAGAGCGCGATGGTTTATTATGTGCCCGCATTTTTGGTCCTGTTAAAGACTGGGAATGTAATTGCGGCAAGTATAAGCGTATGAAACATCGTGGTATCACCTGTGAAAAGTGTGGCGTAGAAGTTATTCAAGCCCGCGTACGTCGTGAACGTATGGGACATATTAATCTCATAGCTCCGGTGTGTCATATATGGTACCTAAAGGGTATTCCGAGCTATCTTGGTTTGATTCTGGATTTGCCTGTCAAGGATCTAGAGCGTGTTGTCTATTATGATGCCTATATTGTTATACACCAGGGAAAGTCACCATTTCCAAGAAAGTCACTACTAGGTGGACTCGAGTATGAAAAGTATGTTGACAGTAACACGCTCGACCGTGATTTCAAAGCAGAAACTGGCGCCGAAGCTATTCGGCAATTACTGTCGCTTATTGATTTAAAAGTTGAGATTGAAGTGCTCGAGGACGAATACCGTCGCAGTACTTCAGTTGCTTCTCGACTCAAAATTATGCGCCGCATACGAGTTTTCTCTGGGTTACATCACGCTCATTTACGGCCGGAATGGATGGTACTAGAGGTTCTTCCCGTATTACCACCAGACTTGCGACCGCTTGTACCATTAGAAGGTGGGCGCTTTGCGAGTTCCGATCTTAATGAGCTTTATCGACGCGTACTCAACAGAAATATACGTTTGCAACGTTTGCATGAAATTGAGGCCCCATCGGTTATTATCAAAAATGAAAAACGAATGTTGCAGGAAGCTGTCGATGCTCTCATAGATAATGGTCGTCGTGGGCAGCCAATCCGTGGCACCAATCGTCGTCCATTAAAATCGCTCAGTGAAATGTTACGTGGTAAGCAAGGTCGATTTAGACAAAATCTTCTGGGCCGTCGTGTTGATTATTCTGGTCGATCAGTGATTGTCGTCGACCCAGAATTACGTATGGAGCAGTGCGGCTTACCAAAGGCAATGGCGCTAGAGCTCTTTAAGCCATATATATATGCTGGCCTCATAGAGCGAGAGATTGCTGCCAATTTACGTATTGCAAAAAAGATGGTTGAAGAACACGATCCAGAAATATGGAGCGTCCTTGAAGAGGTTGTAAAGGGCCATCCGATACTTTTAAATCGTGCTCCAACGCTGCATCGCCTTGGTATACAAGCATTTTATCCAATTCTTGTCGATGGCAAAGCCATTAAGATACATCCACTTGTATGCGCAGCTTTCAACGCAGATTTTGATGGTGACCAAATGGCCGTCCATGTGCCATTAAGTCGACTTGCTCAAGAAGAAGCAAAAAGACTTATTCTTTCAGTCAATAATATTATCTCTCCCGCAAATGGTAAGCCTGTTTCGGTACCATCGCAAGATATGGTTCTCGGTTTGCATTACCTAACCAAGGTTCGTGCAAATGTTCGTGGCGAAGGCTATTATTTTACCGACGTCGCAGAAGTTGTTACTGCTTTTCAGCATAAGAGTGTTGATCTTCACGCTAAAATAAATCTTCGTATCGATAACCAGATAATACAAACAACTGTTGGTCGCGTTATTCTGTATGAGGCGCTGCCAGAGGGCTCAGATTTTTACTGGATCAACAAAGTCCTCAAGAAAAGTGATCTCGGTAAGCTTGTTGAGAAAGTATACTATCGATTTGGTGCTACCCTAGCGGTTATGTTCTTGGATCGTGTCAAGAAAATGGGTTTCTTTTATGCAACAGTCGGCGGTCTCTCATTTTCTCTTGATGATTTGGTTGTCCCTGCGGGCAAAGATACGATGATCGAAAAAGCTGAGAAAGAAGTGAACCGTGTCGAAAAGCAATATCTTGATGGTGTCATTACCAATGGCGAACGCTACAATAAAGTGCTAAGCGTCTGGTGGAACACTAGTAACGAAGTTGCACGTGCCATGTACACAGCTCTAGAAAACCAAGATAAAAAGGCATTTGCAAATGACGATAAGACTGAACGACCATTTAACCCAGTCTTCATGATACTCGAGTCTGAAGCTCGCGGCAGTAAAGAACAGATTCGACAGTTAGCCGGTATGCGAGGTCTTATGGCTAAGCCAACTGGTGAAGTTATGGAAACACCAGTTAAGAATAACTTTAAAGATGGCCTTACCGTGTTTGAATATTTCGTTTCAACGCACGGTGCTCGTAAAGGGCAAGCCGATACAGCTTTAAAAACTGCAAACTCTGGATACTTGACCCGTCGTCTCGTTGATGTCGCTCAGGATGTTGTGGTCTCTGTCCATGATTGTAAAACACTTGGCTATATTACCATCGAATCATTGAAGGACGCTGGCGATATTCTGTACAGGCTCGCCAACAGAGCATTTGGTCGTGTCCTCGCTGCTGACATCAAAGATCAGATAACAGGAAAAATACTCTTTGAGCAAGGCCATGTTATTACCAAGACAGATATAGAAAAACTTGCCGATGCAGCAGTTGATTCGATTAGTGTTCGTTCCGTTTTGACATGCCAAGCAAAACGCGGCGTTTGCACTCAGTGCTACGGGTATGACTTATCAAAAGATGGCATTGTTGATGTAGGTACCGCCGTCGGCATTATTGCCGCACAGTCAATAGGTGAACCTGGTACACAGCTGACTATGAAAACTTTCCACATCGGTGGTACGGCAAGCGGACTTGCGAGTCAGCCGTACTTTACAGCAAAATCTGATGGTATTGTTGCTTGGCGTGGCATTAGAACAATAAAAAATAAGCATGGCCAGATTATCGTTATAAGCCGTCGTTCCCGTATTGTCATATTCTCTAAAGATGAACGTGAGCTGCAAAGCCATGATCTTGAATACGGTTCTGTCCTCTATGTTGAAGACAAACAGGAAGTAAGAGTTGGCGCGAAACTCGTTGAGTGGGATCCAGACAACCGTGTTTTATGTACCGAAAAAGCTGGTTATGTTGCCTATGTTGACATGATCGAAAACGTCACCATTCAGGAGCGCTTCGATGAAACAACCGGCAAATCAAATTTTATAGTTCTTGAACACAAGGGCGATAAATATCAGCCAGCAATTGCAATTCTTGACCAGCAGGGTAACGAAATAGCGCTCTATCACTTGCCATCTGGTTCTTATCTTATGGCCCAAGAAAAGCAAGTTGTTGAGCAGGGCGATATTCTTGTTAAAGTACCTCGAGAATTATATAGAACTCGAGATATTACTGGTGGCTTGCCCCGCATTGCCGAACTTTTTGAGGCACGTATGCCAAAAGACCCAGCTGTTGTTGCAGACATTGATGGCGAGGTTGTCTTTGGTGGTATTCATCGTGGACTTCGTAAAGTCAGCGTTGTATCTGCAGCAGAGACTTTTGATTATTTTGTCGCTCCTGGCAAGCAGCTCAACGTCAATAATGGTGATCGCGTAAGTGCCGGTGATCAGCTCACTGTTGGAACACCTGTTTTACATGATCTATTACGCATTTTGGGTCCTGACGTTGCACAGCGATATCTTGTCGATCAGATTCAGGAAATTTATCGTTTACAGGGTATTGATATCAACGATCGGCATATAGAACTTATTGCTCGTCAAATGATGCGTAAAGTTCGCGTTATTGATCCAGGAGATACTGATTTTCTCGTCGGTGATCGCGTTGATAGAATTCATCTCAAGACGGTTAATAGCCTTATGCAAGCAGAGCGTAAACACGTTGCTATTGCAAAGCCTGTATTAATGGGCATCACACAGGCTTCTTTAGGCACCGAGAGCTTTATATCGGCAGCATCATTCCAAGAAACGACAAGAATTTTAAGTGAGGCAGCTGTGTCTGGACAGGCTGATTACTTATATGGCCTTAAAGAAAATGTCATAGTTGGTAAATTAATTCCGACGGGAACTGGTATTAGTTCATTTAAAAAGAAATTTTTGGGTGAAGATATTTCTGATCTTGAGCGGCAAGCACAAGAAGAGGAAGCAAAAACTTTGCAGATTGGTTAAATGTGGTATACTTAAGTGTACAATAGTCGAGAAGTCATGGTTTTAGGCGCGTAGCTCAGCGGCAGAGCACTGCTTTGACGTAGCAGGGGTCAGCGGTTCAATCCCGCTCGCGCCTACCAAAATCTAAATCTGATTGTAAAGGTAAGTGCATGGCACTAAACAAAGAAACAAAAAAAACACTGGTGAATCAGCACGCACATCATGCTGGTGATACAGGTTCAATGGAAGTCCAGGTAGCTCTTTTGACGGAAGACATTCGTGTCCTAACCGATCATGCTCGAACACATAAGCGTGATTTTTCGTCGAAAAGAGGATTACTCATGAAAGTTGCTCGCAGAAAGCGTTATTTGACCTATCTCGAGAGAAAAGACAGGTCCTCATATCAGCAGCTTATCAAGAGCCTTGGTCTCAAGCGGTAGAATGTTAAGATTGTTAGTTATTTTTATACGAACGAGTCAATTGTTATGGTAAAAACGTTCCGTATTCCAGACTTTGGTTATGAAGTAGAAATTGGTGGAGTTGCGCTACAGGCAGACGGTGCCGTGTGGTTTAAGCATGGAGGTACCGTTGTTTTAGCGACTGTCGTAAGCGAGCCGACCAAGGAATTTCCTGGATTTTTGCCGTTGACGGTTGAGTATCGTGAACAATTCTCAGCAGCCGGAAAAATTCCTGGGGGCTATTACAAACGCGAAGGCAAGCCAACTGATAGAGAGGTTTTGACTGGCAGGCTTATTGACCGTTCAGTTCGCCCACTTTTTCCAGCAAATTTCTTTCAACAAGTCCAAATAGTATCAACAGTATATTCAGTCGATAAAGATCATGCACCAAACATGATTGCGCTTATCGCTTCATCTCTGGCACTTGTTGTATCGAAAATTCCTTTCATTGAGCCAGTTGGTGCCGTTGAACTAGGGCGCATCGAAGGCAAATGGGTCGTCAATCCAGTACATACTGACATGCTTAAGTCCGATGCCAGAATCGTTATTGCTGGTACTGCGGATGGCATCTGCATGGTTGAAGGTTCCGTCGCGCTCATGTCTGAGCAGGAATTTGTCGATATTATGTTCATGGCCCATGAGCATATTAAAAAAATAGTTGCTTGGCAGTTAGAAATTCAGCGCGCCGTTGGTCATGCCAAAGAAAGCATAGAAAACAGTTTTAATTTTGACTGGACTGACTGGGAAGCTCGCATTGGCAAACACTGCACAGAAGAACGACTCAAATCTCTTTTCGTTGCCGATAAAATAGTGCGCAATGAACGAATCCAAGTGATTCGTGATGCCATTATAGCCGAACACGAACAAGAAATCGCTGACAAAAAAATCCCTGTTAATATGATCGACTATGCCTTTGATAATCGCCTGAGAGATAGCATAGTCGATATGATTTTCAAGTTAAATACACGAATAGATGGTCGCATGTTCGAAGAGGTGCGTCATATTGCCGTTCAGGTGGGCATTTTACCATGTGCTCATGGATCAGCTTTATTTACACGCGGTCGCACACAAGCTCTCGTTAGCTTGACGCTGGGCAGCGGACAAGACGAGCAACGATTCGATGAACTTATGCAGGATGGTGAATCTCTGGGGAATTTCATGTTGCACTACAACTTCCCGCCTTTCTGTACTGGTGAGGCAAAGCCTATGCGTGGCCCTGGACGTCGAGAAATTGGCCATGGTCATCTTGCCGCTTCAGCAATCAGACAGGTCTTGCCTTCTCGTGAAGATTTCCCTTATACAATCCGTATTGTTTCCGACATTTTAGAATCAGATGGTTCATCATCAATGGCCACGACATGCGGAGCCACCATGGCCCTTATGCATGGCGGAGTACATATACGAGACATGGTTAGTGGTATCGCCATGGGCCTACTCATGGATAATGCTAAACATTTCAAAGTTCTTTCCGATATTTCTGGTTTTGAAGATGCTTTTGGACTTATGGATTTCAAAGTCGCCGGTACCGAGCATGGGATACTAGCGATTCAAATGGATATAAAGCATAAGGGTGGGCTAACACGGGAAATCTTTGAAAAAGCACTCGAGCAAGCACGTCTTGGTCGTCTCCATATACTTGGTGAAATGCGCAAAGTCATGTCTCAGCCGAGTGAGTCGTTATCTAGTCTCGTACCAAAAGTAACTACTATAAAAATAGACCCAAGCAAAATTGGGGCTGTTATTGGATCTGGCGGCAAGACTATCCGTGAAATCACAGCAAAAACAAAAACAGAAATCAACATTGAGTCTGACAACGGCGTCGTAAAAATATTCGGTGCTCCTGGTGCAGATATTGATCTTGCGATTAACTGGATTAATACTATCGCCGGCAACATCGAACCTGGAACAATATACAATGGCAGAATTCGGCGCTTTGCAGAATTTGGTATGTTTGTTGAACTGGTACCTGGTTTAGATGGCCTTGTGCACATTTCTAAAATACCAAGACATTTGCAAAAGAATTTTGACACGCATTATAAACTCGATGATGTTGTTGCAGTACAAGTTGAAGAATATGACCCAGTGAGCGGACGCGTACGATTACGTTTGCTCGATGATGCAAAATAGTTAACACCGCGGAGTCTAAGCAATGGTCAACCATCCTGATGCAAAAACAGCGCATGTTCAACGAGCACATGGTAGAGCAAATGATCTGATGCGGCCCATCAAAGTTTCGTATGGAGCTTTTGGTTATGCGGCTGGCTCTGTATTGTTTGAAATAGGCAACACAAAAGTTCTTTGCTCTGCAACACTGCAACCTGGAGTTCCCCATTTCCTAAAAGGATCAAGAACAGGGTGGTTAAGTGCCGAATATGCAATGCTCCCAACGGCAACCTTTAGTCGCACGCAGCGAGAATCGGTTGTCCTCAAGAGAAGCGGTCGTGCAACTGAAATATCCCGCCTCATTGGCCGAGCACTGAGACCAGTTATCAATTTAGATAGCATTGGGGAGCGCACTATTACGATAGATTGCGATGTTCTACAGGCCGATGGTGGTACAAGAACAGCATCTATCTCGGGAGCTTATCTTGCACTCAAACGCGCGCAAGACCAGTGGCTTCAGGAACGTCTTCTTGGAACGCCATGTTTAATTGGTGATGTTGCTGCTGTATCTGTTGGCATGATTAACGGGAACCACCTGTTAGACCTTGATTGCAATGAAGACAACGTTGCAGACGTCGATTATAATTTTATACTGACGTCTGCCGGTAATATTATTGAAATCCAAGGTTGTGTCGAACAAAAAAATCCAATTACTTGGCAGGATTTCGACAGCCTCAAGGATCTTGCTCTTAAGGGCATTAACGATATCTTCAGCGCTACAAAAACATCACCTTTACCAAGTAATCCACAGCGCAGTGATCGTGTCCCATTGTTTTGCCTCAGGAATCGCGTACAAGAACAAACGTAACCATGAATCTTGCGACATTTATTACCCTGGCTAGTGATCAAGAGTGGCTCCAGCAAAGACGTATAACAATCTTTGCTGGAGCCGTTTATCCTATGCTTTGGTATATGCATATTAGATCGCTGTACAAAAAAGTTCCCAACACGCACTATCAAATGATTGATCTTCAGTATACTCAGCTCAATCAACTGAGTGCCCTCTTGTTTTCAACGTTTTTGGGACAGCGTGTGCATTACTGGTTAAGTAATGTACACGAACTGGGTCTCAGAGAGCAAGAACATATCCTTACTCTTGTATCAAGTTACACCGGTGACAATAGTATAACCTGCTTTACGTCTCATACGGCTCTCGTTGCTGACGAACGATTCGCCGCACACAGCATCGAGGTTCCTGCTGAAATAGACCATGAAACAGCGCATTCCGTGCTGCAATTTTTACTCCATGATAGCACCATAACGCTGGAGAAGTACGTTGAAAAACTACGGTTTCACCGTCAAACAGTCTCGCTCGATGCTATCTATCTTTTGGCGCACTATATACAAGTGACGCGTGACTGCTCGGCACAGTTTATAAACCAATGGTTTTCGATTATTATCACGCCCAACCACTCGTTGTTCGATCTTAGTAAGCATTTTTTTGCTCGTCAGCGTGAACAATTCTTTCAAATGTGGCAACATATTGCAGAATTTTATGGTGAACTTTTTTGGATAGCCTTTTGGTCAGATTTGCTATGGCGGGCCTACCATTTTGTACGACTTTCCCAGGCTGGTGCGCATGCTGATGCAAAAAAAATTGCCCAACGATTACCATTTTCTTTTATGCAACATGGCTGGAAAAGAGTTTCTGCGGAATCACTACAAGAAGCCATGTACACTATCTATGAAGTTGATCATCGTATTAAGCACGGATCATTGCAAGGATACTTACTGCTCGAATGCATGTATGCAAAATTCTTGGCACAGTAACAAAGTAACCAGCAAGAGCGTCTATTCTGCACTGGATTCTTATATTCTGAAAAATTCTGCATAACGTTGCATGCACCCTTGTGAACAACTGTATTACTATGATTGGCTGAGCAGAGACCGAAATAAGCCAAGACCAACAGTAAGTGCCTGTTGTGCTCTGAGCACCGTTGGCGTTAATGCACATGCAACAAAACCCATTTTTTTAATATGGTCTTTTTCATGTACCGTCAAATCACCCTCAGGCCCCACAAAAAGTACTATATCTTGGTCGCCACTCTTCTTACTCATACCGTTTATAACCGTTTCTGGCCTTAGGCCATCAGGATCAAAAAAAATTGCCGTCATAGCAGGCCCAGCCAAAATTTTGGCATCTTTGAGTGCAAGTGGCCTTGCAATAGTTGGAAACGCAAAATTTTTCGACTGTTCTGCTGCGGCATGTATAATACGCTCTATACGTGCAAGATCTGTTACATCAGACCAAGAGCGCTGGCTTTTTTCTGTTATCACAAGCTGTACATGACTAGCACCCAACTCAGTGGCGCTATACATCGCATCTTCAAATGCATCACGTTTCAGTAACGGAATCCAGCATGTTATAGTCGGCTGCAACTGCTTGCTTTGCTGTCGAGACAAGACAGTTACTGTTATTTTTTTCTGGTCTATGCTATCGATAACGCACTCTACGTTTATCTCCCGATTGAACACTATAAGTCGATCGTGTGGCAAAAGCCGCAGGACATTACGAACTCTATGGATAATTGCCGCATCACGAAGAGTATAGCCTTTATCTAGTGCGTTTAGATCAGCATAATATACAGCAAATATATGACTTTCTTCGTGCTCTTTCAAAATATCTCCCAGCACATCTATAGTTCAATATTGAGGGCAATCTTGCGATACATAACGGTATAGTAATGCGCTCATATACACAAGTATATATGGCAGCCATAAAGCAGTAAATATGTTTGATTGCGTATGGCCGCATGTGGACAACAAGAACTCTACTAGTGCACCGTTTACTGCATGAACTTAATCAGGTATCGAATGTGCACAATTTTATTGAGTATACAAGTATAGGTTGACTTGCAATATTTATATTTTTGCTATATAATATAATTTTATTTTAATGCAATTTTTTATTGCAATAGAAAACTATCGTTATTCTGAAATAAATTTATTGGAGGTAAATTTTGTTTATGTTACATACCTTAAGCATGCTCAAAAAAGTCGGTGATGTCGTTAAAACGTTTTTACATGTAGCACCACTAACAATCGGCACATCTGTACCCTTTACGCCACCAAATTTGTTAATCGATGCTATTAAACAACACAACATTGCTATGGCTGCAACATTGTTGGAACAACAAGCCAAGCTTAATGTGTTTGATGATCAAGGCTTAACACCACTTTGTCTTGCTGCTAAAGAAGGCTATGGAGATATTGCTGCGATGCTCTTGAAAGCCGGTGCTGATGTTCATGAGAGAGACCGTACGTATGGCAGCCAACCACTTGCTTTTGCCGCTCAAAATGGACATCTTGACGTCGTTAATATTGTATTACAAGCAGGTGCTAACATTAACGCCAAAAGCAATAAAGGCACAACAGCCCTTATGTTTGCTGCAATGGAAGGACATTACAAGATCATCGGAATTCTTTTGCAAGTCGGTGCTGACATTAACGCCAAAGACAACGATGGCATAACGGCACTTATGTGGGCAACACTTGCCAACAAGGCTGGAGCAGTTGAAGCGCTTGTGCAAGCCGGTGCTGACATTAACGCCAAAGATACTAAGGGCAGCACAGCACTTATGCACGCTGCAATAAAAGGACACAGCAAAGCCATCGAAACTCTTTTGCAAGCCGGTGCTGACATTAACGCCAAAGGCAACAGCGGCCTGACAGCGCTTATGTACGCTGCGTTGGGAGGGCAAACTGAAACGGCCAGAACACTCGTAGAAGCAGGGGCCGATGTTAATGTAGAAGATGAACATAACTGGACGGTGCTTCAATGTGCTGTAAATATTGCAGATTACCCTGATAAGATAATCGATTATTTTTTAATAGCTTGTACTGATAAACTTGCATGGCACAAGCCTGGCAATATAACGGCTATAGCCGATGCTTGGCGCCACCATGCAGACATTGCACCGAAATTGCTTGCTGCTTATGAAAAGCATACCCATAGCCTCAGTATTCCACGAAAAAGTTGTTATATTACTTTTGAACAAAACGATCATAATGGTGCTATAGCGAAAACAACTTTTACTGCTCTCTTGACCAAAACTATATGCATCTGCAGTGATCACATATTGAAGAAGCTTTGCAGCCTATACCCAACTGTACAAAAAAATATTGAACATAACGCCTGGTCATTATTTCAGAGCAACCATACAAAACCTCTCTATATTGTAGTCCCAGAAAACGTAGCTGATGCAGCAACTTTACACACGAACTATGGGATGCATACTGTTACACACATTACACCAGCAAATATTGCAAAAGTACTCACAACACAATCTACTCGTGCAACGAGCAAAGAATTAATTGAGTCTTTTAGCTCATTGCTTGATGTAGTATCACCGCAACACCCAACACGCTTCATACTGCAAGGTCATGGAGGATCGGGTATCATTGCCGCTGTTCCTCTGGATGACACAGAAACTTTGTTATCTTGCCTCGCAAGAGCTGATGCAGAGTTTTTAATGCTAGAATCATGTAACGCTGCTGGATACAACTTAGTACAACTTCAAGAAACAGTACAGAATCTTTGGATGCAACACCAAAGGGCATCTCTTATAAGACAATCATGTGAAAAGCCTGCTGGGAGTAGCGAGGCAAAACCTGCTATAAGCGCTCAACCTTTAGCATTTAATGGCATTCTTATCATAGACACAACATCAGATATAACTGCAAGTACTAGCAAAAATACTGGGGCAATGTTTCGAGAACTTGCTAAAGTTTTAACCGAGACAGCAAGCAAGCTTACAACATCTCAACCAGTTAAGTATATAAGCAAACAAGCTTTGCTGCCCGTACTACAGGCATGTGGCTGCCACACCATCGATACATTAGCATCCGTACGATTGTCAGGACCACATTCGTTTTTCAGGCCAGTTGATTGTGGCGATACCAGCATCGTTACCTGGTCAGAGATTCAAAAATTGAGAGTAGAGAAATTATTATTGCCACTATTGGTAAAGAGAGGGATTATATCTGCTACACAACCTACTGTAACACGTTTGGCACCAATAGTAGCAACGCCGTCCAGCGCAGCTTGTGCAGCCTCATCTTCAGCACCGGCTCTACCAGAAGCCACTGACAAGCCGATGCAGAGCACCGGCAGCTCATCGCTCATCCCCTTCCCCATGAGAACACATGATAGATACATAGAATTATTTCCTGCTGACATGTGTGATTGTGCATGGAGCATCAATGCGTTGCGCGATGTACCTGTGTTTATTTCGAAGTGCCCTGGCCATATGCAGCACTTTATTGGTGGCATAGAATATACCAGCGAACACCTAACAGCCGAAGGCGCTCTCAAAGATTTTACAGAGAAGGCATATCAACGTTTTTATGATAACACTAGTGAAGGCCTGACTCATAAAGCTTGGTTTATTAAAAACTTTACCTCCAAAACACGCGCCCACGCGCACACCATTGAGCGCCTCGGTATCATGGTACCTGCTGGTAGCAAGCAACCAATAACAACCTACCTTGGCCATGACGGCATCCCGCAAGAAAGTCTCGATAAGATCAAAGACTGGCTCAAAAAACCACAGCGTACCATCGATCAGCTGCCCAAAGACACAGTAGGCAGACAAGACAAGCTTGTAAAGCTCATACAGTGGTATGCTGCCACGCAGCCGTCTGAAGCGACGCTCTATGAAGCAACTGCTGGACAAGAAAGTCGCACTACGCTATGGGAGTGCTTTGAAAAATTCTTGCAATAATCGCGAGCAGGCGCATAGTACTCATATGTTCAACATTTCGTGAACACTGAGTAACAATGCCTTGAAGATATACCACTACTGGGATATCTAACAGACTATGCTCGCCATGCCGTTCGCCCTATACTAAAATCTAGATTGGCCATAGAAGAAGATGGTTGGCTTGCAATATTTATATTTTTGTTATATAATATAATTTGATTTTAATGCAATTTTTTATTGCAATAGAAAACTATCGTTATTCTGAAATAAATTTATTGGAGGTAAATTTTGTTTATGTTACATACCTTAAGCATGCTCAAAAAAGTCGGTGATGCCGTTAAAACGTTTTTGCATGTAGCACCACTTACAATCGGCACATCTGTACCCTTTACGCCACCAAATTTGTTAATCGATGCTATTAAACAACACAACATTGCTATGGCTGCAACATTGTTGGAACAACAAGCCAAGCTTAATGTGTTTGATGATCAAGGCTTAACACCACTTTGTCTTGCTGCTAAAGAAGGCTATGGAGATATTGCTGCGATGCTCTTGAAAGCCGGTGCTGATGTTCATGAGAGAGACCGTACGTATGGCAGCCAACCACTTGCTTTTGCCGCTCAAAATGGACATCTTGACGTCGTTAATATTGTATTACAAGCAGGTGCTAACATTAACGCCAAAGACAACTATGGGATAACGGCACTTATGTGGGCAACACTTGCCAATAAGGCTGAAGCAGTTAAAGCGCTTTTGCAAGCCGGTGCTGACATTAACGCCAAAGACAATAGAGGCAGCACAGCACTTATGGATGCTACAATAAACGGACATAGCAAAGCCATCGAATTTCTTTTGCAAGCCGATGCTGACATTAACGCCAAAAACAATAGAGGCCTGACAGCGCTTATGTACGCTGTGTTGGGAGGGCAAACTGAAGCGGCCAGAACGCTCATAGAAGCAGGGGCCGATGTTAATGTAGAAGATGAATATAACGGGACGGTACTTCAATGTGCTGTAAATATTGCAAAATACCCTGATAAGATAATCGATTATTTTTTAATAGCTTGTGCTGATAAACTTGCATGGCACAAGCCTGGCAATATAACGGCTATAGCCGATGCTTGGCGCCACCATGCAGACATTGCACCGAAATTGCTTGCTGCTTATGAAAAGCATACCCATAGCCTCAGTATTCCACGAAAAAGTTGTTATATTACTTTTGAACAAAATGATCATAATGGTGCTATAGCGACAACAACTTTTACTGCTCTCTTGACCAAAACTATATGCATCTGCAGTGATCACATATTGAAGAAGCTTTGCAGCCTATACCCAACTGTACAAAAAAATATTGAACATAATGCCTGGTCATTATTTCAGAGCAACCATACAAAACCTCTCTATATTGTAGTCCCAGAACACGTAGCTGATGCAGCAACTTTACACACGAACTATGGGATGCATACTGTTACACACATTACACCAGCAAATATTGCAAAAGTACTCACAACACAATCTACTCGTGCAACGAGCAAAGAATTAATTGAGTCTTTTAGCTCATTGCTTGATGCAGTATCACCGCAACACCCAACACGCTTCATACTGCAAGGTCATGGAGGATCGGGTATCATTGCCGCTGTTCCTCTGGATGACACAGAAACTTTGTTATCTTGCCTCGCAAGAGCTGATGCAGAGTTTTTAATGCTAGCATCATGTAACGCTGCTGGATACAACTTAGTACAACTTCAAGAAACAGTACAGAATCTTTGGATGCAACACCAAAGGGCATCTCTTATAAGACAATCATGTGAAAAGCCAGCTGGGAGTAGCGAGGCAAAACCTGCTATAAGCGCTCAACCTTTAGCATTTAATGGCATTCTTATCATAGACACAACATCAGATATAACTGCAAGTACTAGCAAAAATACTGGGGCAATGTTTCGAGAACTTGCTAAAGTTTTAACCGAGACAGCAAGCAAGCTTACAACATCTCAACCAGCTAAGCATATAAGCAAACAAGCTTTGCTACCCGTGCTACAGGCAAGCAGTAGCCACACCAGCGACACATTAGCATCCGTACGATTGCCAGGACCACATTCGTTTTTCAGGCCAGTTGATTGTGGCGATACCAGCATTGTTACCTGGTCAGAGATTCAAAAATTGAGAGTAGAGAAATTATTATTGCCACTATTGGTAAAGAGAGGGATTATATCTGCTACACAACCTACTGTAACACGTTTGGCACCAATAGTAGCAACGCCGTCCAGCGCAGCTTGTGCAGCCTCATCTTCAGCACCGGCTCTACCAGAAGCCACTGACAAGCCGATGCAGAGCACCGGCAGCTCATCGCTCATCCCGTTCCCCATGAGAACACATGATAGATACATAGAATTATTTCCTGCTGACATGTGTGATTGTGCATGGAGCATCAATGCGTTACGCGATGTACCTGTGTTTATTTCGAAGGGCCCTGGCCATATGCAGCACTTTATTGGTGGCATAGAATATACCAGTGAACACCTAATAGCCGAAGACGCCATCAAAGATTTTACAGAAAAGGCGTATCAACGTTTTTATGATAACACTAGTGAAGGCCTGACTCATAAAGCTTGGTTTATTAAAAACTTTACCTCCAAAACACGCGCCCACGCGCACACCATTGAGCGCCTCGGTATCATGGTACCTGCTGGTAGCAAGCAACCAATAACAACCTACCTTGGCCATGACGGCATCCCGCAAGAAAGTCTCGATAAGATCAAAGACTGGCTCAAAAAACCACAGCGTACCATCGATCAGCTGCCCAAAGACACAGTAGGCAGACAAGACAAGCTTGTAAAGCTCATACAGTGGTATGCTGCCACGCAGCCGTCTGAAGCGACGCTCTATGAAGCAACTGCTGGAAAAGAAAGTCGCACTACGCTATGGGAGTGCTTTGAAAAATTCTTGCAATAATTGTGAACCGGCCTAGCCGACCGAACTCCAGGCTCTAGTGCAACAGCTCAATAACGCTTGATCATAGTGTTGCATATTGAATTATTATACTATGCTTATTAAATAAAGTTATTTACTGTAAAAACACTTAATCAGCTTGTTAGGACTATGCATGGACAAGAATCTTGCATTAATACTTTCCATGTGCCTTGGGGCTTTTAATGTTGCCTTGCATAGCACAGAAGAATTTTATCGTTTTTGTGAGCAAGAAGATCAAACTGGTGCTCTGCAATACATCAGAGAACATCCTGCGTGCGTCACTCAGACATATGAGGGCCATTTGCCGCTTCACATGGCCTCTTTCTTCGGCCTTATTGACGTGGTATGCGACCTCCTTGCCAACGATAACGTTGATCATCAAGCAACCGTGGCATCAATTGATGGTATTGCGACGAGCGGTTGCAATGCTCTTCATCTTGCTGCACTACAAGGCCATCTTGCTGTTGTTGAATGCCTTCTCAGGCGAAGCACTATATCGCATAATAGCATTATAACAGGCAATAGCAAGGGCTTTGATGGCTATAACACACTTCATCTCGCTGCAAGATTTGGCCATCATGCCGTTATCGAATGCCTTCTCAGACAAAGCAAAATAAAACATGATAGTGTTATAAAGGGCAATAGTGATGGGTGGGAAGGTTACAATGCCCTTCATATCGCTGCATTAATAGGACATTGCAAGGTCATCGGAATTCTTTTGCAAGCCGGTGCTGACATTAATGCCAAGGACAATAATGACACGACAGCACTCATGCGGGCATCACTTGCCAACAAGGCTGAAGTAGTAGAAGCGCTTTTGCAAGCCGGTGCTAACATTAACGCCAAGGACAACCATGGCATAACGGCACTTATGTCTGCTGCCATGAAAGGAAACGGCGAAGTCATCGAGATTCTTTTGAAAATCCATGCTAACATTAACGCCAAAGACAAAAGAGGCTTGACAGCGCTTATGCACACTACGCTTAGAGGGCAAACTGAAACGGCCAGAGCACTCGTAGAAGCAGGCGCTGATGTTAATGCAGAAGATGAACATAATCGGACGGCGCTTTTCTATGCTGTAACTCTTACAGAATATCCTGATAAGATAATCGATTATTTTTTAACAGCTTGTGCTGATAAACTCGCATGGCATAAGCCGGGCAATATAATGGCTATAGCTTATGCTCAACGTAAGTATGTAGAAATTATACCAAAGTTGCTTGCTGCTTATGAAAAGCATACCCCCAATCTCAGTGTTCCACGAAAAAGTTGTTACATTACTTTCGAACAAAACGATCATAATGATTCTATAACAACAGGATCGTTTACTGCTCTCTTGACCAAAACTACATGCATCTGCAGTGATCATATACTGAAGAAACTTTGCAGCCTATACCCAACTGTACAAAAAAATATTGAACATAACACCTGGTCATTATTTCAGAGCAACCATACAAAACCTCTCTATATTGTAGTCCCAGAAAACGTAGCTGATGCAGCAACTTTACACACGAACTATGGGATGCGTACTGTTACACACATTACACCAGCAAATATTGCAAAAGTACTCACAACACAATCTACTCGTGCAACGAGCAAAGAATTAATTGAGTCTTTTAGCTCATTGCTTGATGCAGTATCACCGCAACACCCAACACGCTTCATACTGCAAGGTCATGGAGAACATAGCATCGTTGCCGCTGTTCCTCTGGATGACGCAACAACTTTGTTCTCTCTCCTCGCAGAAGCTGATGCAGAATTTTTAATGCTAGCATCATGTCATGCTGCTGGAGACAACTTGATAAAACTTCAAGGCATAGTGCAGCACCTTTGGACACAGCACCAAAGGGCATCTCTTATAAGACAATCATGTGAAAAGCCAGCTGGGAGTAGCGAGGCAAAACCTACTATAAGCGCTCAACCTTTAGTATTTAATGGCATTATTATCATAGAAGCAACGTCAGATATAGCTGTCGCTGGCAAGAGAAACGTTGGGGCAATGTTTCGAGAACTTGATAGAGTTGTAACCGAGACAGCAAACAAGCTTACAACATCTCAACCAGTTAAGTATATAAGCAAACAATCTTTGCTGCCCGTACTACAGGCATGTGGCTGCCACGCCATCGATACATTAGCATCCGTACGATTGTCAGGACCACATTCGTTCTTCAGGCCAGTTGATTGTGGCGATACCAGCATTGTTACCTGGTCAGAGATTCAAAAATTGAGAGTAGAGAAATTATTATTGCCACTATTGGTAAAGAGAGGGATTATACCTGCTACACAACCTACTGTAACACGTTTGGCACCAATAGTAGCAACGCCGTCCAGCGCAGCTTGTGCAGCCTCATCTTCAGCACCGGCTCTACCAGAAGCCACTGACAAGCCGATGCAGAGCACCGGCAGCTCATCGCTCATCCCCTTTCCCATGAGAACACATGATAGATACATAGAATTATTTCCTGCTGACATGTGTGATTGTGCATGGAGCATCAATGCGTTACGCGATGTACCTGTGCTTATTTCGAAGGGCCCTGGCCATATGCAACACTTTATTGGTGGCATAGAATATACCAGTGAACACCTAATAGCCGAAGGCGCTCTCAAAGATTTTACAGAGAAGGCATATCAACGTTTTTATGATAACACTAGTGAAGGCCTGACTCATAAAGCTTGGTTTATTAAAAACTTTACCTCCAAAACACGCGCCCACGTGCACACCATTGAGCGCCTCGGCATCATGGTACCTGCTGGTAGCAAGCAACCAATAACAACCTACCTTGGCCATGACGGCATCCCGCAAGAAAGTCTCGATAAGATCAAAGACTGGCTCAAAAAACCACAGCGTACCATCGATCAGCTGCCCAAAGACACAGTAGGCAGACAAGACAAGCTTGTAAAGCTCATACAGTGGTATGCTGCCACGCAGCCGTCTGAAGCGACGCTCTATGAAGCAACTGCTGGACAAGAAAGTCGCACTACGCTATGGGAGTGCTTTGAAAAATTCTTACAATAATCGCGAGCAGGCCCATAGTACTCATATGTTCAACATTTCGTGAACACTGAGTAACAATGCCTTGAAGATATACCACTACTGGGATATCTAACAGACTATGCTCGCCATGCCGTTCGCCCTATACTAAAATCTAGATTGGCCATAGAAGAAGAAAGGACATAATAGGTATGCATACAAAAAAAATAATTCCCGTCGGCGTCGATTCTTTCGAAAAGATTATCGATGGCAATTACTATTATGTTGACAAGACCGGCTTCGTCAAAGATATTATTGATAAAAGTGCCGAAGTTACCCTTATAACCAGACCACGTCGCTTTGGCAAAACTATCAATATGCTCATGCTCAAATCATTTTTTGAAATCTCACAGGATTCAAAACGAAGCTTCTTCGAACAACTTTCTATAGGGCAACATGCTTATTGCATGGAACAGCAAGGAACCTATCCTGTGATCTTTTTCACCTTCGGCAGTGTCAAAGAGAAAACACAGGAGAAATGCCTCAACACTATAGAAGGTCTTATTGCCGAAGAATTTTTACGACATATGTATCTCCTACAAAGCCCCGCATTAGAGAATATAGAGAAAGAGCATTATGTTGCAGTAGCCAGACGAACAGCCTCTTCAGACCTCTACAGCAGCGCCATCAAACATCTGAGCAATTATTTATACCGCCATCATGGCGTGAGACCAATCGTCTTAATCGACGAGTATGATGCACCACTTTTAGAAGCATATACCAGCAAAAATCAAGACTATTATAATACTGTTATTGGCTTCATGAGAACATTCTTAACCTCTGGCCTCAAAACAAACCCTGCTCTGCATAAAGCCGTTATCACTGGCGTTACCAGAATTGCCAGAGAAAGTCTCTTCAGCGGCTTCAATAATGCATTCATATGCCCTGTTACCAGTAACTTTTACAGCGCATGGTTCGGCTTCACAGAAGACGACGTCAAGACACTTGTAGAGTATTATAATCCCCCAGTTTCGCTCGATCAGATCAAGCATTGGTACGATGGCTACTCTATGGGTACAAGCAGGCATATCTATAACCCATGGTCAATGCTCAATATGCTCTACAATAACGGCGAGCTTCAGCAATACTGGATTAACGCTGGCAGCAATGATCTCATCAAAGAGGTTATTGCTTCGCGTGCAGCAGAGCTTCAAAATGATATAGAACTCCTGATCAACGGCCAGGCCATTCGTAAAAAAGTTCTTGATAGCACGACCTTCGACACACTGCATACACATGATGACACAGCCTGGAATTTACTCCTTACCGGTGGATATCTTTCTTTTACCAATCTCGCCGATCGCATGGTTGATCTTTGTATACCCAATAAAGAAATTCAAGAATTCTTTGTCGATACTATCACGACCTGGTGTCAGCAGCATCTTAATACGCATGATTTCATCGACATGCTGACTGCTCTCACTGAAGGGCATCTTGACGAATTCGAGAATTTTTTCATTAATTTTGTAAAGACAAGTTTTTCACACCGCGATATCGGCGGCAACGAACCAGAAGCATTTTATCACGCCTTTGTTTTCGGCCTTTTTTCAAGCCTACAGGCAGATTATCGAGTAGTTTCTAACCGCGAAAGCGGCTTGGGTACCTATGATCTCGCCATTATTCCACATGACACTCGAAGAGCTGGTATCATTATCGAATTCAAACGCGTAAGTTCTGTTTCACAAAAAACAGCTGAAGAAGCAGCTCTGCAAGCACTGCAACAAATAAATACTCTTGAATATGAACAAGAATTACATGCCAACCGCATCACCAAGATCATCAAACTCGGCATTGCTTTCAAGGGTAAACAGGTCGCCATCAAGCATACTTAACTGTGTGTCTCATACGCCCCTAAACTCAACTGTACGTAACGGCCTTATGCCAATTGGTGGCTTTCTGAAGAAAATTCTATAATAACTAGACCAATTCAATGATATCGTCAAAATATTGCACCTTGAACACCGACCATCAAGAGCAAAGCGCACACTATGCCTATGTTGGGGAGAACATCGCTTATTGCATGCTTATAAAAAAATCTGGAATACTCTTGACAGCTATGATACTATGGTTGACTTATTCCTTGGTAGCAAGCCATGCATTGGATACAATTATAACCAGTTTGCCAGGAGCCATAATGACAAGAACTCTGTTCCTCCGTTTATTCTACTGTACCTTCTTGTATAGCACCTTACATGGTATGGAACGATTTGGCGTGCTTTGTGAACAACGAGAACAAGAGAAGGCACGACAGTACCTTAGAGAAAATCCAGCTTGCATCACGAAGAGGTATAAGGGCATGCTCCCGCTGCATATAGCGGCCTTTTACGGCCTTACCGATCTTGTACGCGACCTGCTTATAGAGAGAAATACTGACCATACAGCGGCCGCAACTGAAGGGGATGTAAAGGGCTTCAATGCTCTCCACATTGCGGCCGGCATGGGCCATCTTGCGGTCGTTGCTTGCCTTCTCGAACAGTGCAAAGCAAAGCACGATAGCGTTGTGATAGATAATACGACACACTGGGAAGGCTTTAATGCGCTCCACATTGCAGTAGCAACAGACCATCCCGCTATTGTTGATTATCTCCTCAAACACAGCAACATAAAACACGATAGCCTTGTGGCAAGTGGGCACCACCAAGGTCAACATGCACTCCATATCGCTGCAGGAGCGGGCTATCTCACTATCGTTAAGCATCTTATCGAACACAGCACAATACAACATGATAGCCTCGTAGATGGTGGCCCCTTTGGAGGCCATAACGCACTACACCTTGCAGCAGATCAAGGTCATCTTGCTGTTATCAAATATCTTTTAGACAAGAGCAAGATAAAGCCTGATAGCTCTGTGATAGGTAATGAGATGGATTGGGAAGGCTTTAACGCCCTGCATCTCGCGGCGCATCAAGGTCATCTTGCCGTTGTCGAGTACCTGCTACAACAGAACAAAATAAGGCATACTGGCATTGTGGAAAATGGTCGCTATCAAGGTCACAATGCCCTCCATATGGCCGCAGGAGCAGGCTATGCTACTGTCGTTGCGCACCTTCTCGAGCACAGTACAATAAAGCATGATAGTGTTATAGTTGACGGCCCCTTCGGAGGTCACCATGCCCTCCATCTTGCGGCAGACCAAGGCCATCTCGCTGTGGTTAAATGCCTCCTAGAAAAGAGCACGATAAAGCCTGATAGCCCTGTGGTAGGTAATGTGATGGACTGGGAAGGCTTTAATGCTCTACACCTTGCAACGTATCAAGGCAACCTTGCCATTGTTGAGCATCTGCTCAAGCAAAACCCAATAAAGCATAATAGCGTTGTGGAACATGGCCTTTGGCAAGGTTTTAATGCGCTCCATATTGCAGCTGACCAGGGCCATAGTGCCATTATTGAGCATCTTCTCGGACACAGCACAATACAACATGATAGCGTTGTAGATGGTAACCGCTTGAGAGGTTTCAATGTGTTCCACATTGCAGCATACACCGGCAAGCTTGCTGTTGTTGAATATCTTCTGCGACAAAAAACAATACAGCATAACAGTACTGTACAAGCTAGCAATATGGATGGCTTCGGGGGCTTTCATACACTCCACCTTGCAGCGCATCAAAATTATTCCTGCATTCTTGACGCTTTGATCAGCAGTGGCAAGACTGATTATACTACACCTGTCGGAGAAAACAGCCATGGTCTCACAGGATATACTCCTTTAAGAATTGCTATGATCAGGAATGCATTAGCATCAGCAAAGTTACTTGTTTATGCTGGTGCCCCTCTTGATTATCTCATGCAACCTACAAACGAAACAGAGCGCTACTGTCTCCATGTATGCCCTCAGACGCAGAGCCTTATTGCGCCTATTAAATCATTAGTTGACAGCTTGGAAGAGCGCAAAAAATTGCTCATCAGAGAATCCATTACTGGTACCTCCGCACTACTGCCGTTGTCGCCATTTGAAGAAGAAACAACACAAAATATACAGTGGCTTGTAACGGCCGGCGCTGATATAGACTACTACGACACTACTGGAAGAACCATTTTACACGCAGCGATGGGGCCAGGCAATCCTGACCAAGCAATGCCATGGGATGAACTCGCAAGATGGCTTATTATGCACAAGCGAAATTTATTAATAAAATCAGTCGGACAACAGAGTGAGAATCCTGAAGAAGAGCTACCACGTTGGATTGACAGAGTAGCACATAATGGCAGCACCCCTTTAAGTTTGGCAGCACGAAACAATAATAGAAGAATGGTACTGCTGCTGCTCGGCAAACGACCTGGTTTGTACTCGCTCTACTCCGCCATCCAGGAATGCGTTGCCTGCAACCACGACATGCTCAGAAAAATTTTCTTGCGAGCCGCCTATGGACCAGATATTACTCCAGGCGCACAAGCGTATAAACGGGCCGTTCCAGACGATACTACACCAACAGGCGAAGAAGACTCCCAGCAACTGACCGCAAAAAAACAGAGACTCTGAGTGCAGTATGGCCGCTGTAAACCTAGACACAGAAGTGACTGTTCAACTCCGTTCGCTCCGTTAAACCTGCCTTGCAGATTGGATCGATTGGCTGAACGGATCGAGAGAATTTTCATGTTGTACAACATCGCAATATCGTTGACAAACATGATACAACAATTAAGCTATGCTTTTTAAATAAAGCTATTTACTACGCAAAAATTTAATCAGCTTGTTAGGATTTATCATGAGAAACAATCTTGCATTATTGCTTACGCTTTGCCTTGGTATCTTTAATGTCACTTTATATGGTACCGAAGAATTTTATAGTCTTTGCGAGAAAAACGATCAAGAGAGTGCTCGACGATACATAAGAGAGCACCCT
Organism: uncultured bacterium; assembly: GCA_963715605.1. Lineage (GTDB taxonomy): Bacteria > Babelota > Babeliae > Babelales > Vermiphilaceae > JAKASV01. Next base: position 1,397,744 of record OY970257.1, on the reverse strand, counting down.
GCCTGCGTCACGCAGGCATACAAGGGCCAGCTGCCGTTACATATGGCCTCTTTTTACGGCCTTATTGACGTGGTACGCGACCTCCTTGCCAACGATAGCGTCGATCATCATGCAACCGTAGTACCAAGCGACAAAATTATGACGAGTGGCTTTAATGCGCTTCATCTTGCTGCAGAACAAGGCCATTTTGCTGTTGTCGAATGCCTTCTCAAGCAAAGCGCCATAAAGCATGATAGTGTTGTAATGGGCAATAGTGTGGGCGGAAATGGCTTTAATGCGCTTCATATCGCTGCAAGATTTGGCCATCTTGCTGTTATCGAATGCCTCCTCAGGCAAAGCACCATAAAGCATGATAGTGTTGTAACGGGCAATAATACAGCGGATGGATATAATGCACTCCATATTGCTGCAGACAAATGTCATCCTGCTGTTGTCAAATGCCTTCTCGAGCAAAGCACCATAAAGCATGATAGTGTTGTAACGGGCAATAGTAGGGGCGGAGATGGCTTTAATGCACTCCATATTGCTGCAGTGAAAGGTCATCTTACTGTTGTTGAATGCCTTCTTAGACAAAGCACCATACGACATAATAGTGTTGTAACAGGCCCAAACGTCTGGAAAGGATTCAATTCACTACATATTGCGACAGCGCGAGGCTGTCTTGCTGTTGTCGATTGTCTTCTTAGGCAAAGCACCATACAGCACGATAGTGTTGTAGCTGGCAACGAGCATGATTGGGATGGCTTCAATGCATTGCATATTGCAACGTATCGAGGCAATCGCCCCACTGTCGATCTTATTATCAACAGCGGCAAGATATCGCACAGTTCCCCAGTTTTATTCACTAATCATGACTTTGCAGGATTTAGTCCTGTGATGCTTGCCCTGCACCAAGATAGATTAGCGTCGCTACAATCACTTGTGTACGCTGGCGCTTCCCTTGCTAACCTCAAACCTCACATACCGTTCCCATATAATCAAGCAGTAGCCTATTGGAGGAAGACGGCCCTTGCAACACAGAGGCTCATTCCCTTGGTTGAATCTTTACTTCAAAGCATGGCGCAACGCAAAAACTTACTCATCAAAAGCCAAGTTGCCCATGCACCTGCATTGGTATCAATGGCATCCTCCATGATACCCTATGTCGATTCCATGGGAAAAAATAGTGCTCATAGCATACAATCATTGGTAGCAGATCAAGCTGATATTGACTACTACGACACCGCTGGAAGAACCCTACTACATGCAGCAATGGGACCAGGCGATCCTGATCAAGCAATGCCCTGGGATGAACTCGCAAAATGGCTTATTACTGATAAGATGCTTGATCAATTGCTGGTACCAGGCCTACAACCGAAAGAGGATCTTGGCGAGAAGCTTTCTCTTTGGATTAATAGAGTAGCCCGTGATGGAACCACCCCGTTGAACTTGGCAGTACGTTATGATAACAGAAGAATCGTGCTTTTACTACTCCGCAAAAGACCAAGCTTATATTCGATCTATGCGGCTATCCAAGAATGCGCTGCCTGCAATCATGACTTGCTCAGAAAGATTTTCCTGCGAGCTGCCTATGGACCAGATACTGCTCCAAGTACACAGACGCACAAACGACCAATTCCAGACAATACGACACCAACAGATGAAGAAGACTCCCAGCAACTGACCGCAAAAAAACAGAGACTCTGAGTGCAGTATGGCCGCTGTAAACCTAGACACAGAAGTGACTGTTCAACTCCGTTCGCTCCGTTAAACCTGCCTTGCAGATTGGATCGATTGGCTGAACGGATCGAGAGAATTTTCATGTTGTACAACATCGCAATATCGTTGACAAACATGATACAACAATTAAGCTATGCTTTTTAAATAAAGCTATTTACTACGCAAAAATTTAATCAGCTTGTTAGGATTTATCATGAGAAACAATCTTGCATTATTGTTTACGCTTTGCCTTGGTATCTTTAATGTCACTTTATATGGTACCGAAGAATTTTATAGTCTTTGCGAGAAAAACGATCAAGAGAGTGCTCGACGATACATAAGAGAACACCCTGCATACGTCACTCAGACATATAAGGGTAAACTGCCACTACACATAGCTTCTTTCTATGGCCTTATCGACATTGTGCGCGATCTTATTACCAACGATAGCGTCGCCTACCATGCAACCGTAGCACCAGATGGAGAAATTATGACAAGCGGCTTTAATGCCTTGCATCTCGCCGCAGCAAAAGGTCATCATGCCATTGTCGATTTCCTTCTCAGGCAAAGCACCATATCACACAATCGCATTGTAACAGGCAACAGTAAGGGCTTTGATGGTTTCAACGCACTGCATATTGCTGCAGGACAAGGCCATCTTACTGTTGTCGAATGCCTTCTTAGGCAAAGTACCATACGACATGATAGTGTTGTAACAGGTAATAGTAAGGGCTTTGAGGGTTTTAACGCGCTTCATCTCGCTGCACGGTTTGGCCATCATGCCATTGTCGAATGCCTCCTTAAACAAAGCACCATGAAGCATGATAGTGTTGTAACGGGTAATACTGGCATTCCCGAAGGCCTTAATGCTCTTCATATGGCTGCTTATACTGGCTATCCCGATATTGTTACCACTATTATTGACAGCGGCAAGATTCATCATGATCTTCGTGTAGCAGCAACAAACACCCATGGTCTTACAGGCCTTAGTCCTTTGAATCTTGCTGTACATCAAGGCAAATTAGCGACAACAAAGTCACTTGTATATGCTGGCGCTACTCTCAGTGATTATGCACTGCCTACAGCGTTGACACTAACGCAGGCAGAACGCTATTGCCACCAGACTGGTGCTATCACCCAAGGGCTTATCCCTCTGGTTGATTCGTTACGTGCTGGGCTAGCACAGTGCCAAGAGCTCATCAATCAACAACGAAGCACACTTACCCCTGCTCTCAGTGGCCACATTGCGTCTGCCCTTATACGAGCATTAATTACTGGTGGCGCTGATATAGACTACTACGACACCGCTGGACGAACCCTGCTGCACGCAGCGATGGGACCAGGCAATCCAGACCAAGCAATGTCATGGGATGAACTCGCAAAATGGCTCATTTCTCATAAGCAAAATCTTTTGATTGCAGCTGGCGGACAACAAGAAGGTATCGATAGAGAACTTTCTCGTTGGACCAGCAAACCGGCACGCTGTGGAAGCACTCCGCTCAGCATGGCAGCACACTACAATAACAGAAGAACTGTATTTTTACTGCTCAACAAAAAACCTAGCACGCATGCCCTCTACTCAGCTGTCCAGGAATGTGCTGCTTGCAATCATGACATGCTCAGAAAGATTTTCTTGCGAGCTGCCTATGGACCGTCTGATACTTCTTCGAGCGTACAGACACATAAACGAACTACCCCAGACGATACTACCCCAACCGACGATGAAGGTACTCAGAAACTAATAGCAAAAAAACAGAGACTTTAAGTACCGTATGGCTGCTATAAACCTAGATATCGGGGTGCCCGTTCAACCCCGTTCGCCTCGAGTAAACCTGCCTTGCAAGTTGGATCGAGGGGGGTTGAACAGATCAGGAGTACAACTCTTGAATATAATTGACAAATATGATGAAAAATTAAATTAAGCTTATTAAATAAAGCTATTTACTGTATAAAAATTTAATCAATTTGTTAGGATTTATCTTGAGAAACAATCTTGCATTCTTGCTTACCCTTTGTCTTGGTATCTTTAATGTCACTTTATATTGCACCGAAGAATTACACAGTCTTTGTGAGAAACAAGATCAGGAGAGTGCTCGACGATACATAAGAGAGCATCCTGCCTGCGTCACGCAGGCATACAAGGGCCAGCTGCCGTTACATATGGCCTCTTTTTACGGCCTTATTGACGTGGTACGCGACCTCCTTGCCAACGATAGCGTCGATCATCATGCAACCGTAGTACCAAGCGACGAAATTACGACGAGTGGCTTTAATGCACTTCATCTCGCTGCAGGACAAGGCCATCTTGCTGTTGTCGAATGCCTTCTCAAGCAAAGCACCATAAAGCATGATAGTGTTATAACAGGGAATGGTAATGGCACGGATGGATGTAATGCACTCCATATTGCTGCAGGACAAGGCCATCTTGCTGTTGTCGAATGCCTTCTCAAGCAAAGCGCCATAAAGCATGATAGTGTTGTAATGGGCAATAGTGTGGGCTTGGATGGACTTAATGCGCTCCATATTGCTGCAGCGACAGGTAATCACACCATTGTCGATTGTCTTCTGAGGCAAAGCACCATAAAACATGATAGTGTTATAAAGGGCAATGGTAGGGGCGGTGATGGCTTTAATGCGCTCCATATTGCTGCAGCGACAGGCAATCACGCCGTTGTCGATTGTCTTTTGAGGCAAAGCACCATAAAACATGATAGTGTTATAACAGGCAATATGGGTGATTATGAAGGCCTAAACGCACTTCATCTCGCCGCAGCAAAAGGTCATCATACCATTGTCGATTTCCTTCTCAGGCAAAGCACCATATCACACAATCGCATTGTAACAGGTAACAGTAAGCTCTTTGATGGTTGCAACGCACTGCATATTGCTGCAGGACAAGGTCATCCTGCTGTTGTCAAATGCCTTCTCGAGCAAAGCACCATAAAGCATGATAGTGTTGTAACAGGGAATAGCAAGGGTATTGATGGTTATAACGCGCTTCATCTCGCTGCAGGACAAGGCTTTCTTGCTATTGTCGAATGTCTTCTCAGGCAAAGCGCCATAAAGCATGATGGCGTTGTAACAGGGAATGATAATGGCGCGAATGGATATAATGCGCTCCATATTGCTGCAGCAATAGGTAATCACGCCGTTGTCGATTGTCTTCTGAGGCAAAGCACCATACAGCATGATAGTGTTGTAATGGGCAATAGTGGGGACGGAGATGGCTTTAATGCACTTCATATTGCGGCTCGTAGAGGCTTTGCTGATATTGTTGCCACTATCATCGATAGCGGCAAGATACATTGCGATCTCCCCGTAGCAACAACAAACACAAAAGGCCTTGCAGGACTTAGCCCTTTGAGTCTTGCTGTACGGCAAGACGAATTAGCAGCAACGAAGTCACTTGTCTACGCTGGCGCCCCTCTTGATGATTATATGCTACCTGCAGCAGCAGTACCAAGCCAGGCAGAACAGTATTGCCGCCAGACTGGTGCCACCATCCAAAGACTTATCCCTTTAGCTGAGTCGTTACGTGCTGATTTGGCACAGCGCCAAGAGCTTATCAATCAACAACAAAGCACACTTACCACTGATGGCAGGGGACACAATACAGCTACCCTTATACAAGCACTTATTACTGGTGGCGCTGATATTGACTACTGCGACACCGCTAGACGAACTCTATTACACGCCGCCATGGGACCCGGGAATCCAGATCAAGCAATGCCGTGGGATGAACTCGCAAAGTGGCTTATTTCACGCAAGCAAAATATTTTGGCTGCAGCTAGTACACGACAAGATGATATCGATAGAGAACTTTCCCTTTGGACCAGCAAACCGGCACGCTGTGGTAGTACTCCGCTCAGCATGGCAGCACGCTACAATAACAGAAGAGCTGTATTCTTACTGCTCAACAAGCAACCTAGCACGCATGCCCTCTACTCAGCTGTCCAGGAATGTGCTGCTTGCAATCATGACATGCTCAGAAAGATTTTCCTGCGTGCTGCCTATGGACCAGATACTACCCCGAGCGCACAGACACTTGCACAAACAGCTCGCGATAGTGCTGCAGCAACAGATAAAGAAGGCACACTGCAATTGATCGCAAAAAAATAGAAGCTTTGAGCGCCATATGGCTGCTATAAACCTAGATATCGGGGTGACCATTTAACACCGTTCGCCCCGTTAAACCTACTTTGCAGATTGGATCGATTGGCTGAACGGATCGAGAGAATTTTTATGTTGTGCAACATCACGATATCGTTGACAAACATGATACAACAATTAAGCTATGTTTTTTAAATAAAGCTATTTACTACGCAAAAATTTAATCAGCTTGTTAGGATTTATCATGAGAAACAATCTTGCATTATTGCTTACGCTTTGCCTTGGTATCTTTAATGTCACTTTATATTGCACCGAAGAATTACACAGTCTTTGTGAGAAACAAGATCAGGAGAGTGCTCGACGATACATAAGAGAGCACCCTGCCTGCGTCACGCAGGCATACAAGGGCCAGCTGCCGTTACATATGGCCTCTTTTTACGGCCTTATTGACGTGGTACGCGACCTCCTTGCCAACGATAGCGTCGATCATCATGCAACCGTAGTACCAAGCGACAAAATTATGACGAGTGGCTTTAATGCGCTTCATCTTGCTGCAGAACAAGGCCATTTTGCTGTTGTCGAATGCCTTCTCAAGCAAAGCGCCATAAAGCATGATAGTGTTGTAATGGGCAATAGTGTGGGCGGAAATGGCTTTAATGCGCTTCATATCGCTGCAAGATTTGGCCATCTTGCTGTTATCGAATGCCTCCTCAGGCAAAGCACCATACAACATGATAGTATTATAATGGACAATCATCCGGGCGTGAATGGTTATAACGCACTTCATATTGCTGCAGTATTTGGCCACCTTGCTGTTGTCGAATGCCTTCTCAGGCAAAGCACCATACGACATGATAGCGTTGTAACAGGCCATAATATAGCGTATGGTTATAATGCACTTCATCTCGCTGCAGGACAAGGCCATCTTACTGTTGTTGAATGCCTTCTCAGGCAAAGCACCATACAACATGATAGTGTTGTAACGGGCAATAGTGGGGGCGGAGATGGCTTTAATGCACTCCATATTGCTGCAAACAAAGGTCATCCTGCTGTTGTCAAATGCCTTCTCGAGCAAAGCACCATAAAGCATGATAGTGTTGTAACGGGCAATAGTAGGGGCGGAGATGGCTTTAATGCACTCCATATTGCTGCAGAGAAAGGTCATCCTGCTGTTGTCGAATGCCTTCTCAGGCAAAGCACCATACGACATGATAGCGTTGTAACAGGCCATAATATAGCGTATGGTTATAATGCACTTCATCTCGCTGCAGGACAAGGCCATCTTACTGTTGTTGAATGCCTTCTCAGGCAAAGCACCATACAACATGATAGTGTTGTAACGGGCAATAGTGGGGGCGGTGATGGCTTTAATGCACTCCATATTGCTGCAGAGAAAGGTCATCTTGCTGTTGTCAAATGCCTTCTCGAGCAAAGCACCATAAAGCATGATAGTGTTGTAACGGGCAATAATATAGCGGATGGTTATAATGCACTTCATCTCGCTGCAGGACAAGGCCATCTTACTGTTGTTGAATGCCTTCTCAGGCAAAGCACCATACAACATGATAGTGTTGTAACGGGCAATAGTGGGGGCGGAGATGGCTTTAATGCACTCCATATTGCTGCAGACAAAGGTCATCCTGCTGTTGTCAAATACCTTCTCGAGCAAAGCACCATAAAGCATGATAGTGTTGTAACGGGCAATAGTAGGGGCGGAGATGGCTTTAATGCCCTCCATCTTGCTGCAGACAAAGGTCATCTTACTGTTGTTGAATGCCTTCTTAGACAAAGCACCATACGACATGATAGTGTTATAAAGGGCAATGGTAGGGGCGGTGATGGCTTTAATGCGCTTCATATCGCTGCAAGATTTGGCCATCTTGCCGTTGTTGAATACCTTCTCAAGCAAAACACTATAAAGCATGATAGTGTTATAAAGGGCAATGGTGGGGGCGTAGATGGCTTTAATGCGCTTCATATCGCTGCAAGATTTGGCCATCTTGCTACTATCGAATGCCTTCTCAAACAAAGCACCATAAAACATGATAGCGTTGTAACAGGCCGTAATATGGCAGACGGTTATAATGCACTTCATCTCGCTGCAGGACAAGGCCATCTTACTGTTGTTGAATGCCTTCTCGAGCAAAGCACCATAAAGCATGATAGTGTTGTAACAGGTAATAGTAAGGGCTTTGATGGTTGCAACGCGCTGCATATTGCTGTACAAAAAGGCCATCTTGCTGTTGTCGAATGTCTTCTCAGGAAAAGCGCCATACAACATGATAGTGTTGTAACGGGCAATAGTGTGGGCGGAAATGGCTTTAATGCGCTTCATATCGCTGCAAGATTGGGCCATCATGCCGTTGTTGAATACCTTCTCAAACAAAGCACCATAAAACATGATAGCGTTGTAACAGGCAATTTGGGTGATTGGGATGGTCATAACGCACTTCATATTGCTGCTGAAATTGGCTATGCCGACATTGTTACCGCTATCATCGACAGTGGCATGATTCATCGGGATCTTCCCGTCGCGGCAAACAGCTATGGCCTTACAGGCCTTAGTCCTTTGAATCTTGCTGTACGCCAAGAAAAATTGGCAGCAACGAAGTCGCTTGTATACGCTGGCGCCCCTCTTGATGATTATATGCTGCCTGCAGCAGCAGTACCAAACCAGGCAGAACAGTATTGCCGCCAGACTGGTGCCACCACCCAAAGACTTATCCCTTTAGCTGAGTCGTTACGTGCTGATTTGGCACAGCGCCAAGAGCTTATCAATCAACAACAAAGCACACTTACCACTGATGGCAGGGGACACAATACGGCTGCCCTTATACGAGTATTAATTACTGGTGGCGCTGATATTGACTACTGCGACACCGCTAGACGAACCCTACTACACGCCGCCATGGGACCGGGCAATCCAGATCAAGCAATGCCGTGGGATGAACTCTCAAAGTGGCTTATTTCACGCAAGCAAAATCTTTTGGCTACAGCTGGTACACGACAAGACGATATCGATAGAGAACTTTCCCTTTGGACCAGCAAACCGGCACGCTGTGGTAGTACTCCGCTCAGCATGGCAGCACACTACAATAATAGAAGAGCTGTATTCTTACTGCTCAACAAGCAACCTAGCACGCATGCCCTCTACTCAGCTGTCCAGGAATGTGCTGCTTGCAATCATGACATGCTCAGAAAGATTTTCCTGCGAGCTGCCTATGGACCAGATACTACCACGAGCGCACAGACACTTGCACAAACCGCTCCAGACAGTGCTACGACAAAAGATAAAGAAGGCACACTGCAATTGATCGCAAAAAAATAGAAACTTTGAGCGCCGTATGGCCGCTATAAACCTAGATATCGGGGTGACCATTTAACACCGTTAGCCCCGTTAAACCTGCTTTGTAGATTGGATCGATTGGCTGAACTGATCGAGAGAACTTTCATGTTGTGCAACATCGCAATATCGTTGACAAACATGATACAACAATTAAACTCAGCTTATTAAATAAAGCTATTTACTATACAAAAATTTAATCAATTTGTTAGGATCTATCTTGAGAAACAATCTTGCATTATTGCTTACCCTTTGTCTTGGTATCTTTAATGTCACTTTATATTGCACCGAAGAATTACACAGTCTTTGTGAGAAACAAGATCAGGAGAGTGCTCGACGATACATAAGAGAGCACCCTGCCTGCGTCACGCAGGCATACAAGGGCCAGCTGCCGTTACATATGGCCTCTTTTTACGGCCTTATTGACGTGGTACGCGACCTCCTCGCCAACGATAGCGTCAATCATCATGCAACCGTAGTACCAAGCGACGAAATTATGACGAGTGGCTTTAATGCGCTTCATCTTGCTGCAGAACAAGGCCATTTTGCTGTTGTCGAATGCCTTCTCAAGCAAAGCGCCATAAAGCATGATAGTGTTGTAATGGGCAATAGTGTGGGCGGAAATGGCTTTAATGCGCTTCATATCGCTGCAAGATTTGGCCATCTTGCTGTTATCGAATGCCTCCTCAGGCAAAGCACCATAAAGCATGATAGTGTTGTAACGGGCAATAATACAGCGGATGGATATAATGCACTTCATCTCGCTGCAGGACAAGGCCATTTTGCTGTTGTCAAATGCCTTCTCGAGCAAAGCACCATAAAGCATGATAGTGTTGTAACGGGCAATAATACAGCGGATGGCTTTAATGCACTTCATCTCGCTGTAGGACAAGGCCATCTTGCTGTTGTCGAATGCCTTCTCAAGCAAAGCGCCATAAAACATGATAGTATTATAATGGGCAATAATCCTGGCTTGAATGGTTATAATGCACTTCATATTGCTGCAATATTTGGCCATCTTGCTGTTGTCGAATGCCTTCTCAGGCAAAGCACCATACGACATGATAGCGTTGTAACAGGCCATAATATAGCGGATGGTTATGCGGGTGGTTATAATGCACTCCATATTGCTGCAGACAAAGGTCATCTTGCTGTTGTCGAATGCCTTCTCAGGCAAAGCACCATACAACATGATAGTGTTGTAACGGGCAATAATATAGCGGATGGTTATAATGCACTCCATATTGCTGCAAACAAAGGTCATCTTGCTGTTGTCGAATGCCTTCTCAGGCAAAGCACCATACAACATGATAGTGTTGTAACGGTCAATAGTGGGGGCGGAGATGGCTTTAATGCACTCCATATTGCTGCAGAGAAAGGTCATCCTGCTGTTGTCAAATGCCTTCTCGAGCAAAGCACCATAAAGCATGATAGTGTTGTAACGGGCAATAGTAGGGGCGGAGATGGCTTTAATGCACTCCATATTGCTGCAGTGAAAGGTCATCTTACTGTTGTTGAATGCCTTCTTAGACAAAGCACCATACGACATAATAGTGTTGTAACAGGTAATAGCAAGGAAATTGATGGTTATAACGCGCTTCACCTCGCTGCAGAACAAGGCTATCTTGCTGTTATCGAATGCCTCCTCAAACAAAGCGCCATACAACATGATAGTGTTGTAATGGGCAATAGTGGGGGCGGTGATGGCTTTAATGCGCTTCATATCGCTGCAAGATTTGGCCATCATGCCGTTGTTGAATACCTTCTCAAACAAAGCACCATAAAACATGATAGCGTTGTAACAGGCCGTAATATGGCAGACGGTTATAATGCACTCCATATTGCTGCAGACAAAGGTCATCCTGCTGTTGTCAAATGCCTTCTCGAGCAAAGCACCATAAAGCATGATAGTGTTGTAACAGGTAATAGTAAGGGCTTTGATGGTTGCAACGCGCTGCATATTGCTGTACGAAAAGGCCATCTTGCTGTTGTCGAATGTCTTCTCAGGAAAAGCGCCATACAACATGATAGTGTTGTAACGGGCAATAGTGTGGGCGGAAATGGCTTTAATGCGCTGCATATTGCTGTACGAAAAGGCCATCTTGCCGTTGTTGAATACCTTCTCAAGCAAAACACTATAAAGCATGATAGTGTTGTAACGGGCAATATGGGTGCCTGGGAGGGTCATAACGCGCTTCATATTGCGGCTGTAATGGACTATACCGATATTGTTACCGCTATCATCGACAGTGGCAAGATTCATCGCGATCTTCCCGTCGCGGCAAACAGCTATGGCTTTACAGGCCTTAGTCCTTTGAATCTTGCTGTACGCCAAGAAAAATTGGCAGCAACGAAGTCGCTTGTATACGCTGGCGCCCCTCTTGATGATTATATGCTGCCTGCAGCAGCAGTACCAAACCAGGCAGAACAGTATTGCCGCCAGACTGGTGCCACCACTCAAAGACTTATCCCTTTAGCTGAGTCGTTACGTGCTGATTTGGCACAGCACCAAGAGCTTATCAATCAACAACAAAGCACACTTACCACTGATGGCAGGGGACACAATACAGCTACCCTTATACAAGCACTTATTACTGGTGGCGCTGATATTGACTACTGCGACACCGCTAGACGAACCCTATTACACGCCGCCATGGGACCGGGCAATCCAGATCAAGCAATGCCGTGGGATGAACTCTCAAAGTGGCTTATTTCACGCAAGCAAAATCTTTTGGCTGCAGCTGGTACACGACAAGATGATATCGATAGAGAACTTTCCCTTTGGACGAGCAAGCCAGCATATCGTGGCACGACGCCACTCAGCACAGCAGCACACTACAATAATAGAAGAGCTGTATTCTTACTGCTCAACAAGCAACCTAGCACGCATGCCCTCTACTCAGCTGTCCAGGAATGTGCTGCTTGCAATCATGACATGCTCAGAAAGATTTTCTTGCGAGCTGCCTATGGACCAGATACTACCACGAGCGCACAGACACTTGCACAAACCGCTCCAGACAGTGCTACGACAAAAGATAAAGAAGGCACACTGCAATTGATCGCAAAAAAATAGAAGCTTTGAATAAGACAATGCAGCTTGTGTAAGTAACGCACAGCAGAATAATAAAAACACTTGATTAATGACTTTAAAGAATAGCAAACTATAGTAAGCATATGCTTAATACGTTTTATAACATGTTTTTACTTGTTTGTTGTGCGCTTTACCTAGAATATAAGGTCAGAAAGTGTTACTGGTATGAACGAACAACGTCCTACATGCCTTGCCATTCTTGATGGTTTTGGTTATAGCGTTAATACCAATGACAATCCCATAGCAGTAGCAAACATGCCCAATTTTCGTGCAATGCTTGCTCGATATCCCAACACTCTTCTTGCGGCTTCCGGTGAATCCGTTGGGCTGCCACTCGGTACTATCGGTGGCTCTGAAGTAGGGCACACCACCATCGGCGCCGGACGTGTTATCGAACAATCATTATTACGCATCAATAACGCTATAGCATCAGGAGAATTTTTTGAGTATGCACGCATTCGTGCATACTTCTCCAGCTTATTACACAGCAACAAAACACTACATCTTATTGGTCTTCTTTCGAATGGTGGCGTTCACAGCCACGAAGAACACTTCTATGCATTGCTCAAAATCGCAGAACAAGTAGGATTAACGCATGTTATAATCCATCCTATCCTTGATGGCCGTGATACTACCCCAGGAACAGCTCCATTATTTTTGGAAAAACTATCGAACTATCTCGCCAATAAACCAGGATGGTGTATCGGGTCAATACACGGCCGCTTCTATGCCATGGACCGTGGATACAACTGGGACAGAACAGATCTCAGCATGCGTGCCTTGCAAGATCTTCAGGTGCAACACAGCGCTACATGGCAACAAGTATTGACTGATTTTTATCATGCAGGTATCTCCGACGAGTTTATACTGCCAACACAGCTAACATCAGCTGCTAGTATCAAGCCTGGCGATGGAGTGTTTTTCGTTAACTTTAGAGCAGAACGCATGCAACAGTTATTATCTCTGCTAGCTGAAAGATGTTCCTGCTCTTGGATAGTAACTATGGAAGATATTATTCCTCAAGAACCACTTCATGAAACTCTCAAAGAAGTTCTTGATGCTACAGGTAAGAGTATATTCGCCATCGCTGAAACGGAAAAATTCCCCCATATAACGTACTTTTTGGGCGGCTGGCATGCAACGCCATACAGTCATGAAGAGCAAATTGCTGTACAGTCTATCTCGTGCACAAGCTACGCACAATATCCTGCTATGTCAGCAGCAGCTATCACCGACAGAGTCATAGCATCTTGCGCGACTGAGCCCCGTGATATCTACTTAATAAATTACGCTAACGCTGATATGGTTGGCCACTCAGGTGATTTTGATGCAACGGTACTCGCCGTTGAGGCATTAGATATCGAGTTAGGACGTCTTCACGACTTATTTGTCAAAAAGCTGCAAGGCACGCTCTATATTACCGGTGATCATGGCAACGCTGAACATAAGATTCGCACCGCCATACCAGGCAACCTATGCACAACGCATACACTGAACCCTGTATACTTATGCATGGCACGTACTGGCGCCGTTGCATTTCCACCATCGCTACGACTACAAACACTCGCCGATATAGCACCACTTATACTGACTGGTATGGGGCTGCAACTGCCGCCACTCATGCAACGCGCATAACAAACATTCCCCTAATAATGGCTATAGCCATGGCGCATCAAGACATGATCATTAGGTCTACTTTTACGACATATCTTTTCGAAATAACATCAAAATATTGCCAGCAGAGTTATCGATACATGCATCACAGGACTAAGACCACGACACCATAGATAATCCAAATCAATAGTATGACCAAGAGGCCGCCGAAGATGATAGAGAGCGTAGTAGTCGTCTCGATTGCTTCTTTCCGTGTATAGGATTCCAAGAAAGATAAACTTCTTATGCGCTTAACAATAGCCTCTGCAAAGGCTATTGCCACAGTCACAACAGGACCTAAACAACATAGTATCAACGGTTTGATACTTGCAAAGAGCACTATGAAAAGTGGTCCTAGGACGCATAAACGAAATGCATACAACCAGTAAAACTCACTCAGGTTACCTGCCAAGATCACTGCAAGCAGACCAATCAAGCTTATTACTCCATGCAAAAAAATAAGTTTAGTACGCAATTCTTTTTTGCCAATAATAAATGTAACAAAAAATAATTTCCATACAAAAAAAACAAGAGACCCGATCACCAATAGACTATAAAGAGAAAAAAAACAACCGGCAGACATACTGGCAACAAGGATACCCAAAGCTGCAAGAAGAACACCTAAAAAATTCCCCGCTACAGTTACCAAATCAAATTTGATGGGCACTCCTGCTTTCTTGCAAAACAACTGCTCAATTAACGATAGTAGAATAGTTATAAGCAAGACAGCACAAATAAAACCAACAGCAAGCATATGAGAAAGGCTCTGTAGCTGCCTCTGATCAAAGGCATGTAATGGCACAGCCTGAACAAGCATAGCTAGTGCCACACTAAGAGATTTTATACGATTTTTATGCATAACACATGCCTTTTCTACGTAAAAGTGTACTAGCAAGGCCAGAATAAAGGGCGTGATGCTATAAAATCAACAATACGGCGCCCACTCTTATGTAAACGCATGTAAGTGATATAGAACTCAACCATTAATGATCCATAAAGTTTAACTTTCCGTTCAACCCTTCGAGACGCTCGCGAAGCTCGCCCTCAGGGCGAACGGGCTGCTTTGTGTTCAACCCCTCGATCCGACCTGCGAGACAGGTCTACTCGGGGTGAACGGGCTGGTAGAAGCACTCACTTTGCTCTTATGGCGAACGATAAAATCTAATATCTCAAATAATTATACCAGTAGCACGTCCCATGACCTTGTGAGCGAAGCGAATCAGTGTCATGGATTCGTGCGGGAAGAGGATCCAACAGGCTGTTGGTGCCCTTTGGTCAAGGGCTTTGGGCAAGCAAAGCCTTTGTGCTCGCCCGCACAGGGCGCCTGTGAAGGTATATATCGGGTATAATTATGCAGTGTTCAACACATACTTATTGCCGTCCAACCCTTCGAGATGCTCGCAAAGCTCGCTCTCAGGGCGCCCACAAGATTACGTATAATTAAGCGAGCTTTGTCAAAGGCAAGTTGAGCGTTTCCCAGCCATGGATGCCACCTGATAAGACCTTGGCATTGTAACCATGCTCCAGTAACAACAAAGCTGCCTTATCGCCAAGCAGACACCACGTTTCCCAGCAATATACAACAATAATCTTATCTTTAGGAAGTTCTGTGAGTCTATTTGCAAGTTCAGCTTCTGGTATTTCTAGCGACCCAAGAATTTTTTGTTGCTTCATAGCAGGCGAACCGTTCCTGACATCTAAGATTATATAATCTTCGACATGTTTTTTGGTCTCTGCAATAAGAGCCATTGGACTGATGCGTGTCTCGAGATAAGCCTTAAGAAAATCTATCGATGATATCATACAAAATACCCTTTGCCACAAACATGTAAGTACTTTTGCGATAATTACGTTACAATCAAGATACTGAGTTCTTATGTTTTCTGCAACAAGGTTGCCGGAGCAGCACTTGTGTTTTTGGCAACCTTAAATAATTAACTAAATAATTAATTAGTATATTAATTTTATTAATTATTGACAAGTTTTATATATATTTGCTAGTATATTCTTAATGCCAGCGTACCAGTACACGAATTAAGCGTTTATTGGTATTGATAGCCTGTTTGGCAGACATTAAAGATTACTTGGAAGCTAATTTTTTCTAACAATATGTGAGGTTAATATGGTACGTAGGACACTATTTTTTGTTGGTATGCTAGTAGCTGTTTCGTATGTCACGCTCTATGGCTCCCAGTTTGAGCAGATAGCAAGATATCCACACCACATGGCCCCTCATCCTGGCACTGCTGATCTTGTAGGTTCATCGAGAACATTGGGAAAGGCAGAGTCTTACAGGTACGATGAGGCCAATCCACTGCATATTCTTTTTACGTGGCAAGGCAAAAGTTATGCAGACTCCTTCGCTGCATTTAAAAATGATCTCTTGAGATATATTGAAAGTAATCTACGGAACAATGCGGGCGCTGGATCAGATCAGCCATATCACAGAAGACCGATAGCGCTCTATCTGACAGGCAACCGGCTTGGCAACTTAAGACCAGAGAATTTCAGAGCATTTATGCAAGAACTGCATGATCACGTTCGAAGCCTTGGATCAACGATAGTTTATCTCGATCTTTCAAACAATGGGTTATATGACTTACCAGTTGGCACTCTGCAGGGATTCGATAGACTAAGAGAGCTTGACCTTCACGCAAACCAACTCAAAGTTCTTCATGCAGGATCTCTACAAGATCTACCCAATCTTGGTTTTCTTTATCTTAACGCTAATAATCTACAGCGATTAGACCCAGGGTCATTTACCGGCCTTGAAAATCTGAGAGGACTTGATCTTTCGTCCAATCGATTACTAATGATTGAACCGGAAACTTTTCATGGACTAAACTCACTGAAAAGATTATACCTACAGCACAATAGCATAGCAGAGCTCCACGTCGGATGTTTTGATGGCTTACCGATGCTAACACACCTCATACTGAGCCATAATCCTTTATCTGAGGCTGATGCTTTCGCCTTTGGTAGGTTACCTAATCTTAAAAAACTAGATCTTGCAGGCACAAACTTATCTGATGAAACGATCGCTCTTATCAAGCACCAGGTTCCGCCTGCATGCAATATTACGGAGAGCGTGCTGCATTCTGCACTGTCACGGTTCTTCTCATGGCCATAAGCCTTGGCGCCTGTAACAAATCAACGCAACACAGCACTGCACAGGTCATGCAAACTTAAGCAATTGCAGGAATAAAGGTAGAGTACCGGTCTTTGCCTAAGTAAAGCCTGAACGACACTGCCAAGGCATTATTGCAGCTGGCACGGCATTGATGTACACGATTCGATTCACAAATTGACTTATCAGTTAGTGTATCAATAAATTTGATTTACAAACTAATTTATTGATATAAGTATAATATGAATTATTTTGATTTAATAGGTATATAGATTATGATATGCTGTGCCAATAGTTGACACAGTTCACACCCCCCACCATAATCTCTACTACAAAGGAGTATGGCCATGATGCACCGGCATGTTTTAGCCCTCGTTATACCATCATATTTGTTGGCATTTTCAATCGTTATGCATACAGAACCATCCGTTATTTATTTGAAGGGCATGACGAGCTCATCAAGCAAGCCTGGCATAGTTAATCAGGAGTTTGAGAACGTAAGTCCAACAATGGGCGCCATCATGTGGTATAGCACACTTCTAAGAAATATCTATGACTATGCCCCAGACACCATGCCACTAGCACAGTTAGTACACGCACTTTTTTATCGTGACCACGGCGGCATCTTTGGCACCACGCATAAACCAGGAAGATTTGCAACATATTGTACACCAGAGCTGATTGGCAATCTTGTTGGCATCATCATGCGGTACCAGCGTGGCGAATTAGAGCGAAGTACCCTTCAAAAACTCTTGCATGAATGCATGCTAGCTGGCACTATAAGCCATATAGGTCAGGAAATAGTAAAGCAGCAAGATGCTATACGACAAGAGCTTGCCAAATTTGCTCAACAAAAAATCGGTCCGTTGGCGGCAGCATCTAGTACAGATTCGTCAATGGAAACTTTCCCAAGTGGCGCCAGCAGCGTCGAGCAAAAAGTAGACTTATCAGCTCCAACAGGTAGGCAAAGTTTGAGAGCACAAAAGGCTAAGGCCAAGTCTATTGCAACAGAGAAGGGAATTAGTAAAGACATGGCATTTGTCGGCAAAGAAATAACACGATTGCAACAGGATATTGCAGCACTCGAGCAAAAGCTAACCGACAGGCCAGCGTTAGACCCTCTGGACGCTGATAGACAGGCATTAACTAAACTTAGACAAGAGCAAGAACAGTATATGCAAAGGTTCACCTTGCTTGCCGCGCGCTTACAACAACATCGTCAAGCTGTTACCGAACATACCGAAGAAGCAGGCACTGGAACCACAACTGACTTAGATATCAGCAGAAGTATGCAGCACATCAAGGACCTGCGAGAACAACTTGCTGATAGCAAACAGCAACAAGAAAGCTGTCGCAGAGAAGTAGACGCGCTCAGTATATGTATTACTACAATACTTGGGCAAGAGGCTGAGTACGATGATTTTATCAGGAGGCCCAGCGGCCAAGCTGGTCGAGAAACATTAGCCAATCTAGTACCATCAGGGTTAACTGTTGATATTTTATTGGCACTGCTCTGGAGAAATGCAACATCCATAGAAGTCATGCACCACTATCTTGCCGCAGTAGCGCAAACAGCGGGGATACCTCAAGATGCCCTATTTTCCTGGCGGCCCTTGGTTGAGCCTTATACTCAAGATGATTACAGGCGATTGCACGAGCAACTCGAGGGTGACAAAGCGGTAGAGTTATCCTTTGATGACTTAGTTTTCCTGTCGCAGGGCTTTGAGCTCTACGATTCCCCATTTCCACCGCATGTTGACTTTAAGCATGAGAATGATGGAGTGCAATACCAGGGTCATGCTTTTGCAGACTGCGGTGAAACGTCATTGCGTAATCTTCTCAATCTTATATGCTATGATTCGGCAACAAGAGAATTTTCGTTGCAGCCTTTGCGGGAACTTGCAAGGGATGCAGATCCTAGTAACGATGCTTATGCACACAAGGTACTAAAATTTTACGAGGAACACTCCAGTACTGATTCAATCGACGCCGTTGCCGCTCACAATGCATGGGCCGATGTTGTATCTGGTATTCCCGGTGTTCTATATACTGTTGCAGACGTCTGCGACATTTCCCCAGGATTTAATAACATGCTGGTCCTTATAGGGAAATTATTCCCTGGCATTAAAAGTCTCCAAGATATAACTGATCGGCTCAGGCTTCTTAACATCGATATTCGGTTTATCAGAAACAAAGACTCCGATTTACCTACGGTAGGTATAGAATTTCATAAGAGCCATGCAAACATGCAGACGGTATGGCAATTTACTGAAAGACACTTTGAGCTACCATTCAATAGACCTGAGAAAAAGTCACTACATTTGGGCAGGCTTCACGACGACCTGCATAGGCAGGGCTTAGCAAACTTCAATAAAGTTCTTCTCGAGTCACTGCTATCATGGGATAGCTTTTGCACATCTTCCAAGCCCTTGTTAGCAGCCGTTGCACCAAGCATCTGTTTTTGTCTATTTCCTGCAAATAAGATCGAAAACGATGGTTTTAAACTGCTTGCAGGATATTATGATGATGTGCCTTCAGCAAAGGATATTTTCGTCTGCGCGCTGGGAAAAGCACGTGATCCTCTCCGCATTATGGATATGTTCGTTGGTGTTGGTGGCTTGAACAAAGCTCGCGCGCTTGAGGTCTTACAACGACTTCAGAAAGATAGTCATGGCTTGGCAATTACTGTCGGAACTGAGTTGAAATACTTTGCAGATTCCACGAGCGACGAAGTTATTCTTGCTAAGTTGCGCATGGTACATGATGTAGGGGATATAACCTATCTTCTTTCCCATCTCATGGCCTATACTATGGGAATGTCTAAGAAGCTTGCTGAAACAATATTTACCTGGAGCATACAACTAGAGCAGGTACGTGAAGCAATAAAACGTTTGCCTGATTTAAGGCCTATCATGGCGTATGTACCTAAAGTTAATCAGTCTCTGGCAAAAGAGTTTCTCCGGACGCTGGCAACTGATGATCGCGGCATTACGCTTGCCATCACAGCAACACTTCGATACCTACCTGATGCCATAAGTGCAAAGGATCTCTCTGCGCAACTGAGCATGATACATGATATGTACGCTATCCGCCACATCATCAGAGCAGGTGTTGAATTTGGTTGGGATAGGAGAAAAGATGTTACTGAAACAATATTCGTCTGGATTATGCAACACGAAAGAGCCCTTACTGAAATCAAGCAATTAGGCCACCCAGAGTATATTCTGCAACATTTACGTATTATTGAACCAACGCTAGCAAAAGAATTCCTACAAGCACTGGCAACCGATAATCAAGGCGCAAATCTTGCACTCAAGACAGTTATAAGTGATATGCCAAATTTTGCCGCTGATAAGCAATGGTTATCATGGCTTGTATCGCGCATGAAAATTGCAGACTTTTTTGCTACTGTCTTTCGCCTATCTTATCCTTTGACACATTATTTAGGTTATTTTGATTCTTTAGAAGACACACATCAGCAAGAGAGAGACAAGCTATTAAGAGAACTTGCAGCATCAATACTATCACTGAAAATTACCCCTGAACTACTAAAGCTGTCTATAGATGTGCTGGAGTACCGTCACTTTGTCAGCAAACATGATCTCATCATACAAATGTTACTTGATTGGCTTGAGGAGCAAAAAAATATTGATGCATTACAAGGATTCTCAACTGCCGACAAACAAAAACTTGAGCTTTTATTACGAGAGGCGCTTGGCAGGATGCAAGGATTATGCAAAGACACACGCATAACCGATCTTATGGAAAAACTTATAGGCGCAGTGTGCATAAGCTGTTAAAACTGATAACTTAGACCTATGCCCGTTGCTATGCCACCAAGATCGAAGCAATACCCCTGCCGTACAATGGCACCCACGGAGTGATTAAACGTTTTTCCCAGATAATCCGCAAAAAGCTCCACTAGAATATTGCAGCCAGGATCCCAGACTAAACGTGTCTGTCCTGCACCGCCAACGCCACGCCAACAATGATGATCCCCTGAGTGCTGGAGATGTTCATGTGGATGTTCTATCTTCAGAAAGAAGAATCGTATACCGCCTCCAATAAACCATTGGAGAGAATCACGCATAAAGAACCCATAACTAAGGCCAAGCCCGAGCGCTGGAAACGATATCGCTGTACAATGTTGATGGTTATGTATAAAAAAATCGCTCCCTCTATCGGGCGAGAACGCGTAATATTTGCTGTAACTACCATTTATCTCAAAGCAAGCATAATCACCGAACACAGTTCGCAAGACACCGTCACAAAAATAGCTTCCCCTATAGCATGCTCTTCTGCCAGTAGCACTAGATATTCCCCTAAGCGGTACAAAATAGCCGTTTTTAATGGTTATCATAGTCCCACCGGTTTGACCTTGTAAACGCACCGTACAGGCTAATAATAGGCTTATAATAAAGAGTATTTTCAGCTGTGTCAGGCTCTGATTAGCATATTTGCTGTGCATGCGGCTTACCTTCACGTTATACTATATAGTGGTACTAATCTACCAATTACTACTTCGTAGTGTAGCCTATGCTCTTAAGCATTGTAAACATATTATGCTTTGTCTTCTTTGGTATGGTCTGCTATATGATGGGATGTTTTTATGTGGTATCTATTTTTGTGGCATTGTTCTCGAGGGTGCATAACTAACAACTGCATAACTATGCTGCATTGAGACGTAGAGTATGAAATTAGTTATTGATGGTTATAACATTCTAAAACAACGGTACGGCGGCGAATTTATTAACGAACGTACTCGTACTTCGCTGGTACGCCAACTCAATACCTATGCTACACTACGGTACCACGAGATTGTGCTCGTTTTTGATGGAGGACCATCATTGTGGCCAACACGAGAAATAGTCTACCCGACAACAATCTTCTATGCCGGCGCCGGCAAATCAGCTGATGATAGCATAAGCGCTTATGTTGCCGAGCATAGCAATGAAGATATACTTCTTGTAACATCAGATCGGGAACTAGCCCACAAAGCAGCCTCATATGGCATTGCCTCAGTGGGCTCCATGGATTTTTTACAATGCATGCTTGCAACCATAGCTGGCACCAAAAAACAGTGTAACACTGTTCGTGATACGATCGTTAAGACGACCGAGGGTAGTCTTCCATCGGTCGATGCTCTCATGGAAGAAGCAAGCCGTTGTGTTGAAGACAAAGATGCCGTATGCAAGAATATAAGTGATCGCTATACTAATAATCGAAGAATAACAGAGTCGAAAATTGAACGATTATTACGAAAAAAAGCCCGAAAGTTATAGTAGTTTATGGTGTTAGAGTATACCCTGCACGATATTCCCGTTATTGCCAAAAAACTGTACGCACTCACCGAGCGCTATACAGTGATAATGTTTACTGGCTCGCTTGGTGCTGGCAAAACAACGTTGATTAGGGAGATTTGTGCATGCGCTGGGGTCCATGAGCCGGTAACAAGCCCTACATTTACCTATCTTAATATCTATGCAGGACAAGAAACAAAAATTTACCACTTTGATCTTTATAGGTTACAGACGCTTGATAGCTTCTACGAAGCTGGTTTCAACGAATATTTTGATGCGTCAAACAGCCTTGTCTTTGTTGAATGGCCAGAAATCATCTTACCTGTCATCCATGGTGACCATGTTTTACGGATAGATATTGACCATAAAAATGGGGCTCGTGTTTTACACACAAGCCCCTCAATTAATCTTTAAAAATTTGCCACACACGTTAACATAGTGCGTAGCAACGTATGCTCAAGATTTAGCTTAAGAACAGCATTTTTCGAGTTACAGCGCGTATACCGTTATAACTTGCATTCAGCATCGCACTTGCTATATGCACTATGTTGCCATGCTCAAAAGCTTCTTGCATGATACTCTCATCGCGCTTTGTACGTGCAAAATCAGCAACGCGCCCAGCCGTTGCGTGTTTTAGATCAGTTCCAAAGCTTTTGGCATCATCTAATAAGCCTGCAAAACCTGTTTTAGGCAACGCTTGCCTTGTAAGATTCATAACACGATCAAGTAAAATATCAGCATTGATACCGCAGAATGCTGTTACAATACCAGCAGCAATAAGTGCCGGATTTCCCATGCAAGCGCCAGTAACAGATATTCCTAAACCGGCAACGCCAGCGGCTTTACGCACGTTATGACCATTGCTATACAAAGTATTGCTTACAAAGCATCCCAAAATCAATACTAAGAAAAAAGAAAATATTTTTTTATTCAACATATGAATAACCTCCAAAGTTATAAAAAAACTTTACAATTTTTTAATCTCAACTACGAGCGCGCACTATAACTGTATGTTGTTTTGCAAGATAAATAGTAAAAAATATTTTACTAGTCTAGCCAGCAACATGTCGCGCTTCATTTTAGATTAAGCCGTTTGCCCACTTATCTTTTGTGCAAATTCTTTAGAACAGGGCTTACAATAAGCGTCAGGACGCATGTTCGGATCATAAGCCAGTTTTTCCCGCACTGTCGCATAATAACGCCTTATCGACCTATCAATTACTACATATGCTACGCAACATGCTAGACAACTTAACGTTATTCCCAGAGCGGCTCCAGCTTCTATTGCTTGTACAACTTTTGGTTGAGCAACAAAGTACTTCTTAAGAGCTTCGTATGCCATCCCTGGAAGCTTTACCATAACCCCTGCCGTGCTGCGACTCACCGTAACGCCTGGCTCACTGCAATGCAATATCACTTGAGTACCAAGCACCACTGCCAATACAAGCTTTAAAAAATTTACCGCATAAGAACACATAAATTGTTGACCTCCAATTTTTCTTCTGTTATGCAAACGACACAACAAATATTTAAAAACAGTTTTAATTGAAATTTTTATCATATTAAAAATCTATCATATTTTTACATTAAAGTCAAAAACAGTGGCCAATGAGAACAAAAGCTTGACCCATCACAGACGCCAATGGTGATAACAGGTACCAAAATAACGCGAGAACAGGCTTGCGACAATGGTAGTCTCACAAATAATATACGTGTAAAAATCTATCTCCGATGAGGTCCTTTGAAAACTAAAAACTTTGCTCTTGCAAGTATAAAGGTGCTACACTAAGCAATATTCTTAAGATTAAAAAAGAATGCAAGTGTAGGCAGTTTTACAAGGCATCACACTCTATGATATTCAAGAGGAGTATATTCCATGGCTGATCTATTTGGCACCGATGGTATACGGGCACTTGTCGGCAACGAACCTCTCACAGCACAATCTCTCATGCGTCTTGGCTACGCCATTGGGACGTGGGCAACTAAGTCAGCACCTACCGAAGATCGGCACAAATGCTATATCTTGCTAGCACATGATACACGTGGCTCTTGCCATTTTATAAAGGCTGCTCTTAAGACAGGCCTCCTCATGCACAATGTCGCCCTTTGTGACGTACTCGCAATCCCAACACCAGCAGCGTGCATGCTAACACGCATGAACAAATTATTTCACTGCGGTATTATCATAACTGCCTCTCATAATCCATATGAATACAATGGTATAAAAATAATTACAGCCACAGGCAGCAAAATAAACGATGCAGATGAGTTAGATATACAAAGATTATTCTATGCACCAGAACAGTTCCAAGCCGATTATCATAATCTGGGCTTCGAATATAGGACTCTCGACGCCAGAGAACCGTACATACATAAGCTAAAGTCATATATGGACCAGGACTTTCTAGCCGGCAAAAAAATTGTCCTTGATTGCGCAAATGGCGCTGTTTCCTCATGGGCACCTCATATATTCAGTATGTTCGGTGCACAGGTAATAGCTATTCACAACACACCGACAGGCTCCAACATAAATGCTGAGTGCGGTGCTGTTTTTCCACATGTTATTCGTCAGGCTGTTCTTGATAATCATGCCGATGCTGGCTTTGCCTTTGATGGTGATGGTGACCGCATTATTGCTGTAAACCATCGTGGCGATAGTAAAGATGGTGATGATATTATCGCGATGCTTATGCATAATCCACTTCATGCAGCTGATAATGCAATCGTGGGAACGTTATGTACTAACCAGGGCCTAGCAGTCTATGCACAGCAGCAAGGCAAAAAACTTATTCGTACTGACGTTGGTGACCGACATGTCGCAGCAACACTTCATCAAGAGAATCTAACGCTCGGGGGGGAGGCATCAGGCCATATTATTATCCGTCCTTACCTGGATAGTAGCGATGGAATTTTTGCTGCGCTACACCTGCTCAGCGAAATAAAGCGTACCAATAACTGGGACATGATAAGTTTTGAGCATTATCCGCAGGTAAGCGTTAATATTCCAAGTACCATACAAGTACCATTGGAGCGCAACGATCTTAAAGATTGCATTACAGACTATACGCAAAAACACTCAGAGGGGCGTTTTGTTGTCCGCTACTCTGGCACGGAACCATTACTGAGGGTTCTCGTTGAAGCCCCTATCAAAGAGCACGCTGAAATGTATGCACATGACCTCGCCAAAAAGTTAACAGCGATTATTAATCAATAAAAAGCGCAAGTGCCCGACTGGCAGAGCATATAAAGCAGGTAGTGTATAATTTTCTTGCATTAGTAACACAACTTGGTGTAGATATCCTACATAGTCACATGGCACATGAGCACTGGTCGCATCACGGGACCATATGCTCTTAAAGAATGCCCTTAAACAATGCTAGGAGTACACAGCATGGTCGTAATAACGTTGGTGCTACTATGTGTATATACCGTACAAGCTCATGCTATAGAAAGTCTAAAAAAGCCATTTTATTTTAATAAGTCTTTTAATAGACACATGCTCAGCACTCATATGGAAAGGAAAACTTTACAAAAGGCAGAATTGCTCTTTAATACATTGATTGTCAAAAGATTCAGCATCAGTAAAGAACCAAGAATCCCCAAGAAAATACACCAGACATGGTTCTCTGGACCAGTTCCTGCTGGTTATCATGCATGGCAGCGATCATGGCAAGAACACCATCCTCAGTGGGAATACAAGCTTTGGACACTTGACGATGTTCGTGCACTTGATTTAAGAGCACGGGACGTTTTTGAACATGCCACAAGTATCGCAACAAAGGCTGACATTGCACGCTACGAAATACTCTATCACGAGGGTGGGCTCTACGTTGATATGGACATGGAATGCCTCAAACCCTTCGATATTTTTCATCACTGCTGCGATCTTTATGCTCCACTCCTTGGACAAGAGTCAGAAATTTGTTTACTTGGATCAAAACCCAAGCACCCATTGCTTAATATGATCCTTGAATCAATTAAGAAGTCTAACCCTAAGTGTATAAACTTCTTCAAGATACTTAAAAACACAGGCCCTTATTTATTCAGAAAAAACTTTAACAGGCTTCCTGATATATATAACTCTGGGATTGTTCTCTTTCCACAAAATTTTTTTCTACCATTCCCTGTCAGGAAACGTTTTGCCGAGGCAACATCGTCTCACCCTCTGGTCAAAAAATGGATCAAGCCAGAATCATACGCACTTCATTATTGGCACGGCTCCTGGATCAAAAACGATACCATGCTTAAGGGGAAACCTGCATTCATGCAAGAACCAACAGATACTGCTATGCTATGTCCTGACATGGTATGCGCAGACGACCAACAAGACCAACAAGAAGAGGCATAGCTTTCTATAGCTCTTCGCAAGACTATTTTGGCAAAAGTTGTCTTGCAACGGCATTCATCAATCCAGCATACGATGGAATTTTGCCAAGTAGCTCTTCAGCAGCTTCTTCTTTGTATACGAGTGATATTCTGTTGCGATCTTGTACCATTGCTAAAGCGAATTGTGTTTCTTGTTCATTGAGCACACCAACAGTGCATGCAGTTCGTAACACCGGCACTGGCGAGTTATATTCAACCACCTCGCCAATCTGCTCAATATATTTTTTAATATATTTCCAAAAAAGTTCTGTACAAAATTCAAACCTTTGTATCATCGATTCTCTAAAGGCTTTATATACCTGATCATAATCATAGCCACCAATGAGTGTTACCTCTCTACTCGTAAGATCACCCCATAAAAAATACTCTCGTCAAGTGTCGAAAGCGCTTGCAGCAGCTGGTCATGCTTTGCGTTTAAAACACCCAGAAGTATGCGTGTTATTGTGCTCCATGGGATTTTGCCGCCATTGTCGAGGGCGAGATCAATATCAGAACCTGGGTGTTGTTTACCAGTTGCACGAGAACCAAATAATAAGACCTTGCAAGATGGCAAATAAGCATGAATAATGCCCAATAGCTCACGCTTATAGTTCTCATGTACTGCCATTAAGGCCCTTTCGATATATCATACTCATGAACTGTAGCAAGAATAACTTGCTTAGCTAGGCCAACCATAGTCACTCTGCTACAAGTGAGTGTAACAAGCTTCCTGCCTGTTGCCAACCAAGAACCTGCGCGTCTGGCCATCGTTGATTATCACGGCCGGCATAGATAACAAAGTTTTTACCTGCCGGAAAAGCTTCTACTTTTTTAAGATAATCGAATTGCTTAAAGTAATCAGCCGTGACCGTTATGCCCGCTTTAATTTCAATGGGTGTTAGCGTAAGAGCCTGTTCTATAATGCAATCAACTTCATTGCCAGTTAAATCTCTCCAAAAATAGAGTGATGGTTTGCGGTCCATGTTATATGATTGCTTGAATAAATCGGCAATGATAAACGATTCAACAAGTCCTCCGCGCAAATAATGTGCTGAAAGCTCTTGTACATTTTTTATATTGAGTAGAGAACATGCTAGGCCAGTATCAACGAAATATAATTTAGGTGATTTTATAAGACGTTTACCAAAATTTTTGTAATATGGGTTCAGTAAAAAAATGATGTAGCTTGCTTCTAAAAGGGAAATCCATGCACGTGCCGTTTTATGATCAATACCGCAATCAACACCAAGAGAGTTCAGGTTCAAAATTTGACCTGTTCTACCGGCACATAATTGCAGAAATTTTTGAAACAGCCCAAGATCAAAAATATTTTTAACCTGTCGAACATCCCGCTCAACATATCCCTTGATATAATTTTCGTGCAATTTAACAGGGGAAACTTTTTCTGCATAGACTCGTGGATACATACCCTGAAAAACAACATCATCAATGGCCTCTGGCAATAGACCAACACTAGCTAATTCATGAATCGAAAGTGGATATAGAGTTACTATTGCTAGCCGTCCAGCTAGTGTTTGCTGAATGGCCTCGTTAATAAGCAAATTTTGGGACCCTGTAACAATAAAAAAGCCCTTCTTTTCCTCGCGATCAATACTTGTTTGCATATATGAAAGAAGCTCTGGTACATGCTGAATTTCATCTATAATAATCCCTGCATCAGTTGCATGATTTTTAAGAAAAGCGCGAGGATCAGCTTGTGCAAAAGCGCGCTTGTCAAGGTCCTCAAGACTAACATAGTTAAGTTGTTGAAAAACTTCTTGCACCAAGGTTGTTTTCCCTGACTGACGAGGGCCTACGACAGCAACGGCTGAGAATTCCCGTGCTGCCTCTATAAGATATTGTGTAAGATCACGGTGTATCATACAAGATCCTTTGAGATTTAGGTATTAAAGGTTCGAATATCATTTTAATCAGATGATTATCGCGGAGTTAATACAAATTGGGAATCCGATTCCCAATTTGAAAGAAATATTCCAAAATCCCTTGCTAATCGAACATGAACACACATAGAACACATCATTAACCAATAACCCGAAAACACTATGAGAGTAATTCTTACTTCAAGGCTTAAGCAGGCCTTGACAGCTAGCAACACCACGATTATGCTGGTCGCCATGCATGATTAATCAGAACAAATTTTGTAATCCTATCAAAGCATATCACTAAAGGACTCCATATGCCATTCTATACGCTGTATTCTCTCTATGCCTTAGTTGTCATTATTATTGGCATACTTGGCGCTTGTGCATATTACTTTTATGCGCCATTTTATTTTCCAAAGCCAACGGGCAAGTACGCTGTCGGCATGCGACAATTTCACTGGATTGACACGGCACGACAAGAAACACGTACTCATGACCCAGCACATCCTCACCGAGAGCTCATGGTAAAAGCCTGGTACCCAGCAGAAATACCCGATGGCAGTGTCCCTCTAGCACCATATGCGCCTGCATTAATGGATTTTGATCGACAAGCAAACACAAACCTAACAGTGCTACTAGCTGGTCTTCATAGGCCTATCTATGCGTATTATAGCCAAGATGCTTCCGTAGCACACAGCGATGAGCCTTTCCCCATTATTATTTTTTCTCATGGCTTTGGCACCCTCGATGATCACTACACAGCCTATTGCACAGAACTAGCCAGCCACGGTTATACTGTGTTGAGCATTAATCACACATACGATTGCACGTTTGTTGATTTTCCTGACGGGCGGCGCGTGTTGGAATCTTCTGATCTTGAGAATATGTTATTATGGGATCGTGATGTATGGATGCATAACAATATTGAAAACTGGGTTGCCGATGCTCGCTTTATACTTGCTATGATAGAACGTGAAGTGCTTACCAGCACAAGCCCATTCTATGGCAAACTCGATCTTGCACATGTAGGCATGTTCGGCCACTCCTTTGGCGGCTCAACAGCGGTACAATGCTGTCGTCGCGATGCACGGTTTACGGCAGGATGCAGCCTCGACGGGCAACTCTTGGGCGCTGATTTTGCAAAACCGTTTGCAAAGCCCTTTATGTTTATGCGGCAAAAACTTGCTATGACACACTTTGTAGATGGACTTATTCATGACAAGATACTACAGCCAGAGGAACGCGAAAGAGTCCTGCAAACACTTGAAGAGCGCCATACACCTGGCATTGATAATCTATGCTCCAAGATTGGTTATAACGCCTATATAATCGATCTGGAAAATATAGAGCATGACACGTTCAGTGATTCTGCAATTCTAAAATATATAGCGCTCTATCCACGAAAATTTAACTATTTTGGAGCTGGCTCTGGCGACGGTTTTGCTATCACCAAAACCATTAATAGCTACTTAGTAGCATTTTTTGATAAGTATCTGAAAAATCAGTCGTCAACTATATTGGATGCGTATAGAAAATAAGAAACACAATCAAAATAAACGTTTGTTGGTATTTACGAAGGCCGATTAGATAATTTTTAACATCGGCCTTGACGAGCTCATCAAAACACACGGTATACTGTTAGCACGGATATGTTTTTTGTATGGTTGCATATTGAGAGCATGCGAGAGCTTTGCCTGTCTTGTCGACCCAACGCGGCACAGAATAGACATATATATGCTGTTGGTCAGGAATATATATTGATGACCCTGCGTTAAAAGAACACATACCCTTTTTGCAATAGACATGTTTCTCTTCTATAAAATTAACTGTCGGCATAAGGCTACCCAATGGAAGTGATGCTACCAAATCGTTTGGCTTAAGGTTTCTTGCATGGGAGCGAATAGAGTCTGTGACTGGGTAAAGCTCGACATCGAAGAGACAGATATAATCAACACCTGAGGGGATAGGATCTTTAAAGGTGCTGTTCTCTGTTGCAATTAAGTATGCTTTATCGGCATAATCATGCACAAAATTAAGTGACCTGAACGCAAAACGCTCTTTCGTACCACTGAAGCGATTTTCAGGAATAGTGACCATATAGTCAGTTTGAAAACCTTCTGCAAGAGAACTATTTTTTGAGAAATAAAAATCGATGCCTGATTCTGTACGATTCTTGCCGCGTTTCCATACAGCAAGTAGATAATTTCCCTGTGATAATCGAGTTATACCGACAGCATCTGAGTGCTCACCAAGTCGTTCGACTGAACCAGGAATTCTCTTAGGCTTCAGGGGATCAGCAAGATCATAGAAAACTATTTTCGAAGAAGAGCCCTGTGTTATAGGAATGGCAAGATACTTACCCGCCATATCGACACCACCAGCGAGCCAGTAATCTTTATCTATCGTTACTGTTTTCATAATTTTATTGTCATTATCGCGCACACGGTCTTTTTTCTGAAGTTTGCTATCCCACTGATGGTGATTCTCCTGGGAACCCATGTCAACAATGCATAACTGCGACGCCGGTATATGGGGATTACTGCCAATGACCGCTAGATAACGCCCAAGCCCAAGGTGCATAGGTAATCGCTTAACGCCGCAAAAATAATTTGATTCGCTCCAATATCCACGACGCCGACTGCTCTCAAATGTTTGGTAATGTGGCATCATAAACGCATCATTAGTAGCAATTGAGAAAAAATTGTGACTTCGTACAGGAATATATGAAAATGCTTTTTTGGCATCGAATACCCACGGATTATTCTCTTCAGAGCCCTGTTTGTTAACAGGTGCAACCTTCGCTGCTAATGCTTCGTTAGCAAGTACGCTGAGCATAAGGGCAATGATTTGTATAACCATAATGGCAACTCCTTCTTTTGTTGCAGAGAGTTTCAGGACTACTTCTTTAGTATACTCAAAAATGCTTCCTGCGGAACCTCTACGTTGCCAACCTGCTTCATACGTTTTTTGCCCTCTTTTTGTTTTTCGAGCAGCTTGCGTTTTCTTGATATATCGCCACCATAGCACTTAGCAGTAACATCTTTACGAAGCGCTGAGATCGATGCTCGAGCGATTATTTTGGAACCAATGGCTGCCTGAATAGCAATTTCAAAAAGTTGTCGCGGTATTTCTTTCTTGAGGCGCTCGACAAGATCACGGCCTATATAAAACGCCTTATCTTCGTGGACAATACACGACAGGGCATCTATCGGTCTTTTATTGAGAAGAATATCCATTTTGACCAGATCCGCTGGCGCATAGCCAGATTCTTCATAATCGAGGCTTGCATAACCAGAACTTAACGATTTTAGTTTATCATAAAAATCAATGGCGACTTCATTAAGCGGCAGCGTATAACGAAGCATGACGCGATCCTCGTCAATAAAACTAAGATCATCTTGAACACCACGTTTTTCTTCGCAGAGTTTAATAATATTGCCAAGATACGGCTGAGGTGTTATGACGGTTGCCTTAATGATTGGTTCATAAATGGTATCGATAAGATTAGCTTCTGGAAAATCTGACGGGCTTTCTATGCTGACTTCGTCACCCGATTTAAGCATTAATTTGTAACGGACGCTCGGCGCCGTTGCAATAACGCTAAGACCATACTCTTGCTCGAGACGCTGTTTAAAAACATCCATGTGCAGCAGACCAAGAAATCCGCATCGGAACCCAAGGCCAAGGGCCGGCGAGCTTTTTTTCTCGACAGTTACACTCGCATCATTAAGTATAAGCTTCTCTATGGCGTCACGCAGCATTTCGAAATCGTCAGTATCAACGGGGAATATGCCGGCAAACACCATAGGCTTTGCTGGCTTGAAGCCTGGGAATGATGCCACCGGATTTTTAGTATGATAGATGGTATCACCAATCTTTGCTTCACGAATTGTTTTCATACCAGTTATAAGATAGCCTACTTGACCAGCATAGAGAGCGTCCATAGATGACATTTCTGGATACATAAGGCCAAGCTCAAGCACCTCATAGGCCAACTGATCATGTGCTAGTGTGATCATATCACCAGGCCGCATAACACCATCTTGCAACGCTACAAGACAGACAACACCACGATAATCATCAAACCAAGAATCAAATAAAAGAGCCTTCAGGGGTTTATTGTGATCACCAACTGGTGCTGGAATACGCTCGATCACTGCTTGCAGTATCTCGTGAATACCTATATTTGATTTTGCGGAGGCTGGTACCATCTCTGTGGAAGAAAAATCAAACAGTTTTGTCATCTGCTGCTTAGTACGATCGACGTTTGCGGCAAGCATATCGATCTTATTAATTACTGGAATAATCGTCAGATTTTGCTCGAAAGCAAGATAAAAATTTGCTATGGTTTGTGCTTCAACTCCTTGTGCGGCATCGACGAGCAAAACAGCGCCCTGGCAAGCATAGAGGGAGCGTGAAACTTCATAACTGAAATCAACATGCCCTGGGGTATCAATCAGATTGAGTAAGTACTGCGTACCATTGTATTCATAAAACATTGAGGCAGTTTGCGCTTTGACGGTAATACCACGTTCACGTTCAACCTGAAGCTTATCAAGAAATTGCTCTTTTTTCATGCGATTCGATATGGTTCCTGTCTCTTCCAAAAGTCTGTCAGACAATGTTGACTTACCATGATCTATGTGTGCGATGATAGAAAAATTTCGAATATGCTCGGGCGTAAACGTCCGTAAATCTATTTTTTTTAAATCCATAGCCTATTTTTCTTCTTGTGTGCTTTATGAGTACCAACATTGTTGGCCTGGGAAATAACTTTACTAAAAACTTTCGTGAACTGTATAGTGTAAAGTATAGTACTTACATGGTATTTCGTCCATTGATGTTGCGTAGTAACAAACTATGCATAAAAAGTAAGGTGGCCACAAGTCAAAGTTTTTTGCGCCTACTTTATGGGAAGGCCCATGCGTTGCTTGAGGGCCTGACACTCCCGTCCTTCTAGTATCTAGTAGGATCTAAGGGCAAAAAACCACCGGCTTCTTAAGGTACACTGGCTCAAGATACTGAGTACTGTGCACCTCATGCTTTTCGTATTCTTTATAGCCATGTCGGAAAATATCTTCTAGCGTGGCATAATCTTTCTCCGGAAAATCAGCATCTAATGTTAATGCCATTGTTTTTTCTAGGTATTCTCTATAGGGCGCCACACCATTGCCGAAATAGTGCACCGGTTTTCCAGCAAACTCTGCAAAGATTTTTGCCGCAAATTTCTCAATGGGTTCACAGCCAGTCTCAAGAGCGCCATTATCGGATCTCTTGATGGCATAATAAACTGCTTTATTACATGCATTAAGCATAACAATTGAAGCGTGATCAAGTGGCTCTGCGAAAGCAATCAGGGCATTGACACCGATAAGCGGTATACCAGTTGCGAATGCTATGCCATTAACTGTACTAAGAACTGTTCTTAATGTTGTAAATGGTGCAGGGCCCTGATTAGCTACTATGTAGGCTATAGCGTCTTTTGTATAACCATTGTCATACAACAATCTATCGACAGCGACAAGCAAGCGCGAGCTTGCCTGTTCTTTTGGAATACCAACATGAGCAATAATTGTACTGTCAACTGCTAGTCCTATATAAACGGCCTGGTAGGTACTGTGGAAAATAAGAAAAAGATTCATAGTAGTTATTGTTTATTCCGTGTTTTTTGTTGTTGATAAAATAAGCTAAAAGCATCTGTTTCAATAGTTTTCTCCTTTTTTAGCGCGACGCGGCCACAATTGAGGCATTTCCAGCCGTCAAAGTTTAAAAAGTGATCAAAAAACGACTGGAGAACCATAAGGCCGCCACATTTTTTACACTTCATACTCTACAGCTCCCTTTTTTAGACGCCCGACCACAGACCTCATTATTACCATACTTAATATATGGTTTATATTTTTGTCAATTAATCCTCTTTGGTCAACGTCATACGTCGGTGCTCAAGGTATGAACTGAGAATAAAAGCGGCTGCTCGGGCGTGTGACTCACGTTTTTGCTCTTTTGTTAACATCCCTGGTTTAAGCTGGCTAGCACGTTTACTACTCAACCGTTCATCCCAAAGTACTATGGCAACAGCTGGGAACAAGTCACGTAAGGTATTCGAATAGTCGCGGGTTTTATGTGTTTGCTCGCTAACAGTTCCCTGCATGGTCTTGGGGTCGCCGACAACAATAGTCCCAATACGATGAAGCTGAAGTATATGCACGAGCTCTTGATTAAGATCTTTACGCAAAACTGTTGTATAAGGAGAAGCTATAATACCAAGAGGGTCGGAGATAGCAATGCCAACCCAAACATCGCCGATATCAAGCGCTAGTATTTTCATCATCAATGATTGTGTAAGCCTCAGCGTTTAATGTGTGATTAAATTTGTTTTTTTATTATAGATAAGTACACTAAATGTGGTGTATTGTCAAAAGCATTATAACTCAAGCTCGAGGTGGTGTAAGGTGGATTTTAGATTCAGTGAATTAGCAGCATTTCTTGTTGGTTGGCCATTAATTATTGTTGTTGTCGCCGCGGGCATACTTTGTACGCTTGCTTTTAGCTTCGTCCAAGTGCGCTATTTTGGGGCAGCATGGAAATATTTCTTCTCGCCCGAAGAATCAACGCAGAAAACTGGTGCCGAAGTAACACCTGTACAAGCTCTCATGAACGCTCTTAACTCGAATCTTGGTAACGGCACCATTGCCGGCATAGCAGTGGCTCTTTACAAAGGTGGTCCTGGCGCAGCCATGTGGTTACTCGTCATCGGACTTTTGCTTATGGCAGTCAGATTCGCTGAGGTTTTTCTCAGTACACATTACGCAGCAAAAGCGCCTGCTGGTACTAAAGTCGGCGGCCCCATGCTCTATCTTGCCGATCTCCCTGGTGGCTCCATATGGCCTTATGTCTATGCAATCATGTGTTTTGCCTATGGTCTCGTTGGTGCAAATGCTTACCAAGTTAACGCTATCACCAATGGCATGCAAAAATCTTTCAACTTCAGTGCCAATGGCATGGTGCCATATCTTCTTGGTGCAGGTTTTTTTGCCTTTGTTATCTATGTTATGCTTGGCGGTGCGCAACGCATTATGCGCGCATCAGAGACATTAGTGCCCATCAAAGTTGGCGTTTTCTTAGTTTCGACCATTATTATTTTGACGTTTTACGCCAGCGCCATTATACCTGCTATAGGACTTATGGTGTCTGCCGCTTTTAGCTGGCAAGCCTTTACTGGCGGCGTGCTCGGATACTCGATTCAAATGGCCATGCGTCAGGGTGCAGCACGCGTCGTTATGGCAACTGAGTCTGGTCTTGGAACAACCGGTATTATGTTCGGCTCAACCAAAAGTGTATCTCCCGTCAAAGATGCTATTATGTCAATGCTCAGCACCTTTATAACTACCGTTATTGGTTTTATCATGGCACTAACCATTGTAGCAACAGGTGTTTGGAACAATGGTGAAACAGCAACAGCATTAACTATGTCCTCGTTCGAAACAGTATTTGGCCAACTTGGTGGCTGGCTCGTCCTATTCTTGGCTGCAGCATTTGGTCTCGGCGTTGTCGTTGCCTATGCATATGTCGCTCAAGAAACATGGACATTCTTGACCAAGGGCTCGTTCATGTGGCTCTTTATAGCCATCTATTGCGCTACAACATTTATTGGTTGTATCGTACCCATCGATGCCGTACTAAGTCTTGCCGATTTCTTGCTGTTCTTTATGTTCTTGATCAATATTTGCGGCATCTTTTACTTGTTACCAGTTATTCGAAAAGGCCTCGCCGATTTCGGTGCACGGCGCACTGAGTGATCGATAAAACATATGCAACAACAATCAGGTATGCCCTCTATATATCCTGTCGCTTGTCATACTGACAATATTGGCCCCGGGTCTGTCTTCGTGGCAATCCGGGGGACTCATATCGATGGCGCTGCCTATATTTGTGAGGCAATTAAGCGTGGTGCTCGTGAGATAATTATCGATCATGAAACGGTCTTTGATGCATCGACTGCAGACTGCATCAAAGCTGCTAACGTTTTGGTTTCTCGTGTAACAAACACTCGCGAAGCTCTCGCCCTACGATCTGCTCAAGCAAATGGCAATCCAGCACAACAGTTAACGATTATTGGTGTTACTGGCACTAAAGGCAAGACAACAAGCTGTTACCTACTCGAGCATATATTTAAAACAGCAGGCTACAGAACGGCGCTATCAACAACAGTTACCACAAGAATTCTTGATACAGAGTGGCGCTCGCCATTAACAACACCACAACCAGATTATTTGCAGGTATTTTTGAGAGCTTGCGTTGAGCAAGCTGTTGCTATGGTTATCATGGAAGTTTCTGCACAGGCACTAAGCTGCCACCGCCTTGATGGCATATTCTTTGCGGGTATTTTATGGACAAATTTTTCGCATGAACATGGTGAGTTTTATGCGACTATGGACGACTACCTCGCTGCAAAATCTCTTATATTCGACCATCGATTACCAGACTGCAAAAGTTGGATAAACAGCGATGATCCCAATCTTGCAGAACTTCATGAGCGCTACGCAGGCATTTCTAGTTTTAGCATGCACGATGCACATGCTACCGTACACGGTACTTGCACAGCTGCTACACAGGCTGGCCTTGAGTTTACAGCTACTATGCCTGGCAACAGCTCATGTCATAGTACAGTTCCTGCGCTTATCGGCGACTTTAACGTGTATAACTGTCTTGGGGCTGCAGCACTTGCTCAATCATTTGCTATTTCTTGCAAGGTAATACAGCAAGCTTATCAAACCTTTGTAAAAGTCCCAGGTCGTCTTGAACGGTATAGACTGCCAAACGGTGCAACGGCCTTCATTGATTATGCACACAATCCTTCATCGTACACTGCAGTACTTCAGCTACTTGCCACCTATACAGACCATCTGATCATATTGGCTGCCGCTGGCGGCGATAGAGATGCTACAAAACGTCCCATCATGGGAGCAATTGCTGCCAAATATGGCCAGATAGTGATTATCACTTCAGATAATCCACGCTCAGAAGATCCCGAAGCGATTGCAGACCAAGTTATGGCCGGCATCCCCGACAATCATACATCACAGATAATGCGTGTCATCGATAGAGAGTTGGCAATTCGAGCTGCCTATGCTGTATCTCGCCCAGGCAGTATTATTGCACTGTTGGGCAAGGGCCCAGACGAGTACCAGATACTCGGGTCTGTGACACTGCCATTTAGTGAACGAGCTATTCTACTAGCTCTGTCACACAAAAAGAGACAAGTGTAAAGTTACCTAGCACCAAGCTGAAAACAATTTTTTAGCAAGGCCCTTCTCGCTATAGCTTAATAGCAAACAAATTCGATAGAAAATTGGATCCATGAAACCAAGTCTTTCAAGTTTCAGAGATAGTATGTCTCATGGTCCCAATATCATTAATAGGTCAAACCTTCTCAAATTTCTTAGCCTGCTTATTGCCTCTGGTAAAGCTGTTAAGTGACTATTTTCGAAGTTCTTCAAGACCTGGGAGCCATAAGCATATATGTGCTATTGCTTCTTGTGTAAAATAGTTTCCATAGAGCTTAAGTTCTTTTAGATGTTTTAAGCTACTTATTGCCTCTGGTAGTGTTGTTAGGTCATTACCACCCAAATCAAGTTCCTCAATTTCTGGTAGCCATAAACATATATTTACTATTGCTTCCTGTGTAAGTCTGTTTCCATAGAGATTAAGTCGTCTTAGATGTTTTAAGCTACTTATTGCCTCTGGTAGTGTTGTTAGATTATTAAGACTCACATGAAGCTCCTCAAGGCTCGGCAACCATGTACATACCTGCGCTATGGCTTCTGCTGACATACCAGTAAGAGACAGACCAAGTTTTTTTAGATTCCTTAAATTTTTTACTGCTTCTGGCAGGCTATCTAACCTATTCGATGACAAATCAAGATCTTGAAGATTCGGTAACCACATGCATAGATTTGCTACTGCACCAGTCGAGATACTGTTATGAGAACAATTAAATTTTCTTAGGTTTTCTAGATTTTTTATTGCTTCTGGCAAATTGGTCAATCTATTTGTTGATAAATTAAGCTCGCAAAGGTTTGTCAAATAAGAAATATATACTATATCTTCCAACCGAGAAAGATAGTTTCCACTTACATCGAGCCGCTTCAGACTTGCTAGATGCCTTATTGCTTTTGGCAATGTTGTTAAACTATTTAATGATATATCAAGTTCTTCAAGCTCTGGGAAAAAACTTGCATGGGCTAATGCTTCTTCTAGAAGGTCATTGTGGTGTTCCCAAAGGACTAGTGAAAGTCGTCGTGTTCGAGTCAGTTTTCGTATATCTTCCGGAAGTTTTCCTGGCATTTTTAAATCAATCTCTAACTTATTTCTAAAGTTAGCTAATGTACCAGGCAATATCCTAAATGCTTCTTGAAACATGACAGACATTGGCTTTTTGTAACCTTTATCATGTGCTATTTGCCTTAAACACGACTCAGAAACTTTCAATGGCCGTTCATGATCCCAAGCATTGCGGAGAGCTCTGCAGGTCTTTCTGAGATTGACAATGTCTCGCAATGGTAAATGCCGGCATATTTCACCATCCATCACAAACTCTGGCATATCTGCGAGACTAATCTGCGCAGCTGGCGCGCCTTCATGGACAGGTTCTAGTATTTGCGATGCAACTTGCTGTGCTGGAACCAATGCATGCTGACCAAACCTTGCTGGCAAGAAACTTTGACCATACGACAGCGCGGCAGAACCAGCAGAACCGAGACTACGCATGATCGAAGCTGTTACAGTTCTTGGATTAAGCCGCGATAGATCCATCGGCTTGCTCGTGTGTACCATGGCAAGTGCCATGGTCACGATACATATTCTACTATTGTACATGATAATTATTCCTGCATTTCTAGCAATTTTGCCAGCAAACCTTGGTCTAGAACAGAATATCTGTATGTGGCAACCAAGACTTAATAGTTTCTTGAGCAGCGCGTCCAAGTCTGTTTTCTTGTAGGTCAAGCCTTCTCAAATTTCTTAGCCTGCTTATTGCCTCTGGTAAAACTGCTAAGCGATTACCTTTCAAATCAAGCTCCTCAAGATTCGGTAACCATGTGCATAGATGCTCTACTGCTTCTGTTGTGATTCTGTTGAATGGTAGGTTGAGTTTTTTCAAATTTACCAAGTTTCTTATTGCCTCTGGTAGTGTTGTTAGGTCATTACCACCCAAATCAAGTTCCTCAATTTCTGGTAGCCATAAACATATATTTACTATTGCTTCCTGTGTAAGTCGGTTTCCATAGAGATTAAGTCGTCTTAGATGTTTTAAGCTACTTATTGCCTCTGGTAGTGTTGTTAGATTATTAAGACTCACATGAAGCTCCTCAAGGCTCGGTAACCATGTACATACCTGCGCTATACCCTCTGCTGACATACCAGTAAGAGACAGACCAAGTTTTTTTAGATTCCTTAAATTTTTTACTGCTTCTGGCGGGCTATCTAACCTATTCGATGACAAATCAAGATCTTGAAGATTCGGTAACCACATGCATAGATTTGCTACTGCACCAGCCGAGATACTGTTATGAGAACAATTAAATTTTCTTAGGTTTTCTAGATTTTTTATTGCTTCTGGCAAATTGGTCAATCTATTTGTTGATAAATTAAGCTCGCAAAGGTTTGTCAAATAAGAAATATATACTATATCTTCCAACCGAGAAAGATAGTTTCCACTTACATCGAGCCGCTTCAGACTTGCTAGATGCCTTATTGCTTTTGGCAATGTTGTTAAACTATTTAATGATATATCAAGTTCTTCAAGCTCTGGGAAAAAACTTGCATGGGCTAATGCTTCTTCTAGAAGGTCATTGTGGTGTTCCCAAAGGACTAGTGAAAGTCGTCGTGTTCGAGTCAGTTTTCGTATATCTTCCGGAAGTTTTCCTGGCATTTTTAAATCAATCTCTAACTTATTTCTAAAGTTAGCTAATGTACCAGGCAATATCCTAAATGCTTCTTGAAACATGACAGACATTGGCTTTTTGTAACCTTTATCATGTGCTATTTGCCTTAAACACGACTCAGAAACTTTCAATGGCCGTTCATGATCCCAAGCATTGCGGAGAGCTCTGCAGGTCTTTCTGAGATTGACAATGTCTCGCAATGGTAAATGCCGGCATATTTCACCATCCATCACAAACTCTGGCATATCTGCGAGACTAATCTGCGCAGCTGGCGCGCCTTCATGGACAGGTTCTAGTATTTGCGATGCAACTTGCTGTGCTGGAACCAATGCATGCTGACCAAACCTTGCTGGCAAGAAACTTTGACCATACGACAGCGCGGCAGAACCAGCAGAACCGAGACTACGCATGATCGAAGCTGTTACAGTTCTTGGATTAAGCCGCGATAGATCCATCGGCTTGCTCGTGTGTACCATGGCAAGTGCCATGGTCACGATACATATTCTACTATTGTACATGATAATTATTCCTGCATTTCTAGCAATTTTGCCAGCAAACCTGGGTCTAGAACAGAATATCTGTATGTGGCAACCAAGACTTAATAGTTTCTTGAGCAGCGCGTCCAAGTCTGTTTTCTTGTAGGTCAAGCCTTCTCAAATTTCTTAGCCTGCTTATTGCCTCTGGTAAAACTGCTAAGCGATTACCTTTCAAATCAAGCTCCTCAAGATTCGGTAACCATGTGCATAGATGCTCTACTGCTTCTGTTGTGATTCTGTTGAATGGTAGGTTGAGTTTTTTCAAATTTACCAAGTTTCTTATTGCCTCTGGTAAAGCTGTTAAGCGATTACCTCCCAGATCAAGGTCATGAAGCTGCGTCAACCATGTACATAGATATGCCAATGCCCCTGGTGAGATTTCGTTGAGTTGTAGGTTAAGTTTTCTTAGATTCACTAAGTTTTTTATTGTCCTTGGGAACGTTGTTAAGTGATTATCTCCCAAATCAAGGTCCTGAAGCTTCGGCAACCAAAGACATAAATTTGCTAAATTCTTTGCTAAAATTCTGTTACCAGAAAGATTAAGTTTTCTTAAATTTCCTGATCTTTGTAGTGCCTCTGGCACACTGACTAGAGACTTGGAAAGTAGCAGAATGGACGATACATCGAGTTCTTCCAGGTTTGGCAAAAAGTACAAGCGAGCTAGCATTTCTTCGAGGCGCTCACTGGACTGCCATCCATGTAAGCAAAGTTGTTGTAATCGTGGTAGTTTCTGTATTTCTTCTGAAAAGTTTTCTGGTAGACCTTTTGATGTAAAATCTACATACATCTCTAGTTTATTCCTACAGTGCGCTAACGTGTCAGGTGACACCCTAAGTCCTCCCTTAAGCACCGCAGAGATTGGCTTCTTGTCACTCTTATCATTTGCTGATATTCCTCCATGAGACTCAGAAATCCTCAATAGCCGTTCATGATCCCAAGCATTACGGAGAGCTCTGCAGGTCTGTCTGAGACTGACAATATCTCGCAGTGGTAAATAACGACATAGTTCGCCGTCTCTCACAAAGTCTGGCATGTCTGCAAGGCCAATTTGCATAGCTTGCGTACCTTCATGGACAGGTTCTGGTGTTTGCGGTACAACTTGCTGTACTGGAGCCTCTGCGAACCCTGCACTAGGCGTTGGCATTATAGCTGCAGGAGCAACACCGCCTATAACCGAGGCTGCTAAAATTCGTGGGTTCAATCTCGATAGGTCCATTGGCTTACTGACCTGGACGGTAGCGAGTGCCATGGTCACGATATATATTCTACTCTTTTGCATAATAATTATTCCTACATTTTTTGAAAAAATAATATTTAAAAATACTTCGCTCTGTTGCTCAATGCCAAACAAACTCAACAAAAATCCTGACATTGGTGCCGAATTCTTGCACCTCAAACTGCATGGGGATACAACCTGAGCATACCATGTATCTTGTATGCTTAGCTCTCAAGTGACTAAAAATAGTTCCTAATAATCAGGTAACCAACGTTATAAAAATAGTACAGGACAATGTTAATAATTTATATATTTATTAACTAAATGTCAAAAACATTTTTTCATCATGAGCACCAGATACTCAGATGCATGACACCTCCATTAAATGAATGAGCGATTCTTCGCGACCTAGCACATGGAAAGAGCTAAACGTAAAATGTCTTGCAGTGGTAAATCTTGCGTTAACTAATAGAATAGACTGTGTGCATGCTTTTGCTCTACCAACTCCTCTGGTACACTAAAGCTGTAGAACTATCTAGTATAGGTAAACTTAGTGTTGCTAGCAAAGCTGAGAAAACCACAGGGAAAAAGTATCATGAAAAACTTGCCAATAGGTGTTTCAACATTTGAAAGCCTTATAACGGGCAAAACTGTCTACGTCGACAAAACCCAAATTATTTATCAGCTGATTAAAGATTTAGATAAAAAACGCTACTTTTTTTCGCGGCCAAGACGCTTCGGCAAATCACTTACATGCTCGACATTGAAAGCAATTTTTAGTGGCAACAAAGAACTTTTTAAGGACCTATGGATTGGGCACAGTGACTACGTGTGGAAACAGCACCCAGTACTATCGTTTGATTTTAGCCAAATAAGCCACAAAACGCCCGATGCTCTCGTTGGAGGCCTTCACAGCGCACTCAATGCCAATGCCTTTAAGCACGGCATTAACCTTAGAGAAGAATCAATCAAAGAAAAATTTGCAGAGCTTGTTACAGTACTCGGTCAAATGCATGGCCCGGTCGTCGTCATTATCGATGAGTACGACAAACCAATTATTGATCTTATAGATAAGCCAGAACAAGCAGAGCTTTCGCGAGCCGAGCTGAAAGACTTTTATGGTACCCTTAAAGCAAGTGATGTTGATGCTAATATGCAGTTTCTTTTCGTTACTGGCGTTAGTAAATTCTCAAAAACTGCACTCTTCTCTGATTTTAATAATCTTGAAGATTTAACACATGACGAGAAAGTTGCTGCGCTTGTTGGTTATACTGACCAAGAAGTCGATACTTATTTAACAGAACACATACAGGCATTTGCTACCAAGCGGCAAGAACCATATACTCTGACACGCCAACTATTGAAGGAGTGGTATAACGGGTACCGATTTACCAAGAGTCCTGTGAAGGTCTATAATCCGTTTTCACTGCATAACAGTTTAACCAAAAAAGATCTTGAAAATTATTGGTTTGCTAGCGGCACACCAAATTTTCTGATAAAGTTTATCGCAAAAAATCCTCATATAGCTACAGATATTGAAACAATCGATGGATCTTTCTTTGCAGCATCAAATCTTGAATCTTTTTCAATCGATCTCTATTACCAAAATTATAGAGCATTACTCTTGCAAACTGGCTATCTAACTTTTGCGTCGGACTATGATGCCGATAGGCGTGGCTATCGTATTGCATACCCCAATGAAGAAGTTCGTTATTCAATGACAGAACAGATTATGCAATTTGTTGGACTGATAACGCCAGAACAGTTTGGCGAGTTTGGTAGCCGCTTCAGACAAGCGCTAGCTGCTGATGACCTCGGTGCTTTTTGTAGGCACATGCAAGATTTTATCAAACTAGTACCACACAATATTCGGGTGGATCGAGAGAAGTTTTATCATCAGATGTTCTTTATGGTATGTGTTCTTTTTGGCCGTAGGCCGCCTACCGAGGTGGCTACCGAAGAAGGCTTTATGGATCTCTTGCTTGAGGGCACCAACAACACTTTTGTCGTTGAGTTCAAGAGAAATAGCACGCCGGAGATAGCGCTTGCGCAGATCGAAGAAAAGCGCTCTTGGGAAGCAT
Source organism: uncultured bacterium (assembly GCA_963715605.1). Taxonomy (GTDB): domain Bacteria; phylum Babelota; class Babeliae; order Babelales; family Vermiphilaceae; genus JAKASV01. Next base: position 1,353,396 of record OY970257.1, on the reverse strand, counting down.
ATGAGATTCTCAAGACAAAAACAGTTGTTCTGGCGGGTATTACGTTTAATAAGACGGACCAGGGCATAGAAGTTTTGTGCAAGACCAGGGCTTTATAGAAGCAGCGATAATTCTTCGTCATACTACCATGAGCGCACAGCTCAGATCACGAGAAATTGGGTTACAAGACAGTAAATAAGAATGCCAATTATGTCCATACAGGTTGCTAAAAATGGCCCTGCAGCAAATGCCGGATCAATATTGAAAAACTTGAGTATTATTGGCACACAACTGCCAATAGAAACAGATACAAGAATTATCAGTGATTGTGAAAAAGCTATGGCGGCGCTGTGTGCAATCGTGTGTGTCGTTAAATAGCCACGTGTAAAGGCAGCAAGGCCGAATATTAAAGCCAAAATAAGCCCCATCATGAATTCACGGCGTATAAAACGATACATATTATTTCTATTTATATCTCCCGTTGCCATACCCTGGATAGCCACTGCTGATGTCTGGTTACTCGCGTTACCACCAGTGCTAATAAGCATAGTAGTGAAGAGGAGCAAAATGCCATGTAAAGTTGTCTCATAGGCCCGCATAATAGTCGTCGAAAACGACTGGGCAATAAAAAGTGCCAATAATATATAACTACGTTTGTAGAGAATTCTGAAAAATGATGTTTCGAAGTAAGGGTATTTGAGGGGTACCAAGGCGGACATTTTTTGCACGTCCTCACCTGCTTCTTCGACGAGAACGTCGACAAGAGTATCGCTTTGAATAACGCCCAAGAGGTGCGACTGCTGGTCTATGACAGGTACACTCATAAGACTATAGTGGACCATGGCCTGGGCTACTTCTTCTCTGTCCTCTGTTGGTTTTGCCGTATACTCGATAGGTTTCATAAACGATGCGATGCGATCGCTTGGTGCATGGAAAACAAGATCTTCTAAATGTATATAGCCACGCAATATGTGGTCACGATTGGTAACATAGATGAGCTGATAAATCTCACGACTTGGTCGCAATCGCTGTAAAAGTGCAACGCTTTTTTGTACCGTAAATTCGTCGCGAAGTGTTAGTACTTCTGTGTCCATAATGCCACCAGCAGATTCTGGGTGAAACTGCATGAGCGACAGAACTTTATGACGAGCAGTTTTATGCAGAAGCTGGAGATATTTTTTAAGATCTTCATCAGAAAGATACTCAAATAAGTCAGTCAGTTCATCCGCGGGAAGCCTATTGAGCGCGTCTATTTTATCTGGTTCATACAAAAAAGATAAGACCTCTGCCTGAACCGGCGTAGAAAGTTCCTCAAAAACAAGTAATTGAAGAGCCTGAGGCATTCTTTTAAAAAGAGCTTCAACTTCTTCTTCATCGTCAAGATCGGTCAATATTCGCGCAATATCGGCCGGATGGACCTTTATGAAAGCGTTCCATAGCGAGATGCCTTGGGCCGTTTGCCCCAAAATTATGTCATCGATATGGTCGCGTATCTCTCGTAAGATAATTTTATTGGCGTCCATGTTCGCCTCCCTGCTAGAGAATTGTGCCCTTGTCATAAGTATAGGCCCATAAAAAACAGTTGTCCATTTGACTTTGATATAAAATATTTTATTCTATTATTAAAATGACTTTGACAAGTGATGACGGTACCTACAAAAAAGTTTCGGGAGTATCTCCAATGGATTTAACTATACACGTCTCCGATGATCTACACGGTCGTCGTCTTGATACCGCAATGACACAATTGTTGCCTACTTATTCAAGAAATTTTTTTCAGCACGCCATAAAAGAAGGCTTGGTCATGGTTAACGGCGTCCAAATCAAACGTGCAAGTCAACCAGTCAAAGCGCTTGATGCAATTCATATGACGTTGCCACCAAAACGTTTGATCTTGGCTGAAACGGTTATTAACACGATACATGATCGTAATATTTCTTTAGAAGTGATCTATCAACATGAACACTTTTTGATTCTCTATAAGCCAGCTGATATCATGGTCCATGCGCCATCAGAGCGAAGTACAGCAGTTACTGTTGTTGATTGGCTACTGGTTAATTTTCCAGACATAGCCAGTGTCGGTTTTAGTGATCGACCTGGCATTGTGCATCGGATTGATCGCGATACATCAGGATTGCTTATTGTGCCAACATCTCCATACGCTCACAAAGTTTTTAGCGATATCTTTAAAAACCGCCAGGTACGCAAGCTCTACCATGCCATCGTCGAAGGGCACATGCCACGCAGTGGTACCATCGATATACCTATTGGACGAGCATTGCAGGGAAATAAAATGCAAGCGTTCCCCGGTGCCAATCCCGTTACGCAAAGATCACCCAAAATACGCCATGCGATAACGCACTATCGTGCGCTCGAATATTTTGTTGATTATACGCTTATCGAGGTTACCATCGTAACTGGCAGAACACATCAAATACGAGTTCACTGTGCTGCACAAGGCCATGCTGTTGTTGGTGACCCAATATATGGTAATAAATCTAAACATATTAAGCGTCAGGCTCTGCATGCCTATAGCCTTGCATTTTCTTTCGATGGCCATGATTATGCTTTTACATCCCCGTTACCCCAGGATATGGCGTCCTTCCTAGAGTATTTGCGCATGCATAATGCGTTGCCTCTAGATGCTCACGACAGTTATAGTGCGCCCTGCTTGCCTACCATCACGGCGATGGGAGAAGAAGCGATCATCGCAGATAGTGCAAGTAACATAGAGAGTATCGATGAAGTTTTTGACACCGATCTCTCTGAGTAGTTCTGTATTATAGCCAATAAGATCAAATACTGGCTTGCCTTTGTGTATAGATAAACCAGGTTTATGTGCCGGTAATGACTGTATAAGTTCGTCGCCAACAGTATAGCAACAAGGTCTGGCAGCAGGACCATAGATACACTGTATAGTCGAAGGTAAACATTCAAATTGTTCGCCCATCGCCTGCACTGCTTTCACAACGATACTATTAACAGTACCGCGCCATCCGGCGTGCACAATGCCAACGGCATTCTTGACTGGATCATACAGTATAATTGGCAAGCAGTCAGCAGTAAGTATGCCGATACCAATGCCGGGCATAGTTGTTATGATATAATCTGCCTCACATGCCCAAGGACGCACGGAAGCGCTTGTGGCACTATCAATGATAAGGCCATCTACGCCATGGCTCTGTCGGGCAAATATGAGCTTATTAATGGCCAATCTAGAACGCAACCTGCAAAAAGGTTCTATGGAAAGAATAGTATCGAGTTCTTTGTAAAATACTGTTCGTGCTTGATTAGATGGCCCACGTTGATTATCGACATATAAGCCATCTTGTCGAGTGCCAATATAGATATGCACGGTAATCTACAGAGGATAACCATAAAGGCGCTGCTCGTAAAGTCTCGTTTCTTCCAGGTATTGCGGCATTGTTATAACGACCTCTCGTATGCGATAGAGCTTATCATAGAGCTGCTGAGCAACTATACGCCTGTTAGTATAGGCATACGAAAGATCGTGTATGCGCCGGTCAAGGCGTCGCATATCACTATCAAGCCGCTCAAGATAGGCTCTATAGCGATAGATACTCGTATGGTTATAACCTAGCGAGAGTATAGAGTCACGGATAGCCGTGGCTAACTGCCACCGGTCACCGTACGCATTATCTATAACGTGAATCGCTGCTTGGTAACTTTTAGTCAACGAATCTTCGCATTCAAACGTTAAGAAATAAGCTTGATGCTTTGTCAGCAATGCAGTAGTAAAATCAAGCCACGGCATATAGGCACGAACTTCTGCATCGGTTCTTGTCATAAGATCATACAATGGCTCTAAAGCAGGCTTTTCCCAGAGTGTTTCCTGCACCTGCTGCATACGGCGGCGCAGTTCGCCTTGTTCTGCAGCGAGAGCATTCGATGCAACAGTCATTTGACGAAGAAAATCCCGTATTGGAAGACCATTATATTTTACCATCGCAAGATCATATAGTAGCGCCTCATTAATCTCGCTGACATCTCGAAGCGAAGCCCTCTCAATAAGACGGATCATGCGATCATAGCGTGCATAGATTGTCTGATGTGTTTCACGAATATGGTTGACAATTTGTCTATCAGTAGCTCCAAAGAGCCATTGACCTAGCTTAGCTACACCGTAGGTAGCAAGACCGGCAGCACCGATGGCAAGACCAGCCTTGCCAATATCTTCTAGCGACAAATCTGCGCGCATGGTTGCGCAGGATTCATCATGCTCGCATAAGCATGTGCATGCATAGACAGGCGCTACAAAACCGCTCAGAGAATAGATTATAAGAATATTCCATAGAAAAGTTAACTGCCTAGCTCGAGCTTGCTGTGCATAAGAGCATTGCGTTAGACCAGTTAATATATTCATTGTTGGGTATAGAAAGAATGCCATAGGTAACTCCGTAGGTAAAGATATAATCCTGTGGGGTAAACTCGGGTTATACTATAGCAATAAGTGACAGTTGATGCAACAACACGCGCTGCAGTAGGAAAAAATGGTGGAGGCGATGGGAGTTGAACCCATGTCCGCATTATATCAAGCCTCAAGAACTCCATGCTCAGCCTTTGTTTGTACAAGGCAGTTACCGCAAAGGCACGGCACAACTGACAGGTCAGCTTCGTGATACTATCATGCTACGCTGCTAAGAATCCTTGCATGAACGTCCTATCTTGTTTATACGAACTTTATAATCTGATAGACACGACTATAGAGTAAGCCTTTGCAGAAAGTCTAATCAGAGATTAGGCATAAGCTGCAAGAGGTGCAACGGTTTCGTTTGCACTTTTGTTTTGATCAATTGTTTAACGAGCACCTGATCAACGCTCGGCATGCCCTCAAAACCATCAACAACACGTCGAAGCCATTACGCCCCCAAATTGTCATTGAAAAAGTTATTAAAGTAAGCGCGTGTGTTTCAAAGAATTTTTATTAGTATAATAATACCACAATCTATAACAGTTTGTCAAGTATTAAGCTGCGGTATGGTGAAGTGCGGCGTAATAGACAGTGCTGGGTATGCAATCCGTAATCGACCTAATGTACAACTCCAGTAGGCTGTTGAATAACTTGCGTTGTACTAGCACTTGTACCAGCCCCTGGTTGCTGTGCTGGCGCTCCAGTGGCAACAGGCTGCTGAGGAGCTTGCGAGGCGCTACCAGTAGATACTGGCTGTTGTGCAGTAACTGCTGGCGCTGTTGGCTTACTTAGTGTAGCTGCAGTGACCTGCTGAGGAACTTGCGGCGCGCTATCAGTAGGTTTAGCTGTTTCTCCTGACTTCGCTGTTGCAGCGGACTTAGCCGATTCTCCTGACTTCGATGGTGTTGCTACAGATACTGTCTGTTGAGCAGTAACTGCTGGTACTGCAGGCTTACTTGGCGTAACTGCAGTCTGGCCGGTTGGGGTTTTCGCTAATTCCTTAAGCACATCCTGCACTAAAGGAATTGTTGGTACAGGCTTTTTCTCTTGACGCTTTTGTAACCACGGGTTCTTTGCCAAAACTTCCGGTGGTGGTTCCGCAGCGTTAATCAACACGGGCGCTATCTTCATATCTTGCGAACGATCACTTGTAAATGACTTCAAATCAGATGTAACACCAATAAAAAAATCCTTGTCTTCTGCCATACTACCCGGGGTAGGGATTCTTAAACTCTTACCTACCAGGGACTTCTCAGGAATCCAACTCGCAAGAGACTTGCATGTAATGACAATGGCCCTCACAAGCCAACCAACGGTTTGAGCGCCAATAAAATTGGCACCACCGACCCAGGCATCGCAACTTTTGGCCTCAACTTTATCGATCCAAAGATCAGGCTCATTGTTAACTTTGAAATCAACATTTATGTCATACCACGCAACAAGGTCAAAAGTGAGGTGATACTCACCTGGCATAAACATAAACGTTGGCCCAAATTCGACGGAATGTGTATAACCATGGGCCTGATGCCATATGCCTATAAGCATACACAAACTAACTATCTTGAAATTTGATTTCGTTTCTCTCAACATCGTATGGTACCTCCACAATATAATGTCGTGTAGCAAGTGCTGTGATTAATCTTTAACTACTTATTTGGCAAAGGCTTTTTCAAAAGCTCTTGTGCGTGATCTTTCAGTTGTTCAAGCTCTTTACCACCGATAAGATGCCCCGTAAGCTTTTTAGTCTTTGGATCAAGGTCAACAACAGCGATATGACTAGCGCACTGATTATCACCAAAGTTAATTGGTATCGTAACCGTATTGGAACGATCATTGTAATCGGTAACCGTAATACTTTGCACGCACACAACACGCCGCGTTATGCTGAAAACACGAGTAGGAAAATCATCATCGAGCTGTACGGTATCATCACTTGTTTTTGGCACACTCCATGCAGTCCAACCAAGAAAAGGGATAGGCCTTGCAATATCGCTTGCCGATTTTTTATCAAAGTTTACAGTGAAACGAACATGTTTTGGATTAATGGCAGCATACTCGACATCAACTATATAACGTGTTGGCACACGAGCACCTGGCAGCGCCACATTAAGCAGTAGATTGTCACCAAAAAATATAAACTGATGCCATTTTATAAAAGATAAGCCATAAGCTAGACCAGCAAGTATAGCAATGCCAGCTGCTACAATGACCCCTATTCCAGTAGAACTTAAACCACCTTCGAGAGTCAAAAAACCGCTAAGAAGTCCACCTGTAGTGCCAGCAGCGACCTCTCCACTAGCAACAGTCCCCTCAGTTACAACAGCAGCAGTAGCAGCGGTGGTGGCAGCAGTAGTAGCAGTACCGGTAACACCAACAGTGCCACCACCACCAACCACGCCGCTACCAATACCAAGAATGCCTTTTACGGCACTAACTATTTTATCTTTGTTCTCCCAAGCTTTGCCAGCCAAAGCCTGCGCACCTTGCTTTGCATAATCTTTGAGTTGATCGCTAGTACTAGGCTGCTGCAATGCTTGCTGTTGTTGCAATGCCAACTGAGCTTTAGCATCATCTAGTTGTTTTAGTAGTGTACCCACCGTAGCTTGTTGTTGTTGTGCAATCAACGCAAGCTCAGCAATTTCCTTTTGCACATCACCTGAGCCACTGCTGGCATAGAACGCTTTATCAGCAATGAGCAACATACTCGCTAGGATCATCAATCTATCAATACGTACATAGTTCATAACTCACCTTTCTTGATTTAGTATCGACACCACACAGGTAACTGCAGCGTTCTTGAGCCATACCCAATGGTCTGTGCATTAACATTGCACACTAGAGATGTGACGCTGACACACCCTACTCTCAGTATGCAACATTTATTTGTTGTTTGTAAATAATATTTTAAAAATATAAATAGAAATGGCTAATTATTAAATAATTGATACGGAGACTTTAGTCGTACTCATCAAACAATACATTTGAAAAATCTTGGCTGCCTGGTACAGACATTATTTTTTAGTTTGATGGCGCCAATCTTTGTAGCACAATATTCAAAAGTTCATAATCGCTTATAGCGCCATAAACCTCTTCAGCAAACTCTTCTCGATATATGTGTGACGCCAAATTTCTTGCATTGATCATGGCCATCATCGTGTCGGCTTCCTGTTCGTGCATAAAATTATTTTTTAACACTCACGAATTACCATCTTCGGTGAATTTTGTATAACCCCCGTACGAGCTTCTAGAAAGAACTTTAGATATTTCCATGTCGTATCAAGGGTAAATTCAAATCGCTTAATAACTAAATCCCGATGAACCCTATACTCGGCTGTCTCTTCGGCATCGTGTTGTTGCACGTTGCTATATTTCTTTATGAGCATAAGAGATTCATGTAAGCTAGCCAAGGCCTCGGCGGCCGTTTTATGGCGAAGAACTAGTGTTTCTTGGTCCATAGGATACCATCCTTCTGAATTTCTTTTTTTATATCTTCTGCAACATCATGTATATCAACTATATCGACAAAAAGAATAAGATCTGAATTATCTATGTCTTCCCGCAAGGCACCCATAATTGCCCAATCAATAGCAGAGCCATTATCAAGAGCAATATCAATATCTGACCCAGTTTTGTGTGTGCCCTTTGCTCGTGAACCAAAAAGATACATGTTGGCATTGGGAACATGTTTCTCGATAATATTGGTCAAGATTTCTTTGTAATTCATATATGGTCCATACTAAAGGATAATCACTGCTTCTATAAAGCCCTGGTCTTGCACAAAACTTCTATGCCCTGGTCCGTCTTATTAAACGTAATACCCGCCAGAACAACTGTTTTTGTCTTGAGAATCTCGTATGCTTCCCAATAGCGCTTTTCTTCGATCTGCGCAAGCGCTATCTCCGGCGTGCTATTTCTCTTGAACTCAACGACAAAAGTGTTGTTGGTGCCCTCAAGCAAGAGATCCATAAAGCCTTCTTCGGTAGCCACCTCGGTAGGCGGCCTGCGGCCAAAAAGAACACACACCATAAAGAACATCTGATGATAAAACTTCTCTCGATCCACCCGAATATTGTGTGGTACTAGTTTGATAAAATCTTGCATGTGCCTACAAAAAGCACCGAGGTCATCAGCAGCTAGCGCTTGTCTGAAGCGGCTACCAAACTCACCAAACTGTTCTGGCGTGATCAGTCCAACAAACTGCATAATCTGTTCTGTCATTGAGTAACGAACTTCTTCATTGGGGTATGCAATACGATAGCCACGCCTATCGGCATCATAGTTCGACGCAAAAGTTAGATAGCCAGTTTGCAAGAGTAATGCTCTATAATTTTGGTAATAGAGATCGATTGAAAAAGATTCAAGATTTGATGCTGCAAAGAAAGATCCATCGATTGTTTCAATATCTGTAGCTATATGAGGATTTTTTGCGATAAACTTTATCAGAAAATTTGGTGTGCCGCTAGCAAACCAATAATTTTCAAGATCTTTTTTGGTTAAACTGTTATGCAGTGAAAACGGATTATAGACCTTCACAGGACTCTTGGTAAATCGGTACCCGTTATACCACTCCTTCAATAGTTGGCGTGTCAGAGTATATGGTTCTTGTCGCTTGGTAGCAAATGCCTGTATGTGTTCTGTTAAATAAGTATCGACTTCTTGGTCAGTATAACCAACAAGCGCAGCAACTTTCTCGTCATGTGTTAAATCTTCAAGATTATTAAAATCAGAGAAGAGTGCAATTTTTGAAAATTTACTAACGCCAGTAACGAAAAGAAAGTGCATATTAGCATCAACATCATCTGATTTGAGTGTACCATAAAAATTCTTCAGCTGCGTGCGCACTTGTTCGGCTTGCTCAGGCTTGTCGATCAGATCGATAATGGGCTTATCATACTCGTCGATAATAATAGCCACGGCACCATGGGCTTGGCCAATTTTTTTGATAAGCTCAGCAAATTTCTGTCTCAATGAACGCTGCATCAGCTTAATGCCATATTCTTCTGCATAAGCATCAAGTATATCATGCAGGCCATTAATGAGCGCATCTGGTGTGTCGTGATCTATTCTGCTGAAATCAAATGATAGTACTGGACGCATTTCCCACGAGTAATCACTTTGTCCAATCAATAGGTCTTTAAAAAGCTCTTTTTGTCCTTGAAAGATTGCTTTAAGTGTCGAGCATGTAAGCGATTTACCGAAGCGTCTTGGCCGCGAAAAAAAGTAGCGTTTTTTATCTAAGTCTTTAATCAGATTATAAATTACTTGGGTTTTGTCGACGTAGACAGTTTTGCCCGTTATAAGGCTTTCAAATGTTGAAACACCTATTGGCAAGTTCTTCATGATACTTTTTCCCCGTGGTTTTCCCAGCTTTGCTAGCGACACTAAGACTTTATATTACAATAAGTGCTTCATATGCTTATTGCCGTTCAACCCTTCGAGATGCTCGCGAGGTTCGCCCTCAGGGCGAACGGGTCTCCGAACTGTGACAGTCATTTTTGTTACAAGTTCTGAGTTCACCTGTAATAAATTACCTTACAGCTTTAGTGTACCAGAGAAAAAAGTAGAGCAAAAGCATGCGCATAGTCTAGCATACAACGCATGGAGCTTGTCATACTTTTTCAAACGCTTGCGAGCTATGGGCACAAAATGTTATAATTTGAGCTGAAAGTAACAAATTTCGTAACTTATAGCTCAAATGTGGCATATGGGTTCCATAACTATTGCAAGTATATTGAGATCAAAATCTTCAGTTTTTACGCTTAAAGAGATATCGATTTCTGCCGGGTTGATCGCACCAGACTTATTGAAGCGACGATTGCATTATTACGTAAAAAAAGGGGAGCTTCATGCTATCCGGCGAGGATTGTACGCAGAGGATACAAAGTATGATCGCTTAGAGTTAGCAACTAAAATCTATACGCCATCATAATATTAGTTTCGAGACAATTTTGTTGCAAGCTGGGATTATATTTCAGCATTACAGCAAGATCTTTGTCGCAACATATCAGATAAAAGAGATTGAGTGTGAAAATCAGATGTATTCGTTTAGAAAAATCAAAGACACGATTCTGACTAATACAGCAGGCATTGAAAATCGAGGAACATATTTTGCGGCCACAAAGGAGCGTGCTTTTCTTGACGTGCTTTATCTGAATAAAGATTACCATTTTGACAACTTGTCTCCGTTGGATTTTAAGAAGGTACAAGAACTATTGCCTATGTACCATAACAAGCGTATGGAGCATAGCGTGAAAAAGCTTCTCAAAAACTTTAAAGCAGAAACGGCGTACCTTGACCCTAGACATTACAGCACATAAAAATATATTGATTCACATATTGAAAGACATTTATAGCGACACACAATTGGGACCAATGCTTGGTTTCAAGGATGGCGCGGCAGCCTATTTTTTTTATGGGGTTAAGTCGGTTTTCAGTCGACCTTGATTTCGATTTGCTAGACGCTCAGAAGGAAGACACTGTATTTGAGAAAATAAACGATATTGTACAAGAATACGGTTCGGTAGTTGAAGCACGTAAGAAACGGTACAGTATTTTTTTCTACTGAACTATCGTAATAAAATTCAACACGCCTATAACATAAAAGTTGAAATCAATCGTAGGGATTTTGGTTCCAAGTACGAAGTAAAATCTTATCTTGGTATTCCCATGAAAGTTATGGTTGCCGAGGATATGTTTGCCAATAAGCTGGTGGCATTGTTTGAACGGGAAGGCAAAACTAATCGAGATGTTTATGATGTCTGGTTTTTCTTAAAAAACAATTGGCCCATCAATGAAAAAATTGTTGAAAAACGTACAGGCATGACGTTGCAGGAATTTTTGCCATTATGCATTGGTATACTTGAAACAAAGAGTGATCGTGGAATTCTTTCTGGCGTTGGGGAGCTGCTTGATGAAAAACAGAAGCGCTGGGCCAAGGAGAAACTACGCGGCGAAACAATTTTTTTGCTAAGGTTACTGATAGATTCATTGCGAAGAACATAAATGCTCTGATAACCAGATTTGAAGCATGCGCACAGTCTATAAGTTAATTTTCTTTGCCTTATCACTCATGCCCAACCAGTGCCATGTTATGCCTACAACGTTGTTATCTTTGTTTAGGACCATGTTTCTACGAGCAGCACAACAATAGCAGTAGCAGACACAAAGCATAGTGCTCTGATAGATTTCATACTAATCTCCCTTGACCAAAGATTATCCAAATTTAAGTTTCATATCGCAGGCAAGACTCTACTGATGGCTAATGTGCTCGGAGCAGTGCAACAAGAACTTCAAACATAATGAGAATCACGACTAAGACCGACAAGATATCTTCTCGTGCGCCATCGACTTTATGTTGCAAAATAGTTCTAATATCCTGCACGATGGAGAGCTTACGCTCGATGCCCTCTCGCCAGTTCTTAAGATCTAGTTTATCCTGTAAAAGACAGTATAATTCTGAATAATATGGCTCAGCAACTAATTTGATGCTACTCTCAAGGCGCTCCGTAACAACAGAAATATCAACTCTGAGCTTACTGAGTTCGTCAACAGGGCCTTTTGAGAGTGTCCCAATAAAGGGTAAGTACACTTTAGGTGATATGGTGCCCACTTTTTCTTCGTAAATGGCGTTTAACAAATGATCGAGCACTTTATCAAAATAACGGAGCTCAAGATGCTGAATATTGGCAAATTCGAAGAAATCAATAATATCAGCATATTCAGAATCATAAACAAATGATGCTGATGTATCAATAACAATAAGATCACCACGATAGTAACCAATTGCCGATTCAAGAATTTCGTCCCGTTGTATCTCAGATAGTGCTTCTGTTTCAAATCTCAACATGGATGCAATCATGCTACCATACTTTTGTTTAAGATGGACCATATCTGTAAAGAGCGAAATGTCTGGATCAACCTGAATAACAAGGTACGAAGACTGCATTTGAAAAAATGTCGGTTTTTTTATATATGGTTGAATCTTATTAAAAATCTGTCGCGCATCAGTGATACTTTTTTCTTGAAATTGATCATCAAGTTGCTCTAAATGCTTACGTAGATGCGCTAACGTCGAACGAAAAGGAATCTTGTATTGGATGGAAAGTGCCCCAAAATTATGGATTTGTATACTTTCGCGGTGTTGTTCTGTAGGGTTTTCATCCATTATTATAGTAAGAGGAACATGATAATTTTTAAAATATTTTGATGCTGCTAGTCGCTGTCGCTTAAATATATTGTTCTTACCAATGGCCTCAAGGTTTATGTCATCACCAACATCAAATGCTTGAAAAATAAAAATATTACCCGAAAATAACTGTTCTTGCGTTGGTTCTTTGATAGCTTTTTCTGACTGCATAGTCTGTTAACTCCTCAGTACTATAAGCTTGGTATACTTGCCAGCTTTAATCAAGTATACCATAGTCTGCAGAATATTATTATATGCTTTACTATGGACACCCTGCGCCAACAACCTTGCACTTGATTTCGATGCATGGTAGATTATGATCGCACGGCGTGTAAGCGTAAGTATCCGAGGAGCTTTTGCATGAGACAGGTTTTTCTAGACCGCGGGACAGTTGTTATTAAGGAAGTTTGCCAACCATTACTCGATGATTTTTCTGTTCTTGTATCAGTCCACTATTCATATATTAGCCCAGGTATTGATACAGCAGAAATTAGTCAAGCACAACAACATCTGTTCATGCACGGGATTCCCAAAAAAATAGCAACGATACTTGCTACTATGGCACAGCCGCAACATACCCCGCCATACAGAACGGAAGAACCATTTAAAAATACGGTCGCAGCGCTCGGTTCATCCTGTTCAGGCCGTGTTATTGCTGTTGGCAAGAAAGTTAGGGATTTCAAGACAGGTGACTTTGTAGCTTGCGCTGGATCTGGTTTTGCATCACATGCCGATATCGTTTGTGTTCCAGAACATTTAACAGTTCGTGTCAATAAAGAATCATGTCTCTGTCATGCATCACTGACAACCATTGGTGCAATAGCAATACAGGGCATCCGTCGCGCGAAATTACAGCTCGGCGAAAGTGTATGCGTGCTCGGTCTTGGGTTGTTGGGACAGTTAACAGTGGTAGCTGCCCGTGCGGCAGGGTGTACAGTATTCGGCATCGACATTATCGAAGAACGTATCAAGCAAGCTCGCGATCTTGGTGCTCATGCGGTCTTTCATGGCAGCGTTCAAGATGTTACACGCGAAATCATGTTCGCGACAAATCACCAGGGCGTTGACGCAACGCTTATCTCTATGGCAACACCGAGTGACACGCTCTTACAACAAGCTATCAGCATAACGAGAAAACGTGGCATTGTCGTAACTATGGGTAATATTGACTCAATAGCACAGCGTGGGTATGCGCAGTGCAAGGAAGTTGACATATTGGTTTCTTGCCTGTATGGGCCTGGATACCATGATTATGAATATGAACAAAGAGGCCAGGATTACCCCTATGCCTATGTACGCTGGACTGAAAATAGAAACATGAGTGCTTTTATTGACCTGCTAGAACAGGGCCATATCGATCTTTCAGGATTTTTTGCTACAGAGTACAACCTTGAAAAAGTTGCAGCTGCCTATGAAGAAATTATCCAGAAAAAAATAGTCGGCGCTGTTTTACGTTATGGGCCGCGACAAGACGGATTTCTTACCCAATCTGCACCTGCAAACGATCACGTAACATCATTAGCGCCATACATACCAGCGCGTCGTGACAGTATTATGTCAGTAGGCTTTCTTGGCATCACCAATACAACGCAACGTTTTCTTATGCCGTTGCTCGCAAAAATACCCACTATATCTATAGATGCCATCGTTGATCAAGATATAACGAAATCACTAACTGCTGCAAAATATTGTGGAGCAACAAGGATATATTCATCGAGCGCAGATCTCTTGATGGATGATTCAATAAAACTTATTGTGATTGCTGCTCAAAAAAATCAAATTCCTGATGCTCTTGAAGCACTTGCTCGTGGCAAAGCCGTTTTTATTGACCAACCAGTCGTCAGTGAGCAGTGCGATTTAGACGATCTTAAGCTCTTTTTAAGAGACAATCCACATGCCCCTTGTTGTCTCAATTATAATCGCTCCCATGCACCTTATATCAAAAAAATAAAACAGGCACTTGCGCAGTGCACATCCCCGATTATGATACATTACCGCATCAACGCAAGCGTAAAACATATAGAGCTATTCAATAGCAAAACGACGCAGGGAAGCATCATTGGCAACGCATACCACATTATTGATACACTTTTGTATCTTATGGATAGCAAGCCTATTTCGGTAAGCGTTGAATCATTACAAGCAGCAAAAGATGTTATTTTCCCTACGGAGAATTTTAGTGTTCAGATAAAATTTATGCATGGTTCCATAGGATCGATACTGTATACAACAATTGGTAGTCATCGACAAGAGCGAGAACGATTAGAGCTCTTTTTTGATGGTAAAGCAATTGTCATGCAAGACTATGAAAGACTTTTTGGCTATGGCTTACCAGCCTCTTTTGCAGCAAATACCGCAAACCCAGATGCCGGTGATGAACGACTTTTTTCGACATTTGTGGAGCGCTTACGGGAACCCCAGTATACACCACCAGTGCCTATAGAACATATGTTACAGGTCATCGAAACAACAGTACTTATAGATAAACTTGTGTGTGATGGAGGCGGAAGCAAAGAATATACACGTTAGCATACTGTGTTGTGTAAAAAACAAAAGGAGTTAGTATGGTTCACTATAGAATTTTTGCAGTTTTGTTAACAGTTTCTTTGGCTACAGGCATATATGGAGTTGATACCCCTAAAAAAGCATTGATCATCGGCGCAACAGGACAAGACGGGTCATATCTGGCAGAATTTCTGCTTGCAAAGGGTTATGAGGTCCATGGCGTTAAACGTCGTTCATCTTCCTTTAATACGGCCCGCATTGACCATTTAATTGATAAACCGCACAAAGAAGACACTACAACACAGGCTAAGCCACGCTTCCGGGCACATTATGGCGACGTCACTGATGCAACAAACATGACACGTCTTATCCAGGAAATACAGCCAGACGAGATATACAATTTGGCAGCACAAAGTCATGTACATGTCTCTTTTGAATTGCCTGAGTATACAGCTATTGTTGACGGCATCGGAACACTGCATATTCTCGAGGCAATTAGGCTTCTTGGCTTAACGAAGAAAACAAAATTTTATCAAGCATCAACAAGCGAACTGTATGGAAAAGTACAGGAAATACCACAATCAGAAACAACGCCATTTTACCCACGATCACCATACGGCGTGGCTAAGTTATATGGTTTTTGGATAACCAAAAACTATCGTGAGGCATATGGTATGTTCGCCTGCAACGGCATACTTTTTAACCACGAGTCTCCACGTCGCGGTGAGACATTTGTAACCAGAAAAATTGCCAGAGCAATTGCCAAAATTAAAACAGGAACCCAAGAAGTTCTCCTGCTAGGCAACCTTGATGCTCAACGAGATTGGGGCCATGCACGGGATTATGTTGAAGCTATGTGGCGTATCCTCCAGCAAGAGAACCCAGAGGATTTTGTTGTTGCAACCGGCGAAACCCACTCGGTGAGAGAATATGTTGAACGTGCATGTGCCCATGTTGGCATTACCATCAAATGGCAAGGCTTAGGCGCTGATGAAGTCGGCATTAACACCGAAAATGGCAATGTCATAGTACGCGTAGACAAACGATACTTCCGTCCAACTGAAGTTGATCTGCTCTTGGGAGACCCAAGCAAGGCGATCAGTAAGCTTGGTTGGAAGCCAAAAATAACCTTCCCCGAACTCGTTCGTGAAATGGTTGATGCGGAGCTTGCTGTGGCGTTTACAGAAAAAAATTGCAGTCACGAACATAGTACTCCATTATAAAAAGGGCATTCTTTATGAAAACGCAGCGGTATATGGTATCTGGCATCATGCACAAACTCCTGGCAGCCTGCTTGCTATGCATGAACAATTCACTGGTCCCAGCTCCATGGGATGCACCATACACAAAACACTCGCTCACCCCATGGGTCGAACTCGATTTTGATGAAGCCATGCATATGGAAGTAGATGCCTATACAAAGGCGATCAAACAGGTAACAAAAAAAGTTGTTGGCATCGACGGTAACCTTTTATACCACTATTTCAGGGGTCTTTATAACAAAAACAAGATTACCAATATACCCCCTTCAACAACGCTGCGGATTCCCAAAATAATTCACCAGATATGGCTTGGAGGCCCCTTGCCAGACTGCTTTAGAAAATTTGTCATCTCGTGGCTCAAGTTCCATCTTGATGGCTGGCAATATAAGCTATGGACCGATGCTGATATAGAAGCGCTAAATATGCATAATCGAGGCTTCTACAATGCAACGGATAATTACGGTATCAAAGCCGATCTCGCGCGCATGGAAATTCTTTATCAGTACGGCGGCGTGTACGTAGAAACCGATTTTGAGTGCCTTCGGCCTCTCGATATTTTGCATTATATGTACGATTTTTATGTTGGCATCCAGCCGCTTGATTCACAGTTCTTGCAACTTGGTATAGGTATCATAGGTGCACGTGCCGGCCATCCTATTCTTAAGCACAGCATAGAAACAATCAAAGATGATTGGCACAAAAAAGGCGCACCACAGAAAACAGGTCCAGTCCATTTTACACGGTCATTTTATGCTGTTTCCGGCATCAAGGATATGATTGATATTGCTTTGCCGGCAGCATACTTCTATCCACTTGGCTGCGAAGGCGAGCAAACGGTGAACAAAAAGACATGGCAAAATGATGGCTCATTTGGCATCCATTGGTGGGCAAAGACGTGGATGCCTGCATCATTTAGACAGGAGCAATTT
The DNA here is from genome assembly GCA_963715605.1 of uncultured bacterium. GTDB lineage: Bacteria > Babelota > Babeliae > Babelales > Vermiphilaceae > JAKASV01. Next base: position 1,336,104 of record OY970257.1, on the reverse strand, counting down.
AAGACTATAGAGAATCAGAAATCAACAGAATCCTGGGATAGTTAGTAATATACATATAAAAAAAATCCCTGCACAGGATACTTGGTCCTGTGCAGGGATTTTTTTTATATGCAATAAGTAGTAGCTTTCACTACGCATCTCAGCGTTGCATAAAACTTAATGCCACCAAGACGCAACTGAACGTCCTACTGCAGCAACGATAGACGAGCCTGGCATATGAGATGCTAATGCACCTAAAGAGGCTACTAGGCCTCGCTGAGGTGTTGGCTCATGCAGCTGGCGCTGCTCTGGAAATCTGAGCATGGTTGCCAAGACAGTTTGCTGCACTTCAGGCAATGGATCTTCTTGGTATGATGTTCTTAAAAAGTATGCAATAGTCTGTAATGCATCAACAGTGAGCCCTTGAGCAGGGCTTTGCTCTCCAGGTCTCGGGTGCATAGCAAGCGAAAATGCAGAAATCTCACTACGTAGTATCTCATGTCGATCTTCCTCAGGCTGCTCAACTTCGCTGATAAGCTCTGCAATTTCGCGTCTGCCAAGCAAAGACGCCAGTTCCGATGCATTCATGAGGCCCTTGGCCGTTTTTGCCTTCGCTTTTGTATGAGCACCAAATTCTAGCAAAACTTTCGCCACAGGAAGATTATTCGTCATGATCGCACACATGAGTGGTGTATAATGGTCTTCAGGATCTCCATCAACGTGCGCCCCGCGTTCCAGCAAAAGTCTTGCTATACCAGCACTCTCATCTAAAGAAATATTCAGCGTATAAGCCAGCGGCGTATCCTTGATGGTGATTCTTCTACCAAATACTTTTTCAGCTCCATCAAAAAGCAATACATGCATGGCATGATCACCTACCTGATTAACATCGAAGCCTCTCAAAATACAGTCTCTCGCCGCGCCAAAAAGGGCGCTTCTGGCATGTTCATCTCTTCTTTTCAGAAAGTTATAACTAATGCTACGCATATCGCCATTAAAGAGCAGACGATCTACGTAATCCAAACCAGGCCCTGCAGCTGCATGGATCAGTATATTTGAGGCGCATAGCATGACGAATAGTGCTAGTAAAGAGAGTCTTTTGAACAAAAACATGTGATAGCCTTTATGAATAATCGATAAAATATATAGTGGATACGCGCAGACTATGTCTACGCACGTTACTTGTGCAAGATGCCCAAGTTGATCAAATCCATACGTAACTGTGCCGGGTTCTTAAATCGTATACCAAGAATATCATGGCGCTCTGCGGCAGCAATATTATGCTTATTATCGTCGATAAAAATAATCTTTTTATTGTCGGGATTATAGCGCTGGAGATAGTCAGTAAAATAGTGCGCATCAGGTTTTTTGATCATTGGTTGAGCGTTGCACCCACTGTTAATCATGGCCTTATCAAAAAGAGCAAAAATATCTTGATATCGCTCCCTCAGTAAAGCAAGGCGCCGTGCTCCTATATTAGACATGATATGCAGCGAGAATCCAGCTTTGCTAAGATCTTGTAGTATTGCAACGGTACCCGGTATTGGCTTGTGGGCATTCATAAGTTCAACAATGCATGGCACAATATCAGGCTTTTCTCGCTCAAACAGTACAAAAAATTCTTCGTCCGTTGGTGTATTAAAGAGAAGGCGTATGCTATCACGCATAAGCCTGTATCGCAATAGCGCAGTGAGGAGAGAGCGCTTCTGTGGTGATTGCCAAAGAACAGACAGAACACCTCGCAGATCCCGTGTAAAAACAACGCTATGTAAATCAAAAGCGATAATCGTATTCTGTATGTCCATATGAACTCTTGCTATGAAAATTGGTATCTTTGCATACGCTACTAACTACAAAACTAATGTAATCTTTATTGACAAATAGGTTCTCGTATTAGTGTACCAAGTAATGGTAGATTAGCAACCAACAAGCCTTTATGAAGCTATAGTCATAACACCCCTGCTACGCCGCCCTACAAGCACCCAAACGCGCTCGTCGCGTAGAGTGCCTCAGGAACGCAGCCCCGCGTGGGCATTAAGCGAAGCAAGCACCAGGACATCAGGAACACAGCCCCTCGTGGGCGTTGGGCTAAGCGAGCATTGGGGTCGTAGGGGCACAGCCCCTCGTGGGGGTTGGGGTGAAACCCCGCAACAACATTCTCATAAAACTTTATACTCTAACCGGCTGGCCTTTGGAGTGTTGCAGCAGCAGCAAGCTCGTTATAGGTAAGCAGCGCGTATAAGCTTTTTCTGTTCTGCTTTATTATAAGCAGCATCGTCTTTGTTGTATTGCATAATGAGCTTGGCTATTGTACATAGTGTGTGTTGACTAAGTTTTTGTACTGGGCTTTGTTCGCCTACTCTCTCATGTGTCCCAAGCATGAAACTGTCTATTTCCCGATGCGATACTACCGTTGCAGCTTTGAGTGCACGAGGTGCCCTTTCTATAATGCCAGCAACATAGGTATTATTCACGGCGCGTACCATCTGCGCTGCATCAATACCACGAATATTGTCTTTGATAAGTGGGTCTATACCGTGTGCGAGCAAAAATCTTACCACGTCTAGTCGGTTTCTGTATGCTGCATAGTGTAAGGCAGTCAGACCCGAATCAACACGAGCATTAATATCAGCACCATGTCTCAAAAGAAACCTAATAACGTGAGCATGCCCATTAACAGCGGCATGATGTATAGGCCTAATGTCGTAGGCACCGGAAGTATTAACAGAAGCTCCATGACGGACAAGATATTTAGCAGCGGTAGTACTACCATTAAGTGCTGCGTAGTGCAATGGTGTAAAATCGAATGCATCGCCTATAAAAATATTGGCACCGCTACTGACCAGTGAGCCAAGTATTGCTACATGCCCTCCTGCAGCGGCATAGTGCAACGGCGAGAGGCCATGTGCATCACGACTATGTATATCGGCACCATGTTTAAGCGCTTGATGAATAAGTGGCAAAAGACCATCAATTGAACCTTTTCGTAGCATATCGGCAACCAAGGTCGGTTGCATACTGAGTTTAACCTCAGATGGTTGATCGATAGCTCTTGCATGCCTATCGATCAACTTTTTTTGTTGATCAAGCATAGAAACTGATACCACAGGACATAGAAAAACAGTGAGCGAGATAGATATTTGGACAACATTTCGCATGAGCATGACTCTATAACTCCCTCTGAGTCTTATCCATAATCGTGCATTATTGTACATACTAGATAGACTACTTATGCAAGTCAAGAAACCCTGCTATCTGTTTATACTACAGATAGCAGGGTTAGTGTAAAAAACAGTGTACATATAACGCGTATTAGGAGATACCTTGTTCTTGCAGAAGCTGTATCAAAATACTTGCAACAACATGACCTGACTGAGCAGGAAATGTTACGTTACCTACTGCTTCGTAGAATGGGACGAGTGCTATAGAAGTACCGGCTTGCAAGGTAACAATAAAGCTTCCATACACTTGGTTGACCGTAACGCCAGTTGATGCCTGCGGAAACAGGTTGCCTGAGTATTGCTCAACATTGTTGAAATATTTTAGTGACCCATCAGCAAGTTCTTTTGCTAAAGCTGCTGTAAAAAATAATGGCGGCGCCTGGAGTTGTCCCCCAGTGACCTGTGCGATTACCTGGCCAACAAGGGAGAAGCTAACTTCATAATTGCCTGCAACAGGAACTGTAAAACTACCGTCAGCATTCTTTTTAATGCCACCCACAGAGGCACCTTCGACATCAAAGTTGATTATAGATGATGTACCTGCGGTATTAAATCCCAGGGTATTAATTGCCCACTCATACACTGCTGGTGCGCTAATGCCTGCAGGGCCTTGGACACCAGCTGGCCCAACAGCACCCTGTATAACTGGCTGCAAGCAACATTTTTCTCGCGCGAGCATTCCGTCCGAAAGGCAGCATGCCAATCCGAGGATGGCGCTGGTAAGTATCAACGATTTTTTCATCGATTCTTTCTCCTATGCAATAATAATACTAGGCGTAGTACAGCTAAATTGCCGCTTGCCCACCAGGAAGAAGCTCTATGCTGATAGTTGCATTTGGTAAAATATTACTTGGATTGAGTGGGTCAACAACTTGCGCAAGCGCTGTGCTTATTTGTACCTGTAACTGCTGATTAGCTTCTGCTTGGACAATGGCAAAACCCTTAATTTGGACATAATCTATTGCTGGGCTACTAGCAGTACCTGGTAGTAAATTTATATATGGAGCTGTATAGAAATCAGTATGCGGAATCAAAGCTGGTGTTGGCGCATTAGCATCATACAGTTGTAGATAAACTGGTAGCTGTCCTGGAGCAGCAGGAGTTGTGGTTACCTGCACCACCGCTGTGTACTTAATTTTATAAGAACCAGCCTGCGCGAACGTAAAGGTCTTGTTATCGGAACTCAGTGCAATGCCACTGGTTACCACATTAACATTGTTAAAAGCGATTGTACTCACGCCACCCGCTGCTGGTGCACCAACTGCTAGCGTGCTATACCAAGAGCCATAGACGTTGTATATGGATGTCCCTTGTGGTCCCTGAGGTCCCTGTCGTCCTTTGACTAGGCGTGGTGCGCAACAAGAATCCTTACATTTTGTGAAAGCATAAGATGAGGAAATGAGCGCAAGCCCTACAGCAGCTATTTTGATTGATCGTATGGTTTTCATCGATTCTTTCTCCTTCTATTGAGAAGCTTGTAGGCCTTGTGACAAGAGCTCTAAGGTCAGCGTGGCGTTAGGAACTGCGGCAGATCCGTTTGCAAGCACGCCAAGATAGGTGAAGCCTGTAGATGTATACGCATTCAGTTGTAAGCAAATACGATCGCCAGCGTTAAAGCTAAGAATATATTCACCAACTGCCTGTGCGGTTACTAGGTCGACACCATCTCCTGCTGCTGTTGATGTTTTACACCCATTGGTCTCAACTAGTACCGTTGTTCCTGGAACAGGAAGAGCGTTAGCTAGCGCTGTACCAGCTGCAGCTTTTACGAGCGAGATGTTAAAAATTAATCGACCATCATTCAGCGAAGGGACTGGGAATGGACTTAAGGTACCACTCGAAGATTCGCTGCCGGATTGTCCGGTAACGACAAAGGTCACATGGTAATTGCCTGCTGTATTAACGACAAACCAGCCTGCACCTCCTGACTCTGTATCTCGCGTGACATTGGAGGCACTCACTAATGATTCATTAAGCTGGATTGGAACAATGACAGGCTGAATTGGTCCTGTTGAGTGAGCAACATCTTGTGAGTTAACACTGTAATCATTGAGGTAATCACCAGGCGCTGAAAAGCCTTGGACGCCAGCCACGCCTTGGTTGCCACGTGGTGCCACCAACGAGTCGTTGCAGCAGCATTTATCGCGCCGGCATAGAAGCTCTGTTGACGCCGTTGATATAAGCGCCAGCGCGGCTAAATGCATTAATGATTTTGCATTCATGTATAATACTCCTTACTATCTATATACGTACCAATAATATTTATGTATATACACTCGATGGGATCTTATACCAGTTTATGGAGGGTCCATAGGTACTCCTTTTTTTATATGGTGTGGTAGGACAGCAATGTTGCCCACCGCTATGATATAATAAAATAATATACACAGAGATTCAATGCAATTATTCTGTAGATAACAGTATAATAAAGCGGCACAGCCAGTATTTCCCTTAAAATTCAGAGTGCCTGCATCATTCTAAAAGCTCTTATTTAGTGTAGTTGATCGTAACATTGCAGATCACGGCAAGCAAAATTTTGTAGATCCACTATAGGTACGCCATGGTTGTGTCGATCTAGTAGGATATTTTATAATAATTACAAAATATTATTGATTTTTTATATTTATAAGCTTTATATTTATAATTGAGAATGTAAAGTTGAAACTACATCTGAAAGTTTGTCTAGTTTATCTAAAAATTTATAGACAGAAGGAGGGAGGGGAAGTATGCGCGGTGTTTTGCCTTATATCGTAGGTATCTGAGACACCGTTATAGAGACAACATACAGAGTGTTCTCTGTCAAATCATAGTCATAATCAAGATTTCATATTGTTCAGGAGATTAAGGAGAAGAAACCATGAAGATAGCTACTATAGTTAATGCCATTTTTATGATCATGTTTGTCATTGCAATGGTCCCAGCAGCTTATGCTGGACCGCAACGAGTACTGGGTGCCAATTACAGCATAAACAACTTTAAAGAATTTCTTGCAAGGAACAATTGGAGCCTTGCAGAAGCACAACAAAGAATAAATCAAGCAACTCCTGCTCAGAGGGATGCCTTGCGTGGGTTACTAGAAGCTGCCCTAGCCAAGGGTGGTCCAAGAAAACATGTACGAGAGACGGCAGCTTTCCGACTATACAAGAAGCCAGTTGCAAAACCAGGCGCTGTTGCTGTCATGAGCGGTGAGGCAACACCAACAGAGGAAGATATTGCATGGACAACTGCTACGGAGGAAACGCCTTTGTTACCTAGCGAAGAGTCAACAGTAACTCCAGCAGGCGCTGCAGCACGCCAGGCAGCGATTGAAGGGGCATTGTATAACCAGTAAAAAACCTGACGTTTCAGTAATACCCGCATTGGATACAGGTAAGTAAACAGTGCATAACTCATTACAAGTAAGTTAAGTACCAAGGAGATTAAACATATGCAGATACAAAGATTATTAATAGCCATAAGTTTAGTGCTATCGATGAGTATAGCAGTAGGCCTCGATGCCGCTGGTAGACTTGAGGCGCTTCGATCCCGTGAAACAGAAAGAATTCGGCAACAACGCAATCAGGAAGCCCTGGCAAGACGCAACGACCCTAACAGACGAGTTATCGAAACATCGGCATTTAGGACATATCACAAACCAGTAGCTAGACACGGTCTTCTACCAGCAGCAGTTCTTTCAGGTGAGGGTGTTGCAGAGGGTGGGCGTGTTGTTGCTGGGCCAGTCGCTGCCGCTCCTTCAGCAGCAGTTTTAGCCACGGCAGGTGCTGATGAGCCTAGGCAGCAGGATATAGAGAGCAATCCTGAGATAAATCCAGACTATGAGGAACTACTTAGTGACATTTAACTAAAAAATACTCTATAGCACTCTACAGCTCTCTGATAACTATTTTCAAATAACCCCGTCATTGTGTTCATTCCCCCCAGACACTCATGAACACGATGATGGGGTTTTATTGTACCAACATACTCAACATGCCGTGAACATCGTCGAGAACATTGCTCCCTTCCCTAACCCTAACCCCTACCGCAACTATAGCGCAGCGTTCACTACAGTGTCTTTTTATTTGTGTTCAACCCCTCGATCCGCCCTGCAAGGCAGGTCTACTCGGGGCGAACGGGTTTCTTCACTGCATCGGGAATAATGACCTGCCGCCCTCCCATAACCCTAACCCTGCATTAAGTGTCTTTTAGTGGTTTAAACCAACCAGCCTTGTGGGTGGTTTACCGGTAGCACGTCCCATGGCCTGTGAGCGTAGCGAATCAGTGTCATGGATTCGTGCGGGAAGAGGATCCAACAGGCTGTTGGTGCCTTTTGGTCAAGGGCTTTGGGCAAGCAAAGCCCTTGTGCTCGCCCGCACAGGGCGTCCATAAAGTATTCTAAAAGATAAATTATTAAGCTCGTTTGTACGTTCGTATTTTGGTTATTGCAAGGATTTTGAGCAAGCAAAGCCTTTGTGCTCGTCCGAACAGGGCGTCCATAAAGTATTCTAAAAGATAAATTATTAAGCTCGTTTGTACGTTCGTATTTTGGTTATTGCAAGGATTTTGAGCAAGCAAAGCCTTTGTGCTCGTCCGAACAGGGCGTCCATAAAGTATTCTAAAAGATAAATTATTAAGCTCGTTTGTACGTTCGTATTTTGGTTATTGCAAGGATTTTGAGCAAGCAAAGCCTTTGTGCTCGTCCGAACAGGGCGTCCATAAAGTATTCTAAAAGATAAATTATTAAGCTCGTTTGTACGTTCGTATTTTGGTTATTGCAAGGATTTTGAGCAAGCAAAGCCTTTGTGCTCGTCCGAACAGGGCGTCCATAAAGTATTCTAAAAAATAAAAATTATTAAATTTATATACAAAAATATTGACTTTGTTTCAATTTAGAATAAAATTATAGTAAGAATACGTTATTAGTATTAGTTGCTATCTCTTTTTATATAGAATGGAGTTTTTTATGTCACATCAAACATTTATAGCCTTGTTCGCATTAATCGGTATTATGCCTTTATGCGCCATGCAGCCTACCAAAGGTTCATGTGCGCCAGCTGCTGCCTTAAGCGCAGGTCAACAGATAAGATTGCAAACCTTGCAGCGCGATATCGACGATGTCAAAGCCATAGCCACACAGTCAGCACAAAAACAAATTAAACAAGTATTGCAGCACACGGAAAACATAGATGCTATGGTTGACGCAATGCCAGGGTTACAGTTTCAAGCAACTGCTTTTAAAAAATCATCTCAGCCAAAGGCTCAAGAACAAAGTTATACTGGTGCAACTCTCAGCGCCGTTTATACGTATAGCGGAGCACGCTGGGCTGTAGGCCGGGCTGCCTCTTTATTGGGCGCTGGCGCTGCAACTTCGCATCAAAAGCAATAAAAATCGCCTAGCCATGCTGCACGTAATAACAAGACACTTCTATTAGTGTACCTGCATCGATAAAACCAAATTTTATCGATGCAGGTATTTTTTTGTAGCTAAATTTATGCTGTGCTCACAGCGCCTGTGATCTGACGGACGCTATTACGTACTAAGGGCGCAGCAATAGACCAAAGAAAATATGTAAACACCTATACTAGAAAACCGCAATCACTCACTAACTTGATTGCATACTTACATGCTGGGAATTTAGTCAATGTGCGTACTGTCAACTACCTGTTGATGATCAATAAGAGCATAAAATCTCGATAAAGCTTATGGTACTCTGTTATGCCGTTCACTCTGTCTGACCGTCGCATCATATTCACAAAGTAGAAGTTGGTGTGCATAGCTGCTTTGGCGGAGTCAGCAGAGCAAGCCTCGTGTGCATCTTGCTTGATAAGTTCATGCCATCATACTCTGCCGTTCACCCTGAAGGTGAACTTTGCGAGCGTCACGAGAAGAAGCCCGTTCGCCCCGAATAGACCTGTCTTACAGGGCGGATCGAGGGGTTGAACACAAAATTAAATTTTATGGATAGTTAATGGTTGAGCATACCCATCAAATATCGAACTCGCGTTAATCTTGATTTTTGTTATACATGCTTGATAGTGTATGGGTACTATCACGAATGAACCGTGTGATAATGTGTGTGTTACCCTATTAAAGGAAAGGCGTCTATGGAACATACGAAAAAATTACTGGTAGTTACACTATGGGCTTATGGTGCCCTAGCTTCTTGCCAGTCTCCTAAGGTTGACTTCCTAAGCATCGATGAAGATGCTTTGCAAACAAGTACAGCGATTGATGATAAAGCGACTCGAGAAGGCGTGGCTTTGGTTACTGATATTCGTGCTGGTGCACCGTGGTACCCATGGTCGCCGATGCTCGAACAAGTTGCTGCTACGCAGAACGAGAATGGCATTGCAGTATCCCATGAAAAGCTTATGGAAGCTCTTGACGAATGTGAGGCTGCCCTTAAGAGCGGCAAACTAGAGGGCGATCAAGTGCCAGTCTATCTCGTGCATGTACTTGAGCATCGGTCAGCAATAGAGCAAGATCTGGATTTGTGCACAGTGCATAGAAGCTCAGCTGCGCAGCGTAGCAGTTGTTCTACTGATGCAAAGCATGGCGAGCATTGTCAATGTGCATGCTGTAGGCGTGGTAAAACTGGCCATACAGGACAAACAGGCGCTACGGGTGCCACTGGACCAAAGGGTGCTACAGGGCCTAAGGGTACAGGATCGCAAGGTCCTAGAGGTGCTACAGGTCAAACAGGTGCTACAGGGTCCACGGGGTTTGGATGTTCTTGCCAAAATCTTGTGTATGGCACATCAGGTACGGCATTTAGTGTGACTATGCCGGGCACTTATGTGTTATGTAATGATCTTGATAATGTCACTATAACGACTAGTGATGTTACGTTGGACCTTAGTGGACATACCATTTTTGATGGTGTTAACGCTACTTCACTTTCGAATATAACTATTGAAAACGGAGCTATTGGCAACGGCCCTTCCAGTAGCAGCTATAATGGAGTTTCTTTAAATTCCTGTACAGGTTGCTTTGTACGTGCTCTCGATATTAATGGCATGGAAATTGGTGTTATTTTGCAAAGTTCAAATAATAATGTTCTCAATAATATTACAAGCAACAATAATCGAGACCATGGATTGTTCTTGAATAATAGCAGTAATAATCAGATAGATTCTATGCAGTGTATTGGCAATCATGAAGTAAATATTTTTTTGGTTGCTTCAAATAATAATGTTCTTAATAATATCGTATGCAACAACAGTTCTGGTAGCGTTGGATTGTACTTGGAGGGTGGCAGCACCTATAATCAAATAAACTCTGTGCAGTGTAATGGCAATGGGCAAACTGGTATTTGGGTGGATAATTCAAATTATAATGTTCTCAGCACTATAGTAAGCAACAATAATGTTAAGGGCCCTGGATTGCACTTGGATAGCAGCAGTAATAATCAAATAGACTCTGTGCAGTGTAATGGCAATGGGCAAACTGGTGTTTATTTGAATAATTCTTCAAATAATAATGTTCTCAGTAATATTGTCAGCAACAACAATACCAATCTTGGTAGCGCTGGCCTGTGCTTGGATGAAAGCAATTCTAACAACCTTAATAACGTAACATCCAATAGCAACAGTACGCAAGGTATTCTAATCGAGGATCGTTCTTTCTTCAATAATGTAGACGGTTTCAGTTGTGTTGGCAATGGAGGAACTGCTGTACAAGTAGCTGCTACTAATAGTGATGAATGCTCAAATAACATAATTAGTAATGGAACGGTAACATCTCCCGCACCAAAAACTCTACAAGGCGTTGTCGCAATTCCTTCATCAGGGAGCAGCGCTAATGTTGTTGATAATGTTATTGCACGTAACTTTGCTACAGGATTCGTAGGTTCAGGTACAGATTCTACCATTTTTGTTAGAAATAGTGCATTAGGTTGCGCTACGGCACAATTCAATATGGGACCATCATCAGACGCAACCCACTGGTCATCATTGAGCTCTGCAGGTGCACACCCAGCCATGAATATTGTTATGTAGGAATTCATAAGAAAAGATCATTGTTTGTTTTGTCTTACGGCGAGAGAGCGTGCTACTGGGCACGCTCTCTCGCTTTTTACTGGTGCTTGCTCTGCATTGCGTACCTATTTGGAGATTATTAGTTAGTTCTGCACAAGTCAACACCACAAATTTTTCTGGATATCATACGCTATCTAACATAATGGTAAAGATGAGCAACTGCAGGCTTGATTTTTGTTATACATGCTTGATAGTGTATGGGTACTATCACGAATGAACCGTGTGATAATGTGTGTGTTACCCTATAAAAGGAAAGGCGTTTATGGAACATACGAAAAAATTACTGGTAGTTACACTATGGGCTTATGGTGCCCTAGCCTCTTGCCAGTCTCCTAAGGTTGACTTCCTAAGCATCGATGAAGATGCTTTGCAAACAAGTACAGCGATTGATGATAAAGTAACTCGAGAAGGCGTGGCTTTGGTTACTGATATTCGTGCTGGTGCACCGTGGTACCCATGGTCCCCGATACTCGAACAAGTTGCTGCTACGCAGAACGAGAATGGCATTGCAGTATCCCATGAAAAGCTTATGGAAGCTCTTGACGAATGTGAGGCTGCCCTTAAGAGCGGCAAACTAGAGGGCGATCAAGGACCAGTCTATCTCGTGCGTGTGCTCGAGCATCGGTCAGCAATAGAGGAAGATCTAGACTTGCGCACAGTACATAGAAGCTTAGTTGCGCAGCGTAGCAGTTGCTCTGCTGATGCAAAGCATGGCGAGCATTGTCAATGTGCATGCTGTAGGCGTGGTAAAACTGGCCATACAGGACGAACAGGCGCTACGGGTGCCACTGGACCAAGGGGCGCTACAGGGCCTAAGGGTACAGGATCACAAGGTCCTAGAGGTGCAACAGGTCAAACAGGTGCTACAGGCACAACCGGTGCCACGGGGTTTGGATGCTCTTGCCAAAATCTTGTGTATGGCACATCAGGTACGGCATTTAGTGTGACTATGCCGGGTACTTATGTGTTATGTGATGATCTTGGTAGTGTTGCTATAACGACTAGTGATGTTACACTGGACCTTAGCGGACATACCATTATTGATGGTGTTAGCGCTACTTCACTTTCGAATATAACTATTGAAAACGGAGCTATTGGCAACGGCCCTTCCAGTAGCAGCTATAATGGAGTTTCTTTAAATTCCTGTTCAGGTTGCTTTATACGTGCTCTCGATATCAATGGCATGGAAATTGGTATGTATTTGCAAGGTTCAAATAATAATGTTCTCAATAATATTACAAGCAACAAAAATCAAGTCAATGGATTGTTCTTGAATAATAGCAGTAATAATCAGATAGATTCTATGCAGTGTATTGGCAATAGTAGTGCAAATATTTTTTTGGTTACTTCAAATAATAATGTTCTTAATAATATCGTATGCAACAACAGTCCTGGTAGCGTTGGATTGTACTTGGAGAATGGCAGCACCTATAATCAAATAAACTCTGTGCAGTGTAATGGCAATGGACAAACTGGTATTTGGGTGGATAATTCAAATTATAATGTTCTCAGCAATATAGTAAGCAACAATAATGTTAATGGCTCTGGATTGTACTTGTATAACAGCAATAATAATCAGATAGATTCTATGCAGTGTAATGGCAATGGGCAAACTGGTATTTGGGTGGGTAATTCAAATAATAATGTTCTCAGTAATATTGTCAGCAACAATAGTGTTAATGGCGCCGGATTGCATTTGCCTTACAGCAATTCTAACAACCTTAATAACATAACATCCAATAGCAACAGTATGCAAGGTATTTTTATCGAGGGTCGTTCTGGCTTCAATAATGTAGACGGTTTCAGTTGTGTTGGCAATGGAGAAACCGGTGTGCAAGTAGGTTATGGCCCTTCTGATCAGTGTGTTTCTGACACAATTAGTAATGGAACAGTAGCTTCTCCCGCACCAGGATCTCTGCAAGGCGTTGCCGTAATTCCTTCATCAGGGAGTGGCGTTAATATTGTCGATAATGTTATTGCACTTAACTTTGCTATCGGCTTTGTAGGCTCAGGCAACGATCAGGCTATTTTTGTTAGAAATGGCGCGATAGGGTGCACTACAGCACAATTCAATATGGGACCATCATCAGACGCAACCCACTGGTCATCATTGAGCTCTGCAGGTGCACACCCAGCCATGAATATTGTTATGTAGGAATTCATAAGAAAAGATCATTGTTTGTTTTGTCTTACGGCGAGAGAGCGTGCTACTGGGCACGCTCTCTTGTTTTTACTGATACCTAACCTGCAATGCGTACCTGCCAACCATCTGGTTATTATCCCAATGCTTACTGTATTCTTGATTTTTGTTATACATGCTTGATAGTGTATGGGTACTATCACGAGTGAACCGTGTGATAATGTGTGTGTTACCCTATTAAAGGAAAGGTGTCTATGGAACATACGAAAAAATTACTGGTAGTTACACTATGGGCTTATGGTGCCCTAGCCTCTCACCAGTCTCCTAAGGTTGACTTCCTAAGCATCGATGAAGATGCTTTGCAAACAAGTACAGCGATTGATGATAAAGCGACTCGAGAAGGCGTGGCTTTGGTTACTGATATTCGTGCTGGTGCACCGTGGTACCCATGGTCGCCGATGCTCGAACAAGTTGCTGCTACGCAGAACAAGAATGGCATTGCAGTATCCCATGAAAAGCTTATGGAAGCTCTTGACGAATGCGAAGCTGCCCTTAAGAGCGGCAAACTAGAGGGCGATCAAGTGCCAGTCTATCTCGTGCGTGTGCTCGAGCATCGGTCAGCAATAGAGCAAGATCTGGATTTGTGCACAGTGCATAGAAGCTCAGCTGCGCAGCGTAGCAGTTGCTCTGCTGATGCAAAGCATGGCGAGCATTGTCAATGTGCATGCTGTAGGCGTGGTAAAACTGGCCATACAGGACAAACAGGCGCTACGGGTGCCACTGGACCAAAGGGTGCTACAGGGCCTAAGGGTACAGGATCGCAAGGTCCTAGAGGTGCAACAGGTCAAACTGGTGCTACTGGCACTAGCATAACTGGTCCAACGGGACCTGCTGGTGCAACAGGGTTCACGGGGGCAACAGGCAGCACAGGTGCTACCGGCGCTACTGGTGCCACGGGTGGTACAGGACCAACAGGTGCAACTGGTCAGACCGGTGCAACAGGGTCAACGGGGGCTACAGGCAACACAGGTGCTACAGGTGGTACAGGACCAACAGGTGCAACTGGTCAGACTGGCGCTACGGGTACCACGGGGGCAACAGGCAGCACAGGTGCTACTGGTCAGACTGGCGCTACGGGTACCACGGGCGCTACTGGTCAAACTGGTGCCACAGGCCAAACAGGCGCTACAGGCAACACAGGTGCTACCGGCGCTACTGGTGGTACAGGACCAACAGGTGCAACTGGTCAGACTGGTGCTACGGGTACCACGGGCACCACTGGTCAAACTGGTGCCACAGGCCAAACAGGCGCGACAGGCAACACAGGTGCTACCGGCGCTACTGGTGCTACGGGTGGTACAGGACCAACAGGTGCAACTGGTCAAACTGGTGCAACTGGGTCCACGGGCACCACTGGTCAAACTGGTGCCACAGGCAAAACAGGCGCGACAGGCAACACAGGTGCTACCGGCGCTACTGGTGCTACGGGTGGTACAGGACCAACAGGTGCAACTGGTCAGACTGGTGCTACGGGAGCCACTGGTCAAACTGGTGCCACAGGTGCTACGGGTATGACCGGCGCAACTGGGCCAATAGGAGCCACTGGCTTAACTGGTCCAACTGGGCCTTGCTGTCCTGGCGCAACTGGTGCTACGGGAGCAACGGGATTTGGGTGTTCTTGCCAAAATCTTTTGTATGGTACGGGAGGCACGGTATTTACAGTGAATGTGCCAGGTACCTATGTATTATGTGATAATCTTGGCAGTGTCACTGTAACAACTAATAATGTTACGTTGGACCTTAGTGGACATACCATTTTTGATGGTGTCAGTGCTTCTTCGTCTTCGAATATAACCGTTGAAAACGGAGCTATTGGCAACGGCCCTCTGAGTTCTAGTTATACGGGAATTTATTTAACTTCCTGTTCAGGTTGCTTTGTACATGCTCTCAATATTAATGGCATGCAAAATGGTGTTTATTTGCAAGGTTCAAATAATAATGTTCTCAACGATATTGTAAGCAACGGTAACAACAATAGCACTGGTGGTTATGGGTTTTTACTTACTAACAGCAGTTATAATCAGCTAAATAATCTAGTAGCGAGCAATAATTCAAACTATGGGATGTCTTTAGACCCTTCAAATAACAATGTTATTAACGGTGCTGTATGTAATAACAATACACAAGGCGGCTTGTTTCTGAGCAGTTCTACCAGTAACAAGTTTGATGCAGTGCAATGTAATAGCAATACTGGCAATGGCATTATTCTTAGTTCCAGCAACTTAAACCAGCTGGATAATCTAGCAGCGAACAATAATGTCGGTTATGGCATGTCTCTAACCACTTCAAATAACAATGTTATTAACGGGGTTGTATGCAATAACAATACTCTAGATGGCTTGAATCTGACCAGTTCTACCAGTAACAAGTTTGATGCGGTGCAGTGTACCGGTAATAGTGGCAATGGTATTACGCTTAGTTCCAGCAACTTGAACCAGCTGGATAATCTAGCAGCAAATTATAGTACCGGTTTCGGTATGTTTCTGAGCAGTTCAAATAACAATGTTGTTAATGGGGCTGTATGCAATAATAATGCAAAATTTGGACTGGAGATAGTAAACTGTACTGGGAATAAGTTTGATGCAATCGAGTGTAATAATAATTATAATCAAATAAGTCAGACAGGTGGCGCCATTAATCTTGTTACCAGCAGCTCGAATCAGCTGGATAATCTAGCAGCGAATAATAATAGTCGCCTTTCCGGTTTATATTTAACAGTATCTTCAAATAACAACACTTTCAATGGTGCTGAATGCAATAACAATGCTTTTGATGGATTGTCTATACACAACTCTACCAGTAATAAGTTTGATGCAGTGCAGTGTAATAGCAATACTGGCAATGGCATTACTCTTTTTTCCAGCAACTTAAACCAGCTGGATAATCTAGCAGCGAACAATAATGTCGGTTATGGCATGTCTCTAACCACTTCAAATAACAATGTTATTAACGGGGCTGTATGCAATAACAATACTCTAGATGGCTTGAATCTGACCAGTTCTACCAGTAACAAGTTTGATGCGGTGCAGTGTACCGGTAATAGTGGCAATGGTATTACGCTTAGTTCCAGCAACTTGAACCAGCTGGATAATCTAGCAGCAAATTATAGTACCGGTTTCGGTATGTTTCTGAGCAGTTCAAATAACAATGTTGTTAATGGGGCTGTATGCAATAATAATGCAAAATTTGGACTGGAGATAGTAAACTGTACTGAGAATAAGTTTGATGCAATCGAGTGTAATAATAATTATAATCAAATAAGTCAGACAGGTGGCGCCATTAATCTTGTTACCAGCAGCTCGAATCAGCTGGATAATCTAGCAGCGAATAATAATAGTCGCCTTTCCGGTTTATATTTAACAGTATCTTCAAATAACAACACTTTCAATGGTGCTGAATGCAATAACAATGCTTTTGATGGATTGTCTATACACAACTCTACCAGTAATAAGTTTGATGCAGTGCAGTGTAATAGCAATACTGGCAATGGCATTACTCTTTTTTCCAGCAACTTAAACCAGCTGGATAATCTAGCAGCGAACAATAATGTCGGTTATGGCATGTCTCTAACCACTTCAAATAACAATGTTATTAACGGGGCTGTATGCAATAACAATACTCTAGATGGCTTGAATCTGACCAGTTCTACCAGTAACAAGTTTGATGCGGTGCAGTGTAATAGTAATACTGGCAATGGTATACAGTTTAATAGCAGCAGTAATTTCAACCAACTCAGTAATGCCGAAGCTAGCAGTAACAGTATCTATGGTATAGAGCTTATCAACTCCAATAACAATTTTATCAATGGTGCAAAGTGTATAAGCAATGTAGGTAATGGTATACAACTAGGGACTATAGCAAGTGATACTTCCAGCAGCAACATCATCAGCAATAATTATATTATTGCTCCAGCGAACGCTACCTCCTATGGCATAGCAGTTTTAGCTACTGGATCTACTACTAAAGCAAGAAACCTCGTTGATCTCAACGTTGTTGCAAACTATGTTACCGGATTTTATGGTCCTGGTACCAGTAACGATAATACGTGGTTTACTAGAAACAGCAGCCTTAATTGTACCGCATCACAAGCTAATATGGGGCCATCGTCAAACGCAGCCCATTGGTTATCATTGGGTACCAGTGGCACATTATATCCAGCAATGAATATTATTGGCTAAAAGCTATACTCTAAGAAACGGCTATCGCCATTTATTTTCATGTAAAAAGCGAGAAAGCATGCCAAGTAGCACGCTTTCTCGCTTTTTACTGATACCTAACCTGCAATGCGTACCGTCCTACCTGCACCAAACCCATACCCCGCAAGTCACGAGCGCCTCAATCAATCAGAATGTTTACAATGTGAGCGCCATACATACGCAAAAACCGTATACATCTATAAAATTTAGAAAAGCCATAGATCCTCAGAAGTGCTTGCATGCAAGCCTTATTGGAAGACTAAGAGTTTTTTGGTTTATTTCAAAATAATATTGATTTTTTATATTTATATGATTTATATTTATAATTGATAATGTATGCCACGTGCTCGATTTGAGAAATTTTTTCCTGGTTTACCGGTAGCACGTCCCATGGCCTGTGAGCGTAGCGAATCAGTGTGCCCGCCCGCACAGGGCGAACGGCATTGGTGGTTGCAATTGTTTTGCTTGCCTCTATCGTTCAACCCCTCGATCCGCCCTGCAAGGCAGGTCTACTCGGGGCGAACGGGTTTCTTCACTGCAACGGTTATTGTGTTACGGATCCACGTGCTCATTGCCGTCCAACCCTTCGTGACGCTCGCAAGGCTCACCCTCAGGGCGAACGGCATTGGTGATTGCAATTGTTTTGCTTGCCTCTATCGTTCAACCCCTCGATCCGCCCTGCAAGGCAGGTCTACTCGGGGCGAACGGGCCTTCAGCAAGATGCTTGCAATGCATATCTCGGTGCGAACGGCAGGGTAGAATGGCATGAACTTATCAAGTGAGATGCTCGCAAAGCTTGCCCTCAGTACTTATTGACATGCGACTCTTCGAGATCAGGGCGAACGGGAATTGAGACATGAATAGTTGAGTGTAGTTATTGTTCACTATAGTGGGGAGATATGATCATGAAAGTAGTCACCTTTATGTATATTGCCATGGTTACCGCGGTGATGTTTGCTGGAGCCCAGAGTGGTAATCAAAAACCATTACTACAGACAAACACTGATAATGTTGTACGTGATTTTAAAAGTTATCTTGAGCAAGGCACATGGACACCACAAGAAGCAGAACAAAGGATAAACAAGGCAACGCGAGTACAACAGATTGTTATGCGGAACATGCTGCAGGCAGCCATGGGCTCAGAAGAGTTGCTCAAAAAATTGCAAAAAATACAGGCCTCGAAGACATCCAAGAAGCCCATTGTAAAATCCATTGTTCCGCAAACCGAAAATTCTTCTGTTGCAAAGCCAAAAATAGTCGGTTGACAAAGAAAAAATTCTACTAAGGAGTTTATCATGCCCTATAAGCGTTATATGCACAATGCAGTTGCTGCACTGTTACTGCTATCAGTTGCAGTGTATGGTGAAATATCGATTGTTAACCTCAAGGGCATGACAAGCTCTATTCTATCGCCTGATACAGGTGTTAAAAAAGAGTTTGAAGAGATAAGCCCCGCTGTAGGGGCATTAACGTGGCATTGTCCGTTTTTGAAAAATGTCTATATCTATGCGCCCGAGGGTGACGCTGTAACAAGACTCGTTAAAGAACTTTTTTATCTGCATGCTGATGGGACATTTGATGTAACACGAATGCATACAAAATTTGGAAGTTATCTTGACGCAGAGACTATTGGCAATATGATTGGCAATATTATGTTGTGCAGGCGAGAAAGGCAGCCAGCAGCATGCTTTATGACCAGATGGCATGAAAATATTATGCCAGCATTTATTGCAAAAAATAGTACTCATATAAGATTGTTGGAGAGTGAGTTTGCACCGCTGAAAAAGGAAATGCAGCAGTTGGTTCAGGATCAGAAGATGTTAGCAAAAAAGTTCAAGAAGAGTGACTTGCAAGACCGATCGCCCGCGGCGATAGCCGAAGATCCAACCTATGCCGTTTTCGATCATATACTGCAACATGCTATACCTGACCTCAGGGCACGCATGGAATCATACGACAAGAAACTTGTGCAGCTTGCTGAATTTGTGCATAAACATGCGCGAGAACAAGATCGTCTTATAGCGTCTCTTATTGCACAGTTACTAGACGAAGAACGACAGTACATACGGCCCATTGGCCTGACTGTATGTATATTGCTAGGCTTTTTATGGCAGCGAGCAACGAGCCTTGATGATCTTCGCGTATATCTTGATGCTGTGGCCAAAGTGTTGGACATCCCACGGGATCAGCTTTATGTATGGCCGACAGATATGAAGCAATATACGCGTGACGATTATACGAGATTATTAACAGCAAGCAACCAGGCAAGCCCAGGCTTATCAATTGATGATCGTACCTTCGTGCCATTGGCAACTAAAGTAAAGCTTTAATCCACCCCCAGAGGGGGTGGCTTTGATCAGCCCCTAGAAGGGGCTTTTTAGGCAAGCCGCGCCCAATAGGCTTAACTATATTTTAGATTCAAAATATTTTTCTTTTTCCCCCTGATATTTCACATATTTACGTATTTTTTCCAGATCCAATCCAACAGTATCAACACAGTACCCTTCTGCCCAAAAATGATTCCCCCAATACGGTTTCTTGCGAAGCTGTGGATAGGTACAAAACAATCTTATCGCCGATCTGCCTTTAATTGTACCAACATAATTTGAAACCATCACTTTCGGTGGTATCATCACTATTAAATGTACATGATCTATTTGTACATTGAGCTCAACTATCTTACATTCCAGTCGCTCAGAAAAAATCCTTATACACATCTCAACTTCTTCTTTGATTCCATCTTTCAAAATTTTAAATCTATATTTCGGCGTCCAGACTATATGGTACTGGCAATGCCAAATCGTATGTGATAGTTTATAAAAACGACTCATTGTTATCCTTTAGATTGTTTAGGTTGCGGGCGCAACTTGCAATCTAAAGTTTTAGCAGTGAGTCAGTTTTATTTCAAAAAATTTATTGCAGAGCATTTGTTTGTTACCACGTCCACAGGACGTGGCTTATTAGACTATAGTTAAAATGTATCAACAAGCACCATTGCCAAGAGAGATTCCTATGTACGGTGCTGCACGATACAAAAATATAATGTTTCCTGATTGTTTTGAGACTTCACTACGTAATGTTATTAATGCTTTAATCTATGAACCTACAACGCAAACATTTGATCTGAACATTCTTAAAAGCTTAATCGGTGGTGATGCACATACCAGTGAAGAAGTTCCTACAAAACTGCTTGCATTTTATACTAAATATCATACGACAGAAAACATAATTACCCCGCAGTCGTACCATGATTGGGCGGAAGTCATGAGTGATATTTCAGGTGTTACGTACAAACGAAAATCACGTTGTGAGATTATTGGTGGTTATCCAAACATGTTGCGCGTACTGCAGGCACTCTTTCCTGGTATTCGCGGTTTAGATGACATTGCGCAACGATTAAGTCCCATGGGGATTAAACTCCAAGTTCAGCTCACAGAATCTGGTGCTCACTATTACTGTACTCTTGAGATAACACGACAAAAAGAACATGCAGCGCGACCAATAGCTATAACATGGCAATTACAAGATCAGCATGGTGAAACACATTTTCCTGTTGAACAAGAACACGTTCCTGCATGGAATTATGCCTTCCAAGACTTGCAAGCGGAGGAACATGGTTCTTGTGTAAAGCTCTTCTTTGCATCACTTTTCAGCAGTCTTGGTGGTGTTATTGAGCCATATTTT
This sequence comes from uncultured bacterium, assembly GCA_963715605.1. Classification (GTDB taxonomy): domain Bacteria; phylum Babelota; class Babeliae; order Babelales; family Vermiphilaceae; genus JAKASV01. The sequence continues at coordinate 1,314,808 of OY970257.1, read as the reverse complement.
GATCCTCGGCCGATAAGACCATATCGACTTACTGATCCCGCTCTTTATTGCTTGCCATGTGCAAAAGATATTTTCAATGCTAGTTTTTTTGTGGCTGACAGCAATCTTGCACTGCAAGATAAGATGTTGTTTATAAGCGCTCTGATAGAACGAGCTTCTTCGACTATTGGATCCGTTAATGATATTTTAGAAACCATAAAATTAAGGAGCAAAGATTTTGGTTTGGGTGATGACTTTATAGTGAAATTGTCGCAGCATATACTGCTAAGCCCAGTGAACCGTCATAATCAAGCTCTTGTTATTTTATTTATATTGAAATATATGAATCATTTCCCAGCACTTATTGACTGGTTTTGTGATAATCGTGTACTTGATATGGTAAAAGATAGGCTGGAAAAAATGAGATGCATGGTTATTCTAAGCCGGCTTGATTGCCGTGATTGTGTTATTACGACCAGAATGGCTGATACTATTGCTCGGTGGTTTGACCATCCTGGCACGTACAGTGGTTTGGCAGATGATCGTGATCAATTTATGTGGTTCATCGGAGTGCTTCTTGATGTGCGGCACGCACAGACTCCTGCATTCTTTTCTCAACAAATTTATCCGTCCTTGGTGAAGCATGTCTCCAAAATTTTAGGATCATTAAATTTATCTAAGGAAGAGTTAGCAAATTTTATTGAAGGTCTTGTCTCTATGACAGGTATAGAGGTTCTGCCTTCTTCGTTGGCATCGCAATTTTTACCTGTGTTGTTTACCTATGTTTTGTCTGGTGAGAATCGAAAAAAAATAGAAGCTTTTGACCAAGGTACACAAGAGGCTCTGTTAGATGGTGTGCAACGACGTACCAGAAATTTTTATGCTTCCCCTGAAAATGCTAGATTTTTGGAAAATCTTATGATGCTTCTTGAGGACTAACACACCATAGTGCGGCCGTCCAAGACACCTCATCTGAAGCTTTACAATACCCTTTCGTCGTGGTTTTTTGGCGAAAATATTTTCAAAAAAATGTCTTTCATATAAGCTTTATGACATAGTCAGTCAACGACTGACAAAACTGTACATGGTGCTTATATGATACGTGAAAGGGATAACACCTATGGTATTCATGGACCCTACGACTGATATAGCTTTTAAGAAACTCTTTGCCAATAAAGAAAAACCAGAAATTCTTATATCATTTCTCAACAGCATATTAGAATTGCCTGAAGGCAGAAAGATAGTGAGTATTATACTCAATGATCCCAATAATCTGCCAATCCTTGCCTTTGATAAGCATTCTATTGTTGATGTAAGTTGCACTGATCAGGCGCATAAACACTATATTGTTGAAATGCAGCTTATGAACCAGAAGAATTACGCCCAACGGTCCCAGTACTATGCAGCCTACGGCCTTGTGCGTCAACTTAAACGTGGTTCTGACTATGAATCGTTGGAGCCAATTATTTTTGTCGGCGTTCTAGGTTTCACGTTTTCGCAAAACCCCGCCTATCTCAGCCACCATGAAATTCTTGAGCGCACCACATATGAACATCTACTCAAGCATATGGAATTTCACTTTATTGAGTTACCAAAGTTTACAAAGCACCTTGAAACGCTTACTACCGAAGCAGATAAATGGGTGTATCTCATCAAGAATGCCGTTGATCTTGAAGTTATACCTAAAAATCTTGCTGCAGTTCACGAAATCGACGAAGCTCTTGATATTTTAAAGCGTGGCAATTGGAGCGAAGCAGAATTGACTGCTGAAGAAAAATATTGGGATAGTATTCGTGTTGCAAGCGCTATCAAGCAAGCAGCTTTTGAACAAGGTATAGCAGCTGGCATAGAAAAAGGCATAGAAAAAGGTATAGAAAAAGGCATAGCAGCTGGCGAAGCAAAAGGCAAAGCTGAAGGAATGGCTACTATTATACGAGCTATGTTCAACAATGGTATGTCGCCGGAGGCAATTGCAGCGACAACGGGTATATCGCTTGGTGAGATCAAAAAACTGGTTGTTTAGCGCGCGAGTTGATATATGTCCTTATCGTGTAACTGCGCGTTGCGTATAGGCAACATATTGCCCAAGCCTCAAGGACTGCCTAATGTTTGCGAGCACCAGGGTCATAGGGGCGGAAGCCCCTCGTGGGGGTTGGACCAGTGCCCAAATCAGCTCGTCACATATAGGTAATATGCTGCCCGAAGCCATATCCTGCGTATCACTCATACGCTCGTTAGGTGGCATGTTTAAATTGCGAGTACTATATAGTGGTCACATTTTAAAAGTTCCGTGAACGCCGAAGAATTTATATTTAAAGATGGCATTATTAATAAATTCGATTGCGTGCTTGGCAGCCTTATCAATATCGGGAATCAGCGTGTTGGTAAGGACCTTGTCTCTCATCTCCTTCCAGACATGTTCTTGAGGATTAAGGTCAGGAGTGTAAGGGGGGAAATTATAAAATTTGAACTTTGAGGTAGATTTTAAATAATCTCGTACCACCTTGCTTTTGTGCCATGACGCATTATCCCAAAAGATTACGATCCTTTTATTATCGCACTGTCGAGCCAATTTTTTTAATATTGATACAGTGGTTTCGCCGCATTGGCGAGAAGTTTGGAATGCTATAGATTCGCCAGATTGAACGTTCAGGAAGCCATAAAAGTGTGTAGTTTTCCTATTCGTTGTATCTTGTATAAAAGCGGGTTTTTCAGTTGGCAACCAAACTTTTTGAAGCCTCGTGGAAGAAGTCAAAACTGCCTCATCACCTGCAAGTCCTATAGTCTCCTCCTGCAGACATTCTGATTCTATGATAGGTCTGTATTTTTCTTTCCATTCTGCAATCTTTGCCTCGTCACGTTTTTCTGATCGCTTTTCTGGCTTATGAAATGTAAATTTTGCTTCTTCAAATAACAGATAAACTGATGTTCTTGATTTATACTTTACAAGGTTACCACAAATACTTCCCACACGGAACTTTTAAAATGTGACCACTATACCTAACCTGCAATGCGTACCGCCCTATATGCACCAAACCCATACTCAGCAAGTCACAAGCACCTCAATCAGTCAGAATGTTTACAATGTGAGCGCCATACACATGCAAAAATCTTATACATCTATAAAATTTAGAAAAGCCATAGATCCTCAGAAGTGCTTGCATGCAAGCCTTATTGGAAGACTAAGAGTTTTTTGGTTTATTTCAAAATAATATTGATTTTTTATATTTATATGATTTATATTTATAATTGATAATATATGCCACGTGCTCGGTTTGAGAAATTTTTTCCTGGTTTACCGGTAGCACGTCCCATGGCCTGTGAGCGTAGCGAATCAGTGTACACGCTCGCACAGGGCGAACGGCATTGGTGATTGCAGCTATGTGCTTGCCTCTATCGTTCAACCCCTCGATCCGCCCTGCAAGGCAGGTCTACTCAGGGCGAACGGGTTTCTTCACTGCAACGGTTATTGTGTTACGGATCCACGTGCTCATTGCCGTCCAACCCTTCGTGACGCTCGCAAAGCTCGCCCTCAGGGCGAACGGACCTCCAGCAAGATGCTTGCAATGCATATATCGTGACGAACGGCAGGGTAGAATGGCACGAACTTATCAAGTGAGATGCTCGCAAAGCTTGCCCTCAGTACTTATTGACATGCGACTCTTCGAGATCAGGGCGAACGGGAATTGAGACATGAATAGTTGAGTGTAGTTATTGTTCACTATAGTGGGGAGATATGATCATGAAAGTAGTTGCTTTTATGTATGTTGCCATGGTTACTGTGGTGATGTTTGTTGGAGCCCAGAGCGGCGATCAAAAACCATTACTACAGACAAAAACTGATAATGTTGTACGTGATTTTAAAAGTTATCTTGAGCAAGGCACATGGACACCACAAGAAGCAGAACAAAGGATAAACAAGGCAACGCGAGTACAACAGATTGTTATGCGGAACATGCTGCAGGCAGCCATGGGCTCAGAAGAGTTGCTCAAAAAATTGCAAAAAATACAGGCCTCGAAGACATCCAAGAAGCCCATTGTAAAATCCATTGTTCCGCAAACCGAAAATTCTTCTGTTGCAAAGCCAAAAATAGTCGGTTGACAAAGAAAAAATTCTACTAAGGAGTTTATCATGCCCTATAAGCGTTATATGCACAATGCAGTTGCTGCACTGTTACTGCTATCAGCTGCAGTGTATGGCGAAATATCGATTGTTAATCTTAAGGGCATGACAAGCTCTGTTGCATCACCCGATACAGGTGTTAAAAAAGAGTTTGAAGAGATAAGCCCCGCTGTTGGAGCGTTAGTGTGGCATTGTCCATTTCTGAAAAACGTCTATATCTATGCACCTGATGATACTGTAACAAGACTCGTTAAAGAACTTTTTTATCTGCATGCTGATGGGACATTTGATGTAACACGAATGCATACAAAATTGGGACTTTATCTTGATCCAGAGGGTATTGGCACTATTATTGGCACGATCCTTCTATGCCGGCAGGAACAATCGCCATCAGCATGCTTCATGGCTAAATGGCATGAAAATATTATGCCAGCACTGATCGCAAGAAAGAACACCCAACAACGTTTTTTAGAAAGCCAGCTTGTCTTGATAAGCAAAGAGAAGCAAGAACTGATGAAATCTCAAAAGATCTTGTCAAGAACAATGAAGAAAAAGATCGCTGATAGTAACATAGAAGCCCTAGCCGTAGCACATAAACTTATCGATGATGCAACACGTCGTTTAGAGATGCTTAGTGAAACGGCATCGACACTCAATAAAACATTGGAACATTCTGCTGAATTTATGGGCAACCATGCGCAACAACAAAGTACCGTTATAAGTGAACTTATTGCACGCTTGCTCGATGAAGAACAGCGCGATATAAGACCAGCTGGGATAACTGCAAGCATACTGCTGGGGTTATTGTGGCAGCGAACAACGAGTCTTGATGATCTTCGCGTCTATCTTGATGCTGTCGCAAAAACATTGAGCATTCCACAGGAAAAGCTTTATATATGGCCAGCAGTGATGGAGCCATATACACGTGATGATTATGAGCGGTTATTAACAGCGTTTAACCATCCTAGCATAGGTCTATCAATTGATGATCGTATGTTTGTACCACTAGCAACCACATTGTACCAGCATAAAGCTTTGCCAGCAGAGGTTTCTATGTGTGGTTTCACGCACTATAAAAATGCAATATTTTCTGATTGTGGCGAAACGTCATTATACAACATTATCAATGCTTTGATCTATGACCCTGCAACACAAACCTTTGATCTGACTATACTAAGAAATCTCATCGGCGGTGACGCTTTTGCTACTCAGAAAGTTCCCGCAAAATTACTTGATTTTTATAGTAAATACCGTACGCCAGAAAACATTAATACCCCACAATCACACCATGATTGGGCGGAGGTCGTTAGCGACATTCCCGGCATTACATACAAACAAAAATCTCGCTGTGAGATTACTGGAGGCCACGATAACATGATGCGCGTAGTACAAGCACTATTTCCTGGTGTCCGCACGATACATGACATTGTACAGCGACTTAAACCCATAGGGATTAAACTTCAAGTGAAACTTACAAAATCTATCACTAACTACGAATACACTCTAGCAATAACTCGAGAGCAAGAGCACGCAGCCAAACCTGCAACTATGACGTGGATATTGCAAAGTCACCATTTCGAAACACATTTTTCCGACAGTGGCGACGACTTCCCTTCTTGGTATTACGCTTTTAGTGATATACAAACGGAAGAGCATAGTGCTTGTATAAGGCTCTTTTTCGCATCACTTTTTTCTAGCCTCGGAGGCCACGCCAGTTCTTATTTTGATCCACAGCAGTCGAAGCAGTATCAGCTTACTGACACCATTTTTTATTTTTTGCCGTGCGCCATTACCAGATATATTTACGACAATGCTGAGTTTGTAGCTAGGACGAACCTATCTATAAGCGATAAAGAGCTTTTCATAAGTACATTGATAGAAAAATCTGCAGAGCCCATCGAACATATAGAACAACTTTTTATGCACCTGGAGAGCATCTTCAGCAAAGAATTTGTCGAAAATTTGATCAAGCATATAGCATTGAGCACAACCAATACCTCTCATCAAGCACAAGTTATCGCCTACATGCTTTATTGCTTTCACCATTTCCAGGGGCTTGATGACTGGTTCTGCGACAATAACATACTTGAGAAAGTAAGAGATCCGCGACAAAAAGCCAACATGATACAAGCTTTGTTGGATACCCGAAGTTACGTCGTTACTCCCAGGCTTACCGAGACCATTGCTCAGTGGTTTGCCAATCCTACTACGTACAATGGCTTGGTAGATGATTTTGATGAATGTATGAAACTCGTGAAATCATTGGCTAGAACCTGGTGCTTCGGACCTCCGAGGTTCCAGGAGCGCGTGTATCCATTGATTACTGACCGTATCACTAGCATTTTAGCAACATTAGATTTGCCTCAGGAGCAAATGGTTCAGCTTATCGAATTTCTTATCTTCATGGCTCAACAAAATACTCCATCCAACTCGTTGTCATCACAGCTCGTGCCTGCACTTTTTCAAATCGTCTTAAACGGTCAGTACCAACAAAAAATACTGGCCTTTGAGCAAGGCACAAAAGAGGCTCTGTTGAGTTATGCACAGCAACGCACCAGAGATTTTTATGGTTCTCCTGAAAATGCCAGATTTTTGGAAAATCTTATGATGCTTCTTGAGGACTAACACACCATAGTGCGGCCGTCAAAGACGCCTCATCTGAAGCTTTACAATACCCTTTCGTCGTGGTTTTTTGGCGAAAATATTTTCAAAAAAATGTCTTTCATATAAGCTTTATGACATAGTCAGTCAACGACTGACAAAACTGTACATGGTGCTTATATGATACGTGAAAGGGATAACACCTATGGTATTCATGGACCCTACGACTGATATAGCTTTTAAGAAACTCTTTGCCAATAAAGAAAAACCAGAAATTCTTATATCATTTCTCAACAGCATATTAGAATTGCCTGAAGGCAGAAAGATAGTGAGTATTATACTCAATGATCCCAATAATCTGCCAATCCTTGCCTTTGATAAGCATTCTATTGTTGATGTAAGTTGCACTGATCAGGCGCATAAACACTATATTGTTGAAATGCAGCTTATGAACCAGAAGAATTACGCCCAACGGTCCCAGTACTATGCAGCCTACGGCCTTGTGCGTCAACTTAAACGTGGTTCTGACTATGAATCGTTGGAGCCAATTATTTTTGTCGGCGTTCTAGGTTTCACGTTTTCGCAAAACCCCGCCTATCTCAGCCACCATGAAATTCTTGAGCGCACCACATGTGAACATCTACTCAAGCATATGGAATTTCATTTTATTGAGTTACCAAAGTTTACAAAGCACCTTGAAACGCTTACTACCGAAGCAGATAAATGGGTGTATCTCATCAAGAATGCCGTTGATCTTGAAGTTATACCTAAAAATCTTGCTGCAGTTCACGAAATCGACGAAGCTCTTGATATTTTAAAGCGTGGCAATTGGAGCGAAGCAGAATTGACTGCTGAAGAAAAATATTGGGATAGTATTCGTGTTGCAAGCGCTATCAAGCAAGCAGCTTTTGAACAAGGTATAGCAGCTGGCATAGAACAAGGTATAGCAGCTGGCATAGAAAAAGGTATAGAAAAAGGTATAGAAAAAGGTATAGAAAAAGGCATAGCAGCTGGCGAAGCAAAAGGCAAAGCTGAAGGAATGGCTACTATTATACGAGCTATGTTCAACAATGGTATGTCGCCGGAGGCAATTGCAGCGACAACGGGTATATCGCTTGATGAGATCAAAAAACTGGTTGTTTAGCGCGCGAGTTGATATATGTCTTTATCGTGTAACTGCGCGTTGCGTATAGGCAACACATTGCCCAAGCCTCAAGGACTGCCTAATGTTTGCGAGCACCAGGGTCATAGGGGCGGAAGCCCCTCGTGGGGGGTTGGACCAGTGCCCAAATAAGCTCGTCACATATAGGTAATATGCTGCCCGAAGCCATATCCTGCGTATAACTCATACGCTCGTTAGGTGGCATGTTTAAATTGCGAGTACTATAGTTATTATGGTTGCGTCTCTGGATATTCATAAGAGTATAGCCAAGATAGGTTCTCAAGCAACACCAACATGCTTCTTCAATAAAAATCTTACACGACTCTCCCGTTTCTTCTCATAGTCAGGGTATACTAAGAAAGAGATTACGTATTAAGCGTAGTTTCAACAAGAGCTATATCCTGTAGATGGATGAGGAGAAAAACAGTATGGTTACTATATATCCTACCTTAATGGCCATAGATTTACTAAATGTCCAGCGGGAGATCGAGCGTATTGATGCTCACGCTGCTGGGTACCAGCTTGATATTATGGATTTTCAATTTGTGCCGAATATAACCTATGGACCAGATTTTGTGCATGCTGTCGCAAGTATCACACACAAACAGTTATGGCTCCATCTCATGGTTGAAGATCCACTGGCCTGGGTCGATCGCTTTGATCTACCTACAGGCACTATTTGTACGTTTCATATAGAGACAAAAACTGATCATGACCTGGTTATTCAGGAAATACGTGCACATGGTTGGAAACCAAGTATTGCAGTCAATCCAAAAACTTCTCTTGATAGCATTAAGCGCCATATAGAGCATATTCATCAAGTTTTGATCATGTCTGTTGAACCAGGCTTCCCTGGACAACGGTTTCTCGCCGCAACACCAAAGAAAATAGCAGCGCTACGAGAATACTGTGTCACCAACAACGAGAATGCGCTACGCATAGGCGTCGATGGCGGTGTGGGACCTGCCAATATTGCCAATGTTGTTGCCGCCGGCGCGGACGATCTTGCTGTTGCGTCCGCAATATTTAAAGCTCATAACCCACTTAACGCTTTGCTTGCTCTTGAACAACTTGCTGCCGATGCATCTCATAAAGAGCAATGGATGCCGCAATAGCAGCATTTAAACTTTCTGTGTGGCCGGGCATGGGTAACGTCATAGCGGCAGTACAGTCACTAAGCTGTGCTGGCCCTATGCCGTGTGCCTCATTACCAACAACTAACAATGTTGTACCAAAGACCATAGCAGCCGGAGACGCTCCTCCGGTAACGGTGAGTGCCACCAGGTCAATAGCATTGTGCTTTGCAGCGCTCACCAGGGATTGCCAATCACACTGGAACAACTTGCCATGCGCAACATAACCAGCCGATGCTTGCACAACTTTAGGACTCCATGGATCAACACCACCAACAACGACCATGGTTGTATAGCCAAGTGCAAGGGTTGTACGTATAATAGTGCCCATATTACCTGGATCAGCTATGGCTGCCATGACGATACCAGAACCCATAGCCTCCAGCGGGGGCTGTTCAGGCATCGAAAACACACCGAGTATGCCACTTGGTGTCACAGCACTGCTCATGCGCTTCATAGTTTTTTCTGATACCTGCATGACCAGTGCGCGATCAACAGCTTTGTCTAGACACGACGGATCAAGAGTATCAGTTATAAAAAGAGCCTGAAGTCTAGTAGCACCCTGTATCAGTGTATTGCAACTACGTAGTCCCTCACCGATAAAATTACGTGTAGCATAGCGTTCTCGGCGATCGTGAAGACTAACAACAGTTTTCAGTGTAGGTATCGTCATGCTGTAACTACTTTTGGTAAGGCATGGTGACCCAGAGCATAATTACGAAGATATTGTATGCGCTTTGGATCAGAGAGATATGATCTAAAATAAACCCAGTAGCCTCCTGCAACGCGATCGCCATGCTTAAGTTTCGCAAGCGATTTACCAAGCCGCACTTCTGCTGGTGTTGTTGCAATACCCTTGGTAACACAACTTTCAATAATGGTATCGTCGCCGGCATACATAAGAACATGATTAATTGCCGAAGGCGACGGCCTTTTCGCAAAGAATAATAAATCACCAGGTTTGCATTCTGCTCCTGAGGCCAGGTGCTTACCACAGATAAACATGGAACGAGAATTTCTTGGCATATCAAGACCATGAGCACGATAAATAAGATTAACAAATCCCGAGCAATCGCTACTGGTAGCGCCTTGAGATTTGCTTTTCATGAAAGGGCTTCGGCCTCCCCAACAATAGGGACTACCAATTAAGAGGCGTGCTGTAGAAACAATACTATGACGCATGGTAAGCTCAGGCTCTACTGTATTCTGTCGAATACGGTAGACATGCTGCTTGGCAATAAGACCCGACCTACCGTCAGGAAGTTGCACGCGGTAACGTCCTGCAACCGCTCTAATGATGGATAGCTTTGTTCCCATCGGCACAGCAAGATCATCATGCGTATCGATAGCAACAGTTGCCCATGGTTTATTGACAACAACCGTCGGACGGTGCTGTGTTGTTGTTTTCTTCGCTGTTGATGCTGGAATATACCCGGATAAATAGTTAAACGATCGCTGCTTATCATTAAAAGCATATTGCTCAGGCGCGCTTATACGGAGCCATCCGCGTGGGCCTTCTTCGAGGCACAAAACTTCTTCTCCGTAGAGTAGGTGTGATTCTTGGTTGGGATCTCGGTACTGTGGTGCAAGATGGCGAGCGAATCTGGCATGTGATTGCCCAAAAAACTTTTTACTTTTGTTATGATGTGCATGATCCGAAGGAACAGCATCTGACGGTTTGAGGCGCAAATTCGCGACAGGACTCGTAATAATCATAGGGATTGGTTCATGCGCGGAGCACAAATTCAGCATGAGAACAGCACTCACTGCCGTGTGTATCGTGTTTTTCATAGGATCTCCTGTATCTGTTCTTGCAGTATGTGCGGTTTTGCCTCAAGTGTCTTCTGACGAATCGTTCTGAACGTTGATGGATGTTCTCGTACTATAGCGTTAGCATTATGCACCTGATGATCATTGCCAGGAATCTCCAGGGGCACCAGTACTGTTGGTACCGAAAACCAGATTGCTTCAAATATAGTACCAGCACCGGCACGACCAATAATGAGGTCGGCTTGCTCATAAAAACGTTCAATGCGTGCGTCATAATCAAAGACAACTGCCTCTATACCGTGCCGTGCATACCATTGCCGCATAATCTCGACGTCATGAGCACCTGTTTGGTGGACTATGGTATACTGTTGCCAAACTATTGGGTCGCTGTCTATAGAAGCACGTAGGGCACTATTGAGACCTCGCGCTCCCTGAGAGCCACCAAGAATAAGTATAGTTTTTTTTCCTGCCGTACCGCTATGGTACACTTGGTGTTTATGTGCAAATCGTATAGGATAAGGAATTTTCTTGGTTTTTACACGTGGGAAAAACCGGTATGCCTCTTCAAAGCAAACATAGATAGATGTTGCCAAAGGGGCAAGTAGTTTTGTTGCTTTGCCTGGGACGGCATTGAGTTCGTAGAGATCTCGAGGGATTCTAAGCAGCCAAGCAACAATAACAACAGGTAACGAAATGTAGCCACCCATGGCTATAATTTTTTTGGGTCTATAGACAAGACAATAATAAAAACTTGTGCATATAGCACCCATGAGATAGAACACAAAAAGCGGCCATTGGTAATACCGCGTTGGCACCGTATCAAGCTTAAGGTTAATAAGACACACGGGAACGTTTTGTTCCCGTATAATTTTTTCATCTAACGCATTACGTGTTGCAAAAAATAAAATCTCTGTAGCAGGCATAGTCGCAGTATACTGGTTCGCCAGAGTTAATCCCGGCAGTATATGACCTCCTGAGCGTGCTGCAACAACAGCTATATAACTCTGTTTCTTCATAAAAATCAGGTGTGCTCCAAGGTTGTATCAAAAAATCTCTTATACTGATTGATAAAAATATCACATAGGCACGATGTTGCAAGAGCCCTCCGCCACTTTGGCACTGCTTGTTGCAGATACGAGAGATTTTTTACGATACGAACCGTGTTGTCATACTTTTTTTGAAAATTTTGCGCGGCAGCTTCTATGATTGTTTCATATGGCATAGCCAACGTAACATTAAAATATACTTTGTGAATAAATCGTGCAGCGAGCTCATGCAGATGCCGTTCAACCGATGGGTTATAACCAGACAAATCAAGGTACACAGCATAACTTTTTATAGATGCCGGAATATTGCCAAGCTGTTCTTCGAGCATGCCACGCCATAGCCATGCCATATCAAAATGGGAATGCATAGTAAGACTGTTTTTAAGGGCATCAAGTGCCTGTTCTTTTTTGTTGAGTTCAACAAGAATATGTGCTTTAAAAAAATAGACCAAACAGAGATTCGGTTTTGGTTGTGTCTTGGCAAGAAACGAGTCAACAACAGCAAGTGCATTGTCTGGTTCTTGCTGACTTAGGTATGCATGCGCTGCGCAGAGCGCTATTTCCTGATTGTCCGTAACTGCGTGCGCAACACGCATAAGCCTATCAAGGGCTTGTTCATGAGATCCTGTTGATTCAAGCGCCTTGATAATGCACATCTGGATTTTTGGATCATAAGGGAAGATTTGATCAAGTGTTGGGACATGCTCAAGAATTGTATCGAATTTTTTCAAGGTTGCTAGACATTGTAGATAGCCACTGTAGGCATGTACTGGTGGCTTTTGTGCATCAAACAGATGCTTATAGTGTCCGAGAGCCTTTTTGCATGATTTGGCCTGTTCGTACCGTGCTACCATATAGTGGTAAAGGTTACGTTTCTCGTCGCCCTGCACTGTTATATTACTTACCAGTAGCAGTATCACCACGCATACCCGATTCCGTATAACCATAAGCCTCCCTTTCCTGGTAACATCGCATCAGGAAACTTTGTAGTGCCGACGCCAAATCTTGGTCAAGAAGAGCATCAAGCGCTGCTCGTTCTTGCTGTGTTGGGGTAACACACATCGTTGATGGGGGTCTTTTTGTGTATGAAGAGATTGGTTTTTTACGAGGCCGCGTTCCTGCTCTCTTCAAGTGTACACGTTTTATGCTGGTCGTATCGAGAGTTTTCTGTATTGTGTCCAGAAAAATAGAGGAGAAGGCAGAAAGCTCTTGCAACCAACAAGCATCATACACACCGATAACAGCAGTTTCGCCGGTAACACGCTCTAAATAGAAAAGATCGTCTGCCGCACCAAACATATCTTGCCATGCGCTTAATAAGGCAAACTGCGCGCGGTATTCATCATGCAAGAGACTTGGTAATAGCTCTGCCAATGGATGCGGTGCTTTCATGGCGATTCAATCTTTCCCTAGCTTGGTCCGGTATATAATAAATGATTAAATCAGTATTGGCTTCCACGAAAAATTGTCAAGATCTTTTGTGTCTCGCTGCGCGTATTGCACGCTGTAGTCCACGAAGATAACCGACTATGTACCCTAACTTCCATGCTACAACGGTCGATGTGATCGCAGCAATAAAAAGTCCTAGCATGCTCCAGCAATAGGGTACAAGACTCATCCTTCGTGCAGGATAAAACCGTGCAAAGAATAACGTTGTGTACCGTTGTATAGATAGTGCTTGTTCTTCTGCAATGTTGAGGGGGGCATTTGATGGTATACCAGTACTGTACTGGTACTGAGCATAAGGATTTAAAAATATTTTTTGTTGTGTGCGCCACTGTTGCGCAATATCAATATCGTAAAAAATGCTATTGCCATATGCTCTCCGATGCGATGCCCGTTCGTACATGCATCGTCGGTATGCTGAGCAGTATTGATGCGCGCAGCCTATATCACCAAATGCTGGCTGCTCAGCTTCTCTGTAAGGCATGCCAAAACAGGTATACTTAGTAGCCTCAAACGGCTGACCTACTAGCAAGATTCTACGGGCAATGGTTTGTAAAAACGAGTTGTTCTTGTTTGTTGTTTTGGCAACACCGGTACCACCACCGTAGCATGGATGCCCTGCAAAGACGCGTTGCATTTCTTGTATGAAAGTATGTTCTATGACTATAGTACCATCAAGCCAATAGATGATATCATCAGTTGTTAAGGCAAGACCAGCAGAGCGCCTATCAGTAACGGCTGTTGGTGCATTATGTCGATAGCAAACCTTGGGCATTGGAGCCGTCACGGAACCTGTAAGAGTAGGCAACCAGGTTGGGTCGGTAATTCTTGGTGTATCCGCGCTGTCAATGATAACCACGGTGTCGGGCAATGAGGATTGACCCATGACCGCCATAATGCATTGCTCTAAAGCATTACAAGCACCATGTGCATCAATAATAACACCGATCGAAAGTCTTTTTATGTTCATAGCTGACCGTTTATGGATTACTAGCCTATCGAATATGTTCTATCAACACGATAGATTATTTTATGGTTTTTGCAAGCGACGCAACTTTGCAGTTTATTATAATTTGACTCGCTCACTCTGAAGAAATACGTTCGTCCTGAGGCAGGCACGGAACCTGCCGACACGAAGGATGAGCACGGGCTTAATCTAAAATGAAGCGCAACACGTTTCTAATGTATAAATATTTTTAAATGTTTACTCAATGTTTACCACCTCTGCAATTGATTGCCAACTTACTACATTTTTATATCCAGATATTTGCTTTTTATGTGCACCATAAATTACGTAAGTTTCTCTTGTGACGCCTTTAGCTATTACTTTTTCCCAATGGGACAACCCATCAAAAAAGCTTCTGTTTACTGTTCTGCCAGCTTTTATCTCAAGCGCAATAACACGCTTGCCTAAATCAACGATACAATCGAACCTCATGATTTGCTTGATCTTGCCAAAAATATACTGATGGCTCGTGGCCATGATTATAAAATTCTTTTATGATAACAGGTCTGGCGCATATTGAAATTCATCGATAATCAACCCAAATTCATTACGATGAAGCTGAAGAAAGGTGCGTGGATCTTCGATCGCAGCCATTCGCTTATCAATGTCTTCAAGCGATACGTAATTATGTTTTTCAAATATTTTTTTTGCTAATGTTGTTTTTCCTGACTGGCGAGGACCAAGAATGGCAACCACAGGGAAATAGCGTGCACCCTCGATAATATCTTTCTCTAAAATTCGATTAATGAACATGAAACAGCTCCTTTTCAAAGCGATCAATATTATCTAAAAAAAATTATGCATTAAGCGTCCAGTACAATTTATATTATCATATAATATCGAATTTTCAAAGCATTAATATCGAAAATTAATGGATTTAAAGTCGAATTTTCACGACAAAAATGTCGATTTTAAACTGTGACTACTATGGTATAATTTGACTCAAAATACGTTCGTCCTGAGGCAGGCACGGAACGTGCCGACACGAAGGATGAGCACCTATACAAACTATGCAAAATCATTTTGTTTATATCTTACAATGTTTTGATGGATCTAAGCTGAATAAACTTGCACCAAAAACCCGTTCGCAGAGTACACCTATTTGTAGTGAGACTAATCCAATCCATTCGTTCCAAAGAAACATGCTTTGCAATGAGATCAATCAGACCCGTTCGCCCCGAGTAGACCAGCCTTGCAGGTCGGATCGAGGGGTTGAACGCTTAAATAAAAATGTAAATTTATGTTAATGTATTGCATTTTTAATTCTATACTAGACGCTCTAAATAGCTCAAGATCAACTCATTGACCACACTTCAGCCGCCCCAAAAGTGTCTCCAGGAGACTAGTGTACGTGGGAATGCATTGCACTATTTCTTCTGCCATGGTTTCATCATAAGCAAGAGTCGTAAGATTACGATGGTCAACCATAGGTAGTGCAGTGCGAGCTTCATTTTCTATAGAGAATCGTAATATGTTCTATAAACTTGCTCTCGATCTATACTCGTGTAATGCGCTATTGCTGCTATACTTTCCCTGTTCTGAAGCGCTTCTTGGAGTGTTTTAAGAGCAGCGGTTGCCTTCATATGCTTAGCTCTAAGCGTTTCTTCGTTCATAACCATTGTTCACCCTTTTGTAGGATTTTTTCTGAACTTTTCAGACAAGGCCTGCATAGTAACAACACCAGCGATAATGCGCGTCGCCCTATCTCATGGCATAGGGCACATTATACAGTATAAACCAGGTTCTCTTAAAGCCAATACTATCACCTATTATTGATCCTGCACCGAACTAACATTAGAATAAGAAAACTGAAGAAGAGATGCGTACAACCAATCACGCTAGGATGTTGCCCTATGCAAACGTTATCACAAGCACCGATAAAACTCACAGTTGCTTGCGCTGCATTAACAATTGCAGGTAACCTTATAGCTTCTGAGCTATCTGCTAGTTTTGATCGTATGCGTGGCACCATACAAGCTTGTGACAGCAGTATGCAATGGCGGCACCTTACACCTCGTATATATAGCCAGTTAGCCGCTCTTTACCGCACACAGCAAAGTGCCAAAGATAAAATTTTGCTGGGGCATACCCGTGGAGTTTGCACCGTTAGCTACAGCCCAGACTGCAAGCAGCTGGCTACTGGATCTTGGGATAGAACCGTACGACTTTGGGATTCAAAGACGGGAGAGTCTCTGCATACTCTCACTGGTCATGCAGACGTAGTTTGCTGCATTGCATACAGTCCAGATGGCAATCAGGTAGCCTCCGGATCGTGGGACAAAACTATACGACTCTGGAATCCGGACACAGGAAAACTTCTGCGTTCTCTCGGTCACCATAAGAGTTCGATTTGCTCGATCACTTACAGCCAAGGCGGCAGTCAATTGGCCTCCGGTTATTGGGACAGAACCATACGGCTCTGGAATCTCAAAACAGGAGAGTGTATACGTGACCTTCGTAATCACCAAAACCCTAATTATTCAATTGCCTACAGCGCTGATGGTTGCCAACTTGCCTCCGGATTGCATGATAGATCTATACAACTCTGGGATTCAAAAACGGGGGCGCAAGTGCATACTCTGAAAGGCCACACAGAACCTGTTTTGGCCGTTGCGTACAATGCAGACGGCAACCAGCTTGCTTCTGGATCACAAGATGGAACTATACGGCTCTGGCACGGCATACAATTGCCCCAACCTATGCAAGCTGCATTTGAAACCCTGACCATCGAGCAGGTATATGCACTTACTATGTGGTGCTCAGCGGCACTGCATAACCGCCGCTTGCAGCTTCCTGCGGGTTCTATGCGTGAAAGCACGTTTCATGCTTTGCCACAGACAGTGCAGGAAATTTTGCGGCTCTATGTAGGATAAACTCCTACATGCTTCATACCTATCATTGCAGAAAGAATCCCCATGGAGCATACTACTATAACTGCGCTAAAACAGTGCTTTGGTACAACAAGTAAAATCTCTTAGTAAGGATTTTAACTTTGCAAAGGTTTCCATCAACCGCAATAAAACGCATAGTCACTTGTATGGCTTTCTTTGTCCCAGGATATCTGACAACGTCTGAAGTACCTGCTCAATTTGATCACATGCGTAGCATTGTACAGGCCGTTGAAAGCCGGTTGCAATGGCAATCTCTTGCTTATCGTGTTTACAACCAATTAACTGCTCTTTACCGCAGACAGCATGAACATGAAGACAAGGTCCTACAAGGTCATACAGGGCCTATCCTCGCTGTTGCCTATAACCCCGATGGAAGTCAGCTCGCTTCTGGATCTGATGATAATACTGTACAGCTCTGGGATCCAAAGACGGGAGAACACCTCCATACTCTCAGTGCGCACACGGATGCCGTTTGGTGCGTTGCCTACAGCCCCGATGGCAACCAACTTGCTTCAGGGTCAGATGATCAAAGCGTACGGCTCTGGAACCAAAGAACGGGAGAGTGCATAGGCACCCTCACAGGCCACGCAAGCTTTGTTTGCTCTGTTGCCTATAGCCCAGATGGCACACAGCTCGCTTCAGGGTCTGGAGATAACACTATACAACTCTGGGATCCAGTAACGTTTAACCGTTTAGGCACACTCAATAGCCATATGGGAGCCGTTTGGTGCATCGCTTACAGCCAAGATGGCAACCAACTTGCTACAGGGTCTTGGGATAACACCATAAGGCTGTGGCGACCGAGAACGGGCGAGTGTATACGCACCCTTAATGGCCACTCAGGCTTTGTTTGCTCGGTTGCCTATAGCCCAGATGGTAATCAACTCGCTTCAGGAGCGTGGGACCATAGTGTACAACTCTGGAACTCAACCACAGGGGAACGTCTACGTGCACCCAAACGTCACTCAGATTTTGCTTGTTTCGTTGCCTACAGCCCCGATGGTAAACAAATCGCTTCTGGGTCTTATGGCAACACCCTCCTGCTTTGGGACCCAAAAACAGGTGAAGGTATGTATACACTCAGCGGCCACACAGGATCAGTTCGGTCCATTACCTATAGCCCTGATAGCAATCAGCTTGCCTCAGGGTCTTGCGATGGCACAGTACGCCTTTGGAGCGCGATACGATTACCAAAACGAGTGCTTGACTCTTTTGAGACATTGACTATTGAGCAACTCTATGCACTCACTATGTGGTGCTCAGCAGCATCACATAGCCGCCATATTCAGCTTCCTGAGGGGTCTATACGCACAAGCACATTTAATGCTTTGCCACAGGTAATACGGGAAATTTTACAACCTCACATAGCAAGAGCTCCAATACAACACACTATTACCTCCACGCTGGCAGGGTGCTCTGTGCAGTAACATCAGTATACAAAACACCAACAAACCCTTTAACTTTTAGGATTTTAACGATGCAAATGTTCTCGTGGGCAACAGCCAAGTTCATCGCAAGCTGCCTGACTCTGGTTATTGCGAGAAACCTTATTGCTTGCGCAATGCCTGTTCAATTTGATCGCATGCGCAGTATCGTACAGGCTGTTGAAAGCAGCATGCAATGGCAATCTCTTGCGCCTCGAGTGTATGGTCAATTAACCAGTCTTTACCGTAAACAACATGGGACCGAAGAAAAAATTTTAGGAGGACACGAGAGTTCTATTCGCTCGGTTGTCTATAGCCCTGATGGCAACCAGCTCGCTTCTGGATCTTGTGATCGGACAATACGACTCTGGAATCCAACAACAGGAGAACATCTACGCACTCTCAGTGGCCATGATTTCCTTGGTTCTATTGCATACAGCCCAGATAGCAACCAACTCGCTTCTGGATCTGAAGCCCATGCTATACACCTATGGAACCCAAAAACAGGAGACTATGTAAGAGAGCTCCATGGCCATACTGGACCAGCTTACTCGGTTGCCTACAACGCAGCTGGCAACCAACTTGCTTCCGGGTCTTGGGATAAAACAATACGGCTCTGGAACCCACAAACAGGAGAACATCTATGCACATTCAGTGGCCACATGCAAGATGTTGATGTTGTTGCCTACAGTCCTGATGGCAGCCAACTCGCTTCTACTGGGTCTCGTGATGAAAACTTACGGCTCTGGAACGCAAAAACGGGTGAGCAAGTACGCATTCTTAAAGGTCATACAAGTTACGTCTCATCGCTGGTCTATAGTCACGATGGCCATCAACTTGCTTCTGGTTCTTTTGATCGGACAATACGACTCTGGAACCCACAAACAGGAGAACATCTACGCACTCTCAGTGGTCATAGGGATGCCATTTTTGCCGTTGCCTGTAGCCCTGATGGTAACCAGCTTGCCTCAGGATCTCGCGATGAAACCATACGTCTCTGGAGCCTAAAAACAGGGGATCATATGTCCACACTCGTTGGTCATACATCGTTCGTTATGTCTGTTGCGTATAGCCCCGATGGCAACCAGCTTGCTTCTGGTTCTTGGGACAAAACCATTCGACTCTGGCATGGTATACGATTGCCCAAACAAGTGTGTGACGCCTTTGAGACTCTGGCCATCGGGCAGTTTTATGCACTTACTATGTGGTGCTCAGCAGCATCGCACGGCCGTATTATTAAGCTTCCTAGGGGCTCTATGCGTGAAAGCACGTTTCATGCTTTGCCACAGGTTATCAGAGATATTATACAGCCTTATATAGGGTAAAGATTGCCTTGTGAGGCTTGTAAGGCCTACCCAATCAGATCATTAAGAATATTTTATGGGGCTTCGCCTCAATTCCCACCAGGGCCGTTGCCCTGGAACCCACACAAACAGCTCCAACATATGAGGGCTTACGCCCCTACGATCTTTTGTCTGGTTGCTGCCAGGGTAACGTGTTGCTTATATGCGATTTTGCCACAATACAGTAAGTCCTGAATACACATGTTAAGATTGATTTTAATACTCTTTTTGTTAACATTGGGTGTGCTCAATACTTTTTTTATACAAGCAACAATCGGAGAATCCCCGTGACTTTAGTTGAACGGTTTTTATGCCAACTTGCTGCACTTTGCCTTATAACAACCAATGCTTACCCAATGGATGGTATGCACAGCAATCTCTGGGAGCAGCCTTTATTCGATAACGGCAGCGTGGTCAATATTCAACAGGACGGACACACCATACCCATCCCCGTAGGCCAACGTGTTACGGCATTAATTGAGAACATCGTCAGTGATCTAAGAGCACTGCATACTGTAATAGATGAACGCTTTGCGCTATTCGATAAAAATCTTAAGCAGGAAAAACTTCAAGAAAAAACTGGCGCCGAATTCGCTCGGCTTTGTATGCCAGGATCAGACTTCCGTAAAAAATACGAGCATACACTTGGTGGTTGTGGACCAGTTTTTGAGGGCTATCTTGCCGCCCAGTATGTGCGCGATAGGCTTATGCGAAGAGCAGCATTTTCTCGTGGCGATGAACTATTCATGCGAGAGTACTTGGCTTTGCAAAAGCCCGAAGTACTCCAAGAGATAGCGACCGCACTCGTGATGCAATCGTCACTATACGGGCAGTTGAAACAATTTAGTCAGTATGCAGGAATTGCTACGCTACTAGGCGCTCAACTTGCCCCTGATGCGCCAGACATGACCGCTTACAGTCCTGTTGATCCGCACGCTCTTGCTCTTGCAAACAAGTTATGCACACTCTTCATGCCAAATCCACGGGTCAAGATTTCTGTTGAAGAAAGACCAGAGCTTGTTGCTACCTTATTGAATATTTCCCATGTCATGCGATTCAATAAGCTACATAGTACTCATATAACGGATTCCATAGAAAGACTTGAGGTGATTCCTGGGCAAACAAATCCCCTTGTCCGCAGCTTCATTACAAACGGTATGCGTGCCTGCTACCTAGAAAAATCATATGCTCAGACATTAGGCTTGGCCAATTTTCTGAACGCCTTCTATGGCTTTTGTGTATTTGATCCAGCAGCGTTTTTACAAAGGACATCGGCAGAGCTACCGTACACCGGCACTCATGGCTCAATTTCTCGCCAGGTGCAAGAAATCGCTTTTATGGAGAAAATGGCAACAACGTGCTCATTGAACTACCAAGGCAGACTTGTCGATAAAACTATTCGAGACATGAGTTCAATAGCGCAACTGTTCAGTGGTCACGGGAGCTCCTTACTGTGTGCTCCAGAATTGCCAAAACTACTTGAGCTGGCAAACGCTGTTGCCAGAAACTTTCTTATAGTGGCACCGCCGTTAGAATCAGACTTTATCAAAAAGTATTATGCAACTGCAGCTGATAGCATGCTGCGACCAAAGCAGATACTTATAGAGAAAGAATTGGCAGCATTTTGTGGCACCTTTGAACAAAAAATGGAGCTCTATAATGCTCTCTACAACATGGTCTATGAGGCTCTCGAGGCTGCTTTACCGAAACCAAAAAAAATAAAAGATTTCCAAGAACGGAAGAAATTTTTTACGCTTAAGGATTGGTGCTTTGTTCGAGTATTAGGTAGGCATGATGGTACAGGCAATCTCCCACAAGCGTTGCAATGGGATACAGCGGAAGTTCTCTTACCAAGTATAGTACGTGCCCATACCCAGCAACAAGAGCCTTTACCGGCATTATTAATTCTCGAGAAACAAGCAATGCCAGCTCCAGCAGCTTCTTCTAGCGCTGGTCGAAAAAAGAAAGAGCGAAAAAAACCTGCTATTGTAGCACCTACCGCAGCGCTTACACAAAAACCAGAATCTGCAGGCAAAGCTGAGCTATTTATTGCTGCCCCTGCTGCTTCTGTTACAACGGCTGAGCAAGCCACGGTAACCAAAGACCTTAGTCTTGCCTTAGCGCCGCAGTCTACACAACATCCACCCACAGCAGCTCCAGTGCAAGCTGATCAAACTATAGCATGCAAGCCGTCTCTTCCTGCACAGCACCAAGAAAAAGTCCAGGCTGCTGTAGCAGCTTCTGTACACGAGCAAGCAACGGTAGGCCAAGAGGTGCCAACAGCGGCTCCAAAAGTTGCCGCTGCCCAGCAGCATAAGAAAACTGCCTGTGCAATGCGACCAGTTGATACGAGAAGACTAACAAAATGGAGAATAGCTGATCGCGTAAGGAACTGGTTTGATGCTGCTTTTTGTGCTGACAAGACTCCAAAAGACGTTTTATACCATACATTTACACTGCAGGCTGATAAATTTATACGTCTCCATGGGCTTATCCATAAGCAACCGAATGCGACTCGTAAAGGTCATTATGACACAGTCTATCGTTTACCAGGCCAGATATTTTACCGTGGAGGCGCCAAAACCTATGCAATTTTTAATTGCTCGATTGACACTGACCATATTTGCTATCATCGTGGCATAACATTAGTATCTGGTGATTCGCTGGGAAATGAGTTTGGTTTATGGCCTCTAGAACGCCAGGGACTTGAGGAGGCGGCCTATAAAGTTCATGAAGGCTTAGATCTTGGGGCACTAGAAAATCAAGGCACGATACTACAACAAACAGAATCTTTCGTTGTCATGCGAGATACCTATAATGATGTAACTATCGTGTTATTCTTATTAGCTAGTCTCGGTGATGATTAATGTCGCTTAGTGCGCCTGGAGCGAAATTGGTGTACGCTAAAAGTATAAGTAAAGCTATTGGCATTGTTACGTATTTGGGAGAGAAACTCATGGCTAAGCCCATACATGATTTTTTTTTATCGGCCTTTTGCATGCAACTTGCCTTGCCTCTAAACGCTACAAGGCCATTGTTTGAGCTATTCCCGGGGCTTGCGGAGCATATTGCCCATGTACCATTAGCAGTATTACCGACCCCGATAGTTAAGCTCGACACCGTAGCGAGCAAATATGGGGCGCATGCACTTTTTTGT
Organism: uncultured bacterium; assembly: GCA_963715605.1. Classification (GTDB taxonomy): domain Bacteria; phylum Babelota; class Babeliae; order Babelales; family Vermiphilaceae; genus JAKASV01. Next base: position 1,291,727 of record OY970257.1, on the reverse strand, counting down.
AAAGATGATGGCAAGACCAATATCGCGCTTTTTGGTGGCAACAAAGTTCGCAAACTTGAGTTTTTACTTGCAGACGCTCTCAGGAGACATGCAACAACGGTAGTAACCATTGGTGGAGCAGGGTCAAATCATGCGCTAGCGACAGCTGTATATGCGAAGCAATTAGGACTTAAGGCTCATCTTTTGCTCACGCCACAGTTACGCACCAACTATGCACGCCGTAATCTTCTGATGGATTATTACTATGGTGCGCAGATAGATTATTTTGAGACCAAAGAGGCTCGTAATATCGAGATAGTTAATCTTATGACAAGCGTACTCAACTATTATATACCTGCTGGTGGCTCTAATGAGTACGGCGCTCTTGGCTATGTTAATGCCGCACTCGAGCTCAAGCAGCAATGCGAAGCTGGTGTTATGCCATACCCAGAGTATATTTATATCCCCTGTGGCAGCTGCGGCACCTTAGCAGGCTTACTTGTAGGCAGCAAGATAGCTGCTATGCCTGGTAAAATAATTGGCGTTATCGACGATAACAGTGAGCCTCTTGAGCATACACGGGAAAAAATCTTATTATTAGCCAATAATACTCTTGCTTATCTTAGAAGCTTCGGTGCCGATATATCAGATAGCACTGTCACCGAGAAAGATATTGAGCTGCGAGCTGGCGTTTCTGAATACGCCGAAGTGACAGCTGATACACGTGATGCACTCAAGATAATGCGTGAATATGAGGGCATTCAGCTCGATACAACATATTCAGGTAAGGCATTCGCTGCCTTACTGCACGATCTTGCGACGCAGGAGCATCTCAGACAGAGCACTGTTCTTTTCTGGAAAACATACTCTGATGGTTCCTATACTGACATAGTAAGCACTGTCGACTATAAAAAATTACCAGCTGGTGTGCATCAATACTTTGAGTGCGACTTACAACCAAACGATGATCAGGGATGCTAATGAACGCTGCTTGCAGCTGTCCCTTCAGAATCAGCTAGGTTCTTATCTCGATTTGGGTATAATTGGGTATTTTCGGGTATATATGTGGGTAACATTATGATAGATATAGAAAAATTGCACATTTCTCCAGAAATGCTCGCTTTAATAGCTGAACTTGATGAATTTAAAGGTACAAGGCAATTACTTGGCCGCCTGGCCCCCGAACGACTGCAAGCATTACGAAAAATCGCAACAATCGAAAACTTTGAGTCCTCGACTCGTTAAGCGGGGCTCCCGAGGGAGCCCCGACAGTTAAGTTATCTCTTATTCTGCAGCGCCGCAGCACTTTTTGTATTTTTTGCCTGAGCCACATGGACACAACTCGTTACGTCCTTTGCGGTTGGGTGCACTACGTTCTACGCGTTGGTTACTGGCAGCCTCTTCACCACCACCAATCATGCTTAGTTCTTCAAGCTCTTTCTCACGTCGTGCTTCGATTTCACGCTCATTGAACATGCTAAGATTAATGCGGAAGATGTGGAACACAATATCAGCACGAATCTGCTCCATAGTTGTTTTAAACATATCATAAGCTTCCCGTTTATACTCGATAAGCGGATTTTTCTGGCCCCAGCCACGAAGGCCAATGCCCTCTTTGAGATGGTCAAGATTGAGCATATGTTGTTTCCATGCTTGGTCAACAATCTCGAGCATAACCCATTTTTCAGCCTCCTGAATACGCTCTTGATCAGCTTGGCCCCTATAGAGTTCATACTTTTCGAGCATAAAGTTATTGAGGTCTCTGATCATGACATCGCTATTCTCGGTGGCAATGCCAGCTTGCTTAACCTCATCGATAGGCATATTGACGACTGAACTGGCAAATTCGAATAATTTTTGTATTTGTTCACTGTCCATTGATCTTTTTGACACCACACGAGCAAAGGCATCCTCCAGCATCTTGCCAATAAGATCACGAACAAGATTATAGATATTTTCAGAGCCTTCAAGAATCTCGCGGCGATAGCCATAAATCACAATACGCTGTTGATTTAGGACATCATCATATTCAAGTAAATTTTTACGAATATCAAAATTGTGTTTTTCAACTTTTTCTTGGGCTTCAGCAATGCGTTTAGACACATATGGTGACTCGATGGCCTCTTCTTCGGTCATGCCAAAACGAACCATATAGTCTTTCATTTTGGCACCACCAAATATTCTTACCAGATCATCTTCAAGAGAGATATAGAACCTAGATTCTCCTGGATCGCCCTGACGACCAGATCGACCACGAAGCTGGTTGTCGATACGACGACTTTCATGACGCTCCGTTCCCAAAATATAGAGACCACCAGCCTGCACAGATTCTGGTGTCAGTTTTATGTCAGTACCACGACCAGCCATGTTTGTGGCGATGGTTATATGGCCAGGCTCGCCAGCATGAGCAACAATATCAGCTTCGCGCTCATGTTGCTTTGCATTGAGAACATCGTGTGGCACACCGTTCATAGTTAGTATTGCACTGAGAAATTCAGATGTCTCAATAGCTATGGTGCCGATCAGTACTGGCTGTTTTTTTATATATCGCGCCTTAATGTCATCGACTATTGCGTTATACTTGGCATTCTTGGTCAGAAATATGATATCGGAATTATCGTTTCTGATCATTGGCTGGTTGGTTGGAATCGAGATAACTTCTAGTTTATAGATTTTATGAAACTCTTCAGATTCAGTTGCAGCCGTGCCTGTCATACCAGCAAGTTTTGTATAGAGCCTAAAATAATTCTGCAGGGTGATCGATGCCAGCGTTTGGCTTTCTCGCTCAACTTGGACATTCTCTTTTGCCTCAATTGCCTGGTGCAGACCATCGCTGTAACGACGGCCTGGCAATATACGCCCCGTAAACTCATCAACAATAAGCACCTGCCCCTCTTTGACGACATATTCGACATCTCTGTGAAATAGTGCATGCGCTTTAAGTGCCTGCTCGACATGATGCAAAAGTGTTATATGATCAACAGCATAAAGATTTTCTATCTTGAACATCTGTTCAATTCTGTCGACACCTTGTTCAGTTAAGTGTGACGAACGTGCTTTTTCGTCAATTTCGTAATCTTCTTGTTTCCGCAAACGGGAGACTGCTTGGTCAACAATATTATAGAGTTTGCTACTTTCATCAGAGGCGCCTGATATAATCAGAGGCGTTCGTGCTTCGTCGATAAGAATAGAGTCAACTTCGTCAACTATCGCATACGATAAATCACGCTGTACGTAATCGTCGAGTCTAAATTTCATATTATCACGTAAATAGTCAAAGCCAAACTCGCTATTGGTTCCATAGACGATATCAGCGTTATACACCTGCTTACGCTCGCCATCTTGCATATGATTTTGTATAGCACCTACAGAAAGCCCAAGCGATGTATAAATTGGCGACATCCACTCAGCATCACGTCGCGCCAGGTAATCATTAACGGTTACAAGGTGGGCACCCTTGCCGCTCAGTGCATTAAGATATAACGGCAATGTTGCCGTGAGTGTCTTACCCTCACCGGTTTTCATTTCAGCGATACAGCCACGGTGCAGGACAATACCACCAACAATCTGGACATCGAAGTGTCGTTGTCCAAGTTTTCGACGCGCTGCCTCACGCACAACAGCGAAAGCTTCTGGTAAAATATCGTCGAGAGATCGTCCATGTGCTACGTGCTCACGAAATTCTTGTGTTTTCCTAGCTAGTGCTTCATCGGATAGTTCAAGAAGGGACGGTTCATAAGCGTTTGTCTGAGCTACTATGGGCTGCATACGCCGCAAATGCCTGTCGTTTGCAGTTCCAAGTATCGTAGAGAGAATTTTTGTAATCATCATTATCCTTTTAATGGTTACCGTATATGCTCCCAATGCATGTCTGATGCATTACTTCAAATGATCCAGGATACATAAAACGACACAATAGTACTATTGCGAATATAGCATAAATGGCTTATTGGCTCAACTATGTGAGATTTATAGTGTAAAAAAGACTATACACTTGACGAATCCAACTATGAAGAATTAGTATAATGATCAAAGAGATTTGCACTATGCTCAGTACGTTATACCGTTGAAAGGGTTATGATAATGATAAATCAGATAAAGACCTGCATGCTTCTTGCGCTTCTCAGTGGCATTCTTTTAGCAGCAGGCAGCGCCCTTGGTGGCGTTAATGGGCTTCGTATAGCATTTATTATAGCTTTAGCTATGAACGCCTTCGCATATTTCTTTTCTGACAAAATGGTTCTTTCTATGTACAAAGCAAAGCCATTAGACCCAAAACAGTACGACTGGCTCTATGCACTGGTTGGTGATCTTGCACGTCGCATGAGTATACCCATGCCAAAGTTATGGCTTGTTGAGACACCAGTAGCAAATGCCTTTGCGACCGGAAGAAACCCTTCGCATGCGTCTGTTGCCGTAACAACCGGTATTCTTGGCATTCTTGATGAACGAGAGCTTCGTGGTGTTTTGTCACATGAATTATCGCATGTCAAAAATCGTGATATCTTAGTGGCAACTATTGCCGCTACCGTGGCGACAGCAATAGCAACACTTGCAGACTTTTTCAGATATCAGGCAATTTTTGGATCAACAACGCGTGGCGATTCTGAAGGCAACAGGGGACCAGGGCTACTTGGATCTATCATCATGATCCTTATTTTGCCGATAGCAGCATCCATTATACAGATGGGAATATCTCGAACCAGAGAATATCTTGCCGATGAATCTGGTGCTCGTTATTCTGAGGATCCAGAGGCTCTTGCGAGCGCGCTTGAGAAGCTACAGAACAGCGCTAAAGCAAATCCTGTTCAACCTAATGCGCGCACTGAGGGCACTGCGTCACTCTTTATCGTTAATCCGTTTAGCACACAGCGTATTGCGTCACTTTTTTCAACGCATCCACCAATGCAAGAACGTGTTAAGAGGTTGCTTGCTATGGCTGCTAACATGAGGCGATAACACAAGCGCTTGCATATGTACCCTTGCAACGCAAGCCAACAAGACCAGTTTTATTGCCGTAATTTATTGCTATAGACTGTCAAGCGCAGTGTATAGTTTTAGACGAGTCAAGAAAGCAAAGACACCATAGAAGAAGTAAAAAATCGATTGATAAAAACGTATAATCCTCTTGCGATCTATCTTTTTGGATCCTATGCAAGGGGCCATCCAACAGATGATAGCGATCTAGACTTATTAATTGTTGTCGATGCATCGCATGAAAAATCTTATAAGAGAACAATGCCTGCTTTCGATGCTTTATTTTGAAAAAGTTGTTGACAATATAACAACCCTTGGCTATACAATTAAACATGACGGCGAGCTTCTCTATGCAAGGTCATGATCCTTAATCCCGCTTATAAAAAAATTATTATACCGATGGAACACTCCAAAGGCCAACCCAGTCAGAAAATAGACTTTATGAGCATAATGGGGCTTATGCGCTGCGAACCTGGTTTGCCTGACGATAGCGTTAGCCCTGGTACTGTACCAATAACACAAGCTACTCATAGCATGTTAAGAAGGCTGTGGCTCTGGGACATCTTCCCTCAGAACCACAGCCTTCGATATAGTACAAGCTTGTTTGCTTGCCAAGAAGCTAAAACTTATTTGCAGCACTGCTTAATCGATAGAACTGGTGCATTATTAGCGCTATTGCCACTGATCGCAATGTTCCCTGGCCCATCATTAATGACGCGCATAGTACTTCCTGCATCCACGTTGACAGTGAACCGAATAGCAAGAACCCCTTGCTGTGGCATTACCATGAGTGATGCTGGGTAGCATTGCTTCGCTACCCCCTGAGCATTGGTAATGACCAGGGCTAAGTATGCATTGCGGCCATCTGGTATACCAGCACCAGCCATACATAGTGGCCAACAGACCTGTACCGCGTAAGAACCATATTGCTTGAAGGTGATGACATCGCCGTGCGATGGATCCCATGCATATAACCATGGCATTGCGCAACTTGTTGCAGTGAAGTTAATTGCACCATACTTGCCTATAACGCTAGGTATACTTGTAAAGGTATAGAACAGAGGGGCTCTAACCGTAGGCATAGATACGCCTTTTGAGCAGCATTTTTGCTGACGGCAGCAACAGCCTTGTTGCTGATTTGCTTGAGCGCAACCATTGCCTTGCCTTGCATTACAGCGGCAAGGTCCCTCGCTGCTATTGTTTTGGTATGACTCGCCCCTGAATCTATTATCTGGACAATTACAAACGCCATCTCGTCCATCACGTCCATCCCTGCCTGGCGCACCTTGTGGGCCTACAGGTCCTTGCGGACCTTGAGCTCCATTCTGGCCATTTTGTCCCGCTGGACCTGGCATCCCTGGCTGACCTGCTACACCGGCTACTCCTGGTAATCCTGGTGCCCCTGGTATACCTGCTGGGCCTTGGGCTCCGTCCTGACCGTCTTTGCCATCTGCACCGTTTGTGCCATTTAAGCCATTTGTGCCGTTTGTTCCTGGGTCACCCTTAGTACCCTGTTGGCCTGGCAATCCTGGTTGGCCAGCTACGCCTGGATTGCCAGGGAGCCCAGGATCCCCTTTAGTGCCATCCGTACCGTCTTTACCATTCGTGCCATTTGTTCCATTCGTGCCATTTGTTCCTGAGTCACCCTTAGTACCCTGTTGGCCTGGCAGTCCAGGCAGTCCTGGAAATCCTGGCAGTCCAGGATCACCCTTAGTGCCATTCGTGCCGTCTTTACCATCGGTGCCGCTTGTACCATTTAAGCCATTTGTGCCGTTTGTTCCATTCGTGCCATTTGTTCCTGAGTCACCCTTAGTACCCTGTTGGCCTGGCAGTCCAGGCAGTCCTGGAAATCCTGGCAGTCCAGGATCACCCTTAGTGCCATTCGTGCCGTCTTTACCATCGGTGCCGCTTGTACCATTTAAGCCATTTGTGCCGTTTGTTCCATTCGTGCCATTTGTTCCTGAATCACCCTTAGTACCCGGTTGGCCTGGCAGTCCTGGCTGGCCAGCTACACCTGGATTGCCAGGCAGTCCAGGATCACCCTTAGTGCCATTCGTACCGTCTTTACCATTTGTGCCGCTTGTACCATTTAAGCCATTTGTGCCGTTTGTTCCATTCGCGCCATTTGTTCCTGAATCACCCTTAGTACCTGGTTGGCCCGGCAGTCCTGGCTGGCCAGCTACACCTGGATTGCCAGGCAGTCCAGGTAATCCTGGTTGACCTGCTGGTCCTTGACAACAACTCCCTTTGCCGCTCCTGCCGCGCTTTCCCCTTGGTCCACGTTTCCCTGATTTACATGGATCATCACAGGAGCACGTGCAAGTAAAATGCGCAGATGAACACTTGTCTTTATGTTTTTTATGGTATTTTTTATGATGTTTTTTGTGTTCTTTTTCCGTTCTATAAAGTGGCTTATACGCAGTATCGTCGATACAGACTCCTGCATCAACCGCTTGCCAAGGAGAATCGCAGATCAGCTTGGAGTCAGCTTCTGGGCGTAATTCAATAAAATTCACCACGTCAAGTATAACCATTATATGCGGAGGTGAGTCAACACTTAAGAATGCAAGCTCGTACAATTTATTTATTGTGTACAAAAATTATGCAACGCGAATAAGAAGGAAAAAATCTGATGAATACCAAAACTGAATCTCTACATAGACTTGCCTATTTTTCTGCGCTGAGTGCAATGTCCTTTTTCAGTATTCCAACATTGTTGAACTGCTGCTGCTCTATGGACCAATACCAAATGCAAAACTGCTGCCAGCCAACGTGTTGCATTCCTGGCCCACAAGGCCCTGCTGGTGCCACAGGACCTGCTGGTGCAAATGGTCTGAATGCGCCTGGCTATTACATGTCTAGATGGACAGCAACGGAAATCCCTTCGCTTACTACGGGTACGATTTTTACATTCAATAATGGGCTACAACTTAGTGATGCATTGACCTATGATGCTGGCTCCGGCAAAATCACGTATAATTGCGCCGAAACTCGTTTCTTCCGCATTACCTATGACCTTACACCAACATTGACTTTTGGCTCGTCGACAAATCCACTTCTTGTCGTTGGTTTGTATGGCTCGACCACCAGTTTCGGTATGACGATCACAACGCTCCTTTATGCTTCCACTGCTGCGGCAGCTGCTACCAGGGCAGGAGCAACACCAGAGCCACATGACTCTCTCACTTTATCAATTCACGGACAAACTGTAATACAACTTGCTCAGGGCGATTCGATCTGGCTTGCTGTTGTTGCTGCTTCGCCGGAAGTCTCACTCACGGCACCGATAACTCTTACTCCTGCAATGGCTCTTGGGTCAATTTACATCCAAGCTTTGCCTGATCCTAGCGATTGCTAACATTGAATCATAGTATATGCATTAACAGCATATACTATGACCTATCTCGCACTCATTTGTACCAGATACAATCACTGAAAACCTGGACAACATAAGCGCACAATTGCAAGGCAAGCTTCTGCCTTATTGTCTTTGCAGGCATAAAACATTGCATGCGTACTGAGCCAGGCACTCTTTTTTATGTTCTATTTTATAAATTTATTGCAAATATAGTTTTTATTATGCTACTCTAAGTATGTTAGATACTGACAAAAAAATCACCGGTTAACCAGTATTACGTTAACGTGGTTTTGTTGTATCATTGCGTTCAACCCTTCGAGACGCTCGCAAGGCTCGCCCTCAGGGCGAACGGCAGGGCCGGGTGGCGCGAACTTATCAAGCATGACGCTCACAAGGCTCACCATCAGAGCTGACGGGGTCGATACTTTTGCTGTGTCTGCCTTCGAGACGCACGGGTCTTCGGTAAGATGCTTGCAGTGCATGTCTCAGGGCGAACGGTTTTTTTCACTGCGACGGTTATACGGTTTGGTAGTAGATAGTAGATCTCACAAAAAATGGAGTTATAGACCATGAAAAAGCAGATTTTGGTATGCATAGCAAGTATTTGCTGCATGATTATAGATTCGCTGGCAAGCGAGCATGGGAATCCTAAAAGGGCCCTTGAAGGCGGAGAGAGCAGCCCTTCTGCAAAAAAGCAAGCGCTTGCAAGCGGCAGTGCAACACCTGCCATACCAGCTCGTCATAGCGCATTATTCGGTACCGCAACCTCTTTGCGAGATCTCCCAAGGCCAGCTGAGCATCCACTCCCAAAAGCTCTCATTGTTCCTACTGTACCGAGAAGGCCCGGAGAAGCGTTCCGTGAGTATTATCCTTCACATCCTGTCCTCGCAGCAAAACCTGTCGATCAGGTTATGGCAGCGAGCTCTAGCACGGCAGTGCCGTTCCAGTTACCGCCATACCCTACTCCTGAGGCAAAGCCCTTTAAGATCACTATGGATACAAAGGCAGAGTTTGTGCCGAGCGAATTTATACGTGCATTACTCACCAAAATTGACCAAGCGCCACCTCATGCAGAGATATATTTGAATCTTGCCGGACTTGGCTTGGGTATACACGAAAACTTTGTAACGGACTGTATGCGTGAAGTTGTTACTTTTGCTGCTGCTCGTAATCGTACTATCCATGCTATTAATCTTGCAGATAATGGCATAGCAGAGTTTCACGCTGATGTATTTGCACCACTGACAACGCTGAGAGTTCTCAATCTTGCCAATAACAGGATAAATCTCATGAGCAGCCCAGGAGCTATTTCAGAGGGTTTACGGAATCTTATGGATCTTAATCTATCAGCTAATGGGCTCGTATCGCTACCACCTGGCATTTTTGCAAAACTACACAAATTACAAAATCTTGATCTCTCAAAAAACAATTTAGCAACCATTAATGTTGGTTATTTTGATGGACTAACAGCTCTCACTAGACTGTATCTTGATGGTAACTGGATTGAAACTATTGATGCACGGGCATTTGAACCGCTTACCAACCTATACAAGCTTAGTCTTGCTGAGAATCTTCTGAGGAGAATTCCAGCAGGTTTATTGAATAGCATACCACGCCTGCAGTCTCTCGATCTGTCTTCAAGCGGTTATTTAGAGACCATGCAAGCAGGCTCTCTCGATGCTCTTGCATCGCTTAGACACCTTAATCTCGCTGATTGCGGTCTCAACACAATACCTATCAATCTGATTAGAAATCTTCATAAACTCAGCCGCCTAAATCTATCAGATAACACGATTAACAATATTGGGCCAGACGTGTATAACCAGCTTCCAGTAAGTCTTAAAGAATTAAGTCTTACCGGCAATCCAACCCTGCGAAATATTCCTGAAGAGATGCTTACACGGCTAGAAAAACTTTCTATTCTCAACGTCGCTGGCACGGGCATAGCAGAAAGCGTCGTTGCTGCATGGCAGGCTCGCTTCGATGAAATACAATTTTTCTGGTGAGGTGTTAAATATTTGAAAATTTCAAAAATCAGAGGTGATAGACATGATTACTCAAAGATTTATGCTCTCTTTGAGCATATGTTTTGTAGTTCTTGTTAGTACGAATATCGGACTGGCTCATACGATAACTATACTGCTCAAACATCAAGATCAAGCTCGTAGCGATAGTGAAAGCACAACAATGAAGGCGCTTGCGAAGTTTCCAGATGGTCAGTATGCACTGATAGTCGCAGGACCAGGCGGCATTGCAAAACACACCGGTGAATTTTATATAAAAAATGGAGTTATTAATACCACGCAAGAAACAGCTAAAAATAATCTGCTTATTGCTACTAATGACGAAGATAAACAGTATGGGCTGGCCAGACTAGAAATTAATGTTGGTGCTTTTTGTATTGATCATGCTGTATTAACCTGTAACAGCATCGTAGAACCCGCATATAAGCCTCTTGTTGGGCAGGCTGCGACAGCACGGCTCGGAGAAATGCTGGGAGATACAAAGGAAGTTATTCAAGGAAAAAAGATTATCAGAGGTATGGGCGTTGTTTTAACTTTTGGAATAGCTGAGGCAATGCTACAGTGCAAAAATCAAACGTTTGCGTTTTCAGTAAAAAATCCTGCTGAACGGCAAGAACTTAGACCGGCTCTGGAAGAATACAAGAAATATATAGGCGTATACCCTGGTAGTCTCAACGATCTAATAAGGGCTCCCTCTGAGGAGCAGGTAGCAAAAAAATGGAGGGCGCACGGTAGATTTTTGTGGGATAGTAATGCACTTCTTGATACGTTGCAACAACCTATGCACTACAAACCTACACCCAATGACTCATCACCGTACGAGTTATATACAAATGCCTATGCGCTCGATGGTGGCTGTGTTGGCAATATTCCATTAAAAAATGTAAGCATTTTGTTAGAAACTGAGCGAACTGAATTTCTTAAAAAGAAAAAAGATCATACTGTGAATTGAGTACGAACTTAACAAGACATTCCAATAGAATTGACTGGTGTGTAAAATATCAATTATTGGTACGGGCTTATTCCGTGGATTAGATAAGCTTGAGGTGCTTGATCTCGATAATAATCAGCTTGTTACTCTTGATGGCACAGTATTTGTAGAGCTCAATAAACTTGAACGTGTTTCTCTTATAGGTAACCATATAAGCAGCATTGATATTCGGGATTTAGCTGATTTGCCCAAGCTCACCTATCTTTTTCTCGATGAAAATCCATTGTCACCAGCACAATTGAATACTTTGAAAGCAGCTTTACCCAATGTCGTGCTAAGTAACCGATAGGCGGTTTATATACCTTTGCCCATTATAATGGCGACTATTCATTCAAGTATATTGTTTTTAGCCAAAAAAAGGCTTATTCTTAGACCATTATCGCATCGTTGCATTGAGAGATTTTCAGGGGCCACAAAGTAGGAATTACTATACTATTATGGTTGAGCATATTGCATGTATTATGGATGGCAATCGTCGGTGGGCAAAGCAACACAATCTTCCCCTTAAACAGGGTGTCCTAGAGGGCCTACAAAGAGTACAGACTGCCGTTGATGTTTGTCTTGAACGCGCCGTTCCGTACTTATCCATGTATGCGTTTTCTATCGAAAATTTGCAGCGATCAGCATTCGAACGTGCGTGCTATTTTGGCGTCATATGCGAATATGGCATTGAATATGCTCATAACATGGCGTCCAAGGGCGTTAGAGTTCGTTGCATCGGTGACCGAGGGCTATTGCCGGAGGATGTCGCAGAAACCTGCGACCAGATAGAAAAAATAACGCAAGATGGCAAAAAATTATCACTCCAGTTACTGATCTGCTACGGCGGTCGCCAGGAAATCGTTGCTGCTGTACAAGCACTAGTCCGAGCAGTTGCTGAAAAAAAAATATCACCCGACATTATCACAGAACAGGTCTTTCGAGATCATCTCTGGATGCATAGTATTCCAGATCCTGATGTTATTATTCGTACAGGATTTGCACAAAGACTCAGTAATTTTTTACTCTATGAGGGAGCCTATGCTGAGTTATACTTCCCAACATGTTTATGGCCCGATATGCATGAAGAACGGTTTGATGAAGTGTTTGCGTATCTGAAAACGTGTACAAGGAACCTTGGAAAATGAATAAAAAAATAGGTATGATTGGTGGTGGAGCGTGGGGAACAGCTGTTGCCAAGATGATTGCCGAAAACGGCCACGACGTCTTTTTGTGGTGCCTAGAAGAGCAAGTTATTACATCGATTCGTGAAACTCACATGAATGAGCGCTATCTTCCTGGCATTCTCTTGCCCAATAATCTTGTTCCTGTTGCATCCCTTCAAGACTGTTGCGAGGGTGCTGATTATATTTTTGAGGCTGTGCCCGTTGCTTTTCTGCGGTCAGTCTGCAAGCAAGTGCAAGAACACGTATCATCGGCATCGCCTTTTGTTGTGTTGAGTAAGGGTATCGAGCAAGAAACAATGGCATTGCCAAGTATGATCATCGACGATATCTTTGGGCACCAATCAGCAGCAGCAGTTGTCGCTGGACCAAGTTTCGCGCAAGAAGTTGCAACCCATCATGTAACGGGGCTTGTTATCGCAGGTCATTCTAACACGATTATCAAAGACCTACGATCTATACTAGATAATGACTACTGTAGAACGTATCCATCAAGTGATATACTTGGCGTCCAGTGTGGCGGCGCCCTCAAAAATATTATAGCTCTTGGTGTTGGGATTCTTGATGGTGCTGGCTATGGCTATAACACCAAGGCTCTCTTCTTTACGCGGGGCTTTAACGAAATGGTCACTATAGCGCACAAACTCGGGGCACAACCCAATACCCTCTATGGTCTATCAGGACTTGGGGATTTAGTGTTAACAGCGACAGGCAGTTTGAGTCGTAATGCACAACTTGGTCAGGGTCTTGGTCGTGGTGAATCGCGAATGGCAGTATGTGAAAAACTCGGCACAGTGCCAGAGGGCGTCAATACTATCAAAACTGTTCAGCAATTTATAGACAAACATAATCTAGATGCCCCACTATGTAGGGCTCTTCACGCCGTTGTCGAACAACACATTACCTGTAAAGAATTTATACAAACGATACGCTAACTTATAGTACCCGCATGTTTGCTTATGGGGCTCAGGCAACGTGTTGCCTCTACACGACTAGCAGGTTTGGTTGCCGTATCATGTACCAGTGGCATGCGTGGTATGGTGCTTCGCCACACCCCTCCCAACAAAGGGTTTTGCCTCTGCAGCCTCTATGACTTTCTTAATAGAAAAATTTTAATAACTTATGCATCAGTTGTAGCCATATATAAAAATTTTAGTATAGTTTACTAAAGAAGATCTTTTTAGAATAATTTTTTCATCTTTTATTGACGCTATTATGCATTATTTTTATTGCAACCATCATTGGTTATAAATGTTACTTTAAGGATCGTATGAATATAAACCGAAATTTAAATTATTATTGTTTAATATTTTTAGCAGTTTGCTCATGTTTATTTTCCGCGAAGCATCTCGATGCAGCAGCGCCACCGACAGCACAAGCTCATACTACACCAGAATGCACTCTGGTATTGGCTGACAAAGAGGACGGGCTGGCCTTAGACTTTATTTTGGACTTAGATCGTGCTTCGCATGCATTCTTTTCAGGCAATTCACAGCTACTGGATGATAAGATGCCTGCGGAGAATGAGGGCAAGGAGACTGCAGCACAATTATTGCAAAAAATTGATAGTCAAATGACAGAAGGGCACTATGGTGCCGATGTTGCCTTGAAAGCCTGCCATCTTGGCATAGACCGTCGTTTTTATCTAACGCTTCATGTTACGGAAATTATAGGTCTTGCATCGCCAGTAATTACAATGCGAATACCTTATTTTTCAACATTATTACACATGCCGCTTGAGGAGAGCGCTGCTCTTGTACGAAAACTTGTACGCCATGGAGCGCCTGTTGAAGGCCATCCTGATATACAGTATACACCATTGATGTATGCGGTATTAATGAACAATATTCCTGTGACGAGAGCCTTATTGGACTGTGGTGCTAGCGTCACAGCAAAATCCAAGACACCCGGTACTAAAACAGCACCTGAATTAGCAAAATTACTGGGACATAATGATATTGCACACGTCATGGCAGGTGAGATTACCCGTCGTGAAATGGGTACTTTTATACTAGGCAACCATCCAACGGTTGGCGAAGGTAGTCCTGTAAGTCTCTTGCGAGCTACCGGCGTAGCCCAAGAGATTGCGCAACATTTGTTAGCATCTTATAAAGAAGATCTATTGCCAACGCAAGAGCATACTGCAATGGAAGATGAAGGGCCAGCACAAGCACCTACTGAATTAATTGAGATAGAACGCAACTTACGGGCATTGGAGTTCAATTTGCAATTAAGTCACACGGTTTCTAGGTTCTTCTCTGAAAGATTCGCAGAATTGAGCCATGCCATGCCTGTGGAAGGGGAAACTACGGTACAATTGCTGCAGAAGCTTAGTGATCTCATTACAGAGGATCTTGATATTAACAATGTCATTTTGAGAGCATATTGTGACATGGCCCCACTCCGTTTAGAGCCCTTTGCTCTCCATGCCTTAGGTGTTGCATCACCAGAGATTATCATACGAACACCCTTCTTAGCAGATTTGCTGTGGATACCGCTTGAAGAAAGTGCTGCTATTGTACGAAAACTTTTGCAGCGTGGCATGCCCCTTGAAGGTCATCCAGAGGATCAATGTACACCGTTGATGTGTGCGGTATTAAAGAATAATCTTCCTGTTGCTGAAGCCTTGTTGGATTATGGTGCCAGCATTTCGGCAAAATCTAAAACTCCTGATGCCAAAACAGCACTAGAACTAGCAACATTGCTGGGGCATAAAGATATTGCACGAGCCATTGCGCATGAGGAGCTACAGCGTAATAACCTGCGGAAAGTTACTCGCCATGAAATGCAAGCATTTACGCTTGGCATGCATCCAAGAGTTGGCGAAGAGAGCCCTGTAAGCCTCACAAGTGACCCTAATATTGCTCACGAGATCGCTCTGCACTTGTTAGCATCATATAGGCAAGATCCATTGCCAGCACCAGCACACGCTCAATTGATTGCACAGATGTCACCAGGGTTTGTTGGTGGCTTATGGTCATCCATAGGCACCGTTGCTTCCTATGTTCCAGGGTCGTCAGCAGTTGCTGCCTTATGGCGATCAATAAAACCACCACGCAAGTAATTTGCTCTAACTGATTAAAATATTTTGATTCTTTTCTGTCTATAAGACAGTTAAAAAAGCGTTAGGAATTATGTATGAATCAAAGATTAACCAAGTATTATCTATTGTATAGTACAATGTTTTTATGCTTCTATGCTGCAGAACCTCTTAAGGCAGCAGCGCCACCAGCAGCAGGTAGTTCAGCAGCAAGAGCCTCATGCTTGGCTAAATTGAATAGTTTGCGTATTAACTGTAAGTTATTTGATGCGCATTGTGCATTTGATGAAGAAAAATTTCCAGAAACTTTAAGACAAACTTTAAGAAAAACTTTAAGACGAACGGACATCGAACGCGCTGGCAAGACTGCGGAACAATTATTGCAGGAAGTTGATGATCATCTCACAGAATTTTGTGACGTTAAATTTTTTGTACGTGAGCAAGAAGAAGCCAAAATTCGTCCAACACTGTCAGTTATGCGAGACATTGGTGTTGCTTCGCCAGAGATTACCTTACGAGGGTCCTCGTTGATTCCGCTACTGAGCATGCCGCTCGAAGTAAGTGGTTCTATAGTGAGCAAACTTCTGCGGCGTGGAGTACCTGTTGAAGGCCATCCTGAGGATCAATATACACCGTTGATGTGTGCAATATTAATGCATAATCTTCCTGTTGCTGAAGCCTTGTTGGATTATGGTGCCAGCATTTCGGCAAAATCTAAAACTCCTGATGCCAAAACAGCACTAGAACTAGCAACATTGCTGGGGCATAAAGATATTGCACGAGCCATTGCGCATGAGGAGCTACAGCGCAATAACCTGCGAAAAGTTACTCGCCATGAAATGCAAGCATTTACGCTTGGCATGCATCCAAGAGTTGGCGAAGAGAGCCCTGTAAGCCTCACAAGTGACCCTAATATTGCTCACGAGATCGCTCTGCACTTGTTAGCATCATATAGGCAAGATCCATTGCCGGCACCAGCACACGCTCAATTGATTGCGCAGGTGTCACCAGGGTTTGTTGGTGGCTTATGGTCATCTATAGGCACCGCTGCTTCCTATGTTCCAGGAGCTGCCTTATGGCGATCAATAAAACCACCACGCAAATAAGCTCTTATTTGTTGTAATCCTGAGAAATTCGTGAGCAATATTTTTATTTATCCGCAAAGGGTTTCCGTACAAGAAAAGTTTTCACGATCCAGAAAATCTATTTCCTGTTCAATAAATTTTCTCGTAACGCCAAGGGCGCCATGGCTACTTCCTGCCTTTTTTCGAAAAACTAAAAGGGATTTTTTTTGCTTGACGGCGTCAATAAGTTTTGCAGCGGCTAAACAATCTTGACCAGCACCACTAAGATTAAGGGAGATAGCAGGCGTATATACCTTGTTGGCCAAAAATTGGTCAAGATCTTGAAAATTTCTATCAATGCCTCTTCCAATCTCCCATGATAGGCCTTGATCAGTACAAGCACTTGCGCGATCAATTTGTGGGCAAATTGCAATGGCCCCCTTAAGATTAAGCAAGGTTGCATAATAGAGAGCAGCATACCCCCCCATAGAAATTCCTACCGTAAAAACATGTTCGTTACCTAAGTTACTTTTTTTTATGCATTGATTGATGATCTCAGAATAAGTTTTTACAAGTGAATGACCATCCTTGCCTAAAAACCATGTAATTGTTGGGTCATACAGAAAGAGATAGGCCGTTGAATCCCAATTTTCTTCGTCATTCCAAAACCATGACCACATGCCATAATGCTTATCTCTCGATACCCACGTAAAAAGAACAATGAGCCTTTTTGGATTTTTTGCTGGGTACAATAAAAAATCCATTGAATTGATTTTTTGCTCATATTTTTTCATTGCGTATTGAATTTTTTCATGATCTCCTCTTTCTATATCTATACCTATTTGATAATCAAATTCTGGATAACTCAAAAGATCATGTACTTTAGAAAGACCACTAGCTTCAAAAACAACTATGCAGGCAAGACAGCTTATTGCGCGCATAAACTTCTCCTTGTAAACATTGAGTGTTACTATGCTTATGATATTAAAGTCATAAAGGGTGTAATGTTCTATCCTGCGGAGTTATTTTATCCGTAAACTGATGGATTAAACCATGGCTGTGCAAGAGGACCACGCTTGATACCCAATAATCGTGCAACATGTTTTTTGATGCGTTCTGGTGCATTTTTTTGACATAACCTAGCCATTGCCAGTTGCATCGCTTCTCGTCTTTCTGTCGATGCCAAGAAAGACTCGATAAAAAAGGGCAACTGCTTGTACTCTTGCATAACAAAACCAATGCCACGTCGCTGGGCGAATTCATGATTAAATCGTTCCCAAACAAGCGCCGAGCCTGTTGCATCGATAATCATGGGAAGTTTCATATGAATCGCTTCGCAAAAACTCGCAGTGCCTGATTTTGATATAAGAAGATCTGCAACTGCCATATATTCTGCTATGTCTGGTGTATCTTCGATAATATGCATAGATATATTATTATCAAGAGCTATAGCCTTAAGAGGCTCCCGTATTGCTTGGTTTTTGCCAATGCATACCAGAAGCTGTAAAGGCATGGACATGGTTCTGATGTGTTCAACACAGTCAACAAGGCCCCTGCCACCCTGAGCTCCCATCATAATCATAATAACTGGAACTTCTGGATCAAGACCCATGGTGCTACACAACGAGACTCGGCTATAAGATTGAAAGAATTCTGGTCTCAGCGGGAAGCCATCAAAGGAAACTTGATGTTTGCTGAACTTTTTGGAGGCAAGCTGTCTTTGTATTGCAGGATCATTAAAAATGGCACTGAGATGAAATTTATCGTATTGCGGGCTATGTACATGATAAATAAATGAACGCAGATCAAGATCAGTCGGCATGAGCAGAAATGGAATATCTAGCTCTTGTGCTGCCTCGAGGATCCATTTGTTAAATATTGGAATAACAGATATAACAAGATCAGCATTCACTTCACGTAGATATTGAATAATCCGAGTTCGCATACATCTACCGAGTGGCGCAAAATAAATACGACCGGCGCGATAGATCAAATTCATGAGCCACCATTGATTATAAGGGGTCAGCGCATTGTAAGTACCTTCGCCGGTATAATTGCCACCCGTAACAAGGCGTATCGGATCAAAGGACTTAAGGAGGTCGTTTAATAGACAGACTTGCTTGATTTCATACTGGTCCTTAAGATACCCAGTAAGTGCATTACTAGCGGACATGTGTCCACCACCACCAATACTCGTAAAAATAACAATTTTTTGCATGCCATTCCCAAATATTGCAGCATTATAGTGTGTTTGTCGACGCGCTTTGATAGTTTAGCGATTATAAAGCATTTTTTATTATTTGCCAACGCAAAATTTTTTAAATATTTGTTCCATGCTATCTTCGCTTACTGTTTTACCGGTCAATTCACGTGTGCAAGAAATTATTCCTTTGAGTGATTCGGCAATGAGTTCGTATGGTGGCTCCTGCGTGGAGACCATAGCAATAATCTCTTGTAGTTGGCTATGCACTGTGGTCAGCATGGAGCCCTGTCTTTCATTCAATAGATATGGCGCGTTCATAGAGGTGAGGAGCTCTTGAATTTTTTTCTTTATCGCCTCTTGTAGCATGTCGATGCCATAGCCATTTTGGCATGAGCATGACACAGATGCTGTGCCACTCAAAGTGCCATATGCGCAGACGGCGTGCTCTTGTATGTCAGTTTTATTAAGCACAACAATAACTTTAGCCCCATACTTAGTACTACACGAAGTATAGAAAAGTTCCTCTTCGTGGGCAAGATGCCTTGATCCATCAACTACCAAGAGTATAATATCGGCCTCAGCTGCTGCGCGATGCGATCTTTCGATGCCGCACTGCTCTATGACGTCGTCAGTTACCCTGATGCCAGCAGTATCGATATACGTTATATAGGTGCCATATTGGTAAACACCATATTCAATCGTGTCTCTGGTTGTTCCTGGTATAGGTGTAACGATGGCACGTTCTGCCTTTGTTAGTGCATTAAAGAGCGATGATTTACCAGCATTAACCGTACCAATAATGGCGATTCTCATACCATCTCTAACTTGTTTCAGTTTATCATACGAATGGAGTGAGGTTGCAACAATTTTCATTGCTTGTTCAAGAAGCACGTGTATTTCTTTAGCAAAACTCATTTCATCGTCAAGAAATTCGAAGCTTGCCTCCGTAAGGACATGGGCCTGCTGCAAGAGTTCTTCGATAGTTGTGATGCACGATGACAAGCTTCCCCGTAATTGGGCGAGGGATTTTTTGAGGGCAATGGGAGTGTTAGCGTGTATGATTTCGTTAATTGCTTCAGCCTGCAGAATATCTATTTTGTTCGAAAGAACAGCTCGTTTGGTAAATTCACCAGGACCTGCATGTCGTGCACCTGCATGTATGGCAAGCTCTATAATATGTTGTATAATAAACGGATTATTGTGACAGGTTATTTCAACAGTATCCTGCCCAGTAAATGTTTTGGGCGAATGCATGACAAGAAAAAGGACCTGATCAACTATCTCATCGTCTTGATCAACAATATTACCAACATGAATTGTATGCGTTGCAACATGGTCTAAAGCGACCCTCGATGCCAGACGGCTAAACGACGTTGCGATAGCACATGCACGGTCCCCAGATAGTCGCAGTAATGCTATCGCGCCATTACCTGACGGGGTGCATTGTGCAATAATCGTCTGCTCATCAGGATGAATGACCATCAGTATCACGTGATGAAATGGTAATTCTATACCCGTGCAGAGCACGCTTCAATATAAATCGCATTGCTTGAATCATAATAAGAGAAGTATTTTTTAGCAGAAACTGCTCGCGACGTTTATCATGTATAACTGGCGCCTCAAGCTGTATAAGAAGTTCATATTTTTTGGTTTGTGTTGTCATTGCGATTGGCCCTTTGCCCATACACGTTAGTGTATGAGTAAGCCATTCAGTTGCCGTTTTGATCATATCAGGAGTCCATAAAACTTTCTGCTGATCTTTTGCCCCCTGAGGAATTGATTGCGACTGCTCGTTTTTTGTCGCCGATATTGGCCTTTGTTCTATCTTCTTACTCTTGTCTTGCGGCAAGGAAGCATCTTTCTGGGGACCCTTGACCTGTTTCCTATTGGATTGTTGCTGGTTTTTGGTATCACGATGCTTAAGAGAGGGGCGTTGTTGAACGGTGTCGCCGTTAAAGAAAATACCAACTTTGGCGGGTTTTTTTGTGATGCCAAAAAAATTTTTTTCAGGTTCTTCAAATACTCTTACCGTGAACTCTTTTGGTTTTCCCGCTCGTATCCATCCATTTTCGATGGCTTTAGTAATTGAAGACGCTTCTTCAACGATTGATTTCATAGGTAGACCTTCTGCCTTACAACAATAATCCACTGCTATTCGCTAAAAATATTTAAGCAATAAGACTATTGCAATCATAATAAATGTTCTTCACGGGATATAACGTATGAATTCATATGGAGCGGGAAACGGGACTCGGACCCGCGACCTTTGCCTTGGCAAGGCAACGCTCTACCAACTGAGCTATTCCCGCGTATTGTGATATACCATATCATATAATTTTTTTTAATGCAAATTATCGCAAAACCGCGGATGCAAACAAAAGTACAGGAATAGCGTACAGTATGGAGAAGTTGCAAAGTAATAATAGTGAGTTTTTGGAACACTTGCATAGAAAACCGCCTCTAAAAGCGAGCATAAAAGCACTTCTAAATGCAGCCGAAGCGACGGTTAAATCGGGATACATGGCCATAAGCAAAGTCGAGATAAAACCAGGGCAATAAGTAAAAAGTTGGGCAAGCCATTATGCGAATAAGATATTATAGATTACCCGGAAGAGTTACATCATGGATTGAATTTCCGTTGCATTGCTTTCGCCGAGGGCTACTAAAGATTCCTCATTTCTGCTAAAATCACCTTTTGCATGCCACGAGCCTGCCCACAGATGGATCCCGAATGTTTCAGGATGCGAGAAATTTGCTATAATCTCAGAAAAAGGCAGCGAACCCTGACCAAAGCCAATTGGAAAAAAATATGTTGGCGGCAATACAACTGATCTCGATGTAGCGCTGGTATCTATCGCCGAAAAGAGGCAATCTCCAAAAAATATTGGCCCCGTCATAAAAACTGGATCTTCACCAAGAGCAAAGCTTTTATTGGCCAATTCCTCTATACATTTTTTGAGAATCGGATGTCCAGGTCGGCTACCTATAATAGCTTGGCTAATAATAAACCTATGCAATGCATCAATATCATCCCTAATATGGGGTTCCATACCAACATAAAAATCATGGCGATTATTGAGCTTATCTAGTGGTTTTAGGCACAAAAAATCGGTATCAACATAAACACCGCCCAAACGATACAAAATTTCGTAACGTGCTATGTCCGATTTGGCGGCGTATCCAAGAGCTTCATCAAATTTTTTTTTGTTGATAAGACCGAATTGCTCAATTTCTTTGAAGCCCCAAAGTTTATAGCGCCATCCCGGATGCTTGGTTATCCATATTTGTTGCAATTGCTTATATATTTTGGGCATTTCCTTGCCTGCATCAGTAAGATATATTTGGTGCAATACTTTGGGAATCAAAGTTTTTTTGGATGATCTGGCATGAGTCAAGACCGTTTTTTCATACAAACTTTTCAAGATCATAAAGCGTTCGTTCTTTTCCATCTGGTCTCGATCATACTGTGCGATGATGTTAGTTCCATTTCGCAAAAGTGCTTCCCAAGATTCATGGAATCCCGTCAAATGGGGTGCGCCTATTGTTGCAAAAGTTCTTACCGCACCACACAGCAAAAACATAAGACCTGTGAAAAATAAATATACATAGAAAAGAAGCCTCATACCACTACCTCCATAGAGTGTATTATAGTCAAGAACAGCATGCAGCGCGGGAACTAATATGGTTCTTGTGTTACATCACCAAAATTATTGCGTGTCCCTTGATACCAGTGCTGCACGGAGGGCATTATCGCCTTTATTTCTCAAAAGAAAGGGTCACAGGGTCGCAAACCCCTCGTGGGGAGGGCAGAAGCCCCGCAACAGCATTCTCACTAAGCTCTATAATTAGCCTTTGGCGTGTTGTCTTGGAAATCTCACGAGGCAACTTCGTGCATCACTCGTTAAACAAGGCCTCCTAGGCCTGCCCTATACAAATAAAGATTTGCATCAATAATAAACATGCTACCGATCTTGTCAAAAAACTCCCGCGCAAAAATACAATCCTCTCCAAAGATGTGTTTATCAGGCCATTTGACCTTTTCGATGGTTTTTCGTTTTATTGCAGGACATCCGTATATGAGCTGGTCATATTTATAGGTATATATTTTGGCATGCCAGATAGGCCACCCGTTAATCCAATCACAAAGCTTACCGTTAAGCTTGTAGACATCTATCTTGTTAGCATCATATAGTTGGAATAAGTTAATTCTTTTCTCATCTCTTACTCCGCCGTGTACTATAAATGCAGCCGGATACTCTTCGAACGCATGTCTTATAAGTTCGACACGTTGAATATGAGGAAGGTCATCGGCGTCATTCGCGATGATAATATCACCGGTGGATGCATCGCAACAACAATTTCTATTGGCTCCTGCAGATAATGCTTCTCGATGCTTGATAATTGTAAATGGAAACGGGTATAATTTTTTTTCTAAATCTTCCACAGCCGCAGCACCTAATTCGCTTACTTCAGATAGAGAAATAATAACTTCGTTAGGCAACACTGTTTGCTTGCATAGTATGTCAAGCAAACCCTCAAGATATTTAAAATGTTTATAATGGCATGGAATAATAAACGAAACTGTCAGATGCTTCTTCGAAATTTCTTCCGCATATGTTGCCAGCGAAGCGCTTAAGAGCAAACATACAAGAATACTTTGCGCACACGCATGCCCAAGAAATGTACTTGGACTTTTTATTTTCATAGCGTTTCTCCCTATACCAAGCGGCAAGTATCCTGTGTACTCATCAAAGTTCCCTCTAAAAAGAGAAACAAAAAAAAATACTGAGCTGCCCCAGCGCAATTTTTTTCATGGGTACCCCTTAAAACATATACCAAGGCATCAATCGTAAGACTTGATGGCACGTACACTCCATCAAGATCCTTGCTCAGAAACATTATAAAAATTAGTACAATAAAAAACTGCATTTATTGCAGAGGATATTCTTGTAGAAGATTTTTTGGCAAAGTTTCGAGCTTTTGCTCCATGTCCTCTCGTGTCAAGAGTCCTGTCTTGGCGCCTATATGGCCAATAACTGATGCACTATTGACTATGCCTGCACGGATTGAATCTTCAATAGAATTACCATGCTGCAACCATGATACAAAGCCAGATGCAAAGGCATCACCTGCTCCGATCGTGCAAACAACGGGAACGTTGATGCTTGGATGGTATAAAATACGATTATCTGCGGCAACATAGACTCCATCTTTGCCATTGGTAACGATAATAATAGCAGGGCCTCGAGATCGAAGCTCGCGCAACAGCATAGGCAGACTGAAACAAAGACCTCTATACACCAGTGGTTTTCGCATCATATCAGGTAAACCACAGCTTTGAGCAACGTCTCGATCGCTTAATAATTTGATCTGTAATTCTCGGTCATGCTGTACTAGAGTGCTCATACAACAATGTGCTTCATAGGCGTTTATAACAAGAATGTCTATGATTGCCAGTGCCTTGCAAAGTGTATCATTTGAAGCAGAAAGCTGTTGTGAACTTGGGTTAATGACAATAAGTTTTCCAGCATCCCTTGCAGCGGTCGCGATGGGCAGTATAAGATCTGACGACTGCCCACTCAAAGGACCTACGTAAACGGCATCAACATCTTTAATTGCATTGTAGGGTATTTCACTGTTGGTGATTGTTCTGTTCGCGCCACGATAGACTAGGGCAACACGGTTGCCTTGTTCTGTTGGTACGATAAACGAAATAGCTGTTGGTTCATTATTGGTCACACAGATGAATGATGTATCTATGCCACTCTCCTGGAGTGATTGCATGATATACGTTCCTTCCTGATCATAACCGACCTTGATGTATGTTGAAACCTCAAATCCAAGACGTTTGAAGCTAACTGCTACATTGGTAGCACCGCCGCCTGTATGGTATTCGAGAGATTCAACCTCTACCTTTCTTCCATCTTCAAAGATCAGAAAGGAACGCCTGCCTTCATAACAACAAAGATGTAACATCTGTGGTTGTGAATCAACTATAAAGATATCTTTTGTTGCACCACCAATAGTTAATACTTTTTTCATGGTGCCTGTACCTATACTGTTGTTATTTTATGCCCTGAAATGGCAATAATACATAGTCCATAACCTCGTTGGCATGATGCACCCATATAACGTTAATATCTTTCATAATGTCTTCCATGCCAAGCATGTCATGCTTATTCTGTAACGGCAAAATAATATGCGCAACATTATTACGTTTTGCTGCAAGAATTTTTTCTTTGACGCCACCGATAGGCATAACATCACCACTTAAATTAAGTTCGCCTGTCATTGCGTATTGGGCATTGATGGGTCTCTGGGTTAATGCTGAAAGAATTGACGTCAACATGGTGATGCCAGCAGAAGGTCCATCTTTAGGAGTAGCACCTGCTGGTACATGAATATGAATATCATGCGTTGTGAAATGGCCATCTGGTATACCAAATTCTTGCGCATGAGCCCGAGCGTAACTCAGTGCTGCCTGTGCCGATTCCTTCATGATCTCACCAAGATGTCCCGTCAATAAGAGCTTTCCTTGACCAGGCATAAGAACTGCCTCAATGCGGATCATTTCTCCTCCGCAGGCAGTCCATGCAAGCCCATTACTGATACCAACCTGATCAGAACGCTGAACAGCATCATGCAAAAATTTACGTGGGCCAATATACTGCTCGATATTATCGGTATTGAATGCAGCGACAGCATTGTTTTGCACAACTGAACGAGCAGCCTTTGAGCATACTTTATGAATAAGTCTCTCAAGTTCACGAACACCCGATTCGCGGGTATAATTTGCAATAAGCTCTGCGAGGACATCATCATGGAGGTTAAATCCATAGTCTCCGAGTCCACAGTCAGCAATGCTGCGTGGTACAAGATATTGCTTCGCTATGGCAAGTTTTTCATCATAGGCATATCCGGTTAATTCTATGGTCTCCATGCGATCGCGCAGTGGACTTGAAATCGTTTCTAGGGAATTTGCTGTTGCGATAAACATGACCTTTGAGAGATCAAATGGTACACCTAGGTAATTATCATGAAAGCTTTTATTTTGTTGTGGATCAAGTACCTCAAGCATAGCCGACGAAGGATCGCCTCTAAAGTCAGCGCCTATTTTGTCGAGTTCATCGATAACGATAACGGGATTTGAGGATCCAGCTTTGCGAATTGCTTGTATAAGTCGCCCAGGCATAGCGCCAACATACGTACGTCGATGACCCCTGATTTCAGCCTCATCACGAACGCCGCCAAGGGATATGCGAACATACTTTCGACCAAGGCACCGAGCGATTGATTGACCAAGAGAAGTTTTACCCGTACCAGGAGGCCCTATAAAACATAAGATGGGAGAAGCCCCATCATTTTTAAGATTGCAAATTGATATAAAATCCAAGATTCGTTCTTTTACTTCTTTGAGTCCATAGTGGTCGGCGTTGAGAATCTCTTGTGCCCTAGCAATGTCACAGTTGTCTTCCGTAAAGATACCCCAGGGCAAGCCAACTACCCAATCAAGATATGTTCGTAATACACCAGCTTCCATAGAGTCTGGCGACATGCGTTCAAGACGATGTATCTGACGAGTTATTTCGGTACGCACATCGTCTGGCATTAATATTTGCGAAAGTTTTTTATGGTAACCATCAATATCTTCTGCGTCATCATCACCGAGTTCTGTTTTGATAGCTTTTATTTGCTCTCGAAGATAAAATTCTTTTTGGGCTTTGTTCATAGAATCACGTGCCCTATTTTTGATATTATCTTCAAGTTCAGCAATCTCAAGCTCATGGCATAAGTATGTATAAATACCATCAAAAAATTCTGTCATCGAATGGGATTCTAGAATTTGCTGCGCTTGCTCAACAGGCATATCTAAATGCGAAAGAACAAAATCCGCAATTTTTTCAGGATCATTAATGCGAGAAATTACTGTGTAAAAATCAGGGCTAAAAAACTGCCCTGCAGCGGCCATTCGTTCAGCAATAGTTTTGATATTATTAATCTGTGCAATAATAGTAGGGTCATTAATATCATGTGGAACATCGATGCGTTCTATAGAGGCTGTAATGCCATTTTCATCAGCATGGAGGCTTTTTACCTGAGCCTTTGATATCCCTTGCACAAGAACCTTTATACCACCTTCCGGTATGTTAATAAGTCGCATAACCGATCCTATAGTTCCTATCTCATACAGATCATCGGTGCCTATAGTCGTCTGGTTATTTGGTTGCTTCTTGGCAGCAAGCAGTAATACTGTCTTTGAAGACTCGATTGCTGTGCGGACCCCTTGTATAATCCGCTCATCAAGTATGAGCAGTGGTAGTAGCATGTGGGGAAAGACAACAACTCCCATCGTTGGTATCACATAGACAATTTCGTGCGTACCTTCATGACCATCATGCGCCTGGATAGTTTTCATTAAAAACCCCCGCCCTTAACCCTTCTGTGTGAAATGCGGATAACAGTACTGGAAGATAAGATTATGTTTTGTGCTTCTATTACTATCCTACGGTAATTCATGACCAAAAAACAATGTTTCTTGGTAATAGGCAAAAAGATGCATTCTTTCTCGCACTTAATTAAAAAAAAGTTGACGTTCGACTTTACTACGGCGAACGTCAACTATACATAATGCGCGGCAGGTACGCATTTTTAAAAAATTAATATATTAAAATGACATGCCAAATTTGCCCCATATAGTCCATCGGTTAAGGGCACCATTGTCAGCAGACATTTCATAGGACCCTCCCAATGCCGCTAATAATGGGTGGCAACACACATCATCGGCATGCCAACCAACAGTGCCATAGAATGCATATGACATGGCTGTTGGATGAGCCGCTGACTCAAGATCGAGATCTTGCTCTTGAATGTAGTTCTGCTCATATTCTTGCACACCTTTTGGCTGTGTGTCATCGCTTTCGGTGCTTATAACAAACCAGTTTATTGACTGGTATGGATTAGTAAAACCAGAACCGCTATTAATTGCCTTGAGCGCAGGACCTGTTTGCCATTTTTGTGCCAACTTTACACACTCAGCATCACGAGCATAAAAATTGTAGCCAGCCTCAAGGTGCCAACGCTCGTTTGCCGCAATAGTAGCCATGTTATACGTACGCGCGAAACCTGGTCTAACACAAAGATCGCGAGTTAGTATATCAATTCCCGGAGTATTCATAGTTAGGGCTCTATAAGGGTCACTTGCATATGCATCTGAGGCTTCTTGTGCCTGCGCCTGATTTATATACATTTGCATATAACGGCTCCAAGGGCGCTGCTTAAGATTAAGTGAGCGGCACTCGTTGCCTTTGGCAAAGAGAAAGGTATTCATATCAAGGGCAAAAGACATACCCCAATGGGTACACTGCCAACACTGGAAAACGCCAGTACTGCCAAGCATGCCACCAACATGATGATTATGGCCAACAATTGGCTCAAAGACATATCGCGCATTAGGCCTGTTGCCTGTTGGTGCTAAAAGTCCAATATAGGACTCAAAGAAACAGCAGTCATTTTTAAGCCACTCATAACCAAGTTTAAACTCTATATCAGCAACACCACGTTTACGAAGACAAATGTTATCATCAATTCTTCCAGAGAACCAAGATGGTTGCCTGAACGCCTCGGTCATCGATTGCGGTAACCCATTACCAAGAAGAGCTGTATTATCTTGGGCCAAGCGTTCTTGAAGGTCTACACGATTTTTTACTTCAACAATAGGCAATGATATTTCGAGCCAAAGCCAAGTATCTTCGAGAAAAATTTCGCATAATCCCTGCCTATAAGTTATACCAAGACCAACGACAGACTGCTTCGGACAAATACTGATAAGACTATGAAAGGAACCAGGCTGGCCTTCTTGTTGGGCTGCGTAGATATCGAACTGCTGTGACAGGGCACCAGGAATCCCTGATTTATTGCCCTGCTCAACATAGGCTACGCCAAGTCCTTGGCTACCATAAGGCATGAAATAACATCCCAATTCACGCCGCTCTGTTGAAGAACTTCCAAATGGTACTATCTGAAATCCCTCATGGCGACATCCGTCACCGAATTGTCCAATACTTTTATGCCACATCGCAACACGTTCAGGCGAAGCACTTTCAAAGAGTGGCCTAACAGAGAAAAATGTATGATCAATATATTTACAACAACAGAAATTTTTGCCACCGTAAAGGATCGAACTCAAACTTGCCAACAACACAAAAACAATATATCTACATAAAGTCTTCATACAATACTCCCTTGTATTATGCATGCCAATCTCTACGGTCATGAATAATGTCTACCATACTGGTGAGTTTATATGCAAGATTTTATCGTTAAACGTGTATAAGACCGCAATGTCTTGTATTACAAAGACCTAGTTTTGTACAATAGATGTATAGTCTACAAGACAATGAAAAAATTTGATCCACACTATCATATTACTGAAGTATAACAAAGGAGTACTATGCCTATGCATTGTAAGTTTATGATATGTATTGTGTTTTTTTTATTATCGGCGATTAGCTATGCTATGGAACAAAGTCCCGTCATTGCTTGTCATTTCGATGCAATCAGCAAAAATGCTGATGCATCACAGATTATTTATAGTGCCGTTGCACATGCAGGTACTATATTATCAGGTTTTTCGTGGCGGACTATTGCTGCACTCACAATGCATGTTAGCATGCTTAAAAAACGTAGCCTCGAAATTGCTGAAAACACTTATGGAATAAGCAATATAATAAAAAGATTATTTGTTGAGCTCGAAGCAGCTGATTATGGGCACTTCTCTGAGGATAATATCCGTGCCTTGACAGAGGCTGCAGTCAGACCAGTACCAGAAAAGTTTGCTATTAGCATCTTGCAGAGAATAAAAGATATCAGTAAAATTCCTGTCATAGGATTTGGCAATAAAGATAGCATAGAATATGATCTTTACTCAAATTCTATGCTACAAAACTACGGCATTAATTTCGGCACCCTCTTCGATGGTGTTGTAACGGTACCGTCATACACAGAAACAATGGCAGGCTATTGCGGCCCAGCAGCACCGGCTTACGAGCGTAGCAATCGCTGGTTGGTATCTCGTGATCCACATCCCAGCCAAGGTTTCAATACTACAGTACAGACGCTAGCCCAAAAATTTGTGCAGCGCCCTCAGATTATCACGATTAATGACTCCGTAGATTTCTTGCCATTATGTGTATCGCATACCATCCCAGTAACAATTAGTCCTTCCGGAGAACTAACTGACGATAGTAGTGGCGATGACAAATAATAATTGGTACTCAAGCAACATGTTACCTTTACGCGGCGAGCTGGCTCGGATCAAGTAGAGAGCAGCTGCAACACTCCAAGAGGCAAGCACGGTCAGATTATAAAGTTTAGTAAGAAGATTTTTGCGGGGCTTAGCCCCAACCCCCACGAGGGGCTTACGCCCTTAGAACCCTCTGTATAGAGTTTATGTGAATCTTCTTGCGGGGCTTCGTTCAAACCCTCACGATGGGCTTATGCCCTTGCGACCCCCTGTATGGAGTTTATATGAATCTTCTTGCGGGGCTTCACCCCAACCCCCACGAAGGGCTACGCCCTTAGAACCCCTTGTATAGTAGTCACAGTTTAAACGTTCGGTCTGATTGGAGCGCTCGTGACCTGCAGGGTATGGGTTTGGGGAGGGCGGCACGCCCTCATCCCAACTAGATAAAAACTTCTTAAACCGATTCTACACTCCAGCGTAAACCCCACGTTGTACCCAAGTAATAGACCTGCTTTGGCATATCCTCAAAGGCAATGTTACTGGAGAAATTTTCTCGATGATATGCACGGAATTTTTAAAGTGTTAGCACTATAGAGAGCAGCTGCAACACTCCAAGAGGCAAGCACGGTCAGATTATAAAGTTTAGTAAGAAGATTTTTGCGGGGCTTCGCCCCAACCCCCACGAGGGGCTTACGCCCCTACGACCCTCTGTATAGAGTTTATGTGAATCTTCTTGCGGGGCTTCGCCCCAACCCCCCACGAGGGGCTTACGCCCCTTCGACCCCCTGTATGGAGTTTAGGAGAATCTTCTTGCGGGGCTTCGCCCCAACCCCCACGAGGGGCTTACGCCCCTACGACCCTCTGTATAGAGTTTATGTGAATCTTCTTGCAGGGCTTCGCCCAAACCCCCACGAAGGGCTACGCCCTTAGAACCCCTTGTATAGTAGTCACAGTTTAAACGTTCGGTCTGATTGGAGCGTTCGTGACCTGCAGGGTATGGGTTTGGGGAGGGCGTGCCGCCCTCATCCCAACTAGATAAAAAATTTCTTAGACCGATTCTACACTCCAGCGTAAATCCCACGTTGTGCCCAAGTAATAGACCTGCTTTGGCATATCCTCAAAGGCAATGTTACTGGAGAAATTTTCTCGATGATATTCACGGAATTTTTAAAGTGTTAGCGCTATAGAGAGCAGCTGCAACACTCCAAGAGGCAAGCACGGTCAGATTATAAAGTTTAGTAAGAAGATTTTTGCGGGGCTTCGCCCCAACCCCCACGAGGGGCTTACGCCCCTTCGACCCCCTGTATGGAGTTTAGGAGAATCTTCTTGCGGGGCTTCGCTCAAACCCTCACGATGGGCTTATGCCCTTGCGACCCCCTGTATGGAGTTTAGGAGAATCTTCTTGCGGGGCTTCGCCCCAACCCCCACGAAGGGCTACGCCCTTAGAACCCCTTGTATAGAATTTACGAGAATCATGAGGGGATTTGTGCCTTACAATGCTATTGTATAGAGCATATGAAAATGCTTTTGAGGGGCTTACGCCCCTTACGATCCTGAATAAAAGTTATTAAAAAGGCAAATTATCTTGGAATGGCGGCTCATCCTTAAAATCGACCACGCCCTGCTGGGACCCTGATGCCTCTGGTGCCTTAGGTGCAGCTTTTGCTTTTGGTCTATTCTTAATAGCCTCGATTTGATCAAGAATATCTTTCTCAAGTGGCGCACTGACTGTGCTTGGGCGTGATGGCTGTGGAGTACTTTGGTCATCAGTATCACCAGTGCCCATCTCAGCATTACCGGCACCTGATCCTAAGAATACAACGCGGTCAGCAACAATCGTGTGCTTGCTTCTAGATTGCCCTTGTTGATCTTCCCAAGTGTCGAGTTTTAGTCTACCTTCAACAAGTACTGGACGGCCTTTTTGTAGATATTGTTGGCAGCTCTCAGCCTGTGGTCCCCAGACATCGATGTCGATATAACAAACTTCTTGGGTGACATTGCCAGTTTGCCTATTTTTGTACTGGCGATTAACAGCGAGACCGAGGCGACAGACGGCCTGCCCATTTTGTAGTTGACGATATTCGGGGTCGCGCGTTAAATTACCGGCCATAATAACACGATTGTAACTTGCCATTCGATAGTTCCTTCATAGATTAAAGATATATAGTCTAGATATTTTTAATTCGTGCTGTTATGCTCTTTAACTCTTTTGCAGCGCTTTGTAGTTCGCGTAACAGCATCGTGGCAGTCTCAATTTTTTTATCGAGGTCTTGCCGAGAAATAACCAGCTCATTATCAACGAGCTTGGTCAATATGTCAATATGAGTTTTTTGTATGGTCGCTATTTCGTGCGCCAAAGAAGCTGCCTGCATTTGCACATCAGGAATGGTACTAATAATCGTAGCAACAAGCTGTCCATATTCTTCTTGTTGTTTACGAACAGATTTTTTGCTTTTTTTTGTCTGCACGACAAAAGGTCCAGGTGCATGTGGTTGCATGCATGTATCATTAACCGCGATCAGAAACGGCGTTACTAGTACGCAACAAAACAGTACTTTGATTTTTGTAGGCATAGTTATATATCCTCCGCCATGGTGAATAAATATCGCAGACCAATCGTCATATACTGTGCCAATGAAACTATCATAAGGGTAGCTAGGGCGCTTACTGAACACACATAAGTTTTTAAGGGCAACCATCCGTACCAGGAGCAACAAAGTACCCACAAGATAAATGCTAATTCGACCGTAGTTGTCAGCTTACCTAGCCATGTTGGGGCAATTGAAAAGCCTTTATTGTTCGCTAGCAATAATGCTGAGCCAAGTACAATAATTGATTCACGCGCGATAATAAGCATAAGAAGCCAAGCCGGCAATGCACATAGTGGCGACGCCGTACAGGCAAGAGTAAAAAAACAAGAAATCAGTAATAGTTTATCGGCTATTGGATCAAGACACGCGCCTAAAAGTGTTTTTTCATTCCACCACCGTGCAAGTGCACCATCAACCATATCGGTGATTGCTGCAATAAAAAGCCATACAAAAGCGGTTCCCCATGCATGACAAGCGATTGTATACACAATAACTGGTGTTAATGCAATACGAACCATCGTAACAACCGTTGGAATGGTAATACGCAATTCACTGTTGAGCAATGTCTTAAAAAAAACCTTGTCTATTTTTTTCATATAGCCCGCCAGGATCCTATAGTACTGTAGATAGTAGCTCTTCGCATAGAACGTATAATATAACCAAGCATAGCATAATACACGATTTCAGTAAACTGCATACTCTTGCGTTTTGTTTACAGTCTGCAGTACGATAAATCTAAAAATTGCTAAGAGCGTGTAATAGCTTCCTATAGTATGATAAGAAAGGCATATGTATGAAAGAGCTTGATGAATTACGGGCAATGCTAACCGATATAGCATTTCGGCTAGATGCTCTTGAACGTCAATATAAAAGTAGTACCAAGCAGCCTAAAAAATCTGACACGCAAGATCAGCTGCCGCCACGGCAGCAGGTATCATCACAGCAGTCACCGCTAAAGCCAATATTGCATGCGCAACCTACAGATGACAAGCCAGAGGCTCCAGGCAACATTGACTATATATCTACCGATTGGAAGACCATCGAAGAAAGTCTTGGAAAATATTGGACACATATTGTTGGCATCGGTATCATTGTGCTTGGTATTGGCTTTTTGTTCAGTTATCTTCGCCAGTACCTCAATACTGAAGTATATCTCGTTATCGGGGCCATCATAGGCACTGTACTCTTATACCTTGGCAACCGAGCGACAGTAAAGCCATCCGAAGTCTGGCGAACGCCATACACCATTGGCGGTATACTGGCTTATTACTGCACAGTGTTTGCAGCACACGATATTTTTTGTGTTATCGATTATAGGTATGCATTTGTAGGTTATGTGCTTATCGTATGGCTAGCCTACGGCTTATCATGTTGGCACCATACTAAAGCGCTAGCAATATGCTCAGCTTTATGTGCTACTGGTGCAATTTTTTTGGTTGATTATTGTTATCTCACATCGCCTTATTTTTGGCTTATATATGCTGTTATTACAGGGATCATCTTTATTGGCACAGGAATTTCGCGCAACTGGCCGCTTGTTAGCTTTGTCGAATTTTTCTGCTTTACAGCGCTTGCTGTTCGCGGCATGATTATTGCGAATCACATATTTTACGATACAAATCGCATAAGCCATGATACCTACAGCACATTGTACAAACTCAATTATGCATGTATCGCCATGGCTGCTACTATCTTGCTGTGCATGCTTGCACCCTATCTGTATATATATGTAAGTAGGAAAAAAAGTCTGTTACACTATGCGCTCGTCTTGCTCGGTACTATAAGC
This sequence comes from uncultured bacterium, assembly GCA_963715605.1. Taxonomy (GTDB): domain Bacteria; phylum Babelota; class Babeliae; order Babelales; family Vermiphilaceae; genus JAKASV01. Next base: position 1,257,309 of record OY970257.1, on the reverse strand, counting down.
AGCGCTTTTTGGTTGAATGGATTGATAGGCGTTGGTAAGAAATCGATAGAATCAGGCGCACAATTACCATGGCCAACTGCATGCTTATTGAGGGCTTGGTGCTCCATTGAGCTTCCTGATGAGATCAAGATTGTGCTTGTCTTTATTGTCCTCTATGCCATTATGATCTTTTTTTTGCTACGATCATCACGAAAACCCGTTGCAGAAGGCTTCTTGCCATTTCTTGGCACTATAGCCTATGCAGCCGTACTTGGCATTATTGCTTTTATTTGCATACAAGCTACCTATATACTGACAAACTGCAACAACTACTGTTGCCAATACTCTCTTGAACTTTGTGCGCTAGCGATACTTTTCTTTGCTCTGTCCTACTGGGCAATGCAGCGATGGTCATTACTGGGTGCTGAGTATCCTATGATAAAAAAAATGCCCATAGGTCTAACAGTTGCCGCGGGCCTCGCTCTTGGTCATACACTGATAACCGTAACTGGTATTGGCAGAATTGCTGATGTTTACCCAATCATGGCTGTTTATTATGGCCTTTATGGGTGCATATTAGTTTTTGCTGGTCTACATAAAAAAATTGGTCAATTGCGCGCTTTTGGTTTCATAGCATTGGCAATATCACTATTTTGTACAGCAATAATGATTATGAATCTCCCTAATAATCTTGAGCGAGTTATTGCCTGCTTTATTGTTGGCGGACTATTCGTTGGACTCTCTTACGTGTACCAAAGTCTGGCCAAGAAATTTTTGGTCGAGTAGTGAAGGCTCCCCGCAGCAAGCTGCGGGGCTTCTTAATTTTCGATTAAACTGTAACTACTATAGTAGATACTATCCCATGCATAGTTTTCCAGCATAACCCCTTGTGGTACTGGTAATACGTCCCATGTGCACATAGAACCATGCAGCACATTCTAGTCATACACAGTCTTGGGGTACCGGTAGCACGTCCCATGGCCTGTGAGTGTAGCAAATCAGTGCCATGGATTCGTGCGGGAAGAGGATCCAACAGGCTGTTGGTGCCGTTTCGTCAAGGGCTTGGGACAAACAAAGCCCTTATGCCCGCCAACACAGGGCGACCATAAAGATATATATATTGGGTATAACTCTGTTGTGTTAAACACGTACTTATTGCCGTTCAACCCCTCGATCCGCCCTGCAAGACAGGTCTACTCGGGGCGAACGGCCTGCTTTGTGTTCAACCCTTCGTGACGCTCGCTCTGCTCGCCCTCAGGGTGAACGGGTTTCTTCACTGTGACTGTTCTTTTATTACTGATTCATGTACTTAGCTACCCCGTTATCCCGAACTTCTCACTAAGGCATAGCCTTAGCTGTACCTGCAAGTAAATTCAATCAATTCTCTGTGAACTTACTTGGAAGGGCAAAGTGAGTGCTTCTACCAGCCCGTTCGCCCCGAGTAGACCTGCCTTGCATGGCGGATCGAGGGGTTACATGCCAACCGTACTCTGAAAAGTATTGTTTATGCTTAACGTGTTCAAGAGCGATTTTAACCTGCTCTAACGTGTTATCTGGCAATGCATCATACGCGTAAAACTCTACGGCACAGCACTTGTCTGGCTCGTTATTGCAGAGCTGACCATCCCAGGTGTTACAATAGAAATAAAAATTTGTGTAGGTATCTCCCGTTGACTTTCGCGTGTAGTAGACGACATGAGCAAAGTGCAGATTACTCTGTGCAATAGTAATACCAAGTTCTTCTTGGGCCTCGCGGATCATGGCTTCCGTTGCAGACTCTCCCTCATCAATATGGCCGCTTGCAAGGCTGTATAAGCCATCGGCAAAGCCAGTGTTTTGTCGAAGCATCAATAAAACCTTGTTGCCTTGTTCCAGAATAAGATACACGGCCAGTTTGCTCATAAAGCGATTTTTTGGTGAAGTCATCTAAATTCCCTGTTAATGTTTACATGATTTTTTATGTAATTTGTGTTGCTGTACATGGTTCTGTTGTTGGCGTTTTTTATACTCTTGCTACAGAAAATTTTACCATACAAGCCATCTTTTTTCTATCGATGGTCAAAAATAGTCACGGTGATTTTCATGTAATCTTGGGTTCTGCGTAGAACATTTTTATGTTCATGCAACAGTAATTACAGAGAAGTAGACGAGTACAAGGTACTAGAGACTATAAGAGCGGTGGGACAAGTTTTGTAGAAAAACTTGTCCCACCGCTCTTATAGTCTAAATTTTAAGAAATAATATTTTTATGGATACACTATGTTCATTGCTGGGTGTAGTTCTGTTGTTGTACTTAGTGTCTGCCAATGAGTCAGATCAGATAATGGACCCATATTCGTATAAGCCATTGCATTGTTCATAGAGGAATTTCTGGTAAATATAGCATCATCGGTTCCAGAACCAGCAAAGCCGGTTGAGCTATTACGCACCACAACATTATCCACATAATTAGGTGTGACAGCGCCACTTAGAATTGGATTTACAATAACGCCACCCAAAGCGTTTCCTTCGTTATTGATGAGACCATTGCTGACCGTGTTATCATACGATCCATCATTTGCGTCTCTTCCTATAATTATGCCATACTCAGTGTTACCAAGGAGGCAGAAATCACTAACAGCATTACTATACGAAATATCAAAGATAGCTATGCCATACTGATTATTATCACACTTTATATCACTTAGTTTGTTACTAACGGCTAAGTCCAGCAACTCAATGCCGCAATATGTATTACGGATGCATGCTGCTGAACTTATTTGATTTCCAATACTCCCCGAATTACTATTAGCATATATCACTATTCCATTATAATTAGCGACGCAAGAAAGGCAATTCAGCTTATTGCTACCAGATCCTTCAAGAAAAATACCAGCGGCTTTATTGATCGCATTGCCATTATTGTTACATGTTGCCAAATTTATTGTGTTAGCACCACCGTAATATATGTGTAAACCATGTCCTGTATTTCCATTGCATGTTATATTATTCAGTTGATTAGTAGCGCCGCCATTTAGCTCAATACCATTGCCACCATTACCATTGCATTCTATCGCGTACATATTGTTGTTAGAAGAATTATTAGCTTTATGATTCAACAAGTTTAACCCATTTTGACTATTATTGTTGCACTCGATGTTGCTCAGATAGTTATTCGAGCAGCCTTGGAGGTTGATACCGTTCCTCATATTCGCTATATACAAATTATCCAAAAAACAACCGGTGCAGTTGGTACCAGCTATTCCGTCAGTCGTAGCATTGGGCTTATTACTACCAATAAGGCCACCGGATATAGTAATATTCGTATGATTCGTACCTAAGTCAACACCTTTGAGAATACTGTGGCTATTAAGGTTGAGAGCTATATTATTACCGGCAATATTGACACTATTAACATCGCTACAAAGAACATACGTATTAGGCTCGGTTAACGTGTATGATTTGCTTGAAGGACCTTGCAGATACACCTGACAATTGCAACATGCACTGGCTGGCCCAGTCGCACCAGTTTTGCCAGTTGGCCCTACTGGGCCACGGCGAACACAAGCGCATCTACTTTTACGGCTACAGGGAGATCGGTACAAGTGCGATGTGTCACTATGCATTGGCTCGCTATCATCACACAAACACATAGGACCTGAAACTTCTTGTTCTTCATCGTGCGCGTCAGCTTTATAAAAAGTTACCATAAGCATGCATGTGCATAGCGCTGTCGCAACAAGTCTTGTTGGTATGCCCATAATAGTGCGTCTCCTACTTTGTATAAAAATTGGACTAACTTCACCTAACTATGTTGCTTTAACGCTATCAAACAGAGTTTGGCATTGTCAACGGTCTGCAACGATTATAACTTACTCTGATACACGGGAAACGATAAAGCTCCTGTCGAACGTTGCCAACCCGGGAAACCTTCTATGAGTGTCCCCTGCTCATTGCGTGGATTTCTTGTAGCCAAAAAGCCTTCTGGTTGATCTTTGCTTTCAATGAAGACATTCTGCGCGAAATTATCTATTTGGGCCTTCGGTGCTCGAACATCTATAAAACCAGTTGCATCATCACGCTGATGGACCGATACGTTAGCTCCAATGGCATCGACAAAATTTCCAGCTTCCTGTATTACCGTATCTCCAAGTAAGTTTTCAACAGCAACTGGTGCGCTCGTTTTTTTGATATGTAGTTTGCATGGCACTATCGCCTGGGGCTGTCCTGGATAGCCACTGTTCGCATGAACCGCAAGGGGTACATTTTTGGGAAGTAAAATGCGAATTTCAGTAATCTTATCACGAGCGTGAGGCTTGGTTGCCGCAAGTATCTCAATCTCATGTTTAAACTGGAGATACCGTATACGACAACTCGATTCTTCTTGCTGCCCATCTTCGGTAGATAATTGCATTGCTGTACATTCGATCAATCTATCTTGTATATCTTCCTTCTCCTCGATAGTAACATTGGGGATATTGGAGAATCGTATTCGCAATGGGCATTTATCTGGTGCATGCATAGTGACGTTACTGGCGACTTGAGCCATAGGTTTCGTAGCACCTAGTAACGGCATGTTGGGGAACATGTTCCTGACCACATAGGTAAGCCACAAGATGCCGCCGACAATTGTGCTGGCAGCAATAAATCTCTGCACATTTTTTCTGTCCAATGCTTCGCAAAAAATCGACGTGCCGATAAGTAATGCAAGTGTGGCATGACACACTTTGTTCATAACTTTTCCCCTATTTTTGTATGTATAGTGCTAACACTTTAAAAATTCCGTGCATATCATCGAGAAAGTTTCTCCAGTAACATTGCCCTTGAGGATATGCTAAAGCAGGTTTATTACTTGGGCACAACGTGGGATGTACGCTGGAGTGTAGAATCGGTTTAAGAAATTTTTATCTAGTTGGGATGAGGGCGTGCCGCCCTCCCCAAACCCATACCCTGCAGGTCACGAGCGCCCCAATCAGACGGAACGTTTAAACTGTGACTACTATAGGTACGATAACTGCAATATGGTTATTATACATAAGAGAGTTTAAGAGAATCTTTTTGCGGGGCTTCGCCCCAACCCCCACGAGGGGCTTACGCACCTACGACCCCCTTTATAGAGTTTAGGAGAATCTTCTTGCGGGGCTTCGCCCCAACCCACACGAGGGGCTTACGCCCCTACGATCCCCTTTATAGAGCATATGTGAATCTTCTTGCGGGGCTTCGCCCCAACCCCCACGAGGGGCTTACGCCCCTACGACCCCCTGTATGGAGTTTATGTGAATCTTCTTGCGGGGCTTCGCCCCAACCCCACGAGGGGCTTATGCCCCTACGACCCCCTTTATAGAGTTTAGGAGAATCTTTTTGCGGGGCTTCGCCCAACCCACATGAGGGGCTTACGCCCCTACGACCCCCTTTATAGAGTTTAGGAGAATCTTCTTGCGGGGCTTCGCCCCAACCCACACGAGGGGCTTACGCCCCTACGAGCTCGGGCGATTATGAATTGGTAACATAGATAGGAAAGGCCTTTGCTCCCTGACTCCTTGAACAACCATAGGGAAATTGCTCAGTAACAATGCCATGCTCGTTCAAAGGATTTCTTGTTGCCAAAACACCTTGTGAATCAGGCAATTTTTCTACGCAAAGATTCTGTGCAAAGTTATCTATCTTGATGTGTGGTGCTTTTACATCAATGTCTCCAATGGCTCCGTCGCACTGATGCACTACAACGTTGGCTCCTAATACATGAACGACATTACCTGCAGACCGTATGATGGTATCACCCAACTCATTTTTCACGGAAACAGGTGCGCTTGGTTTCTCAATATGCAATTGGCATGGAGTCATTGAGCTTAACTGATCTTGACAACCATCATTTGCACGAACTTCAAGCGGTGTATTTTTTGGAAACAAGATATGAATTTCGGTAATTTTATCACATGCGTGGGGTAGTGTTGCAGCAACTAATTCTATCATGTGCTGCGACTGGAGATATGTTAGCTGACATTGTGACTCTTTCTTGTGTGTGCCATCAGCAGAGAGTTGTACCGCCCTACACTCGACCAGCCTGTCTTGGGCATCATCCTTTTCTTGAATAATAACGTTGGGAATATTAGAAAGTATTGCCCTTAGTTGGCAATGTTCCGGTGCTTGTACGTTAAAATTATTGCTAATTTTAGCAGATGGCTGCAAAATTTCTGGTAACGATAGCGCCTGTCCCTTTGACCTGATCAAACTGGCAAGCCATAAGACACCACCAGTTATCGTGCTCACTGCAATACATTTCTGCAATTTCTTTTTATCTAATGCTTCGCACGATATCGAGACGCCAACAAACAATGCAAGCATAGAACAGAATATTTTGTTCACAATAACCCCCTTTTTTGCCAACTAACCTTCGCATATATGGCTTCATCATCTCACATAAAACTATAACAAACTGGCTTACTGGAAAGCAAGATAAAAAAACTCAGAATCAATGTACATAAACATGAAAGCTTCCAACAAATAGAGTCACTTTGTATAAGAAAATATGAGTTTGGTAGTATCAAATAAAATTAGTTGATTTTTTTAGATTTTACCTTTATAATTTCAACTGAACTTGGATAAAAATACTCCATTTCATTAATTAATATTAACATACCACCACAGAGGAGACGTTACTATTATGTTTAAAAAAATAAGGCCACTTGGCGACAGAGCTTTTATCAAGCGACTTGAGGCAGAAGAAAGAACCATTGGTGGCATCATAATTCCCGATGCAGCAAAAGAGCGTGCTCAAACAGGCGAAGTTATTGCTGTTGGAGAGGGACGTATAGACCAACAAGGCAAGCTTATACCGATGCATGTTCGCGTTGGTGATCTTGTGTATTTCGGTAAATATGCAGGAACAGATGTCGGTGATGATCATATCATTCTACGCGAAGATGACATTTTAGGTATTATTGAACAATAACATAGAAAACCACACAGGAGTATAAACCATGGCAAAAGCTATAGTTTTTGGTGTTGATGCCCGTGAGCGAATTCGCAAAGGCGTCGACGCATTGGCTGACACAGTAAAGATTACCCTCGGCCCAAAAGGCAGAAACGTTGTCCTTGATAAATCTTTTGGTGCACCAACAATAACCAAAGATGGTGTTACCGTTGCCAAAGGCATCGAGTTGCCCGACAAACTTGAAAATATGGGTGCGCAAATGGTTCGTGAAGTAGCCAGCAAGACAGCCGATGTTGCCGGTGACGGAACAACAACGGCAACGGTCTTGGCTCAGGCTATTTTTCGCGAAGGCAACAAGTATGTAACTGCTGGCGCGAATCCAATGGCATTAAAACGGGGCATCGAAAAAGCTGTCGAAGTTACCGTTGAACATATTAAATCTATTGCTAAACCAGTACGTGGCAAAAAAGACATAGAACAAGTTGCTATGATATCTGCCAATAATGACACTGTCATTGGTAAGCAGATAGCCGATGCAATGGAACGTGTTGGTCAGGATGGCGTTATTACCGTTGAAGAAGCAAAAGGCATGCACGACGAGCTCGACGTTGTCGAAGGTATGCAAATTGATCGCGGCTATTTATCACCTTACTTTGTAACAAACGCGGAAAAGATGGAAACTGTCATCGACAGCCCAGCTATCTTGATTTACGAGAAAAAAATTAGCAGTATGAAACCTATGCTGCCGATTCTCGAGCAAATAGCCCGTGCAGGCAAACCGCTCTTGATCATTGCAGAAGATGTTGATGGCGAGGCTCTTGCAACATTAGTTGTCAATAAGCTTCGTGGAACTCTTAATGTTTCAGCAGTCAAAGCTCCTGGCTTTGGTGATCGTCGCAAGGCAATGCTCGAAGATATTGCTGCACTGACCGGTGGTCAAATGATCTCCGATGATCTTGGTTTAAAGTTGGAAAAATTAAACTTGAGCGATCTTGGTTCTGCTAAACGAGTTATTATAACCAAAGATACCTGCACGATTATCGAAGGCCTCGGCAACGTTGAGACCATCAAAGGCCGCGTAGCGCAGATACGTATGCAGATCGATAATACAACATCAGACTATGACAAAGAAAAGTTGCAAGAACGACTTGCAAAATTGGCTGGTGGTGTTGCGGTTATAAAAGTTGGCGCTGCAACTGAAACTGAAATGAAAGAAAAGAAAGATCGCATCGAAGATGCTCTGCATGCTACACGAGCCGCAGTAGAAGAAGGCATCGTAGCTGGTGGTGGTGTTGCCTTGTTAGGCGGACAAAAGGTTATTGATGCACTTATTCTTGAAGGCGACGAGAAGTTTGGTGCACAGATAGTTCGTCGTGCACTCGAAGAACCACTTCGTGTTATTGCAGCAAATGCTGGCTTTGATGCAGCTGTTGTCGTGAACCATGTACGAGAAAAACAAGACACAACTGGTTTCGATGCTCGCAAAGGCATCTATGTCAATATGATCGAAGAGGGCATTATCGATCCTGCAAAAGTAACCCGATCTGCCATACAGAATGCAGCATCTATTGCCGGTCTCTTGATCACCACTGAGGCAGCGGTCTATGACCTGCCAGAAGATAAAAAAGATGCTAGCTGCCATGACCATGGTGGCATGGGTGGCATGCCAGGCATGTATTAGATCGTATCTCATAAAACTATGCTCAGTTAACCTGAGTATTAACTAGCTCTAGCAAAGAGAAGGGGCTGGCGTTATGCCAGCCCCTTCTCTTTATTTAGTATCGCATTAGATTGCCAAGCGTTCTACTGCGCATTTTTAACGCGAACACAGCACTTGTCTGTTTGCTGTGTTAAGGCTATGCAATAAAATCTCGTCAAGTTCGTGTTGAGTTTTGAAGTTCGTATGCTTAATAGTATCTAATAAGGCATACTTATACCAAATCGATGCGTGCACAGGGGAAGCTGCTGTAATATCTTGGGGAGCAACAGAACAAAAAGAGAAATTTCCCATGCAAGGAAATACTTCTGACATGCTCAGAGTACTTGTTATGTTGGTTGGGCATAAGAGCAGTGTTGTAGAGTCTGTGTATTGCATGAGTTTGAGATAATACAAATGAATTTTTTTAGGGATTTTTTTTAATGCTCTAGGCGTAGCCACGACAATATACTTTGAGGATGACTGTTCAAGCATAGTCTCTAGTGCTTTGCTTAAAGTAATCTGCTCTTCACGGCTACTGATCAGCTCAATGGTACCATTTGCATAGCTCCAGGTTTTACATATGATCGAGTCATTGCAATAGAGCATATGTAGTATGCAATTTCTTGGCAATTTTCTTACTATATCTTGATCAATTTTATCGATTGAATCATGCTTTTTGCATAGCAAAAAGACCTCTGGACAGCCAACTATATCATATTTCAAATCTACATAAACACCACATGCGGTACCCCTGGAAAGCACATGTGCATAAAGTCTGTGCTGTACCGTCTCTAAAGAACCAGTGCGACTGCTTTCCAATGCTTTTATTAAATTATTTTTCTCCCATAATGTCATATCCATCATTGGTACACAAGTATCATAATCCATTGGCATTTTCTGTGGCTTCCACAGGTAAATATGGGGATCAATCGTAGCTATGTTGAGCATGTTGTGAGCGTATACATAACGGACGCCATCACGCATGCTTAGAAACAAAGTATCAATCTTGGCACGTTGTGCTATGTTCACGTACCATGAACAATCAATGGAATTTCGCGGTAAAGCAACTTCTCTAGTTAACAAAATGTGGTCTGAAGTTTGGTATTGTCTCAATATACTGGCTATAGCACTGCCCGTATCACCGACTAAGCTACCAATCTGGAACTTATTCCCATGAGGCGTAACGATCGATACTCTCTGCTGTGTTGGGTTATAGAGAATAATATTGCCAATATTTTTGAGGCGTTCTCTCATAATTCTCATGCTTGTATCAGTTACCTCTTGGTGTGCAGCTATAACAAAAACATCGGGGCACTCGCTTTGTTGGCTGTCTTGCTCATTGTCCCATACCAGACTCATGGTACGGTCAGCATACAAAGAACTATGCAGATATAGCCGCAAATCATATGCTTGACGCAGCAACGGTGCTTTTTCGAGTTTATAGGCAAGGCTTTTTTTAGACCATAGTGCTGCATCGATGACTGGTGCAGTCCATGTTGCGTCTAGAGCCCCTAGGGCTTGCCATACAGAAACCGTATGATCAAGAAGAACCGGAGGCAAATTTATTGGCAAGAAATTATTGCGTAATGCAGGTGTCATGGCGAGCAAAAATACGTCAGCATGATGTTTCTTTACCAATCCAATACCAAAATTCAAGTCGAAAGAATCAGAAAAATTTACAGTTTTATCAACAAGAAATACGTACTTATTGTTGGATATTGTTATAAGACCGTGTATCGCGCTAGCAAGGCTATGCTGGTTGTCCAAGAGAAGTGTTTCATCAAATGTCTTTGTTTCTTTGCTAAATCTGTATGCCTGTTGCCAGTTATTGGCATGCAGCAAAAAAATTTCCCCTGACCTGCTTTTTTTACTTATGGCAAACGCCATCTCGATCACCATATTTTTTGGTGTATCAGCAATTATAATAGTATCAGCCTTATCGTGAGCACCCAATGTACTACTGTATTTTTTTGTATCAAGTGGCTTATATGGCTTTTGTGCACGAATAAAAGTATTTATCAATGCCTGCATAAGGTGACCATCGCCTCTGAAGTCACTGATACCATTCTCCTGATTATACGTATACAAAATGTCAGTTATGTACCGAACATGTCCACGAGAAGCCATTTCAACAATCGGAAACAGCATGGCAACGTCCCATGCAATGGAATAAAAATTGCCATAATGCAAAAGATCTTTTAGCTTAATAAGTTTGAATAACCAAGCATAATGTGTTCTTAATGGCCCGAGCCTGAAGCCATATCGCCTGAATGAATTATTGCGTGAGGCTTCATCAGGAAAAGCTCGCACCCACATAGTGCTACCGATATTATTAGATGGTTGTATTTCACCATAGGTATACCAAATATCGTGTTCGCTATAGACTTTATTGATTTTTTCAAGAACATTATCATGGGCGAACCAATCATCGCCATCGAGGTGTACAACAATTGTATCATCCTGACACTCATGTATGGCGGTATATAAGTTAGCAAGGCCTCCAACGCGTTTCTTGTTGCGTATAACACGGGTTCTGTGGTCCTGTTTAAGTTCTTTGACATACCTCATTACTTCTTCGCCGGTGTTATCAGGTGAGCAATCATCGATATATACAACAGAATAATTTGAGTAATGCTGTTTGTAGACAGAATCTAAGTTTTTTTTGTACCATGCTATGTTATTATATGACGGTATAACGACAGCTATGGGCTTTTCAGCAGCCTTACTAGCATGTACAAATTTAATACTTATACAGGTCAACAGTAGTAGAGGTATGGTATGCCAGCAAATTCTATGGTGTATCAAGAGCTTCCCTTTCCAGTAAAGGCCTACCGACCATCCGATGGCACGGATAAAGCACATCCTTTGTATAGAGAACACAACAAAAGCTACCCGCAGTTTTTGTAGCCTCATGAATGCTTTGTACAGACATATTTTATGCACTTTGTGCTAAGAGTAATTGATCCCATACAATGATCGGCATATTTACCGCTCGAATTACCTCTGCAAGTTTTTTAACAAGATCCTCACGAGAGGAACACCTATTACAAGATGCTAATGCATTGTTTAGGTCTTGTTTATACCAGATAGATCCGTTAAGTGATGAAGTTATCTGCATGGTATTTCCCTGTACTAATTTCATTGGATAACTAGTATCCAACGGCACACCAGATTTAGCTACATCCTGGCATGGCAATAAAAAGAGTGCTGAGGCACGGCTTTTTTGCATAACTTTAAGGGTATAACCCTTGATTTTTTCCGGAATTTTTTTAATGTCATCGTAATCTATAAAAGCAACATATGGTGATGAAACTTTATGTAACATGGAACCAATTAGGTGCCCAAGGTGCCTGTGTTGTACCACATTTGTTGTCGCATCGAGTCCCTTACGGTTTCGACTGTACGTAGTAACAATCTTATGGTTGCTGCTAAGTTTGTTGATGACGTGTACAGTATTATAAGACCAGAACTTTTTATTGAGTTTCCTGGTGATTTTGCTAAACTTAACATCCTTTTCAACAAATACAAATATCTCGATGCTTCCGGCTACATCATATTTACAGTCAAGATATCCAATACATTTTTTATGAGCATCACAACAATAACGATGCAATTTTTGATATATGTCCGTTATGTCATCAGATGGTATGGAGTGTATGATTTGTAACAAATCCTCTCTCTTCCATAAAGCCATGTCAAATGACTCTAAACAGCAAATATCTCTTATGCCATCATCACATATCCACATATAAGCATTTGGATCTATGTGATCTAAAGGTTGAGCGTGTGTTGCAAACATGCGCCTATGCAAGTCGTACATATAGGGAAAAAATATGTCAGCACCAGACCTCATAAAAATACGGAAAAATTTATTATAGTCGATACCAACATTAGGAATACTGTCATCGGTTAACATAATTATATATTTTGAGCATAGAACTCCAAGTGCGTATGCCAATTTTTCTGCAAGACTCCCTCGGTTGTTGTTCCCCGAGACCAACTTACACGAGTCATCGTATGCATAAAGGTTGCCAGTACCCTCATGGAAGGCCAAGACCCTTCCTATTCCATGGATACGCTGTCTTACTGTATGCATTTTCTCTGTATTGTTTGGATCTTCTTGCATAATCACCATAACATCAGGCTTTTCCATAACAGTTTGTTCTGGATTATCGTGAACAAGCCCAACAATAGTATGTCGATAACAGAAATCTTGTAATACCGTGTAAGGATCACGCTCTGCCTCTAACAATCTGCTCTTGAGTGCACACAAAAATGTTTTCTTGTCCCATAAAATATTATGCAGGACTGGTAGTTTCCAGTCAATTTGCAGCGCTTTGCGACATTGCCAAGCACATACAGTATGATCCGTGGTAACTGGTGGAAGTTCTATAGGCAAGTATTGCTGACGAATTTCCTGGTTTATACCAAAAAAGAAGGCCTGTGCATGATGTTTCTGCAAAAGATACCCTGCATTGACCAACATTGTCTTGGGCGATGGTATTGAGGCAGTATCAGTTATACAAAAAATGTTGCTAGATTGACTTTCTTCTAAGAACCTGAGTAAATTTCCCAGTGTTGTTTTACTGTTACTCTTGGAATATTTTGTATATATTTTTTTCACGAAATTATAAACGGCGCGTACTGCGAAAGAGGTGGGGTCAACCTGATAAATATTGCCAATCCTTTTTGTTAGGTGCATGCGTGATACAAGCTGGTCGCCTAATTCTTGTGAAAATTCTTTAGAAATTACAAGCACATCGATAAGACTATGCTGTGCTTGCTTTTCAATAGATACTTTCTCGCTTAAAGGCTTGTATGGCTTCTTTGCAAGAATATAGTCACAGACTAGCTCTTGCTCGAGTGCACCTTCGCCTCGATAGTCACTTATACTATTTTCCATGTTATACGTATATAAAATATCTGGTATGTATCGAAAATGCCCTTTTGATGCCATTTCAACAAGCGGGAAAAGCATGGCAACGTCCCATGTAATGGAATAAAAATTGCCATAATGCAAAAGATCTCTCAGCTTAATAAGTTTGAATAACCAAGCATAGTGGCTACGAACCGGGCCCAAAAACCATCCATGTTTACGAAACGTATTGTTGGCAATAACATCTGGCGGATAGGCTTGAGGCCAAAGAGTTCGTCCAGGATTATTAGATCGCTGGAGCTGCCCATACGTATACCAGATATCTTGTTCACTATATATTCTATTGATGAGCTCTAATACGTGATCGTGGCAAAACCAATCGTCACCGTCGAGTTGAACAATAATAGTATCATCAGAACATTCATGAATTGCTGTATATAAATTTGCTAGGGCGCCAACTCGTCTCGCATTCCTTATTACTTTTGTTATAGCGCTGCGCCCTTGTTCCCGTGCAAAGGCAATGGCCTCTTCATGTGTCTTGTCAGGCGAACAATCATCGAGGTATACGATGGAATAATTTTTATACTTTTGATTGTACACAGAACCAAGGTTTTTTTGTACCCAGGGTCGATTGTTATATGACGGAATAACAACGCAAATAGATTTTTCTGGTTGTATTGAACTTATACAGTCCACCATAATACAGCTACATAGTATACAAGTAGCTAATATAAAGCGCATAATATTCACCTCTGATAAGAATAATACACCAGGAAAAACGAAGACCATAAAAATTAGTATGTATTCATGGTTTGTAACGCTTATAGCAGGACCTTCTTAATACGTAATGTGCCATGAATAAACTGATAGATCATTATTTGCAACATATTTACTGCAAGCACTATCAATACTATGCATACTGCATAACGAACGAGAATGTAAAGCATTGATCAGATCAGTTCTATACCAGATTGACCCATCACTTACGAATGGCAAATCTTTTTTATCGATTTTTACAATATCACTACAAATGCAATACATCTTTTCATCAAATAGTTGCACATAATCCTGCGATGCACCAAAGTATACTACAGAGGCTTTGTGCGCCTGCATAAGTTTTAAGACATAGTTCTTAACATACAAGGGTATATTCTTTATTTTTTTTGCATCTATGCAGACTATATAACCTGCTTGTGTTTTCTTGAGTACAGATTTCATGAGATTGCCAATGCAATCTTCAGATTCAACATAATCTATTCTAGTAGGACTCCCATAGCTTGTGGAAAAACTTTCTATGCTAGCATGCTCGTCAGTATGTTGCACAATATGAAAAATCGATACATGCTGGAAACTATGCTTTAATTTTTTATATATTTTTTTTACATCAGCTGATGGCCGCGCAAAGACCATAATTTCTGGTTTGCCAACCATATCATATTTGAGATCCTGGTAGTCAAGGCACAATTTTTCCTCAAGACAGCAACAGGCATGGAGCTCTTTACATAGCTCAGGAACGCTAATTACAGATTTTTGTGTGAAAACTTTATAAAGATCACCTTTTTTCCATAGGGTCATGTTTATAACGGGAAGATGAGACGAACCCACAAGGTTTTTTCGTTGCTGCCATAGATATGCATGCTGGTCTAGGTTGCTAAGCCTTTTAGATTTTATTGCGTGTAGGCGACGACCTTCATCGTAGAGGCGAGAAAAACAGACATCAGCTTTTGATCGTAGAAAAATCTTGGTGATTTTTTCTGTATCAAGTGGTGGACCGAAGAATGTGTCATCTGTCGTCAAAAAAACAAGAGAAGACTTAATTGCATCAAGGCACATGAGCAGAGCGTGACTGAGTGACCCATTATATGACAGACTCTCAACTATCTTTTTATGGTGAATTTTTATAATACGCTTCTCATATGTATCAAGTACCAGGAGCACATCGGCAGCAACTAACATCTTATTGATTTTAGCTATCAAATCAGCTTGAGCCTCAGGAGTATCTTTTATAACTACTACCGCTGGCTTCTCAACCACTTGAGAATCAAAGCTACCAGGCATGATAGCTAAAGCTTGCTTTTTACAGAAAATTTCATGCAAGCACTTGCGCAAAGAGTCTGCGGTGCTAGTACATTTTAACGTCATATTCTTTACAAGAAAATCTTTTTTCCAAATAGCATTGTCTATGGTTGGAATAATCCAGTTCTTTATTTCCTTTTGTGGCTGCCACGCAAACATCGTGCTATCGAGAGAAATTGGTATAAGAGTCATAGAAATATCGTTATTGCCTATGGCTTGATTCATGTCGCCAAGAAAAACTTGAGCATGATGCTCCCTTAACGAGCGCATAGCATAGTCAAGAGCTTGTAAAAATTTTTGCGACGGCAAATTTGTCAAAAAGAGCGCAAATTCACTTTTCGATGTCTTTAATATTTCATGGATCAGGTTGCTATCGATATTGTCGTGTATTCCCTTGCCCGGATACAGTTTCCCCGTTTTATGAAATTTATATTTTTTGATAGAATTTTTTTTGTCAAAGCTAATATGATACAATGACCCGATGCAATGAGCTGCACATTCCTGTGTATTAATATCTTGTATAAATTTGTCTATAGGAGCTGAAGAAATAATAAACAAATCAGCCTTATTGGCTCCGATGTCGAGAGAAATTTTTCTGTCTAATGGGATATACGGTTCTTTGGCAAGAATACAGTCGCATATCAGTTCTTGTTCAAGCGCGCCATCGCCTTTATAATCACTTAGTATGTTACCTCGATTGTATACATATAAAATTTTGTCGATAAATTTGAAGTGACCGCGAGATGCCATTTCAACCATTGGATAGAGTATCGCAACGTCGCATGCCGTCATATAAAACTGGCCGCATAAAAGTAAGTCCTCAAGTTTTATGTGTTTAAACAGCCATGCGTAATGTGTTCGCAAATGCGACATAAACCAACCATGCCGTCGAAAAGTGTTTTGATAAATAACACTATCAGGATAGGCTCGCGGATGGCCCTTACTATCAAGATTGTCCGAAAAAGTATACTGCCCATAGGTAAACCAAATATCGTGTTCAGTGTAAACATCATTAATCTCGGCTAAAACATTATTATGTGGCAACCAGTCATCTCCATCAAGGTGTACAATAATCGTGTCATCATGACATGCGTGGATTGCATTATACAGGTTCGCCAAAGCACCGACCCTACATCTATTATGAATAATATGTACGCGATTTTGTTGGCCATACTTCTTAACAATATCCACGGCACGTTCATGCGTATCATCAAGAGAGCTATCATCAATATATATAACTGAATAATTCGTATACTGCTGAGAAAAGACTGAAATTAAATTCTTTTCTACCCATGTACTATTGTTATATGATGGGATAACCACGCAGATGCGTTTTTCTTCAAGTGCAATAGCACTCGAGAATATTGCTACGTAAAGTAGTATCCAACTTAGGCTTCTGTATGACAACATGGATTCCCCATTTCCTAGATTTTTTACATATATTTAGTTTCTTTTGTGCTTCCTATATAGTAATAAACGATCTAGTTTATGCATGCGTAGGCAGTTTTTTGCTATTTTTCGGACAAATAAAAAATCTTGTTTAATGGCATCCTTTATTGGATCCATATCAAGGGGATTTTTAAAATTTTTAAAAGTTCTTGGATGGTCTACATTACCGAACTCATCAGGCCATACGGTATACGTTGTTTCTCTTGGCTCAATAAACGCTTGCTCACCAATATTCAATAAAAATGTTGCTGGGTACATTTCGTTATCTGCTGTATAAGAGGTTATCAGTGGCAAGTAGTAATGATCAGTAACCATTGCCGTCGCATGTTTTCGATTGATAATAACCCATTGAGGATTTTTGTATTGTTTGCTTGGCGGTATTGGGAACAAATCCCTGCCAATCGATTGTCCTACATATGGATTTTTCCAGTACTTAATAATACTTTTATCATCATGCATGATAGCTTTATAGATGGCATCAAACCCCTTAAGTGGTATTGTTGAATCCGAGACAAATATAAATTTCTTATTAGTGAGATCCTTTAATGCGTACTTAAGCAGCGCAACCTGCGCTTGCATAGTATTTGCCCATGTCGTTGGAATCTTTTCGGGAATTTCATACGGAAAAAGCCAATCAGATGGTGATAATTTTTCTTTGCTATGGGCATACACTGAATACTGGTTTTCGTGACCCCTAAAAAAATCTTGCCAATAGGCTGCGTGATAAACATCTCCGATGGTAAGAAATAAAAAGGCAATTTTGCCAACAAGCATATCATCCCTTTCGGGCAAAGAGAGTATGTACGGCGACTTGGTTTCGATGAGATCAACGCGGGCCAGACCTTATCTTTATCCTACACTACCAAAAAATCGGAAAGCAAGAGAAGAAAGCTGGCATGCCATATAAAAAAATGGCTAGGCATTTTATCTGTATATGTGTTATTGGTTTATCAGACACGTAAGAATAGTGTAATTGCATGGTTATATCGTTAATCGAATACTATTAAACTTAGTACAGACAAATTGAGTTAGCAAAACTTAGGTTGCTTTAGGCGGTATATTAACGTTATACTAAACCGATAATAATCTTTTACTTTTGCGTAATAAAACTAAAATTCTGGTGAGACATATGTTTAATTTTATTAAGAAGGCACTACGGAAAATTTACGACTCATGTACTTCGAAGTTGGGTGCACTTTTTTCTCGTACATCAATTGATGCAGAAACTATTCGGGAAGTAGAGCGAATTTTACTCGAGGCTGATGCTGGAGTAGCTATAACAAAAAAAATAAAGGAACAGCTTGAGGCTGAATATAAAGCAGGTACTATACCAGACGGAGCCAAACTGCAACAGTCACTTGAAAAAATACTGATTGATATTCTGTCCTCGCAAAATGCATCTGCCGAAGGGGCAGTCTTATTGCTCGTTGGTATAAATGGCAGCGGTAAAACAACCCTAGCATCAAAATTGGCCTACGCAGCGAAAAAACGCGAAGAGAAAGTTCTATTTGTTGCTGCTGATACATTCAGAGCTGCAGCGCAAGAACAACTCGGCGCTTGGGCAACACGCCTTGAGATTGACATTATCACCGGCAAGCAGGGACAAGACCCATCTTCGGTTGTATTTACTGGCTGCCAGGCATATGCACAGGGCAACTATCAAAAGCTTATAATCGACACGGCAGGCCGTTTACAAACGAAAACTAATCTCATGAAGGAACTTGAAAAAATTAAACGGGTCATTGTACAAAAGCTTCCCAACGCAAAGATCACGACTATTCTAACGATTGATGCAATGTTAGGGCAGAATTCATTTGAACAGGCACGTATTTTTCATGAAAGCACATCTATTGATGGTATCGCACTAACCAAAATGGATGGCACTGGCAAAGGCGGCATAATTTTTGCCATTGTACATGAGCTACGCATACCGGTACTCTATATCTCATATGGTGAGGCTCTTGAGAACTTGAAACACTTTGATGCTCATGAATATGTTCATGCACTTTTATATGGTGATGAAGAAACATAATGCATCTCGATACGCCCACTATTGAATCATTCCAGCGGTATATATGGTCATTTTATGCAACGCATAAAAGAGTCTTTCCGTGGCGATACGTAGATGACCCCTATAAGATTCTTGTGTCAGAAGTCATGTTGCAACAGACACAAACCTACCGCGTTGAACCAAAATATACACAATTTATTGCTGCATTTCCAACATTGCAGGCACTGGCTGAAGCCCCATGGCAATCGGTCATGGGGGCATGGCAAGGCCTTGGTTATAATAGGCGCGCTCAACGTTTACATAAACTTGCTCAGCTTATAATGCATGATTATCAGGGCGTTTTGCCCTTAACGCCTGATGAGCTAGTCATGCTGCCTGGCATAGGTGCGGCGACAGCATCTTCTATTGCTGCCTTTGCATATAATATGCCTACCGTCTTTGTTGAAACTAATATACGCACTGTTTTTGTATATCATTTCTTTGCGCAAGAAGAATCTGTTCATGACAAACAGGTTCTACCACTTATTGAGGCGACCCTTGATCACCATAATGCTCGATCATGGTACTATGCACTCATGGACTATGGTGTATATATAAAGAAGCACTGTTACAATGCTAACAAAAAAAGTAAACATTATACGCGTCAAAGTTCTTTTGAGGGGTCCGATCGACAAATAAGGGGTGCAGTACTCAAAATTCTAGTAACAAAGCCCAATACATCATATCGTGAAATGTGTCAGATGGCAGATATAGACCCTGTTCGATTGCACGCTATTCTTGATCAATTATGCGTAGAA
This sequence comes from uncultured bacterium, assembly GCA_963715605.1. Taxonomy (GTDB): domain Bacteria; phylum Babelota; class Babeliae; order Babelales; family Vermiphilaceae; genus JAKASV01. The sequence continues at coordinate 1,237,509 of OY970257.1, read as the reverse complement.
TCACTTATAAGAAAGATAAAGGGCAGATTCTCTCTCTAGGCTCTTCGTACATATATAATGCTTACACGTTCAACATTCCGTGAACATCATCGAGAAAATTTCTCCCTCCCCATAACCCATATCCTGTAGGTTGGATTTATATGCGCTTCACCCAGTCCATTCGCCCTAAGTAAATCTGTCTTACAAGTTGGATTTATATGCGCTTCACCAAGCCCGTTCGCCCCGAGTAGACCTGTCTTGCATGTTGGATTTATATGCGCTTCACCAAGCCCGTTCGCCCCGAGTAGACCTGTCTTACAGGTCGGATCGAGGGGTTAAACTGCGACTTACAAACTTAGTAGCTTGTACGTTCTATGAAAATATATTATCTAAAAGCATCTATCAATAACGATTTTGCATTAATTCCAAAGTTAAATGTGATATTTTTACTGTACATAATGTATCCTGAATCATAACTTTGGTATAGTAACAATCTTTTTGCAAGGGGATACCAATGTAAGACATATCATCTCAACTTTATCGGGTAATAATTGTTTGTGCATTTTCATAAGCAGCCTTATGCAAAAGAGATTATAATGAAACAAAATTTTTTACTGTTAAGTGGGGCATTTATTGCTTTACTAGTTGGTACATTGAATATTTATAGTTGTACTGCAGCCGTAGTAGATTATAAGGGTATTCATGGATTATTGGCACTTAATACTATACCCCATGAAGAAGGTTTAATTGGGGCAACAACAAAGGCAAATTCATGTCCTATTACTATTCAGTCTTTGCCATATACTATTCCACAGAATGGCTGTCTAACGTATTATCTTGGTAATAATATAACGCCAGGTGGCGACTTAACAATTGATACGGCTAATTCCAGTATCACGGGTAATATTACTATAGACCTACAAGGCAACACATTAAATGGGAATGTGGTATTCGCCGGGAACAATCCCAAACACATTTCCGTTACTATCACACATGGTACAATAACCGGTGGTATTAGTTGGACGCCTGTTATCAGCGAGCCACCAAGCAGTTATATAGTATCTAACTACACGGTTATACTCGATACATTGACGGTTAGTGATGTATCGATTGATGTAATATTGACTGGTTCTGAAGCTACTAGCAAAATCAATGTTGCAAATAATTTCATCACAGTAACTAATAATTCAGAAATTAACGCTGGTGGTGTAGGTATTACTGTATTTGCTGGTCACGCAGGAGCAACAGGTAGTATTACGGATAATAATATCATAATCGAAAAAAATTCTATTGCTAGCGGCATAACGATAAGAGAATATCCTATAAACGCTAACTACGATCAAAACAATAAAATTAGCCTAAACAGTAATTCCCTTATCAAAGGGGATATTGAATTGCTAGCAGGTAGCAGCGGAGCGTCAATCACCGTGGATGGTTCAACAGTTGGTGGTATTATTTACCCTGCTGGTATCTTTGAGTCTAGTACCATTACATTACAAAACAACGCCGTTGTGTTTGGCGATATTGTTGGAGGCAATATTTATGGATCGACATTGCTCGTAAAAAATAATTCAATATTATTCGGTTGTTACAATTTATCAGGTGACAATATAACTGTAACTGTAGCACCAGATAGTATTGCAAATGCATGTCCTAACAGTTATAAGAAAAACTTCACCTTTGTTGAATGGGGATGCTGCTCGAACAATAATCTTGGGGATACTATTTTTGCTGGCGATGGGCAGGTTCTTTACGCATTTCTCGAGAATCAGGCATATTCAAAAGCATATCTAGTTAGTACTGCTGGCTACAGTGACCAGGCTTTTTATTGGATAAATAACAACCAGGCGCTCGCAGCGATCCAGACCTCCTCCGGTCTTGCTTTTGTAATTTATGATAAAAACCAAAATACATTCACCAACATTCCTTTTGAGCAACAAAGCTCTCTTATGATTGACGGGAAACCACTAGCAAGTAAGCAGCAAGTAAGTGCACTTACGCAGGTTGGTGTGCTGGCTTGGCACGTTAATAATAGCGGTGGTCAATGGGATCAACAACAACAATATCTTGCCACTTGTTATAGTATGTCTGGCATTATTACAAATTTAACTGGCGTGTTCAGCGTTGATACCGAAACACAACCTGGAAAAATTATATTAAAGCAAGTAAATAATGCTGGTTGGGTTGCACCTTTAGCTAACCAAGCATCTTATATAACGTGGCAACCAACAAATCAAACAGATTTTCCACTTATTCTCGTTGCTGTTGATTACAAAGGCAGTAACATTGTAGCAGTACCAGTAAATTTGGCTGGACAAGAAGCCGGAATCAATTTCGTCAAGCCAACGCTAGCGCCTGCTGGGGAAAGTTTACCGCAAAAACCGGTTATTTTTGCTACGCCACAGTACCTTTACGTTGCTGGGTTATATGGAGGCAAACAACAACTTAGACGTTATACTGTTACAGCTCCGACTTTGTCAGAGGTTGACTTCAACAATGAAGAAAAATTCTTCATCGATCTCCCCGTCGAAAAGTATGGTACTATTCAAAAATTACGCTGTTGCAATGGAGGGGCACATGACCCACTCTTTATCAGCACATCACAAGGTAGTCCTACTGGCGAACAAACCGTGTTTTTCCGCGTAGATAACCTAGACCAACCAAGTAATTTCTGGTCAATCACTGGTTACCCAGCACCTAATGTTAATGCAGCGCAAGTTCTTTTTAGTGATCTCGCACCTTTGTGTCCTGGTGAATCGGCTGGAGCACCCCAATATAACCTTGCCGGATTACTCCAAGACGTAACGAACGCATACCAAATAATTGCTTACGACTGCGCATCAACAGGGTGCGCTATCAACACATTGTTCCCTATACCTTCCTAATACGACAACACAAAGCAGAGACTACCTATATAGGCGGTCTCTGCTCTCAGGGTACACTTTGACGGTTGTAAGCAGTTCCAAGAATTGCCAAAAAATATTCTCATACCAGCACACGAACCCTCTAGTCACGTAGAGGCAACACGTTGCCCAAGCGCCAACAGGACTACTACAGCTAAGCCTTGAAAGTCTCACGAGCTCGTGGATTACCTGTTTTTATGTATGACCCATATCTTTATGCTATAGGGGGCTCCTATTCTTCGAACCCCCCGTAATTATAACTGATTACGACACTTTTTATCAATCGATGCGATTTCATGTAGGATTAGGTAACTTTTCTATCGTCATAACAGCATTCGAGTCACCTGCTAAGCTCGTTTGTACATTCGTATGCCCGCCCGTACAGGGCGCCAAAGCAGCTATGTGTCGGATATAACTCTGGAGTGTTCAACCCCTCGATCCGACCTGCAAGACAGGTCTATTCGGGGCGAACGGAGTTCTTCACTGTGTTGGGAACAAACTCATGCGCCCCCCCCCAAAAACCAACCCCGTATTAAGTGTCTTTTAGTTGTTTAAACCAACCAGCCTTGTGGGTGGTTTACCGGTAGCACGTCCCATGGCCTGTGAGCATAGCGAATTAGTATGCTCGCCCGCACAGGGCGTCCATAAAATATTCTAAAAAATAAAGTATTAAGCTCGTTTGTACATTCGTATTTCGTATTTTGTGTTCAACCCCTCGATCCGCCCTGCAAAGCAGGTCTACTCGGGGCGAACGGGGTTCTTTCTCCTACTTTGTGAATATGCTGCAACGGCCCGACAGGGAGAACGGTACACTACCTTATCAAGCTTCTATACTTTTATTGATCATCAACGGCTTAGTCTTACGCAGTATAAGCACTCTAGATAAAGGCACGATAAAAGAAAGGCTTGCCTTTTTTAAGAAATATTAATAGCATGAAGGAACTGGGAGTTAAGTGGTAATGAAGCGTCGAATAAATTGATCTAATGGACCTTTTGGCTATTTTCTAAAAGTTTTTGTTGCGCATTGTCCAATGTGATTGAACGTTTTTTGAGTTTTTCATACTGATCGATAAATTTTTTGACCGTCTGAGCGTCATCGATGAGTACAGCATTCTCTTGGTTGGCAATATCAGCGGAACGCGTGAAATTGTAGGAACCTGTCCAAACGCGTGTACGACCGCTACCACTGTTACCAAATATAATAAACTTGTTATGCATGCGGTTTGACAAAGAAGTTTTACCGCGACTCGTATCATAAATATGAACCGGTACACCAGCGTGGTGCAAAAGTATGATCTTATTAAATCGATCTTGCAGAGCACTTGGATCAGCCACAATCTCGATGACAACACCCCGTCCGAGAGCCCTTGTCATGGCACGCGCAACATCACCATCAGTAAAAGAAAAAATGGCCACCTTAAGACTCTCTTTCTCTTGGTCGATAAGCCCGATAAGTTTTCCGCTTACATGGTCATCAGGAGAAAAATATGCCTCGCATGTACTAGTTCCTGCGGGTGCCTGGGCACTTTGTTGTGCCATGTTAGCAGTCTCTTCGGCTGACATACCAATAATAAAGTGAGATTTCCCAAATGTTGCAGGTGCTTCTTTTTGGCGATGAGCACGACAGCATATGGCACCATACACGTGCTCGTAGGCATAGTGAGCAATGACCATAAAGCCAATAACCATGACATAGAACGATATTCGTATTGATTCTTTTTTACTCATCCACTTCCTTAGAACTTCCAACGTAGTTCAACTTCACTATTAATATCACGATGTTCATCACGACCAGCCTTAATAGAGATATCATCTGAAAGCATATATTCCATTTCAAAGCGTGTATCTTCAGAAAGATTAAAATTTTTCTGTATGAGGGCACGCCAACGATCATTAATATCCACTTGTATAGTGCCTCGAAGGCCGCCTCGTCCAGTTTGATCACTAAAACCAGGAATAAAGTGGATATGCTTTAATGGTTTTAGGAGAATACTAAAATATTTATGCATAGAGGAAACTTGCTCAGAACCAAATAACAGTGATGGCAGATTTTGCACAACAAGCCCTGGGATAGCGCTTATCAGCGACTCTTCTTCTGAGCCAACAAGCAACAATCCTATGATTTGCTCATTACTCAGCGGTGGGCTTGACTCTAACGTAAGATACGGGCTCTGTAAAGATCCTTTTGCACGAATATTGACGGCATATTTTTTTATACGATTCTGGGCAACAAAATCAATATAGGGTTCTTTGAGATTGTCTGGTGTAAGCGATACGAATGCACGAGTAATATTAAGTGGCTTAAAAGGAAACATAAGTTGTCCCGACTGTATATTAATGGAGCCCTTTATCGATGGTTGCTGCAAGCGGCCCTGTACGGTTATATTGAGCCGCGCTTCAGCGTCAAGTATAAATGTTTTTATTTTTATGGGGGTATAGGTCTCTACGGCAATATCAAGATTTGCATCAAGTAGTGGATGCATCGTCATCCCACCTGTTGATCCAAGGATCATATCACGAATGCCGCGGGAAAAAATATTAACAGCAACACTGCCCTCGTCTATGGAAAGTTTTCCCTTGATGAGTGCAGATGCCCCGAGGTCCTTCGTAATAGTAAGGTCGCCTGTTATAAAGCCAGAAATATCTTTCTTGATCGAGCATAAACATTTGTGTATAGATAACGGTATATAGAGATGGTCGAGGCACCATCGATCGTTAAATTGTAGTAACCCATGTTTGCTGGTGATGGATCCCTCTTGTAGAGTAAGTTTTATACGTGGTATCTGAATAGATTTAGAACTCGGGTCGAAAAGGGTATATAGTTCAAAGCCAGAAATGCAGGAATAGGTTTTGGGGATACGTATAATGCCATCAACCAATTTGCTTTGCAAAATAATACACCCTTTGTCATAGGTTACGCGTAGCGCGCATTTTCCCTCTGCCTGGATATCTTCAGGAATCCAACGCTTAAGATATGGCTTTATATCGGCAATATCAACGATGCCTTGATAAGAATACCGCGTTTTCGAGCGCTCGTTAATGTCGATGATAACCTTCCGGTCTTTATTCGCTATACTTAACCTTTGGAGACGTTTTTGCAACGGCATGCCTGCGATAGTATAAGCATAGTCACCACAAAGACCATGTGCTTCAAGAGCGCCATGATGCATTGAAAATAGACCAGATATTGGAATAGGATCCGACAATATTCCTGTAATTGCAGTATTATAGGTGCCTCTCACTGTCTGATGATCGATATGAACATCAAGTAGAGCATCATGCGGATCAACGTGAATTTTTGTATGACGGAATGGCGCCAGTGACGTCTCATTTTCAATACTGATATGTCCTTTTTTTGTATGCTGGTCAAAATACCATAATCCTGTGCAGGTTAACCCTGTATCCATCGATGCATTAACACGGCCCTGCCAGAGACCCCTTTTGTTGGTAAGATGTGTGGTTATTTTTGATGCTATCTGGTGCCCAGCGTACTGTATATCATAGCCAGTTATCGAGCCCTTCAACAGTATAATATCACCGTCATACTTGCTTGCTCCATAAAGGCGAACACCAACAGATCCATTGAGTAACGAATCTATAGGAACCATAGGCAGTAAGGCACGAATATAGCGTACTGGCGCATAGGCAGTTCCTGCAAAACCAACACCCTGCTCAATAAAGCTTAGTGTTACGGGCCCCAGCCGTAGCATGTCTTGTGTATCAGCAACTTTTATTGTCATGCGTTTATGGTCATAGGATAAAGTTCCCTTAACATGCTTGTCCGAACCAGGGATAAGGGGAACACGACAGGCAAAATCCATATTCCCATTGATTGCGTCTTGTATTGATTTTTGTCCCGATGGGACACGTATCACTGCGGTACCAGTTACACTATGCGCATACAATATGTCATGATAGGTGCAGGAACCGTGGGTAATAGTAAGTGATGTTCTGAATTCTTCGGGAGCAACCAGCGAATAAGCATTAAATATTAGGTTCATACCATTGCCGGCAGCAGCATCATGTGCCTTTAAAAAAACATTGTGCAATGATAGTTCTTTTAATTCGAGTGCTACGGCTGTCGAAAAGGTTACGAGTTTTTGTATGTGAGGAACAATAGCAAGATCTTTATCACGTAAGACCGATGTTGCCTCCAAGTCACAAAGATCCATGGACATAGAAAGAATTTTATCTCGTAGCAAAACAAGTGGCGAAATAGTAATCCGATAATGGTTACACGTCCAAAACCAATCATGTGGATTTTCTTCGACAGGCGTGACAACGACATCTTCAAGATCAACCGTGGCTCGCAGAATGTCTAATCGTGCCACACGACAATGCATACAACAACCCATACTGGCATTGAACATATCCATGCATGTTTTTGCAAGATAGTCCTTGACTAAAGGATCACGCTCAGCAAAAAAGATTGCGCTTATAAAACCAAATAACAACGAACATATTATTCTTAAAATCATATTCCTGATTCAACCGGATATTTGTTGCCAAGATCCATTATACTGATATATACGCACATATGAATAGGGTGCCACGCAACTGCTTAATGCGTACATAACCCTTCTATCATCTGCTATTAAATATACAGCACCTGGTTGAATAATACCATCGGGATGGAAAATTATCTTATTTTCTTTGAATGTAATTGGCTTTTCTAGTGTCTTATGTGGTGTTGCTGGAGGACCTTTTGAACCGGGAATAATGCCAAAGGAAACACCTTTTGGTAGCATCTCGATAATGTCATCGTGAGTAAACTGTTGTTTAGTATAATCGAATACAATACTATGTTCTGCATGGTCCATAACGGCTTGTGCCTGCAATGAACGACAGATCATTGCAAGTTTTTCAATTTCAGCACGGACACATATATGACGCATATAACTTCCGAATGGTATACTCAGCATCGCAATAAACAATAACAGCGTTAGTGTGATTGCCATTTCGACCAAACAAAAAGCTTTTTTGTGTGACATACTGGTAACTATGCTACTCATATAGCTGAGAGAATACTAACAGTACTTAATAATACTTAGGACACCATATGCTGACGTTTGCATGCATGCATAATCATGCGTGCCACGAATATCTCTTGGGAAATATCAAACAAACTCACCCCAAAGAGATATTCATGACTTTAACGGTATTAAGATTACTTATTGTGCGCTGTCCGTATCTTCTCGGTCAATAGCAAGGTCAATAAGAGTCGTCGTGTGTGGTGCGCTGCTAATACACAGTTTAGAGCCATCTGGTGAGCATGCAAGTGATGTACTGATGGCACTGCACCTTTGATTCGATTCGACAAAGAGACGTTCGCCTTCCTGATCTTCCGTGCCAGGAACACCCTTGACAATGTTCAGTATGTTATCATGGACAACTGCACTGGTCATTTCGTCATGAGAAAATGCTCCCGCTGCAATGCCATGCATGGACTTTATGGCGAGACATTTCCACTCGGGGATATTGCATGCATAGAGATTAATGGCTTCTTGAGCTGTTGCTGATAGTGCCATAAACGCTGCCAAGCAACGTTTGCCACTTGGTGACAATACAACATTACCGACAAGAGCTTTATAATTGCTGCCAACCAGCTTTTTCAAGTCGCTGATATGAATCACCGCTCCTTGCTGCAGTGCTTTTGTATAGAGTAGACCGGTCCGTGATATGAGCTGCATTGTGCAATCTGGCAACAGGCGCGCTGAAGCAACACCATGAGGAATTTTAATAGCTTCAATAGCACTTGGTGATTGGGGGCTCCAAACACATGCTAGACCATCATGGGTAACTGCTGTGCCAAGCTCTAAGGCATCATCATAAGATACTTCAGTTATGCCACAAGCAAGTGGCTGGTCTTTAATAATGACTCTATGATCGGCGACTCTCGATGCAATATCAAAAAGCTTTACCGAGAGCTCACCACTTGCAATATCTCTCAATGAACCAAATGCAAGTTTAGAACCCTTCGAGGAAAACGCCATGCTGCTAGGGACATCAGCTTGTGGACAACGTAGGTGTAGCCTGCCATCTTCATCAAAAAGTGAAACAGTTCTGTCGGATGAGCCAACAGCAATATACGGCCTTACTAAGTCAGGTGAATATGCAAGGATATTGTGCCCGCTGGTATGCTCCTTACTCCACCGTATCTTCTTGGCAATCGCATAACCGCCCTTTTCCATTGAATGTGTTAAACAGAATAGATTGGCAAAATAAAAAAGTAGTATATGATACACACGCATCAAAGGACTCCTTTCTAGAAAGAACTAACTACTGGTTGCCATCATACTAATAACACAGAACGTTGCGCAATGATCCTTTACTATGGTATGCTCAAAGCCTGACTAGATACGGTAAAAGAGGATGTATGCAATGACAAAGTACGATAAAAAAGTATTATATTTCTTTCGAAGAAACTTACGACTCACTGACAGCAATGTACTAGCGGCGGCGTCGCAACAGCACATGATTATTCCTGTCTGCATTCTCGATAAAAAGCTGCCTATACTAGCAGACTATGCATATAATAGCCATGCACAGTTTTTTTTACGCGAGGCGCTTATAGACCTTCATAAAGCTATTAAACAGCAAGGTGGCCACCTTGCCATCATGCATGGCACTACGCAAGAGATCATACAGAAACTTATTGTTGGGACCAAGGCCTGTGCTGCCTATACGCATAGGGAGTATACTCCACCTGGCTTGTTATTTACTGATTTATTGGCAGATATTTGCCTGCAAAATAACATTACATGCCATCTTTATGATGACATGCTCTTGCATGACCCCGATGCCATACAAACTAACGAGGGTAAACCCTACACGGTATTTACGCCATATTATAAAAAAGCTTTACTGCAGCCAGTAGATTGTATTAAAACTTATACCCCATTATGGTCGACAAGCTCGTGTACTGGTGCCATACAAGTACCGTCACACGATTTTGATGCCATACTGCCAAAACACAGCAAACATCCGGAGGCTCTCACAGGGACAAGAAGTTGTGCTGAGGATATTCTTGCGTCTATGGGGAAGTTTGCTACTTATGCGACGACACATGATAAACCCGCAACCAATACCACCATGCTTTCATCTTATATAGCTTATGGCATTGTATCAATCCGCGAAGTATATGCCGCCATAGAGGCATCAATAGGGCTAACTTCTCCGATTATTCGTCAACTCTATTGGCGTGACTTTTTTGTCAGTCTCGCGTACCATTTTCCACATGCTTTAACAGGGGCTTTCAGGAAAAAATATGATGCCTTGCCTTGGCATACTGACAAAAAGCTGCTGCAAGCCTGGTGCGATGGAAAGACAGGTTTTCCCATCGTTGATGCGGGTATGCGGCAACTTAATCAAACAGGTTTTATGCATAATCGTGTACGACTCATAGTCGGATCTTTTTTGGTCAAAGATTGTCATATTAACTGGCAACAAGGTGAAGACTATTTTGCTCGCATGCTTACGGACTATGATACTGCTGTTAATAATGGCAACTGGCAATGGATTGCATCAACTGGAGCCGATGCGCAGCAGTATATTCGTATCTTTAATCCTTGGCTTCAGCAAAAAAAATATGACCCCCAATGTGTGTATATAAAAAGATGGGTGCCAGAACTGCATACCATACCACCACAGCAGATACACCAATGGGCAACTTATAGCGGCGACAGCATTGGCTATCCAAAACCAATACTGGACCACGCACAGGAAGCTCAGCTTACAAAATCGCTCTATAAAAAGTATGTCTAATCTCAACCACACAAGGTACTGGCGATATGCACTGGCTATCTACAAGTATTGACTTCATAGTACACCGATTTCTTATACTGTAACGAGAGACCAGAACTCTTGTAATGCAAGCATAAAGAACTATCTTGATCTCTAGGTTCATGAGAGTACAGTTGGTCAACAGCGCTATTCAATAATTATGTTGAGCAGCAACGGTAGTCTATAGTATTCAATCAAGAGGAAGTTATTGATGAAGTTATATACGTACTTAATGCTTTTAGCGACCTTATGGTGCCATCAAAGTATTGTAACTGGTGCGAAGAATTTCAATACACTACAAACACTTACCTTGGCGGCACATCATAGTGAACCGCTGTTCCCATGTATGCGTACAATAACGAACTCCAGCCCATGCTACATACCAGGTGGCACCGGCGATTATAACATTCCACAGGGATCATGTACCACCTACATTCTACAAGGCAATCGCACGGGTAATATAAACGTTTCGCCTAAAGCTGGTACAGGTACTTCGATAGTCATTAACCTTGCAGGTCATGAGCTAGATGGCTCCATGATTATTACTGACGACCCAGGGTCTTTAACAGAAATCGAAATTACAAGCATTTCTTCTAATCGCGGCCTGATCAGCGGAGATATAAAAAATACTTCTGCTACAGTCTCGCAAGGCTTAATAACCATAGAGAATATACAACTTAAAGGCGGCATAAATTTTACGGTTTCTGGTGAACCAGTAGGCATTTCCGGCAATCAACTATTAATTTTGGGATCGCAGATTGAAAATCTTTCATTCACTGCTACAGAACCATCGTTGCTGCAAAGTAATATAATCCGTATATTTGATTCTTCCATACAAGAAGTAACTCTTGAAAATAAAGGTGCTTTGGCAACGATATTTTTTAATGAACTCTATCTCAGTGAAGCTGCAAAGATCGATACAATTAATCTTACCGTAACCAGTGATAGCTCATCTACAAGGAATACTACCGCAGCTTGTAGCGGCAACAAAATAATAATGCAAAAAGGAAGCACAGTCAATACGATCCATGGTGAAAGCCAATGCCATGCAAATACAAACGGATATATTGCTACAGCAATTTGTTCTAATAATAACGTAACATGCAATGATGCAGGCACTAACATTGGTTCTACTGTTGAATTTGCTGCATCCATATTAGAGTCTACGGAGGCACTCAACGAGGCACAGTGCCTGAGTAATGAGGTAACTTGTCAGCAAGGTGCTGCAATTCACACTATCAACATTCATGCCGATGGCGCTCCTGCGATTCAAGACAATACCTTATCGAAAGTATCAGAAAACCAGGTTGTTTTTAACAATACCATAGGTGGTGGCGATATTGTCATAGCAAGCAATGGAAAGCAATACCAGTATAATACAAGTAACTGTGATAACAATAGTATCACAGCCAAAGCATCAAAGATCGGCGCAGCAAGTATCTCGTCATTTGTTAATAGTAGCTCGAATACTGCTAATTCGATAAACATTGAGGAAGGCTCACAGGTACAAGGCGCATTGAGCGTCAAAAATATTTCATCGGGAGACACTTTAACACAAAGCATCCCAACATATACTCTTGATAATGCTGTTCTTACTGGCAACATTTCCATTGATACTCCTTATGTGATGAATATTTTGATACAGCATGGATCCTCTATTACTGGTGATATTACAAGGGGCTCGGCATCTACAGGTGATACTGTCTTAACCATTAAAGACTCTTGCTTATTTGGTTGTTACAATCTTGGACAAGGCAATAACCAAATAACCATAGAAAATAGTCGTGCTTATCCCTGCTCTACGCCAGCTGCTCAGAAGACACCTTTTGTTGAAATGGGTTGTTGTACTAACAATCATCTGCAAAATATTGTTTTCTATGGCAACGGCAACAATGTGTATGCATGTGATGTTGAAGCTACTGGCGTGCAGATCGTAGCACCGCCATATCATTTTCTAGATCAGGCTTTTTATTGGATAAGCAATACAAAAGTACTTGCGGCATTTGGCATAGAAGTAGCAAACCCCACGACTGAAATACCACTTCGTTTTGTAGTTTTTGATACCATGCATCCAGAACAGTTCAAGTCTGTTGGTAGCGAATTTTTGCAGCCATCAGCTCACAGGAGCACTGCTCCTTTATACTATAGTAGTCTTGCTTGGCATGTCGAACGCATCGGAGAGCAATGGGATATTAACCAGCAATATTTAGCGATTTGCGAAATGTTCCCTACGTTGTTCCCGGGACCATTGATCGCCGTATTCAAGGTTGACACAGGCAATGAAGAGGGTAATGTTAGTGATCCGATTAAGTTACAGCAAGTATTGAATGCTGGCTGGCTAACACCGTTTATTGATGATGTAACTTACCTTACCTGGCAGCCAACGTTAAGTTTTGATTTTCCCTTAACCATTATCGGCATTAATAGAGCAGCAAATGCAATTGTTGCTATTCCAGTAAAACTTCCTGATCAACCCATAACGAATGCAGTTACACCAACTTTTGTAACAACAGATGGATTAGGTTTGCCGGTATATGCAAAAATCTTTGCGACACCAGATTTTCTCTATATGACTGGTTTATATGGTGGAGTACAACAACTAAGACGGTATCGAGTTACTGTTCCAAATGCTGCACAGGTTACGTTAACTGAGGATGAATTCGCTAGGATTGACATACCAATTGGACAATACGGACTCAGTACCAAGATTCGTTGTTGCAATGATTTTGGCAGCAATATAATATTCTTAAGTTGTGTTCTCTGTGGGGGAACTCCTACATATTTGCAGGTTGATGTCAATCAAAAACAAATAACACGGTACGATTTCGCGTTCCCAGACGCTATAGTATATACCGATATTGCGCCGCAATGCCCCTCACCGTATAATATTGCTGGTCTTATCAGCGATGCTCAAGGCAATGATACGGTGTACAGATTTTCTTGCGATGGCATAACTGGTTGTGCACCTACCCAGGTTTATCCTACCCCTACTTCAACACAAATTAATACAGGAAACAAACTTGTTAGTACGAATGCGTTACTTCATGCCTAGCTCGAAATTCGCACTGATAAATATTTTCCCGACTTCCACACTTTTTTAAAGGCAGCGGTGCTGGAATAAGTATAGATAAATTTCAGGCACTGCATTATTATGCGGTCTGTAAAATTGAATTTATTTACAGATAAACAGCTCAGGCATAGCCCTAGCGAAAAGCTCAGGGCGAACGGATTGGTAGATGCACTCACACGGTAAACATTTCTTGAACGTCGAAGTACGTATAACACGTACAACTTGTATACAAATTGCCTACGCGAGGATATCTTGTACTATGCAGGATGGCCTTAGTACTCTTTTTCTGCGATGCTGTCATTTTGTATGCATTCAAGGAGTTTTGCATGTTCTTTGTTCCCAAACTTGCCTTTACCCATTGGTTTATAGCAGCCATTATGTGTTCATGCGGCCTGAGTGAGGCATTCATTGAGTTTGTCGCCATTACTACACAAGAAGGGTCTGTTAGTGTATTCCTTGGTGAGCTTCGCCTTACTACGTATACAAGCACTGATCCATGGGCAGCATCTGAAGATTGCGATAAGGCTGCGTTACTTACCCTGCTGCGTGCCATATCACAAGGCACAAAACCAACAACGGTTATTCTTGAACTGAAGCCCGAAGATAAACCACAGTTTCGGTTTTTACCGGCAGACAGCGATGAGCATAAAGTTGGGTGCCTGAGCGCTCTCGGCGGTTTTTCAGCGCTCCACGATAATCATCTTGGTTCACTCAAATACGTCTGGGCAGACAAACGAGGACCAGTGGCGAGTGAATTATGCAAGATCCTCGGGTGTTTTTCGAGGTCTCGCCTGCAACAAGCCTTGCATAAGCATCATGAGCACATAGCCGCACTGTACCCAGCAGCGCGAAAAACATTATGGAAGGATCAAGGAATTTTTAACACTGTTCGTTCCCAGTGTCTTCGGAGGATATATGGCTTTACGGTACAGCAGTGTCTTGCAGAGATGGATGATGCTATCGCTCTCGTATGTCGCTTGCAAGCGGCACATAAACATAATCCTGTTGTGCAACAAATGTTAGTATCCTACGCTACACGTTTGAGCGAGCTTAAGCAGCATGCACTAAGTTTTTTTGGTGGCACTGAATCTCTGACAAAACCTTGTGTTGTGAAAGTTTTTGATAGTGCTAGAGAACATTCTTTTACCCATGTTCGAGGTCAGATACACACATGGCTCTTGCCTTTTGACAGGCTTGTCAAAGACATTTATTTCTTTGACTGCATGGCAACTGCTTTAGCACAAAGGCATAACAGTATATTTTTTGGGGATACAAGCCATGCTCTTGCATTACACGGCCTTGCTACGCAACTTGGTATGGAGACTATATGCTCGTACGATAGCAGAACAAAAGAAGACGGGCCAGGAAGCTCATCAACTTCCCTAGCTTCTTCTTTTGCGACAGCATCGCTACAAAGTATTATGCAAACTATTATAAGCACTTGCTTGCAGCATGCGCCAAAGGCAATACGCTCTGAACCAGCAACTATGAGGGAGTGTGGGTACTGCAAAAAACAGAGAGCAGATCTCAAGCGATGTGGCCTTTGTGGGCAAGTTTTCTACTGTTCTCTTGACTGCCAGCAAAAGGACTGGGGTACACACAAGCCCGCCTGCATAAAAAAAGGCTGTAGCACCAAGATATCGTCTTAGTGTTCAATAAGCGCCACCTACTTGCAGCGATAAGGTTACCGTTCAACCCCTCGATCCGCCCTGCAGAGCAGGTCTACTCGGGGCGAACGGGGCAGATAACTAGCATACGAGAAGTAAAGAGTGGTAACTATTTAAACTTGTGCTGATTCATATGGATTGCAAGTGCCTTGTCAGAGACCCGTTCGCCCTGAGGACGAGCCTTGCGAGCGTCTCGAAGGATTGAACGGCAACAAGCGCATGAAAAACTTATTGTAGTATAAAGCCTTAGCGAAATGTGTCCTACCAGAGACCCGTTCGCCCTGAGGGCGAGCCTTGCGAGCGTCTCGAAGGGTTGAACGGTAACAAGCAGAAACTAACCCTCTTTATAGAGTAGCAGGCCCCCATTATAAGTTCTCTTGCCTGGGAGGCCTGCTTTAGTATATAGCGTTATTAAGATTCAAGACTAGATTAGATCAGAACACACGCTGCATTTACGGCAGGCGCGCATTTGCCTCAGCTATCACTTCTTTGCTGATAACTTTTTCAGCAACAACATCTGATATGCCATCATGAAGTCGGCGTATGATAAATTTTATCGGATAGGTAATTTCGGGAAGGAAAGTTGCCGTACCTCTATGTTCGAGTGTGACTGGCTCGCCATCTGCATCTACCGCACTAACTTCGAACACAATAGGACCGCCATACCGTAACTTATCGGCAGGTATTTCGATGTCTAAACCAACCGAAATGACAGGCCTTTGAGGCGCTGGCATACCAACAAAGCCTATTTTAGCTTTATATGGTAGTCCGATCTTGGCGCTTGGATGCAGACCTATAAACGATAGCACGTGAACCCTAACAGGTAATGATGGCTCCAGCAATGCTGTCATTTCGCCATCGCCCTTAATCATACTACGACCAGAGATCTGCGTGGTGACATAGATAGGAAATGGAAATGCATTACGAATGGTGTAGGTGTTTTGCTCTTCGACTACTTGCTGCGCTGGGGCCTCAGGACTAACAGACACGTCCTCTTCGCCTACTGCTTGGAGAAGTGAACCATGTTGGAGCCTGCCTGCAGGATCAAGCCAAGCACCCATTGGGCCAACTTTTTTGCCCATTGAGTACACTGGTGATCCCAGGCATAAGCCTAGAGTAAGTATTGACATGACTAAAAATGAGTACAAAGATTTATTGTTATTAACCATGATAAAACCCTTTCATTATTATTAATTAATAACTACTAATTACGAATTTAATACGAAAACACTATTGTCTCTTGGTTAATTCACCTAATTCTACATCTGGTCTAAGACTAAACTAGAGAATAATGCATATTACGGCAACTGCACATTTTCCTCAAGTACCTCTTCTTTATTGATAATTTTGTCGGCGACTATCGTTCCTGCTGGTACTCCGCCACCACTTTGCTGGCGTATGATAAATTTTATCGGGTAGGTAATTGTCGGATAGGAAGTCGCAAGACCCTTGCTATCAAATGTAATTGGCTTGCCATTGGCTCCTACGGCACTAATTTCGAATACAATAGGGCCTCCGGTTGTGTCAGAATAAGAACTACTGCCATACCAGAAATCGATCATACTAATAGGCCGTCTGGGTGGCAGGCCACCTGATCTTGGATGCAGCCCGACAAACGCTAGTACATTGAAGTTGATCCCAGATCTGTCGAACAATGTTTCAACTGCCTCGCCGCTTTTAATCATGGTGCTATCTTTAATCATGGCTTTAATGTTAGCCATACGGTTGCTTTTCTCCTCAGCGGGGTCAGCGAAGTTGACATTACTCGTACCATAGAGTTGTTCTTTGGTAGTGTCAACATTAACGTAGATAGGGTATGGAAAATTATTGCGGATAGTATACGTATGATGCTCCTCTGCTAGTTGTTGTATTGGCTGTGATGCATCGGGGATGATAGGCATGCCTCCTTTGGATGCTACTTTAGGATGCAGACCAAGAGCTTTTTTGGCAAACAAACCCACTTTGCCCATTGAGTACGCTGGTGATCCCAGACACAGGCCTAGAGAAAGTACTGACATGACTAAAAACGAGTACAAAGATTTATTCGTAACCATAGCAGAACTCCCTTGATTAAAGTTAATACGATTAACACGATTTAACATATTGGAGAATATGGCATATTACGGTAATTGCACATTTTCCTCAAGTACCTCTTCTTTATTGATAATCTTGTCGTTGACTATCGTTCCTGCTGGTACTCCACTACCACCTTGTTGGCGTATGATAAATTTTATCGGGTAGGTAATTGTCGGATAGGAAGTCGCAAGACCCTTGCTATCAAATGTAATTGGCTTGCCATCAGCCGTTATGGCACCAATTTCAAATTCAGCATGATTGCCAACTTGATCAGCATTACGACGAAATGCTAAGTCGACCTTAATAACTGGTCGCTTAGGTGCTAAGCCACCCGAACTTGGATGCAGCCCTACAAATGATGATACATTAAAATTGACCCCTGATGACGTGCTCAATAATGTTTCGACCCCTTCACCGGATCTAATTATACCGGTATTGCCATCGATGGCAACGTAGACAGGATAAGGAAACTTATTGGTAATGGTGTACGCATGTTGCTCTCCCGCTACTGGTTGCATTGGTGCTGACATATCGGTGGCAGCAGGCGCTATATCATGCCATACGGGTTGACGTTGCCTATCATGTGCTTGTTGGACAAGCGAGCCATGCTGGAGCTTCCCTGAGGAATCGAGCCAGGCACCAGTCGGGACGTGTTTTTTGCCCATTGCGCATGCGGATGAACCAAGGCATAAACCTAAAAGAAGCGTTGCCATGACTAGAGATGTGTATAAAGATTTATTATAAGTAACCATAGCGTAACCCTTTCATTAAAAATTAGTTAATCGGTAATTAATTAAGCATTTATAGTATTAGTATACAATATAATAATTTCTAAATGCAATATATTTATAATTATTAGTCATAATACCCTTGGCGCACCGGGCGCACCACCAGAATCGCAAGCCTCGCAACAATATACTTTTAAACTTTATGCTTTGACTAGGTTGGCCTTTGGGGTACTTCATCGGTATAGAAGATTTTTTTCTTGGGACTATGGCCTGTGGCCCTACCAGCGTCAGAATTCGCTAGTCACGCATAAGTACAACACGTTGCCCGAACCAAAACCAGACTACGTAATATTACGGCAAAACTTTGAAAATCTCACGAGGCAAACCATAATACAGTGCACATCACTCTAAAGCAACGACGCCATCGTTGGTGCCAGCCATTAAAATACCAGAAGAGCCGATATGCGATACCCAATAAAAGCGATCGACTGCCGCGACATAGTAATCAGCGCGAATAATCTGGCCACCAGGAGTGCAGATATTCCATGGGTAAATATCGTAAGGAAATGTCATGAGCTGGTTCTTGTTTATTGTGCAGCAGGTTATAGGATAAGGCATGACAATAAAGAAGCGGCGTCCTCCATCGGTCCAAAAATACAGTATACTATCAAGCGTTTCAAAGGGGCTTCTATGAGGTCTTGCATTAAAAAATGATGGACAAAATTGTGTAAAGACAGGGTCAGAGAGCCCAGCAATACCGGTAGCGCCGCTCCCCTGCGCTACGCTTACTTGATGAATTTCGCTTCGCTCATAAGTTCCTATAGCAGGGCAGCTTTCTAGGTTAACAGGCCATGCAGTTGATGGGATTGGCGCATCAGGCCCTGCAACAACGGGGTACATCTGAGGAGTATCATAGGTCGGCAATATACGCCACTGCAACGATGTAGGGTCATCTGCAATGGTTCCTGTTGGGCCACGTGCATTGGTCACAAAAAAGCCATAGTTTGTCCCGAGAATAAGCTGCTCCGACGCTATATCAGCCACCGTTAGATCCGTGCTTGTTACGCCAGACACAAGTGGTTGTATTTCGTAAAAGGCGCAGGTACTACTAAACGTGCCAGAGCCGCTTTGAGCGAGTAACGCCGGCGTTTGTTGCTCAAACATAGCGGCAACGGTTGTAGCGTAGGGAACTCTATAGAGATAGCTCGTCATGCTCGTACTAGTAACTTTGCGTGTTATGATATACAAGGCATCGCCACTCTTGCTCATTTTGAGATCGATAATAGGATCAGTGAACTGATCGATGAGCTGCCAAGTTCCTGCTTGTAGTTGACAAAGATCATTGAGAGCAGTTTGCGTAAATCCTGTACCATCTTCATGGGCATACACATAAAGCCCCTTTGCTGTACCTGCAAAAAAGAATTGTGGCGATGTAGAGCCTGTTTGGCGAGTATACTCGAGACTTTCTACGGTTAGTGAACAGCCATTCTTCGGCAATGGAGTAACAAGAAATGTATTGGGGCAATCGAAAATATAGATATTTTTTTGTGGTGTGTTCTGTGGCAACGTGTTTGTGGTTGGGCCCGTGATGACGTTCTCTTCATATGCATGGCTAATAAGGGTAAAGACAACTTTATTATTGCCGCCAAAGAGAGCAAAACGATTGAGTGTTACAAAATCAGCCCCAGTAAATCCATGGGTTCCCTGGTCAAGATCAAGGTATGAATAGCAGCCATCAGGCAATGCACGACATAGAGCTGCTGTCAGCGTGAAGCAGTCTTTTTGTAGATGACATGGCTTTGGTTTGCATACGTTTTTGCCGCAACAAGAACGAGTAATCTTGCCTGGGCATGTGGTGTCTTGAGGTCCGCAAGGAGTTTGATTCTGAGCGCATCCAGCGCCACCACGATCCCACGCAGTCATGAGTACTGTTTCTCGGGTGCCACCATCAACAGCCCATATTCTACTGGTTACAGCATCAACAGCAAAGAATGAGATGCCATCGCAAAACGCATAGTCTGGAAAAGCCTTTTTGCTCCATGGTGTCCAACGTACGATTTTACCCGTAGTATCGAACATGGCCTCAGAGTAGAAAAGTCCATGGTCATTTAAGCTATTGGCACCACCACCAACGGAGATATAAACCGCATCGTCAATAACTTGCATATCCCATGGCTCTGTTGTTTTTTCGATTGGCAATGGTCCGCCACCAACAACGGCTGGCGCATCTGTGGAAAGATAGATCTGTCCTGGTAATGTTGCAGGCGTTGTAAAACGACCATGAATAAGTGGTTGCGTATAATCGGCGAGCGTACCATGGGCAACAGGGTTGTCTATAGGTGTGTCGACAAGTGGTAGAGCGTACACTGTGTTATAGGGAGCATAAAAAGCAGGTATAACGAATGGAGCTTGTGCAGTATTAGTGTAATTTGTCGCATCTCCGTTAACAATGAGATAACTTGGTCCGGTACTGCAGTGCATCACTCGTAACATATATGCCTCGAGCAGCATGTTGGTGTTACCGCCTGTTGGATTTGTTGTGGCAACAACATTTGTTACGTATGAATTTATACCATCGTTATCATCTTTGAAAATAGCCTGCGAAACGGCGCTGCTTGCTACGATAGGATATAGTGTAAGTTCGCCACAATCATTTAATAATCTGCCAACAACGACACTTTTAACCCCGTTTGTAACTGCTGGGTTCGTTGTTGCTAGACTGAGGCCAATATAGAGACGCTCCATATAATGGCTCCAGTAGAGGATTGGTCGTGGGTTACTTGAATTTACCGTAAAGTCAGTCTGAGTATCGGGAAAGGTGACAATAGCAGGATTACTTTGCGCAGGAATCTGAATTTGTGGAACTGTGGGATCTAAAAGTACAGCATCAGCGGTTTTCCCACCTGTAGCAGCTGCCTGAGCGAGCACGAGACTTGCATTATCTGCTTCCGGCGTTGCATCTTGTAATGTTACGACTACTATGCCACTACCAGTAAGACCAAAAACTTGTCCTGTGGTATTAGTTTGCTGTGAAGGTCCAGCGGCACCAATAATAAATCCGGCGTAGGCATTACAGCGACTGAGAGTACCAGCAAGTGCAACAATATTGACGACTGGACTGTTGCCAGCAGTATCAGCAAGGTTGGTAATAGACCCTACTCTTGTTGTTGGTGAAGGCGGTGTTGTTGCATATATTGTATCAGGAGGTATACTGTTCCCGACTTGAGTATAGGCAAGATAATACTTTGTTTCCGCAGGACGGGTGATGAGTGCTAGGCTATCAATTCTATAGTTTGGTTTAGCTGGGGCAGCTATGCCAAGTAGCTCTGGCTGTTCGTTGCCAATTGGTCGTTGCCCTAGATAAATAATGTTATTCGGATTATCAGTAGAAGAGAATGTTATATCGGTTGAAGAAGGACCAATACCAACAATAAAATCACCATTGCCCCAGTTATATACTTTTTGTGAAATTGGATAATTAAATGTTAAAGGGGCCTGTGCCCCAACCGGGCTTGTGCCACTGCTTGTGGTATCAACAGCCGTTACAAGCACGGTACCATGCAGGGTACTCGTGATTGCTGTTACGGATGCAAACAGCGTTATACGAACTATGAACTTCATGGTACACCCCTTAAAAGCCGTGTGATATATCAATGCCGAAGGAAACACCGCCCATCTGCGTGTTAAATATATGGCGCCCGCCTAAGATTATATTGCCGAAGACGCCTATGCGCGAACTTGCATGGAGACCATCTTTAGAAAAGTCATAGTCTGCTATGACGTTGACAACATGTTGCTCCCAACTTGATAGTGTTGCATCGGCATTAGCGGCCACAGGATCAAAATAGATCGTATTGAGTGGGTACAGCGTTGTCTTATGTTGGGAGACATAGGTGTAACTAAAGAGCGTTGAGAAACCACCAAAGACATGATCAGCTTTAACAAAGATACCTGCATTCCAGATGTTGCCTGGTTCGACCGTCGCACAACCCTTCGCCAGTTTGATGTAGCCATTTTGTCGAACATCTGTTTGCATACGCACGACATACGTTTTATCCAGCAACGCGATGGCGCCTGCATGGCCACCAAAGGTTAACCAATCATAGACTCCAAAGGCAATATCTGCCGTACCAACAACACCATAATGGCCGTTATACCCCGAAGGTATATCAAACGCAAGATCAACACTGGCCTTACGTCCCGTTGGAAAGAGTATACCAAGCTTAAAGCATCCATCTATATAATCCATGACACGCATATCTTGATAATTATGACCCCAGCCCAATGCAATACTGAGATCACCGGGAGCGATGCGACGATAACCACGTGTATCAACATCATATCGCGCCAAAATGGCATCGTATAATGCAAGAAAATTTTGCCAGGCCTCGGTACTTTTATGAGGGTATGGCCCACATGCAGGTGTAATATCGACAAAATCCCCGGCAATCATTTGAAAATTTCGTATGGGAATGCCTGCTTCCAAGAAAAGACCATTTTTTATATTTTGTGTAAGGATCATCTGGAGTTCGTTGATACGGAAGAAGCCGCCATAGACCAAATAACCAAAGCAATCACGCCCTGTTACTCTGTCCAAGTCTATCAGGGCAACGTCTTCAATGCTTTGTAGGTTCTTGCCAGGCAAATAACTTCCCAAGTTATGCATGTTATGGGCGCCGTGAAGGTTCCAAAGAGCAGTTTCATTACAACAATCTTTGTTGCGTGACGTGCAGGTCGACCCACCTGCAAAGAGAAAATCGAGTGATGTAAGGTGTGGTTCTAATAGTCGTGGTTCTCCGTAAAAGAACGGAGGTCTGTACCAGTGGTAATTGTCCATAGCAAAGAACATCGTGTTACTCAGCAATGTCATACCAAGAAAAACCCGATACATGTTCATCGTGGACCATCCTCTTTTGTGCTTGGCTTGTCGATTACTATCATAAGTTATAAAAAAAAACAAAAAAAAAGGAAAGCCCTTATTCACTTATTATTCTTGAAGCGGTCTGTCGCTGCTTGTCAGCGTTGCTATCCGTGGTATACTAGAGAATGATATTTTATATGCTATAATACCCACTTTTAGATGGTGCCGTTATGACAATTCCTGATGAAAAAATAGATCAAAACATCACAACAAACAATCATGATACCGAAAAACAAGAATCTAACGCTACAGAACCAGGCGACGGTGACAGAGCAACTCACTGCACACAAGAATGTGACGCCCTTAAGGAGCGTGTTGCCTATTTAGCTGCTGATTTTGAAAATTTTAGGCGTCGCACAGAACGTGATCGGGCTTCATGGCGAGAACTTGCACAGGCAGACGTTCTCAAAGACATATTGCCCATTATTGATGATTTTGACCGTGCCCTTGCAGAGCAAGAAAAAAGCTCGCAAGCCGAGCAGCTTGCTTCATGGCTCGTTGGTTATAATCTTATTCTTAAATCGCTTCATAAATTATTGCAAAAGTATGATGTTAAGCTTATCGAACAATGTGAAATTTTTGACCCTGAGCTCCATGAAGCAATTTCTTATGTGCCATCGGAAGGGCATGCATCGGGAACCATTATCAATACCGTCGCAAGGGGCTACATGTGTAAGGGGTCTGTACTAAGACCTGCTAAAGTCATCGTTGCTCAATAATCATATGCAGAACGCTGAGTATTGGCAAGGCTTTTGGAGGCTTGGCACGCGTGAATATCCACGTTTTGTTGGCGGCGCGCTTGCTGGTATAACCAACGCTCCTATGCGCAAGACAGTACGGCTCTTTTCACCAACAACACTACTCTATACTGAGATTTGCCATGTAGATACTGTTGTCTATAGAGATCCCGTACGATGGGCACCTCTTGCAGATGAGCGTGATATTAATATGCAGGTAACGGCCGCTGATGCGCTGCTGGTTGAGCAGGCTTGTGAGCGGCTTGTAGCACAAGGTATCACAACGGTCGATATTAATATTGGATGCCCCGCTCGCGCTGTCGTTCGCAACGGCGCCGGTTCTGGTTCTGCGCTTATGGGTGATATTCCGAGGCTCATGTCTGTTATTGCAGCATTCAGAAAATTTTTGCCAGTGCCACTGACGGTCAAGATGCGTGCTGGCTATAAAGAGTACAACGCTCTTGCCATCGCACATATGCTGGAAGACCTTGGCGTTGATGCCTTATGCATACATCCACGATTGCAGTCGCAGGGATTTACGGGTCATGTTGATTATCAACTCGTTGCCGCGATCAAACAGCAAGCAACAATTCCTGTGTTGTTTTCTGGTGGAATTGTTGACCTGGCATCGGCACAAAGTGTCTACCAACAAACGGGAGTTGATGGCTTTTTAATCGGCCGTGGCATTATAGGAAAACCCTGGATTCTGCATGCTCTTACAGAAGAATCGCAAGATCGTTGCTATGTGTTACCGCTGAGTACGAAAATCCAAACAGTTATTGCGCATCTCAATGCTTCTACAAGTATCTATGGCGAATCACGTGGATTGGGGATTTTTAAAAAGCACCTTAAAGTGTATCTTGCTGATCTTGGGTGGGAGCGACCTGAATCTATTCGACTGTTGCAGGCAACATCACCAGCCTATGTTATCGATGCTCTCAATGAGTTTTTGGCATCTCAACTTATGACAGGCTTTGTGTCGTGATCATCAGCGGCCATCTTTTACAAGAAACTCTTTAAACCAAAACCTCCCCCAGTCACGACAAAGTTTAGACTAGGAGAGGTCTTACTATTACTATGCTAGCATTAGGCTTCTTGCCATAAGCTTGCTTAGTGCATTGTTATGTTAAAAATGTCCTGCTCTTTTTATTTTTTCTTACCTTTATTTCGCTCCGGAGCAAAGCCTTCTTTTGCTTTTGCATCCGCAGCGTCTTTTGCTATCTGGGCTAGCTCAGCTGCAGTTGGTTCAGGATCTTCATCGGAGCTTATGGTACCATCTGAATAATCACTCTTTAAGCCGAAATGCAGTTTATGGCTTGAACATCCAGCCAAACCACCTTCGCTGCTACCCCAAGAATGCGTGCTGTGATATATAGGTCTTGCTTGTATGCCTCGTATATTATTTTGTATTTGAGGTGCAATATTAGTAGCAACTGATGAAACAGAAAGCTCGCCACTACTGATACAGTTACCCCCAGTATCGATGGTAAATGAGCTAGGTCCAGTGATAGTGACCCCAGCCTCTTGCGAATCTGGGTGCCCGACACGAAGCACCGACTTTACATTACCTTCCTGTACCGCAATGTCATATTCATGATCGCCCGTACCATTCAACCGTAAATGGTATGTTACAGGTTGCTTTAAAAGATTTTTCCCAAAGGTGACTGTGTGAACATAGGTAAGTATGGTACCAGAAAACATCAACCCAATACTCAGAGCTACGATAGGTAAGATATTCATCTTCATGTTTTTATCTCCTTAAAAATATACTGAAAGAATAACCACATTGTACCCCCTAAAAAACTGTCTAACATTTAATAATGTCACTGATACCACTGAAAAAGCCTGGCTTAACTAAAGTCAATGTTTGCATCGCAAGAAAACTGCTTTATGGTTGCTTCACTATACATCGATCGGCATTCATTAAATTTTAGTCAATTTAAAATAAAGCTTTAACTCTACGATGTCGTTTAAACCAGAAAAACTATCTTTGCTAATGATCTAAAAAATCTTTAGCCTTCGCACTCCTCTACTTAGGGTTATACCACTTTACATCCTGACACCTTATGACACCGCCCAAGTCACTGCTTGGCCATTGAGAGCAAAATTGTATGGAATTCTTCATGAGTCTCCAATGCTTGTTCTGCCTCACTTACTATTATAAGAAAAATAGAAAAAATAAGTCAATAGTTTTTAAAAAATAAATTATAATAAAATTAAAATTGACTCAGTAGTATACTTAATCTCTCTATTAGCAGCATGCTATAGCTAGTATTCAAAAAGTATTACAAGGTCTGATTGGCCTGATTTTTAGGGATACTACTCTTTTTCTTGTTTTTCCTAAGAGCAGCATGGTATTCTCATACTATGGGCGTTGCATTTTCGAGCAATCGACCACTAAAAACAGTAATCCACAAGTCACATTCGTGGCAAGGCAATAAAACGTAAGAAATAACAGAAAAAAATTACATGGTGCTGTGACATGACCAGCACAATAAAAATCCCTGCTAGCAGTATCTGATAGATATATTTGTAGAGACTATGACAAAAAAATAGTTGAGAAACGTTGTTACGGAGGAATAATAAAACCTTTTACTGTGATAGTCGTTATTGTGTGCACAAGAACAAAAGGAGGTTGCCATGATAGTTGGCAGCGAAAAGTTTTTGACAGCTGTAGCGCACTTGTTATGCATTGTGGTCGTGCTTCCTCATAGCACAGCCACCATAGCCATGGAGCAAGAAGCAGCCGAGAGTGCCGAACCTGACACAGACAATCCAAGGGATGATCTAACGCCCCGCGGCAATAGAATCAGAGTACATCGTGCGGATGTACCGACCGAAGGTTTACATGGTCATGGTGGCAGTGACCATACCGTGAGAATAGGTCATCCAATGCCGCCGAAAAAAAGAAGTAGCGCTCCAAGCGCAGACGTACCAACCGAAGTTTTGCATACTTATGGCGGCAGTAGCGATCATACCATAAGGATAAGTCATTCAGCTACACCGCGAGATAAAGGTGGAGCTGGAACTTTGCCCTATGCAGGATGCGCACCAGCGTTTATTGATCAAAAGATCTCTGGCCAGGAAACCCATGATTCAGTATCTACAGGTAGGCCAAGACGGTTTTCATTCAGTGTTTCTCAAGTGGATCGACCCACACCAACAATCGAGGTGGCAACTGATTCCCCAACACCACCGCGAAAGTCTTCTCATTATCGTTTGTCGATACCAGAATCCATACTTTCTGTAGAACCAGGAGCAAGAGCTGCATCAAGTAGTAGCGCACAACCGTCGTACGATCGTAAGGTTGATAGTCATGTAGCAAGACCAATCGGTAAAGAGCATCATGATCAAGAAGAGGCTGCTGCGGCTGCGGCACAGCCAGCTAGTCCTTCTTCATCACCATTATCTTCGCCCCCGGCAAAGGATGAAGTTGTTATCGACATTCAACTTGACAATGTTACCAAAATTGATGAGGCAACGGTCAATGCACTTGTTGATGACATAATTCGCTCTACCGGTACTGCTGTATTTGGTGTTCACTCTGAAGATGCCTTTTATGTAAATTTATTGAGGAAATCTCTGAAAAAGCAGGTCAGGCAAGAACTCGAGGCATCTATACAGGAAAGAAGGCCTGACGCACCTGTAGGTCATGCCATCAGACACGCTGCAGAAGCTGCCTCGAGTAGTAGCGCCCATGCTCAAAGCAGTTCACATGTTCAAAAGAAAACTGATTCGGGGGGAAGGCCTATGGCTATTGCCGATATAGTTCGCAGTAGGTATTCATCGCAACGATCATTGCAGCCAAAAGATTCTCATGATAGTGACTCCCGTTCTGAAGAAGATATGAAGGCAGAAGCGGAAACTCTTAAAAGTTGGATGATGCATGAGTTAGAGCAGCACGATACGCAAATGCAAAAGGATCTTTCCTCTGAGCGTAACAAAAAGACGATGGCTTTTATCACAGCGGTTGCATCGGCTATTGGCACGGTTGTAATCCCTGTTTTAACACACTATTTTGACTCGCATGGTGGCAATGCTAGTTGTTAATTGGTACATAAAACAATAATTAGCGAGGGTAAGCTCCCAAAAACGCACACGGTATGCCAAGATGTGAGCTTACCCAGTGGCTTATACCAAGAAGTCCTGGGGCTGGCGTTACTGTTGCCCCTGCAGCAAAGTTGCAAAAACAGCTGCGGTGCCCACAGTCACAGAGATTTTCACGAATACAGACAGATTCACCCAAGCCTCTTTTTGTATCAAAGTTAAATGAGCATAGCATAGCATAATTTTTTCCACTTATGACTGGTGTTAATGCACTCGAATTACGGGTACCAATAAGATAGAGCCTTTTATTGATCGTCACAAAATTAAGATTTTGGTGTGTATTCGCTGGCCAAGCTCGTTTTTGCATTGAGCCAACACGCACGAAGCCATCTTCTATAGTCTCACTTTTCGATATAAAGATATCTCCTGAATAGGCGGCAATAAGCATGCGTCGATCGGCAAGGCGCGTACAAGCAACGCAAGGACACCAGCTCGATGGAAGATCTATATGAACAGCGAGTCGTTTCGGGCAGCATGGATCAGTAATATCAAAAAAGATAATGCGTGCTCGTCCACGCGGCAGCTTTTTGCACCGCACAAGATAATCTTCTAGGGGCAACACAAGATAGTTACCGCATATGTCGATACCTGCCGGGTGCCAAAGATCGGTTTCGTCATCGAGCGAAGCTCGTTTGCCGGGAATTTTTTTGTTGATCATGGTGCACGAAATAGTGCGCCAGATGTTCGTTATAGGATTACCGGTGCATGTTGCAATCATACAATGAGCTGTTCTTGTCCTAATATCTCCACCAACAAAAAGTATATGCAAGTGACCTGGTACCTGCGACGGCAGCAATTTTATTGATTGGAAATGGCAGTAGGTCTCTCGTGGCTGTTGGTGTATGCCAAAAAGAGCGTTGAGCTTTTCTTTGATAACCTGACCAGCAGCTCGCGTTGCGGTTTGTGTATAGATACCTGGAACATGTGTGCAACCGTCGCTATCAGTGCATAATATTGTAAAAGACTCTGTTGGCTTACACATGCGGTCGAATATGGCTTCTACACGTTCTGTAGGTTTATCTATATAAGCGTAACAGTACTTTTTAAAGTCTGCCTGCTGCTGTGGTATGTATGGGGAAACCGATGCTGCAAAACTATGGTTGCTGCTTAGAACAGACACCAGCATGAAGATCGCTATACACAAGCAATAAAAGTTCTTAAAGGGTTGATTGAGAAACACAGCAAACCTCCATGTGCTAGGGTTTCGAGCGGGAATGACACAACCAGGGGATCACAGGGACACAAGCCTTACTAGCCGCATATAGGCAATCCCAAGAGCTGCCAAATTTTTGCAAGTATTATGGTCGTAGGAGCAAAGCCCTGCAATAATATTCTCATAAACTTTACACGCTGCCTGGGTTGGCCTTTGAACTATTTCACCAGGGTCGTAGGGGCGGAAGCCCCTCGTGGGGGTTGGGGCGAAGCCCCGCAAAACAATATCCTCATAAACTCTACACGCTGCCTGGGTTGGCCTTTGAGCTATTTCACCAGGGTCGTAGGGGCGAAAGCCCCTCGTGGGGGTTGGGGCGAAGCCCCGCAACAATATTCTCATAAACTTTACACGCTGCCTGGGTTGGCCTTTGAACTATTTCACCAGCACCGTAGGGGCGAAAGCCCCTCGTGGGGGTTGGGGCGAAGCCCCGCAAAACAATATCCTCATAAACTCTACACGCTGCCTGGGTTGGCCTTTGAGCTATTTCACCAGGGTCGTAGGGGCGAAAGCCCCTCGTGGGGGTTGGGGCGAAGCCCCGCAAAACAATATTCTCATAAACTCTACACGCTGCCTGGGTTGGCCTTTGAGCTATTTCACCAGGGTCGTAGGGGCGAAAGCCCCTCGTGGGGGTTGGGGCGAAGCCCCGCAAAACAATATTCTCATAAACTCTACACGCTGCCTGGGTTGGCCTTTGAGCTATTTCACCAGGGTCGTAGGGGCGAAAGCCCCTCGTGGGGGTTGGGGCGAAGCCCCGCAACAATATTCTCGTACTACTATGGCTAAGCCTTAAAAGTCCCACAAGAGAATCTCGTGGATTACCTGTTTTTTTATAATTTTGTGGCAGAGAGTCTGTTTTGAGCGCGTATACTTGTTGCAACAGTGTATGAGTTACGTAAGACGACATGGCCCTGAAAATACTGTATAGTACCATAGTATCATAGGGCCAAGTATCAGATCAATAAAAAGTTGCTATTAGTCTTTTCTGCTTGTAGCAACCGTTAAGCCATACTCACGAAGTTGTTCTGCTGGCACCTGAGTTGGTGATTGCATGAGCGGATCATGGCCGCTTTGCGTCTTAGGAAACGCTATAACCTCGCGAATTGAATTAACACCAGAGAGAAGCATTAAAAAGCGATCAAGCCCCATGCCAAGTCCTCCGTGCGGTGGAAATCCGTACTGTTGTGCTTCCAAGAGAAAACCAAACTTTTCTTGAGCATCGTGCTGACTAAGTCCAATAAGATCAAAAACCTGTTGCTGCATAGTAGCATCATGGATACGAATAGAGCCACCACCAAGCTCTACACCGTTGAGAACAACATCATATGCACGTGCTTTCATGGCCTCTGGTTCCTGGGTTTCCCAGCCAGCCTGTGGCGCAGTGAATGGGTGGTGTACAGCGTCGAGACGACCTGTTTCTGAGTTACGCTCAAAGAGCGGAAAATCAGTAATCCAAGAAAAGTGAAACTCTTTTTCTGGTATAAGCGACAGAGCACGTGCTATATCGAGTCGTAGCCTACCTAACTGTGTCCATGTCTGCTGATAATCACCAGCAATCAAAAAAAGCGTACTCGTATGACTTATATCAGCATTAAGAGCCTGTAGATCATGTAGAAGTGTTGCTGGCAAAAATTTTGCTATCGGCGACTCAGGCGTTCCATCTTTACTAAATCGTATCCAAAGAATCCCCTTAGCACCAACGGTAGACGCATGAGCAGTCCATGTATCAAGCTCAGAACGGGAAAATGGATGGTCTGGTACGATAAGCGCACCGATTTTGCCTTTTGCGGCAAGAATGGCTTGTAAAAAACTTAATGCAGTCGTCGCAAACATAGCAGTGAGATCATGGATCTTAAGACCAAAGCGAAGATCTGGCTTATCAGAACCATAGTGAGCGAATGCCTCAGCATACTGCATTCTTGGAAAGGGGGTTTGCAGCGGCACACCAAAAATCGCTTGCCATAGGTAGCTTAAAAGTTGTTCAACCAAATCTTGTATATCTGCTTCGGTAACAAACGACATTTCGATATCAAGTTGCGTGAATTCCGGTTGTCTATCGGCACGAAGAGCCTCATCACGGAAACAGCGTGCTATCTGCACATATTTTTCAAAGCCAGCAGCCATGAGTAACTGTTTGTACAGCTGTGGCGACTGTGGTAACGCATAGAAACTGCCTTTGTGTGATCTTGAGGGGACTATAAATTCTCGTGCCCCTTCGGGGGTATTTTTAGTAAGTATAGGCGTTTCTATTTCATAGAAGCCATGTTCTTGAAAGAACTGTCTCATGAGAAAGATAACACGATTGCGCAGCGCAAAGCGCTCACGACGTTCTGGCACCCTCAAATCAAGGTAGCGATAGCGAAGTCGCAGCTCTTCATCGATAGGCGCATGCTGGCTATCAACAGGGATAGGCAAGTTATGGGCTATATTTAAGATTGTTAGGTCTGTCACTTGCATTTCTACGGCCCCTGTTGGCATATCTGGATTAATCATGCCAGGAGCACGTTCGACGACCCTTCCTGTAACGTGTATCACGAACTCTGCACGTAGTTGCGCTGCTATTATATGGGCATTGCTACCACAATCGGGGCTGAACACAAGCTGCATAATGCCTGATCGATCTCGCATATCGATAAAAATAAGACCACCGTGATCACGTCGTCGATGTACCCACCCTGCCAAGGTTAACGTTGATCCTCGGTCTGTTGTACGTATCAGCCCGCACGAGGCCGTTCGCTCAAATCGATGCATGATAAAGCTCCTCACTATGCACCAGTGTTTAGATATAATGGGCCGCCGTAGCGGCCACGCTGCTTAGAAGGTATATTCTAGACCAAAGTTAAAGGTAACGCCAACATCGGCCCCTATATTTGGGAGTTTTTCTGCAACAAAGCCGGAAACATCAACTTTATCAAGAGCTCGCATTTGCTCCTCGGATATCGGTCTGCCTCTAATATCCATGAAGAAGTCACCTGGTATAAAGAGCGATGCGACACAGAACAATTTGAGATTTTTGAAAGCAAAGTAGTCCATGAAAACGTTGAGTTCGGTGCCCAAGAATGAACTTGCATCCCATGATGTGTCATGACCATGCAGTCGTCTTCGATGCATGGCTAGATCATTAATAACATCTGCCGCAAAGCCCTTGGTTGGCTCATCTTGCCAGAAAAAGAGCATATTAGGGTTAAACATAAAGGAACGACCCTTTTCCCAGTCCTTTTTCTTGGTAAGACCGACACCCCAATAGCGCAGATTGGTAAATCTATTCACCCATGGTGCATGTCGAAAATAGCTATCACTGACTGGTAATGATAGTGGACGCTTAATGCGCCCGGCACTACCTAAGACAAAGGCGCTTTTAACGCGTTTACCATAGTAATACTCTTGAATACCAACAAAGCCTGAGTAGACACCATCTTTATTGCCATAATGGGGATTTTGATCACCTGAGGCGAAACCTACCGTTGCTGCGCATTGCAACTTGTCATCTGCTGTTTTCAGGGCAGCGTCAGCCACAAACATCCATCCATTATACTTATTAGTATAAGGATCTCTAAAACGATGTTTACTATTTGCCATATAGATAGGTCCCTGAAGGTAACCAAGATCGCCTTCGTAGACGCCAATCTGGTCGCCATTTTCAGATTCAGAGCGCGTGGCTTTATCAATTATTGCCTGCGATTTACCAAGGACATAAGGAATAACTTTACCATTTTGTGGATCATCAGGGTTATCTGGATTTTTATACACAACCTGCGTATTAGTTTCATACAGGGATGCATCGATCGCCTTTATGGCAATACGGTTACGATCCCACCCAATAACGTCCTGATCACCCATATTTGCGGCACAATCAAAGCCGCAGGCAAATTTTGGACCTTCATATTCGGCAGCAAAGCCAAGCGATCCCATAAGGACGCGCGCTCCGCCGATGAATTCAAGCCGCTGTTCAGGATCATTCAAATAAACCCAATAAGGTTCTAGTGTCAATTTGCCACAAGTTTTTTTGTCATTGAATGGTGTCCATTGCGTCCTGCCGGCCACCAAGAAACTGACGGAGCCAAAGCCTCGCTCAGGGGATCTTAGATGCCCGTAAGCTTGGCCATAAATATGTTCTCCTGTGTCGCTGGTACTACTGCTTTTGTTTTGTAAAATTGCAGCATATAGATCATAGGTTACCGTTGGTTCAGCAAAAAAACCTGAAAATTTACCACCGAATGCATACTGATCAATAATGTCCTCTGAATAAAAGCCAATAAGCTCTGGTCCTGCTGCATAAGCTGACCCAAGGGTTATACCTCTACCAAGCTCAAATTTAAAGGCGCCAAGCGTAAACGTGTGACGAGATTTCAGATTCAGCCTTAGTAACTCTGCAATATCCATTTCGAGCCATAGTTCACGAATCCAAAAGATGTGGCGTGGAATCGCATGATCATGCAGGCCAAAAACAGTTTCTGAAAGTTTTACTGGAGATGATGTTGTGCTCGCAATACTTTTGGGATTACCCCAGATACCACGATCGCGCATGGTACCGTAAAAATGCAGCACATCTCGACCAAACGTTTTTTTGCCATAACGAATATCTAAGTTAAGATCGATGATATGTCGCCAAAAAAGGATTCGATCAAAATAATTAAGATCATTGAGTAAACTAATATTTTTGCCGTAAAACATTTCAGGCTTGAAGAGACCAGAAAATTCATAAGCCGAGTCGATCTCTTCTATATAGGAAGATACCCATCCATATGTACGTATCCATGGACATAAAAGAGCTAGTAGAACGATTCGCCAAGACCACCTTGCAGCATTCATGAAGTGCACCCATAGTAAAATAGTAAGTAACAATCTTTTAAAAACAAGACAACAATAGGTCTTTTATAGATTAAATATTCGCATAGTCTTGTCAATTTTTAGGCATGTAGAGTTCTTGCACGCACATGCGACTTACCGTGCCATCAAAAAGTTTGCATGTATGCATAAACTTAATTATCACAAGCAAGTTTTTTGTCTACTCATGCTCTATGATATGCCATGAAAGATTTTTACATAGTATTTGGGAATTAGCATTGCTACTGGGTTAGCAACAGTTGCTTGTTCAACACAATAGTCGAGATTCTTCCTTAAAGGAGCGTGGAATAGATGCCTTTTACTGCTTCGGTTGTTGAGCATTGCAGCAACTCTTCTCTTGAGAACCACTGCGCTCGTTCTATCTCAAGCTCATTTGAGATACAGATTTCGTCTTCAGCCTGCATATGATATAGGAAGTCATAATGCATGTGTTCCGGTTTATCATGGTAGGCTGGGATGAATTCATGTAGTACAAATTTTGGTGCAGGTAATTGTGTTTCACGGCTATCTTTTTTTAAATTAAGCGGAGCGGCAGCATCAATAATGATTGCCTGTATACCAGTCTCCTCAAAAACTTCACGAATAGCAGCAAGATGTGGTTGTTCGCCAGGCTCTACGTGACCTCCGGCAGGTAACCAGAGTTGAAGTTTTTTGTGAAAAACGAGAAGAGCTTTGTCATGAGACTTATTGATGACTAGCCCAGTCGCTGTACAATGTGATTCCATAATGATTTCCTGTGTGACTTCTTACTGAACTTATTTTTTTTACTAACACAATTATATCAAATAAAAATATAAGAGTACAGAGATTAAAAAGACGCTTTATTAATGTCAACACAAAAAACTTGGCTTCTTAACTAATGCGCAACAATCTTTTGAAGTGCATGAAAATAAAGCATGCATGGCTTGTCTTTTGCCATCTTTTCTATACAGTAAAATACTATTGTATAGAAAATTCACTGTTTTATTAAATGCTAAGGATCTACACATGCTAAACAATAATGTCCCAAAAATTCTTTCACCAGAGTTGCCACTAGAACAAATTCAAGCATACATGCGAGCGATGGTTCAAGACCGTGGTTTTACCGAGGAAACGGTGAGCGAGACTATGCTGTTATTACTTGAGGAAGTTGGAGAACTTGCCAAGGCGATTCGCAAGAGTACTGGCCTGAAAATTGATCAGAACCGTTTGCAGGCATATGGCAATCTTAAACATGAGCTTGCTGACGTTCTTATCTACGTTTTTGTTTTGGCAAATAAGTGCAATGTAAACCTCTTTGAGGCACTGTATGAGAAAGAACAAATAAATAGCAAACGTGTTTGGCAGGCGAAGAAAGAAGAACTTACTTTAAGCCTGTGATGTGCAATTTTTAACTTGTAGCATGACGCCTACACTCAACCATTAGCGATTGGACGCTTTATGCATGATAAGTATAGCGTAAAAATACAAGTGAATCGACTAATTCTCTGTAAGCGAAGAATCGGATGCACCCGCTTCTTCTGGTAGTTCGTCGTGTGGCTTTGACATATCTTGACTGTTGATTGCTTCATCTACAATATCGTCCAACTCTTGGTTGCGCATGTCAAGTTGCTTGGAGATATACCAAAGAGTATCGAGTCGCTTGTTGGTTCGTGCATCATGCAGCAGGCCACGACATGAGTGGCTGTTGAGCCATACGCTTATTTTTCGTATAGTCTCTTTTTGGTCGCCTGTTAGCATGTGTTCCTTCTCACTGATAATATGCGCAATTTTGTCCTCGATCAATCCAACGTCATGCAAAACATCTCTGAGTTTTACTGGAGCTTTCTTTACGTGTAGGATAGTGCCGCTTATTGATGGATAGCTTTGTTCCAAACTTTTGATTGAATTGCACGTCAAGAACACTACAGATCCCGCTAGAAAAAAAAATTTGTTCTTCATACCAACTACTCCACTTGATTTGTACTATCTACTAAAGACTTCGCACATCTTAAAAAACTGTAGAACTTTTTATAATGCAAGAGCACTCTATAATCTCATCATAAAAAATCTTGAAGAAGCACACTATGAAAGCAAGCACGCCTAGGCAAAGGGCTTAGTACTTGTGAAAAATCAATACCACTAAATAATGAATCCGCAATGTCATTCACTTGTTGCTTATACCTCTCTAACTGCCTAGCAATGCCTATAACGATCTCAGGTTTTTTGGAAGCAAGGGGATCAGTCAGCAAACCCCTACACCAATAACCCCCTGTCCAATCACGCACTCTCTGTATGGTGGCAATCTGATCACTGCTCATAATGCCAATTTCATCGGTAAGCATATATACAGAGCGCCTATTGAGTGCCTCGGCAACACACAAAAGACTGTTAATTTCTACTGATCTCTTGTTGGCTGGTTGCTGCGGCTCAGCAGCACCGAAAATATTGGCTATAAGAAACAACGATGAAACCGTCATATAGAGCTTTATCCGCGTCATAAGTATATTCTCTGTCTATAGTTTATTGTGGTTAATGCCTGTATACTCAGGTACAGTAAATTATGCTTCAGGCTTATCAGTTCTTTATTGATGATTATACTACAATAGATTATGTAAAAGTAATGTCAATTTTCTATTCTGATTATTGCAGACTTCTAGGTTAATACACGCGACATGTATTAGTGGCGCTGTTCGGTTCGGCAATGCCTAGATAAGTCAAGTATCTACTACTAAGTATACTGAAATTAATTACAAAAAGTCAAATTTAAGTTATATATTTTTCTCGTTATCAATTTGTTACGCAGTGACTTCGCTTGCTATCGAGCAAGATTTTTCTCGATAGGCCAATAAATTTTTTAATTTGTTTGACAATGTAATAACAGATCATTATATTATGTTATAACATTGTAATATTTTTGTTTAATTTTCTACTATACGGAGCATGCATATGCATAAAAAACTCGTAAAGTATGGCAATAGCAGCGCATTGATCCTTGATCGCGCAATTTTAGCATTGCTTAACATACAAGAAGGCTCGGTCGTCAAACTAAGCACCGATGGAAAGTCACTTATCATAACACCCGAAGAACCGGCAAAGCTTATGCACCAAGATGTGCATATGACCGGCATGGAAATGCTGAGCGCTATCGGGCAGGAACAGATGGCAGCTATTGAGGCAGACCCGGTAAAAAAGAAAGAATATGATAAACTGAAACCAGGCGGTGAGTTATATCCAAAACTTATGGAGGCAATAATGCCTATCAGCATGAAATATCAGGCAGATATGGCAAAGCTAACCTCTGAAGCATTCTTACTGGAAGTTGACACGCTTGCCGCAAAACATCGTGGTGATAGGTCTTCAGCTGCATTTGTAGAAGAATTCACGGCTTTGCGTAATAAACTTGTACCTAATCTTGCTCTTATGGACCAAGAAATGAAAGAAGCCATGCAAAAATATGGTATCCCAACATTGGCTGAAGGCTTTACGAAGACTGTGGAAACGGCGGGAAATACCGAAGCAGAGACTCTGACCTTAAGCCAGCCAGCATAAAAATATCAGGTTCACTATGGAAAAGCCCTTCACTTACATGTGAGGGGCTTTTTACAATCGCAATGGCTACCATAAAAGTTTCATATTTATACATCTGAGCCTAAGCAGCATTGACAAGAGATTGACAATGCTGCTCAATCTGGTAATAACTGCCTATAATAAATACTATAGCAGAGGTTACCAGAAGCACTCTATAACGAGAGGCCAAGATGTCAACAATTATCGATTTAACCCATACCCTGGCACAATCAACACCAGTACATGAATTCGATGATCCAGTTTCGCTTGAGAAAATACGTGACCTAGCACAACATGGCTATAACGACTGGCGATTGTCTTCAGGCATGCATGTTGGGACCCATATCGATGGCCCAGGACATTTGACTGCAGATCCAACACTATTGTCTGATCTGCCGGTCTCGAGATTTATTGGTACTGGCATAGTGCTTGATGCTCGCCATAAAGTACTAGATGCGGCATTATTGCAAGACATGCCAGCAGCAGAACATCAGATTATTTTGATACTTACAGGATGGGACAAAAAATTTGGCACTGGCGACTATTTTAATAACCACCCAATTATGCAAGCAGACCTGGCCAATGGGCTTGCACAGCATTCTATTACCATGGTTGGCATTGATTTTTTTTCACCAGACACGTATCCTTTTGCAGTACATAAGATATTTTTTAAGCATAATATTTTGCTTATTGAGAATCTGACCAATCTAGAGCTGCTGGTGGGAATACAAAATTTTACCGTTGCTGCATTGCCGCTCAAAACTGCAACTGATTCTGCATTGGCTCGAGTTATTGCTATTGTTGAGTAACATGAATTTGATAGAAAGAAAAAATCTATGAAAGAGCTGCCGATTGGTATATCGACATTTGAATCTCTTATAACGAGTAATACACTCTATGTCGACAAAACAGAAATTCTGTATCATCTGATTAAAACTATGAGCCCCAAACGTTACTTTTTTCACGTCCACGACGTTTTGGAAAATCGTTAACGTGTTCAACGCTGAAAGCAATTTTTCGGGGAGAACATGAAATTTATCGCAAAAAATCCGCATATTGCTACAGATATTGAAACAATTGATGGATCTTTTGTGGCTGCATCAAGTCTTGAATCATTTAGTATTGACCTATACTACCAAAACTATAGGACACTGCTCTTAAAGACAGGCTATTTAACGTTTGCATCAGACTACGATGCCGATAGGCGTGGCTATAACGTTGCATACCCCAACGAAGAGGTCCGTTGCTCAATGACGGAACAAATCATGCAATGTGTCGGTAATATCACACCGGAACAGTTCGGCGAATCACGTTTAATACAACAGACGCTGATATAGAAGTCGTATATACCATTAAGCCTTTGTAGGTACCATAACTCAGCCCCAATGGTATTAATGCCTACGCCGATGTGAATTAAGTTGCATTGCCTTACCCGTTAAAAAGCTACTGCAAATCCCACAGCTATAAGATCGCCATGTACTCTATTGAAAACGGTCCAGTCATAGCTGCCAAATATACAGATACGCCTTGTTAGGTAACTTATAAAACCTGCACCCAGGAGCAAATTTGCTGGCTTCAGTGAGCGCTGTGGTGATTGATAGAAACCTTCCAAGAAAAATGCCAGCGACGAAGAAAGTTTTTTCTGTAAAGCCCAATCCAAGATTGTATAAACTTTTCTTGTGTGTTTATATAACGGCGTATAGCTATATAAGCCAAGATTCCATTCAAGTGTCAGATCATGAGAAAAGTTGTGGCCAAAAATCATGTTAATAATAAACTGCGTTCCTTTATTGAATGTGCGTGATGCAAGCGGAGCCGTTAGATAAAGTTCAATGCCAGCACTGGGCGCTAGAAACCAATCAGGTGTGCCCCAGAGATGACATTTAATACCGATGTTTAATGGGTTGAATCCGATTATTTTTGTGGTACAAGTATTGCCAGCAGTACTGGTAAAACCCTGACCTGACAAACGAAATTCTACGGAATCGGTCATTGCCACACGAAGCAAAAAAGGCCAATTGTAGATAGATGGCATGGCACTGGTTTCAGGAACTTCGAATGTTAGCGGAAAATTTTCATAATAAGCTCTTCCCTTTGGTAGGTTAAAAGGTCCTGCTGGGAAGCTTGCTGTATCAGGACCAGGATTTGTTATATCAGGTTCTGAGGCGACAATCGTTGACATGTATAGAGTGCTATCAAGTAGAGCTATATCAATTGAAAAAATTATAAGTAACTCGGCAAAAAGCTTTTTTGCTTGCATGGTTTCTCGTAGCTTTCAGGAATAATCAACAAAATTTCACTCTGCTGTAACAATAGTATACATAACAAAGTTATTCCATGTTCAACAAAACCATCTATATTATGACTTCATTCAATTGCCATTGCGGCAGCTTTTCAAGAATTTTTTATTACTAAAAGACACACATAGGGTTGCTGCTCTATCGTAGTGAACTTGCCCACATATGTTGCTTTTTTTACTACTCCCAAGTACTCTTGGTCTGCGTATTAATTTTGTACAGAAACAGAAACCATGATAACCTTAGTAAGTCCGTATCAATGTAACAATCTTTGTTTGAGGAAGCATGGCTATTAAGCTCTATACATATGCAGTGATATTACTTATGGTTATTATGCCCATTGTTTCTGTTGCGGTTGAGCTGATTATAATGCACGAAGCTTTAAGCGTGGATCTTCTCAGTGCGTGGTGTATATTCTGGGCACTAGGAGTACGGCTTTTTACGGCAGGAATCTTCCAGCTTTTCAAGCCGCTCTTGACAAGCAACATAGTTGGTATAACCAAGGATGCCAACAATAACTCTATTATTAAAGAGCTTGGCTGTGCGAATGTTAGCATTGGTCTTGCTGGCATAGTATCACTATTCATGCCATCATGGCGATTAGTCGTAGCATGTATTGGCGGTCTTTTTATGGGACTTTGCGGACTACTACACTATATGAGAAAACCGGCAACATGTAATGGACGTGTTGCTTTGGTATCTGACATTGCCTTGTTCTTCGTAGTTGTTATGTTTATGACATACACTATAACAAAAAACATCTTTTCCACGACGAAAAATCGTATTTCTCATTCCTATCTTGTCTCGAAACAAGCTCCCGAATACGCTTGAGGGGTGCCTGTGCAGTAGTAGCTACTGTACTATAAAGATGCTCACGCAGTCACGGCATGCTTGAACCATTCGTCGAGCGCAGCTGAACGCAATTACATGTTTGTACTTTTCGACCAAGTTTATACGTTGACTTAAGTTTTTGTTTTGCTTAGAATATTTTCTACATTTTATCCAACATTTAGTTTCAGCGGTTGTGCTAATTATTCCTCATAAGGCCTAT
This sequence comes from uncultured bacterium, assembly GCA_963715605.1. Classification (GTDB taxonomy): domain Bacteria; phylum Babelota; class Babeliae; order Babelales; family Vermiphilaceae; genus JAKASV01. Next base: position 1,196,605 of record OY970257.1, on the reverse strand, counting down.
CTAACGGAGTATAGTTTATGCAAAAAAATGTCGTACTTGTATTTTTCAGTCTTGTCTTTATTCATGCATCCTTCGCGATGGAAGGACAGCAGGAAAAAAAGCGTCCTGCAGACAGCTCCCTGGAAGCAGAAGAGGCTGCCAGCAAGAAAGCCAGAAGAGAAGAGAAAATTCCTCAGGAGGTTGTTACCCAGCTCTCACAGGCCATTAAAGATGACGATAGTACCACGGTTACAAGCATGCTTCGGCACCATGGGAGCGATCTTCTCAATATTGAATTTCAAAGCGATTGTATACCCAGCATGCCCATACATGCTTTACAGCTAGCCGTTATTCTTGGCAGGGACCCAATAGTAAAACTTATGACAGAAAATTTCGGAGCTGACCTGCGAAAACCTAATTCGCGTGGCCTTGAAGCGATACACCTTGCAGCATTTAGAACAAGCCCGATATCAGCAATGTACCTACTTGATAGAGGCGTTCCTATCAATGCATGCTCTCACGATCAAAATAAATTATCTCCTCTTGCGCTAGCCGCCCGCCTTGGCAATGAGCTTCTTGTAAGCTTTCTTCTTGGACGTGGCGTTCCTTTTAATGATAGCCTTAAAGCCCTAATAAGCGCTATTATGCGTGGCAAATGCGACGTCATGAGCTGTATGCTAAATCTAGTACCAGCCTTGTTACAAGGAGAACCCCAGTATGAGGAAGGAATGGTTTGCCAGCCATTCTACTGGGCATTGACAAGAAAAAATCTAGTTATGCAGCTTGAACTTATTCGGCGTGGCGCAGTCAAAGTTAATAAACTGATGGCTGGTGCTGGTCCTCAGCAAGGTAACAATTTTGAAAAATTTTACGACGCTGCTTTTTATGGTTCCGAAGGTGCACAAGCGCGTTTACATAATGCCCTTGAAAAATACCCTCTCGCACATCCTTTGCATCCTGCACATGTTGCTGCCGCTTTGAGTGACAAGAGAGTTATGCTGCCCATTCTTTTGGATAGCGCTCCTGATGGGCAACATGGTTTTACTATCGAATCACTCTATAATATAGCAGCTGCATGGGATAATCATGAATGTGCCGCGCTCTTAAAGCCAGCCATGGAACTTGCTACAAAGAAAGCATTAACAACAGATGATCTCAGGGTTCTCTTAGATAGCGACATTGACAGTGACGGCAACACACAGTTGCATCGCGCAACCATGGCAATGCGCCCTTGTTTGGTAAAAACATTACTGCAAAATTCTCAGCATAATCTTGAACATCGCAACAAGGCCGGTCAAACGGCAGCGCAAAAGGCCATCGAACATGACCAATATGGCATGGCATTCCTGATAAGAGAGTTTATTATGGAACGAGCAGTTGCATCTCAGGCACCACGGCAAGATGTTGCCAGACAACTTCAAGAGTCTGGTTTCGATACAGAAACTAATAAGAAGTTACAAGAAGCAGGATTTATACAATAAAATATCGGTGATCACGGTATGTCAGGAAAACAAATGTATAAGAAAAAATTACTTGTCATAGCACTTATGTTGCATAGCCAAATTTTTATAGGCGCCGAACACCCTGCTAAGAAGGCCTTTGAGCTTTCTGCTGGACCAGCTTTAGTACCAGGAACAGCAGTGGAGCAAACACCGTCAGAGCTGTGCACTCTGCCGTCTTTTTTACTAACCTATATCGCATCATTCTTGCCACAGCGAGATGCATGCAGCTTGCGGCAAACATGCAAGTATATGAAAGATGCCGCCGTTAGTGAGCAATTCAGGTACTGTATTAAAAGCGAAAATTATGCAGCGTTAAAAAAAGTAATCACAGAGCTACCATGGCATTTTGGAGCACTACAAGGCCAAGCGCGTCCTGCTATTACCGTTGATACTCGTGGAACGACAGGGTCTCCTAGCGAACTCTTGAGGATTCCACCAGCAGCCGCGTCTCTTATTACCGGCGTTATTATGGCCCATAAGCCTGACACGCAAGCTTGGTTATATAATCTTGCAAAACTTCGTGAGTATCATGCTGCATTTGTAGAGCAACCTGATGGCAAAATTATTGACCCTTGCGAATTGCCAGGAGATTTCTTGGACACCACACCGCATTTCTCGCACAATCTTGCAAGTCTTACAGTCCCTTTATCGCAGATCTCTAAGATATCCACCATTATGGATACCATACAAAGGTTACCAAACTTATCTATGTTGCGCCTCAAGGCAAGGGATGATCAACATAATAAGCCTTTTGAAATTCCTGAGCAGTTAACAGCTTTGTCAAGCTTACGTACACTAATCATAGAGCCAATTTCGACGGGAGCAGGTTTATCTTTTAAGCTAGCTTTTAAACCTGTTGCTGGTGTTGTTAATACCTCTGTACAAGCCCTGCATATTGGTGATACTACGAGAATGTCATTGGAGGTTTTATCAGACCTTCTGAAGACATTTACTCATGTACGCACATTGGAAACAGGCCACCTACTCCTTTTAGAGACTGATCCATTTGATATGTCAGCGTTTAGCGAGAACCACAGTGTTACGAGACTCAAAGTGGCTTCTTGTAATAACACAGCCGCGCTACTGGCAAAATTTCCTGCAATAACAAGTCTTGATTTCTCTCTGATGTACTCAGAGCCTGATAAAGATGTCGTCGATACTGTCATGCACGCTCTTCATGAGAACAGTGCCTTGAGAGAATTAACTTTTCATGGCTTAGGTCGCTATGGATCTGCACCCAGACGAAATAGAACCATACTAACTGGTGACGCTATCACCAAGAATATGGCGAAGCTAAGATGTCTTGCATTACTTGATTTGTCGCATAGCAAGCTAGAGACATTGCCAAAAGAATTGAGTTTGTTGCCGCTACGCGCACTATGGCTCCATGATAATCCCGTCCTAGGAATAAAAACCACGGAAGATCTATTAAAAGGTACTATAATGCCAAGTACCGTTGTCGATCTTTCGTTGCCCTATGCAAATATACGACACGTTCTGCAAAAATTTAGCGATAAAGCCCCGCAGAACGTCACTAAAGGCTTATTACAAAAAACACTACAACGACTAGCAATTCTGCGCGTTCCTAATCTACCTGATGATCAAAAAGAAGCTTTTAAGAGTCTTTTGGCTTCCTTTGGCTTTGATACTGCAAAGCTTTCGTGCCTTACACCATGATTGCTGTTGTCATTAATCGTGTACGATGGTTAAGCATTGTAGATCAAAGGATTATTGATGTATTCAGCACAACCTGATATATGGCAATGAATGATTACCTTGAGACGTTAAATTTTTATGCTTTTTTGAAGTTTTTGAATTCGTAACTTTTAGTTATTGTAAGATAGTAAAACCAATAAATCCTGTTTGCGGAGCATAATATATGCAAAAAAATATTGTACTTATAGTTCTCAGTATTGTCTTCTTCCACGCATCTTTTGCAATGGAAGGACAGCAAGAAAAAAAACGTCCTGCAGACAGCTCCCTGGAAGCAGAAGAGGCTGCCAGCAAGAAAGCAAGGTACGAAGAGAAAAGTTTTTCCCAAGAGGTTATTGCGGAATTCTTGCAAGCTATTAAAGATGAAAACAGTGAGATGGTTTCGAGGATGCTTCGACATTATGGAAGAGATCTTCTCAATATCGAGCATATATGCGCATCTGGTATGCCCTTGAATGCATTACAAGCATCCATCGTTACTGGTAAGTATACAGTGGCAAAACTTTTGTTAGAAGATTTTAAAGCTGATATACGACAACCTAACTCGCGCGGCCTTGAGGTAATACACCTCGCAGCACAATGTTGGAGTTCACTACCAATAAAGTTTGCGTTGGATAGAGGCGCCCCTATTGATGTTTCCTCGCAGGATGATAAAAAGTTAACCCCATTTGTTATAGCTGCAAGGGATGGCAGGGAGCTTGTTGTAAGTTTTCTCCTCGGACGTGGTGCGCATATTAAGGCAGCGCTGAGTGGACTCGTGACGGCTATTGGATGTGGGCGTGAAAACGTTATACGTTGCATACTTAATCTGAGGCCAATGTTATTGCAAGAAGAGTTTCGGCAAGAAGGTATAGCCTGCCAGCCGTTATATTTGGCATTAACAAGAAAAAATCTAACTATGCAACTTGAGCTTATTCGGCGTGGCGCAGTCAAAGTTAATAAACTGATGGCTGGTGCTGGTCCTCAGCAAGGTAACAATTTTGAAAATTTTTACAGGATAACCTTTGGCAATTCTGTAGATGCACAAGCGCGTTTACATAATGCCCTTGAAAAATACTCTTTTGCACATCCTTTGCATCCTGCGCATGTTGCTGCTGCTTTGAGTGACAAGAGAGTTATGCTGCCCATTCTTTTGGATAGCGCTCCTGATGGGCAACATGGTTTTACTATCGAATCACTCTATAATATAGCAGCTGCATGGGATAATCATGAATGTGCTGCACTCTTAAAGCCAGCCATGGAACTTGCTACAAAGAAAGCATTAACAACAGATGATCTCAGGGTTCTCTTAGATAGCGACATTGACAGTGACGGCAACACACAGTTGCATCGCGCAACCATGGCAATGCGCCCTTGTTTGGTAAAAACATTACTGCAAAATTCTCAGCATAATCTTGAACATCGCAACAAGGCCGGTCAAACGGCAGCGCAAAAGGCCATCGAACATGACCAATATGGCATGGCATTCCTGATAAGAGAGTTTATTATGGAACGAGCAGTTGCATCTCAGGCACCACAGCAAGATGTTGCCAGACAACTTCAAGAGTCTGGTTTCGATACAGAAACTAATAAGAAGTTACAAGAAGCAGGATTTATACAATAAAATATCGGTGATCACGGTATGTCAGGAAAACAAATGTATAAGAAAAAATTACTTGTCATAGCACTTATGTTGCATAGCAAAATTTTTATAGGCGCCGAACACCCTGCTAAGAAGGCCTTTGAGCTTTCTGCTGGACCAGCTTTAGTACCAGGAACAGCAGTGGAGCAAACACCGTCAGAGCTGTGCACTCTGCCGTCTTTTTTACTAACCTATATCGCATCATTCTTGCCACAGCGAGATGCATGCAGCTTGCGGCAAACATGCAAGTATATGAAAGATGCCGCCGTTAGTGAGCAATTCAGGTACTGTATTAAAAGCGAAAATTATGCAGCGTTAAAAAAAGTAATCACAGAGCTACCATGGCATTTTGGAGCACTACAAGGCCAAGCGCGTCCTGCTATTACCGTTGATACTCGTGGAACGACAGGGTCTCCTAGCGAACTCTTGAGGATTCCACCAGCAGCCGCGTCTCTTATTACCGGCGTTATTATGGCCCATAAGCCTGACACGCAAGCTTGGTTATATAATCTTGCAAAACTTCGTGAGTATCATGCTGCATTTGTAGAGCAACCTGATGGCAAAATTATTGACCCTTGCGAATTGCCAGGAGATTTCTTGGACACCACACCGCATTTCTCGCACAATCTTGCAAGTCTTACAGTCCCTTTATCGCAGATCTCTAAGATATCCACCATTATGGATACCATACAAAGGTTACCAAACTTATCTATGTTGCGCCTCAAGGCAAGGGATGATCAACATAATAAGCCTTTTGAAATTCCTGAGCAGTTAACAGCTTTGTCAAGCTTACGTACACTAATCATAGAGCCAATTTCGACGGGAGCAGGTTTATCTTTTAAGCTAGCTTTTAAACCTGTTGCTGGTGTTGTTAATACCTCTGTACAAGCCCTGCATATTGGTGATACTACGAGAATGTCATTGGAGGTTTTATCAGACCTTCTGAAGACATTTACTCATGTACGCACATTGGAAACAGGCCACCTACTCCTTTTAGAGACTGATCCATTTGATATGTCAGCGTTTAGCGAGAACCACAGTGTTACGAGACTCAAAGTGGCTTCTTGTAATAACACAGCCGCGCTACTGGCAAAATTTCCTGCAATAACAAGTCTTGATTTCTCTCTGATGTACTCAGAGCCTGATAAAGATGTCGTCGATACTGTCATTAACGCTCTTCATGAGAACAGTGCCTTGAGAGAGTTAGCTCTTCATGGCTTAGGTCGCTATGGATCTGCACCCAGACGAAATAGAACCATACTAACTGGTGACGCTATCACCAAGAATATGGCGAAGCTAAGATGTCTTGCATTACTTGATTTGTCACATAGCAAGCTAGAGACATTGCCAAAAGAATTGAGTTTGTTGCCGCTACGCGCACTATGGCTCCATGATAATCCCGTCCTAGGAATAAAAACCACGGAAGATTTATTAAAAGGTACTATAATGCCAAGTACCGTTGTCGATCTTTCGTTGCCCTATGCAAATATACGACACGTTCTGCAAAAATTTAGCGATAAAGCCCCGCAGAACGTCACTAAAGGCTTATTACAAAAAACACTGCAACGACTAGCAATTCTGCGCGTTCCTAATCTACCTGATGATCAAAAAGAAGCTTTTAAGAGTCTTTTGGCTTCCTTTGGCTTTGATACTGCAAAGCTTTCGTGCGATGTGCCTCGACCTCAATTATAATGCAGTCAATGTGCTAGTTGCTGCTCCATCGTAAAAAATTTAACAAGTGATCACGGAGCACAACTAGCACATTGACATATCTACTCCATTATCTTGCAGTTGCTGGCGGTGCTTAGTACATTTATTCGTAGCATTGGCTACATTGGGCAGAACGATTCGCCCGACTAGTAGCGATGAAAAGCCTGCTTTATCAGTGCTATTTGCGCCTCTTTACATGGTTGCATGGCAACCAACTTTGGTCGTCCATGGCATGCATTGCTGCAGTGGTGTGATTAGAAACGAGACATTCTCTGATGAAACCGTACTACTTCGGACTCTCTAGCAGCTTGGGCAGCTTGGGCCGCTTGAGCTACTTGAGAGGCTTGAGCTGCTTGAGTCGCGATTGGTGCAATGATTTGCCCTTGAGCCGCGATTTCCTGCTGTAAGGCGGCAAGTTGCCCAGCAAGTGTAGTAAGCCGTGTACCATGTTCTGCCAAACCCATGCTATTGCCAGCAACTTGTCCTTGAAGCGTGCCTAGTCTTTCGGGAAGAACCATAAGCGCTGCGATGTTTCTTGCGTGCTCTGCGGTGCGCTGATCGTGTTGCTGCATACGAATGCCGAGTTGTTCTTGGCCAGTCAGCAAAAGCCGCTCGAGTTCGGTGACTCGTGTTTGTGGCGCAAGTCCTGCGATACTGTTCCCATGTGCTGCTAAGGTCTCCTGAAGTGCTTGTAGTTGCTCAGGCAGGCTAAAAAGCACTGCAATGTTTCTCGCGTGCTCTGCGGTGCGCTGATCGTGTTGCTGCATACGAATGCCGAGTTGTTCTTGGCCAGTCAGCAAAAGCCGCTCGAGTTCGGTGACTCGTGTTTGTGGCGCAAGTCCTGCGATACTGTTCCCATGTGCTGCTAAGGTCTCCTGAAGTGCTTGTAGTTGCTCAGGCAGGCTAAAAAGCACTGCAATGTTTCTCGCGTGCTCTGCAGCCCGTTCATCTTGTCTTTGCGCACGAGCACCCTGTTCCTGTAAGCGTGCCGCCTGTTCCCGTATAAGTCTTGCTTGTTCTCGTATAAGCGCTGCCTGTTCTTGGAGCGCAAGCTGGCATGTTCGATTTTGTTGTTTAAGTTCAAGAACTTCTCTGGTGAGGGTACCTGGGCTCATTGGCCTTGGCGCTGGTAGTATCACAGCTACCTGCTGAGTGATTGCCGGCGACGGGCAATCTGCTGACGGTGCCTTATTGCATGGCAACCAACTTTGGTCATCCATGGCATGGGTTGAAAAAGCAATTAAAGTTGTTATGCAAAGTATAAACTTGGTAAGTAAGTTTAAGTTAGTCATGGACGCCCTTTTCGCACGCAGAAACCGACAGACGGAGAAGGTCGTGTACTATTGAAAAATTGGCCTTGAAGCGCACCTATTTGTTGAGTATGAGCCATAATGCTTTGCCACTGAGTCGCAATTTCCTGCTGTACTATGGCAAGTTGTCCAGTAAGCGCAACAAGCCATGTACTACGCTCTGCAATGGTAGTGCTATTACCAGCAACTTGTCCTTGTAACACACTTAGTTGTTGAGTATGCGTTGTGATGCTTTGCGCCTGAGTCGCAATGCCACTCACATGCCCAGCAATCTGGTCTTGCAGCGCGCCTAGCCTTTCGGGAAGAGCTACGAGAGTTGCGATGCTTTTTTCGTGTTCTGTGGCCATCCTTGAGTACCTTACTAAAAGCTCATCTTGCTTCTGTGCTCGAACATCCTGCTGCTGTATGCGCTCGGCTTGTTCTTGTATCAGCGTCGCCTGTTCTTGGAGCGCAAGCTGATATGCACGGTTTTGTTGCTCAAGCTCAAGAACTTTTCTGGTCAGAGCGCCAGGACTCATTGGCCTTGGTACTGGTAGTGTCACGGTTGTTTGCTGAGGCATTGCCTGCAACGGGCAATCAGCCGACGGTGCTTGATTGCATGGCTGCGATCTTTGATCATCCATAGCATTGCTTGAGAAAGCGATTAAAGTTATTATGCAAAGTATGAACTTAGCAAGTAAGTGTAAGTTAATCATAGAAGACCCTCATCTTTGTGTTGATTATTTACGGTTGTTGAGTGTTAGCTGTGATATTTTTCTGGTCAACAATGCTCTAGCATAGTATACAATTTGTACAATGCGAGTCCCACTTGCTGGTATGCCCGGTCAACTGGACTTGAAGCTCATCTATTTTTTGAAAATTGATTGCACTGTATTGCTCTCGCTCAGCAATTCTTCGTTGGAGCAATAGCACTTGGCCATCGAGGGCGGCAAGTCGTGTGCCATGTACAGCAATGTCTTTGCTAGTACCAGCAACTTTGCCTTGCAGCTCACCTACCTGTTGAGAATGCTTTGCAATGCTTTGCTCTTGAGCAACACTTTTCGCTTCCATCGCGGCAAGTCGTCCAGCAAACGCAGCAAGCCATGTACCATGTTCTGCAATACCTTTGCTGGTACCAGCAACTTGACCTTGCAGCGCGCTTATTTGTTGAGCATACGTTGCCATGCTATGCTCTTGCGTTGCAATTCCCTGCTGCATTGTGGTGCATTGTTCAGCAAGCACAGCAAACCGTGTACCATGTTCTGCAATACCCGTGCCATGACCAGCAATTTGGCTTTGTAGTTTATCTAGTCGCTGAGGAAGAGCCATAAGCATAGCAATACTTTTCGCTTGCTCTGCATTACGTTTATCATACAGCTCCTGTATGTGGGCGGCTTGTTGTTGCACATGCGTAGCTTGTTCTTCGAATGCGAGTAGATGGGCTCGAAAGTCCTGCTTGAGTTCAGTGACCAGCGTTTGTTGGGCAAGTCCTGCAATACCGCTATCAAATGCACCGATTCTTTCCCGAAGCACACGTATCTGCTCTGGTAGAGTCATAAGCGTCGCAATGCTTCTTGTTTGCTCTGCAGTTCGATCGGTCTGTTCTCGTATAAGCGCCGCCTGTTCTTGGAGGACAAGCTGGTACGTTCGATTTTGTTGCTCGAGCTCAAGAACTTTTCTGGTCAGAGCACCAGGACTCATTGGCCTTGGTGTTGGTAGCACCACGGTTGTTGGCTGAGGCATGACCGGCAGCGAGCAAACCGCTGTTGGAACTTGATTACATGGCAGCCACATTTGGTCGCCCATGGCATGGATTGAAAGGGAGATTATTGCGCCGGCGAGATAGAGCGTGAAAATAATATTTTTATACATGTTAATCCTAACCATTCTCATTAATCATTGCGAAAAAGCCTTTCTAAGAATACCTGATTACGCTCCACTGCAATCCTTATTGGAGAAACATAAGCATATATTATATTAGTGATGGTGAGAAACTGTCAGAAGCCAGTGTATATGTTCGTTTGTTGAAGCGATATACTCCTGAAGCCTAAGCTGATCTGCTTGTAGCCGCTGCTCGAGTTCGGTGACTCTTGTTTGTGGTGCTAGCACTGCGATGCTACTTCCATGAGTTGCAACTTGTCCTTGCAATATGCTTAGTTGTTGAGTGTAACCTGCTAGGCTTTGCCCTTGAGCCGCAACTCCCTGTTGCACTGTGGCGAGCTGACCAGCAATCTGGTCTTGTAACGTTCTTAGTTTTTCGGGCAGAGCCGTAAGCATTGCGATGTTACTCCCATGTGCTGCAATGCTGTCCTGAAGCGCCCGTAGTTGTTCTGCTATGCTGGGAAGTTCTGCTATGCTTCTTGCATGCCCTGCAGTACGTTCTTCTTGCCCTCGTATACGGGCACTCTGCTCTTGTATGAGGACCACCTGTTCTCGTATAAGCACCGCCTGCTCTTGAAGTGCAAACTGGTATGTTCGATTTTGTTGCTCAAGCTCAAGAACTTTTCTGGTCAGAGCACCAGGACTCATTGGCCTTGGTACTGGTAGTGTCAAGGTTGTTTGCTGAGGCGTTGTCGGCGACGGGCAGTCCGTCGCCGGTGTTTGATTACATGGCAGCCAACTTTGGTCATCCATGCCTTGCATTGAGAAAGCGACTAAACTAGCTGCACTGGCAATGCAGAACATGGACATGATATTTGTATGCATGTTAATCCTAGCTGTCTTTACTGCTCGCTGTTCCGGTATAGCGATCAACAAGACTTCTTACATATTCTGATAACTTGAACCATTCATCTTTTAAGGGATGCTCCTCCAACCCACACATACGCCCACTAAGGTTCGATTGACGAATATCATCAAGCAGCAGGTACTGCGCCCTACTCATGTTTTTGCCAACACATTGCTCAACTGCCTGAAACTGCCGCATGTCCCACAAGGCGGTCACCCTTTCACCATCGGTGGTTGCCAACGTATTGCCATCAGGACTCATAGCCGCTCGCTCAACGCTAAACTTATGCTTAAGTCTTAGGAGGCATGTACCAAGAGCAAGGTCCCATACACGAGCAGTCTTATCAACGCTTCCTGATACTACTTGGCTACCATCCCTACTAAATGACACGGTACGGATAGGACCTGCGTGATGGCCAAGTACAAGCTGATCGTTTGCAGCAAGATGTACGATATCTATCGTAGCATCATCTGAGCCAGACACGAGAAGATCATCATTGAAATTATAATCAACGCATCGTACAGGTGCTTGATGCCGCCTAAAAGTTTTTTCCAAAGTACCATCTTCTGAGCGCCACACCTGCACAGCACGCTCTCTAGATCCTGTGGCAAACTGTGTCCCTCGATGATTAAATGAAGCGCATAATAGTTCGCCGTCATGGTCACCACCGCTGGCCTCTTCGATTTTTGGTAAAGCTGTAATCTTATCCCCTGTTTTACAGTCAAGCAGATCCGCAGAACAAGCATCATCCGCATAGAGCACAACAACGCGATTGCCAGCATCATCTATAGAAATGGACGCCGGCTCTCGATCACCATCAATGCGCCACAAAAGTTCACCACGTGAGGGATTATAACAAGATATCCCCCGATTATGTTGTATGGTGGTTACCATCACCGTCTTCATGGCTGCCTGTGCAACAAAACCAGCATTGCCTAGTTGAAGTGAGCAGCTTGGTTTTACGCTACTTAAAAGCCACGAACGTAGCTCTTGCCTCTTTGCATCCATTGCACCTGTGTATGAGGCGCTCATCATGAGGTAACATAGTATGATTATGAAATATCTGTGCAACATGGAAAATCTCCTCATTGAGGTGTTACGTGGTTTGCCAAAAGATTTTTAATGCCGTGCGGCATATTCGTCCAATATTCTCCCAGTGTATGACGCGCGAGATCAAAGCTTTCGGTGCTCGCTTTGCAGTGCTCATAAAGTGCCGCAATAAGTTCTATATGCTCCAATGCTCCTGTAGTACGAAGCTGCTCGTCGATTGCTCCCAGTGTTCCAAGGTCCCATCGCCTCGTACAGCAGTCTTGATTGACTGTTTCAAGGAAACAATCAGTGCAACTTTCCCCAAACCGTAATGCCTCACAGTTACCAGGGAAGGCATTTTGTTTCTTATAGATAATCTCTCTCGCCTCCGTATCAAGAATCATAATAGTCCCCTGATTAGTCGCAACAGCAAGTTGTGTACCTGCACGGTTGAAAGCTATTAAGGGAACAGAATCTTTTCCCAAGCCTAAGTCGAAGACAGCAAAGCATCTCCCTGAAGCAACATCCCATAAATGTACACTATCATCAAGTGATGCAGTTGCAATAACCGTATCTTGCGTATTAAAGGTGGCAGAGGTAACTGCTTTGTTGTGTGCAATCAATTGATGTACGAGTTCTACGCGCTCCTCACCATCATGTTGTCGTTTTATTGCATATACCAATACTTTTGATCCATCTATGGTAAGAAGTCCATTGCCAAGATAGTTAAATATTGCTCGAGCACAGGGTACACAGGGGGCATGGTCCAGTGCGGGTTCACAAGCACCGCTCTTGCTGTTCCATAGCCGCGCTTTTTTGTCAGTGCTTGTCGTCAGCAACGTGGTTCCCGTTGAAGGTCTGAACGTCATGGATGTAATGGCGCTTGATGAGCTGCCAAGTTTCAATAAACACTCATGAGTTCGTGTATCGCATATGTAGATTCTCCCTGGTTTTTCTCGTGTAACAAAGGCAATGCGATCTTGATGAGGGCTTACGGCAGCATAGGGTGTCAACCCATTATTACCAAGTTTCATAGAACAAAAAAGCGGTACATGCTGCAATACCCAGGCACGCAATCCGGGTGTTGATGCAAGTATTCTTGCGCGTATATAACCAGCCGCAGCAGGTGGCGCTGCAGCTGCAGGAGCTACTTTACTTGGCTGCGATAAAACAGCATCCTGCACCAATTCAGTTTGTTGTTGCGCTTCGGCAGCAGGAGCACAATCAGTGAGTTCAGATAGTGGCGCAGGCGAGGACGCTACACTATGTGCAAGCGCTTGGGCGACGGCAGCAGGTCCAGCAAGTTCAGACAGCGCTGTAGATAAAGGCAACCCAAATTGCGATTGTGCTTCGGCAGCTGCAGCACAAGTGGCTGCTTCAGACAGTCTTATAGGTAAGGACAATCCAAGTTGCTGCTGCGCCTCGGCAGTGGCGGCACATGCAATAGATTGTTGTCCCATAGCTACAGACAACGATGACCAAAGAAGTAAAAGTGTGCAAGCATTGCGTATATAAAAATATGTTATCATAAAAACCTACCCAAAGAGCTTTTTTACAGACTATTTATTACCATGCATTACTGTATACTACTCAACCCTGCTTGCGACACCCTCCTTGTCTGTATAAGAAATATTAACTTAAGTAAGCAATTTAATTCTGCATCCACAAAGGCAGTATGCGTAACTAGGTACGCAAAACGACTGTTGGAACGGGATATACGCTACAGAACGTAGACTGCTTTGTCAAGCGAAAAATAGCCCTTGCCTATGACATCTTGTAAAACGACACAGTGCTACTAAAAATTTGTGTTGATTCTTTGCGCAGGATTAATAGTCATCAAGAAAACCTGATTAATATTAGTATGTGTTATAAAGCTTTTTCAACCATGTAATGCTATGATTGTAATCACTGACTGTATGCACATATTGAAAAGTTTTTTTGATTTTAAAATATGTACAATTCAACGTTGACGAATAGCCCAAGTCGTACTAAACTCTCTCAGTATTCACAGTACAAAAACCCTAAACAGAAGGAGTTTATTATGGACTAGGGCCATTATTGCCTATAAGTTAATATTCTTTTTTTTCAATGTCACGATAAAATTTTTATCATTTTATATAACTTTAAGGTTATTACATGAATTACGTACAGAAGCTATGTTTAAGCATAGCAATGGTTATTTCTTTTTCGAATTTTGGTATGATGCAACAAGTTGTTCGCTATGACAATGGATTTAAAGTATATGATGGAGCGCAGGAAAAACCTGTAAGGCCTTGTTTCGTTGACCCATTATTAAGAAGCATGAATACAGAACAACTCAAAAAATTTGTTGATCAAGGTAATCATATTAGAGCAATACGATTGAGTGATGGCGAACATCGTCTACAGGCAATGTTGCCTGGAAAGGGTGGTGGACCTATATCTGGTGCAATTGCTTACTGGGCAACCAAGACATTATGTTATGGTACAGCCGTAGCTGCTGCAGGCACAGTAGTTACTGCAACAGGAGGATTAGCAGGCGCTGCAGGTGGAGCAATTGCAGCAGCAACGACTGTTGGTGCTAGCGCTGGAGCGACTATTGTTGGCGGAGCAATTGCTGGAGCAGGACTTGCTACAGAAGCAGCTGCAGCAACGACGGCAGTCGTTACAGCCGCTGGAGGAATAACTGGAGCTGTAGCAGCTATAGAGACTGCATCTATGGCTGCTTGTACTATTTGTACGCTGTGTCCATTTCTTCCGTAGAATCCTATTGTTTTCACCTTATTTAAACAGGCTTTTTATGGATTTTTTTTATTTTCTTAAGCAACAGATACATATTTTAGTATTAGCGTCTTTAGCATTTTGTATGACTTATTATGTTGCAATATTGTGTGGGTGGAGAGATTTAATTGTAATATCGATTTCGTACATCGTATGGTTCTTCATAACTTTTATTTTTATTGGAGCGCTTATACGTTTTATGACCCAGGGACAGGAATAAAAATGGAGTGCAGGAAAAGCCTGTAAGGCCTTGCTTCGTTGACCCATTATTAAGAAGCATGAATCCAGAGCAACTCAAAAAATTTGTTGATCAAGGTAATCATATTAGAGCAATACGATTGAGTGATGGCGAACATCGTCTACAGGCAATGTTGCCTGGAAAGGGTGGTGGACCAGGTGGGACGGCGGTAGGAGTTGTTGTAGGAAAAGCTATTGTTGAAGTTGCATGCCACGGCGGCCTTTGGTTGGTTTCCTGGGTAGCTGGGCCTTTTCAGCCGGCTCTTCATGCAGGATTAGCAGCAACATTTGCTGTACCTATCGAAGCATTGAGTAATGCAGCGGCGATTGGGTACAGGTATAGCTTTTGCGGTTGCTACAGGGCCCATATAATTTGCATACAAAGTGGTCGAAGAATGAATATATTTGAAGGACGTTGGTCTAAGATTAAACAAGAACTACTCCCAATAATATATCTATCCGTTATCCAAATATGGTGGAGTTTCAATTTCCCGCTCTATGCGAGAGCGGGGGCACCTTGGACCACCATCTTGGGTGTAGGTATGAGTATTTTGGGAGTAGTAATGTACGCTATTATATTTTCATCTCCACAAAAATTTGTAACGTACTTAAAATTTGACCAGATAGATGAAGCATTACTTTATGGGCATATCATTAAAAAATTTATGCGATTATGGATGGTAATAGTTGGTTTTCTGACCATGCTTATCATGTGGTACAAAAATGTATATCATATGCCGAGCGTATACTACGTTCTCATCTATATTCACTTTACTGTGTTTTATATACTTCTATTCAGAGCTGCGAACAGAGAAATGACTTGCGAGAAGAGCACAACAGAACATGAACGTATCTGATGTTAGAACTGTGAAGGCTCCCCGCAGCAAGCTGCGGGGCATTTTAATCTTCGAATATACTTGTTCCAACTTTTTATCTTGCTTCATGCATCATTTTGTTCGGTATTGCGAGGCAAGCCTCGTGGAATCAGACCTATTTAGTTTGAAAAGTATAAACCGCTAAGTTTAGCTATCTAGCTTAATAAAGGGAACAATCAGGCATCTTATGTGAATATGGTACGAATTTTATCTATGGTTTCTTTGTGCACATATTATCTTCAATATTAAGACATATATATACGACTAGTTAGGGGGAAGAGAATGGGCAAAGTCAATAACGAAGTGCAACATTTGATTTATCTTGATAGAAACTTTTCTTAATGCCCTCTGTCGCCGGGCAGGCGAGCTTCACCCTACTCTCGCATGGTATTTTTGTGCCATGATTTACCTCCTCTTGTGCGAGAAAACCTAAAATTTTACGTGGCATATTATTTACGATGTTAGCTACATTATCGAGCATTGCCTGATCTATAGTGGTCACATTTTAAAAGTTCCGTGTGGGAAGTATTTGTGGTAACCTTTTTTAAAAAAGGTAAAATCCACAACATGAAATTTAAGAAAAAGATAAGCGAGGAGCAGCTGGTAGCTCTCCGAGAAAGTATATCGAAAGCGAACGACATAATTTCGATGCGGCGTATGCAAGCAGTGACTATGCTTGAGGAAGGCCTTTCAGCAGCAGCAATTAAAGCATTTACAGGCTATCAAAGAGAAGTAATTGTCAAGAAAACCTGATTAATGTTAGTATGTATTATAAAGCTTTTCCAACCAGGTAATTCTATGATTGTAATCACTGACTGTATGCACATATTGAAAAGTTTTTTTGATTTTAAAATATGTACAATTCAACGTTGACGAATAGCCCAAGTCGTACTAAACTCTCTCAGTATTCACAGTACAAAAACCCTAAACAGAAGGAGTTTATTATGGACTAGGGCCATTATTGCCTATAAGTTAACATTCTTTTTTTTCAATGTCACGATAAAATTTTTATCATTTTATATAACTTTAAGGTTATTACATGAATTACGTACAGAAGCTATGTTTAAGCATAGTAATGGTTATTTCTTTTTCGAATTTTGGTATGATGCAACAAGTTGTTCGCTATGACAATGGATTTAAAGTATATGATGGAGCGCAGGAAAAACCTGTAAGGCCTTGCTTCGTTGACCCATTATTAAGAAGCATGAATCCAGAGCAACTCAAAAAATTTGTTGATCAAGGTAATCATATTAGAGCAATACGATTGAGTGATGGCGAACATCGTCTACAGGCAATGTTGCCTGGAAAGGGTGGTGGACCTATATCTGGTGCAATTGCTTACTGGGCAACCAAGACATTATGTTATGGTACAGCCGTAGCTGCTGCAGGCACAGTAGTTACTGCAACAGGAGGATTAGCGGGCGCTGCAGGTGGAGCAATTGCGGCAGCAACGACTGTTGGTGCTAGCGCTGGAGCGACTATTGTTGGCGGAGCAATTGCTGGAGCAGGACTTGCTACAGAAGCAGCTGCAGCAACGACGGCAGTCGTTACAGCCGCTGGAGGAATAACTGGAGCTGTAGCAGCTATAGAGACTGCATCTATGGCTGCTTGTACTATTTGTACGCTGTGTCCATTTCTTCCGTAGAATCCTATTGTTTTCACCTTATTTAAACAGGCTTTTTATGGATTTTTTTTATTTTCTTAAGCAACAGATACATATTTTAGTATTAGCGTCTTTAGCATTTTGTATGACTTATTATGTTGCAATATTGTGTGGGTGGAGAGATTTAATTGTAATATCGATTTCGTACATCGTATGGTTCTTCATAACTTTTATTTTTATTGGAGCGCTTATACGTTTTATGACCCAGGGACAGGAATAAAAATGGAGCGCAGGAAAAGCCTGTAAGGCCTTGCTTCGTTGACCCATTATTAAGAAGCATGAATCCAGAGCAACTCAAAAAATTTGTTGATCAAGGTAATCATATTAGAGCAATACGATTGAGTGATGGCGAACATCGTCTACAGGCAATGTTGCCTGGAAATGGTGGTGGACCTATACTTGCAGGCATTTTTTATTGGGGAACTAAAGCTACATGCTATGGTGCAGTTACAGGAGCAGCAGTAAGCGCAGCAGCAGCAACAGGAGGCGCACTCGCTGCTGGCGTCGTAGGTGCAGCCGGTGCAATAGCAACAGGTGGTTTAACAACGGCTGCCGGAGTTGCCGCGGCTGGCGTTGGAAGCGCCGTGGGAGTATCTGCTACTGCTACTGCAACCGTAGGAATGGCAACAGTTGCAGCAGCCTCTGTCGGTAGCCTTGTCGCAATTATTGAAAGCGCATCAATTGCAGCAGGTACCGTGGGAGCACTGATCCCTTTTCTTTAATCAATATTAAAATTATAATACCCCGTAAGACTTACGGGGTATTATAATTTTAGGAGCTTATAATGTTTCATCTTATGCCTGCACTAAAAAGAATAACCGTAGCCGTGTTATTAAATATAATAGTAGGGTTATTTGCATTCGAAACTATAAAATTAATAGAAAGAGGATGTTTTTCGCTCATTGATGCACAGGAGCTTCTGAGTTCTCCAAGAAACATAATGATTATTTTAATAGTCATATGCTCATTTATGTTGTCAACACTTCTTTTTGCCTATTATGATCATGAAAATATTTAAAAGCTGTTTTACTAAAAGAGTCGTTTTATAAACATCATACCAGAAGAGACAGTTATCAATTACTTTACTTCACAGGATTAATATAATTTAGCTGGGTTACTTGGCTAACTAAGGGAATAAGCAGGTATCTTATGTGGACATGGTACGAACTTTATCTATGGTTTCTTTGTGCACATATTATCTTCAATATTAAGACATATATACGACTAGTTAGGGGAAGAGAATGAGCCAAATGATGCATTTAGTAGTTGCAAGTATTTTGTTTCAGATTACATGGCATTTTATTTTAAAAAATACATGGACCATGCAAGATACAATGAAGAACATTGAAGAAAACCTCTGGCCATGAAGTAGGCACCCCTCTAGACTGGACAACCAAAAGCGAGCCTGCCACAGTTTTTTGCTCGTGGCAGGCTCGCTTTTGGCTTTTAGGCAACAAAATCAAGTCGTTTTTTGAGAGTTTTATAGGCCAGTATGGCTATAACAATCCACATACATAGCAATACAGCGGTACATACACACCAAGAGATATTGCCCTCCTGGCCAAGTAGCACTGCGCGGCTTCCTTCTGTCATATAGATAACAGGATTAAGCAAGAGCGCATAAGCCACCCATGGAGCCACGGTATATGTCGATGCCCATGAAAACTGAAAGCCACCTAGTATCCAACAAGGAAATATGCATCGTGTCCATATGATATCAAATTTGTCCAAAGAGGGAATAAGGGCTGCTAACAGGAGTGTTGCTGTTGCGCATAAGCCATTAATAAGCATCATAAACAGTATAAGCTTTGGCCACGCAATAGCTGTGAGACTAAGCTGATTCCATAGTATAACTTTTGCCATAGGTACCAGCATAAAACTCATGAGTGTGCCAATAACGGCATAGTAGCATATATGTGCCAATAATATCGTGCATGCTGAAGCCGGCAATGTCAGATAATAATTAATGGTACGATCACCTTCAAGATCGGCAACAAAAGTCACTGCATTGCCGTAAAGCTCAAAGAGGCCTACTACTGCCAATATGCCGCCAAATTGAAAGGCTCCATAATTACCAGCAAGGCCAAATGCCTGCAATAAATAACCCATCACCAGCAACGTGCAACCAGACCAAATGGCAAGATTAATAAACTTACTGGTAAGCACTGTCCGTATGTTGGCAAATTTTAATCGTACAAGTTGTTTAAAAACGTGCGGCTGCAACGACAGCGTACGCCACAATTGTTGTTGTTTTAGCATAAAGTTCACCTATTTTCATCCATAAGGGCCAAGAAAACATCCTCTAAGTTTGCTTTTTGGAAATCACTGACAAGCTTTTCTGGCGTATCGATAAGTTTGATAAGACCTTTGTCAAGTACACAAACACGATCAGCAAGCTTTTCTGCTTCGTCAAGATAATGCGTTGTCAAGATTATAGTAACTCCTGTTTTGTTTAATGCGTCCATAATGTCCCATAGCTGTCGTCGTATATGCGGGTCAAGCCCAACAGTTGGCTCGTCCAACAGTAAGATAGCAGGGCTATGCATGATACTTCGTGCGATCATAAACCGTTGTTTGTAACCACCGGACAGTACAGTGGCCTTGCGGTCAAGATAGTCACCGAGGCCAAGTTGTTCAGTAAGTTCATGCAAACGTCTGTCAATCGCATGGTCTGCCATCCCATAAAAGCGTCCGGCAAACCGTAAATTTGCCTCGAGTGATATGGTTGTATCAAGATTTGGTTTCTGCGGACAAAAACCAAGATGCATACGATAATTAATAATATTTTCATAGATAGATGCTCCCTGGAATAGAATATCGCCACCACTTGGTGGCATCAGTGTTGCAATAATTGATGATAACGTTGATTTGCCAGCACCGTTAACGCCTAACAGTGAAATAATTTCGCCCTGATGAATATCAAGTGTTACGCCCTTGAGCGCATCAATTGGTTTTTCTTTGTTCGTTTGGTACTGCTTTTTAATGTTCTGTATGCGCAGCACTACATTGTGTTGAGTAGACACTATAAAACTCCTATGCTTATGCTGTTAATTATTATGCGCATCTATCCCGAGATGCACATAGGTATCAATGCCAATATTTTCTAAAAATACCCTGTCATGCGATACAACAAGCAATGCGCCCTGATAGTTACTGAGCGCGGACTCCAGCGCACGAATACTATCTAAGTCCATATTATTTGTTGGTTCGTCGAGTAACAGTATTTGTGGTGGATCATCGCCCATAAAAAGGCATGCCATAGCAGCCCGCATGCTCTCCCCGCCGCTTAGACAGCTGATTGGTTTGTTGACCATCTCTTGCGAAAAAAGAAACGATGCTAGTCGCGTTCTACAGTCAGACTCCGTGACGAGAGTATTGAGTCGCCTAAAATTCTCGAGAATAGTCTGGTCCTGGCGTAAAATACTCAAGTTTTGGTCGAGATATGCTACTTGTCTAACACCAACGGTGATTGTCCCAGTTATTGGTTGTAGTTGACGCATGATAAGCTTGAGCAGCGTTGATTTGCCAGTACCATTATTGCCCATAATAGCAACTCTTTCTGGGCCAATAATAGTCAGATCAAACTCATGCATGATTGCTTCGCATGCAGGGTATGCGAATGATACGTGCTGTAGATCAAGAACAACTTTACCGTTTGGCACGCGTGTGGCATGAAGATTAAAGTCTAAAAAATCTTTCTGTTCAAGTTTAGCCTTAGCTGTATTGAGCTTTTCTCGCGCTGCGCTGAGCTGCTTATCGGTTCTTGCCTCGAGCTTGCTTTTGGCAACTTCTGCGCGGCCTTTTTTGTAATCCAGCAGTATCTTGGGTTGCGCGCCTGAGCGGCGCAGCCTGTTGCCCATACTTGCTCGTTGGGCATGTTTTTCTTTGCTTTCTTGCACGACACGTCGTGTTTTTTTCATGTTTTTTTGTGCATCGAGAACATCCTGCTCGAGTGCTTCTTGCTCGATCCATTGCTGCTCTCTATAAGCATCGTAATTACCGCCATAGAGGCGTACACCAAGTGTTGTAAGTTCTGCAATTTGGTCCATATAATTCAATAATTCTCGATCGTGACTAACGACCAATACACCACCATCAAAAGAGCTTATAGCGTTATAGAGTGCAGCTCTTGAATTTTGGTCGAGATTATTAGTTGGTTCGTCTAGCACTAGAAAATCAGGTGTATCCAGCAGTAACCGAGCGAACAGTATACGCGTTTTTTCACCACCACTGAGTGACGCAAACGATCTTGCTATGTCAAAATATTCAAGATCTACCTGTTTAAGCACATTTGCTAAACGCTCACGCATATTCCAATCTTCACCAAGCATATCAATATCTTGAAGGCTTGCATGGCCAGTTTCTATGGCAGCAAGTGCCTGCAGCTTGCTTTCAACGCCAAGCACCGTTGCAACTGATTCATCAGTATAAGATTTATCATGTTGTGGCAGATAGCCGATTGTACCATTGGTAAAAACAGATCCAGCTGTTGGTTGCAAATCACCAACTAAAAGTCGTATTAAAGTTGTTTTCCCAACGCCATTACTGCCAATAAGGCCAATTTTGTGCTGGTGGATACGTATCGAGAGAGATTTTATTATGGTTGTGTTGTCATACGAATATGACAGATTGTTGCACACTATTTCTTTCATCATAGCAAACCCAATGCATGAATAGGATTATACTGATAAACCCAATACGGTTAAGGGCTTATAACATACCTACCTGCGAGAACTGCGTTTGCTGGTAAGTTGCCCTACGCGAGATGATGTAAAGAAATAATTTCCACGGACGTACTCCTGTGTGCTAAAAAGACATTCAAAAGTCTACTACATGAGACCAGTAAACAGTCTATCATGTCATATGCAGCTTGTCAAATTTTTTATAGTGTGATTGAAAAATGCCTCTATAAGTTCTATGCCATTTGACTGTTACATGCGTTCTTTTTATACTATACTGCAAATACCTAAAAATATTACTTAATTGTTTATTTTTATCTATAGTGTATAGTAGTCCTAGAAATATTTTTTCTAACTTTTTCTGAAATTTATTAAATTTTTTAGTAACAGTATATAATACTTCACTGAAACTTCTATTGGGAAATTCGTATGAATATGAGTACAAGACTTTTTTTTATTGCACGTGTCATTACCATTGTAGCTACATTAGGGGTCTGGCAAAAAATTATACCAACTGCCATTGATCACAAAGCACTTGATATTACTGGATATATGCAACAAATTTCGGGTAATCAAGGCGAAAAATCGCAACTCATTGAGTATATACATAATAATGGGACCTACCTTGATATTGGTTCAGGATCCGATACCATTGCTAGCATTATTAATAAAACTCAGCAAGTAGACTACAAAATCATTCTTGGCGACCTTGAAAAACAGGTACTTATAGATGCACTTGATAAACACCCCTTTCTCGTGGAACATATGCATAACAAAAAACCAGCATTAGAACTCCGCCAAATTAACGCCACAAACATGGTCAAAATAGAAACAAATAGCCTTGATGCATTAAGTGCAAGTGCTTTGTTACATGAAGTTTTTTCTTATTGTCCTCCAAAATCTTCAATCGATCAGTTTCTTGGTGAAGTATGTAGAACATTAAAAGAAGGCGCTGTTTTTATTTATCGTGATACTGCACCATTAGACCATACGACTCAGTTTAGTACGTTGGCATTAAAAACTAGGCTGGTGAGGGAATTTTTCAATGTGTGGTCATCAAAATTTTTGAATAGAAAATTCAGCAATATTCTTGACCAAAAATCATCCTGCAATAAACCGACAAAGCATGATGCCTCAAAAATATTAGTAAGCTATAAGCAATGCAAAGATAAAACGACAAAATTGCGTACAGATGTCTTTTTAGATGAATTTCTAGTAACCTCTTCTGATGAGATTGACTTTGAATCAACAATAACTATTGTCGCTACGCGCCTTTTTATTGCAGAATTTTTAAGACATTATGTTTTATTTTTACAAGACAATCAACATGCTTCTTTGCTGAGCACTTTAACTGCAACAGGATTTTCCATGCAATTAAAGAAAAAAAATGCAGCAGAAACATTAAAAAATCTTTTTTGTCGTGGTGTAGAACCAAATTTGGTGAAAGTAATCGATGATTCGATTATTCTTGATGTTAAAATGCTATCGCTTCTCTGGAAGTCTAAGTTTTTTAATGGCTCCATAAGCTATACCAATACCTATGAACATATTCTTGACTGGTTAAATAGGGAGGGCGAGGAACATTACTTTTATCTCGATTTGGACTCTCTTATCACGTATGTTGCTCAATTTTCAATAGATGAGCTTAAACATACAAAGGAAAAAGACTTGATACTTGTCCCCTTACAAGAACATGGCATTCGGTCATATGATAGAAAATATTATAAAGAGCTACTTTCACGTGAAGTTGTATTGCGTGATATTAACGGCAATAAACAGGATATTGTCACACACAAAAATGTTATTCACTTTCAGATGGTGCCCATGCGCCAAGGAATTGCTATACTTACAGCAATTGCTGAACAGCACCAATTAGAAAAACTTAGTAGCTTTGTTCAATCATTTCAATAAAGGGAATATACGCTATCATGTTTTCAGTCCCCATAGGTGTACACCTACTCTTAATGCAAGATCAAACTATACTCTTGATGAAACGCTGCAATACTGGTTATGCCGACGGTGTCTGGTCACTACCAGCTGGCAAAATTGAAGGCAAAGAAACCGCAACAGAAGCATTATGCAGGGAAGCATACGAAGAACTCGGCATTGGTATAGAACCAAAAAGTCTCATATTTAAGGGACTTATGCACAAGATAGAGCATGATAACTACGAAAATATTGCGCTTTTTTTCGTAGCAAACAGCTGGACGCATACTATTGCGAATAAAGAGCCCGATAAATGTTCAGAGATTGCTTTTTTTGCTGTCAATAACTTACCAAAGCCATTGGCACCGTATATAGCCGCATATTTTCAGACCATGTACTCACAGGGTATTCTCTATGGGGAGTATGTCACGAAAAAATAACTGAGATAGACTAGAGTTATTTATTGTTGTTTGTCTTGTACTACGCATAAATTTTTGCCGCTGCCAAAATGTAACCCCTTAAGCCTCCTTTGAATCTCAGTCAATGTGGCTATTGATGCTACATTAGTAACAATACTACTTATAAAGCAACCTACACCTAGTACTGGTGCTATTGCGGCACCTGCCACCAAGCCAACTGCTCCACCTACGGCTAAAGTACCAAATGCAGCCGATGACACTCCACCTAGCAATGGTGCTAGTGTAGCAACAGTTGCTACACCAACAACTTTACCTACAGTTACTGCGCCTAAGCCAGCCGCCACCAATGCGCCTATTGCAGCACTATCTGATACTATGTTTTTGCCAGTTTCTACGTCAGCAATTGTTTGCGCGTTACTAGAATGGCAATAAGCTGCAAAGAAGCGTGTGTTATTAACGACCAAGCTCGCTAAAGTGCCTATTCCCAAAGCAGCCGCACTATGTATAGCCACTGCAGATGCCAAAGATCCACCTACAACCATGGCGTGCGACTTACACGGCACTAAGCTTAAACATGCCGCAAGCATTAATGCACTACTATATTTTTTCATAAGTAACCTCCAGATCGAATATTTAAATATTCAGATTGTTAAGAAACAGTTCAATATATGTTATATATTATCATAAATAAAAATAACTTCAATTGCTATGGTGTGTATTGCCTACAGCTTTAGCTACACAGGCGTTGGTAGCCCCTATGCTTTATTGTAGAGAGCAGGTTCTTGTACTTTCCAATCTATGGTAACACCAGCATCTGGCGAATAATCAAAATTCATGCCAACCAACATAACTGGCTTTGTGTTGTCGATAATAAATTTGGCATAATATTTTTTATCCACGATCTGCTGAAGTGCTATAGTTGGCGTCTTGTCTTTGCAGCACAAAAAGCATCGATATTATCAACTGTAAGAGCATCACGAAAGCGAGCAATAAAACCAGCAATTTGCACAGACGTGATTTGGGTAATAAGCTCTAAAATTTGTTCCGTCATAGAAAGCCGTATTTCATAGTTTGGGTAGGCAAGTTGGTACAACTGTGACCGCTCATCAAATGAGGCAATGGTTAAATAACCTGCTTGCAGAAACAGTAAAATCATATTTTGAAAGTATGTTTCAAGTGACAGCTTATCCATCTGGCTAATAGTTATTTGCTCTGCTTCGAGCGTCATAATATATTGTACAGCCTCCGGATTCTTCTGTATGCAATGTGTAATAAATATCGGCGTGCCGCTTGCAAACCAATAATTTGCAAAATCTTTTTTATTGAGGCAATTAAGTACAGAAAAAGGGTTATAGACTTTTTTCCCTGACTTACTAAATTTATAGCCATTATACCAATACTTAAGCTTATCAAGCATCTCAGGTGTGGTTATACCAGTATGTTGTGCATATGCATCTATATGTTTGTGAAACACAAGCTCAAGCTCTTGTTGAGTGTAGCCACAGAGCGTTGCAGCGCGCTCATCAAGCGTCAAATCATCAAGATTATTAAGTTCAGAAAATACAGAAATCTTTGAAAATTTGCTCACACCCGTCATGAACAGAAACCTAAGGTTTGCTTCTATGTGTGCGTCTTTCAGTGTACCATAGAAACTTTTCATAAAGCCCCGCATCTGCACAGCTAACTCTGGATTGCCTATGTGATCAATGATTGGTTTGTCATATTCATCTATGATGATAACAACGTGACCATGTTGGGCAACCAGTTCTGCAATCAAATAAAAAAGTGCGTCTTTTGCTGATGCGTGTTTTTCTAAATCTAACCCATATCCTCGTCCTATATATTCTAATCGTTTTACGAGAGAAACTTTTAACGTATCAAGGGTCTCATGATCTATGCTACTAAAATCGAGTCTAATAATAGGATAAGATTTCCAATCATAGTTAGTATAACTGATAGAGAGTCCATCAAAAAGCTCTTTGTCACCTCGAAAAATTGCCTCTAACGTTGAGCATGTCAGTGATTTGCCGAAACGGCGTGGGCGAGAAAGAAAATACAAGCCTTTTCTTTTGATAAGTTCGTATAGTATGGACGTCTTGTCAACATATGTAAAATCTTGTTGAATGATATCCCGTATATTCTGTATACCAACTGGCAAACTTTTCATGGCATCAAATCCCTTGTTATGTACAATAGAAAGCAGATGGAGAGTATCGAGTTTATAATCTTAGTAACTTTGTACTTTCTGGTATCATATAAGTACCTGAATCTCTTAGTCACTATACTTAAAATTTTAAGATAGGGTGTACTATACTTCTAAGCAGTATACACAAACTAAGCGCTCTATGGTAAATTGTGATGGCCTTAAATTGTGTAAGATTTGATTGGGTATAAGCTTTCTAAATCCTGGGAGAACCATGGCTGTTTTTCTCACATGCCTTTGTACGTGCAAGATATGCCACTTGAAATCGCAAGTCCCTTGTCGTAAAACATGAAGAAAATAAATGCGAAGCAACAAGCTCTTGCGGAATTCCGGCGTATCCCAGGCGTTGGCAAAAGTATAGCAGAAGATTTCTGGAATATTGGCCTTCGATCACTGCATGATCTAAAAAATGCTGATCCAGAAAATCTTTATAAGTTGTTATGCAACTATCAACAATGCACTGTTGATCGATGTGTATTGTATGTCTTTCGCTGTGCTGTGTACTTCGCTTCTACTGATAAACATGACCCTGGGTTATTGCAATGGTGGCATTGGAAAGACTGAGGCAACTATGCCTGGCTTTAAAGCTCTTTCTATGGTTTAAGTCTTACTGAGACACTGTGCATGAGCGTGTAGTATGCAGGAATTTTTTCCAATAACATCTCAGCAACCTCTTCATGGTATACATGGGACGTTTCGTTGCGATCTCGTACCATGTTGAGTGCATTGCGCGCCTCATCCTCCGTTATAATCCCACTCGCACAAGCTTCACGGATTGCCGCGGCTGGACTATTTGCTTGAGCAATCAGCTGTCGTTTTTCCATGTATATTTTGAGGTACTTCCAAAAAAGATCAGTTGAGTACTCGAATCGTTGCACGAGCGAGTCACGCATAAAACGATGCAATGATGGCCCATCAAATAAGCATTGCTTCATAGCAGCATTGCTCTCCTTGATTGTTTGGAGCCCATCCAAGGCCTCTTTGACGGTAGCAAGTGCCTTAGTAAAATTTTCATATTTATGGTTCAGTTGCTCCATATGACTCCTTTGTTGAGAATTTCTTGCTTAAAATGTTCGGGTGCACGGTATATATCAATCATATCGATAAACACGGGAATAGAACTAGCGTCAATCGCAGTAAGAATGTCAAGCATGATATCGCGGTCTATTGGCAACCCTGCATCAATCGCAATATCAATATCAGAGCCAGCATGCTGTTGCCCACTAGCACGTGATCCGAAAAGATAGATGGTGCAGTGTGGGATATGACGAAGAATAATTGGCACTATTTCTTGTTTGTACTGTTCAGTAAAATCCATGCAGAACCAATCAAGTAAATCAGATAAGACGCTGTATGACAGGAACAATAGTAGGTGATTGGGATTGCCATGTCAATACAGTTCTATTAATCTATTCCCGATTGGTTATGCGTAAGTTTAGACGAGCCCGTACCCTCCAGTGTTTTTGTGCAATAGTCGGGTACGAATATGAGTTTTCATGGTACGTACATTGATCTTGTCTTATTAACTTAATGGAAATGCTATGCTTTCTATCAAAAAAACACTCACTATTTTAGTCACTTTGACTGCTATCGGCTTTGGCAATAATTGCTGTATGGAGTTAGATATTTTCGATGCAATAAGCAGAGGTGATGCTGTTCGTGTCCAAGAACTTGTAACACATAACCCTACTATTATTAACCAAAGTTCTCGCAGCTACCGGCGGCACCATTATGGACGTACACCATTGCAACATGCTGCCGCCTCGAGACAACGAGATATTGCAGAATTTCTTATTGTACATGGAGCCAATATTCACCAGAGAAACAGTTCGGGAGAAACAGCCCTATACTATGCCGCTCTCCACGGTGACCCAGCAATCGTACAGTTATTACTTGAGCATGGAGCCAACATTAATCAGATCACTAACAATGATTTATCTCCATTGCAATGTGCGATTCGACGAGGTAACTCAGTTTGCGCTGGGCTTTTGATCGAACATCATGCCAATGTCAATCAGCGTGGATTAGACGGTTGGGCTCCTTTGCATGAAGCTGCTGGCAGAAGAGTACTTCATTATATAGAACCTGGTATTGTTGGGCCTGGCGAGACAGAGATAATACGACTTCTTGTCGCTCATGGAGCGAATATTAGACAACGTGATGATGAGGGGTATACGCCATCACAGAGGGGAGTTTACGGTACACATGTTGATCTTATTGATGCATTACGGTTACAGCAAATCGCTCGTACTCTCGCTATGGTCACGCATCCACGCCTTGGCACCGATAGCCAGCTTGCCGTATTGCCGCAAGCTCTATTGCATTATATAAGTCAACTAGCAAGTTGGGAAGAGCAGCGCGAAGATAGGGCTGGAGTGCGTGTTATATCTGCACGTCAACATGCGGCTCATCAGTGGTGCGTAATCTCATAAAAAACAGTGCTCATGTATATTATGCTCCGCAAATTATACTCAACAAAATGTTTTTGTCAGCTGGTATAACGATGCCCTCAGGCAAGAAATTAATTTTGCACAAATTAGTAAAGGCATATAAGCTCAAGTACATATATTTTAGTTCTTAATTATTTTTCTTGTAATATGTTATTCTAAATCCTAGGGAATGTTATGTTTTCAATCAAAAAGTTATCGATCATGTTGGCTACTTTGACGGTTACTGGCTTTACCTGTATCTGTTGCATGGAGTGTGATATTTTCGATGCAATAAATACTGGCAACAGGACTCTTGTCCAGGAACTTGTAACGCATAATCCTGCAATCGTCAATTACGTAGATGATGGTGCGGGTGGTCTTATACCATTGCACTATGCTACTGCCTCAGGGCAACGGGATATTGTAGCATTTCTTATTGCACACGGTGCCGACGTCCACCAGCGAGATAGCGATGGTATGACTGCCTTACACCATGCCGTTATGCACGGTAACTCAATGATCGTGCAATCATTACTTGAGCACGGCGCTCATGTTAATCAGCTTGATAACTTCGATCAGTCACCATTGCAGATCGCAATTCGCCGAGGCAAGCATGCGTGTACTAGGCTTTTGATCGAGCATCATGCCAATATTAATCAGCAGACAGCAGGTGGTGGCACTCTCCTCCACACAGCGGTCTTTGCCTCGCATGGTAGCACTGAAGATTCCGACACAATAAGACTTCTTATTGCGCATGGAACAGCCATTAGGCAACGTGATGATGGTGGTTATCTTGCATCGCAGCGATGGCACCAGAGTTATGCATGTATACACGCTGGCCTTATTGATGCATTACGGGCACAGCAGATCGCTCGTACTCTTGCTATGGCTACACACCCACGTCTTGGCGCTGATAGCCAACTTGCGAAGCTTCCACGAGAACTTTTGCATTATATAGGCCTGATAGCAAGCTGGGAAGAACAGCGCGAAGATAGGACAGAGGAAGACAGCACAGAAAGCACGCCACTGCAACAAGCTGCTAGTAGAGGACAACATGACATTGTAGAATTTCTTATCGCACATGGCGCCGATGTGCACCAGCGAGATAGCGATGGTATGACTGCCTTACACCATGCAGCTACAGACGGTAACCCAATGATCGTACAATCATTACTTAAGCACGGCGCTCATGTTAACCAACTTACTAGAGACGATCAGTCATCCTTGCAGATTGCAATTAGCCGGGGCAATCATGCGTGTGCTAGGATTTTAATCGAACATCATGCCAATGTTAACCAGCAGGCAGCAGATGGCTCGATCCTCTTGCATGAAGCTGCTGGTAGAGCGTACAATTCTTTTGGATCGCATGGTAGTATTGAGGAACTGGACATAATAAGGCTTCTTGTCGCTCGTGGAGCGGATATCATGCGACGTCGTGATAATGCGGGATTTACGCCATCAATGAAGGGAGTTTACGACACGGAAGTTGATCTTATTGATGCATTACGAGCAGAGCAGATTGCTCGTACTCTCGCTATGGCCACGCATCCACGCCTCGGCGCTGATAGCCAACTTGCGAGGCTGCCACAAAAACTTTTGCATTATGTAAGCCAACTAGCAAGTTGGGAAGAGCAGCGCGAAGATAGGACAGAACGAGCTAATATGCTTGCACGTAAACTTGTGACAATCCCTTTGGCCGACTTTTCTGCAGTGATCTGGTGAAAAGTCGGCCATATATAGAGGCTAATGCACTCTCGCAAAAGTCTTTTAATTGATCTAATAAGTCTATTGAAGCATTCTGCGAATTTTTGGTATTAGACAGGATCACTTAAAGAGGACTTGCGGTAATTCTGAGGTGTGTCGCATATGGAATAAGATCGCGAGTGTTATTTGTTACCGCAAATGCCATCGATTGATTTTGATCTGTATTGTGCCCACTGTAGGCAAGCCGCAGAAAATCATGGACAAGATCAAAGTTATTGTGATCAAGAGCAACGTTCACTGGATTAGCACCTAGTTCAGGATCAGCCCCTCGAGTAAGCAGATAAGATATAAGACGGCGATTATTATGCTGACAAGCTCGAGCCAGTGGCGTATAGCCATGATCATCAATAACATTAATAGGCGCGCCACGACGTATCAGGTCGCGAGCACCAAGATCGAATAACGTTGGAATATCTTCTTGATAATGCTGTATGAGGCAGTGTAAAGGAGTACGACCATGCTGGCCCTGTGCATCAATTTCAGCTCCCTCACTGATAAGTCGCTGTATGGCATCTATCGAGCTCTTAGAACGCAAGGCGCACGAGGTTAATGCGGTTGCTACTGCTGGCGCAATAAGCCCACTTCGGCGTATATGATCTATAAGCCCTGCCATTTCATCGCCAACAATATCCATGTGCTCGCAATGTGCTAGTAATGCTTGTGTTTTTGGGGCAAAACGTAGCAAGTAGTATTCAAGCAAAGTATCTAAGCCATCAGTAAAATCGGGACCAGGTAATTTAACTCCTCTGCCGACAAGAAATTTTACAAAAGGTGTATTGTTAGCTCTGGCAGCAATATCTAATGGCCTTGTGCCTAGTGCTGGTCCAGTGATAACTAGTGATTCAAGATCAACACCATGGGAGTGCAAGTAGGTTCCAACCCTGGTATCACCTACAAGTGCTGCAAGGTGAATGGGAGCAAAACCATCAGAAGTTGGCGCAGTGAGACTTACTTGTTTGGCGTGGCGCAGGTATTCCAAGATACCAATATGTCCATGCCCTACTGCTATATGGGTTGGTGTCATGCCTTTAAATTTTCCAGTCATGACTAGTGTATGAGGATCTGCTCCCTTGGAGCACAAATACTCTATGACGCTAACATGTCCTGCTTGTGCTGCTAGATGGACAGGAGCCATGCCACTAAATTCTCCATCAATGATGAGTGCACTTATATCTGCTCCTCTGGAGCACAAATACTCTATGATGTTAGTTTTGCCTGCAGCAGCTGCTAGATGGAGCAGAGTATACCCTGTATATCCTCCAACAATAATCGGCATAGTAAGATGTACGCCCTTGGAATGCAAATATTCCATAGTGCGAACATAGCCCTTTGATGCTGCTATGCAAGCAAGAAGTTTTGCCGATAGTGTATACTGACTAGACCCTTGGCCATCAAAACAATCTTCGAGCTTTTGTATGACCTCTTCTTCAGTGTATGCAGCTATTGTTGCTGGATCATACATGGTATGCATAAAGTGACCACAAAAAAACGACAAAACTGCCAAACTGCGCAGGGAATAAGTCATAAAAATCTCCAATATAGTTTTAACGTGATATTAATCTCATAAGAAGTATGAGAGAATTAAACTACTCTACATATTAGAATATAGAATTTTATTTTTTTGCAAATGACGTGACATATGTTGGTCTTACAAAATGAGCGTTATATTGCGTTATATCCCATGAGGCTTGCATATATTGTCATGTGGTGTATTTGACACCCAATTCAGATATACAATAAACTATCGTTAAATCGATATAACTTACTTTTTATTACTTGCGTAAAAGGAATGACAAAATGTTTATCGAGAAGTCATTAACTTTTTTAGCCACTCTGGCGATTGCTAGCTTTACCGGCAACTTTTGCATGGAGATGGACATTTTCGACGCAATACGAACTAATAATGGCGCCCGAGTCCAGGAACTCGTAACACATGACCCTGCCATCGTCAACCGAGTTTCTCGTCGGGTTGGGCATGGTAGTGAAGGGCGTACGCCGTTGCAACAGGCTGCTAGCAAAGGGCGGCGGAATATTGCAGAATTTCTTATCTCGCATGGAGCTAATATCCATCAACAAAGCATGAGCGGTATGACTGCCTTACACTATGCCGCTATACAAGGCAACCAAGCTATTACAAGACTTTTACTTGAACATGGTGCCAACGTTAACCAACCTGGAGTTGAAAATCTCTCTGCATTGCATTGGGCAGCTCGTTATGGGCACTCTTCATGCGTCAGCATTTTACTTGATAATCATGCTGAGATTAACCAAGCTGGCTTTATGGGCATGACTCCTTTGCATGAAGCCGCTGCAGAAAAATATTGCGGCAATGATAGACATCAAGTTATACAACTTCTTATTGCACGCGGTGCAGCTATAAGACAGCGCGACGCAAATGGTTTTACACCATCAGAGAAAGGCAATGGTAGCTCGCGAAGTCGCCTTATCGATGCATTAAGAGCACAACAGATCGCTCGTACTCTCGCTATGGTTACACACCAGCGTCTTGGCGCTGATAGTCAGCTTGCGAGACTTCCGCAAAATCTGTTGCATTATATAGGCCAACTAGCAAGCTGGGAAGAGCAACACGAAGATAGGGTAGGCGCTTATAGTACAGACCAGTGGTGCTTGATTTTGTAAAAAACAATACCAACAGATAGTATGCTTCGCAAACTTGCACAAAAATATTCCCATACGGCATCAAGCATATACCAAAAACTTGTCACACAATAGACATACTAGACGGTGCATATTCTTGCATTTTTATTTCCGTCGATACTAATATCAATGAGAAGAGACAAAGTAACACATTTTTCGCTAGATGTTGTGTACGTGCAACGACCTACCTATGGTGATTAAGAGGAGTAATACTTGCATGGTAAAGAATAGGGCTGCTATAACATTGTTGCTGCTTAATCTTGTATTCACATGCTGCACTAAGGGCAATATTCGTTCCATCACATCAATACAAAGCGCACTGGAAGAACTAACAAAAGCAACACCAAGCACACTGGTAGTATTTGATGTGGATGAAACGCTCTTGTGTCCGGTTGACACGATTTTGCAGGGTTGGTTTCTCTACGGTGAAAATGGCAAAGAGTACATGGCGAGGCTTAAACAGATTACACCTCCAGGTGTAGACCCTGAAGCATACATATTACATATAAAAACTGATGCCATGAATAACCTTCCTATGATGGTCATTGAACAAGAAGTATCATCTGTCATTCGCGCCCTTATTGCAAGAAACATTCCGGTCATAGCGCTCACACATTGTACAACCGGCATGCATGGAGCCATTGCCTCCATGGAGCAATGGCGAGTACGTACCATGCATGATCTTGGCCTCGATATGCTTTTTCGGGGATCACCAGAGATACTTCCCCTTACGGCACTAAAAAATCGCCATGATCGAAACCCCTTGCTCTATAATAGCATCTTATTCACTGAATACTGCGACAAAGGGCTTTGCCTGGGAGCCCTTCTCGATGCCATCAACTATACGCCCACAAAAATTATTTTTTTCGACGATTTACCATCAAATATAGAGTCTGTCGAACGTGAATGCACAAAACGCTCTATAAATTACACTGGCTACATATACAGAGCAATTGATAACCTGGAAAAAAAAGTTAATCACACGCTTCTTGCTCATCAATGCCATTATGCACAAAAATACGGCAAAATCATGCCAGAAAACTATTTTCAGGCATCATAAGAAAAGAGATACTAAGCATAAGCCAAAGATTAGAAAAGAGCGTGCATAAGAACATTTTGACTAGAAAGATTCACGCATTTTATTTGGAAATAATACTATGAATACCAAAAAAATACCGTATATTGATTCACATGTTCATTCATCATTTTCTGGCGATTGTACTATGGAAGCCGAGCGTGGTATCCTAGCAGCCATGAAAGCCGGGCTCACTGGCCTCGTCTACACTGACCATCTCGATATAGATTTTCCTGATGACACATATCGCCTCGATTTCGATATTATGCAACGAAACAAGCATCTTGACACCTTGATCAGCACCTATGGTGATACCATAGAAATTCTTAAGGGCATTGAAATCGGGGTGCAACCTCATGTTATTGGTGCTATCCAAGACAGATTGGAAGGACACTCGTTCGACTTTATCCTAAACTCTGTACATGCAGTATACCACCATGCCTTATGCCGTTCACCAGAATTTTTTAAAAATAAGACAAAACAGCAGGCATTTAGCGAGTACCTTGCTATGATTTTATATGCCATTACGCACTTTGATAACTTTGATGTTATAGGACATATTGGCTACATAAGGCGCTATGGACCATACACAGACACAGCAATGCCGTATGCTGATTTCTCTGTCCAACTGGACGCAATACTAGAGTATGTTATTAGACATGATAAAGGCATCGAAATCAATATGTCTGGGTTATACTATAACCTTGGGACACCTATCCCTGATATTGACATTATTGCGCGTTATCGTGAGCTTGGCGGCAGTATCATTACCATTGGTTCAGACGGACATACTGAACCGCACGTTGGCTATAAATTTACCGATGCGCTAGATATTCTAAAAAAAGCAGGCTTTTCCCAGTACACCTATTTTCGCAACCGCCAACCAATTTTTGTGCCGTTTATGTAATGGCCCCATGCGACCAGTCATAACGCCCTTGCCATGCTGGGCGCTCTATCGATCTACTCATCAACAATGCGTTGATCAGCAGACTCAGCTGGTGCCGCAGAACCCTGCTGTGGCGGTTGTACGAGAGGATCAATGCCTTGCATCAAAGCAGCAACTTTAAGACCCTTTTTATACAATGCCATGGCTATATTCATACGAATATCTCCCGCAATTTCCCACATATCAATTGTGTAACTTGAGCTTACGAAACCCCTGATTTGAAAGACATAGCCATAGGCACCAAATCTATATAAGCGAACAATGGGTGCTGGGCCCTTTAAAACAAACGGATGTGCCGCGACAACTTCAAAGATAAGGTCTCGAACAAGTTGTGGATTCTCACGATAATCAATGGTTACAAAAATATCATCAAAAGCTATGAACCCTTTGCTGTAGTTCCAATTCGTAAATGATCTGCTCATAACTTGTGAATTCGGAACAATCACCGTTGTACTATTACGACGTCGTAAAACAACAGAGCGTGGAGTTATACGTCGCACAACACCCCGTATATCGTCATCGAATCTAACATAATCGCCTATTTTGAGGGGACGCTGAATCAAAATAATAAAATAAGATATAAAATCATAGGCAGGATCCTTAACAACCCAGCCGACACCAATCATTAACGCTGCCAGTAAATACCAGACCTGGCCACCAAGACCGACTGCCTGGATACCCAATATTATCGCTACTATAATAATAATATATCTACCAAGACTTGAAACAGCGTTTTGAACGCCATGTTCAACGAGTAGGACATCGAAAATACGGTGCAGCACAAAGCGATCGAAAATAAATGCTAGCAGCATACCACCAAGGAGAAATAACAAAAGATGCGATAAAGAAACACAGGTTATTGGATGCTCACTATGCGTCATCAGGAGCGGTATTTCAAATATTTTTTTAATATCTTCCCATGTCTCTATTTTTGCTAAAAATTCTGGCCATCCCCATAATTTAGAACCAATGACAGCGCCCAACGCCAATAAAGATACTAACGTAACGATAACAAAGAACCCATACCATGTTTTTGCGTAAGGGAAACGTTCTTTTGCCGACTCTTCTTTTATTTGGAAGAAGAAAGACGATGTTGTCCTTTTGAGAAAATTATGGATAAACAGTAATACCTGCACAAGCAAAATGGTCGCTATAATGCGAGACACAATCCCAAGCGTATAATGACCGCCAAGTCCAACATAAGGATTACTCATAATGATAAGTGGTACCAAAATACCAAGAATAAGGTTGTAATACGTATCAACATATTTATATATCCATTCACCGAACGGGCTTCTGCGAGGAATAAAACTCAAAAGCTGTTCTTTGCCCAAAAGAAGTATAAGCAATATCTGTAGAATAATAATATGCACGGCCAACAAAATAACAGGAATTTTAGAGTTGCTGTAGTTGACCAGCATGAATGCTTCCCTGAACAAAAATATGACAATAGAAGCATACAAAAAAATCTCCCATATGAGGATAAATCTTCGTTGAAAGTTCCGAGTCAATAATACATGGTTGTGCTGTACATTAAAACATCTAACGTGCGCGATAAATCTATTGGCAACATAAAGAAAATAGAAAATAGATCCTAGATAAAAGAATACATATATATATGGATCATCAATAGGAAAAAGTTGCCCATACATAAATAATACAGTCCACACAATAAGCCATAACCCATAGCGGGCGACAAAGCTTAACAGGCAGGCCGTTAAAAAACTTCCTGTACGAAGACGAGGTGTCGTTTCGGCAACACATATAAAATATGGTGTTAACCTGTAAGCCATAAACCACATCAATAACAAGAGCAACACAATCAGCAGCAATCTTGCTAAACAGCCCCACAGGCCATGTGAAAACGAGATGCATGGATTTTTCAACGTATGCCAAAGAATTCTTTTATTCGTATGCATGACATACAACTTAAGGTCTGTAAAAAATCGCTCTATACCACGACCAACGTTGCCAACATCAGCAAACGAAATTGCGTACTCTGAGCGATAGAGCCGAATACCATCAAACTCGTTCGTTATGAGACTTAGTTCTAAAAGTTTCGTATTGGTTGTGTTTATAATAGCATCATAGGTACTTACCGTTGTTTCTATAGTTTTTATCTGACGTCGTACTACAAGCTCAATAGCACGCAGTAGAGCACCGATACGTCCTTGCTCTTGAGCATTACCAAAAAAGCTCTCTTTTTGACGTTTCATATCTCGTTGATAATTCTTTATACTCTCAAGAGCACCTTTCTGCTGCTCTATAAGCTCTAAAGCCTCTGCGCGATGTTCTTTGCATGTCGCCTGCTTAGCCTTAACGTCAGCCTGCATATGAGCATATTTTTTTGCGGCATCGCCAATCTCATTAACTGAGTGAAACTTATGCGATAGAAATCGATAGTAGTCCTCCTTGATATGCAGCTTCAAATCTTCGTGTGCAAGCTTTTCAAGCTCAAGCATACGTCGCGCTTCAAGCAGCTCAAGTTCACGCTTAGAAAGAAGTGCTTGATCATTGACTAGCCCAACCTCGAACAATGCCGTATAGCCCTCGGCAGTTCGCATTGGCACACGCTTCCAGGTATCAAGATCATGTCCCAGGGGGATACCGTAACGCTTACTTGCTTCCGACACTACAAGATCTTTCTTAACCTCAAGATCATGCTGTGCTACTTCTCTCTGAATTTCTTCAAGTGCTGCATTAATTTGCTGTTTTTTGAGTGAGTGCTCATCTTTGGCATACGCTATATCGAGCTCACTCATATGGATTGATTCTTTTTCTTTCGCAAACAGACGTTCTAAAATATCAAGCCTGGCCTTCTCAATAACGATGCCCATGGCAATATAGTCGCGCTTAAGCTCTATTTCAGCTAAACGTTTTTTTTCAAGGATAATCTTATCGCGGTACTTCTTTTCTTCAAGCATCCGAATTTCATTGCGCTGTCGCATTAAAAGATCAGCGGCTTCTCTGGACGTGACTGCATCAGGCTGGATAGTAAAATCTTCGCTACTTTTTTTTGCTAGTTCATCACTGAGCGCGGCTAAAATGCGCTGTCTACTTTCAGACTCATTTGCAGCATCTTTTTGTTTTTCAGTCAGGCTCTCTATATTTTTTTTCGTCTCTGCAATGTGCTGATTAATATTTTGCAAATACTCAAATGAATGCCCGATAGTATTAGATGTGCGCAGATTGCGTTTAAATGCCTCGTAGTTTGGATCTCGAAGATAGTCTGTAAGTTGCTGTATGCGCTCGTCAAGACGGCTTGCGAGGGCTTCTTCGGCTTTCTCTTGCTCTTTAATAACTTGGTACCAATCATTGAGCAATGACTGCAATGTGGCATGAAATTCATTATCTGGTTCACGTGCAATGCTTTCTTTCAGGTCCTCAAGACGCTTCTCAGCTTCACTGACTTTTTGCTGAATCTCTTGCATGGTAGCCTGTTTATTCGCCGCAAGAGAAGCCTTCTCTTTTTCTAAAAATTCAAGTCGTTCTCGTCGTTCCTTGAGGCCGAAATCAGCAAAATCTTTCAGAATCTCTGCAGCTGGATATATCATGGTTACGAACAATAGCCCCAGACTCCATGGCACTACCCGTCTATATAGTATGTTCATATGGTTATTCTCCCATGCATATCCAAGAGCATTGCTACCTGTTGTTGTTCAAGATTACATTCCATTGCGTCACGTACCCACGCTTCAAGAAATTTTTCCTGTTCCGGCAAGCATATAAGATGTATCAACTGATCGAATGGAGTCGACAAAATCTCGCTTATGCGTAAATTTCTTATCGGATCAATATGCAATGGATACATACCCAGTATAGCACATAACTGGCATATAAATACAAGCCTTGCAGCACGTGATGCCCCCAATACACGCATAATATCATAACGATATATATACTGAAGCTGCTGCATTATAACACCCGCTGAGGAACTATCAATAAATGTTGTCTGACAAAGAACATAGATAGTATGTACAAAAACCAAAGAATCTATCGTATGAACCTGGGGAACATGGATTACTTCGACATGCGTTATGCTATGCGCATAGGCATGCTGACGCATCGAAAGAGTGTATTCAATACAAGAACCAATGCCAAGACAATTTCGTGACGTTGCTACCCGTATAAGTCCATGAAACTTGTCTAATAGCATGACAACTTGTTGCTTAGGATAAAAATCCTTGAGCACAATACCTACACTATGCTCCATAATGCCTCTTGCACGTATGAGTTTTTGAGCAAAAACCCACACTGAGAAAAATCCTCAACTGCCGTATAAGTACAACCACAAAAACTATTATTTTTATGATAAGCCGAAAACAAAAAGAACTCAATGAGACTCTGTCAAAGCGCATTGCTTAGTACGCGAAGTAGCCTTCATACAAAAAAACCGTCATAATCATCGACTGCAGTTAAAAATACCGCAGTGGTTTTATGCCGATTGGCTGGTAATCCCACCCAACTAAGGTGTGGATTGCCACCAAGGTAGAGCACAGCAAGGTTAGTAAGCCCCTCGAAGTTCCTTGCGTAGAGTCTGCTGATTGCATTATTTTGGATCGATAAGCATGTTAGCTTATTAAGTCCATCAAGGATAGTTACAGGAAACTCATGAAGATGGTTTTCGCCTACATTAAGCGACTCTAGATTGGCAAGACCGCTGAAGAGGTTTTCTGGTAGGGCAGTCAAATTATTACCACTTACATCAAGGATTCTAAGATTGGTAAGACCAGCAAAGATTGTATCGGGCAATAAAGCCAACCGGTTGTTATCTAGTATAAGCGCATCTAACCTATTGAGGTCGGTAAAGATAGTTTCAGGAAGCGTTACCAGTAAATTACTATGCAAAGTAAGGCGTTGCAGACTATGAAGATTAGCAAAAATATGTTCGGGTAATGTACTTAGTTGGTTATTACCCAGGTAGAGCTCCTGCATACTAGTGAGACCAGCAAAGATATTTGGACTTAAATCCTGCAGCTGATTACCATCTAAATCAAGTATTTGTAGACTACGAAGGCCATGAAAGAGAGTGGAAGGTAACGTAGTCAGTTGATTATTACTGAGATCTAGGTCTTGTAGATTTTGAAGACCATTCAATAAAGTCCCAGATATATGTCTGTCAGTTAGACCCGTTATTGCAAGACTTAGCTCTTTTAA
The DNA here is from genome assembly GCA_963715605.1 of uncultured bacterium. Classification (GTDB taxonomy): domain Bacteria; phylum Babelota; class Babeliae; order Babelales; family Vermiphilaceae; genus JAKASV01. The sequence goes on along the minus strand of OY970257.1, from coordinate 1,156,243 downwards.
CGTACAATGATAATACTTAATAATGTCATTAATAGTTTGTATATAACTGGCTAACACTTCTGCATCTAGTACACCAAGCTTAACATCATGGAAGCCAATACGCACCTTACTGCCACGTTGTTCTCGTAACGTTGCATGGAGCTGGTCATAAAATGCCGCAGCGAAAGCAGGGAAATCTTTCTTGTCAATAAGTTGGCGGATTGGCCTCATATCAAGGGAAAGTTCTTTTGTTCTGCGCAAATTTCTGATTTCTTCCTGCAGATCTTTTCTGCCCTCTATAGGTAATCCAAGATCATTTTTTTTGATACCAGCGATGATATCTTGCAAGAATAACCTGATACGTTTTGATACGCCAAGCAAGGGCGCTAGGTCGCGCGGTGCTAAATAACTCGAAACTGCCGGCAATACCTGCGCTAAAGCATCTTCTGTTGGCGTGCACAATGCCAAGTCTGCTTCGTAGACAGTGCCTACTGGGAATAGATGGCGTGCTTCTACGTAAACACCTAACCTCGCAATGCTAGTAACTGTTGGTATAGCGCCCGCAGTGGGCGCTATCGCTAAAGATTGTCCAGACACCAAAGTACTAGCTTGCTTAGGCTGTACGACTTGTTGCGAGTGTGTGCTGCTATCCAAAGCCAATGGATCTGCTTGTGGAACAACGGCAGCCTCTAATCTTAGTTTTTTAGTTGCAGGTTCGCCCTGACTTTGTTGATCTCTTATTCTTGCGAGTAAGTTTTGCACAGATTCCAATACGCCAGTTACCTGACTCTTATCGTACACGGCTGCGTCACTTGTCAGCATTCCAGTTTGTTGTATAGCTTGGCCCTCGATTGCTGCTGACTGGCTCAATCTTTGTAGGGCTTGCATAATACAAGAAAGGTTGTGAGGCGTGGTACCTGCTATGTTGCCTGGCGCACTGCCATGCACATCTAGTGGCGCGCTATTAAAGATGCCATAAGGCACCACCGGCAATGGCTGCTGTGGTGGCGTTGAGGCGCGTGTACCCATGATCAATAATAAACAGCACATGGCCGCAGCTGTAGTAAATGTCATATTCATAGGTTACGTACTTTCGTTATGGTATTATTACAAACGCAGAGGGCAAACAGTATTTTCTCATAATGCATTACTTTATTACACGAATAAAAAATAATCACCAACAAAGTGCAACATTGAGCTTCTTTATGCTATAATTATCGAACTATGTTTATAGATGTTATGACTCTAGTCGATATACGAACCCCGCTTATATATGAAGCTCCTGACGAATGGGGCCTTGCCATACAGATTGGCAGTATAGTGTCTGTGCCACTCAGAACAAGAGTTGTGCCAGCACTAGTAGTACAGGTCCATACGAATAGGCCAACTCATGCCACAGGTTTTGCTATCAGAAAGGCCCTACGCATTGAGCCGTTTCCTGAAGGGAAGTACTACTTTACGTTCGCCGCAGAACTAGCAAACTATTACGCCATTGATCCGTTATATAGCATCAAACGCATTCGACAATTCATTGAAGAGCGGGAGGAGCGCGCATGCCCTCCACGCATTATTGCAGGCATCGCAGCGCAGCAACATATGCCTTACGTTGCTTATACAGATGAACAGCAGTATGTTATCGATCAAATATTGCCGCATATACGTAATCCACTATACCTTCCAACGGTCATCCATGGCGTTACAGGGTCAGGTAAAACAGAAATTTATAAAAAAATTATACAAGAATGCTTAGAAAACGCCAAAAGTGTTGTACTTCTACTACCAGAAGTAACTCTTGCCATACAATTTTATGCGTTGCTCACGCAGTCATTGCCTTATGGTGAACGTATCAGAAGCTTTCATTCTGCTACGCCTAAACAGGAGAAAAAAACTACTTGGGATATGCTTATTAATCATGAACCAATCGTTATTATTGGCGTACACTTACCAGTTTTATTGCCAATACACGAACTCGGATGCATCATTGTCGATGAAGAGCACGAAATTGGCTACCAGGAAAAAAAACACCCCAAGATTAATACAAAAGATGCAGCCATTTGGCGTGCAAGTATTCATAAGATCCCGATCATTCTCGGCTCCGCAACGCCATCTATAAGTTCACTCTATAATACACACTATCGCCATTGGCGCTACTATACACTTACAAAACGTTATCAGGGTTCTTTTCCAACCATCAGAACAGTCCTGCTGACCAATAAACAGAAGCGTCGATCTTTTTGGATAAGTACCGAACTAGAAACAGCAATTGCCGATAGATTAGCAAAAAAAGAACAGTGCATCATATTTTTGAACCGTCGTGGCCTGAGTTTTTTTATACAATGCACGGCTTGTGGGTTTGTGCCTTCTTGCTCAGCGTGCTCAGTAAGCTTGACAGTCCATGAAGAAAATATTCTTCAGTGCCACTATTGTGGCCACAAGATGACACAGCCAACACAGTGTCCATCATGCAAGGCAGCTAGTGACACCATGGTAAAACACGGTCTTGGTACACAACAAGTGGTGCGCGTATTATCCATGATATTTCCTCGAGCCCGTATCGGCCGTGCCGACCTAGATGTCACCATCAATAAAAAAACGTGGCAAAAAACACTCGCTGATTTTTCTACAGGCCTTATCGATATTCTCGTTGGCACACAGACCATTACCAAGGGATATCATTTTCCTAAAGTGACACTGGTCGGTATTATATGGGCAGACATAAATCTACACTTTCCTATCTATAACGCCTCTGAAACGACACTGCAACAGCTCATTCAAGTCGCCGGCAGAGCTGGGAGAAATAGTCCTGAAAGTCTTGTTATTGTTCAGGCAATGGCCCAACACGATATTTTTGCCTATCTACATGAAGAAGATTATATAACTTTTTACGAATCAGAACTTGCGAGCCGCGATCAAGTTGGCTATCCACCGTGCAATAGATTACTTGAACTTGAGTGCAAACACACTGTTGAAGAAACGGTTGAACGCGAAGCGCATGCTCTCGGTGCTATCTTGCGACACACAGCCAGCGAATATATACAGATACTTGGTCCAACAAAGCCACCAGTCGCAAAAATAAAGCATCTACATAGTCGTAAAATTTACCTCAAAGGACCGAATATCTTCGAACTCTTGGAACTCGTCAAGAAGATCTCCCGAGCACGCTACGCTAGCAGTATACACGTTGTCCCTAATCCATTGCATTAATATTAAATGCACTAGTCATATACTACAAAGTAGATCTCGTGTGTCCAGACCAGAGCTACAAGTTTTATACAGAATTAGTCAGCGAACATAGTGCTGTAAGATTTCTTGTATAGTACGTGGCAGTCCATTGTATGTCGCTTCTCTGAGAGAACCAACTGGCAAAATAATTGCACGATTATGCTCAAGAGCTGAACACCAGATTTTGAGTGCATATAGTTGCTCAATAGTAAGTGTTTCAAGAGCATCAGATAATGCTTTTGGCAACCGTATAGTATGCCAAAGCTGTACTGTACCATCATTTGACCCAGTAGCAATGCTGTTACCATCTGGACTCAAAGCAAGCGTATATGCCTTACTGGTAGATCCTTCCAAAGTGTTTATCATACTGCCAGTTGCAGTATCCCAGAGTGCAAGCTGCCCGTCAGGTTTAAGCGCCACGATGCTAGCGCCATCAGGGCTAAAAGAATCTTGGTACAGCTGTATTGCAGGTTCTTGTAATTTTTTGAGCAGCTTACCTGTTCCAGCATGCACAATATGCACATGCTTGTTAGTCGCAGAGGCGAGTGCTAGCTTAGTAGAGTCTTTACTTAATGCCATCGAATCAACAAAATCGGTCACTCGTGCGAACCTATCTAACATACAACCTTGTACTGTGTCCCAACGTTCTATGAAACTATAATCTTGTGGCACTATGGCTGCTTGATCAAGGTACTGGTTGAAAGCAGCAATGTGGCTTGCATGGATAACACCATGGAATTCTCGTATAGTTTTTCCAGTCTGACTATCTGCAATAAGTGTTTCCCCATTATAAGACCCAGAGATAATCTCATTACCCTTTGGTGCGAATACCAGCACAATAGACATATGTAATGAAGAATCAAGCACCTTGATTAGGCTACCCGTCGCCACCTCGTAGAGTAGTATCATCCATGCAGCATTTCCTGCAGCTAGATACTTATTATCAGGATGAAAAGCAACTGAAAGAACAGCACCAGAACCATGCTTCATGGTTCTTATTGAAGAACCGGCTAAAGTGTCCCAGAGCCGCACTACAGCATCATCGCCGCCCGAGGCGAGCATCTTAGTATCGTGGCTAAAAGCAAGTGCCAAGGCTGGGCGCCGCGCATGGCCACACAATTCCTTGCGTTCTGCCTTGTGCTGTTGACACCAGAGCTTTGTTAATATGACATAGACATCAGGCGCACAATCTTGCCATCTGCATACACCTTGATCACTTAATCGTGCCTGCCTACGCGCATCATCAAACTGCCCAGGAATAGTATCAGAGCGCTGAGACGCACTAAACCATCCTACATACATACCTACAATGATGAGTAGTTTTTTTATTATTGCCATAAATTTCTCGTTACTTGTAACCCCAACAGCTCACTCCAATCATGAATACACCATATCGAAAGTATAGCAGTTTATTACATAATCATAGAATAGCAATAGCACAACGCTGTATTGCTCATACTTGGCACCACCACATGCAGGATACCGTATCACAGAGGCGCAAGCCCATCGTGGGGGTTAGGGCAAAGCCACGCAAGAAGATTCTTAAATAATCTGATTGAGTAGGCCTTTGAAGTGTATCATCGGTATTAAAAGTTTTTTAAATTAAGGGATTATGGTCCCGCGGCCCCTACCCGCACCCAAACCATGCATACTACCGAAAGTCTCACAAGGCAACCCCATAGATTACCTGTTTCTATGTATAGGCATACCGTGACGGTAAGCTTTCTTGCACTATCATAATGCAAACGCCAACCACTATTGCAACATCGGCTACATTAAAGACTGGCCAGGCATATGATCGCCATGAAATTTGTATAAAATCGACAACACCATGATACAGGACACGATCCAGGAGATTTGATCCAGCTCCCAATAGAATAAGCAGCTGACCCGTAATCGACTTCCGCCTGAGCCATGCTTGATAGGTTTGCCATAACAGAACTCCTGCTACACACAACACCAGTAAACTTATAACGCTGTAGAGACCACTATTCTCTGCCGCTAGCAATCCCCACGTTATACCCCTATTATTGCACGTTATGCATGTTACACCAGGTAGTATAGCAAGCGGCTCAGCACAGTAGGTAAGAGCAAGATATTTTGTAACCCTATCAAGAACACATAGACCGAGTAAGAGCACTTTTTTCATCGTAGTTCAACTCCCAACGAGACGAGACGGTCGATAATACGGGGCATAATAGCATCAACTTCAGCTGTTGTCAGTGTCCGATCGTTGCTTTGGAAACGTATCCGCAACGTCAGCGATCGCCTTCCGACCCATTCCTTTTTGGTGAAAAAGTCGACCAGCGTAATGCTTTGTATAAGTTTATCCAGAGAGCTAAGCGATGCTATAACGCTCTCTGCAGTCATGGCAAGCGGTGCCATAAAACTAATATCGCGATCTATGCTCGGATATTTGGGTAACGGAACGAATTGCATACGTGGCGGTTGGTACGATACTAAGAAATCACTATCGAGTTCAAAAACGCATGCATAGCCAGGAGCTATCTTGGCAAGTTCTGTTTTTTCGACAACACCTACATAACCTATCTTAAGCCCTTCATGAATAATATGCGCCGCTTGGTATGGCGTTAACCATGGAAATTCTGGACGCTCCATAACGTGCCATGTAACCGACATATGCAAGAGCGTAAAGAGATTTTCAAGCTGAGCTTTGCACGCGTAGAAATCAACCGGTTTTTTCTGATCAAAAAATATACCGGCAACGATGCCTTGTTCACGTAATGGTTCTTCATTATGCCATACTCTGGCCATTTCAAAAAAATTGAGTACCGGAGAGCTTGTTACATTCGTGACAATATTTTTAAAGAGTCCTGGTACCAGCGTTGTAACCATGCGGCGCCAGTTTTCAGACATTGGATTTTTGATCGATACAGAACTTGCTGGTTCCCAGCACAGCTCACGCAGCAACGACTCGTCAAAGAGTGGATAATTAGCAACCTCTTGCATGGCACCCGCGTAGGCGAGAATATTTTTGATACGTCGCGTTCTTGTTATGACAGTCGTATCAATCGGACCCATAGAGCGCATTGGCAACTCTGCGGGGATTGTTGTATACCCACTATAACGACCGATTTCCTCTATGAAATCTTCTTGAATACATAATTCTTTGCTGTTTCTAAACGACGGCACCGTTACCACGTACTGCGTAGAGCCACTGGTGCCTTCATCATCAACGGTAACCGTAAACCCGAGTTTTGTAAGTGTTTCGATGACAAAATCTTTGCTTACTGGCAGCCCAAGCCGTCGTTCAAGAAAATCATGATTCAGCATAACTATTTGTGCTTGAGGAGCATCACCAATAATGGCAAGACCACTCGTTAATGTTACCTCGAGACCCATATCGTCCCATACTTGTGCTAAGCGTTGCAATGCTAGAGGTGCCAATGTAGCGTCGATACTTTTCTCAAATCTGGCAGAACTCTCAGTGCGCAGATGCAAGTGTGCTGTAGTTTTTCGTAGTACACCAGCATCAAAGCAGGCAGCTTCAACAAAAATATTTCTCGTCGCCCTGCTAACCGCGGTCGCCTGTCCACCCATAATGCCAGCGAGAGCAATGGGAGTATGACCATCAGTAATAACATAGTCATGTTCAGACAATGTCACTGTCGTACCATCAAGCAATGCCAGTTTTTCACCGGGATGTGCAAATCGCGTAACAATAGTTTTAGCAGGAAGTGTATCACCATCGAAAACATGCATAGGTTGTCCAATATCCGCCATGACATAGTTTGTACTATCAACAAGCGCGTCTATTGGCCGATAATCCAGCGCTGCAAGCTTGAAACCCATAGCAACCTCTGTTGCTTGGTGGTATGGCACGGTTGCTGTTGTTGATGCGTAGCGCTTACAAATGCTGGAGTCCTGGATTGAGACCGTATATGCCGTTTCTCGGCCACTATTTGTAGCACTATCTATATGCTTGATAAACATGTCGATGGGTAGTAATGGCAAGGATAACAATGCTGCGATTTCACGAGCAACTCCCCGATGGCACCACATATCAGGACGATGGGTAATTGATTTATTATCGATGTCGAGAATATAGTCATCCCATATGACACCCTTTCTCCAGGCACCTCCCACAAGACACTCAGGGCAGTGGACGGCAGACATATAACCATCTTTACTCGATGCCATATCAGCGAGTTTTGCCCATCGATAATCACTTCCATCCCGGTATACCAATGCATAGTCACCAACCTGAAGATCGTGGCGCGCAGGGAGTTCCATAGAGTTACCATGCTCCGCGCAATAGCACGTAGCGATAGCACCATTGACCATCTGCACATGGACAATACTCAATAAAGATTGGTCAAGCTCTTTATGCTCATAAGAACCTATTTCGGCAATTTTTTGATTAAAAGCATCGACAAGAGAGGCTATAGCAACTGCATGTTTATCACCATCGATGTGTTCAAAAAGCCACGCAAGCGATACTTTCATAATTATCCGATCGTTTTTTAGCACTAACCTGTCTATTAAAGTATTCTCATATACTAAAAAGCATAGCTTAAACTAGCAAAGCTGCAATAACTTACCCAGGCTTCATGATAAATTTCTCATGCAAACAATACTGAGCTCTTCAGCACTATGCATTAGCACAAGACTGAAGAGCAAGCAATAGACCTAACAATGTACAGTGACTCTTATTCAAAAATCAGCACAAGTGTATATAAAGTCCAGGTAACTGCTCCTTAAGCGCCTTTAATGCTGCTGTAGATGGTGGAACATTGTATGGAAGACCCAATCCCTTAAGTTTATGGAGTCCACTGCATAGCCCCATCGGCAAACCACCTGCGATATGACTGCAGTTGAGATTCAGAATTCTAAGATTTTGAAGAGTATCGAATACAGCTGGCGACAATGTTAACTCAGCATGATTTTCACCAATATCAAGTATTTCAAGATTTGGAAGGCCAGCGAGAATGTCTGGCGTTAATGTTTGCAAACAATTAGAACTCAAACGTAAAAATCGAAGCTCTGTAAGCCCAGCGAAGGTTCCTGGCTCTAGAACTCGTATATGATTATCACAAAGATCGATTCCCTCTATATGGCAACCAAAACTTCTGACAACACCATGAAGATTTTGCACGAGGCTTTTCAATCTTCCCTGGGGCAGGAATCCTAGCATATCGCAGATAAGCTTGATCGCTACCTGACTACCTTGCTGGCCACGCAGTATCGTGCTAGTTGTAGCGAAAAGTTGCGCTTCGAACATTGCGGGGTTCTCGGAGCTTCTTTGCATTGAAAGATTGATGCGTACTGGTCTATCTTGCGTTTCGACATATCCCCTTGTTTCTGCTGCCAATAACTCTCCTGCCTCAGTTCGCTCAGCTGCATAGAAGTTACCAGAATAACTTGTCAATACCAGACTGGCTATAACTTTCTTGAGATTAGTATGCATGAAAAGGCCTTTCTTGATATATTAATAAAAAATATTTAAAAGTATATATGCGTGGCAAAGATTGCTTTGCTTGAAAATAATTTAATCTGCAAGTAATCATATAGGCCACACGCACCTTACAATAAGCAAATCAACTCAGCAAGTCAAGCATCAACAAGAAACAGTCCTTCTCCTGCCCCTGTATTAGACACAGGAGCTCTAGGACCTCATTTGCAGCGCATCGTGCGTGCATTCCATGAGAAATTCCTGCTATGCACAAGTGCTTACAACAAGCTTTATGATTTTGCTAAAAAATTATTAGCTTTATAATATCGCGCTTTTCTATGCTATTGAATAAGAAATGTCTTCCACTACTCACTCATACCTGAAGGGATACAATCATGATGCAGTATAAAGCTCTATGCCTTTTACTACTTGTAACACCAGTTGCTATACGGTGCATGGAAGATTCAGGTGATCAACTTAACTATAAGACTTTCACGAGTGATGCAGCACCAAGTGAGGCTGCTAGTAGTACAGAATTAGCAAAAAAGGCAATTCGTATAACGCTCGGCTCACCAAATGATTATTTAGAAAGAATGTTAGCGAGGCGCTTGGAGGGAAAAGAACAAAGAGAAACAATAATACCAATACATCGAATACCAGAAAGTTTAGAACGTGCACAATTACGTGAATATTTAGCAGCCGAAGCCGCACGAGCTCAGCAAGATTCAGTAGCATTATTGAGACGCACAAGGCGTGGTGCTGAGGCACAAGATTATACTGAACAAAGTCAACCCATTACACGCTGGGTTTTGCATGCTGTTCTTGACGAAAAACTTAAAGACCGCGAAGGCAAGGAAAACTCCGATTATTGGAAATATATCAATGGTACACTAGCGTTAGTATTGCCAGTAGCTACTTTTTTACTGCAGCATTTTTTGACAAAATGCCAAGATGGGTCCGCTCAGTAATATGAAAGTCACTTAGATTGTACTGGAACAACTATATATTCAATACCAGCAGCATACCATACGCCTGCTCATCAAGAGACGCGTCTTGCCAAGTTCAAATCTGCTTATTGTTACGATACAGATTCTTAGCAATAAGTAGATTATCTGATGTTCAGCTCTAGGTACTCGCACAGTCACATGCACATATTTGCTTTAGATTTCTACGGCTTAACAAATGCCAAGTTTGGCGAAAGCCTAGCATTGATTGTATTCTAAAGTTGGTACTTTTTTGGTACACTCTTCAAAGAAGTCGTATTTTTCTCAAGTAAAGAATTCAGAACCAAAGGGGATATTATGACAGGACAGTTTCTCGGCAATTCATTATGGCACTTGATTAAACAATCAGACACCGTTACGAAGACAATACTACTTCTCTTGCTTGTCATGTCTATCAGCTGTTGGGCAATCTTTTTGTACAAACTTATTATGATACGCATGAAGCAGAAGCAATTGCAACACGCGCTTGATTACTTATCGCACGTTCAGGCCTTTGATGGTCTTTTATCGGGTGCTAATAGATTTTCAAGAACACTGCCTGGACTCTTACTTTCGAGAAGTATTGTTGCGTGCAAACAGGTCTGTGGAAAACAAGACACACCCTTGCAGCAAACTATGAGCGAACGAGACCACGAACGACTTGAAACACAGATTGCAGAGTCGGTTGATGAATTAATGAGTCAAGAAGAATCCTATATGCCCGTTCTTGCTGTGTGTTATGAAGCATCACCATTAATAGGCCTTTTTGGCACTGTGTGGGGCCTTATTCATGCTTTCGTACGCATAGGCGAGTTACAAACCGCTGATATTGCTACAGTTGCTCCTGGCATCGCAGAAGCATTAATAACCACACTTGCCGGCCTTATGGTTGCGATACCCGCCCTCGTTATGTATCAATACCTGGTTAACAAAATGCGTACTGTTGAACGTCAGCTTTGTACCGCTGCTGACCAGGTAGCACTGATCATGCACAGCTCTTTAGTCAGAGGATAAAGATATGCGTATGCCTCATCGTCGCCACTCTCGCACTGCAGCTGCACCAAAAATAACGTTAACACCGCTTATTGATACTGTGCTGACACTTCTTATTATCTTTATGGTTACAACACCTATGATGCATAATGCAATAAAAGTAAATTTGCCACGAGGCCGTGTTAAAGAAGATGTTGGCGCTAATCAGGATCTCACAGTCTATATCGATAAGCATCAGCACCTCTATATTAATGGTACTGAGACCACAGCAAATGAGATAATTCCTGCGCTGCGCCGTATGGTTGGTACTAATCAAGATAAACTTGTTTATGTCCATGCTGATCAGGTTGTATCGTTTGGTTTTGTAACAGAACTTGTTGATCAGATGAAAAGTATTGGGGGTATAGCACATGTTGCCCTGGCAACACAACGAGCGTAGAAGCTCTCTTTTTTTATTATGGTTTTTGATGGCGCTTTCCACAGCGCTCCATATTGCTGTTGGAGTTGCTATGTTTATTGGCTCCAAAAAGCCCTTAAAGCGTCTGACAATAGATATTGGCAGCAAAAAAGCTGGGCGACCTATTCTTTTTATGCCACGCAGTAGATCGTCCATGGGAGCGATAACAAACGTTCTTACACGGGGACAGACAGCGCAAACCGCATCAAAAAACAGCGTACCTAAAGGCCCACGCCTGGGTAGCACTACATCTCTTGACGGACAGCCGCATGATACAGCAACAAGTTCGTTGCCAAGTATGCCACAGCCACCGGCAAATAAGCCTGCTCCGGTAAAAAAACCTTCAGTAGGGAAAAAATCGGCACAACAAGCGCATACAGCACCGGTTGAGCAAAAAGCCATACAACAAAAAGAAGCTACAGCTACAAAAAGCATGAAGCAGGAAGAAGCGGCCACAAAGAAAGATGCACCAGGCACAATAACAAAACCAGTTAACGCCAAGCATAATGTACAGCAAAAACCCGACAGAAAGCCTCAAAAGCAAGATCATCCACAACCGCAAATTCAAGAGGCTGTGCCGCAACAACCTGCCAAAGATACCAGGGCACAACCTGCACCGCAGCAACAAGCTGCAGAAAAAATAGCAGCAGTGCCACCCCACATAGATCATGAAGAACCAATACCCATCGCTGTTGGTGTTGCGCGCACGGAAAACGATGGCACGCTAGCAGAAGATGAGTACGGATCTGTCGGCGCTGAGTATATTAATGCTGCCGAAGAGCGTATTCGATCTTGCATGATACAAGCAATCGAACGTCATTGGCACCCAGTCAAGGGGATCAAGGTAGGCAAAAACGGCCTTGCACTCATAACCATCAATGAACTTGGTGGCGTAGACTGTAGTATTCAAGAATCATCAGGACAACTGACCTATGATATGTCCTTTAGGCTTGCTGTTCGCCACGTAAAACCCGATAAGGCAACGTGGGGCACAGAATTTTCTGTAACATTTTAGGGTTAAGTTTAACTATGAATCAACGCAATAAACTATCTTGGTATCTCTTGTGCATGCTGCCTATACTGTCTCTATGCGGACAGGAAGAGCACACACAGCCAGCCATTCGCGCTGAGCATCAGGGACCCATGGATATTACCATCGTCATGATAGGCCCCAGATCAGCTGGCACTACAGCGCTTGCAACGCAACTGAAAAAAGATTTGAGCTGGACCAGGCAATTTGCACCAACTATAGAACACCTTGATGCTATTCCAACGAAAAAAGAGATAATGCAGTATGCCGATAGAGGTTGCGCGCTCGCTCTTTTTATCGATACACTTAGCAATTCATGGCGTCTCTACGACACTATGCAGCCCGCCATGATTAAGGGGAAAAAAATAATGAGACACGGTTATGACCCACGCTCCTGGGCACATGGTATTGCTGATATAGTATGGCCTATATTAACAAACCAGGATGGCTTTTTCGCAACAAAAATTGCCTACTGCAAAGAAGTGCAACGCTCCAAACGACGTGCTACCAAATGCTTATGCATTGCCGACTATGATGGCAGCAACGAGCAAGAATTGGTTAAAACAATGGTAATTGCTCCTCGCTGGAACCCTCATGGGTTGTTATTCTATTCTGAATGCACAAATACGCATGTACGATTAAAATATATTGATCAACACATGAAAAAACATGTAGTATCGAATTTTTCAGAAGGTCTCAGCATGTTGCCAACGTTTAGCGCAGATGGTCTTCGATCAATGTACTGCGCATCGCGTGGTAGTGGTAACTGTCAACTGTATTATTGCGCCCCCGGCATCTTTAAGAAATGGACTCATAATAACGGCAATAACGTTTCGCCAACGCTAACACCTGATGGTTCTACCGTGTATTTTTGTTCTGATTATGAAACTGGCAAACCCGCGATCTACCGTGGCACCATAGCAACAGGTACTATTGAAAAACTATGTAATAGCGGGCTATCACCTGCCTATTGCGATAAGCATAAACTGGTTGCTTATATAAAAAATGTTCGCGGCACTATGCAAATATTCGTCTATGATACTCTTGCCAAGACACACGAGCAAATTACCCATGACAACGGTAATAAAGACGAGTGCTCATGGTCACCATGCGGCACTTTTATTATTTATTCGGTCAGTCGTGGCTCAAGTAACCGTATAGCAGCGCTTCATTTGATAAGCAGGGACCACTGGTTTATAACTGGCTCCCGGGACCGGTGCACCTATCCAGCATGGTCCCCCAATCTTAGCTGCTTGTTTGGACAGCAAGCATCACTGCTTGGTGCTAGCAGCCTAGATTCTGCTCTGTCGATATAAAATAACTGTGAGCGGTCCCATAGCCCCAATCTTCTCACACCGCCATACGTGCCATTTGGTATACGGCGGTTCATGAAGCTTGCAATAATTCGTGATTTCTTTCAACAAGTTTTATGAGCCCTTGTTCTTGCCAGTAGGCTAGGCTGAGGGCTTTGGCTTGCTCAGTTTTGGCAAGTCGCCAATACTTCTTCTGATACTCGAAACTAATACCAAACCGTAGAAGCTCCATAAGAGCATAGAAGCTCAATAAACTAGCGGTACCCTATCATGCCGTTCGCCCTGAGCTTCTCACTAAGGCATAGCCTTAGCTGTATCTGCAAGTAAGCTCAATCAATTCTCTATGAACTTACTTGGAAGGGCGAGCTACGCGAGCATCTCGATTAAAGATAAAGTTAAACTTTATGCATCATTAACAGTAAATATTAGGCATAAAGTATAAACTACTCTAACTGATTAATTGTATGATCAAAGAAATACGCTAAGCAGCTATACCCACTTGCCCTGGCTTAACTAAATTAAAGTGAGCCGAAATCGCCTCTGAATTATATCGACTAAGCATATCATGCACGCTTTGCATTGCTCGACAGTCTAATGCAAATAAACTTGATTTTTCCATCTCAAAAAATGTGTCGCATAATAAATTTATACAGATAAAAATCTCCGCAATAGTCTCTACAATAATTTTTTCTTTTTGATTGTTATCAACCTCTGGATCAAACAATTTTGCTACATTTGCCGTACATGTCTGGCGAGAGGATAACTGCTGCATTTTCTCAACTAGTTTTAACGCAGATAATTTTTTGTCAGAGAACCTGACAATATTTGCTATCTCTGCATAAAAAGCATGAGCAAGAGAAGATATTGACTCTATTACATCATGCATGCTTTTCTCCAGATTGGAGATTTGCAATGTTTTTGTTAACAACGCTTTGTCTTTTCGCAGCGACATAACCATGCAGCATTCTATGATTATGGCTGATTCAAAAAGACTATTTCGCAGATTTTTGCGGAAACTTTTTCGTTGTTGTCTATCTTTTAGCTCACCAATCATTTCTGTAGCCTTGATGCAACACTCAAGAAATTTTTTCGAACACGATAATGCAATCTGCTGAGATTCGTCTGCAGGAACCTCAGGGGGTGTAGTGTTTAAAAGAATTGTAGAAAACGTAATAATATCATGAATGCATGTTTTATATTTTTCAGCAAAGTCCTTTGAGCTAATAATGTGTACGAGAGATTTTTCTGCTGGTCTTGACGTGCTAAGATCGAGTCCATCGCTGTTATATGCTGTAGTGCAAAGATGACCAAACAATAAAAAACAATATATGAAAAAACGAACTAAAAACATTACAGGCCCTTCGAATAAGCAATATTTAATTTAGATAAAAATTTCAGTCATAACCATTAAGTAGCAACCAAGATACCTTGATTAAAGGCAGAGATCAAAAGCTATCATAATTTTATCCGTCTCACTTTGATGCAACATTAAGAGCTCAATACTTTCTCGACGGGGCGTGGCACCGTAACCCTGGAGCTCAACTAAGGATAGAAGCACATCTGCACAATGTTATTGACTCGCACATATCTTCATAGCATATGAAATTCTATCCTCTGACAGGGTTGGACCTTGGGGTATTTCATCAGGCCCTACCTAAACCAGCTAGCCACGTATAAACAACACGTTACTCGAGCCCCAACCAACCTGCTTACTACGATTAAGCCTCGAAGTTTCACGAGACAGCCTCGCGGCTTACTTGTTTTTATTTATATAGCATAATTGAATAAAAGTATTGACTTTATGTATACTTCAAGCATGCTGATAAATAAAGATAGTTAATAATAAACATTGATTAGATTGATTGTATAAAGTCACTACGTAGTACTACAAGATTTTCATCTCGACATCTATTATGTAATGACTCTTTTTATGAGTATCATGGCACTCACTAGCATCGATACTGCTATTTTTTGTCTGTCTGGCACATGGCTCAATAGCATACTGCTACTGAAACCTTGGCACAAACTCCACCTGAGGAAGAGCCTTTCGCAAGGTCTTAACGTACTCCTCGGGTAATGGTTGAAAACCAGAGACTCGAATCATGCGGAATTTAGGCAGCCCACTGAAAGCTTTTGGATCTAATGAAGTAAATAGCTCAAAGGGAACCGTTATACCCTCAAGATTTTTGAGGCCTTTGAAAATGCCGGGCTCTAACTTGACAACGGCACTATTATGAAAATTCAACCATCGAAGATTCTGTAGCCCATCAAATATACCAGGCTGTAAACGTAGTGTCGTATACTGCGTTAAACTTGTTCCGATCAGTAGGAGCAACGTAAGCTTGGTAAGGTGATTAAATAAACCTGGTTCCAAGCGCACCAAATTATTACGCCCCATACTCAGTAATAAAAGATTGCTCAGCCTATCAAATATGCCAGGCTCCAACCTGGTCACACCGCAGTTCTCAATACTCAAGCGTTCCAACGTATCAAGTCCTTGGAATATGTTGCGATGTAACGATAGTATATCATTATTATCAAGGCAAAGGGCACGAAGACTCCGGAGTCCACGAAAGATCGCTGGATCCAAAATTTTTAACGTATTCTCTTGTAGCTGCAGATGGCTTAGCTCGCACCCCATGGAGACAATATATGTATTAATATCCTCAATGAGAGTCTTGAGCGCTCGTGGCAGCAACCTACCGAGCCCATTTTTACCCAAAATAATGTCAACGAAACTTCCAGATCGCCTACTAAGTTTTTCTCGTAAAACATCAAAAATTTTAGCTTTAAAGACACGCAAATCTGATGTAAAAAAATTGCTCGCGTGGTAAGACCGCTGATCTTTGCGTGGATCATAATTCGGTAAGAACATTTCCCAAAAGTCACCAACAATCATATGCTCTCGTTTATAACGAAGCATCTCGACTTGCGCCTCATAACTCTGCTTAACGAGCAGGCGAGCAACACGAGAAATTTGTGCAAGGTTACTCAATGCCTGAGAATCGCAATACAAGACAACACAAGCCAAAGCTCGACTCATAAGAGAATCTACTTCTAAAAGAATGCTTGGTTCATCTTGCTTATTGTCTGTCGTGCTATAGTGTGTGGCTGCCGCAAGGCTGTCAAGGGGGCAATGCACCAAAAAAACTATACAAGCAAGAATATGAATAAAACTGTTCATCGTGGTATAAGCCTATATCTACTAATGAGATCAACATGCTCAAACATACAGTACACTATGACACGTTATTCAAGATTCAAGACTTAACTTATTCGACATGTATAGATATGAAAAATTACAAGACATCAAGATATTCTTAATTGTTTGGTGCAGCAATCAAACGTAAGATACTCAATTGCAAAGGACACCCTATACAAAGGGCTTACCAAATACACAAGTCTCAACATCAACACTATGTTGGACACACGAGTACCACGTAGGCCAAAAGCCTTTACACTATTTTAGACTATACAAATGCTGTGTTGCGACACAAGACTTTAGTACATAACTACAGGCAACTCAACATCAAGCCACACCAAATAATGGCTTGGTGCAAGTGCAACCATGTGCATACCGCAGTTGAGCTCAATAAAGCCATTCGCACATATCATGCATTGACTTTATGCAAGAGCGTATAGTATAAAAAATATGTACCGACAATAAACACTCAAAGCTGCAAAGAGGATATCGTGAAAAAAATAGCAACCATTGCCCTTATCGCGATCTTATGCTCATATTCACCATCTATCAAGAGCATGGCAACAGAAGTCAACACCATAAGAGCCATCGCCAATGCGTTGCTAACAAAAACCAGAAGAACGATAATCTTCACACATAATAACCAGCCAGATACGATAAATCACACTATCATGCGAGCAATAAGGCGTGCCCATGAAGATGGGTTTATATGCACCGCTGAAAGTTTCCACGACAGAGTTGAGATTCATAGTACATCACCTTATCAAACCCATGTCTATGCGGTTACTGCTAGTCTCATAGCAGGCTATGCGTGCGCTGCGGCATATTGCCTAAATTTTGCCCTAGGGACACAGCATCCGCAACAATATATGTAGGACAAACTTCTGCGCCTATTGTTGCAGAAAAGATCCCGCTGTAGTAGAGTGCCACTATTGCGCAGGTGAAGTGCTTGGTGCAATAAGAATACTGAGAAAAACATAATGAAGTCGTCTAAAGCTAGGGTAATAACTATGCAAACCTTCCCATTAACGTTAGGCAAGTTCGCAGTACCTTGTATAGCTTTAGTTTTTTCTGGGCGCCTTGCAGCGTCCGAGATTGCAGATACATTTGATTACATGCGCACCATAGTACAAGCTGCCAATAGCAACATGCAATGGCAGTACCTCGCTGATCGTACGTATGACCAACTGACCAGCCTTTACTGCAGACAACATGAAACCGAAGGCAAAACTTTGCGAGGGCACACAGCATCTATTAAATCTGTTGCCTATAGTCCTAGCGGCAATCAATGTATTTCTGTATCTGATGATCATTCTATACGACTTTGGAATCCAAAAACAGGAGAACATCTACACGCATTTGAAGGCGTAGGCCACCTCCTCTCCGTTGCCTGTAGCCCCGATGGCAATCAACTGGCTTTAGGGTCCAGTAATGGCACTATACAGTTTTTGCATGCAAAAACTGGGGAACGTGTAAACACTTTAGGTAACATAGGTTGCTGTGTTTTTTCAGTTGCGTACAGTCCGGACGGCAACCAACTTACTTCGGGGTGCGAAGATAAGAAAATACGACTCTGGCATCCAAAAACAGGAGAGCTTACGCATACCCTTAATGGCCACGTAGACATTGTTTGGACTGTTGCCTATAGCCCCGATGGCAACCAACTTGCTTCAGGGTCTGGTGATAGCACTATACGACTATGGAATGCAAAAACCGGAGAGCATATGCGCACTCTCAGTAGCTCCACAGGCGGCGTTTTCTCCGTTGCCTATAACCCCCTTGGTGACCAGCTTGCTTCAGGAGGTGTTTACTTCGTTGCCTATAACCGCCTTGATGAGCTGCTTATTCCAGGATCTGGAAACAAAACAATACAACTTTGGAATCCAACAACAGGAGAACATCTACGCACGCTCTGCAATGGTGAGCATTGCGTTAAAGCTGTTGCATACAGCCCAGATGGCAACCAGCTTGCTTCGGGATATTCGGATGGAACGATACAACTTTGGAATTTAACAAGAGGGCAAACTCCCTGCATGCTGAGTGCCCATAGCGGAAGCATTTCGTCTATCGCCTATAGCCGCGACGGCAACCAGCTTGCTACTGGGTCTTCTGATACTACTGTACGGCTATGGAATGCTTTGCGATTACCGCAGCAGGCTTGCAAAGCTTTTGAGGCACTGACGATTGGTCAGCTATATGGACTTATTATGTGGTGTTCTGCTGCATATCACGGCCGCTGTATTCAGTTGCCTGAAGGATCTATGCGCGAAAGTACCTTTCATTCTTTGCCGCAGGAAATTCGGGAAATCTTGCAACCCCACGTAGCAATGGCTCCTATGCAGAGCACTCCCACTTCTTCCCCCGTAATCACTACAGCGGAAACGCAGTGCCTAGTACAATAACGCAAGTTCGATAATGCAGGATACACTATATTTATTAACGTGTAGCCTGCACTGCAAAATATTGCCTAAATTTTGCCCGAGTGACACAATAATAAACAAAATGTGAGTCTAGCTCTTGAGCTCTTGATGCACTGTATACTATCTATTATTATTTAAATAATAATGGGCTTATTGATACGCCTAGAAATTTTATAGATGGAGTTTTTATGAAAAAACAGTTGCTCACATGCTTATTCCTGTTGGGCCAAGTTTTTGGAACATCAGTTGTTTATGGCATGTCCACTGATGAAGCCCGTACAAATCGTATAAATACCACTATGTCTCGTGTATACCCAAACCGTAATTTCTGCGATGGCACCGCAGTTGCCCTAAGTATACTCACAGGTCATGACATACGGTCAGAGCAGTGTGCAGGGGGCTGGCACCCACATGATTTTGGTCCATTACAACCAGCAGACAACACAAGTTTGCAAAAAGACATAAAGCTCATCTCATATAGTCATATGGCAAGCTTATAAAGCAAGATCCATAATCCTATGCCTATAACGCTAGTGATTGCACAAGAACCTCAGCAAAAAAAGCCACCTAAGCAGGTGGCTTTTTGTATAACTAGACTTGTTTTTTGTATAAGAGCATCAAACGGCGAGCAATTTTTTAAGAATCTCGTTAATAAGTTTCGGATTGCCTTTACCCTTGGTTTTCTGCATTGCTTGTCCAACAAAAAAGCCGAATAGCTTTTCTTTACCCGCTTTATATGCCTGGTACTCTACTGGATTTTCAGCGATAACTGTTTTGATAATTGCCTCAAGCTCGTCAGCAGAACCAATCTGTTGAAGACCATGCTTCTGCATAAGAACCTGGGGCTCTTCACCGGTCTCGGTAACCAAAAGAAAAATTTCTTTCGCTGCAGGAGCATTAATAAGGCCATCTTCAAGTAGACCAACTAGAGAAGCTAACTTTTGCGGTGTCACTTTACACTGATCAAGCGATACTTTGTGTTCATTAGTATAACCAAGTACATCACGCAATACCCAGTGCACAACCTGCTTACTTGGGCGTATGCTCAAAGCAGTCTCAACATAGCGTGCCAGTGCTTGATCTTCAACGATAATAGACGCCTCGTAGGACGATAAGCCATGCTCTTGGCAGAGACGATTAAACTTATCGTAAGGCAACTCGGGCATATGATCACGGATGGCAGCAATCCAGCTGTCGTCAATCGATAAGATAGGTAAGTCAGGATCGTGAAAATAACGGTAGTCTGCTGCTTCTTCTTTGGAGCGCATCGGATAGCTCTTGCGTTCTTTGTTATCCCAAAGACGTGTCTCCTGTCTAACCTTGCCGCCGGCTTCGAGAAGCTCAATTTGTCGATCGATCTCGTACTCTATTGCATCAGCAATAAACTTAAACGAGTTTATATTTTTTAACTCGCATTTCGTACCCAATACCGAAGTACCAACTTTTCTGACAGAGACATTCGTGTCGGCTCGAAAGGCACCCTCTTCCATGTTGCCGGTACAGATGCCAAGATACTGCACTATGGCATGTAAACTTTTAAGATACTCACGTGTCTCTGCAGCGTTCGTTAGATCAGGATGACTTACTATTTCAAGGAGCGGCGTACCGGTCCTATTAAAATCAACAAAGCTTTTTTTGATGTTGCTAGCATGAATATTTTTGCCAGCATCCTCTTCCATATGGATACGTATAATACGTATTTTTTTGATCGAACCATCATCAAGACGTATTGGAACATATCCCTCAAGGCATATGGGGTCCGTGCTTTGTGTTACCTGGTAATTTTTAGGCAAGTCAGGATAGAAATAGTGCTTACGCGCGAATGAACACCGTTTGTTAATGGTGCAGTGCGTTGCTAACCCTGCCGCTATTGCATAATCGACGACTTGCTTATTAAGCATGGGTAACACACCAGGTTGTCCCGTGCAGATAGCACAAATATTAGTATTGGCCTCGCGACTTATGGTATTATAACAAGAACAAAAAATCTTACTTTTTGTCGTCAATTGAACATGGACTTCTATGCCTATATTGGCTATATAATCTCGATTCATTGCCCGTATTCCTCATTGCGTGCGCATATATTGACCAATACTGTGAGTTTTATGATGGTTCCTTTGAAGCATCACACTATCATGCAATAAAAGTATATCACTTTTTTTCGATTTTGCACTGATTCATACTAAGCGCGACAGAACTCACAACCATAATTTTACAGACATAGGTTTTCTCGAGAGCCAAAATAGCATTATACTCAAGTTTTGTAATATGCTCAAAAACGGCTTGATTGACATGAAGCTCGACTTGATTGCCAACAGTCTTACCCATGAGAGCTAACCGTAATTTTCTAAGAATCGCATACGTTTCTGTTGCAACTGACTTAATAAAGCCTGAACCATAACAACATTGACAGGTGTTAGTAAGCGTTTGTACAAGCGTCTTGCCAGATCGCTTACGCGTCATTTGCACAAGACCGAATTCAGAAACTTTCAGTACAACAGACTGAAATTTGTCGTATTCCTTAAGCCTTTGATCAAAAAAAGTAAAAAGTTTATTACGATTCTCATGCTCTACCATATCGATGAAATCGATAACGATAAGGCCACCAATATTACGAAGCCGCAATTGCCGGACAATTTCTTCGGCGGCTTCCAAATTGGTCTTCAGAATCGTATCCTCCATACTACCCTTACCGGTAAAACTGCCGGTGTTAACATCAATAACTGTCATCGCCTCTGTCGTCTCGATAATCAGAGACCCCCCTGATTTAAGTTGTACTTTTTTATCAAGAGACTTCTCGATTTGTTCTTCTATATTATAAAACTCAAAGACATTAATTGGCTCATGAAAAAAGCTTATTTTATGGGCATACTCAGGAACACTTGATTTGATAAATCTATACAAATCATGTTGATTCTCTTTGTCATCTGTGATGACTGCATCAACATTATCGTCAAGATGATCGCGGACAACCTGCAAGGAGATTTCTACGTCTTCATAGAGCTTTTCTTTTGGCTTCGCCTGCGCGAATTTGTCCATAACATAGTTCCACGTTTCAACCAAATATTTGATATCTTTTGCAAGCTCTTTTGGCGCAACGCCCTCCGCAGTCGTTCGTATAATCGCACCCATGCCAGCGGGCAATTGTTCCTTAATGGTCTCTTTGAGGCGAATGCGTTCTTTTCGTTCTTCAATTTTTTTTGATACGCCAAGACGCGGAATATTTGGCAACAGAACAATAAAACGTCCCGGCAATGTATAACAGGTCGTAAGCTTTGCGCCTTTCTCATACACAGGTTCTTTGCTAACCTGCACCAAGATGGGGTCACCAGCCTTGAAAATTTTGGCAACATCAAGCCCCTTGCTACGACGCTGTGCAGCAGGTTCTTTTTTATGATGGTGATCAGCTTCATCAAAAGGGTCGAGCTCCGCAATCTTGTTGATAGCAAGCTCTCGATCTATCTCGGAAACGTGGAGAAAACCAGCTTTTTCCTGACCAATATCAACAAAAACCGTTTGTATCCCGGGCAATACTGTTGCAACAGTGCCCTTGAAAAATGATCGCTCGAGTGTCTTCTCAGCATGTGCTGAAAAATAAATATTCTCGAGCTTGTTGTTTTTTGTGATAGCAATTCTTGTTTGCCACGGATCTTTGTTGATCAAGATTTTTTTCATATATATAAGCCTATACTTTAGTAACGATGGTGGAAACCATAAATTTTGTTTTCCCTTAATATCTAATATAAATGATCTTCTCGCTAATGAGTAGATCTTTCACAAAAGGTGTGGTAAAATCGCCTATGTTTCGGTTTATAAGCATACAAAGGTTATTGTATTACGTTCACACACATAAACGACGGAGATTTTTATGGAATATACTACAAAGACGAGCTTCTTACTATTGCTTGGTATATTACTTGGCGTTGCTGGTTGCGGCGGCAAGAAAAAATGCCTCAAGGTAGCTTGTGAGCCACAATGCTGCACAGAAGAAGCTGCTATGCCTACTCAACAGAAATCCCCTGAAGCGCAACAAGCGCCCGAGGAAGTTGAGGAGTTCGCTCTCGTCGATGATCTTGCACAACCAACAGCTACACCGCCGACGGCTTGTGTAGAACAAAAATCTGATGATGCCTTGAATGACGACAACGACGACGAATTTTCATGGATAGAGGATGAAGAGGAAAAAAGTTCAAAGAATCTACAAACAGTCTACTTTGACTTTGACCGATATGCAATTAAAAAAGATCAGGAAACCGCTGTAGCTAACAACGCTGAACAGATCAAAAAGCTACTCACAGAAACAACCAATAATAACACTGAGAAGTTAGTTGTTGTTGAAGGACATGCTGACCATGCAGCTGGTTCAGCGGCATACAACATGGCTTTATCGGAAAAGCGCGCTAAGGTGCTAGCTGATGCATTGGTTACCGGTGGAATACCACGCAATGCGATTAAGATCGTTGGCCGTGGCCAAGAATGCCCAGCTTTAGGTAAAGACGGAAAACCTGTTGATGGTAGCCGTGACCAACAATGGCCAAATCGCCGCGCTGAGGTGAATGTCATTCAGAGCTAAAGATAGCCCTTTTTAGATTTTCATAATCATTCGCATATAACAACAAAAAAAGGTCTCGCCCAAAAAACCATGGGGCGAGACCTTTTTATTCGTTTGAACGCATTAGAAGCATGAATAGATTCGAAGTATGTTATAGAGACTTTGCAATGGCGACCAAGATACTTCTTACTTGCACGGTCTTCTTGAACAAGTAAAAAGGCTACAAGAAAATGCACTTGATGAGTGTTGACTTATTTCTCTATCAGTTGCTACGCTATCCAATAATTTTAACGAGTAAACAGGTTAATTTCTCAACTAGAAGACAGAACCTTGATTGCAACGTTTTCGCATACAATTTTACTTGATGGGCAAAGGAAAGAAATTATGCTATCTGATAAATTATTAACTCTAATAACCCTCTCTTTTGTTTTTAAAATAGGTGCCATGCAAAACCAACCTGCGCAAGAGCAAATTTCGCTCCCTGATACGACCAGCAAAAGCATCCTAGATTTACCATGCCCCGTTTTAGATAATGAGATTGCGCCTCTTTTAACACTGCAAGAGCTCGGGCGACTTAGGCAAACTTGTAAAGGTCTATGCAAAGTCTGGGATCACAGTAGAACATTACACTTTATTCATCACCCTGTTCATAGTATTGGTAAATTTGGCGCATTTGGTGAAAAAGAATTTTCTACTCGCCTATTAGAAAGATTATATAATTCTCGTCCTCCTGAAAAAACGTTAACGCAATGCTATAATGCAATCATAAGATTATGGAGCTTTAAATTTGCATACAGTATTAAACAAGCTAATGCAGCAAGTGCATTGTCAGACTCAGGAAATTACACATTAGTAAATGGATTGCGAGAATTACACAGACTTGACCAATTAGGATTTCGAAATAAAATCAAACTCACTCTAATCGATGTCGATGACGATCATGAAATCTATAGTTTACCCGCTGAAATTCAACAGGTGCGACAACTAAAGATACTTGAGTGGATAGCAATGGGAATGGTCCACCATGAGGAAGGAGCTATAAAAAGTATCATTAAATACCTCCCTAATCTGGAAGAAGTTCGTTTAAGTATCAACCTCTTAAGTTTCAAGTATGTAGATGAACTTAGACAAGCATTGCCACGTACAAAGATTATGAGTCAGAATGGTTTTTATGAGCAGGCACGCATGAGTGCATTGTGAACTATACATTAAAAAATCATTATTGAGCTCATTATGCAGCATCGGAACGCCAAACGAATTCCGAAAAAATTATTTTTTTAGAGTTCCGTTTGTAATGGTCAATTCTTGAAGTTTCTAGAACGGATTTTGTATAAGTTAAACAAAATGATCAATGAGGCTATTATCTCTCAATTAATCGATTCAATCAAGTTTTTCATAAAATCACGTAAATCCTCTCAATGACAACCTTGTAATGCAATTAAGATCGTTGGCCGGGGCCAAGAATGCCCAGCTTTAGGCAAAGACGGAAAGCCAGTCGAGGGTAGCCGTGATCAGCAGTGGCCAAATCGCCGCGCTGAGGTGAATGTCATCCAGAGTTAAGAGTTAACTCTTCTAGAATTTCATATTCATTTACATATGATACTAAGAAAAAGCCTTGCCCAATAGATATTGCGCAAGGCTTTTTCTTAGATGCACTCAAACGAGAGTGCCTTGAAAATCTTGGTTGTGCGGCAACAATTCAGCATATGATATGCATAATCGATCGTCTCTACAAGCATCATGATTTTTAACGCCACCGACAGTTTTCATCTTTACTATGCAATGATTATAGAAGGCCCTATTGGCAGCTCAATTACTGCATGCAATTAAAGATAGCGCAAACTTCAGGATTTACGCAAAATCTGAAAGTTTCGGCTAGAATTGACAATTGACAACCTACGAGAATCTTATTTTCATTATTTGCTAAGTTTCTCTACGATCAAATTGTTTAAACTTTGATTTTTACGCTGTGCTTCATGTGTTAATTTTGCATGCAGGTCAGGACTCATGCGAACGCATAGACTACCCGAAAAAGTTTTTTCTGGTTTTTCTCCACGTTCCTTACACCAGTCAAGATAATCGTCAACAGAATCATGAAATGCCTTCTCAAGGTCTTTTACACTGGTCCCCTGAAAGGTTATTATATCTTTTAATCCAAGAACTTCGCCATGAAACAATTTCGCTTCATCATCATAAACGACATCAGCCAAATACCCTTTAAATCTCATCATGTTGTATCCCTGCATTTATTAAGAATCTTCTTACTGACGTTAATGCCCCTTTATCTGTTTCAGGTTTGGGATGAGGTCTGTGGAATACGGCTTTTACGCCATTCAGCTCGATTCGCATACGAGAACCCCGTCCCTCGCTGACTTGCCCTCCCAATTCAATAAACAAAGCTTCAATGTCTTTCCAATGTACATTAGATTGAATGGGTGTTTTGAAAATCAGTTCCAACGTTTTTTTGTGTTTCTTGTTCATCTCATCCTTTTCTCTTTATAATTCATAGTACCACTTTATGGTACTAGTGTCAAAAGCTGCTTCTCATCCTACATGTTGCGCAACTCCCATTATCAATACAGAAACTTAAACAACATACATAATCATTATCAGCGTGCAAGCTACCTTCGTAATCAAGTCAGTCACATGTATTGGCACATTGGCGAAAACTGCAGCCAACTCGTTAAGTTTTATTTTTTCGCACTATCACCATCAATAGTTGATCGATAAAACTGGTACAGAATCTTATGATCTTGAGCAGCATGTTAACGGCGCGTCTGCGCTAGCTTTTTATAGGCGCCATGCGCGAGAAATATTGATCTTTGTGTGTTATAATTTATTTTTCTTGTCAAGTACATTATAAATTTCTAGACTACTGTGGTAGTTATTGTTGGCGTATTTTACATAATAGGAGAAGCCATGGTATTGGATTGGACACTTATTCTTTTAGTCTTAGCAGTTGCGGCAGGTATTTTTGGATATAGCGGTGTTGCAAAGCAATATGCCAATATGGCAAAGATAGCAGCCCTTGTTCTTTTGGTTCTCTATGCCTTAACTTTCTTGTTTAATCGCATGTAAGCTGGACACTGGTTAAGACCACTCATGCTCATGGTTCTTTAGATTAAGTAATCGTCATGATCGTGTCATGCATGCTACTACTTTCTCTGGTAAGTTTTTGCTTATTGTATGCACATAGAACCTTATTTATTATGGGACAAGAAATAGTTAGATACAAAGAACCGTGAACATGCTTGTAGATCCCGTCATAATTGATCGATGCAAGGATGATATAAATTTCTAGACTACTACGGTAGTTCTTTTTGGCTTATTGTACATGATAGGAGAAGCCATGTTATTGGATTGGACACTTATTTTTTTGGTTTTGGCAATTATAGCGGGTCTTTTTGGATTTAGTGGCGTTGCAAAACAAAGCGCCAGTATCGCAAAAATACTAGCCATTGCCTTCTTAGTTCTATATGTCATAACTTTCTTTTTCAATCGCATGTAACGAGCATAGCCAACTAGGATAATTTCATATTCATGGCTCTGCCTAAGGATATTTTTGACATGCAGCGCATACTCGTTGGATGGGGTGTTTAAGGCGTATGTACCATAGCTCTATAGCAAGGCTACTTGTATACAAATATGAAAAGGGCCATGAATATGTTTGTAGATTCTGTCATAATCGATCCGCTACTGAAGGCTTTTAGTAAATTCGAAAAATTCAGACAAAAGTTAGAAACCGAACAAGACCGGGCAGGAGCGATTCAGGCTTTTGAATACTGCTTTGAGCTATCTTGGAAGATCATGAAAAAGCTGCTTGAGCAGCGTGGCAGGACCGCCTATTCACCCAAAGAAGTATTTCGTATGGCTGTACTTGAAAAATTTATCGATGATCCGGAAATCTGGTTTAACTTTTTGCATAGGCGAAATCTAACTGTACATACGTATCAAGAAGATATTGCAGGCGAAGTCATAGAGATATTTCCGCAGTTTTCATTAGCAGTACAAGATTTTTTGGCTACTATCACTCCTGACCTTGTTGAGCCTTCACAAGCGATCAGTGCTTATAACGCTTGCGAAAACACTCAAGATCAGGAGTGCATTAATCAGTAATAATGCTTATGCTACTGCTTCCCGCATAATACGAATAAACCAGCTAAGGGCGAGCATAGCAAGAAGCGCAAAGCATCCTAGTGCTATCAATATCGAGCTGTCGCTTAGTGCATTGTTCAAGAGACTGCGTGCTGCCGAAACTGCATAATAAAACGGGTTGCACTGTGCTATATATTGTAGGACGCTTGGCGCATAGTCTACTGGCAACAAGACGCCAGAGAGCAGCATAAGAGGCATATTAAAAAATCCTATAGTGCCAGCCAAAATACCGCCATCTCTAACAATGAGAGCAAGCGCATACGAAGCTGATGACATTGCAACACCGATTAACAAGAGCAGTATAAGTACTATAACAAATCCAGCATATGATATATGGAGCCCCATAAACATAGCAACAATAACCAAGAGAATGCTCTGGAGCAGAAGTGTTATGGCGTTCACCAAAATAATCCCAAGCACAAGCGAAAGCCTACTCATTGGCACAACACGAAGCCTTTCAAGAAATCCTGAGGTCATTTTATCGAGCAAGCTGAAGCCAGCATAGCCAGCATTCATCATGGCGTTCATAATAAGAAGCCCCGGTGCAAAAAACTGTATAGCGCTTTGACCTGCAGGAAGCCCATTGTGAGCGGCAACGCCATTCAGCAATGGCGCGAATAGTAAAAGATAGATAACAGGCTGAAAAAGCCCATAGAATATCCAAAATGGGTTTCTGATGACAATAAGCATCTCTTGTTTCAGTAATATATATGTTTGAGCTAGCATTTTTTTAAGCATAAGTATCTTATTTTTCTGTATCACGAAGGTTCCTACCAGTTAACTTCAAAAAAACATCATCCAGAGTTGGTCTTGATAATTGGACCATATTGATAGTAATATTTTCACGGTGCAAGAGACTCATGAGCTCTGGTAAAAGCGTATCTCTATTGCCAGTAGCACCAATATACACATGAAGGCTTGACTCGATAATCTGGATTTCTCGTACAGATGGGTATGCCTTCAAGGCACTGTAGGCACGCTCTGCATCAGTTGTTGTCGATACCCCAAGTATAATAATATCGTGAGCTACATGTGCTTTAAGTTCTGCTGGACTCCCTAGTGCAATAATGACCCCATGGTCAACGATTGCAACACGATCACATAAACTATCGGCTTCATCAAGATAATGCGTTGTTAAGCAAACAGTCGTGCCTTCTTGATGCAGTTTCTGTACAATATCCCAGACACGGGCTCGACTTTGTGGATCAAGTCCTGTTGTCGGTTCATCAAGAAATAATAGTGTTGGCTTATTAATAATTGCCGTGGCAACGTCAAAAATGCGCCGTTGACCACCAGAATATGTTTTAGCTTTTCTGTCGGCGAAAAGCGAGATATCAAGCGATGCTATGACTTCATCAGCTTGTTGACAAGCTTGCTGCCTGTCTAGGCAAAAAAGCTCGGCTTGCAAGATTAAATTTTCTCGTCCAGTCGCATCAGGCTCCATGCCGCCTTTTTGGCCAACATACCCAATGCGATGCCGTACTGCATCGCCATTGCTCGCCAGAGCAAGACCATCGATCTTAATAGTCCCGCTTGTCGGCATTAGCAATGTGCAGAGCATACGCATCGTCGTTGTTTTGCCAGCACCATTAGGACCTAGTAGGCCAAAAATCTCGCCGCGCTTGATGGCCAGATCGATGCCACGAACGGCTTCAACGGCGTTAGCGCCAGTCCCAAATGTTTTTCGTATCTGGCAGGTCTCTATACTCAATACATGATCCTGCATATAATTCCTTCACGTTATGGTGTTGCATGATAGTAAAATTGGTATCTTACAGTAGTAAGACATAGCTTCAAAGGTATACTAGATAGTATAGGATACTTGCGGTGATCATGAGACGCAAGTTGCTACAGAAAATTTTTGCCAACAGCTAAAATGAGCCGCTCTTATAGACATTTACCCACTAAGCATGAGTTAAAAACGCTTTATTAAGCTATAATGCTGAGAATACATCGATAGAAATCTTAGATAGCTTTGTTGATTTTTACTAAAATTTTGTAAAAATTGTGCTACTCTATCAAGATAATTTTAGTCAGCAATGATAAGATTTTTGTTAGGGGTTTCTCGTATGATTTTTTTTAATTTTAAAAAGCTCTTGGCTAGTCATCCTGCGCCAAGAAAATCAGAGTGCGAGAGCATTTTACAGCTAAAAATAACTCTTGCTAATATCGAGCCTTCTATTTGGCGTAGCATACAGATCAAAGATTCTCTGACCTTCGATGATTTGCATACAGTTATTCAGTGCATCATGCCATGGGACAATGATCATTTATACAATTTTCATCTGAAAGTTGACGGTAAAAAATTTTTTATCGAAACTTCAGGCGATGATTTCTTTATGGATAGTACATTTGAATCATCAAGCAAGAACGGTCTATTGGCTCATGAAGTTCGCCTTGCGGATTATGTGTATAAAGAAAAGCAAGAGTTTGTCTACACATACGATTTTGGTGATAGCTGGAAACACATAATACACGTCGAAAAAATCTTACCAATGGAGACAGCATCAGAAGACCCTGTTGTGTGTATACGGGGCGAACGTAATGCACCACCTGAGGATTGTGGCGGCCGATGGGGGTATAATGAATGCTTAACCGATTTTCGAGAGCATAGTGATTCCGAATACAATGATCAACGTGAATGGATTGGGGATTGGGATCCAGAAAGCTTTGATCTCGATGCGGTTAATAAACAGCTCAAAAAATTTTTCAAAAAGACTTGTACAAAAGCAACATGACAAATATGGTACATGCACTAACCATGCGGCACACTATAAAGAGAGCTTGGTTGTATTGACCAAGCTCTTGCCAACTAGCAACGTTGCATAGTGATGATACTCAGTGGTCACGTGTTATGCGTGACCACGTTATTTTTCAATATTGCTTAAGCTTGCTGCTATTCAAGTATTTCCTACAAAGTTTCATGCAAATAGCTTAAGCAACCTTCGTGAGACGCAGAAAAACTTTATTGTTTTTGAATCTGGCAACTCTTATAGAGCGCTTTTAGCAGTTGCACCATCTTGCCTACATTCTTCATCGGGCAAGTCATCCATGATGGCAATAACTGGCTGTTGGGCACTTTCAGCGGCCAACGATGAACTACTCGCTGCTGCAGGAGCTACACCATATTGCACCGTTCGTTGGCGCTTTCGTGCTTGATCATCGGCGCTATCTGGTAACGGCGCGAGTCTTTTTTGGACCATATTACACGCAATAGCAAGGTCCATTATTGCCGTTGTTTGTAAAGCTGCTCTTAAGGGCAGCCGCATATTGTGTACATCCATCACATGCCTTTTAAAAGCCTTTTCCCACAGCCAGAATGCTTTATGACATTCTGGGCACTCAAAATTCGTGCCATTCCAATAACAGGTTCTTTCATGCTTATTGAGTGCTTCAGGGTAAGAAAATGATTCAGGACAGCCTGGTGAAACACGGCACTGCAGGCGCCCTCTTCTGTGTGATTTTGCGTATTTTGCCTGGACAATCGGCACTATGTTACCACTTAACAGGGCACTAGCGGCAGCCAATGTAGCTGCAGGAGCTTCAACTACAACGGTTTCATCGGCATTGACAAGCCCCAAAGATTGCATAGTCGACAAAGAACTACTTGGAACAAGAGAGGCAACACTATGTCCATGGGCGTCATTTCGAAATAGCACTGGCATGGAGGGCAAGACGGCTTCGGTATATGCTTGTACAACATGCGCTGTTGGCTGTGGCCGCTCCCAAAAAAATGTTGGTACTTGTTGTATAGGATCACTTGGTACAGCTTGAGTAAGCGCTGGCTGTACGACCATTGGAACACTGCTTGCTGACTCTGCCTGATATGACCTGTCCCCTAACATTGCCAACTCTTGTAGTACCGGTAGTTGAGGAACACCGTCCATCTCATCATACTTGGTACATACATCTAATAAGTATAGATCAACCTGCTGATAAGGAGGTGTTTTAGGATCATGTCTTACTTTTGCTGCTGCTTGGCTCACAATTTCTCTCTCAGAAACTGTGCCTGGAATAGCTGCTGCAGCATAATCAAGCCCAAAACTAAACTGAACATCCTGAACTCCTTGCGCAGGTGCCATACCAGTCATGCTAACATAACAAAACAGCGCTGGTACATAGAGCACTATGCGTAAAATATTATTCATGCAATATATCCTTTACAAAAAAGATTAAGAAGTATTGTACTGCTGGAACAAGTATAGTATATAAAATTTTTTATAAAATTTCACTTGGCCAGGAGAATGAAATGTAGATCCTAACAACGCAAGAGTTGGCAGCGGTTCATTAGCTCAATTTCGCCTAGCTTGACATCTTACAAAAAAATATAAGAACACCTACATAGGACCGAGTACGGGTTGTTTTAAAATTTTCATATGGTATAATTATATCTCAATAATAATCCCTAGAAGTCATATTGTAATATTGCTGGGAACTGATACCGAAGGGACTTTCATGGACTTCACCTATATATGGATTATCATTGCGTTACTATCATTGTTTCTTGAGTTGGGTCACCCAGGACTTTTATTTTTTTTGCCTATTTCGTTGGCAGCAGCAACGGCAGCCTGCATAGAATTTTTTGCAGCATCTACAGTACTTGCGATCATTGCTTTTCTTATGTTGTCTGTGCTTTTTACCGTCCTTTGCAGGTACTGGATTAATACAAACAAGAATGGTAATAAAACAGGTAAAGAAAGCAATATAGACGCACTTATAGGTTCATACGCCATAGTCACAGAAGATATTGCGCCCGGTAAGCTTGGTCGCGCCAAAATACACGGTGAATACTGGCTAGCAAAATCATATGATGGATCTCCAATTGCTGAAGGGACGCATGTTATTGTTCACAACGTTATTGGAGCTCATCTCGTTGTCACCAAAAAAACTGAAGGATACATACCATGATATCAGGAATACTATTTCTTACGATCATCCTAGGACTAGCACTATTGGTAGCGCTTGCTGTAGCAAAAAATGCGCTTTTTGTGGTTAACCAAGGTGAGGTTATTATTGTCGAGCGGTTTGGTAAATTTGATCGTATTCTCAAGCCCGGCATTCATTTTCTAATACCATTTTTTGAACGTCCACGAGATATTTGCTGGACGTTTATTCGATCCAATGCACAGGGAAAAAGCACTGTCTCGACCGTGTTTTTAAATCGTATCGATATGCGAGAGTCTGTCTACGATTTTCCACGCCAGAATGTTATTACCAAAGATAACGTTACCATGGAAATAAATGCTTTACTCTATTACCAGATAACCGATCCAAAAGCTGCTGTATATGAAGTAGCAAATTTACCAGAAGCCATAGAAAAATTAACGCAAACAACACTTCGCAATATTATTGGCCATCTAGATCTTGACGAAACACTTGTTTCTCGTGATGGCATCAACGAAAAATTAAGAATTATTCTTGACGACGCGACTGACAAGTGGGGCGTCAAAGTTAACCGTGTTGAACTACAAGAAGTAACGCCGCCTCTTGATATTCGTGAAGCCATGGAAAAACAGATGAGGGCAGAACGCTCAAGACGAGCTGCAATTCTCGAAGCAGAAGGCAAAAAAAGCTCGGCAATTTTAGAATCAGAGGGCATTAAAGAATCGTCAGTATTGCGTGCTCAAGGCGAAGCTGAATCGCGTATGATACAAGCAAACGGCGAAGCAACAGCGCGAGTCACCATGGCAAAGGCTGAAGCAGAAGCCATCGAGCACATACGAGTTGCTGGTCAGGGAAGCGATCCTTTGGCATACTTGATTGCTATGCAGTATATTAAATCATTGCCTGAGATAACAAGCGGATCTGACAATAAACTGATTATCGTCCCGTACGAGTCATCCGCAATGATGGGTTCTTTGGCATCGATAAAAAAACTTTTCAATGAAACTAAGTAATCTTAGATAGGTGTCTAGTAAGGGCATATGGACGTGAATAACCAGGCCAATACACTGGAAGAAATCTCGGGGTCAATAGAAAAAACTGTCTTTCAGGGTGAAGAAAACGGATTTTCTGTCTTGCTTATGCAAATGAGCAAAGGCCAAACCGTTGTCATTACGGGACATCTAGCACATGTCCAACCAGGACAACAAGTTCATCTACAAGGCACCTGGGTTATGCATCCGAAATTTGGCAAACAGTTTGAGGTAAGCGCCTGTGTTACTGATACACCAAACACTATCGTCGGCCTCAAGCGGTATCTTGGTTCTGGCCTTATTAAAGGCATAGGGCCATCTTACGCTGAAAAGCTTGTTAATTTTTTTGGCCTTGATGTACTAACCATTATTGATAAAAATCCAGAAAGGCTCGTTGCTGTGCCAGGTATTGGTAGTAAACGGGCCGCTACTATAGTAACAGCCTGGCAAGATCAAAAAGAGATCTCGACCATCATGCTTTTCTTGCAAGAGAAGGGCGTTTCGACAAGCTTTGCACTAAAAATATATAAGACTTATGGGCAGCAGGCATTAACAGTACTCCAAGAAAACCCCTACAAAATGGTCGATGATATCTGGGGCGTTGGTTTTAAAACAGCCGATAAAATAGCGCTGCAACTTGGCATTGGCAACGAGTCACTCGCTCGTATACGGTCCGGCATTGTATATGCTGTCTCAACAGCGGTTAGCGAGGGCAATCTCTACATCGATCTTGATGCTCTCAAAGAAAAAACAATGGCATTACTAGAACTCGACCGAACTATTGCTGAGCCAATCATGAAACAGGCTTTGCATGATCTATATCGCCAAGAAAAGATCAAGTTAATAAGCACCGAAGAAAGCCATTTCATAACCCTTACGCAGTATTATTACTCTGAGCTTGGTATCGCCAATAAAGTACTCAAATTATTACAACAGCCCTCCAAAGAGTTCCCTATCGAGGCTATTTATCAGGCGCTACGAGTTCCTCCAGCTGATGAGATTGCACTTAACGAAGACCAACAAAGAGGCATCATGGCGACACTACAGCATAACGTCGCTATTATTACAGGCGGGCCTGGTACTGGTAAAACAACACTTATTAAACGCCTCTTAAAAATTCTTGTAGAACATCAAGCATCATTTGTTCTAGCAGCTCCAACCGGTCGCGCCGCAAAAAGAATACAAGAGGGCACAGGCAATTTTGCAACAACGTTGCATCGATTGCTGGCTTTTGATTTTGCGACCATGCAATTTACCCATAATGAGAAAAACGCCATCAAAGCTGATTTTATTATTGTCGACGAATCATCGATGATCGACGTTTTCTTGGGGCATGCTCTCTTAAAAGCTGTTGCACTCCATGCTCACGTACTGTTTATAGGTGATATTGACCAGTTGCCTTCCGTCGGTGCTGGCAACTTCTTGCGCGATCTTATAGAAAGCAAGAAAGTTCCAACTATACGGTTAACAGAAATCTTCAGGCAAGCACGTGATAGCTTAATCATCGTTAATGCTCACAAAGTAAACCGAGGCGAGTTTCCTATAGCAGCTATGCCGGGCGGCAAAAAAGATTTTATCTTCATCAAAGAGCAGGATCCTGCCATGGTTCCAACACATTTAGAACGTATTTTTGCAAAATTACAAAAAAGTAACATAAGCCACGCTGATACCGCAGTGTTGGTACCCATGAACCGTGGCGTCGTTGGTACTCAGGCTCTTAATTATCATATGCAACAACTATTAAACCCCCAAGAGTCTGAAGAAAAGATTACCTATGCAGGGACTACCTACAAGCCTCATGATAGGGTCATGCAAATTCGTAATAATTATGATAAACTAGTATTTAATGGTGATACAGGTGTTATTGAGCGTATCGATCGTGCCGAGCAAAAGATTACCGTTAACTATAACGATCGCATGGTTGAATATGATTTTTCCGAAGTTGATGAGCTCGTACTTGCCTATGCTTTGTCCATTCATAAAAGCCAGGGATCCGAATATGCAGCAACGATTATCCCGCTTTTTATGAACCATTTCATGCTCTTGCAACGTAATTTATTATACACCGCCATAACGCGCTCAAGAAGACTCTGTATTGTACTGGGACAGCCAAAAGCAGTAGCCATCGCCATTAGAAATAATAAGGGCACTGAACGAAGAACTTTTTTACGCCAATTTTTAACAACGGATTTACGATGTCGATAGTACCTATACAAAGATCATCAAAAGAGTTAACTACCATGCTGTTTACTATGTTGCACAGCATAGTGCAGAGCAAAAACTTTTTTGCGCTGGGACTTTTAGTGAGTATGACTGCTAACAGTAGCTTTTTTGATACTATACCTTCGTTTTTTGGAGCATCAGAAGAGCCACCACTCACAACTATACAAGCCAAAGAAAAACCTGCGCTTACCATTATGTTCGTTCTTGGAGGCCACAAAAATGCTCCCGGCAGGCATATTGGCGACCAAACAGAACTAAGCTGCACAGCGGCCCTTGCTGCTAAACTCAAAGAACATATTGAGCAACAATGGCCAGCAGTACGCGTTGTCTTTAGCCATCGTCAAGACGAAATACTCAATATATATCAGGTAGCCACTATGGCCAACACATTGGATGTAAACTATGTCATCAGCTTGCATTGCTTCAATCGCGGCGATAGCAAACCATCGCTGTATATATATCAAACAACATGTGGTAACTATTTCGATAATCAGCAATTTTCTTCTCCACTGATGCCGGCTCAATTAGCATATCTAGATGTTTTTGCGCAAACAAACTTGTTCACTAGCATGGTTAAACAAGCATTTGATGGAGGTCCATTAACTGTGCATGGGCCGCAGGCACTACCATGTAAAGTTCTCGCAGGTGTTAAAGTCCCTGCATGTTTACTCGAGTTCGGTGCTCGATCGACAGAAGACTTACTGCAACACGAGCATGGCATCATACAAGCTCTCGAGGGCATTATTAACCCCGTCATTGCTCATGCTACCGCTAATAGCGAACCAGCAACCGAAAACGAGACATTTCTATGAAAATAATCACCGGCCTAAGTATAAGTTTTCTATGTATTAGTATCGGGTTACTGTATTTTGCGATACAACATAACTGGATTATGGTGCAGATACCATTTATTTCGTCTGGTGCCCAAGAAAACTCGGCCCTTAATCAAGTTGGTAAAAAAACGACAGTTCACGTATGGTACTATAATCATGGCTCGCTGATACAAGAGCCCATACCAGTCCTTTGGTACGATTATATACCAACGACAGTCCGAGCAATCACGCAGGGCTGGTTGGCAGTGCTCGAGGAAGCAGGCTGTTGCAACAAAAAGATTGCCATCGAAAGTGTTATACCGTCACAAGGCGATCAGGAAATAAATATCTCGTTCACGAGAAATCTTTTTGATCAAGAAGAGTCGATTATGGACAAACTACTTCGGCTCGAGGGTCTCCTAAAAACACTTCGTGAAAATAAGATGCCCTATAAATATGTGCGTTTTCTTGTACACCATCAACCTATGTATGACCCGCATATAGATCTTAGTTATCCATGGCCTATAACGGGTTTTATGGCCACATAAAAGTGCACCGAGAGGCATCGGAACACCTCAACCATGAACTTATTATAGTGTTATATAGCGATTGAATTTCTTTGTTTGGTACCCTAAAGTACCCAAAAAAAGTCTCATGGGCAAGTTCTACTTTTTCGCACTTCAAATAGCCACTCATAAGTAATAAATTCCATTTATCACGGCAAGCTCAAGATCTCTGTTGCCCTTAAGGCCACCTCCCAAAAATGCCCTCATAAATTCAATACACTCAGCATAATAATTATTAACAAAGGAAGCATGTATGGGGGTATCGTATTCATCAATTAAAATGATAACGCTCTTGCCATAATGCCTAGCAAGATATCGTGATAGATCTTCGATACCACTTGTATAAAATTCCGGCGAAGCTGTTTGATCAATGACCGACTGTATCGATACCGTTATATAAGAATTAAGGGCCCTCTTGTTATCTGGTAGTCATCTTAACACAAAAGTTGATTTGAACACATTGCACAAAAAACTTACATCCAAAAAAATTGAGGGACGATCATGAAACCGTCCCTCAACGTACTTATTGTTTGTAGTTATATTTAAGCAGTAATGCTCTTACAAAGCAGCTGCCGCTGGAGCATGATCTTCTTGTGCATGGACAGCCAAGCTTGCTTTAAGGCGCCCTTCAAAAGCATTTAATGCCTTCTGCTGCGCAATATAACTATCAGTTAAATCTTCAGTAAGATTGATGTCTTTCATACGCTCCATCACCGTAAATGTATACGCTTGATGGATAGGATCGAGCTTATCTGTATGATCCGTTAAACCAAATAATGCAACAATACGGCCATACGCTTCTCGGACCGTACCAAGAGCTTCTTGGTGCAACGTTGCATTGTGTGTAAGTATAGCTTGATATACTTCATGCATCGCATATTTGAGACGTTCAACAAGTGTAATGGCATGATTATAAAATGCTGCTTTCTCTGTATGTTTCCATGTTGCATATGGCTTTGGAGCAGAAACTCTTGGAGCATGCTCAGGTACTGCAATATCCTGTGGTTTGCCATCCTGTGTAAGACGATAACTAAGACCATATCGCCGTGCGAGTAGAGCGCCAACAACAACTGCTGTGCCACCAGCGGCTACTGATGCTGCTATGACAGGGTGCTTACAAGCAGCTTGTATGATAGCCTCAGGTACTGCTTTGGCACCGTTATAAACGACAGGGCCGTATTTTTTGCATTGTTCAACAAAAGCGTCACGGAGAGAGGCCAATGCACCTTTGTGGTTAACAACATCAGGGAAGCTTGGTTCAATGCCGGTCTCATCAGGCATAGCTGGCGCCGTATCAGGTACAACCGGTACATCAGGCTCTTGTGGTGGCAGCATCGGATCAATGCCAGCATCAGGAGTTGGAGTAGGGTTTGGTGCACCATGCAATACTTTCCATGCAAGTGTTCCAAGAAGACATGCAGCACCGCCTACAGCAAGACTAGCAAGGCCTCTTGGCATTGCATGGAAGCCATGCGGAGCAGGAACTGGTGCCGGAGCAGGTGCAGGAGCTACAGCTGGTACTGCCGCAGGTGCGGGTGCAGGTGCTATCGCAGGCGCAGGCACTGGTGCAGGTGCTGGTGCAGGAACGGGTACTGGAACTGGTACTACAGGAGCCGGTAAAGGTACAGGTACTATTGCTGGTACTACAGGTGCAGGTGCGGGTGCGGGTGCAGGTGCTGGTTCAGGAGTAGGAGTATGTGCTGGAGATGCAACAGGAGAAGGCTGCGGGGCAGGTACTACAGGAGCTTGAGCTGGTGTCGGTGCAGGTGAGGGAGTAGGAAAATTATAATCAGGTTTTTCTACTGGCATAGCGAGCGCAATTGGTGACACTACAGGACCAGCAAGTGGTAGCACTGGAGTTGGAGCTTGGCTGTTTGGCGTAGGTGCATGCATAGCGTCATATACCGCTGCTGGACTATCGCCTAGGGAAACACTAGCAGCACTAGAACTACTAGAACCAGAAGCAGCTGGGATACCAGGCTGTATGTAATCATGCTTTGGATTAACATCTTTATCATCCCTAAAAACCGGATGGATATGCGGAGGTCTAGTAGGTGCAGGTGCACGAAGACGAGAGTCGGGTGATGCTGCTCTAGGAGCAGCAGGGACATCGCCAGACAAATTCAATGGGCTCATTGACCCTTCAAGGGAATCTTGCGGCTTGTAAGCATCAAATGACTTGTTGCCTTGCTTATCGCCTTGAGGTTCTACAGCGGCTGCTGCTGCATCTTCTTCATCATCTGAATCAACAGCATGAGGACGCGGTGTAACAGCAGGCTCACCAGACTCAAGCTCATGACCAGAAGGCGTAGCATATCCTCTATCATCGTCATCGCTTCCAATAGCTGATTCATAATCAGTACTAGGAGAGCTAGAGTCCGAAGATGCGTCTGTGTCGGATTCATGAGCAAGGCTTACAGGATCTAGCCTCATAGCTGGTGCTACCTCAGCAGCGCCATCTTGTTGGGAACTACCTGCAGCAGCCGCCAGAACAGCACTAGAACCAGCACTTACATCGATACCTTTACCAGATAACCCAAGACTCATTGGCACAAATACTGGTGTGCGTGTAGAAGGCACCATAGCCACCTGCCGACCTTGTGCTGTAGCAGCAGAAGCTGCAGCACCACTAGTAGGTATTACCACTATGCTATCAAGAGCACTCTGTCTACGCGGTAACAATTGCGAGAATTGTTGGCAAGTATTTGAC
This sequence comes from uncultured bacterium, assembly GCA_963715605.1. GTDB lineage: Bacteria > Babelota > Babeliae > Babelales > Vermiphilaceae > JAKASV01. Next base: position 1,116,298 of record OY970257.1, on the reverse strand, counting down.
CATAATCCAGCAGCTCGTGCTCGCACCGATGAAAACCAAGATGGCTTTACTTCTTGCTGTGCAACTTCGGTACCATGATCGGTATGACTGCCTTGCTGAGCTTGTGCTGCAGCAACTACATTCTCCGAGCCATCACCGCCTTTACCAGACTGTTGGTCTACTTGCTGAGACCCCCCAGCATCCCCATCTTGTTGGGAACTACTTGCAGTAGCTGCAGGAGCAGCGCTAGAGCCTGCGCCAACAGAGCTTTGCATTCCATCGCCCTTACCAGTAAGACCTAAACATTTTGCTAGTCTCTCATCAAAGCCATATTTTCTAGTAAAATCTCTAAAGTTTGTTCCATATGATTGAGGGTCTTGTGGTAGGCGAGGATGACCCATCGCTGCAGCCTTCTTTCTTTCTTCGAGCGTATGCGTATCACATATGCATGAGACAGGTTTGCCGTCCGTTGTACTGATCAAAAAATACTTATCTTTATCGAGTGTACAGAAGAGAGATCCATCGTCTGCTGTAGCAACCCTAATGGGCTTGCCTGCATCGCCAGTTATGTGATGAATAGGTAGATCAACATGTACAGTAAGAGCTTGTGCACCACCCTGAGGCACTGCCACAGCTGCTGGAGCAGCGCTAGAGCCTGTATCAACGAGACCTAAACAATTTGCCAGTCTGCCATCAAAGCCATATTTTCTAGTAAAATCTCTAAAGTTTGTTCCATATGCTTGAGGGTCTTGGGGTAGGCGAGGGCGGCCCATCGCCGCGGCTTTCTTCCTTTCTTGGAGCGTACGCAGATCGCACATGCATGAGACAGGCTTGCCGCCATTTGTCCTGATCAAAAAATACTTATCTTTATCCAGTGTACAGAAGATAGATCCATCGTCTACTTTAACAATACCAGCAGGCTGGGTTTCATCGCTCAGCATGCTTATTCTTTCGCTTGCTCCGTGCGCTTGTGGCGGGGTAACCAGTTCGAGCATGCCATTCGATGAAGGCGTTAAGGGCACCATCTGAAAACCACGACGCATACCGATCTCTCTACTGGCTCCCGGTAAGGCCTTTGCTCTGAGCAATGTGCCACAATCTCCTGCTGCAAGGGGCAGGAGTGTGCTAAGACCATGTTGCTGCGGTGTTGGGCTAAGATCGCGATCCACAACAAATGGCGTTAAGGCCATGGAACTACTTGAAGATGCCGCCGCTGGATCATCGGCAAGTACGATTCCTGGCGCTACAACTAAAGCGTTGCCAGGCTTAACTCCAGAGCCCGTATTACCATGTATGTAAAATTCCGGCGTTTTTTTGCTTCGCCTTGCACCAGGCAACTCAAATCCCCCTGTAGGCACATGCTTGAACGTGCCTCTTCGATCCATCGCTTGCATTAGACCAGTTTGTACTATTGCTAAGGTTATACCTAGAGCAACATGCTTTTTCCCAATGTTTATCATCATAAAACCTTTTCTCTTATATCTTTACAAAAAAATAAATCATATTAAAAATCCCTGGCAGATAAACTTCGGGATATATTATTCATACTAATCACTGCTTTGCGCAATCTTTGTAAAATGCCAAGCTCTTATGGCACTGTTTAGCAAAGCAAGAAACATCGTTTATATGTAAGGCACACTTGGCCTCTACACTTTCATCAAACTGCGTATGTTCACCAATAAGAACAGAAACAACAAATTCTTGTGCTCGACAAACAGAGACATACATACTTGGAGACATATCGCAGAAAGCGATAAATAGCCGCTCAATAATACACTGCATCCTGTGTGATAACTCAGCAACCTGCGTTCTATCACGCTGCTTTTTAGCTTCACAAGCATGACTCAATGCGTCAATATAATTTTCTAATAAATCGGTCACATGCTGGTAAAAAATGACTTTATCAGCAGGCGTTCTCGCTGCATATTTTTTCTTAAGAACTGTTGTAACGGTTACACAGTCTATGCCAGCCAAATAATCATCTGAGAAGGACTTTTTGACAGCGTCCGCCACAATAGCATTGCCATCGGTTACCGCTACGGCACTGACAGGATGCTTGCCTATATGCCACAGAGCGGTGCACCAAGCAACTGGCCCGCTCAAAGCATTGGCAACAAAAGAATATAAGCCTACAATCAAAAGTATAAACAGCACATGCTGCCGAGTATTTGTGATCAACATCGATCAAGATCCTCCATTCTAGCGCCAGTCAATTAAATAATGTACGATACCAAATGCATAAAAATTATAAAAATTTAATGACCGATACAACAATACCTATATTGTATAATATAATACAGATAAAAAAATAAAAAACAACCGTCTCTATGCTTTTCTCTTGACAGTTAGCATAATGCTGGTATGCTTCCATGATATGAAAGAAATTAATGATAAAGAAACAATCAGAAAGCCGTTAACGATAACGTTTCACGGTACCGTTTCTAGCACGGCGACCAAACAACAAGAATATGCTACTTTATGCCTGCACGAGACATCACGCATGCGTGATGGTTTAGCACATCGCTACGATTCTGTGTATGCATCACTCTATGCGCCCTTCGATGACTCGATGCATAAGGCCATGATTACCTGTGCGCAACAGTATAAAAAGCTAGAACCAGCGATGCTTATCATTATAGGCATCGGGGGTTCAAATCTTGGTGCACAAGCAATCCAAGCAGCTCTTGATATGCCTCTGAACGAGATGCTCGTACGATATGCAGATACGGTAGATAGCGACCGCATACAAGCGTTATACGAAGAAGCCGACTGTCTCCTGCGTGCAGGAGAAATTGTTGTACTTAACATCATAACAAAATCTGGTACTACAACGGAGACCATAGCTAATAGTGCCATTTTTACTACGTTATTAGAAAGTCATCACGGCAAAGAAGCAAAGAAATATATTATTGTCACAACTGATACTGATTCGCCACTCGAAACTATCGCATCTCAGCAAGGCTGGCATATTCTACAGGTTCCGAAAAATGTTGGTGGCCGTTATGCAGTTTTTTCGCCGGTTGGTCTATTCCCTCTAGCCCTTATGGGCGTTGATATTAAGAGTCTTTTAGACGGGGCACGCGACATGATTACATCATGTTTTCATGTCAACAATCAAGAAACAATCGCCATCAAAAGCGCTATAGAAATCTATACACATTATATGCATGGTTTTGTTATTAATAATTTTTTTCCATTTTCCGTTGACTGCCAAGCACTTGGACTATGGTATCGACAGCTCGTCGCTGAAAGTCTTGGCAAGGAATATTCCATAACTGGCAAAACGGTTAATACCGGTATAACGCCGACTATATCAATCGGCAGCACTGACCTGCACTCAATTGTTGAACTTCATCTGAGTGGTCCACAGAACACCTATACAGAATTCCTCAGCTTTGCTTCAATGCAACATCATATCGAAGTACCTGCAGAAAGTTCTTTAACACGCCTCGTACCTACAATTGCTGGGCAATGTTTAAAGGATCTCATGGAGGCTATGTTACTTGGAACGCAACGTGCTTATACAGAAAAAAAACGGCCATACATGACCATTTTGCTTCCAGAAAAAGCATCTTATTATATCGGGCAATACATGCAATGGAAAATGCTTGAAGTCATGTACTTAGGCGCCCTTTTTGGCATAAATCCATACATACAGCCGAATGTAGAACTTTATAAAAAAGAAACCAGGACGATTTTGGCAAAAAAATAAACCAAGCACCAGTTACTAACCAGTACTCGGTTTATTTTATGTTCAACTATTATGGTATAAAAATATAGTTAATTTAAGTTTCAATGGTAGGTAACACGCACTAAATCAAACGCTTGTATCTATAAAAAAGCCTTCGAAGGATTCTTTAAAAATTAACTATCTAGCGAATGAACTTAGTCACATTTATTACATTTCTTTTCGGTCGATGGCTTTCCAGCCTTCCACGTTTCATGACTCTTGCCGGCTTTTTCGTGCTCAGCGGCGTGATGAACCGAAGGTTTTACATGCTTATCCGAAGTTTTATGAAGGTCTGCATCATTCGTAGGTACGTATGATGCATTTTTGTCTTTAAAATCTTTCATTGTATATCCTTTAATAGTTTAAATACAATAAACCGATTTAACAATACTAAAACGATATGATAACGTGTGCACGACGTACTCTTCGTCGTTTACCGAAACAAACGACGATAGAATCATATCATACATATATTATCATTTTTCAATACAGATTGTCAATAAAATTAAAAAAACTTGTAATTTTTATGGTAACATCTCTTGCCATTTGCAAGAGATGGATAGACCGGATATGCTTGTATAGCTATCTTTATAACATATACTCCCGGTCCGGTATTGTAGAGTATTAGCTTACTATCATATAAAGGATTTTTTATGCATTTTTCTTATTATTTTCACGCTTTTGCGATTATAGTTTTGGCTTCTTGTGTTATATCTTCACGGGCAGGTACGGCACCCTTACGGACAGATGTTTCTATTATTGAAAAATACATAATACTTGGCCAAGATCCTACAACAAAAAACATCCTTCAGATTCCCATGCTTGCTTTTACTCATAATCAAGAAGAGCAAGATAGCGAACGTACCTGGTACGGTGTTATTGCTTCCGGAGAACAGCTATTTATGGTAATCATCAAACAAGGAAACCAACAAATAATGCCGCTTGAATCCGTACTCAATGTACCTGATACAGAAAAATCCTCGGTTTCCGCTGCAAAGATTCTTGATTGTAGCATGACAGATCCACGTAAGGGCTACGTTTATGACACCACAAAAACATTCGATATTGAAGTATCGTTGTCACAGGAAGTAAAATTCTTCAAAACATTCTCTTTGTTACTTATCCAGAGGGACCTTTCTACACTGAAAGCACTTGCTGAAAAATATTCAATCAATCGCATCGAATCCATTGTCGAAAAAGCTTTTGATGCAATAGGATTGATGCGTATTGAATGGGCCAGTAAAGCCGAATTACATGAGATACTATCTGGCAAAAAAAGTGCGCCTCAAAGACTTCTCGGCAAACTTATATTTGTGACGAGAGAAGAGGCTGCATTGATGGCTCAGGCATTACTGCTAGAACAACTAAAAAACCAGAGTCCTGAGGAGGCCGCAGCTTTCGCACGAGAACTCGGCATTGCAGAAGAAAACTGCGTAGTAGCCTGAAATCAGGTAATCAACTATATAGCATCGATAATGCACCATCAAATCCATATAACTTATATCGGCAGAGACCACCATGAACTATACAGTCAAAGAAATAGAAAAGAAATGGCAACAGTACTGGCATGACCATCCATTGCCACCAATCCAGTCTACTGGCGGCAAAAAGTTTTATTGTCTTGATATGTTTCCATACCCATCAGGTGCCGGCCTTCATATGGGGCATTGGCGAAGTTATTGCCTGTCTGATATCTATGCAAGAAAAAAATGGCTCGAGGGTTACCAACTTTTACACCCCATGGGATTTGATGCCTTTGGATTACCCGCTGAAAACTATGCCATAAAACAGGGGGTACACCCTGCACAAAGCACAGCGCAGAATATAGCAACTTTTACACGTCAACTCAAAGAAACTGGCTGTCTCTATAATTGGTCACAAACCATTGATACAACTGATCCTGACTATTATAAATGGACACAATGGATCTTTATTAAGATGTTCAAAGCTGGACTTGCGTATGAAACAGATTTTCCTATAAATTGGTGTCCATCATGCATGACCGGCCTTGCTAACGAAGAGGTTATTGACGGTTCATGCGAACGGTGCCAGACAAACGTTGTACAAAAGCCAGTTCGCCAATGGATGCTCAAAATAACAGCTTATGCCGAAAAACTCCTTGAAGGTCTTGATCAACTCAATTGGTCAGACAAGGTCAAAACAATGCAACGCAACTGGATAGGCAAAAGCGAAGGAGCACAAATAGAGTTCAACGTCCAGGGAACGGCAATAAATATCCCTGTTTATACAACAAGGCCTGACACTATTTTTGGCGCGACATTCCTCTGTCTTGCTCCTACCCATGAACTTATTAATGCAATCATCCCTGCAGACCATAGAAAGACTGTGGAAGAATATCGAGCACTGGTGACAGCAACACTGAGTTTTGGATCCGACCCAGATGACGGCAAAGAAAAAACAGGCATCTTCAGCGGAGCTTATGCAATAAATCCTGCAACGGAACAGCTAATCCCAATTTATATAGCATCATATGTTCTTGTTGATTATGGAACAGGGGCCATCATGGCAGTTCCGGCTCATGATGAGCGTGATTTTGAGTTTGCGGTAGCATTCGATTTGCCTCGTCCATGCGTTATAGCATCCCCAGAAAGTAAAACTGATGCTAACGGTGATAGCATAGCGCCTTACATCGGCGACGGCGTTCTCATGCAATCAGGACCATTCAATGGCCTTGCGACAGAAGAAGCAAAGAAAATTATCACAGACTATCTTATTAGTAAAAACATCTGCACACGCATGGTTACCTATAAACTTCGAGACTGGGTTTTTTCTCGCCAACGATACTGGGGCGAGCCAATCCCATTAATTCACTGTTCTACATGCGGCATTGTTCCAGTTCCAGAAGATGAATTGCCAGTTAAACTGCCTGATGTTGCCTCCTATAAGCCGACCGGAACAGGTGAATCACCGCTTGCTGCGATCAACGATTGGGTTAATGTTTCGTGTCCTACATGTGGTGCCACTGCACGCCGTGAAACCAATACTATGCCACAATGGGCTGGTTCAAGTTGGTATTTCTTGCGTTATCCAAATACCACGCTGACTGATAAGCCTTGGGATATGAAAGATATGAACTTCTGGCTTCCCGTCGATCTATATGTTGGTGGCATAGAACATGCAATTCTGCACCTTCTTTATGCACGATTCTATGTTAAGTTCTTATTTGACCAAGGATTGTTACCCTTTGATGAACCCTTTAAACAGCTTTTCAATCAGGGCATGATCCTCAAATATTCCGACCTGAGCGGCCTTGTCGAAAAGATGTCAAAATCGAAAGGCAATGTCGTTAATCCTGATGACATCGTCGCCGACTATGGCACCGATGCATTACGCATGTACATCCTATTTATGGGGCCACCAGACATTGAATGTGAATGGCAAGATAATGGCATAGAAGGCACTAGACGATTCTTACAGCGATTCTGGGATTATTGTGTCGATACGAAAACAGTCTTGCCGCCAACCATGGATGAAGAACCTAACGTTTCGCAGCGAGTACACCAGTTTATCAGGGATTTTCAGCAACGGCTTGATCATTTTAAACCAAACACGGCAATAGCTGCTTGCATGGAATTTCTTAATGATGCCACGGCACAGGATATGAAATTGAGCCTGTCATCACTTGAAAAAATCACCATACTGCTGTCCATCATGGCACCTCACATGGCAAGCGAAATACTTGAATGTGTTGTTCATAAAAAACTAGAAGACTGTTCATGGCCAACATTTGATCCTGTTAAGCTTGTGCAAAACTCAACAACTATTGTCGTGCAAGTTAATGGTAAACTGAGAAGCAATATAACTGTACCTAAAACGCTGGATAGAGCGCAGGTAGAAACTATGGGACAGGAATCTGTCCTAAAATGGCTTGACAGAAAGACAATTAAGAATATCATATATGTTCCTGGTAAATTGTTAAACTTTGTCGTTGAGTAAGTTTCAAAGAAGATCCATGTACACCACTATATTGCGACTAAGAGGTACCACTATGAAGAAACAGACACTCATAAGCTTAGCTCTATTTATGACATCAACAGGCATTGGGGCTGATATGGTTGTCCGTCTTTCTCTATATCCAAAATATCATACGTCAAACAGAGCCTCTGCCATACACGAAGCTGACGAACTGATTATCCGTGATAACGATATCGAGGCATGTATTTTTAAAGATATTCTTTTTGAGGTCTCAGGAAAAAAGACATACGATCGGGCTAAGATATCACTCCGTATTTCGAAGCTTACCGAAGAAGATCCAGTGCTCTTAGCAACACCGGAATTTGAAGTAAATTTCGGCGAGCAGGCCACTTTAACTATGGAAAAAGACGGTCAGGAACTGGAATTAGCAATCACTGCAAATACTATTTAATGTTGAGCGCATAGGCGCAGCTATGTATTGTACTAAGAGGCCCCTGTCAGCAGGGGCCTTTGTATGAAGGCATACTAAAAATTGACACCCCAGGAGACCCAGGCAGTAATAATATGCTTCAGTATCCTTGGCATCTCGTCAAATCCGTAAGAAAGACCAGCAATAATACCACATGAGTGTCTTTCCCGTACAAATATATACCTATAGCTCGCATATAAATTACTTCGTATATAATTTAATTGACTATCAAGTGTCGATACTGATGGCGTTATGGTTGCATGAAATAAAAAACTTGGGTTATAACCAATTTCAATGTTACTCAGGCCAAAACGGTAACTATAAGCCACGAGAAGATCCACCAGGTTGCCTATATCAAGTTCGGCATTGCGAAACGGGACCGTTGGCGGAAAAGCGACCGACTCGGGTAAAAAACGTATATAACGAGCAGCAGATAAAAAATAATGCTGACTATGTTGATTATGCGCAGATAAGATATAAGAACTGTCGAACTGCCCGCCAATGCCAGTATGCCCGGTGCCTATCTCTAAGCCTATAAGGCCAGTATCCCTATGCGTTGGAAAACCAACCATACCAGAAAAAGTTATTCTGGCGCGCGGATTGATCATAACACTATACCCTGCCGTTAACAGCAAATCATCCGCCTGCATACGTTCAAAGCAGCTATCAGGTGACCACTGGTGCGCATGGCCATAAGCAAAGTCAGCCTTAAGATATACGTTGTCTTGAAGAAATAAGTATGACAAAAGATTACCGGCAAGATTATCACGAACGTCATTAACATGCTTTCTCATCTGATCAATGCCGGTTACAACAAGAATGGAGGGGGTAATAGATTGGTGTGTTAAGGCATAACGCCGTGTTATTTCAGCAACTCTAAGGTTATACACAAACGATACAGCACATAGCTGCATCGAACAAGCAAAATGCAATAATAAAAAAACAGAGCCGCCTATAATTCCAGCCATGACACTTTGATTTTCACTCATGCAGCGCCCCCTATAGATACTGACTAAATTGCGTACAGAACAGACAGAATTATCCTGCAATTTACCATAGCATAACGATCTACGCTACAGGTAGTGATTAGTTATAAACATTACACATCGATCTTATGAAACAAGCATTGGTAAGCGTAGTACATGCAAAATTAAAGCAGCATATGGATACATAGAGCAGGATTAAAACACAAATTGCCTATTCTGCAAAAAAAACTATTATTTAACTAAATTTATGATATTCTTTATAAAAGGGATTTTAGTGTGGTATATCTAAATTTATAGAAGTATGTATACATATGAAAATAAAGAGGAAGAAAGGTTTCTTCTCGATTTCAGCAGTCGCAGAGATATTTTCTATCCACCAGCAGACGATTCGACTCTACGAAAAAGAGGGGCTTATTAACCCAAAGCGCTCAGAAGGCAACACGAGATTATTCTCTGAGGACGATGTTAAGAAACTAGAAGAAATAATTTACTTGACCCACCAACTTGGCATAAATCTCGCTGGCGTTCAGATGATATTGAAATTAAAAAAACAGATCAAGAAGATGCAAAATCAGATGAACGATATATTCGAAGAAGCACAAGAATCTTTGGAACAGGAGAGTATTGCAACAGAAGCACGAGCTCACGAGAGTCTCCATGCGCTGGCACAACACAAAAAGAACAGTAAGCACAAAGCCATTGAGGAACTCGAAGCAAAAAAAATTGGATATCAAGATGATTAGGAGATCTGTTCAATGCGAAAGGACCGTTTATGGATCAAGAAAATTTCCTCCCAGGCCTTGTTGACAGCGATGAACAGTTTAGCATGTCACATGAGCTTATACTTTTATTACAATGGCTCATCGAACATGATGCCGAACGTCTCAAAAAACTCGTGGACCGTGCAGTGACGCATGGCTATGCCCAGCATATACAACGGATCAAAAATGGCGATTTTCAAGAATCCTTAGAAAATGCCCATGATGCCGTTCTTCTCTTCTTTTCGGCACTAGAGACGATGCTTATTGAGTCACTCCACGAACAATCAAGCAGCAAAACGCTTGTTAATAACTTGCTACCTGCGCTTGATCTCATTGATAGCATGGCTTGTGATGACGCTATTGTTCAAGAGAGCCTTGAAAAGGTCACGACAAAAATAGGTAATGTCCAGAAGACAGCACGGCAAGAAATACTGCTTCGCGAGATACTCAAGAATTGGAAGCCAAATAAGAAGCAGGCTACACAATAGTTATAAAACATAAAGCCGCGCACCCTATATGGCATGCTTAACAAGCATTGAAACAGGGAGTTGGTATCTGATGCCAACTCCCCATAATAGTGGCGTATACAACCTAATTATTCTTAATCGCAAAGAAACCAAGTTTTTCAAGTGCCTCACGAAGCTCAACCATGGGCAACCCAATTACTGTCGTGTAGGAACCGTGCATAACACGAAGAAATTGTTCGCCAAAATGTTCTATGGCTATGGCGCCAGAAGCACGGAAACCATATGAGTACTCGAGATATGTTTCAAGCCAATGTTCAGGAACAATAAATGCATACCGTGACTCTACATATTCGGCATGGCGTTCTTCGATATGCCATGTTCCGTCAAGCCATAATCTTCGATCGAGACAAAATGCCGTCGTGCAAAGCGAAATACCAGTACGGGCGGCACGTATCTTTGCAAGAGCATCTTCTCTATCAGTGGGCTTTCCGTGGATGATGCCCGCGGTATCGCATGAAAGAGTATCAGCCGTCAGAACAAAAGCTCTCTCGCCTTGTTTACCCATAGGCATACTAACATGATTCATTTTCTGTAACGCTATAGCACTAACAATATCATGCAGGCTAGGCAGCACACTGCACACAGCTTCATCAGCATCTTGCGGGACACACGTAAACGGAATCTTGGCCTCTTGCAAAAGCATCTTGCGTGACTGTGAAGTCGATCCGAGTAGAAGAATATTATCATACGAAATTTTGTTACTTTGCATAGCGACACTCTCTATCTCAAAAAATACGGGGCATGCTTGACATGCCCACGCTATAATCTTTATTATCAGCTACTCATACTCTGACTAGCAAACTACTCATCGGTGCACACTTAATTGAGAAACTATAACGGTGTAAAAAAGCCTAATTTTTCAAGAGCTTCACGAAGCTCGATCATAGGCAATCCTCTTACCGCTGAATAGGAGCCATCAATATGTCGAAGAAACTGCCCACCAAATCCACCAACAGCGATAGCCCCTGCACATGATAACCCCATCGAATGTTCAAAGTATAGATCAAGCCAATGATCAGGAACATCAAAAGAATAACGCGTTGCAACGCTCTCAATATGACGTTCTTCAACATGCCAGGTCCCATTAAGCCATATTTTACGATCGAGACAAAATGCTGTTACAAGCATTACGCCTTGACGTGCAATGCGTAATTTCGCAATAGCATCTTGCCTATCAACAGGTTTTCCATGAACAGTGCCGGTGATATCAGATGAGAGAGTATCGGCTGTTAACACAAAGACTTTTTCCCCCTGACTACCTACAGGCAACACAACATGATCCATTTTCTGCAGTACTATAGCGCGTACAATATCAGGTAAATTTGACAGCGTGCTACAAACTTTTTCATCAGCAACTTGCGGAATACAGGCAAACGGGATTTTTGCCTCTTCCAGGAGTATCTTACGAGTATCAGATGTTGACCCGAACAAAAGAGTGTTGGCATACGAAATTTTGTTACTATGCATCATGAGCTTTCTAGTTAAAATATCGTGGGACATAGTTGATATGTCCCACGATATTTTAACTGCTTAAGTCATCGATTTAAGCAGTTAATTGCTATTCGATAATGCGATTTTCTTTCTGCAGCTTCGCATTAGTATTGCCAACAAACGCTGCCACGAGAACCCAGAAGCCAACAATGCCAAGCGATGCAATAGTACCATAGTTGATCAATGTTGGAAGAGAACCCTTGAGAGAGTCGGTTACTAATGCACCACCAGCCTTTGCTGTTCTATTACCAAAGGCATCGATCCAACCTTTGGCTTTGAATTTAACGTCTTTACTGGTTGGAATATACATGACCTCTTTTGAAGGATTATTTAATGCATAATTTAATCCCTTAAAGATAACCACGGCTATGAAAAACGCCCACATAAGCTTATAGTGATCACCGCTCGAAAGATTAAATACATAAACAGAAATCATGGTAACGCCAATAAGCACAGGGAATGAGATGAGACAAAATTTGAGGCCAAATTTACGCATAAAATAGCTAGTACCAACAAGCGCAAAAACAAGTGCTAGAATACCAACTGCCACGCCATTCCAAGCCTTAAACTGAGCGAATGCAGCACCACCATCAGCGCTAGGTGGATATATCTCGTTAATGCACATACCCATCTGAAATTCAACAATCGTACCAATGACTTCATACATGGTTGCAACAACAAGTATACCTAATAGATACGAACGCGTTAAGAGTAGTCTAAGTCCTTCAAAAAGTCCTGTCTTTTTGGCTGGAGCTTGCGCCTCAGCACGTTCTGCAAAAGTTTGTCCTTGAGGAACAACTTTCATATATAGCCTAATAAGCATAGGCACTAGACAGATAAGTATACCACCAAACGCAAACAGCGTTGGAACTCCAAGAGTCTTAACAGAAGTACTGACAAGTAATGGACCAAGAATCGTACCAACCTGCGTACAAGATATGATCATACCATAGCCACGCTTAGCTGATTCTGTCGTTGTTGAACTCGCAACAAAAGACCAGAAAAGCGCCGGAACAATGGAACCAAAACTTTCAAGAAACAGATACGAAAACCAGCCCAAAATTCTACCTGGAATCCAGGAAAATAGGAAGCTAAGGCCTCCTGTTGTGGCACTACTGGCAGCAACAACAGCATCTGCAACTGCGTTGATCGGCTGTGTTGTAGACATAAGATATGCAATAGTAATGAAACCAAGGCCATAGAATGTACATATAATATAGAAAAGGGTGTGTTTTGAAAAAAGATCAACAAGTTTACTGTAGATTAACACAGCCAACGCAACAAAAACGAGTGATGCCATCTTTGCCATTGGTTGGTATTTATACCCAACAAGGAGCCCAAATGACGCATCTTTCATAACTCGCAACATCCAGTAAGTTCCAATAATTAGGAACAATGTTGCAGTCAAAATACCGAATTTTTTAATTTCATCGGCGGTTAAATCACCCCAGAGCACTCGTAGCGGCTTTGGTAACATAAGGAACTCCTTAATACTATTGTTAATACAGTTAGATTAAAACACATAAATACTAGATCTCTACCAGAAAATATCATGCTGCAGACTATCAAAATAACGTTGTCCTGCAACTGGCAACAAGTACAAGTACGGTAAAGAAATAATATAGCAATAGTAGAATTAGTGCAAGTTTGAAGAGCTACTTTCGTTAACCAAAACAAACAACTATTGACCTGATAAAACTTCGTTGTTATACAAAGCAAGCATGATTTATCAAAAAAAATTGTGGGACATGCCAACCATATCCCACAACCTAAACATTCTCATCAATATGTACTGAATTACTTAACTGTTATTCGATAATGCGATTTTCTTTTTGCAGTTTAGCATTAGTATTGCCAACGAATGCAGCTACGATAACCCAAAATCCAACAATACCAAGCGATGCAATAGTACCATAGTTGATCAATGTTGGGAGAGAACCCTTGAGAGAGTCAGTTACTAACGCACCACCAGCTTTTGCTGATCTATTACCAAAGGCATCAATCCAACCTTTGGCTTTGAATTTAACATCTTTACTGGTTGGAATATACATGACCTCTTTTGAAGGATTATTTAATGCATAATTTAATCCCTTAAAGATAACCACGGCTATGAAAAACGCCCACATAAGCTTATAGTGATCATTACTTGAAAGATTAAATGCATAAACGGAAATCATGGTAACGCCAATAAGCACTGGAAACGAGATAAGGCAAAATTTGAGACCAAACTTGCGCATAAAATAGCTGGTACCAACCAGCGCAAAAATAAGTGATAAAATGCCGACCGCAATACCGTTCCATGCCTTGAACTGAGCGAATGCAGCACCACCATCAGCGCTAGGTGGATATATCTCGTTAATGCACATACCCATCTGAAATTCAACAATCGTACCAATGACTTCATACATGGTTGCAACAACAAGTATACCTAATAGATACGAACGCGTTAAGAGTAGTCTAAGTCCTTCAAAAAGTCCTGTCTTTTTGGCTGGAGCTTGCGCCTCAGCACGTTCTGCAAAAGTTTGTCCTTGAGGAACAACTTTCATATATAGTCTAATAAGCATAGGCACTAGACAGATAAGTATACCACCAAACGCAAACAGCGTTGGAACTCCAAGAGTCTTAACAGAAGTACTGACAAGTAATGGACCAAGAATCGTACCAACCTGCGTACAAGATATGATCATACCATAGCCACGCTTAGCTGATTCTGTCGTTGTTGAACTCGCAACAAAAGACCAGAAAAGCGCCGGAACAATGGAACCAAAACTTTCAAGAAACAGATACGAAAACCAGCCCAAAATTCTACCTGGAATCCAGGAAAATAGGAAGCTAAGGCCTCCTGTTGTGGCGGCAGTTGTAGCTATCGAGGCGGCAGCAGAAATTGCTTTAGCTTCCTCTGCTGATGGCATAAGATACGCAATAGCAATGAAACCAAGGCCATAGAATGTACATATTATATAGAAAAGGGTGTGTTTTGAAAAAAGATCAACAAGTTTACTGTAGGCTAACACAGCCAACGCAACAAAAACGAGTGATGCCATCTTTGCCATTGGTTGGTATTTATACCCAACAAGGAGCCCAAATGATGCATCTTTCATAACTCGCAACATCCAGTAGGTTCCAATGATCATGAACAGCGTCGCGGCCAAGATGCCAAATTTTTTAATTTCATCGGCCGTTAAATCACCCCAGAGCACTCGTAGCGGCTTTGGTAACATAAAGAGACTCCTTACACTATTGTTAATAAAAACAAAATAAACACAAACATATTAAATCTCTATCAAGAAATACAACTCTGTGGATCACCAACAATAGAATTTTCCTGAACAGTCAACAAAGAGTACACAAGAAGATAGAGAAATAATATATTATTAGCGACATTAGTGCAAGTCAGTAGAAAAAAACTCAAATACTCACCGCTATCGTATACCAGGTACTTAACTATAGCTTCACGTTTTTGCCAAATTTTGGGGGTTGGCCCCAAAATTTATATTCCAAGTGCTTGCTGTGCATATTTCTTCATTGCATCAAGATTTTCTTTTTCATACACAAATCGCTTGAATTTATCACGGCCATGGGCGTTTTTATCATAAAAATAACAGTATGTTTGATCACAAATCAAAAGATCACCATCCCAGTGGAAAGCATCCATTTTTGGTCCAAAAATAACTTTATAATCGGCCAATACCTGCGCAACACCAGCAAAATTTGAGGCAGAACGGATAAGGCAGTCATACTTTGTCATCTTATGCAACTCATCAAAGGTTGTATCCAACCAATTACCGTCATTACGAGCACAGTATAGACTAATGTTCTTATGTGAAGATAGGTGATTAGATAATCTTTCAAGAATTTTGCTTGGCGCTTGATCATCCGTAAATAACATTACATATAAAGGTTTATAATCAACAAGTGACGAAAGCCTTTTTATTTGCTCTACATAAAAATACTCTGGGGGAAATTTAAATGGAAAAAGCCTATCATTTAGAGGAATTTTATACTGTTTTGAGTCTAATGCACTGTCTATCCAAGAAGGCTTACGGATATGTACTGCGACAGTAATGCTTTCTGCAAGCGGTCTATCCAACTTAACTTTTTTATGTGCTAATGCCATTATTTCTCTAAAATTTTCCTCTAGTTGCTTATTTTCAACCATTAACCATTTCACTATATCAAATGAAAAAGCATGTTCGTGAACTCCTATTGGTATATCATTTGGTATAAAACAAAAGTCAATTATAAACAATGTCGATTTTTTGTGCTGATGGTTAAGTAAGTCAGCCTCGTTGAGTATCGTTATTTTGCCCGCAAAGCTTTCCTCTAGATCTTTAGTAAGCAGTTTTTCTTTTTTCGATATCATCAAATCTACCAGGCCATCAGCTTTAGGATAATCGAATCGGCGATAATAAAATGGAAGACCATATTTCATTGAAACATATTTTGCCTTTGCGCATGTCAAGGCATAATCACCAAATCGTGATGGAAAGTTAAAAGTTACCCCCTGCGATTGGTCAAAACCATGCACACCAAAGCATAAGAACACCATCAAAAGTGCACTAGTATAACCCCATTTCATCAAATTACCCCCCCCATTAAGACCGACTTTAAGATTAGTGCGTGTCTACTATATGGTTACAACCCCCATTAGATACATCTCAAATTTTAGCGTATGGAACCTACCTCCAATGCATAGCAAGCTCTGTTAAAAGTCTTACACCAAAACCAGTAGCGCCAGCGCGATAATAACTGATATCAGGAACACCGAATGCTGTTCCAGCTATATCAATATGAGCCCATGGTGTAGTACCAACAAAATGCTGGAGAAAACAAGCTGCCGTGATTGTTCCAGCACCATACTGCTTACCACCTGTATTTTTAATGTCAGCATGCTCCGATCGAATAGCACGCTTATAATCATTTGACATTGGCAACCGCCATACATGCTCACCTGAAAGCTTTGCAGCTGCCTCAACACGTGCTACTAAATCATCATGTTCGCTTAATAAGCCACCATAGAAATGACCAAGAGCAACACAGCAGGCACCAGTTAGCGTCGCAAGGTCAACCAGCGCATCAAGTGTATAATGCTTTGTTATATAGGCTAGTGCATCTGCCAAAATAAGGCGCCCCTCAGCATCAGTGTTAAGAATTTCTCCTGTTACGCCATTATAAAATGTAACTATATCGCCTGGTTTTATGGCTTTACCACTAGGAAGATTCTCTGCTAATGGAATAACAGCAACAATATTAACAGCGGGTTTTAGCGAACCAATAACATCCATGGCGCCGAGAACAGCTGCAGCACCTGCCATATCATCTTTCATGGTTTCCATATAATCTGCTGGTTTAATGCTAAGACCACCAGAATCAAACGTAATACCTTTTCCGACAAAACCAAGTGTCTTGGCATGTGGATTTTCACTTGTATATTCTAAAATCACAAGTTGGCAATCTCTTTCTGAACCACGGGCAACAGCTGCAAGACCACCCATACCCATCTGATTAACCTGCGCTTCATTAAAAATAGTTATTTTAAAGTTATGATTAGATGCTATTTCTGATGCTTTTTTGGCAAGATCAATCGGTGTCATATGGTCAGGAGGCAGATCAACCCAGTGGCGTGTTTGCGCGACACCACGGGCGCAGATAGCGCCATATGAGGCACCACACTCCACTGCAGCATTATCTTGCGTATCAAGAGCTATTGTTAAGAGCGCATCATCAGGATATTTGCGCTTCGGATCATGAATAAATTCATCAAAATGGTAATACGCCATATCAGCGACAAGCACAGTCTGCGATGCGAGATATTCGTCAGACACATCAAACCAAGATGCTTCTGGAAGACTTATTGCAAGCATATTATCTTTAGCAGCCATCATGGCGCGAACCATTGAACCAAGTGCGCGTCGATAATTTTCTACTGGATACAATCCATGAACACGCGCTCCAAGACCTGCTGCGACACAATAGATGACGCCACTCTCCGTTACCATCGGCATGGTAACTGTCTCACCTAGCGTGCCACGCAGTAAGCGTTCTGCAAGAAATACCTGCAAGCCGGGAAACTTTTTCGCACAGAGCGCTCTGATAATCTCAGTATCAGTCTTATCCTCTTCGACAAAGATCCCATACCACTGTGCCTTGGTTATCTCCCAAAGGGGCTTTTTTTCGATATCATAGCGTACCATATGAGCATACCTTTCATAAGATAGTAGCACTCTTCAAAACACTGTGCATCATGCTCTATAAGGTACCAGAACCATGGTTAAAATCCAACAGTATAGCCTGCTCCAAAACAGGATCTCCCCCATCCATACCCGCCACATCCACCCCAACCGCAACCCCATCCGCAGCCGCAACCAAGGCCATATGGACAGCCCCAATACATGCACGGATAGTAATACATATAGCGCAGCCGCGCCTCTTCTCGTTCAATACGTCGCTCCTCTTCGCGCTGCCTAATATTACGATATATGGTTTTTTTACAGTGCTGATCTATATACTGCTCAAGATTAAGCATCGATTGATGGCCATACAGCGCACAGACATGTCCACCCTGATCACGAATAGGAACACTGTACCTAAATAATAGAAAAGCTGGTAGATAGTGCAATCTATACTCATCAATAATATCATACAAAGAACACGTATGAACAGGCACCCGAATACATAACAGACCACCGTCTATATATTTTCTCAGCCTACTCAAATGCTCGAACACACCGAGCTGTGAAGCAAAGGCAGCTTGTGTACAGTTGCCATACTGGCATGCACGATCGTAATAAAACAAGCAAAGAGCAAGCGGGTATCTATTCATAAGACGAAAGAGATTATCAGCACTATGTGCCCTGCAGGTCCTGCCAAGCAGAGATTGAGTCATCATCAGCGAGAGCATGCATAAGAACAGTGTGCCATGCAAACGAATTTTCATAGGAGACACCTGCACTATAGAATATGGTTATTTAGACATTATTATCAAGATAAGGCCTGTTATGACATTCCTGACAGACAACAAAATCATCTTGATCACGAATAACAAGACTCTTTGTTTCTTGTTGCATAGCACCCGAGAGGTACCGTGCTACAAAGCGCCTGACACGATCAGTATACTGTTCAGGATTATAAAAATATGAATCAAAATGACGTCTACCATTGGTTATCCAAAGCTGCTTATATGTTGATGCAGTGCGATCAAAGATTTCTTGTATGGCGTCAACAGAGACCCTTTCATCATTCTTGCAGGATATAAAAAAGCATGGCACAGTAATCTTTTTCACCGAAGTAACAGGATAGACAGGATAAGCCATGACATCTATTTTTTTAGGATCAAAATGTGCAACAGCACGAAGAATAAGCTTAACAAATGACTGGACATATGGGTGAAAGACATATTTTTGTAGCAACGAACGCCCTGGAATACCAAACGCATAGCCAAATACAGAAAATTTTATACCTTCTAGGCAACGTTTTAATAGATTTTCGGTGGATTCAAAAGGGCAGTCAAGAACCATTGCGTCAAAAAGTCCTGGGTGTTTTGCCTGAGCCTCGATTGCAGCAACAGCTCCCATCGAAAAGCCATACACAAGAAGTGGTTTATCTTTTGTTTTTTCATGAGCACGTAAAAAACGAGCAGCAGCAATAACATCATATTTCTCATCATGACCAAGCGTGCAATATTGCCCTTCAACACCATCGCCATGCGCTCGAAAATCAAATGTCATAAAATTGAAACGGCCTCGCGGGAAAATGGAGCGTAACATGCCTGCATCAAATTTATCACACATAAAACCATGGCAAAGCAAAATAGTAGCTTGAGCTTGGTCATACAAAGTCAGGAACCCATGACGTGCTATACGATCCTCAGAATGTGCACTTGCCTTTGCATGCAACTTGACACTTTCAATGATAGGGCCACGACGTGATGGGAAGCCATAATGAACTACTTCCCCATACTGATTGACATGAAATGGCAGTGAGTTGTATTGCTGCAGAGTATCAATACGGATGTCATCAGGTATGCCCTCAGCAATTACACCAATTACTGTAAGTACAAACGCACCAGAAAGCCTTTGCACCCTCCTTGTAGTAGACATTGCAATTCCCCCTCCATTACATATCTCCAAGGTACCCCTATCACTCATCATACTAGCACTGTGGAATTGCAATTTGCAATAAAGAGCGACAAATTACTGCAACGGCCCTTATGTACAAGAAATATACATAAGGGCCGTTGCAAGAATCAGAATAAATAGAGCAACTCAATGCTCATGCAAAACGATGCATGCTCTATAAAAGCTTATTGATGTATTTATACATGAGCATCTTTTGCTATGCGTTTTCGAAGAGCTACATCATCCTTAAGAGTAAAACCTATTCGCTCAAGATACTCTGCTGCTTGCATAGCTGCGCGTGCACCATCTCCTATGGCTATCGTTGCTTGACGATGTTTAGGGCTCGCAACATCACCAGCAGCAAAAAAGCCTGGAACATTTGTTTCTTGGCCATGAGTATTCAGAACAACAAAGCCTTCTTCATTGAGCGTTATAAAATCCTTAATTAAGTCATTCTGCGGCGTATGTCCGACAGCTAGGAAAAAGCCATCAAAAGGCACTGATTCTTGCTTACCTGCAGTATCGAGCAGGAGACTCGTCACTTTTTTACCATTGCCGTTCACAGCACGCACCTGTGTATTATACAGTACTTTTATTTGCGAATATTTTGCCAGACGCTGCTGCATATAAGCCTTCGCGCGAAGTTTGTCTCGACGGTGAATAATAACAACTTCAGAGGCATAACGAGCAAGCTCAGTAGCCTCTTCGATGGCGGCGTCTCCACCACCAGCTATGGCAACTTTTTTGCCTTTAAAAAATAAAGAATCGCATTTTGCGCAAGCACTTACCCCTCTGCCCCAATATTGTTTTTCACCGGGGATACCCAATTTTTTGGGATGCGCACCGGTTGCAAAAATCACCGTCAATGCGTTCATAACAGAACCATCAGAGCAATAAACTTTATATGGCCATGCACTCGTGTCTATCTTTTCAACGGCTGTATCAACTATTTTGGCACCCAAATCGATCGCCTGCTGGCGTGTTTTTTCAACTAAATCAGTACCAAGTTGATGCGGTGATCCAGGCCAATTCTCAACAACAGATGCTTCCGCGAGGAGACTCAGTGTCTCGCCACCAATAATCACCGTGGTATATTGCGTGGCGCCATAAATACCGGCAGTTAACCCGGCTGGACCAGAGCCAACAATAAGAATGGGCACTATATTGGTGAGCGATTCCAGCGAAGCCATATCATGAATAGGCTGAGCGCCATCACCATGATTCTGCGCTGGTACAGTTTTATTTGATGGGTCCATACATACATGATAACCACCAATAATACCTGCGGCAACGAGCACTACACTAAAAAACATAAGAGCATACTTTCTATTCATGAATTACCTTTCTTTATACACTTGTTACAACAATCTGTGACACCGTAACTCTATGGCATTATAATCAACCACCGCTCGATTTGCTACTGTATTGTGCACGGCACCAGAGACAGAAAATCGGCCAATCTCAGGCTGTATCAAAAACATACTCATAGAATTTGCTACAGAGTAGCTTGCTACAAAAATTTTATACAACTATTATTTAATAAATTATAGCACAAATTATAAGAAATGCCAATAGATACCTGAAATTGACTTGCTGCAACCAAGACCGTTATGCCACGCGCTCCAATCCATACAAGCTATACAAGAAACGTTTACTGTAGCATGCTGTTTATTAAAAATCTGTTCGGCACACGCGCGATCGTAGTAAAAACCTAAGCAACAAAAACTTTCAAGTTGCTTTTTATTACATTATATGAAAAATAGGCTACCTGCAAAATGTTGGTGGAACAATTATACACTACTGAATTACAGGGCATTCGACAACCATAGTATGGTATGCTACTATGGTACCTGTCGTTTCATTGTCTCTACTATTTTTTATGTTTTCAGGACACAGGGGGAAACTATGCCGAAATCATTATTCCAGCATATTTTTTTCATACTATTACTGCTTTGCAGCGCATCGAATATGCCTACAAATGCCAGCAGCCAACCACTTGCAATGCAACCTGAATATGGCGTACAGGAAGTAACAACAGAATTTGCAACGGATGACCAAGCTGTGCTTGAACAGTTATTCAAACAGGTACAAGATCAACTTCAATCGTTTGATTCATTGCTAGAAGAAATGGCCTTCAATATTGCAACAAACAGCTCCCTTAAGGCTCTTAATTGCAAAGAAACCAGCAAAAGTCTTATAGAGATGCGTACTCTCATTGGCGGTTTTAGAACAACAAGAGAGCAGGTCCTCATTGATCTTCATTTGATTAATCAGATGTCATTAATTTTGCAAGAGTTTGTTAAGCATATAGAGACGGAAATCACCAAGAAAAATACACGCTCTATCGCGAGTTTCGATCTCAACGCATTGGCTGCACTGCGCAATCAAGAACCTGTGACCTTAGAGTCTGTAAGTATGGGCTTGGCAAAAAATTATGCTTTACTTGAAAAGCTTGGTCATATAACAGATAATTTGGGCCTTCATTGGTACAACAAAGTATGGCGACTTCACAAGAAGTATATTGTAGATACCGTAAAAGCCGTTTGGCTCCCTGTGGCAGCATTAGGATCAGCTGCTTTCGGGACGTGGGCGCTCTGGTATTATCTCGGCGGTGAAAACCCAGCATGGTTTAGAAGGATGTTCGGATGGCCTTCTTATCTTACAAAAAGCGGCATAGTTAACACGCAAGATTTACATAGAGCACCATCTCAACATATACAACAGGCTACACAACCGGGACAACTTTTGCCTGGTAACGCTATACAGGGTAGCCTTGAAACCTTGGGCGGCGCACCCGCGGCAGCGGCAGGTGGTCAGCCACAGGCTAATGGCGCATTACCCAGCGAAATAAATTTGGCCTCTCGCTTAACAATGAAATTGAAACTCTTTTTAAAAGACGATGGTCCACTGGCATTGGTATCAAAAGGGTTATGGGCGTTTGGCTATGGCTATCTTCTGCCACCGATAGGTCAATGGGCAGCAAAAAAATGCCGCAAGATAGATAACTACCTCATGGGTGGCGTCTATGAAAAACGCTCATTTGACAAGAGTGAATTTAACCCAGCCGGTGTTACGTTTGATCAAGTAATCGGCAACGAAGACGCCAAGGCTTACGGCAGACTTCTCTGTGAATATTTACGATGTCCTGAAACATTCGACCGTTCCAAAATAACCCCATCAACCGGGATTCTTTTGTTTGGCGATACGAGAACTGGTAAATCGTACTTTATTTCGGCATTATGCGGAGAAATTGAACGTACACTTGGCTCTACAGGTAAGTTTAAATACTTCAATGTTCCATTCTCAGCAATTATTGCCGATGAAGGTATTAATAGAATCATGGAAGGTGCCCGCGCGAATGCTCCTTGCATCGTTGTCATTGAAGAGATAGACCTCTTGAGTCTCCAGCGAACTGGTAATACCAAAATTCTCAGTTCCTTCATGACAACTATGAGTAGCTGTCTTCAAGAGAACATACTCGATAAAACAGTTATTGTCATAGCAACTACGAACAAGCTACAAAATCTTGAACCAGCTTTACTGACTGAAGGACGATTCGGCAAGCATATTTTCTTTGACTATCCTTGTTTTGAAGATCGCAAAGTTTTTATCGGTAACTATCTCCAAAAAACCGCTTGCATCATAACAAACTTTGATATCGATCGGCTTGCACGCATGACCGAAGGCTGTTCATATGAGCGTCTGGCGCTTTTCATTAAGAGCGCCTTTATTGATGCAAAATTTAAACACAGCGTTGTTACCCAGGAAACACTTGAAGCGAATATCTATGACAAAATTCTTGGTATTTCGAAACAACCAGTCGCACTAAGCAAAGAACAACAGGACATAGTCTCGACGCATTTAGCGGGTGAAGCGGTAGCAAGCTTGCTGCTCAAGTCGGCCTTGCAAGTTTCGACAGTAACGCTCCGGTCAGTCTCAGCTCCAGTCAAAGAAGAATTTGTTGGAGAAGATTTGTATCGACGATCACAAGGGAAAGATAAACCAAAGCAGCGCCCATTTGAATATGGCAAGATGTTTGCCAACAAAGAAAGCGGCGTCTACGATATCGAAACCAAGGTTGAAAAACTCAACCAGTGCAAAATTAAATTAGCAGGCCATGCTGCAGAAAAAGTGCTTCTCGGTGATACGGGACTTGGGTACCATATACACGATCGCGAAGAGGCTCTTGCTCTTGCACAACTCATCGTTAACGATGGCATGGAACTCGAAGCTCTACCGAAGAGTACTCGTGATGAGTATCGTGACCTTGCCTTTGCTTTATTTAAAAAATGCGAGGCTGATGCAATTGCATTGCTAACCGAACATAAAAAAGAAGTCGAAGACGTTGCTCGCGCACTTCGCGAAAAAACAACACTCGATATTCGCGATCTTCGTGCTATCATCTTTGGCGAAGAAATAAAACCAGCAGCACAGCAAAACCTAGATTTTCTTACCAAATATGCAGCTTTAGAAGTGCCCAACATTGATGATTTACTAACCGACGAAACAACAGAACCAGCTACTGCAGCAGCACAGTAAGTCTCTCTGAAAGGCTTTTTAAGTACATATAGAGTGGAATGCATAGTGCAATACATGTGCATTCCACTCTCTTTTTATGGTGGCGACTAGAAAACTATTTGCGTACAAACTAATTTATGATACTCTAAGTATAGAGTTTCTCTCTATTGGGCGGCATAGCCAAGTGGTAAGGCATGGGTCTGCAAAACCCTGACCCCCGGTTCAAATCCGGGTGCCGCCTCCATACACATAGCATTGTGCCGGGATGGCGGAATAGGTAGACGCAAAGGACTTAAAATCCTTCGGGCCGCAAGCCTGTGCCGGTTCGAGTCCGGCTCTCGGCACCAATTTCAAGCATATTCAAAGTAAATTTTCATAGTTAATAAGATATAGTTTTTATGGGGGGGTCTCTGTCATGGCCAATATTATCGCAGGTACCATTACTACTATTTTATTAGTTGGTTCTTTAGATAATCTTTTTGCAATGTCACCATCGCATACAGCCACTGACACACAACCAATCCACGATCGAGCAGTATTATTAGTTGATTCGCCTTTATGCCAAGCATTGTCATGCGTACTCTCTTACCTTGATCATATAGCGCTTTGCAACCTTGCCCAGGTATCACATACTACGCACAAACTTATTGCCCAACATGATGCCGCACAGCTCATATTGAAAAAGAAAGCAGTTATATATTTTTTTAAAAGATACTTCGGCGAAAAATTGACCGACGATAACTTTGGGAATTTCGATTTTTCATGTCTCCTTCGTAGCGAACTCTAGTACTTTGCCTGTAGAATACATGGCATTGATGACTTAATCCTCACTATCATCCCATGTAAATGCCTTTTCAAGGCGTCTTCTAAGCCAGTCTTGATTAGCATACTTACACTGATCACATACCCCTGAGTACATAAGCAGTGCTTCTTTATAACATTGTAAGGCAGCATCCCGCTTGCCAAGCAAATCGTTCATTTGTCCCTGCAAAACTCTGAGACAATGGCCAAGCGATTTTAATTCATCAGGATCTTCGCGTTCCACACTACTCTCATACTTCTGCAGTGCATGCAGACAGGTTTGATAATGCTTTCTCGATTGGACTAAGTATGAGGCAAGTTTACGCCAAAAATAAAGATCCTCAAAATTATCTTTAACTGCCTGCTGATAATAGCTTAGAATAAGTGCATCTTTTTTGTCAGCATCAGGCAGATCCAAAGCTATGAGAAGTTTACGGCTAAGTTCGGGCATGGAACATGGCGGCAGATCAATTTTACTGTCAGCTTTATAGCTGGTGTGGCCATCACTACCTAACGAAGCTAAAAAACTCTTGAGAAGCGCAAAGAATTTTTGGGGCTCATCGGCAAAAATCGTATGCCCTGACTTTTCAAACGATTGATATTGAGCTTTGGGATGATTTTTACGCATGACCCGAGCTTTATCAGCATCCCAGGTCAAATCCCACATAGCCTCAATGAGCAGCGTTGGAACCTCGAACTCGTGAAACTTGTGATCTAAACTTATATGGCTTTCGTTCTGTGCCATAATACGATTGAACCCTGGTGCAGGATTCCAGTCATACCTGGCCATTCTAGCGATCTGTTCGAGCGTTGGCTTATAGTATGCCTGTCGTTTCCAATCGCCAGCCAAAAACAGGTTATATGAACGCTGCATCTCATTAAGACTCTTATTTGTATGAATTTTCTCTAGAGCATCTTGCTCAGACTTCGATAAGAACATAGTCTCACGGCCTGGGTTCAGTACAATATTTTTGAGCCCGTGCACAGAGGCGACCAAAACAAGTCCCTTAACGTGCTCAGGATAATTTAATGCATAGCATTGTGCGAGCAAACCGCCGTATGACCAACCGAGTAAAACCCATTGATTAATATGCAACGCTATACGTAAGGCCTCTATATCATCAACGGCTTGTTTTACTGAATATCTAAGCCCAGTGTCATCATACGTTGATTTTCCAGTGCCGCGCTGGTCATAATAGATAATATGGGCAACATCTTTTGCTTGCGAGAAGTATGGATGAAATGCGTGATGCGTTTCACCAGGTCCACCACTTATTAACAGCAACGGAACACCACTGCCCTCTTGTTCACAATATAATGAGCCACCATCAACAGTAATATGACTCTTCCTGAGTCCACCGATCTGGTCGCATAACGGTGCAATTTCGGGCACCTTAAGCACCAAATCTTGAGGGATCAATATGACACGATCGAATATTGTTTCACGCCGTGTATGAACACACAAAAAATAGCCAATTGATGTAAGCAAAGTAGCAATAATAACCAGTAGCGTAAGGCGCTTCATAGGCTTATCTCCGCAATATTTTGTTCCAGGCAGGACTATTACTGCAACTATAGCCTATTCTGCGCGATATACTCAATAAAAATTCCTATATACAAAGCCATCAATAGGCGCTAAGCATTGTCAACTGATAGCGCCCTATCAAAAAAGTCTAAAACAGCTTGCTTCGCCCTATTACCACCTATACCTTGCTCACCGATATTGGTTTTGTATAAACAGGCAAAAATGTATGGTCCATGATCAGCAACGCCATCTAGGCAATTTAACCAACCAATAAACCACTGAAGACGGGTGTTACCAGCAACCCCTCCGCCAGTTTTGCCATAGAGCTGCCAATTATCTTGTATGTTTTTAACAAAAAGCAGCTGTTTTGTATAAGCATAACTATCTTCAGAAACGGGGAGCCCGTGACGCAGTAACGTTTGTATGAACTCTACCTGTTCTCTGGGTGAAATTTTTAAACTTGAGCATAGCCATGCCTGGGTAAGTCCGTTGTTTTTTTCTGGATCACCAGTTACGTTTTGATTGCCATAAGAAAAATCGTTCACGTATTGAGAAAATCTCATAAAACCTAAGCGCGCTGTTATTGCCCGAGAATACCAAATACATGAATTTCGAATCCAACTTGCTGGAGTCTGTGGCTGCCTGCATAGTTCACGCTCATCCTGATAGCATGTTTGGTAGGGCAGCACTGGCTTACAGGTATTTTTTAGAAAACCACTATCAAATCCCATTAAACTTAACGCTATCTTAAACGTCGAGCACGGGCTCTCTTGTACTTGATAGTTGCCAAGACCAATAACACCACTCGTTCCTAAGCTGGTATCAACCATATAAAAACTTGCGCCCTGGGAACTAAAAATATCATTGGCAAGTCCCACAGTAGACGGTGACAGTAAATTTTTCGGAGCTAATAGTTTTTGGCTTTGATGCCACTCATGCGTAGTATGTGTGCTTAGATTACTGGTACTAAGTACCGCTGAAGGCATTATATGTTCTGCACCTACAGCTTTGTGCAAGCAACAGTCTGTTTGCATGCTTACACATGCGCATAAAAACATAGACAGTACTATACAATTGTTTTTTATCATAAAAGTTTTCCAACGTGAAGCACGTTAATAAAGAGTAACTCACAGCAAAAAAGAAACCAAATATCGCCCCTATTAGCAAGCATATAACATCTGCTTCGAAATCACTATTGGGGCTGCTCATAACCGTCAAGCCCCTTGCATGGCAAGGGCGTTATGACAAGAAAACTTTTCTTAATCACGACCTAATCATTTACTTATATAAAGTGCATAGCGACAAGCAGTGAGTTAATATAGTAGGCAATTGCTTTTTTATAAAATTTTTCTCATAATAAATTTGTTTACATACAATGCAACCTAGCCAACATAGTCTTGGCCTTGCCTTACTACTGAAAAAGCATTGCCTTGCATCTGCACAAACTTAGCATACTAGGTTGCACACACTATTTATACTAGATACCGCTGGAGTTCTTTCTATGCATTGTAACTATATTATTTTATTATCAATGGCGTGCCTGACAAGTCTTTGGCCGCAGACCATGCACCCGATGGCCGAAAGTTCCTCGGCCCCAGCTCGTGCCGTACAACCTATGGCTGGAAGTTCTTCTACTCCAGTTGATGATGGCAGTAGCCTTCTATTTCCCACACAAAGTCTTCAGGATATCGCAAGATTAGATGCCCTAGGTAGCACGTCAGTTGGCCGCCACATACGACAATATGCCATGGCCTGGAGAGATCTCGATCGTACCTGGCAGGAGATAGATAGAAGATATAAACCACTGACAGGGCAGGAGCCAGCGTTGGTATACCGTTCGAGTAAAGATGAAATAGCTCGAACGTATGGCGCAGGCCAGAGAAGTAAGATACTTTCAGGGGCATCAGGCCATGACGAAATTGCTCAACCAATCGCACAGGCTATAGGCAAACTACATACCTTGGTACGCGATAGGAAAGGGATACTCGATGACATACGCTCCAACCTTAAACCCTTTCTTGGTATAGCTAAGTATACCGAGGACCAATGCACAGGAATGCACGATAGCTTTGAATGTTTTATTACAGGAAGAAAACTCGCTCCAGAAGAACAAAACTTAACCCGCGTCATAAGCTCATTTTTCTTTTTGCAAAAAGAACGTTTACGTCGAGCAAGAAAGAACATAGAACAAGTAATACAACCAAAAGAAGGCACTGAGACCGACCAGCTCGTACAAGAACTTTGCTCTCGCACCAAGGGCATTGAAACTGGCAGCACTATGGGCAAAGAAGCGATAGCATCAATTATTCAAACAGCAGAAAAGCTTTCAGACAAATTATACGGCCCCAATATCATAGACAGAAAACAGTGCATCGATAGATTTATTAACGAGGCGCACCTCATTATGAGAGATCTTGAGTTATTCTGCCTTATCTTCGATACTCCTACAGCTGACCATGAAGGCCCCGCTGCTTCGCAGAGATCTCAGCAACGAGCTCTTGCTTTGAGCGATTTAGAGAGTATTGAAAATGAATTTATGCGCACTATGGGGTCAACCATAGGCATGACTGCATTCAGAGTAGGAGCAAAAACAGCCCTGCAGGCAGGTATGGGTAATCCAACAGTCAAAAGTATGGCAACAGGGTATATAGTACCAGAATTGGCCCAGAAAATTCCAGAGGGGCCTACTGGAAGATATTTGCCTATGCCTACATCAGGTCTCCTAACAAGAGCTGCCATGAAACCACTGGAATTTGGCTGGCAATTGTGCAAAACAGGCGCTCAAAAAGTTGAAGGCAAGTATCTTGGCTGCGGAGAAAATTATGGTAAATTTATCGGCGTGCTTCATGACATGGTTGAAGCTACATGCCCTGACATACATGAATTACTGCCACACGATGAAACAACACCACGCCAAGGAGCCAGCGGAACACTTGATGACCGACTTACATCGTTCATGATAGAAACACAAAATCCACGTTTTCTTCTCTATGATATGGCTGCTCGGACACGTATGGAGACAGGAAGATTTTCTTTACCAATACGTTATGCTATTAAAACACTCGGTATCGTAGGATCAGCCAATAGCGAAACAAAGGCTCGTTGTGCCCATGCAATCAGCGGCCTCAGGGGACGCTATCAAGAACAGCCACGCTTACCATTGTACCTGTCATTGCTGCAACCGTGCCTGACGGGTACCATTGCAGGCGCTGAGGCACTATTAAAGGCGGCCAATCCATCACTGACACAAGATACGCCACAGCTAGCTTCCACTTACGATGACGTGGTAAAACCTAGCACAACAACAATAAGCGTACCAAGGCCACTTGAGAGCAGATTAGCTGCTCTTCCAGGTTTTACTCTGGTATCGCCTGATCCAAAACCATTTCCCGTCTTGCCTCTATCAGACGATGGATTCAATGATATTGCACAGCCAAGAATAGTACCAGCGCAAGCTCTAAGGCCTTCATTGTTTTCCCGTTTGTCACATAAGATTGGTACAGCATATACACGTGCAACAAGAACCATTGCTCAAGGCTTCCGCTTCGTTGCTAATAAACTATCACCCGGCGGTGTCGCATCCTTGGAGCACGGCATCAAAGAAGGCAACCCTTGGTCATCGCGCTTGAGAAATGCCTGGGAAAGACTTCGTCATTTCAACAGGATCAGCCCCGAGCCAACCATCGCCGCAAACCAACTAAAATCTGACTTAGGTGCTATAGCAGCAGCAGGTTTTAGCCAATAAACACAATCAACTGCCAGAGTAGCACGCTACTATAGAAGCTTTTTTGTAGGACCATATCCATAGCCAATGACTATAGGTATCATATATACTATGGTTATATACAGTGACTATATGGTATTGGTATGGCTCTATTATTACTCAACCGTTAACGATCCATAAAGTTTAATGTTGTGTTCAACCCTTCGAGACACTCGCAAGGCTTGCCCTCAGGGCGAACGGGGTTGATAGAAGTGCTCGCGAAGCTTGCTTGCAGTACTTATTGCCATGCAACTCTTCGAGCTTCCTAGTAAGTTCACAGAGAATTGATTGAATTTACTTGCAGGTACAGCTAAGGTTATGCCTTAGTGAGAAGCTCAGGGTGAACGGCATGAGAGGATGCCACTAGCTTATGAAACTTCTATGCTCTTATGGAGCATCAACGGTTGGTACAAGGTGTGTTGCCAGATAGAAAAGGTTATACGATCATGCATAGAAAAAAAAGCTGTTTATTGTATGGTGCACATATGTCGATCGCTGGAGGACTCGACAATGCAATCCGCGCGGGAGAATCACTTGACTGCACGGCCATTCAACTCTTCACAAAGAGTAATCGACAATGGCAAATGCCACCATTACCACAAGAAGAAATCGAGCAATTTATTACAACGGCTAAAGCATCTTCGGTAAGAACTATTGTTGGCCATACAAGTTATCTTATCAATATAGGATCACCAACATCCACCGTCGCAAAGAAATCAGTAACGTCGCTCTATCATGAACTGACACGATGTGAACTCTTACATATACCGTACCTAGTTGTTCACCCTGGCTCTCGCCTCAATGATACCCTTGATGCCTGCCTGAATCGTGTCATCAACAATATAAACACCATTTTGAATAAAGCATCAGGTCAAACTATGTTGCTGCTTGAGATCATGTCGGGACAGGGATCAACAATATGCTCTACCTTTGAGCAACTCGCCTATGTATGCAACCGAGTAGATCGTCGCGATCTGATTGGTGTATGTTTCGATACGTGCCATGCCTTTGCGGCCGGGTACCAGTTTGATACGCATGAAACATATACGCGCATGTTAAATAATATCGATACAACAGTGGGTATACATTCTATACAAGTAATCCATATGAATGACTCAAAAGCACCTTTCAATAAACATATTGATCGCCATGAAACAATCGGACACGGCTGTATGGGACTTGAGCCATTTAGATTTATTATGAATGATCCCCATTTTTTTGATATCCCAAAAATCCTGGAAACACCAAAAGACACTCTTTTCGATGACTCGTACAATCTAAATGTTCTAAAAAATCTTCTTTCAGATGAGACCAAAAGCATACTACATGTGGAATAAAGCGACAGATAAGACCAATTTTCGTTATATATCGAGAAGGATCTTATCTGCCCCTCTATTTAAGCAGTGTCTCCAGTCATCAAGGACAGGAGGAGTTGTGTATCTATATTGACCCGATCAAACAAAAAAACAACAAAAAAATAAAGAGTTGCCTAAAAAACAACGAAAAACAACATGCTATAAGGTTATTTTAACGGAACTATGTTGTTTTTTGTAAAATTAAGGCAAAAAGCAACATGAAGTAAAACCATGCAACTTACTTGCGGGATGGATACTGAGTTTTTTGGTCTCTTGCCGTATATATAAACATAAAAAGGCCTAGTCCCAATAAACAAAGAAACAGGCATAACGGTGTTAGACCAGAGATGAAAAAATTATTAACACATGATCCCAACAAAATAACGCAGTTACACAGCGCCAAGAGAGGTATCCATACCGGCAATAAGCTTACCTGCTTGTATATCATAAGTGCTAAGAAAGAAACAACACTCATGGAATAAGCAATGGAGCAAGCCAAAGCACTTGTTTGTTGCAGTGGAACCTTAGTGCCGCGTGTTACGAGGAGATACACTATGCATATAACACTCTCGGCTATAACGCACCAGTATGGTAAACCATAAGCACTAAGACGTGTAAAAAATCTCTTACCGACAACATGTCCTGCTACGGCAAGCGTGTGTAAATTCCATACGTTACTATAAAGAATACCATAGGCAGAGCCAAGGGCTGAGGAAGCGATGGCCAAGTACAAAATTGCCTCAATCATAGTATTATAAAGAGCGCACCCTGGCATCAAACGATCGAGCAATAACGGGAAAATACCAAGAAATCCTTGCTTCCCCGTTAAGCGTGCAAGGCTGCCACCAAGGGCGCCATACATAGCAAACTGATAGATAAATGCGATTGCTAGCATAATGCCATAGGAAATAAAAATAGCCCTTGGTGCATTACGTTGTGCATTCCTAATTTTTGCACTGAGTGAACAAGCTGCTTCAAAACCTGTTGCGACATAGAGTGCCAGTGGCAATGCCGATGGGATACCGTCCCAAAGCATATGAATGGGAGCAACATTGGAACGAGAAAAAAGAAATAATCCAGTAGTGATGGAAAAGAAAATAGGCACAATCTTGAGCGCCATAAACCACTTTTGAATGGCGCTTCCCGTTTTGACATCGAGCATATTGAGCGCAGTAAAAAGCACTATCATAAAAATATCAAGTCCTATAATAGGCACCTGGCGCAATGGAACCACGATTTGTTGGACTAGAGACAGCGCTATATGGATCATCAGCATCGCCGATGCAAGTTTTCCCGTAAAGTAACTCCAGGCGCTCATAAAACCAACACTGGGCGATAAAGCTCGTGCCCCATAACCATAAAAACCAAGATCAGGATATATCTGCACAAGCTTGGCTATGGTGATAATGAGTGGTAGCATGAGGAGCCCCAAAAATGGATACACAAAACAACCCAAAGCGCCAACACGGCTTGCAAATTCATCTGTATTAAGAAAAATGCCAGCACCCAACATAATATTGAGATTAATGAGAATCGCTGCTGGTAATGACAGTAAATTTTTTTCTTGTTCCACCTTACTCCTTTTGTGCATTATACGACGCATTACCGCTATCTCATGCGCAATGTAGGGTTTTTAATATCCTTGACTTTTCACATATTTTTTGGGACTGTGTTAAGTGTCCCTAAAAGAACAATGCAGTCAATGCGTTGTTCCCCCCTAACCCTTCAGCTTTCCTAAGTTGAAGGGCTTTTTTGTTACTCATAGTGTTCGAACTGTAATATATGAAAGTTCAAGGGTGCACTGCATGAGACTTTCTTGTTGCCGCGCAAGCACTATAGTACCTATATTTGCACAATGTTTGTTGTCAAGAATTTTATTTAATAGATCAAGTATCTTAATAAATTCGCCCCGAAGATCTATGGTAATAGGAGTCTCATGGTACCAAGCATGTTTTTTCTGTTCACCAATACTGCATTCAGTGATGCTAACACCGGCAGCATGTCCATAGCTAAAAAGTGCCACCAGAAAAAAATCAATAGCATGCTCATTGGTACTAACATACTCTTTAAGGGCATTCTCCATAAGAGTTATGCTTGTATGCGTAGTAGAAGATTGTTCTCCGGCAGAAACATTATTATGCATGGTAATAAGACTATCATGGTACCATGCAATATTTCTTTGCATTGGCTTATATGCACATGTATACCAGCAATATAATAATCCAACCGATATAAGGGATAGCAACAATGCTCTATACCTAACATTGTGCCACATAGCATAGGTAACCATTAGAAACTATCCTTGACCCATTGCATTGGGTCAACAGAAATATTATGGATACGCATCTCCCAATGCAAATGATAGCCAGTAGCATACCCTGTTTTACCAACAGTTCCAAGAGGATTTCCCTTTGCTATTTTTTGTGTAACATTGAGATCTGCTATGGTATCAAGGTGGTAGAAGAGCGATAACAAGCCACACCCATGATCAACAACAACTGTATTACCACTACTTGCATATCGCCCAATATGAGCAATAACACCATCTTGCGTCGCCCATACAATACTGCGCGGTGTATTTGCGAGGTCAAGGGCGCGATGTATATATCTACCTTTTTCCTGTGTTGTTCGCACGGTGCCGAATTCACAGGTTATCCGTGGCGACTCCATTGGCAGGCAAAAAGATCCGTGCCATAACTTTTCGCGTGGCGATTGAGTTGCCAACGTTACAAGCAACTCATCGAGAGTTGACTGCCCTGCGCCTTTTTCTTTTTCCTCTTGAACCTTTTCTGCACTTACATGTAGAGATTGCTTTTTGAAAGGAAACATAACAATCTGAAAAGTATGCCCAAGAGAACAAGTATTACCAACATGGTCGGCAACGAGGATATTACAGGAATGCTCATTAGGAGCTGCCTCACAGGCAACGGGAATAAAGCATTCGTATATTAAGGCATTTTTTGATTCTTGGTGGCAGGGAAATGTCTGTCCAAGAACTTTAACTTCGGCATGAGCTAATTCTTTAGTAGATTGGAACTGTACATGCAGAGTACGCCCCTGCAAAACCTTGGTGTCATTGCCTTCTTGCATTAATGCAACATGTAAAGGCATATTATCAACAAAAAATACTCGTTCATCCGTTGTTTTGTTCCGATGGTACTGACTATCGATCAGTGTTACACTGAGCTTATGAGCGCCATTTTTCAATGTTTGCGATGGAATAACAAGCGGGTATTTTCTATGTCTCTTCAAGCGCCCATTATTGACCGCCAAGACTTTACCATCAATAGTGACCTCAACGGTTACCGCTTTATCGCTCACTAAAGAGCCAAGTATATCACCAGAATACCAACATCCATCAGCAATACCTGTTACCTGAATAACAGGCACTCTAACATCAAAAAAATAGTTGTACCCCTTCCATCCAGCAAGTAAAGTTATGAAGAGTAGACCAAAACCAATACTCGTCCGTATACGAAATGCCATGAACGTACCCTACAATCAAGTAAGAAAATATGATTCTTCATTCAAAAACTGCACAGAAAAAGTATACTGTTTCTATGCGCATTATCAACAATAAAGTATCTCAGTATGTGTATTATG
Organism: uncultured bacterium; assembly: GCA_963715605.1. GTDB lineage: Bacteria > Babelota > Babeliae > Babelales > Vermiphilaceae > JAKASV01. Next base: position 1,080,737 of record OY970257.1, on the reverse strand, counting down.
AAAAAACTCACCGCATAAAAAGTGTTTGTACTGAGACTTTTTAAAACTATTGAAAGATAGCCATGGACTACTTTTCCTTCGAAATTATACACCAGTCAAAACGCTCAAGAGCGCGTGTTGGTAGAATTCACACGCCTCATGGCACTATAGATACACCAGGCTTTGTTGCAGTCGGAACCAACGGTACCATCAAGGCACTCGATAACAGCACTGTCGCTACGACTGGGCTGCAACTTATATTCTGTAATACGTACCATCTCATGGTACAACCGGGAACTACACTCATCAAAGAGGCAGGAGGACTTCATAATTTTATTAATCGGCAAGCACCAATAATCACCGATTCTGGAGGTTTTCAGGTATTCAGTCTCGCTTATGGCACCGTTAAAGATGAACTTAAAAGCCGCGGCTCCAAAAAAAATAATAATGCTGTCCTTTCGATCACCGAAGAAGGAGTTCTCTTTCGCTCGTACCGGGACGGCAGTAACATTCTTTTAACACCAGAGAGCTCTATTCGTGCACAAAAAGATCTTGGTGCCGATATTATAATACCCTTTGATGAGTTGCCACCATACCACATAGATAACACTAGCCTCGAAACATCACTGCATCGTACTCATCGATGGGAAACAAGATCGCTGGAAGAACACCGTAAAAGTCCGCAACAACAGGCAATCTATGCAGTTATTCATGGTGGCATCAGCGAGCAACTCAGAGCAACAAGCTGTAAATATCTTACAGGACTGCCTTTTGACGGCTTTGCAATTGGGGGCAGTTTAGGAAAAAATCATACCGAAATGTTCACACTACTTGAGCATACCATGCCACATATTCCCGTAGAAAAACCAACACACCTCCTTGGCATTGGCGATTTAGCCTCTTTTGAACAAAGTATTCGCTATGGTCTCGATACCTTTGACAGCTCACATCCAACACGATGCGCGCGACATGGACTTTTATTCACTAAACAAGGCACCGTCAAAATCTTGAACAGCCATCATAAACGAGCATTCGAACCCGTAGATAAAGCTTGCCCATGCATAACATGCACGCAGTATACACGGGCATACTTACATCATTTATTTAAGGCTCATGAGATGACCGGCTATATCTTGGCAACTATGCATAATCTCCATCATATGGCATTTCTTATGGCATCATATAGACAAGCTATTTTTGATGGAAAACTATAGACCCGTTTGACAAATAAAGCTGGTTAATATAGAAATAATTAACGCCGTATAAGCGGTCATAAATTTAGAGATTATACAATTACAAGTTTTTTTTAAAATTCGTACACGAAACTTCTATACATAGTACTGGAGTTCTATGCCGACCTATAATAACAAGAAAAAGTCCATTATATTAACACTTATTATAGCGTGTTCACTCATACAATCAGAACAAGCGCAGGCAATACCTAGTCTTAACGGTTACGCACACAATATTGGGGAAGCCACAACAAAATTTTGGGGCACAATCTCTCCAACACTCTCAAGAGTTGGCAAAAAAACAAAAGCCACACTTACCAATAAAAGATTTTTGAAGAAGGCCGCAATAACAGGCGTATGCTTATTTATTGCTAGGCCTTTTGTCAGTGCAGGCATACTCGTTGGCGGTATCATTGGAGGCAAGCCAAGAGCAATAGGTTTTGGAGCTGCCTTAGGTAGCGTTGACCTGAGTGATCAAAACAACAGCGTTTTAATGCATCTTGCAACTTTAGCAGACCAACCAGATAGCATAAACTACCTCGCCGATAGGGGCGCCAACGTGAATAGCCAACATGCTTTTTTTGGCGACCTTATGCCGCTCCATGTTGCTGCATTAAGTGGCCATATCGACGCCGCTAGAACACTTTTTGATCGTGGTGCGCTGGGAAATCTCCGGTTACCTAATGGATTTATGCCCATACACCTTCTGTTGGCTACTGCGGCACAAAACCATCACCCAATATCTGTACCTATGCTTCGCCTCCTAGCAGAACGTTGTCCGGAATCACTAAGAGCTGCGGTCACGCCTGCCAATCTTACTCCTATTAAGTTAGCTATTGGATGCGAACTGCAAGAAGCAGTCAGAATTCTCCTTGAGTATGATCGTGATTTTGCTATGGAACAAGACCCTCGAACACGTATAACTTCACTTCATGAAGCAGCTCGTATCGGCGACGAGATCTTATATCAGGCTATGGCTCGAAGCAATCCCGATCACAATGTTCGTGATGCAAACGGTATAACTCCTCTTATGGTCGCTGCAAGAGAAGGCAAGAATGGCATTGTGTGTACCATACTAAAAGCTGGTACACCTGTTGATACAGCTGATAATGGTGGCCTTACAGCCCTTTGTTATGCAGCACGAGCAGGCAACCTCGCAGCTATCGACAGCATACTTGCTACTGGTCGTGCACATATTGGTGCAGCATTGCACCATGCTCTCGATGCTGGACAAGACGAGGCTGCTCTTGTACTTGCTCAGCAAAGAGGCACCGATATCAATGCTTCGCTGCCATTATGGGCGAATGGTACTCCAGAAACCCCGCTTGATATCGCTTTGAGAAGGCAAAATAGACTCGCAGAAAAAGCACTTAGAAGGACCGGCGCCATAACTAACAAGTTTGGCGAAGTTGGTGCTGCAGCTGCAGGATCATCAGCAAGCGCAATGCCAGACCAACCTACAGGAGGTGAAACTGGAACTGCATTAGCTATAACCTTTGGATTGCCTGACGGCGATGATCCTGATCAATCTGCAGGCAGCAGGCGTAAGAGCGACAACGTAGACTAGTTATAGAATTATATGAGAGCTCATTTATGTGGGCTCTCATACAGCAATTGACAGATTATTTTTATGGAGGTTAAAGGCTTTCTAATCCTGATAATAAGAGTATCTATACTATATACCATGCATTACAATGCTCAAGATTAGATCTCTTCTTAATGACTACACAGCATTAGCATGGATTATGCTTGCCTTGTATGTTATATGCAGCTCAAACGCTACTTTATTTTTCCAAGACTATTTCCAATAACGGTACTCGTATTTACCCATATATTAGGGATTATTGCAGCCTATCACTGCATGCCCATACCAGCACTCATATGTGGTGGCTTCAGTATGCTACTTTTAGCACGATTCTTGAGCTACTATACATCGCTAGATTATAAAAAGTTATATAGCATATTGTATAGCTTGGCTTTCCTCGGTGGCGCCTACAATCACATAAGACTGTATAATCAATATGAATATTTCTACTCATACGTGCAAGACACACCAATAACGGTTACCGGTTCCGTTAAAGATATACTTGCACATAGCACCAAAAAGATATTTGGCAATGCGATCGATATAAGCATCACCAGCATAGAGCGAAGCTCTGATCATAGAGAAATTACGTGCCACGGCACACTTCGATTATATGTACGGTCTATACGATCTATAAGAATTGCTGACACCATCAAAGTAACCATAGTTCAGTGCAAAAAACCTGCCACAAAATTATTGCATTATTGTGTCCAGGAAGGTATTTTGGGGACAGCACTTGTTGATTCGTATACTATTATATTACTACAAGAGCCAAAGTTCTCTTTAAGGCGCTGGATAGCTGAATATAAAATGGATCTTTTGGAGCGTTTTAGGCAACAGCTGTCGCGCCCAACTTTTAATGCTTTTGCGTCCATATTTCTCGGGTATAAACCAGCAAAAAAAGAGGCAACTGATCTGAAAAATACGTTCAGACTCTGGGGTCTATCACATTATCTTGCCCGTGCCGGGCTGCACCTTGTGTTATTCGTTTCGCTCTGGGGCTTTCTCATGGGGCTGTTACCGATCCATGCAATACTACGCAGTATACTCATGTTATTCTTGTGTATATTATATGCATTATTTTCTTGGCATAGCATTCCTTTTATGAGAGCTTTTTATGCGCTTATTATCACTCGCGCATGCTCGCTATCTTATATTAGGACCTATCAAATACCGGTCTTATCACTTGTTGCACTGGTGACATTGCTAGAGAATCCTGCACATGTGTTTGCCCTTGATTTTCAACTTAGTTTTGGCATCACCTATGTACTTGGCCTCTTTAATGAAATCACGAAATTTCAGAAAAACAGAGTAAAAAACCTATGATTTGACACTTAAGAAAGCTGGTATTGCCATTTATAGACAATACCAGCTAGAGTAAATACTAAGAGCCAAACAAAAAAAAGGAGATGTGATGACAAAGTTTTTGGACTCCCGTGTCAAACTTCGTATGTTATTTCTCATCATCTTAGTTCTACAGCTTCATCATGTGTACCCACAAAAGCATGAAAACTTTGATAAAAACAATATATCAAACCTGATACAGGCCATTGTTGGCAAAGACTTTAACAGCAACGATGAACAGATACCTATACGTCATGCTCCTCTGGAACTGATCAACAAAAGTTATAAGAATAACCCAGAAAAAGATTGGACGTTACTCATTTACATGGCCGCTGACAATGATCTTCAGCGCTACGCTATCAGAAATATAAAACAGATGGCAACTATCGGATCGACAGCGAATATCAACGTTGTTATACATCTCGACATTCGCCTCAATAACAAAAAAAATCGTTTCTATTTTTACATTGAAAAGGACAATATTACTGAATTTACGCAACCACAAAAATGGCCAATCATTGATAGTGGCAACCCAGATGCATTGATAGCTTTTGTGAAATGGGCGGTCGAAAAATTTCCAGCACGTCATTATATGCTCGATTGTTGGGATCATGCAACAGGTATAATCGATCCTATGGGTAGCAGAATAGTCCGTGCTTCAAATCTATTCAGATTTAATCCTGAGACCAATAAACTCGAGCTTGACCGTTCAGTAGATTACCTAGACTATGCAAGTACAGCCAAAGGCCAAAAAACATCACGTGGCGCATGCTGGGATGATACTACAGGCCATTACCTAACCAACCAAAAAATTGTGTATGCCCTAGAAAGCATAAAAAACGATCCAACAATCATGCAGGGAAGAAAATTTTCAATATTGGGTTTTGATGCATGCCTCATGTCTATGATAGAAATTGGAGCGCTTGTTAAAGATTACGCTGAAATTCTAGTCTCATCACAAGAAGTAGAACTTGGTACTGGTTGGAATTATCAAAGTATTTTAACACCTTTTACGCAAACTAGCATGACTCCCGAAGAATTTGCTACGCATATAGTAAATATCTATGAGAAAACGTACGGTCCCCACACCAATGATTACACTCTATCGGCAATCAACCTGAACAGAATTAACGATATAGAAGAAAATCTTAATACGGTTTCGCAGTTGCTTATTGAATGTCTGCAAAATCAACGTGACAACTCAGTGAAAAGGGCAATTGTAACAAGTCGAAACCGGAGACTATGCACACATTTTGATACACCCCAATACATAGACTTGCACCATTTCTACCGAAATCTACAGCTTAATATTCCTACGATGTACTTAACCAGGAATCAAATAGGCGCGCGGTTAAGGCAAACTTTAGCTGATAAATTAGCAGAAGGAAAAACATTAATCGAAAATATTGTTATCGCAAACGTAACGGGGAAAAATTTAAGCCAAGCAAGAGGCTTGTCAATTTATTTTCCTGAACAAAGAATTCATCCATCTTACAATACAACGGCATTCGCATCTAATGCTTGGGCAAACTTAATACGGTCAACACTCGCGATAGCTTAACATACTCAATATTTTTGTATCATATCAACACACACATTGAGCTGTAAAACAAACCACTTTATAGCTCATTACACAAGAAAACTTTGTTGCCTGAAAAACCAGAAACGGTACACTACAAAAAGTACCCTCAACATATCGACATTCAGTTTCTGGAATTTTATGGACAAACAAACATATAAAAAATATCTTTTGGATATCCTTTACGAACCTTACAAAAATTGCAACCAATGCCCACTTGGATCTTTAGGTAGAACACAGGTAGTCTTCGGCGACGGTAATCCTGACGCAGATCTCATGTTTATTGGAGAAGGTCCAGGAAGAGACGAGGATATCATAGGAAAGCCTTTTGTTGGCCGTTCTGGCAAATTACTCGAAAAGGTCATTCTTAGCAATAATCTGACACGCGAAAGTGTATTCATAACAAACATTGTTAAATGTCGTCCTCCGAATAATCGTCAACCGCTTCCTGATGAAGCAACGATATGTAAAAATATATTACTTTACAAACAGATAAAAATTGTTCGACCAAAAGTTATTTGCACCCTAGGAGCCTGTGCACTTAAGGCATTATTTGATGAAGACATCAAAATTAGCCTTGTCCGCGGCAAACAGATGCATTTCGAAGAATCAATCGTACTTCCCACTTATCACCCGGCTTATATCTTGAGAAATAGTAAAGAATTGCCGATTTTTTATGATGATATAGTACGAGCAATAGATCTTGCATCAAGTGGTGGATAAGTGGTGGATAAGTGGTGGATAAGTGGTGGATAAGTGGTGGATAAGTGGTGGATAAGTGGTGGATAACTTTTTTTGAAAAAATTATGATGATCGCGAAAGCAGCGTTCTAGAGATGCTATACAAAGTTATCCACCACTAATGTATCTTCTAGTAAGATGTTTTCGAAGTTATCCACCATTTAGCAAAAAGTTATCCACCACTTATCCACCACCCCAAAAACATTAAAAAAGCTTTAAAAATAGGGTTTTTATCACTTTGCAAGGAAGTTATCCACCACTTAGCCTCCTGATAATAATAATAAATATAATAACTATATTTTTATTAAGATATTGTAATGATTGCCCTCAACCCAAGATTTTCCTTCCCCCAAACAGAGATGGAGTAATTTGACAGGCCTGATATCGCTCAGTATACTAATATTAAAATCGTGCAATTTACACAGATATTGGCATACAAGCAATGTCTCTTTTACGAAAAGGCTACAGTGAAACTTTCAGGCGTTATTGATGAACTTGTTGAGGAAAAAGGATTAGAAAGAGAGGTCCTTTACTCAGTTATTTGCGAGGGTGTACTTTCTGCATTTCAAAAAAAGTATCCTGAGTATGAGCTATCAGCTGAGTATGACAAGAAAGCCGACGAAGTCGTTGTCAAAACAAAGAAAATAGTGGTTTCAAATGTTGAGCAAGAACCACATGAAATAAGTCTGCGAAAAGCCAAGTTCATAAATAAAGATGCCGCTACAGGAGATGCCATCTGGTTGCCGTTTGAGGGAACTATAGGTCGTCTTGAGATTATTCGTGCTAAGCAAACAATAGAAACCCTCATAAGAAAAATAGATGCAGCCGCAGTATTCCAAGCATTTCAGGGCAAGAAAGGATCAATTGTCAGCGGTGTTATTCACAAATGTGAGCGTGGTGGACTGGTAATCAAATTAGGCGAACATTTTGCCTTTTTGCCAAAATCACTCATGGTAAAAAGTGAAAAATGCGTTGTAGGGTACCCAATTAGGGCTCTTTTAAAAGATGTTTTGCAGGAACCTAAAAACGAGAATCAGTTGATCCTTGACCGTGCTTCTACCGAGTTTTTAGTAAAACTTTTTGAGCTGGAGATTCCGGAAGTTTTTGAGCGCCTTGTTGAGATAAAAAAAATAGTGAGAATACCTGGGTATAAATCAAAGATAATTGTCGTGTCTCACGATAAGAATATTGATCCAGTAGGTACATGTGTTGGCGTTAGTGGCGTTCGTATCAAACCAATCCTCAAAGAAATCGATGGCGAGAAGATTGATGTCATAGCATGGAATGACTCACTGGAAAATCTTATCTCAAACTCCCTGAAGCCAGCACAAGTGAATAGAGTTGAACTTGTGGATTCAAGAAATGCCAATGTTTGGGTTGATGAAGACCAGCGTTCTCTTGCCATAGGTAAAATGGGGCAAAACATAGCATTGGCCTCAAAATTAGTTGACTGTGATATCCATTTAATGCAGACGGACAATTCTGCTAGAGAATCAATACTATCAACTTCTGATGAACAGGCTCAAGGCCTACATGACCTTGAGCAAGATTTGGATTGAGATTTTGGCACAGCCTTTTTACAAAAAATAGGTGATCGATGGAAGCAATGCGCGTATATGAATTTGCACGTCTTTGCGGTGTGCCTTCTAAAGAACTAGTAGTTTTTCTTAATGAAGCTGGATTTCACATTAAAAGTCATATGGCAGTGCTTTCTAAACAAGAATTTGATTTTTTAGAGAAAAGATTTATGCAAACCGAGCAACAACAAAAAATTGTAGAACCAGTAGTAGCCATCGAAGAGCATACGCCTATAGCAGAAAAAAAATCTGCTAAGAATAATAATCTCAAGCAAGAAGTCCTAGAGGGCTCTATACTTATTGAACCAATGTCGGTTGCCGATTTTGCCAATAAAACCAAAAAACCTACCAGTGAAGTTATTATTACGCTCCTCAAAATGGGTATTATGGCCGCGAAAAATCAGGTCATTACCGAGGATTCTCTTGAGCGACTTGCTGAGCACTACCATATAAAAACCGTTAAAAAAGAGAAAGTAAATCGCACGTTACCAGGCATTGACGTTGTCCAGAATGCTATCCATGAGCGACCACCAGTTGTTGTTGTTGTTGGTCATGTTGATCATGGTAAAACAACATTTCTTGATTATGTTAGAAAGGCCAACGTTGCAGCTAGAGAAAAGGGCGGTATAACCCAACACTTGGGTGCCTATGAAGTAAAAACATCGCATGGCACTATAGTCTTTCTTGATACGCCTGGTCATGAAGCTTTTTCGAAAATAAGAGGGCGTGGGATTGGTGTTGCCGACATTGCTATTCTGATGGTAGCCGCTGATGATGGTGTTATGCCACAGACTATTGAGGCTATCAAATTTGCCAAAGAGGCTAATTTACCTATCATTGTTGCTATCAACAAGATTGACAAAGTTGATGCATCTCGACTCGAAAGTGTACGTAGTGGGCTGGCGCAACATGGTATTCTCGCTACTGAGTGGGGCGGCGACGTTATGTGTTTGCCTATATCGGCAAAGACAGGCGCTGGCATCGAGCAACTTCTTGAGATGATTATATTACAATCGCAAGTCATGGAGTTGCGAGCCGATCAAAAAATCCCAGGCATTGGACATGTGCTTGAATCGAAGCCAGAACGGGGCAGAGGAGCAGTAGCAACTGTTTTATGTAAACACGGTATCGTCAGAGTTGGCGATTACTTTATAGCAGGTGATACCGTAGGAAAAATAACAACACTGACTGACTCTACTGGAAAACGCATTAAAGAGGTTCTTCCCGGTATACCTGTGCAGGTTTCTGGTTTTTCAGCATTACCTGCAGTGGGGTCTCTTTTTAGGGTTATTTCTCAAGCGGAATACTCGGAAGCTCGTAGCAGCGCAACAGAAAACAAAGTGTTTGCCCAGAAACTTTTTGCTGACGACGCCTTTAATATGATTCTTAAAACCGATTCGCTTTCAACAAAAGAAGCTCTCATTGGCTCTCTTGAAAAGATTTCTCAAAAAATTCATAAAGATATTAACATAGTTTTGGCGGGCGTTGGTGATGTCACTGAAAGTGATATCATGCTTGCTTCGTATACAGGATCAGCAATTTTTGCTCTTCATGTAAAATCGGAAAGTAATGCTACTTTGCTAGCGCGTCGCTCCCATGTGCATATACACGTCTTCGATATCATTTATAAACTACTTGAAGATATTGAAGTACGGCTCAAGAAACCAGCGACGGTACAGCTCGTGACAACAAAGGTTGGCGAGGCTGTTGTTCGACAGGTCTTTACCATCAAGAAAATCGGTGTTGTTGCTGGCTGTTACGTGCAAGAAGGCAAGTTTACTCGTGATGCGTCCATAAAGGTTTTCAGGCGTGGCAAAGAGGTTGGCAGTGGCAACATAAAGAGTCTGCAGAGAGAGCGACGCTCTGTGAAAGAAGTTCATGCCGGTTACGAATGTGGCTTTGTCGTAGATGGCTTTGAAGACTTTCAAGTCGAAGATCGCATTGAATGTTTCTTGGAGCAACCTGCTTCTTAAAGAATATTCATATGTTAGTACTATGAAAACCATGGGAGAGCTCACCATCGTCAAGCCCTTTGCATGGCGATAGTATTGTGACGCACTACTCTAGTACAACGTAAACCATACGTTCTGATTAGCTAGAATATCTAGAGCATATACTATCTCTATTTTTTGTTGACCATAGTAAGCGCCTTAGTGACGATTGCTTCGGCGTCTATACAATGTTGTGCGCGTAGTTTTTGAGGGTTTCCTGACTGTGGAATGTCTCTCACTGCAAGACATTCGATAATGACCTCATGGTTCCTAAGTTCGTATGCAACATGTTGTCCTATGCCTCCTGAAAGATAATGGTCCTCAATAGTAAGCACGATATTATGCGCAGCTTGTGCGGCTCTTAGGAGGGTCTCTGTGTCAAGCGGCTTCACAGAATATACGTCTATGATGGTTGAAGCTATTCCCATAGTCTGCAGTATATCATGCGCCCGTAGAGCCTCTATGAGAGTAATGCCAGCACCTATAATACATAGTGCGTCATGGTCACTCTGTCTTAGAATATGTGAACCACCTATATGGAACGTTGTTTCTGCTGTATAGACTAATGGAGTCTCTTCTCTTGTTGTTCGAAGATAACTTATGCCTTTGCTGTATTCGCTCATAAGCTTCGTTAAGGCATGGGCGCTCAGGGTATCAGCGGGATACAAAATGATCGAATCTGGTAATGAGTAGAACATGGAGATGTCTTCTAATCCCATTTGTGATGGTCCGTCTTCGCCAATAGAGATGCCAGCATGTGAGCCAACGCAGCGGATAGCATTGCGTCCTATAGCTGCCATACGTAGTTGGTCATAGGCACGAGTTAAAAATGCTGCAAATGTTGCAACAAATGGTATTTTGCCACGAGCATGCAGCCCTATAGCCATACCAACCATGTTTTGTTCGGCAATAAAACACTGAATAAAGCGCTCAGGATAAACTTTTTTGAATAATTCAGTGTAGGTGGAGTTGCCAACATCACCATCAAGTGCCACAATGGCATCGTTAGTGCCGCCAAGAAGGACAAGAGCTTCGCCGAAAGCTCTTCTTGTCGCCATTGGTTTTACTATGTCTACACTGTTTTCTACTGTGTCTTCTTTTTGGATGATTATTGCTTTAGGTCTGTTAACGTTTGTTACTGGCAGCTTAGGTTCTGTGATATGCCATATTTGTCGTTCTTGTGCTGCTGCTACCGTTGGATAATTATGTGCCAAGTTATCAAGAATACTGGGTAAGTCGTGTACGGCAAAAGCTTTACCATGGAAGCCAAGCTTATCTTCTGCTGTGGATAAACCATGACCCTTGCGTGTTTTTGCTAAAACAATTATAGGTTGTGTTGCTTTTGTTTGATTGTTAGTAATCGAGTCATAGGTATCAACAATATTGGCCATGCTATGACCGTCAACAACATGGACATACCAGCCGAATGCTTCGAACTGCTGTTGATACTCTTCGATCGAGTATTTATACCTGGTTTCACCAGTCTGGCCTAATCTATTGCAATCAACTATTGCAACGAGATTAGATAGTTTATGGTAAGCAGCAAGTTCAGCAGCCTCCCACACTGAGCCTTCTGCTATCTCGCCATCACCTAGTAGTACATAGGTTGTATATTCCAGGTTATCTAAATGTGCCTCAAGTGCCATGCCTGCACCCATAGATAACCCCATGCCAAGCGATCCTGTTGCTACATCGACATATGGAAAACGTGGCGTAGGATGTCCTTCAAGACAGGATTCCAGTGTTCGTATAGTTTTTAGATCGTTATCATTGAGAATGCCAAGTTCATAATAAACAGCGTATAACAGAGGTACTGCATGGCCCTTTGATAAAATAAAACGGTCATTGGAAGGGTTTGTATGATCTCGTGGATCAAATCTCATAGTATGAAAAAAAAGCGCAGCAACCAGATCGGCTGCCGATAAACAAGATGTCGGGTGACCTGAGCCAGCATACGATGTCATGATAAGAGAAGAGCGGCGCAATCTATACGCCGCTGCTTCCAAAGTATTGATTAAAGTGTCTTTATATATATTCATGGATGTCTAATGATACCTATTTTTTATCGCTTCGTCGCCAACCATCGTTTCGTGCATGTGGTATTATTTTACTAATATTTGATGCTCCTTGCGACAATTTTTCTTGTGTAGAGTCCATCAATTTTTTCCAGTACCCCTTTGCACGGCGTTTTGCTTCTTTTTCTTTGTCGATAAAGTTATCCATTTCCTTTTTTGCTTTCATAGCTAATCTCCTTCTTTTTAGCAATATGTATACACGTAGGGTTATTAAAAAACTTTGTAATTATTACAAGTATAAATTATATTACATACAAAAATCAAGAGTTTTCTATACAAAATTATTTGTGCTACTTAATGGCATCAAAAGACGCATGAGTGGCAAGGCTTCTATAAATTCTTTTGATTTATTGTTGTTAAGTAATTATCAGGAGCCATTGCATCTCTGTAAAACCTATGTTACGCTTTGCTATACCATACTAGTTTTTCGTGCTTACATCATTAGTTTTTTTGTATGCCACAAAAATATCGTGAAGAAACGCTTTCTAGTTTTCCATGTTGGAGTCTCAGATAATTATGAGAATTGGCTGGCAAATTTTTTATTGCATATCCATCTTGATAAGTATAGCAATCGCATTTCTTTTGGGTGCGCTATTTTTCTGTATGCATCACCAGTGTATTGATTTTTCAGCCTTGGAACACCATCATGCGAGCAAAGCATCAATTGTTCTTGATGATGAAGGCAATGAGTGGATGCGTTTCCAGCTTGATCGTCGCGAGCCAATCAGTTACGACAAGATACCACAGATTCTCATTAATGCATTTGTTGCCGCAGAAGATTGGCAATTTTTTGCTCATCATGGCCTCTCTTGGAAAGGCATACTGCGATCATTACTAGTGAATCTTTATCGGGGTCGCAAAGCGCAAGGTGCCAGTACGATTACTCAGCAATTAGTGCGACTACTATTCTTTGATACCAAGAAAACATTTACTCGTAAAATTAAAGAACAACTCTATGCAATTCTTATAGAGCAGCAGTATACCAAAGAACAGATCATGGAGGCATACCTTAATAATGCTTATTTCGGGTCTGGTATCTATGGTGTTGAGGCTGCTTGCCAGCGTTTCTGGGATAAGCATGCAAGTGAACTGACCGTTGATGAGGCGGCAACACTTGCTGGCATTGTTCAGCTTCCTGAAGGGCATTGTCCGTTAACACACCCTGCCGTTGCACAGAAAAGGCGTGACCATATTCTTGGTAATATGAGAAAATTGGGCTTTATTAGTCAAGAGCAGTACACTCAAGCTAAAAACCAACTTGTTTGTGTAAAGCCTCCACGAGAAAAGACGATTAAGGCTTTTCACTTGCGTGAAGCGCTACGGCTATTTTTGGAAAGCAAATTTTCAAAAGAGCAACTTTATGCAGGTGGCCTCGTTATCCAAACAACCATTAGCCGGGCTACACAAAATACTGCCGAAGAGGCATTTAAAACACACTGTCAAAAACTTCGCACAGAATTAGGCAAAAAGGTCGATGGCGCTGTTATGTCAATTAACAGCCATACTGGTGCCATACAGGCGCTTGTTGGCGGCTTCGATTTTGGCGTATCAAAATACAATCGAGCATTCATGGCAAGGCGCCAGATGGGATCAGTCTTCAAAATCATTCTCTATGCAGCTGCCATGAATGTCGGCTGTAGCTTTGCTGACACCGAAATCGATGAGCCAATAGAAATCATGCAGAATAATCAAGTATGGGCGCCGCATAATTGGGATAATACGTTCTCAGGACAGATGACGCTTGCTTTTGCTCTCGCACGATCTAATAATATAGTTGCGGTAAAGACGTGCCTTCGTGTCGGGCCAGACAATGTTGCTGCGCTTGCGAAAAGGTTTCACTTTGAGTGTCCTATTGGTGCATATCCATCGCTTGCTCTCGGATGCATCGATGTAAGCGTCAAAGAAGTCACGGCTGCATTTAATGTCTTTGCCAATAATGGTGTCTATATAGAGCCATACTATGTCTCTTGGGTAAAAGACCAATGGGGTTCAACTATATGGCGACACACGCCATATATAGAGCGCCTACTCTCAACGCAAACCTGTGGTAAAGTTGCCAAAGTTCTCGGCATTGGCATGGAGCGTGTGAAAAAAACATCTGGTCAACAGACAACTTTAACTACAGAGGCTATTTGTAAGACAGGTACAACAAATGATTCTCGTACTTGTTGGTTTGCTGGTGCCACACCATCAAGGACAACAGTTGTATACACCGGTTGCGATGCTAATATCTCCATGGGTGAAATATACCCTATTCGGGCCTCCTATCCCGTCTGGCGAGCCATCCATGAAGGATTACCAGACAAACAAGCAGCATTCACCTATGATAGCTCTCTTGTACCCGTAACTATCCATGAATTAACGGGGCAGCCACTTGATGACTCTAACGCCGAGGGAGCGATAACAATTTTTAGATAGTTTAGATCAGACAAGCGCCATGGTAGGATGCATAAACAGCTATTTTTTGGTGTTATGTTTACTCATATACACTTTAATGGTTATGCTTTAGGATTGCGTAAAGAGTCAAAACCAGTAACTAAAAGAACCGTATTACTTGACTTTTTCTGCAAATTATTTTTATAATAGAATTATTAATGCTATAGAGTTTTTATCGATCGATAGAATTTCTAGAGTTGTATATTTTTATAGACGGAATAAACGAAAGGAATTTAAATTATGAAGATCATTGCGAAAAAACTTGTAACGGCAGTAATGATGTTTGCTTGTTTGTCGTTATCGTCAAAAATTTTTTCAGCGGCGCACATGCCGACCGGACAACGTGACGAACAGGTTGTTCTGAGCGAAATAAGCAGTGTGGAGCGGCAGATCCATGCTTTACAAAACTTATCATTGCGATTAAGAGCTGAGTTAAGTGCGTTACGAGAGGCGGATAAAAATGCCGACGAGCAAAGAAAATTGCAAGAAGTAAGGCAAGAAGTTGCTGCAGGAAGGGCTTCCAATGTATTATTCAGTGGTAATACTGATTCATACAGCTTTGTTATTACTCAAAGAATAAACGGAAAGATTATTTGGAGCGGCCCTATTCGAAGAGGTACTAAAGTTCCTTTGCCGCATGCACCGTTAAATATTGAGATGGAAGATATGAGGCATGACTTTTATAACTTTACTATAGATAGAAACAGCGTTGCAGGACTAACTAGGATTGAAGTTATGCCTGATGAAACGCTCGTTTTGTGGTATGGCAGTCCATCCAACAAGAAAACACTCATCAGTGCTCCTGAGCAAAAGACTCCTTGCCAACTCGATGTTGTCAATATTGTGGCCCGAGATGGATATGGAAAAACTTCTCTCTTTTATGCCGTCAGGGAAGGCAATGCGCCTTTAGTTATAAGGCTTCTTGGCGAAGGGGCCGATGAAGCCGTTCGTGATAATGAAGGAAATTCCCCATTACACGAAGCTGCCTACTTTGGATACCCAGGTATAATAGAATTATTGATAAAGGCCCATGAAAAACGTGTCGGCCGCAGCAACATCAACCAGTATGTTAATACACAAACCAATAAAGGCGAAACTCCTTTGGACAAAGCTATATACGCGAACAAGCCAGAGGCTATACTAATGTTACAAAAATATGGAGCAATCAAGACGGGAGCTAGATAATAAACGTTGCCCCATAATTTCTGGCTTATTACCTATTTCGTGTCAACGTTGATATCGTTTTAGTTCCATTACAATCGAGTTTTATAGAGGTTTTACACCAAGGTGTAGAGCGAGGGAGTTTTTATGTCTAAGATATTTTCTGTCATAATCGTTCATCAGCCGATTTGCCTTTTTTCCAAGGAGCATGGAGCATTGCTGGCGGTACTCCTGAGGGGAATGCCCATGCTATAGAGCAAGCCTGGAAGGAAGCTTTAAGATTTTTGAAAGAAACGTTGAGTACGCAGAAATAAGGTCTTAGCAATGCTTAACAAAAAATCTGATCCGGTACTTGTTATTGTAACAATCGCTGACCTGCACGGTCAGCTAGAACCAACGTATGCATGGGGACATGACAATACATTACAACAAGTCGGTGGTATTTCCCGTATAGCGGGACATATCAATACCATTAAAAAACTTTACCCAGAAAAAGTATTACTCCTTGGCTCTGGGGATTATTTTATTGAAGACTTTAATAGGGGTACGTATTTTTTAGCATTCGGAGGTGAAGCAATTGCGCGCTTTTTGAATGCTTTGCCTATCGATGCTGGTACTTTAGGTAATCATGAATTTGATTTCGGGGTAGATGCTGCAGATAAGAGTTTGCAGGCCTGTTCATTTCCCATAATTGCAACAAATCTTAGGTCTTCAGACTTATCTTGTCGCATTGTAAAAAAGCTCATCATCGACAAGAATGGTTATAAAGTAGGGATTCTTGGTGCAATACTACCAGATCTTGTTAAATCTAAAGCTTATTGGTTTCTCCATGAAGCACTAAACATTGAACCTGATTTTTATAGCTGCATGCAGCAAGCCGTTGATGAGCTTAAAACTGTTGATCAAGTAGACTTTGTTATTGTCCTTTCACACATAGGCATAGATGAAGATCGGAAACTTGCAGAACAGGTACACGGTATAGATCTTATTTGTGGCGGACATACGCATACTGCTACCAAACGAGGCTGCGAGGTCGTTGTTCAAAAGCAGGATTATAATAAAACGATCATTAGTCACCCTGGTGATAAGGGCAGAACTCTTGGCATGGTCAAACTATGGCCGCAAGAAAACGGTCGTTTAACATTCGAATGTGATATACTGGAAGTAGATTCTAGTGTTCCACAAGATCAGCAGATAGAAGAGAAACTTCAATGGTACACAAGACAACTTCCCAAGCCTAAGGTTGTTTGTACATCGACCTGTCCGATCGATACAACAAAACAGGCCATGCGCAAACAAGAAAACGGCTTTGCAAATTTTGTTACTGATGCAATTCGTGATTTTTTTGGTGCAGATATTGTATTGATCAATGCAAGAAGCATCAGCGGCGAAGAGATTTTCCCGTCAGGAGAACTTACAGAACGTGACATGGATGCTTTATTTTCCTTTGATAACGATTTTTTGATCCGATTACGAGCAACGGGTGTTCAAATTCGGCAGGCTCTTGAACTTGGAGCGGCAGATATAACAGCAGGCAATCCCAAGAATTTGTTGCATGTCTCTGGCTTGCGATATACTATCGATCCCTCCAAGCAAGCTCTTGTACCAGATGCACGTGATGAGGGCATGGCAATAGGCACTAAACAGGATGGCCGCAGGATTGTTAATGTTGACGTTGAGCAGCAAAATAAACAGTTTTACCCTCTTGATGATAATCATCAATATGATGTCATTGTTAATAGCATGATGATAGACGAATTTTTTTATGTGGCGCAATTTTATATGTTTAAATCGATTAAAGATAAGCATTATACTGGTTTAACTGAAAAAGATATTCTTATGAAGTATTTTGAACAGTATACGTCTATCTGTCCGGCACTTGATGGTCGATTGAAGATATGTAACTAATATTTTCTAGTGACTCTTGAGCATTTATAATTCAAAGCTTTTAAAAGTACATCTGCTCCTGGTTTACTTGTTTTGCGTGCACGAGATCCAAATAACCATATGCGACAATCAGGAAGCTTATGCCATCTTTGTGTTTACCTTATGCACCAAGAACTTACTGATAATTCTATTCATGAGAAGAGATGATTGCGCTACAGCTATGTGAAAGAGTGAACCAGACTTATCATGTAGGTTCATCATGGATTGATGGAAACTTGATGATGTTGCCGTCAACAACGAACACTCCGTTGCCACAGTGATGGATTGTGCGCGGTCTTCTTGTAGAGGGCTTAATCCATGCTGCAAGAACCTCAAGAATGAACATGTTATATTTCGCTGCCATATGTATATCAATAACTTTGCATTCTAGGTTTGCATAGCACTCACCGATCATTGGCACATTGACTTGCGATGCAGCCTCTTGTGTCAGATGAAACTCTTTGAATTTATCGATCTTGGAGCCTGAGGAGGTGCCAACTGCCACAACCTGTGGTGCAAGCTCCACCGTCGGGATATTGATCACGCACTCCTTCGTTGCATGTATATTCTTGAAAGAATAATTTTGCTCGCTGATCACGCAGCCCATGATTGGTGGTATAAAATCGATCATCATGTGCCAGGACATGGTCATGATATTGGCTTTTCCTTGATGGAAAGTCGTGACCATCACAACTGGTCCAGGCTCAATTAACTGGTACGCTTTGGTCAAGGGGAATGCTTTTTTTGCCACAGTTACTACTCCTCTTATAGCTTATAAGCAAACTCTCTTTGAACAGGCTTGCAGTAAACTTCTGTAACTCAGCATACCGTACTGATGTGCCAAAAATATAGTACTTACAGAGTAAAGCTGAGGACCTTTTCTGGGAGCTATGCTTCACGCATATATGCTCGAACAGTAAGCGGTGCAAAAATAATAACAATCACAGCTGAACCGACTAAAGTAAACCAGAAGTCGTACCCTATGGTAACGCTATTTGCTAACTGACGTACGGCTGACACAAGATGGGAAACTGGGTTAAGTTGCACAAAAAACTGCAGCCAGCCTGGTAGGGTGTTGACTGGTACGAATGCATTAGACAAAAATGTGAGGGGGAAGAGTACCATCATGGATATGCCCTGTACACCCGAGGCACTTGAAGCAATAACACCAAAAAAAGCGAAAATCCAGCTCATACACCATGCGCAGAACATAACGAGCAGCCCTCCGAGCACAATACCAAGCAAATCAGGCCTATAGCCCATAATAATGCCTGTTATAAGAGTAAGAATTGTTGCAATGGCATAGCGGATAGTATCAGCTAGTAATGCTCCAGCGAGCGGCGCAATGCGTGCAATCGGCAAACTGCGAAAACGATTGAATACACCTTTATCTATGTCTTCACGCAGTTGCACGCCGGTTACAACTGATGTGGTAATAACTGTCTGCACGAGAATACCTGGAATAATAATGGGCAAATAGCTTATGACGTTACCAGCTATCGCACCACCAAAAAGATAGGTGAACAGTAGGGTGAATAAAATTGGTTGCAACACGACATCAAAAAATTGTTCCGGATTACGGCGCATTTTAAGCATACCTCGATATGCCATAACGCGTGAGTTGCTTATTGCCTGACGTAGACTTACATGATTTTTGAGTTGGTGATGCATACCTGGAATACTATTTTTTATTGTGTTCATTGCTGTACCTGATTAGTTTCATTAACGTGGGTATCGTGGCCGGTGATTGTCAAAAATACCTCATCGAGCGTTGGCTTTTGCATGCTCATTTCGCTGAGATTAATATTCGCATTTCTGAAGTCTACAAGCAAATCGGTTACTCTGTCAGCACCGGCCATAGGTGCGCTCAGTAACCCTATTTCAGGAGCGTATAGCACTTTAGTACACAGACGTGTTTCGATAATTTTTTGCGCTGCAGTAAAGTGTGCATTGTCTTGTAAACGTACTTGTAATGTGGTTGTACCAACTAATTTCTTGAGTTCATCGGGTGTACCTTCGGCAACAACTTTACCTTTGTCAATAACAGCAATGCGATCTGCCAATTGATCAGCTTCATCAAGGTACTGAGTAGTAAGCAGTACGGTCGAACCAGTTTTTACGAGCCTACGAATAGTCTGCCACATTTGAGCACGAGTGCGAGGATCAAGACCAGTAGTTGGTTCATCAAGAAAAATGAGTGGTGGTTGTGCTATCAAACTAACAGCCAGATCAAGTCGACGACGCATACCACCAGAAAACTTAGACAATGGGCGTGCAGCGGCTTCAGTTAAACCAAATTCTTCAAGTAATGCAATGGCTTTTTGCTTGGCTTGTGCCTTACTTAAGCCCAATAGGCGAGAAAATATAATGAGATTTTCAGTGGCCGACAATGTTTCATCGACTGAAGCATATTGGCCAGTAAGGCCAATAAGTTGACGGACAATCTGCGGTTCTTTCACGACATCATGACCGAAAATGGTTGCTGTACCCCCATCAGGCCGCAAGAGGGTTGTCAATAAATTAATAGCGGTAGTTTTGCCGGCACCATTGGGACCAAGGACACCATAAATGCTGCCGACGGGAACCTGCAAATTAATGCCATTAACAGCTAGATTATCGTCGAAAACTTTCATAAGACCGCGAGCATCAATGGCAAGCGTCGGAGCAATACTTTGTTCTAACATACTCAAAATCCATGTATAATTGTGAAGTTGTTGTTCGTACAATAATTTAACAGTATTAAATTGAGGCGTCAATCTGCTGTAAATCTCTTTATAATTAAATAGGTTTTACACACAATAGGTGACTACCAATACAGGTACAAACTTTCCACTTTGAGCGAGATCGAAACTTCCTGTTTTATGGGAATTTATTACTGTGCTTTCATAGATTCATAAACTAAGATTTTGACTTATGATTATGTTGGTTTATACTTAACTATGCAGAAGTCTATTCACGTAATTAAGGCAGTTTTTTTGTACACTAGTCTCTTGGTGTTACAATGGTTGTTCATATTGCTTTGATTTTCAGAGCCTTATCTTTTACTATATACAAAGCTAATCACGTTAATCTTACCATGATTGTAGTCTGGTACCCGCTAATTTGGAAAGGAATTTTGTTATGAAATTGCTTATCAAGTTTATAAGTGCATTGTCAGTGTGCTTATGTAATGCTTTATGGTCACAAGAAAACGATTTATTAAGAATTATTGAAAGAAATCAAGAAATGCATAGTTCAAAACAAGAATTGCTGCAAGAATCATTATGTAACCTTAAGCAAGAAGAAGTTAGTTATCAAAATCATCGTGCAGGTGTAACACTCTCAGGTACTTTGACTATGCCCGTCGAGAAAGAACCTATAGCAACTGTTGTCCTAGTTGCGGGGTACGGGAAACATGATCGTGATTATACTATGATGGCGCACAAGCGTTTTTTGGTTATAGCTGAATATCTAACTCATCAGGGTTTTGCTGTGTTGCGCTTCGATAAACGTGGTGTCGGTAGCTCAACAGGTTCGTACGCTGAAGCCACAAGCCGTGATTTTGCCGATGACGTTATAGCAGGTATTGAGTATCTCAAAACTCGTCGAGATATTGATCCAGCAAAGATTGGATTACTAGGCCACAGCGAAGGTGGCATGATCTCTTGTATGGTTGCTGCAGAAATATCTGATGTCGCCTATATAGTGCTTATGGCAGGACAGATTCACAGGAATATTGAGGACCTGGTTATACAAACAGGTAAGCAATTGAAGGCTGATGGCGCAAGCGATGAGCTTCTTGCACTCGATAAAGATATTCGTACGAAGATTTTTACGGTGGTGCAACAGGAAGATAGTGGCAAAAGTGCTTGCAAAAAAGTGCAAGAACTAATGGGTGATTATTGCCAACAGTTGCCCCAACATATACAAGAAGAGTCCAACAATATAGCGTTTGCAATAACTGAGAAAAAAGCCGCTGTTTTAGCACATGTTTTTTGTTCTCCGTGGTACCGATATTTTGTACGATGTAACGTCATAGATTTCCTCAAAAATATACATGTACCTGTGCTTGCATTATACGGTGATCGCGATTGGATAACTTCTCCGGAACCTTCGCTGTCGCTTCTATGTGATACTTTACGACAGGCAGGCAATGGCGATTGTACAGCGCTGGTTATGCCGGGGCTTAACCATTCGTGCCAGACGTGCATAACGGGCTCTATGGCAGAGTATGCAACTATACAAGAAACAATAGCTCCTTGTGCATTACACGCGATAACTAACTGGCTCCTAGACAACATTAACAAATGAACCATAGAGCCCTGTTTCAAGAGCAGGGCTCTATTAAATTTATGAGTTATGCTTTACAGTATTTTGATGCGTTGGATCTTGATTGTGTGAAGATATATAGTAAACAAGAAGCGAATTCAAAAAGTTGATGCGAAAAAATAGTATTGAGCCTATTATTGGATATGATTGCTTGAAATAGAGATAAACATTACCAAAGGAAGGACGTATGAAGATTGCAATGCTTTTTCCGGGATACGGTACTCAGCATGTTGGGATGGGCGCGTTACTTTACGAGGAATATCCAACCGTTAGAAAATATTTTGATGAGGCATCTGATCATGCTGGTGTCGATTTTAAGAAACTCTGTTTTTCATCATCTGCACTGGAAATTAACTTTATAGAAAAAGCTTATCCATCTATTTATGTACTAAGTTGCGCGATCTCCAAACTCTTGCAAGAACATGGTATAGTGCCAACTGTTGTGGCAGGGTATGACACTGGCTACTACGCAGCACTCCAGGCAGTGCAAGGTATCACGTTTATTGAAGGCTTAGATGCGTTAAAAAAATATGCTGTTCTTTATGCATTGTTGTTAAAAAATAATGACTTTGACATGATAGATATAGGTGGTTTAACCCCAACTAAACTGCCAGAGTTTTTAGATCATAGGGTGTTTATTGCTTCATATCTGTCAAGGACTCAGCATATAGTCGCTGGACTAACAGAGGGGATAGAGAATGTACGAGAAAAATTAAAGGGGTCATCGTCGGCAACTATCCATGATGAAGCCATAGGCATTGGATTACACTCAGAACTTATGAATCCTGTTGCACAAAAATTTATTCCCCATATACGAGCAATGCAATATAAAAATACAACTATACCATTGATCAGCAGCCATAATGGTGCATTGATTACCGATCATGAACAAAGTATGCAAGAATGTATTACGTTAATGACACATCCGATTAGATGGAGTGACGTCATAGATCAATTAGTTCATGTTGATCTGGTTGTAGGAATCGGCATGCACCCTGATCTGCTCAATGTGGTTATAGAAAAATATCCAAACAAACATGTGCATGGTATGAACAACGTACGGGATTTGCAGGATATCAAGCAACTCATTGTTTAATACATCGTAGTTGTTGAAAGCGTGTTTTTACAACACAAGGGTTTTGGACTAGGAGCTACGTAGCTCCTATGGCTGGCTTTGAGAAGGCCAGAGAGTCGTGCTTGTTAAGGGTTATGGTGATAGTGCTTATTTGTTTGGCTATCTGTTAACGCTTGCCTTTTTTAACAAGCATGACATACTTGCTGCTGAAGCTAGTAGTAAAGGAGTAGGGTATGATTGGAGCGTGTCTTGTTACGTTGTGTCTTTCGACGCAAACATCTGAACCGATCCAGCATACGGATTTATTAACAGTTTCTTCGGCTGTTGAAAGTGCTTATTGCAACAGACCTGACATCAAAAGGGCATGCCATGATGTTCATGCTAGTAGAGAAGCAGAGCATGTTGCCTTGGCGGGGTATTTGCCGCAAATAACAGTAAGTGCAGGTGCCGGTAAAGCTTCACCAAGAAATATATTTCAGCCAAAGAGATTTGCACGCCTCAGTTTTACACAACTTATTTACAGTGCTGCTGGACCTATCCAGCTTTATCGAATTGCACGTCAAGATACAAGAGC
Source organism: uncultured bacterium (assembly GCA_963715605.1). GTDB lineage: Bacteria > Babelota > Babeliae > Babelales > Vermiphilaceae > JAKASV01. Next base: position 1,057,155 of record OY970257.1, on the reverse strand, counting down.
TCTTGAGTTTCAAGAATTAGCACTGCGCAACAAAGTGCGCATGGAGACGGAAACTGCTCTTCTTGATATGTGGTTTGCTCACCATAAGAAAAAATTTATCACCTGGGAAGATAAGGCCTCGACGAGCTTCTTCCAAAAAAGCATGGATGAATTTGAGTATGGCCTGACAAATCCTGATACTTTTTGGTCACATAGGGCAACGTTTGCCGAACGGCAAGCAGATGTTGCTTCGTATAGTGATTTTTACGCGGTCAATAAAAATACGCTTGAAAAAAGCATCGGCAGTTTATGCCCTCCTGATGAAGCGCTTGATAATCAAGATGTAACTGCATTTATTGAGAACTCTGTACAAAAAGCATTAGATGATCAACAGCCTTTGGAATATTGGTGCGCTCACGGCATTGAGAAAAGATGGGAGCTTAAGGCGCTAGAAGAACGTATGATTCAAGAGCAATACCGTGAACGTTATTATTATAAAACTTATTTTCCAACAGTCAGTCTATTTACAAACTTTAATAAGTATAAATATCAATCAGCGCCGCTCTTGAGTATTGTTGAAACCGGATGGTCTGCTGGTATGGTTATGGACTGGTGTTTCGATGGTCTCGCAAATATCTTTAATGCTGGAGTTTCCGAAGAAAGGAGCTATAGCTACCTGATGCAGTATGTAGATGCCCTTCAAAGTGGCAAGCACAGTATTGCGATGCAGTATGCAGAACTCAAACAAACTTTGAAGCTATATAATGCAGCGCAAGAGGTTTACCGCCAGTCCGAAAACAACATTAAACTCAAACGTGCGCAAGCAGAAACGGGCATACTTTCACCAGTCGATCTTGATGTTGCCGAGGCGCTATGGGCAAAACAAGAGAATGATTTTTTAATGGCACGAGTAACGGTTGCTAAACAGTATCGAACCCTTCTTTATACGTGCGGGTACCCAGAATCATGAGTATTAAAAATAGTATTTTATTCACTGGTATAGTTGCATTGATGGTGTGCGCTGGCTACTATGCCTATACTCAGTTTATTCGTGAACCTGAGAAACCATGGTTTACGACGGAGCGCCCCATTCGACGGTCAATATCACAGGTCATCCGCGCAACAGGGTATCTTGAAGCAGAAGATACCCTCAAAATTGGCAGCCTTGTTGCTGGTGTCATCCGTAAAATGTTCTTTGAAGAGAATCAGCCAGTCAAAAAAGGTGACCTTTTGGCGATTATTGATGATGGCCGTGGTGACACAGATGTTCGTGAAACGGCTGGCAATCTCGAGCAGGCAAAACATGATTATACCTATCGAAAAGCTCATTATGAGCGACAAAAAAAGCTCTTTGAAGCAGGTCATCTTGCAAAGGATGCTTTTGAGCAGGAGACTCGTGATCTTGAAAACACTCAAGCAGCTATTGCAACAAAACAGGCCCTCGCTGACAGAGCAGAGCTTATATTCAAAAATAAAAAAATTTCAGCACCTGAAAATGGTGTTGTCATTTCAAAAGTCTCCACCGAAGGCGAGACTGTCACCACCATAGCATCGCCAGCGACTATCTTATATACTATCGCAAAAGATCTCAAAGATATGAAGGTCAATCTTGAAATCGATGAGAATCGTATTGGGGAGATTCGCGTTGGCCATACAGCTATCTTAACGTTTGATACGTATCCATATCGTAAGTTTAGTGGCATTATTAAGGATGTCAGCAATAGTCCCATTAAAAAACAAACGGCAGTAAGCTATAAGGCTACGTTTATTATCGATAATACCGAAAAACTACTGCGGCCTGGTATGACCGTCAATGCGCGGATTACTGTTGCAGAGAAACCTGATGCGCTTTCAATTCCTGGGAATTTTTTTGCCATGCATGGATCTCTTATAGAAGAATTATGTAAGCTCAAAAAAATGGCTTGTAAGCCACTCGAAAAGCAAAAAAAGAAGAATTTAGAACTTAAGGGCGCGTACAAAACAGTTTGGGTATATCGCGATAACGGTTTTGTTGAAGTTCCTGTTGAGCTTGGTATTAATGATAATGCTTTTTTTGAAATTGTTTCTGGGCTTACAGAAAAAGATTTGGTTGTCAGTGACATAGTAGAACCTGATGCCATGAAATCCGTCTACGGTAAAGTCTTCGGCAAAGGACTTTAGTAAAAAAAATCCTGTATACAAAACTATAGTAAGCAGGGGGCTGCATAACTTTACGTGGGTTATACGCTGGAGGGTATTATTCGGTTGAGTAATTTTTTAAACTTGGGATAAGTGCGTGCCGCCCTTTCCCAAACCCATACCCTGCGTGCCACACGCATACGTGTTAGGTGGAACTTTTAAAAAATGTTATTACTATAGATTATAAAAGAAACTGGAGGAGAGGAAGGGATTCGAACCCTTGATTCCGATCTCTCGGAATAACGGTTTTCAAGACCGTCGCAATCGACCACTCTGCCACCTCTCCAGTGATGACTGTGTATAAAATTAGTGTACCTATTTTGCTACTAATAGGCAACTTTTATTCCACGTGTGCTCATGGCAAATTAAGACCTCTAGGTATCTGATGCAATGCCTGCTTTGGCTAATAAGTATAGTTTGTTGGCGTTATCAATGAGCTAAAACTTTGAATAAAAATGTAGTACCCAAAACTAGTCCTGTACCAGTGGCGAGCGTATGAGTCACTATGCCATAGATTTGTTTTCTCTTAACAGGAGATAATCTAATGTAGCAAGACTATTGTGCCCACTGGTTTATAAAAACTGGCGGGCGTGCAGCAGCGCGATGGTTTGCCCTTGATGTCATGAGCAGCGACACGGCGACGGCTCCTGCTGCGCCTGCTAGAACATGTGTTGTAATTATTCTTTGCCATGGCCAATTCCAGATCCATTTTTCACTTTCAGTGCGGGAAAGTCTTTCTCGTGTTTCTTGAAGCTGCTTTTTACATTGCTCTGCTCGTTCTTCAGTAATGCGAAGATTCTTGGCAAGCTTTTCGTTTTCTTTTCCTGAGGCTCGCACAAGAGCACACAACTCATGGACAGATAAATCCTGGAGATTTTTTTCTTGACGTTGACAAGCATGGACTGGTAGTTGCGTGACAGCACTAAAAATAATAATAAAGCTAGATAATAATATCTTGCAGAACATAGGTAAAACCTCTTATTTTATATAAATTTATAGCTACTATACGAACCATTGCTGGTATGCACTACCGTAACAAAATTTTTCATGCGCTGCAACAGCCCTCGAGTTATTGAGAAGGTTGCTGTACTAGGTATGCTTCGATAAACGGTGTTAGCCCACCATCGAGCACCAAATCGGGCTGCGGCGATTCGAAATTTGTTCTATGGTCCTTGACCATCTTGTATGGATGTAAAACATAAGAACGAATCTGGGAACCCCATTCGATGCTTTTTCTCTCTATTGCGGCATCTTTTGCTTTTTGCTCATCTTTTTGTCTTTGCGCTAATTTTGCACGAAGCATCTTCATGGCAGTTTCTTTATTTTGTGTTTGAGAGCGCTCATTTTGACATTGAACAACGGTATTTGTCGGTATATGAGTGATGCGTATCGCTGATTCGGTTTTATTAACATGCTGTCCGCCGGCACCACCTGACCTGTAGGTGTCGATGCGGAGATCTTGAGGATCTATTGAAATCTCAACGTCCGCTACTTCTGGTGTTACGCTGACAGCGGAGAACGAAGTATGGCGGCGTTTATTCGCATCATAAGGAGAAATTCTCACGAGACGGTGTATACCCTGCTCGCCTTTTAATAGGCCATAGGCATTTTTGCCACGAATAAAGAGCGTTGCTGATTTGATGCCAGCGCCCTCACCGACTTGATGGTCTAGAAGATCAACAGCAAAGTCTGATTGTTCACCAAAGCGCATATACATACGCAGTAGCATCTCTGCCCAATCCTGTGATTCTGTACCGCCTGCACCGGCATTAATGCTGACAAAGCAGTTACTATTATCCTGTGGATCGTTCAGTAAAAAGGCAATTTTACAGCTACGAACAGCCCGTTCAAGGGCTCTAACTTCTGGTTCGATTCCTGCCAACTCTTGTTCGTTATCACGAAACATATTGATCAGTTCTGGTAGATCATGCGCGGCCTGTTGAATATGCAAAAAATTTTCACGAAGCACTCTTATGCGTTGCAGTTCTTTCAGAATATCTGCCTGTTGAGGATGTTGCCAGAAATCGAGCGTTTCGCTCTGTGCATGAAGCTTTTGATATGTTTCTTCAAGGTTTGCATTATCCCAGTATGCTGATAATGTCTGCACATCCGGCATCAATGTTTTAAGACGAAGTTCTAGATCATCAATGAGCATATGCTGGTTCCTTTGCTGGAATTTCGCCTGCTGGTACATCATAGACTAAATAAATAAAGCCATCGTCTTCAAAGAGATCACGGAAGCCAACGCGTCTGTAAACTTTTTGGGCTCGTATATTGCTTAATCTTGTGAGAATCTGTATTTGCGTAGCTCCCATCTCTTTTAATTTTCTGAATGCATGGTATAGTAAGCGTTCCGCATGACGGCCCTTTTCTTTTCCTCGAAACTCTGGAATAACGTCAAGAAATAGAAGAAACCCCAGCGTCGGTTCTTTCATATAATAAGCTACAAAACCAGCGAGTTTATTTGGCTCACGGTACACATCGATGTTGAGCTTGCCAAAATATCTGTACTCCATATTGGGAGCACGGTGTTTCAACATAAATTCAGGGGAATAGTCAGGACTTGAAAGTAACCAATATTTGTCGTTTTTGAAAATTTCCAAAATCTCCGCTCTATCACGCTTCTCGTCATAAGGATAAATGGGGTCCCTTGGCGTGCTGGTATAATACCACCATATCCCCGTGCCAATTAGTGCGGCGCCTATAATGCCTAGAAAGCTGTATAATGCTTGACGCCATAGTTTATTCATAGGATCTTGCTCCTGTCGTATAAAGTACCTCTTGTAGCACGAGCCCACTGGCAGGCGCTGTTAATAACACTTGTCGCGGATTACGCTCGCAAAGTGCTCTACAGAGATAGTGTACGTCTAAATGGTGTTTACTTGCAACTAAGATACTTGCTCCAACGATGCGGCGAATCATATAACGCATAAATCGTGGCCCCTTCACTATGATTCTATAAGCATTATAAGCAGGTAAGAAGATAAGTTCTATGGAACTTATCTCACGCACGGTATTATCGCCCATGTCGTTACCAGTACAAAAAGATCGAAAATCATGAGTTCCACAAAAAACCGAGAGACATTCTCGAAGTTTTGCGATATCAGGAGTCATTGGAGGAAGCCAGCCATAACGGGCAATAAGAGGGACTGGGCGTTTAATAAAAAAATGGTACCAATAGGTCTTTGATGCGACATCACGTTGAGGGTGAAATGTCTCTGTTGTCCGCTCTAATGATCGTATCGAAAGAGCGGTGGGTAATGTATTGTGCCATGCAATGAGAAGTCTATCCGGTGCAATATCAAGGAAAGATCGGATGAGAGCAACTTGCCCAAGCGCATGGACGCCTGCGTCAGTTCGAGATGCACCAACAATAGATGGTGATGCGCCAAAAACATCTCTAAAACTATCTTGCAAGGCACCTGTGACTGTTGGCCTATCTGGTTGCAATTGCCATCCGTAATAATCAGTGCCATCGTACGAGACAATAGCGCGATATAAAAAATCTTTTGTTGTACTCATATTAGTCGATGAGCTATGCTATATGTACTATGCATACTATTCAATCTTAATAGATCTTTGGTATGCATAGTATACACTAAATTTACTTTTTTACTGATTTTTCAGCCATTGCTGAAGAAACGAATTCTTCCATAATGCAGCCGCCAAGACCATTTCTTGGATAAACACTCGTGGATGTTGCCAACTGTTCAGTATCACTGGGTAGTTGCCTGGCAAGAGTAGCGAAAATAACCGCTATAGGTGTATCTTTATCCTGTCTAATTGCTTCATCTTGTGATTCATAAAACCAGGATGAGCGACATGCGTATGTATTGAGAGATACTTGCAATGCGCATAGAGTAACTAAGAGCATGCTTATTGTATACACTTTTTTCATGTGTAAAATCCTTACAAATGGAGATTAACTATGCCTATACTAAACATGCTTCATAACCGCAATTCTTCTCATCAATAACTACTCTTTTTTACGCATAACTGATCGCAAAATTTTCTTGCGAAGGCGGATCGTTGTTGGTGTTACCTCAATAAGTTCGTCAGGTCTAATCCATTCCATACATGTCTCGAGTTCCATAACGCGTGGTGGTATCAATTTAATTGCATCATCGGAACCAGAAGCGCGCATATTGGTTAATTTCTTCTCTTTGCATGGATTAACATCTAAATCATTTTCACGATTATGCTCACCTATGATCATACCTTCATAAATTTGGTCGCTAGGCTTGATAAATAATGTACCACGGGGTTGCAACATATCAAGTGCATAGCCTGTAGCCATACCATTCTCCATGGAAATTATTGCTCCACGCGTACGTGTGGGAACATCGCCTTTATATGGTTCATAGCCCAAAAAACTGATGTGCATAATGCCAGAGCCACGAGTATCACTTAAAAATTGACTTCTAAAGCCAATAAGTCCTCGTGATGGAATCTCAAATTCCAGTCGAACACGCCCTTGGTCATGGGGCGCCATGGCAGTTAGCTGTGCCTTTCTTCGCCCCAATTTTTCCATAATGATCCCTTGATAAGCTTCATCAAGATCAAGAGTGAGTTGCTCTATTGGTTCATGTTTTTGACCGTTTATCGTCTTGAAGATAACTTGCGGTGCGGAGACCTGCAATTCGAATCCCTCTCGCCGCATATTTTCGATCAAAATACCAAGATGCAACTGCCCCCTGCCAGATACTTTAAAAACGTCTGGTTGATCAGTCGACTCTACGTGCAAAGCAACGTTAGTTTTAGTTTCTTTCTCGAGCCGATTACGTATATGACGTGACGTGACATAGGAACCTTCACGGCCGCTAAACGGTGAATCATTCACGGAAATATACATAGTCAGTGTTGGTTCATCAACATTAACATAAGGGTAGGCGTCAGGAAAATCGGGTGTACAGATAGTTGAGCCTATTGGCAGAGAATCTTCAAAGCCCGCCAAAGCGATTATATCCCCAAATTCAGCGGTATCAACGGCATACTTATCGAGACCAAGGTAGCGAAATAATTTTGTTATCCGCACCGGCTGGCTGCACGTCTCTTGTTTACAGCAAATAACTTGGCTGCCCATTGTGACGGTTCCATTAAAAATTCTTCCAACAGCAATGGGACCAAGAAAATCAGAATGCTCGAGATTTGTAACTAATATTTGTAGATGATCCTTCAGTTGCTTTGGTGCCGGAACATAGTGTATGATGGCCTCAAAGAGAGGTTCCATGGTTCCTGTATGCGGTGCTTCTGGATCGGTATTAGCAAAGCCGAGTCTCGATGCACCATATAAAACAGGATATTCTAACTGATCATCGGCAACAGCAAGATCCAAAAATAAGTCCTGTATGGCTCTTTCTGTTGTAGCTATGTCAGCATCTTTACGATCGATTTTATTAATCATAACGATAGGCTTTAAATGGTTTTGCAGAGCCTTTTGTAGAACAAACTTTGTGCCCGGTAAAACACCTTCTGCAGCGTCAACGAGTAACAGAAAGCCCTCAACCATTTGCAGTGTTCGCTCCACTTCGCCGCCAAAATCAGTATGTCCTGGAGTGTCCACAATATTAATATAAAAATCTTTGTAACGGATACCAGTTTGCTTTGCCAAAATGGTTATACCACGTTCTCGTTCAAGCTCATTACTGTCCATAACACGATCAACGTGATCTGCTTTTATGGTACCAGACTGCTGTAAAAGCTGGTCAACTAATGTTGTTTTGCCATGGTCAACATGGGCAATAATAGCTATATTTCGAACTTCTGATCGTATTTTCACAACCCCACCTTCATTGTACTTTATATATATTCTACTATAACAAAAGTACCCGCCAGGAAAGCTGACAGGTACCCTCAACGTCTTTAGTTTAAATTACTTAGTTGGTCATCGTTTTAGGATGCAACGTATGGCAACAATGCCATGGTTCGCGCTTTTCTGATTGCATGGGCTAGACTACGTTGATGTAGACAACATGCCCCTGAAATACGTGACGGTAATATTTTACCGCGCTCTGTCAAAAAATGACGTAAAAAATTAGCGTTTTTATAATCGATCAATTTTTTTTGTTCATCGCTGCCGCAAAAACGGCATGGTTTCTGCATATAACCATTTTTACGTGTACGTTTTTTGAGCAAACGTGAACTTATTTTTAATTTTATTTTTTTTGTCATAAAGGAGTCCTTACCTAAAACTAAGCAACCGTTTCTTCTTGCATTGCGTGATCATCGCTATGGATCTCTTCAAATTCCTCGGCATCCTCGCTCTCCTCACCATGCGCAGAGAGTCTTGCCTCGTGGCGATCACCATGTCTGCCTAAGCGGCCATAAGACTGTTCGCGACGTGGTGTCTCTTCGAGTGATTGAGGACGTTCATAATCAAGCGGTTGATTAGGATCAAGGACAGTGACCATGCTGCGTATGACAACATCATGAAACTTAACATTAACAAGAGAACGTATTTCTTCGAGAGCCTCTAGCGCTGTTTCAGGAAGTTCAAAACGGGCCAAAAAGTAAACTCCGTAATCATTTTTCTTGACAGGATACGCTAATGAGTACTTCCCCCAACGTTCAAATGAAACCGGGGCTCCTTTTGCTACACGTATCACTGAAAGAAGTTGAGATTCTAGGTTCTTGACCTCATCCTCGGTAATCTCAGAAACGGTGAGCATTAAAACTTCGTACCGAACCATAATATACAATACTCCTTATAAAAGCCAACTGGAAGTGCTAATACACTACAGGTCCTAATGCTTAGGACCTGTTTAGCTTACAATACAACAAGTAAGTCCCAGGATAGCAAAAATAATGATTTTAGCAAGTATCCCTCGACTTTTTTTAGATTATTCAAAGCGTTGATGACGTTGAATAACTCGGCCAATAATTCTAAAATGGTCTTTACCACGAACAAGCGCTATTGGTGCTTGCTTATGATTAACGGACTCGAGAACAACAAAGTCTTCTGAGTAGGTGACTTGTACAATTGCCTTTGTTACTGTTTCGTTGCCAAATTCTACAGCGGCAATATCGCCTGAACGAGTCCAAACTTCTGGTGAAACGATAAGATAATCGCCTTTAACAAATGTCGGAGCCATGAGATTGTTGTCAATATGGAAGGCGAACATTGCGTTGTCGGCAGTATCAAAGACCGGCACAAAAATATCTTTATGCCCTGTTGTTAGCTGTGATAGTTGATTATTGTATGGTGATGGATTTGATGGAATCTCACCAACGACTGGCACGATTTTTACATTCAGTTGAACATCTGATTTTTCTGGTAAACTAACGTTTTCATCGATATTGTCAGTTCGTTGGCGTCGCTGTGCAAACAGATCAATAGGACTTATTTCAAAAGCATTAGCAAGCTTTCGTAATGAATCCTCGTTCCAGCGTCGCGTACCATTCTTGATATGCGTTAAGTAACTTTCGGACATACCAGTTTTTTCTGCCAAAACTTTTGTTGTCCAACCTTTTTCCCTGAGTAATTCTTTAACCCTTAGCTCGGTTGATGATGAAGACATGTAGGTCTTAGAATCTCGATCCCCCGAAGCCTTGGATCCTGTTGATGATGACATAGAAACTCCTCCTGTCATGATGGTGTGAAACTATACTACGATATAAACAACTGCTTATTTCTAATTGTACTCATAAAAAAAGAGTTGTCAAATGGAAATGTTTGACAACTCAGATTATTACAAACGAGCAAGTTACTGCTAAGGCTTTTCTAGTGTATCATGAGAATAGGTAATAGTTTTTATACTGTATGCTGCTGGATAAAAAGATCAATATTTGAACTGCAAAGTAGATGGACATTTTTTAAAACTTTATCGATTGACCAATCCCACCATCGTATATGCAATAATGATGCTCTTGTTTTCTCATTAAATCTGTATTTAATGATGCGTGCTGGATTGCCAGCGGCAATAGCATATGGCGGGATGTTTTTAGCAACAACGCTGTGAGTTCCTATAACAGCTCCGTCGGCAATGGTCACTCCCGATAATATGGTTACATTGGCCCCTATCCAAACATCGTTGCCGATAGTGACATTGCCATGCGTAGCAGGGTGTCCTATAATGCCGTGAGCTTCGGGGTATTGAGACAAATGTGAAAAAGGGTAGGTAGTGATCCAGTCAACACGATGGTTACCACCTAAAAAAATGGTCAAATCATTCGCTATAGAGCAAAACTTTCCAACAGAGAAAAATCCATCGCGACTGGTCCATGATAAAATTTTATAGCTACCACAATAAGAGTGAGGTCCAAACGATGTACAGCGGGGGTGAGTAATCAATTGTCTTGTGCCAGTGGCACAAGCTTCTTCGGGTAAAAAATCGTCAGGAAGATTAATTGAGCAAGATTTTGCGGAATAAAAGGCACATACAAGGGCCAATAAAATATGGTACTGATTATACATAGTAAGATCTCGCTTGGTTTGTCGCGCTTCATAGCTTCAGTAGTATACTCTGTTTTTGATTTTACTAAATATGCACCTAACGTCAACTCGCATGTCATTTCTGTAATTTTTCGCATGCATTGTTGGAGTTGCTGTTGGCGTGTTAATGTATATAAAATTTAAACTCAGGAGATCTAATTTCCCGAGGCTTGCTGCCTCGCAATACCGAACAAAATGATGCGTGAAGCCAGATAAAAAATTGGAACAAGTTTATTCGAAGATTAAGATGCCCCGCAATATGCTGCGGGGCATCTTAATCTTCGAATAAAGATATTTCATAATAATGCGTTATATTTTCAATAATCGTTGACGCAATTAGGCATCTGCTAATCCATCTGCAGGAGCTCCTGCGGCCGCTCCTTCCAATGCTGGTATTGCTTCTTGGTCTTCATCTAATGTAGCGCATATGTGCCTTAGGCCTGCTTGTGCTCTTTGTAATTGTGTAGGTGTAAACCTATTGCGGCGTATATCAAGCAACGTAAGTCGCGTGAGTTTTCTAAAGATGTCTTTCGGCAACTCAGTGAGCATATTGGACGATAGATTAAGTTTTTTTAGATTCGTAGTGCTACAAAATAGACCGGCTGGCAACTGTCTTAGCTTGCAGTGACTTAGGTCAAGTTTCTTGAGATTGATCAAATCGAGCAACGCATCTTCTGGTAGTTCCTGAAGAGGACAGTGCCCAATATTCAATGTGCGAAGGTTAGTGAGATTGCGCAGCGCCATGGCAGGAAACTGTGTATAGCCATTTTCACTTAAGTCAAGATCTTCTAAATTTGTGAGCCCAGAGAAAATTTCTCGTGGAAGCTCGGCGATACTTTGGCAACCATGCAAATCAAGAGCCTTTAATGCGTGGAGATTCTTAAAAAGATCCTTATCTAATGTTTCTATGTCGCATGTACTTAGATTAAGCACTTGTAGTGCATGGAGATTTTGAAAAAGCCTTGGTCGTGGTGCTTGCATAAAGTTCAATCCAAGGATAAGTCTTTTTAGTTTTCCTAATGCGTCAAACATGGTATCAGGCATGTTTTTGTCATCTAAGCGACAGCCAAAAAGATTGAGCTCTCGTAGATTGGTAAGACCGTTCAAAGCAACAAATGCCTCTGTTCTTGGATCTTCCATTGCTTCACCAAGTGCTGACTCTAATGTTAAACTGGTAAGCTTTGTGAGACCTTTAAAAGTATTACCACATACATTTTCTATGTCGTTATAGGTAAGATCTATTTCTTCGAGATTGTGCATGCCAGCGAAGATGCTTGGATCAAGTTTTTCTAAGCCGATTACTCTAGCGCGTAATCGTACAAAACAACATTCATTGTCTTCTATGGTGCGGTGTATAGTATGCATAAAATTAGCGAAAATATCGGGCGCCACAAACCTAAGGTCTTCTATATCACTGAGATCGATACCGACATGACAGCCTGCTTTGCCACTGAGCTCTGCTCTTAGTTGTGTATAGAATTGCTGCGCAAAAACGTCGAACTTGCTTGCATCAACGAATTTGGGCCTGATAACAATGGGATGCCCATATGTTTTGTGGTATTGTACAAGAGTATTTTTGATGATTGGATTACCCCTGATGATCGATTGCATACGACTTCTTACACGCTTTGACACGCCCAAGAGGGCCAACACTTCGCGAACACCTATATGAGGCATGAGTGGGTGCGTGACCCTTAGCAAGCCTTCTTCTTCAGGCGTCATTGCTGCCATGTCAGTTGGAAATACCCATCCAACTGGATAGGGTTCCTGTGTGCTTGCTGGTTTTTGTACCTGTTGGACAGTGCTGCGCTGTTGCATGGGTATTAACGCTTGTTGAGTTGGCAATGCGCCTAAATGTATAGGCGTAGCACCTGTGTAGGTAGTACTACTTGAAGCAGCAAGCTGCTTTACTGGTACAGCATCGGCTGGCCTTGCTCTTTTAGGTAAGAGACTATCGACCTCTGTACGCCCATTTAATCGTTGTACAGCAAACCACTCTGGCAGTCCTGGTACATCGAGTAATGAAGTATCTGGGTATACCTCAGTGTAAGCATTAACAAATTTAGCAACGAATGAATCTATAGAGGCCAATGCACAAATAATTTCTGGCGTTACTCTTCTTGGCGGCTGCGAAGCGTTAAGCATGCTTGGGCTAGTCCCGAGACTTATTGCGATTATAATGAGCATGAGAAAATTTTTTAACATAGTGATATCCTCATTTAATGAGTTGTTGGCACAGTTAGGCATCAGATAATCCATCCTCAGGGGTTGCTGGGGCGGTTTCTTCTTCTGACTCAGGCGTTGCTACTGTACCCGCTTCTTGGTTTGAATCAAATACTTCGCATATATGCCTTAGGCCTGCATGGGCATTTTGCAGTTGTGTACGCGAAAATCTATTGTGGCGCACATCAAGTACCTCAAGTAGCGTGAGATTCCTAAAGATGTCTTTCGGGAGCTCAGTAAGTATATTGGACGATAGATTAAGTTTTTTTAGATTTGTAGTACTATCTAATAGACCAGCTGGCAACTCGCTTAACTCGCAGCTGCTGAGGTCAAGTTTCTTGAGGTTGACTAAACCAAGCAATGCATCTTTTGGTAGTCCCTCAAAAGGACAGCTCCTAATATTCAAGCTGCGAAGATTAGTGGCACTGCGCAGTGCGTCTGGAAATTGTGTGAATCCATTTTCACTTAAGTCAAGATTTTTTAGCTTTGTGAGCCCAGAGAAAATTTCTTGTGGAAGTTTAGCAAGACTGCTACAACCATTTAGACGAAGAGTCTTTAATTCGTGGAGATTCTTAAAAAGGTCCTTATCTAATGTTTCCATATCACACATACTTAGATCAAGTACTTGCAGTGCGTGGAGATTTTGAAAGAGTCTTGGCCGTAGTGCTTCTATAGGGTTGAATCCGAGGACCAGTCGTTTTAGTTTTGTTGCTGCATCAAACATGGTAGCAGGCATGCTTTTATCATCTAAGTGACAACCAAAAAGAACGAGGTCTCGTAGGTTGGTAAGGTGGTTCAATGAAAGAGATGCTTCAGGGTTTGGATCATCCATCGCATCGCCAAATGCTGTATCTAACGTTAAACAGGTAAGCTTTGTGAGGTCTTTAAAAATATCGCTAGGTATACCGCTGTCCATAGCGTTATTGGTAAGGTCTATTTCTTTGAGATCGTGCATGCCAGCGAAGATGCTTGGATCAAGTTTTTCTAAGCCGATTTCTCTAGCACGTAATCGTACAAAACAACAATTATTATCTGCTATGGTACGGTGTATAGTATGCATAAAATTAGCAAAAATATCGGGCGCCACAAGCCTAAGGCCTTCTATACCACTGAGATCGATGCCGACATGGCAGCCTGCTTTGCCGCTGAGCTCTGTTTTGAGCTGTGTATAGAATTGCTGTGCAAAAACTTCGAAATTACTTGCATCGTCAAGATCGGGCCTGATAACAGTTGGCTGTCCATACGTTTCGCGGAATCGTGCAAGATAATTTAGGATGGCTGGGTCATTTCTTAGGATCGATTGCATGAAATTTCTTACATGCTTTGATACGCGCAAGAGGGCAAACACCTCATGAATACCTATATAGCCCATAAGAGCATGTGCGGTGCGCAGTAAGTTATCTTCTTCAGACGTCATTGCTGCCATATCGGTTGGAAATACCAATCCTATGGGGTAGGATTCCTGTGCGAGTGCGCGAACAGTCGCAGTTTCGGCAGCACTACTTGAAGCAGCTTGCTGTGCTGCTGATGCATCATCAGCGTTCCTTGCTCTTGTATGCCTTGGACTATTGATCTCTGTAGGCATACTCAATTGTTGTGTGGCAAGCTGTTCTGGAAAGCCTGGTGCATTACTTGATGCAGCCTGGCTTATAACGGGTTGAGCAGCTGCCGCGATGGTAGCCGCCATCCGAGCAATCATTGCTGCTGAAATTTTTTGAGGCGGCTGTGAGGCATTGAGCATGCTCGGGCTACCCGCGAGGCTTGCTACAAATATAATGAGACCAGGGAAATTTTTTAACATAGACATGTCCTTTCGTACTGTTTCAATAAAGCACTTATTATCTTAGTAATAGTTATTGATCTATACATGGTATGCATATCTTGGTGATATTGCTGTACTGAATTTTTCATTCAATTCTTTTGTTATGGCAACATCTGAGTCTGGTTCGTTAATGCTGCACGTAGCTGGTAGGCTTACGAGTGCGTCTAATGGTTCGGTAGCAAAGTTGTTCTCAGTTATATTAAGCATTTTGAGTTGACTGAGGTTTCTGAAAATATCGTCTGGCAACTCAGTGAGCTTGTTTGATGACAGGTCGAGTTTTTCTAGTTGTGTATTGTTTTGAAAAAGATTTGCTGATAGATGCCTTAGAAAACAGCGGCTTAGATCGAGTGACTTGAGTTTGGGTAAATCAAGCAATGCATTTTCTGGCAGTTCCTCAAAAGGGCAACGATTGATCGCAAGCCGCTGAAGATTTGTGGCACTACGTAATGCTCTGGTAGGGAAACTGCTGAACGCATTTTCATTGAGGTCAAGGTTTTCTAGCCTTTTGAGTTCAGAGAAAATTTCCGGCGGAAGCTCAGTAAGGTTGCAGCCAGAAAGACTGAGAGAGTTTAACTCACTGAGATTTCTGAAAGAATCATTGTACAAAACCAAACCAGTCTCAATTTTATCGAAAACAAGTCCGAGGTTAAGCACGCGTAGTTTTCTCAGATTCTGGAATACTCTTGGCTGTATAGCTGCCACAGAATTGAAGTGAAGATCGAGTGTCTCCAATTTTTTTAAACCATCAAACATGGTAGCAGGTAGTTCCCCGTAGAGGCCGAATTCGGCAAGATCTAATTTGCGTAAGTTGGCGAGACCGTCGAGCATGCCAGGAGCTTTGGGGCTAAGCGCAGTTTGACTGCGAGAAGCTGGACCGTCGGCAGCTGGGTCGCCTCTAACTTGAAATAACCACAAATATTTAAGTTTTGTAAGACCCTTAAAAACGTCGTCGCTGAGGCTGTCTATGGTGTTTTCGCAAAGGTCTATTTCTTCGAGATCGTGCATGCCAGCAAAGATACTTGGATCAAGTTTTTCTAGAAAAATCCCGTTAGCATAAAATCCTACAAGAAAACAATTATTATCTGCTATGGCACGGTGTATAGTATGAACAAAATGAGCGAAAGCATCAGGTGCCACTAGACTAAGGTCTTCTATGCCATTGAGATCGATATTGATACGACTGCCAGCTTTGCCACTGAGCTCTGCTTTTAGTTGTGCGTGTAATTGCTGTGCAAAAATATCGAAATTGCTTGCATCATCGAGGTTGGGTCTGATGGTGATCGGTTGGTCATACGTTTCGCGGAACCGTACAAGAGTATTATGTATGACCGGATCACCCCTGATAATAAATTGCATATAACTTCTTACGCCCTTCGAAACACGCAGCAGGGCTAATACCTCGGAAATACCTATATGGCTCATAAGGGGATGAGCGGCGCTCAGCAAACGATCCTCTTCAGGAGTAATTGTTGCCATATCGGTTGGAAATATCAATCCTATGGGGTAGGGTTCCTGTGCGAGTGTGCGAACAGTCGCAGTTTCGGCAGCACTACTTGAAGCAGCTTGCTGTGCTGCTGGTGCATCATCAGCGTTCCTTGCTCTTGTATGCCTTGGACTATTGGTCTCTGTAGGCATACTCAATTGTTGTGTGGCAAGCTGTTCTGGAAAGCCTGGTGCATTACTTGATGCAGCCTGGCTTATAGCGGGTTGAGCAGCTGCCGCGATGGTAGCCGCCATCCGAGCAATCATTGCTGCTGAAATTTTTTGAGGCGGCTGTGAGGCATTGAGCATGCTCGGGACAGCTGTGAAACCTATGACAACTGCAATAATGAACATATATTTTTTCAACATGTAAGAGTCCTTTAAAGTAAAATTTGATCAACTTTTTGTATAGTGCATGTGGATGCATCATTGCTTATTGAAGAAATATGCATAACTTTAAGATATTGCTACTTTCAAGTAGTATAATGATAAATTATCCACAAAGCAATAGGATCCACCATTAAATCCATATAAGTTTCAAGTTGTTCCCCAACAATAATGACAAAGCGATGGGAAGCCAATGAGTCGTCAGAGAAGAATTGGAACATCCAATATGTGGTTGGAGTCACTGCCGGCCTGTTGCTATAAAAAGTTTAGTTTGCATTAAAATATAAAATAATATAATAGATACTAATCTAGCTGATATTTTTTTATACGAATGTAGTATTTATGGAGGATGCTATGTTTTTAATCAAAAAATTATTAATCATTTTTCTATACATGGCCCTATATGAAGAGAAAGCCCTGCATCACTAGAAAGAATAGTGTTGTGAGGTAATAAACTTTCTGGCCGTGTCGATAGAGTTTATAAGCATCTCTACCCACAAACCATGAGAATAAGACCAAAGACGAGAAAAAATTTGCCTTTTCCATGGCCGCCCGAATATGCTCATATCATGCCAAATAAAAACGGTGATAGCCGCAAAACCACAGAGAAATATAATCGACGGCAACTCTTGCTCGTAACGGTCGACAAGCTCTTGTGTAGTCATACACTCTCCTTATGGGGTTGGTGCGACGACACTTGCAACGAGAACTGCGCCGGCCACATTTATTGAGCGTGATTATAAAAAACTATTGAGAGTTTAGCAGCACCTTGTATGCGTGTCAAACATATACGTATGTGCGAAGACTTACTCGTCTTGAGTCCCAGCATAATTGTGTATATAAAATCAATCATAACAGAACAAGCGCAATCAATGGACAATGCGAACCAAAAATTACTATAGTTAGTAAAGAGAGGCGTATTTGCAGGTGCTATACCTAGGCATCATAGGAGGATTGTGGGTATGGATCTTTTGCTTCCCAACGATCAGGTAAATATTATTTGCGATTTAGGCGGTGTTCTTCTTGAAACTAATACATTTATGGCAGCGCGATCTATTGGGCTAGGTTCTATGCAATGGTGGGTTATGCGTCATTGGCAAGATCCACGCAAAGCTTTTATGGCATCGCTGGGTTCGGTAGAGCCTTTTACGAAGCACGAAATAGCGCAGTATGATGAGTATGGTTATAAAATGCCAGGTATTATGTGTGACTGGCTTAAGGGTGTTGTACCTGCCAAGGCTATACTAGATCGTATTAAAAAATCTCTTCATGGAGAAGAATTCTTTAATGCCTTTGCTGATACAGTTTTTGAACCAACTGTCTTGGCAAGAACTCAATATATACCACATGCTGCACGCCTGTTCGTGCATGATTGCTTAAAAAAGGGTTATCATCTCTATATTTTATCGAATTGGGACTTGGAATCTTTCAACGTACTCCGCTGTGGCCGCTTTCATGATTTTTTTGCTCTCTTTGATGGTGTTGTACTATCAAGTGAGTGCGGTATTTTGAAGCCAACTAATGGCATCTTTGATTATTTTTTGAAGAAATTTAATATAAAACCAGAAACCTGTTTTTTTATTGATAATCAAGAAGAAAATATACGAGCTGCTAGAGATCTTGGCATACAAGGTAGCACCGTTCATGCGACGATGCTTGGTGCACCAGATTTTTCGGGTCCTTTAAAAATCATGCAATCCTGGCTTTATCAAAAAACATTGGCCTAGCTGCGCCAGCCTTGCGCTCACTACTATTACTAGATTGTATTAGCTATCGGGTTGTACCTGGTCATGCTCTTTGTCTTCGTCGGGCGCCAATGCTTGCGCTTGTGCATCCTGTCGGGTAACAGTTACATAAACTTTCCCATTGTGATCAGCGTTAGGTTGTAGTATGGTGCCTGGTTTTGGCCTCTGCTCAACGATGATGCATGTATTGCTACATGGACCTTCATGGTCGCCCGACACGTGTGTTACGGTTGTAGTAATACCATGAGAAGCGAGCATGTCTTGTGCTTTTCGACTTGTCGTGCCAGTCAGATCAGGAAGTGTATAAGCTTCAGCGGTGCCTTTTGACAGGTACAAGGTTGCTGTAATGGCGCTGCTAATAGGCGTGTTGGGCGCTGGGTCTTGTGCAATACAGGTGCCGATTGGCTCGCGGCTGACCATATAATAAATTTTTCCATTCATTCTTCGATCATCGAGCTCTTGTTTTATGTCTTTCGTTTTTTTGCCAATCAACAATGGCATAGCAGTGCTAGGAGCCTTTGAGACTATACAAGCAATGTGTTGATGCGATTTTATCTTTGTTTGTGGTTTTGGACTTTGTTCTATGATGGTGCCAGACGGCAACTCTGCGTGTTCTTTTTCGGCAATGAGTCTGATGCCGAGTCCTGTATCGGCAGTATTTATTCTCACGAGAGCTTCTTGTACAGAGAGACCAATAAGATTTGGTGTCTCTAAAACACGTTCTTTATAGATTGTGGTCATAATAAAGTAACCGGCCAAAAAACTCAAAAATGGCACAAGCCAAATATATTTAAACATGTGTATCCACTACGTTAAAGTGAGGGAGGACAATAAGCCGGATTCTGTTCTTGAGCAAGCTCAAGTGACAACCATCTATCTAAGCGACTTACCCACACGCGATATCAGAACAGGCAACTGCACGTGTCTATTTAGTCTTGCTCCGGACAGGGTTTACCCGCCAGCACTATTGCTAGCACTGGCTGTGCGCTCTTACCGCACATTTTCACCCTTACACAACAATAAATACTATTGTTATGCGGTTTTTTTCTGTGGCACTTTCCATGGGCTTACGCCCTCCTTGGTTGGCATTATGGCAGTTGCCAAGCCTCCCAAGGTATCCAGCCTGTTTGGAGTCCGGACTTTCCTCTCTGTCTCGATAGAGACGAAGCGATTGCCTTGACCTCCCTCAATGCTTAATCATATTTCAACGAAATACTCACTGTCAATATTATATTAAACAAAAAAGTCATTAATGTAAATACGGAGAAAGGCATGGTGCCCCGACACCAATCGAGGCAAAATATTTGTGCTGCGAGCACGCATATGATAACACATATAGCATGATAAGCTTTATTTGTACAAAGGGGCCATGTCCAGTAGGCAGCGCATGTAACGATAACAAGTAAGGGCGCTTCATATCCCCAGACGCCATAGTAAAAAAAAGACTCAGTCGCTAGAACCATGCATACCATGCAAACTCTAAAAAGTGTGAATCGTCGTGATATCGTCGTTGCAAAGAGCGCGAGAACGGTCTGTATAAGACGCCACCCAAAATAAAAATAGCCCCAAATGTCAAGACCTATTGCCCCAAGCAGCAATGGGTATAAAAGCCATGCTGAACCTAGCTCAAATGACCTACGAAGTTGTATGCGATCGTTCATAAACTTACATCTCATATGTCTGGTTATGCAGTTTTTGTTTGGCTGCTTGTTATGCAAAAGTCTACTATAATACGATAGTTTTTCAATGATTTGTTGCTTTATAGGTCCTCGTTTTCAAAATTAGTAACGACAAGGCAGCTGGTGTCATCCCAGGTATAAGAGCAGCTTGTGCAACTGTCTCAGGAGCATATTTAACAAGCTTTTCTTGTAATTCTCGTGAGAGTCCCGGCATACTGCGATAGTTCTCTGCGCATGAAAGCCGTAATTCTTGGTATTGTCTGATGCGAGCAATATCGCGCTCATCACGTACTAGATATGGTCCATAGACGAGTTCTGCCTGTATAGCTCTGAGCGCCCGCGTTGAAGTGGGTAAGCCAAGTATAGTACTGATGCCATCACGATTGGTGTGCACATCGGTAACCATGCTTAGGAACTGTTGTTTTTTTACTGTATCATGCTGTAGAAGTTTAACCCCGTGCGTAATAGCTTCCTGTTCTACCTGTATGTCTTCGTAGAGCCGACTGTCGAGCATCCCAAGTTCGTATGCACGGCTTGACAGTCGTGTAAAGGAGTTATCTTGCCGTAGTGACAGACGATGCTCAGCTCGTGATGTAAACATGCGGTATGGCTCATCAACGCCAAGTGTTACTAAATCATCAATCATGATGCCGATATAGCCGTCGGTACGGTGCATAACAAATGGTTCTAACTTTTTATGATAACGGTGCGCATTAATACCGGCGATAATGCCTTGCCCTGCTGCTTCTTCATATCCTGTTGTTCCATTTATCTGGCCCGCAAAAAAAAGTCCAGGAGCGGCTTTGACGCCAAGAGCATGAGTTAGTTGTGTTGGCTGTGCAAAGTCATATTCAACAGCATATGCGGGACGTGTTATATGCGCATGCTCAAAACCAACAATAGAGCGTACATACTCCTCTTGCACGTCATATGGTAGTGACGTTGAGATGCCATTGGGGTATATTTCTTCGCTCTCTGCGCTTTCTGGTTCTACAAAAACATGATGTGATGTTTTATCAGGGAAGCGCGTTATCTTGTCTTCTATAGATGGGCAGTAGCGAGGACCGCGTCCTGTGATGGCACCGCTAAACATAGCTGATAGATGCTTATTATCACGAATAATTGCATGTGTTTTTTCATTGGTATGTGTCACATAACAGGGCATTGTACTATTTGTTGTGTGGGGATAAAAATCGAATAAATAATCAAGTTGATCAGGTTTTTGAGATACTAGTTTGCTAAAATCAATACTGGTTCTCAATATGCGCGGTGGTGTGCCAGTTTTTAATCGTCCTAGAGTTATACCTATGCGTCGCAAGCTATCAGATAGTCCACTGGCTGCTTCTTCGCCTTGTCGACCTGCCTTATGGGTTGCCTGCCCAATGTGTATGGTGGCATCAAGAAAGGTGCCCGTAGCAAGAACAATAGCCTTTGCGTAAAAAACACCGCCATCACGCATACGGACGCCACGGATCGTCTTAGTGACTTCATCGATCATGATATCTTGTACCATGCCCATACGAATGATCAAATTTGGTAACGTTTCGAGTCGCTGCTTGCAAAGCCTGTTATATTTATATTTATCTATCTGCAAACGAAGACCCTGAACAGCTGGCCCTTTACGCGTATTGAGCATGCGTACTTGCAGATAGCTTTCAGTGCATAATTGAGGCATAAGCCCACCAAGAGCGCTTATTTCATGGACAATATGACCTTTGCCAACACCACCTATTGAGGGATTACAGGACATAAGCCCGATAGTATCTATATTGAGCACCGTAAGCAGTGTTTTTGAACCAAGTTTGGCCGCAGCATGGGCTGCTTCAATGCCGGCGTGTCCACCGCCAATAACAATTACATCAAACTGCATAACCTGAGCATTTTTGTCCATCATGATCACTTAATTAATAGCTTAAGAGGGTTGGCCTGTGGTTTATTGCTTCTTCATGAGTAGCATATGTGTGATACGTATTAGTATACTATTAGTGCTATGGTATGACAATGGGGGGCTTGCATAGTTGATCTTAATCGTAGTTAATATGGAAAATCCCAGAGCCACCTATAAAAAAGTCTCATGCATTAAGCCGGTGATATTTTTCGAAGAAGATGTCTGATGCCGCAGTTATGTTGAACTAGCAATAAATAGACCCTTTAATAGAGGATTGTAGGTATGAAAAAGCTTGTACTAATGCCTGTAAAACTCGTCGGTATCTGCATTGTTCTATGTGTTCCAGCATGTCTCATGACCTCCGAAGTTTCTGATGCATTTGATTATATGCGTAGTATCGTACAAGCTTCTGATAGTCGTCTGCGATGGAAGGCTCTTGCTCCTCGTGTCTACCGTCGATTAACCGATATTTATTACAAACATCATGAAATTGAAGATAAAATTTTGAGAGGACATATGGACTTTGTCCGTTCCGTTGCCTATAATCCTGGAGGTGATCAGCTTGTCTCGACGTCTTGGGATAATACTTTACGCTTTTGGGACCCAAAAACTGGAGGGAATATACGCACCCTCAGTCATTTTTCAGGGCCCATTGAATCTGTTACCTATAGTCCAGACGGCAACCAACTTGCTGTAGGGTCTTGGGATAAAACCGTACAGCTTTGGAGTCCGGCGATGGGCGAGCATATGCATATACTCGGCGGCCACACAGACTGGGTTAAATCCGTTGCCTATAGCCCTGATGGCAATCAACTTGCCTCAGGATCCTGGGATAATACCATACGACTCTGGCTCCCAGCAACAGGAAAACATACACATACTCTTAAGGGTCACACTGGCTGGGTCAATACGATTGCCTATAACCCAGATTGTATGCAACTTGCTTCTGGAGCTGAAGATAGAACAGTGCGTCTCTGGAACCCAAAAACAGGTGAGCATTTACGTACCATCAAGGGACATGCAGAACCTATTTGGTCTGTTGCCTATAGTCCTGACGGCAACCAACTCGCTTCGGGGTGCTGTGACAGTGCCATACGACTCTGGAACCCAAGAACTGGAGAGCTTATACGCACATTCAGGGGTCATGAATCCTCGATTAACGCTATCGCCTATAGCCCCGATGGTACCCAACTTGCTTCTGGATCTTTTGATAATACTGTACGGCTTTGGAACCCAACAACGGGTGAGCATGTGCGTACGCTCAGGGGGCATGCGGCTTGGGTGAGCTCCATTGTCTACAGTCCCAATAGTAACCAGCTTGCCTCTGGATCGTGTGACAATACTGTAAGACTCTGGAACACAATACGATTGCCATCCTATGTGTTTGATGCTTTTGAGTCACTAACTATTGTGCAGATATATGCACTCATCCTCTGGTGTTCGGCGGTGTCTCATGGTCGCTACATTCAGCTTCCTGAAGGATCTATGCGTAAAGCTACGTTTGACTCTTTACCGCACGTGGTGCAGGAAATTCTACAAACGTTTGTAGAAAGAACGCCCTTGCAGCATACCATGAATGCTGTACAAGCACGGTGTTTGGCGCAATAAAAAGTTTGCCACAGCGGCAGGGAAAACCTATTGGCTCTGGGACGCAAAACTTGATTTGGTGCTCAGTAGCGTCGCATGGCCGCCGTATTCAGCTTCCTGAGGGGTCTATGCGCGAAAGCACATTTAATTCTTTGCCGCAGGCAATACAAGAAATACTACGTCGCTCTAAAAGATAAACTCCTGCACGCCTACTATTGCAGGAAGAAACCATTTGCAGCATACTACTACCACTCATCGGAGCAGTCACAAGCAAACCCTATAAGTAGGAACAAACATGCAAAATCTTCCGCATATAGTAACGAAACTCATGTTAGTTAGCAGTATTCTCATGGTCTCAGGAGTTCTTATTACATCTGAACTTGCTACAAAATTTGATCAGATGCGTAACACCGTGCAGTTTATCGATAATTATATGCAATGGCAGCAGCTTGCCACACGTGTTTATGATCAATTAACCAGTCTTTACCTTAAGCAGCATGGCACTGAACATAAAATCTTGAGAGGCCATACAGGGCCTGTTTGCTCAATTGCCTATAGCCCAGATGGCAACCAACTTGCCTCTGTGGGCCATGCGTCAGGCGATGGCATGCCTGGTCATATGTTTTACGATGAAGCCATACAGCTTTGGAACCCAACAACGGGAGAACATGATTATACAGTGTATGAGTACGCTGGTAACGCTGTTGCCGCTGTTGCCTATAACCCACATGGCAACAGTCTTGCCTATGTGTCTCTTGATGGAGTTATAGAACTCTTGGATCCAAAAACAGTGAAACATATACGAACCTTCGGAGGTTATGCAAAACCTGTTTCGGTCCTTGCGTATAGCCACGATGGCACACAACTTGCTTCAGGATCCAGCGATGAAACTGTACGGGTCTGGGACCCAAAAACTGGTTATTGCCTGCACGCCCTCAGTGGCTATACGGGTAACGTTGGGTGTCTTGCCTACAACCAAGATGGTAACCAACTTGCTTCTGGACACCGGGATGGGGTAATAGGAATTTGGAATCCAAAAATTGGAGGGCATATATGTACTTTACATACTGGCAGTGGGTATACTTGCGCTGTTGCCTATAGCCCGGATGGGAAGCAATTTGCGGCAGCTTCATCGAGCTCTCAAACTATAGAGCTCTGGGATCCAAAAACTTGGAAACCTCTGTATACATTTGTTGTTCCAAGGGGTTCGGTTCGCTCTATTGCCTATAATCAAGATGGTACTCAACTTGCTTCTGGGCACTGGGACAAGCGGAATATGACCATACGACTGTGGAATCCAAGAACGGGAGAGCTTCTGAGTAATCTCATTGGTCATACAAAAGAGATTCTCTCCGTTGCGTATAGTCCCGATGGAAACCAACTTGCTTCTGGATCTGCGGACAAAACTATACGACTCTGGCATGCAATACGATTGCCCCAACAGGCTTGTGAGGCTTTTGAGACACTAACCATTGGTCAACTATACGCACTTACTCTATGGTGCTCGGCTGCATTTCACGGCCGCCATATTCAGCTTCCTGAGCGATCTATGCGAGCAGATGTGTTTAATTCTTTGCCACAGACAATACGGGAAATCCTGCAACCCTACGTAGAAAGAACTCAGGCGCAGAGCGCTCTTGCTCCTTCTTCTGTAGCTACTGCAAGTAGTACTACAACACAAGCAGAGTGCTTAGCGCAATAAAAAGACTTAAACAGTACTATGCAAAACCAACCATGATCAGGACTCTGCCATAGTAGATTTTTGTAGGCATTTGATTGCATTGTTAATCTTCGCAGATTCTTGAGGATTTTTTATACGTAACCCAATGAACGTATTATGTTGCTGGCAAATATCAGTAGCTGAGGTGCCTAAACAAATTGTTTTTTACCAATTCGCTAAGGATACCAGCTTTTTAGCAAAACGGTTTCTAAGATAGTTCGGTAAATTTTATCCCTTTTTTTAGTAAACCAAGTTTTAAGTGATTCTGGAATGGAAGAATTAGTATAAAGTTCATACCGTTTTCCATTTTCTTCCGTTATTTTTAAACCACTAACCATTTTGCTTTTAAACTCCTGCATAGATGCAGGATTGGACATAATTTCTTTCCAATACCCTCCAGATTTTGCCTCTTACCAAACATCACCATAAGCTCCATCAAATTGTCTTGTTCCATAGGTTGGTTGTTTTGGATTTCACTTTGAAACTTTCTCGACCGCCAAATCTTTCCTGAAGAAACTGTTCAAATTCAGCGCCTCGTTTATTAGCAGCTAGCCCTGCAGCTCTTTTATCAGGTGCTCCTGCGACCAGCAGCGCTTCGCGCATACCACCAGCTTTTGGTGCTGTCCGTGGCGCTTCGGCCGCTGTAGTTACTTCTGCTGCTGGTGCTTCGGCGGCAAGAGGTGCTTTGCCAGGTACTTTGAATTTTTGTGGTCCGACGCGTCCTGCAGCGGCGGCTTCTGTTTCTTGTGCAACCTGCGCTGAAGCCTTCGCTGCTGTCTGTGTAGCTTTTTCGGTTTTTCTGGCCCCTTGTGTTGCTGCTTCTACTACCGTTTCGGCTTCTCTAACAAAATGTTGCTGCAACACGTGCTTGTTGAGCTGCTGCACCTAATACAGCTGCCTGTTTGGCTAGCTTAGTGGCAATACCGCCTGCTTTTACCGCGGCAACACCTGTGTAGTAATCAAAGGTTAAATCAGCTAATTGTGCGCCTTTCTGTTCCGGCGTCATGGATTGCATTGTTGTTATAATACTGACTACTCGCTCTGCTCTTTCTTGTAGTTCTGCCGTTACAGGCTATGCTTCTTGCGTTGCCTTGCGCATTGCTTGAGCACCTTCGGTGCCACTGGTGATGATGCCAACCAATAAGCAGTTACGCGCATTTTCAAGATCTTGTGTTGCAGCCAGAACTTTGAGGAGCTCTGCTCTAGCGTCCCCTGCTGCTTCAGCAGCTTTTACAAGGCCTTCATCCAGATTTTCTATGGAGCTTATGGATAATTTTATCCCTAGTATCAGGACTTCTTATATGACTTTATAAAACAAAGAGAGCCAGGACTTTACGCCAAGGCTCTCTTCAGCGCAAACTTAGAAATATTCTATTTCGTTTTTCAGTCTGCTATTTACGGTTCTTTTTTAATTATTGGTTTTAGCCAAAGAGCTTTTATACTATGATTCTCAAGTGCAACAATTATTCCATCAGCGAATTCAACGCATTCAGTAGAATCAGTTATTATGCTATCTCCGAAACAAACCAAGGACAGATTTTCATCAAAGTATGTTTCCCAATCACCAGGCTCAATAAGTCTCGTACCCACTCCTGGTTGTAGGTAGTCTTCATAATCTTCAAATAATAGTCCTCCCTCAATTGAGGGAGGGGGTGTCAAATTTTTGTCTTTCCATAGAATATTTAAATGATATCCCCAGAGTTGCCTTGCCAATTTTGTTTCTGAATCAAAGTCCAAGGAAAGATAAGCAAGTGCAACAGTACTATCTACGGGTTGAAGCGGCTTAAAATTGAATGAATATTCGTACTCAAGGTAATAAAGCTTACCAGAAACTTTTTCTACGTTAGAATCAATCGTGAATCTCATCAAAGCCTCGGTTTACTATCAAAAAAAAGGTGTACTATTTTCATTTCTTCTATATCAACAACAAGTTCCCATACTCCCGAACTACCATTGCAGCATCCAGGCGTAACCCATTTTAAACCTTTTTTTAAGAACAAGTCTTTAGCAGGTTTACTTGATGACATAATTTCGTCTACTAGAAAACTTGTACCACCATGCATGTAAGGGCGTGACCATTCTCTCTTTTTGCTCATATCCATAATATGCTTTTTAACGGTATTTGTCATCCCTAAATCACTTCCCTTACATGGTGGCACATATTCCTCTAAGGTATCTGGTACCTTGGTAATATCAGTTATTGCTGCCCGTGGCGCTTTGGCCGCTGCAGTTACTTCAGCTTCTGTTGGGGCTTCGGCGGCAAGAGGTGCTTTGCCGGGTACTTTGAGTTTTTGTGGCCCGACGTAGCCTGCAGTGGCGGCTTCTGTTTCTTGTGCAACCTGCTTCGCTGCTGTTTGTGCAGCTTTTTCAAATTTCTGCCCCGTTTCGTTTGCTGCCTTTTCTATGGTTTTTCTTGTTGCATCAGCCTCGATTTGTTCCTTGGTTCGTTGTCTCTTGTCAAGAGGGCTTGGTTGTTTTTGTGTCTCATTCTTCTTATCCTTGTCAGGATCTGGGGGAGCCGGTGCTCCTGCTGTTGGTGTATTATTATCCTGTGAGGTTGCCACAGATTTTTGTTGTTGAGGTTGTTCATGCAATTGGAAATAGAGCGAATTAAGCTGTTCTTTGAATTTGATGCGTTCAGGCTCAGTTTTTGCACCAAGGGATTTTTGTAGGCATTTGATTGCGTTGTTAATCTTTGCTGATTCTTGAGGATTTTTTATGCGTAGCCCAATAAACGTGTTGAGTTGCTGGCGAATATCAGTAGCTGAGGTGCCTAAAATAGAAGCCGGCATGTTGATAGTTGGTACACTGCTATCATGTTGAGCATATTCCTTGATGATACCATTGGGTAAATATAGAGCTTGCACTAACTGTTTGCGTTGATTTTCTGGAGCAACTGAGATTATCTGTTCTATGCGCTCTTGTAAGAGGAAGATATCAGAAAGGGAAGAACAGTCGGTGCCCATAATGGTGTAAAGGGCATCATGAACATAGACAGGAGCTGATTGAGGAATAGCCCATTTTTCATGCATCGCATTTTTAAGATGATAGCGCACAAGAAAGTTTTGATTAATAATCTTCTTTTGCTCAGGTGATGTACGTGCAAGTTCTTGTTTATAGTGCTGGTATAGCGGGTCATTACTGGCAATGTGGATGATTCCGTGTTTATCATACAGAGCAGCAAGCTTTTGTTGTTCTTCCTGTATTTGTATAGCTTTGTAGTAGCGGATAATGTCATTAAATGTTTTGGCTTGATATTTGTCACGTAGTTGTTCAGCGGCCCTGAATTCGTAACGTTCACAGAGTTTCAGACACCTAGCCAGAGCGCCGTTATATTCTTGTGCTTGATTATGCATTTTGTTAGTCAGTGGGCAATATTTGCCTGTAGCAGCAGTAAACCATCTATAAAGATAGCTGAATATGTTTGAAGAGCAGTTTACGCGCAACTGTTCATATGCTTGGAGACTTATGTACTGATCGCGTGCAATAATAACTCCAACTTGTCTGTCAATCCAATCAATGAGCCCTATGATGGAGTCGTTTGCCTGCGTATTTCCATGTAAAGCACCTTGGCATATGGTTCCATCAACGTGAAAAAACTGTGCATATAGATCATGAATGGTTACCAGTACATTGCTTACTAAAGGTGCGTCTACCCAGAGCCCTTTCATTGCCATACGTGCATGTAACCGTTGGATAAAATCAGAACTCTGTGTTTGTATTAAGCATCCAACAGTCTGTTGAAGCTGTTGAGTAATTTTAGTTCGAAATTGAGTGTCATGTAGTAAACATGTCCGCATATGTTCAAGATCAGCTAATTCTTTGATTTGCTGATAGCGTAGTTCATTCTGGGTCTGACTGTCTGACCCTAACAGCTGCTTGTTTAATGTGCGGCTTGAGATCTGTGGTAACCGATGGTAATAGTGCAGGCGAATATTGCCTTGGAATCTCTTTAATGGTGGTGCTTGGCGTTTGAATCGTGTGGGTAGTAGGTATATATGATTCTTGAGGGTGCCATATCGATGTTGCAATGCCAAGTATACATGCACCTGCGGTCATCAGCACTCGAGGTATTTGTTGCATCACCATTGTTACTGGTTGAGCCATCGTGTGTATCTTGAGAACAATAACGATGTTATAGGTAAAGACACTCGCTAAAAATATGCCAAGATGCTTTTTGAGGCGCTTGTTCATGACTATCCTCTTGTATGCATTGGTTCATTGATTTTTATCGAGCCACAACTCAAGTAATGTAATAATCTTACGTGTATTATCATCAATCGTGTGGTAATTATGTTCATCATATGCATATTGTAATGGGCTTCTGCTTAGTTCTTTCCAAAGCAAGCTACACAGTCTAACTCAGTTTTATCGAGTTGCAACACACAAGGCAATGTAATAATTTTATGCATATCGACATCAATCTGAGGCTTTATTGACTGCTGACCATTTTTCTCGCAATCGTACCATGTCGCGCTCTCCATCTCCCCAGTAACCAAGTTCAAAATTATTAATATGTTCTGGCCATAGGTCACCAAAGGTACAACCTTCTAAGAAGGAAATAAAACCGTCTCTAATAAATAAAACAAAATCAATGCTAGTATTATTTATTGTTCCAGCAATATCTCCTATCTCAAAGTCTTTACAGATTTCTATTCGTTGTACAGGGTCTTGAAAATAAAAATCAGTAAAAAATCCTCTTCCTGTAAATTCGCGTTTCTCTACATATGCCTTTCTATATTGTTCTCGTAAAAGCGCTAATATTGTGTCCTCCCCAGATAGTAACTTTGTCATAACTTCATATTCAAAGTCTTCAAATTTTATTTCTTGTGTCATTTTATTTCCTAACAAAAGCTGTAGAAAGATATATCGTATCTTTAACTACTCTGCCTCTGACTGTAATAGGGGTTTGATCAATTTCAACAACATATTCAAAAAGATCATTCATCTTACCTTGAGTAAAAGTTTTTGCCTCGCCACTTAAAAGCTTTTGTTTAGTCGCCTCATAAAGTGCGTCGAATGCTTCTTTTTGAGTCGGGTACTTTTTTAAAAAATCATCAAGTTTATGCCCAGTTTTGCCAAAAAAATGGTGCAAATCATTTTTATTTGGTTTTTGATTTTGTAATATGTCCTGTATCTTTTTATCATTACTCGATTGAGTGTTATCTTGCTTTTTAAGCTTTTTATCTTCATCAGGATCTGAGGGAGCCGGTGCTCCTGCTGTTGGTGTATTATTATCCTGTGAGGTTGCCACAGGTTTTTGTTGTTGAGGTTGTTCATGCAATTGGAAATAGAGCGAATTAAGCTGTTCTTTGAATTTGATGCGTTCAGGCTCAGTTTTTGCACCAAGGGATTTTTGTAGGCATTTGATTGCGTTGTTAATCTTTGCAGATTCTTGAGGATTTTTTATGCGTAGCCCAATGAACGTGTTGAGTTGCTGGCGAATATCAGTAGCTGAGGTGCCTAAAATAGAAGCCGGCATGTTGATAGTTGGTACACTGCTATCATGTTGAGCATATTCCTTGATGATACCATTGGGTAAATATAGAGCTTGCACTAACTGTTTGCGTTGATTTTCTGGAGCAACTGAGATTATCTGTTCTATGCGCTCTTGTAAGAGGAAGATATCAGAAAGGGAAGAACAGTCGGTGCCCATAATGGTGTAAAGGGCATCATGAACATAGACAGGAGCTGATTGAGGAATAGCCCATTTTTCATGCATCGCATTTTTAAGATGATAGCGCACAAGAAAGTTTTGATTAATAATCTTCTTTTGCTCAGGTGATGTACGTGCAAGTTCTTGTTTATAGTGCTGGTATAGCGGGTCATTACTGGCAATGTGGATGATTCCGTGTTTATCATACAGAGCAGCAAGCTTTTGTTGTTCTTCCTGTATTTGTATAGCTTTGTAATAGCGGATAATGTCATTAAATGTTTTGGCTTGATATTTGTCACGTAGTTGTTCAGCGGCCCTGAATTCGTAACGTTCACAGAGTTTCAGACACCTAGCCAGAGCGCCGTTATATTCTTGTGCTTGATTATGCATTTTGTTAGTCAGTGGGCAATATTTGCCTGTAGCAGCAGTAAACCATCTATAAAGATAGCTGAATATGTTTGAAGAGCAGTTTACGCGCAACTGTTCATATGCTTGGAGACTTATGTACTGATCGCGTGCAATAATAACTCCAACTTGTCTGTCAATCCAATCAATGAGCCCTATGATGGAGTCGTTTGCCTGCGTATTTCCATGTAAAGCACCTTGGCATATGGTTCCATCAACGTGAAAAAACTGTGCATATAGATCATGAATGGTTACCAGTACATTGCTTACTAAAGGTGCGTCTACCCAGAGCCCTTTCATTGCCATACGTGCATGTAACCGTTGGATAAAATCAGAACTCTGTGTTTGTATTAAGCATCCAACAGTCTGTTGAAGCTGTTGAGTAATTTTAGTTCGAAATTGAGTGTCATGTAGTAAACATGTCCGCATATGTTCAAGATCAGCTAATTCTTTGATTTGCTGATAGCGTAGTTCATTCTGGGTCTGACTGTCTGACCACTCAAGAGTAAGGGTTACATTGCCTTCGTACGCATTATAGTGTACGCCGTTGGGTAGATTCGTACGCACAATAGATTCAGTTTCACTGCAAGGTACAGTACAATGCGTCGTTACGTTGGGTATTGTCAGTATAAGTTTTTTCTGTTCTTGGATAGCTATCTGTTCGGTCACAGCTACAAGTACTGTTTCCATTGCAGGTTGAGCGACAGTGCTTGCTCGTGAGTCAGTGTTTGCAACTACTGCGCTTGCGACGTGAGTATGTTTTGCACCGCCTTGCACCCTAACAGCTGCTTGTTTAATGTGCGGTTTGAGATCTGTAGTAACCGATGGTAATAGTGCAGGCGAATATTGCCTTGGAATCTCTTTAATGGTGGTGCTTGGCGTTTGAATCGTGTGGGTAGTAGGTATATATGATTCTTGAGGGTGCCATATCGATGTTGCAATGCCAAGTATACATGCACCTGCGGTCATCAGCACTCGAGGTATTTGTTGCATCACCATTGTTACTGGTTGAGCCATCGTGTGTATCTTGAGAACAATAACGATGTTATAGGTAAAGACACTCGCTAAAAATATGCCAAGATGCTTTTTGAGGCGCTTGTTCATGACTATCCTCTTGTATGCATTGGTTCATTGATTTTTATCGAGCCACAACTCAAGTAATGTAATAATCTTACGTGTATTATCATTAATCGTGTGGTAATTATGTTCATCATATGCATATTGTAATGGGCTTCTGCTTAGCTCTTTCCAAAACAAGCTATGACCTGCAATATGTATTGATGCAGCAGCGCCATGTTCAAGAAGGTAACGGACCATCGCCGGATTATTGTTTGCAACAGCATGGTACAGTGGTGTACAGGAGCAATCATCAGGTTTATTGATGGATGCCGTTGCCCCGTTTTCACATAACAAACGAACGAGGGTGAAATTATAATTGGCTGCAGCACATAGAACTGGTGTTTCATCAAAAATCGAGCAAACATTGATTGTTTCTGATGCTCCATTATCAAGTAGTAATTGTACCAACTCTAAACTATTACGGGCTACAGCCACAAGCAGTGGCGTATATCCACCCTTATTAGCCATGTTGAGTGACTTCGCGGCGCCGTATTTTAATAATAAACGGACCATATCAAGATTAATATGATCACAGGCTCGTAAGAGTGGTGTTTGCTGTTTTTGATTAGCAATATTAACTGACTCAGTAGCACCATGTTCAAGTAATAGTTTAGCAATTTTAATATTATTATGGTCTACTGCCCGAAAAATTGGGGTTTCATTGAAAAAATTGGGCTTATTAACCGATTCTTTTGCGCCATGCTTGAGTAATAATTGAATTATAGCTTCCTGATTGCAATGAGTTGCCCATGACAACGCAGTTTCTCCAGATTCTGTCGCCTCATTAATCGATTTGTCCGCACCATACTCAAGAAGCAGATGTATAGCACCTATATCACAACAGCAAGCGGCCAAATTAATTGGACAGAATCCATATGTATCAGGAATATCAATTGACGCATCAGCGCCATGCTCAAGAAGGAGGCGAACGATTTTATTATTTTTTCTTTTTATTGCGTATAAAAGTGGTGTAAGTCCCTTTTTGTTAGGCGCGGTTACCGATGCGCCGGTTGCCACCAAGCGTTTTGTTTTCCAAGTACTGCCTTCTTTTATTGCATCAAATAATTCTTGCTGGCCGCATATTACGATACTTGATAGTAATGATGTGATGGTTACTAAATTTTTTAACATATGCATATACTGCTCCTCTATAAATATATACGAGACATTCAATACCATCGATTGAGAGTATCTCTATGCGCATTATTTTCACAATACCAAACTTCTTTTAAAACTTCTTGCAAAAAAATTAGTGGCTTGGCATCATCTATGCTAGTTTGTAGCTATAAGTTTATACATGAAGGGGCCTCATGAATAAATACAAGGTCATCTTGGGCTATAGCGCGCTACAATTATGTGTGATGATTGATGGTGGCAATGGTGCACTATTAGAAGGACCGCCTGCCGATCAACCATTAGAAAAATTCTCAAATTACTATCAAAAGCCTATGCGTAATCTTGCTATAGAGCTCATGGACGAAGTTCTTGAGTATGCGCATGCCGGTATTAAAGATGTTATTGAAACAATCAATAATCCAAATAAAAAAGAAAGTATACGGATGCTTCTGGTCGGAGAGCCTGGTGTTGGTAAAACAACATTAGCTCAAGCAATTGCCATGCAGACAAATCACCTATGCTTTATGATTCGTGCGCCATCTCTTGCTAATCAGTACCAATTTTCTGGTGAACAAAATTTAATTGCTGCCATTAGTCCGTTATTTGCAATTAATGAACCAGATGATAAGACAATGAAGCGCTTAATAAAAAAAACAGTTGGGTTTTCTGCGCGTGACCTCAAAACTATGGTAATCAAAGGTAAAATGTCTGCTCACAAAAGCAACTCGAATGGCTCAGGGCGAGCAAGCAATACAATAATCAGCGACCATATATGGCATGCTTATAATGAACAAAAGTCTTTAATCGCATCAGGGTGGCATGTAAAGGAGCGGATCAAAGAACTATTTGATAATCATGGAGTTGCTTTAGGTACATGTACTGTTTCGACGGTGTTAACAATGGTTGGGATTATGGTGAATGAGCGTAGGACTGCGCAAAGTATGGCAAAATCAGATGAACAGTTTGCATACCAAAAAAATGAAAAGCGCAAGGCAAAGCGTGATAAACTACTTAAAGAAATTTTTTCCCACAATAAATTGATTAAGGGTTTGAACCCACAAGCAGACCGCTATGAATGTGTCCGCACTCTACTCACACTCAACGTTTTAAAAAACAAATTAGCAAGCACTATTGCACCATCGGAAAGTGAGGAAGAAACGTATTTTAAACTAGTAGGTGAATTTTGGAAGCAAATATTAGTGCGTTATGAAAAATTAGAAAAGCATGATTTACAAGGGGCGCTAGAAAAATTTTATCACGACTTAGACCAACATACTGTTGATTTTGAAAGAATGATCTGCTCAAAGTTCCAAGTGAATGCGCAAGAAATTAATCAATACCTTAACAGTATACATGAAAAATACAAGCCAAAATTTAAGGAGATGATTACATTAGCCCAAAGTAATGAAACTTCGTTCGAGGTCAATGCAACTAATGAAAAATTGCAAGTAGCAGCACGAGAGCGAGAGGAATCAGATTCATGGGGAAACAGAATTAAAAATATCGCGATAGGTG
Source organism: uncultured bacterium (assembly GCA_963715605.1). Lineage (GTDB taxonomy): Bacteria > Babelota > Babeliae > Babelales > Vermiphilaceae > JAKASV01. The sequence goes on along the minus strand of OY970257.1, from coordinate 1,022,223 downwards.
TTACTCAAGCTGTAACAGCGCAAGCCATAATTAAAAGGCTTTGCTTGACTGTACAAGCACCATAAAAATTATGAAAATTTTTGTGAGTTAGGATTTTACTATGACAACATTCTTGCCAACGATAGCCAAGCTCATAGTTGCCTGCATGACTCTAGCGGTTTCAGGAACTCTTGTGACTTCTGAAGTTGCCGATACATTTGATTATACGCGGGCTGTTATGCAGGCTATTGATAGTAACATGCAATGGCAACAGCTTGTTCCACGTGTTTATGGCCAATTAACTGCTCTTTACCGCCAACAGCATGCACGTGATGATAAAATTTTAAGAGGGCATTATCCAGGAACTATTCAATCAGTTGCCTATAGCCCAGATGGAAATCAGCTAGCTTCTGGGTCTTCTGACACTACTATACAACTTTGGCACACGAAAACGGGAGAACATATGCATACCTTCATTGGTCACGTACTTACCGTGAATTCAGTTGCCTATAGCCCTGATGGCAACCAACTTGCTTCGGGGTCCGATGATAAAACCATACGACTCTGGAACCCAAGAACAGGAGAACTTGTATATATCCTCAAGGAAAACCAGGGGCCTATTTTCTCCATTGCCTATAGCCCCGATGGCAACCAGCTTGTTTCTGGGACTCATGGTGGAACTATACGACTCTGGAATTCAAAAACGGGATTGCTTGTACGTACTCTCAATGGCCATACAAGAGCTGTTTGGGCTCTTGTCTATAGCTCTGATGGTAATCAGCTTGCTTCTGGATCTCTTGATAAAACTATACGACTCTGGAGTCCCAAAACAGGAGAATGCCTACGCATCCTTAATGGTCACGCAGAATTGGTTTGTTCTCTTGCCTATAGCCCTGATGACAACCAACTTGTTTCTGGATCTAGTGATAATACAGTACGACTCTGGTATCCAGGAACAGGAGTGCATCTATGCAGTCTCAAAGGCCACATAGGATCTGTTGATTCTGTTGCTTACAGCCCAGATGGTAGACAGCTTGCCTCTGGATCTGGCGATAAAACTATACGACTTTGGAATCCGAAAACAGGGGAACCTCTTTATACCCTCAATGGGCACGCTGGTTGGGTCCACTGTATCGCGTATAGTCCCGATGGCAATCAACTTGCTTCTGGCTCTGAGGATGCGACCATATGGCTCTGGCATGCCATACGATTGCCGCAGTTTGTGCGTGAGGCTTTTGAGGCACTAACCATTGGTCAACTATACGCACTTACTTTATGGTGCTCGGCTGCATTTCACGGCCGCCATATTCAGCTTCCTGAGCGATCTATGCGAGCGGCTACGTTTAATTCTTTGCCGCAGACAATACGGGAAATCCTGCAACCCTACGTAGAAAGAACTCATGCGCAAAGCGCTCTTGCTCCTTCTTCTATAGCTACTGCAAGTAATACTACAAAACAAGCAGAGTGCTTAGCACAGTAAGAAGACTTAAACAGTACTATGCAAAACCAACCATGATAGGATTGTTCCCCATGCTAATGTTCTCACGAGTACTAACAAAGCTTATAATTGCCTGTATGGCACTAGCATTTTCAGGTAATCTTACTGCTTCAGAGGTTGCCGATACATTTGATTATACGCGTGCCGTTGTGCAGGCTGTCGACAGCTGTATGCAATGGCAGCAACTTGCCCCCCGTGTGTATAACCAATTAACTGCTCTTTACCGCAAACAACACGAAACTGAAGATACAATCTTGATGGGACATACTGACATGGTCCTGTCCGTCGCTTATAGTCCAGATGGCAGTCAACTTGTTTCTGGGTCTATGGATAAAGCTATACGGCTCTGGCACCCAAGGACGGGTAAACACATATGTAATATTGGTGGCCACTCACTTCCCGTTTATTCCATTGCCTATAGCCCTGATGGTACCCAACTTGCTTCGGGATCTAGTGATACTATAGTACGGCTCTTGAACCCAAAAACAGGAGAGCATGTATGCACTCTCAATGGCCACACAAGATCTGTTTTCTCTATTGCTTACAGTCCCAATGGCAATCAACTTGCTTCAGGGGGAGCGGACCATACCATATGGCTCTGGGATCCAAAAAGAGGAAAACATGTATGCACTCTCAATGGCCATGCAGGATCTGTTTTCTCTGTTGTATTTTGTCCAGATGGCACCCAACTTGCGTCTGGATCAGGTGATAAAACTATACGACTCTGGGATCCAAAAGCGGGAAGATGCCTACGTACGCTCAGTGGTCACACAGATTACGTTTTCTCCATTGCCTACAGTCCAGATGGTACCCAACTTGCATCTGGATCAGGTGATAAAACTATATGGCTCTGGGGAACAACAACCGGAAGTCATCTATACACACTTAATGGTCACACAGGACCTATTGGATCTGTTGCCTACAGCCCAAATGGCAAACAACTTGCCTCAGGATCATGGGACAGAACCGTACGACTCTGGAATTCACGAACGGGAGAACTTACGCATGTCCTCAATGGGCATGTAAGTTGGCTTTGTTCCGTTGCCTACAGCCCTGGTGGCAGCCAACTTGCTTCTGGGTCTGAGGACAGGACTGTACTGATTTGGCATGCTATACAGTTGCCGGAGCAGGCTTGTGATGCTTTTGAGGCACTGACTATTGAGCAAATTTATGCGCTCACTATGTGGTGTTCGGCGGCGTTCCATGGTCGCTGTATCCAGCTTCCTGAAGGGTCTATGAGGCAGGCTACGTTTAACTCTTTGCCGCAGGTACTACGGGAAATTTTGCGGCCATATGTAGGGTAAATTTATGTACATGTGCTGTTGCAGAAGGGTTCTTTGTGCAGCATACTACTACTTACTGGAATAGCTGCAAACAAACTTTACTAAGAGGACTCAATATGCAAAATTTTTCATATACAGTAACGAAATTTATGTTAGTTAGTGGTCTTCTGGCGATCTCGGGAGTTTTTATTGCGTCCGAAGTGACTGATGCATTTGATTATACGCGCAGCATCGTACAGGCCATTGACAGCCGTATGCAATGGCAGCAACTTGCCCCACGCGTTTATGGCCAATTAACTGCTCTCTATAATAAACAACATGAAACCGAAGATAGGATTTTGAGAGAGGACTACGAACCGATTGCGAGCTGGGTTGAGTTTGTTGCTTATAGTCCCGATGGTAACCAACTGGCCTCTCTCAGGCGCTCGCAGAAAACCATACAACTCTGTAACCCAAAAACGGGAGACTGTCTACAAACCCTCATTGGTCACGATGCTTCGGTAAAGTCCGTTGCTTATAATCCTAGTGGCAACCAACTTGCTTCTGGATCTAGTGATAAAACTATACGGCTTTGGAATCCAAAAACGGGAGAGCTCCTACGTACTCTCATGGGCCATACAGCAAATGTTTTGTGCGTTGCTTATAGCCCAGAGGGCGATCAACTTGCTTCCGGTTCTTGCGATAATACCGTACAGCTTTGGGACCAAAAAACAGGAGGATTCGTAGGCGCCCTCAGGGGACACGTAGCAGCCGTTTTGTGCATTGCTTATAGTCTTAATGGTAACCAACTCGCCTCAGGTTCTTGCGATAGTACCATACGGCTTTGGGACGCAAGAACCTGTGAATGTTCCCAGGTGCTTTATGGTCACACACGAAAAATCCGTTCTGTTGCCTATAATCCTAGTGGCAACCAACTTGCTTCCGGGTCTGATGATAAGACAATCCACCTTTGGAACCCAAAAACGGGAGAACTTCTGCGTATCCTTAACGGCCATACTGGGCCCGTTTCCTCCGTTGCCTATAACTTTAATGGCAACCAACTTGCCTCAGGATCTTGGGATACAACGATTCGACTCTGGAATCCACTGACAGGAGATTACCTACACACCCTCAGCGGCCACGAAAGGGAAGTTAATGCTGTTGCTTATAGCCCAGGCGGCAATCAACTTGCTTCAGGCGCTGCAGACCTAACTTTGCGACTCTGGAACGTTGTTATGTTACCACAACAGGTATGCAGGGCCTTTGATGCTCTAACCATTGAGCAGATATATGCGCTTATTATGTGGTGCTCGGCGGCATCTCATGGCCGCCATATTCAGCTTCCTGAAGGGTCTATACGCGAGAGCACGTTTAACTCTTTGCCGCAGGTGATACGAGAAATTCTGCAGCCCTACGTAAAAAGAGCCCATGCGTGGCATACAGCCACTGCACTTGCAGAGTGCTTGGTCCAATAAACATCGTATGCAAGATCTTCTATTCTTTAGGATTTTACTATGACAACATTCTCGCTAACAGTAACCAAACTCAAAGTTGCCTGCTGCACGGCATTAGTAGCATTTCCAGGAAATCTTATTGCTTCCGAAGTGCCTGATGCATTTGATTATACGCGCAGCATCGTACAAGCCATTGACAGCCGTATGCAATGGCAGCAACTTGCCCCACGCGTTTATGGCCAATTAACTGCTCTCTATAATAAACAACATGAAACCGAAGATAAGATTTTGAGGGGACATACTGACATGGTCTCGTCCGTCGCTTATAGCCCAGATGGCAGTCAACTTGTTTCCGGGTCTATGGATAAAGCTATACGGCTCTGGCACCCAAGGACGGGTAAGCATATATGTAATATTGGTGGCCACTCACTTACCATTTATTCCATTGCCTATAGCCCTGATGGTACCCAACTTGCTTCGGGATCTAGTGATAAAACTATACGGCTTTGGAATCCAAAAACGGGAGAGCTTCTACGTACTCTTAGGGGCCATACTGACATGGTCTCGTCCGTCGCTTATAGCCCAGAGGGCGATCAACTTGCTTCCGGTTCTTGCGATAATACCGTACAGCTTTGGGACCAAAAAACAGGAGGATTCGTAGGCGTCCTCAGGGGACACGTAGCAGCCGTTTTGTGCATTGCTTATAGTCTTAATGGTAACCAACTCGCCTCAGGTTCTTGCGATAGTACCATACGGCTTTGGGACGCAAGAACCTGTGAATGTTCCCAGGTGCTTTATGGTCACACACGAAAAATCCGTTCTGTTGCTTATAATCCTAGTGGCAACCAACTTGCTTCTGGATCTAGTGATAAAACTATACGGCTTTGGAATCCAAAAACGGGAGAACTTCTGCGTATCCTTAACGGCCATACTGGGCGCGTTTCCTCCGTTGCCTATAACTTTAATGGCAACCAACTTGCCTCAGGATCTTGGGATACAACGATTCGACTCTGGAATCCACTGACAGGAGATTACCTACACACCCTCAGCGGCCACGAAAGGGAAGTTAATGCCGTTGCTTATAGCCCAGGCGGCAATCAACTTGCTTCAGGCGCTGCAGACCTAACTTTGCGACTCTGGAACGTTGTTATGTTACCACAACAGGTATGCAGGGCCTTTGATGCTCTAACCATTGAGCAGATATATGCGCTTATTATGTGGTGCTCGGCGGCATCTCATGGCCGCCATATTCAGCTTCCTGAAGGGTCTATACGCGAGAGCACGTTTAACTCTTTGCCGCAGGTGATACGAGAAATTCTGCAGCCCTACGTAAAAAGAGCCCATGCGTGGCATACAGCCACTGCACTTGCAGAGTGCTTGGTCCAATAAACATCGTATGCAAGATCTTCTATTCTTTAGGATTTTACTATGACAACATTCTCGCTAACAGTAACCAAACTCAAAGTTGCCTGCTGCACGGCATTAGTAGCATTTCCAGGAAATCTTATTGCTTCCGGAGCGCCCGATACATTTGATTATGCATGTGCTGTTGCACAAACTATTGGTAGCTGCATCCAATAGCAGGAACTTGCGCCTCGTGTTTATGGCCAATTAACTGCTCTTTACTTTGTCGCTTATAGTTCAGAAGGTAATCAGCTAGCTTCTGTTGGTGTAGATTATACTTTGCGGTTCTGGCATGCAATACGGTTACCCAAGATAGCTAGCGAGGTGTTTGAGGCACTGACAATTAGTCAGCTATATACCTTAAACGCATGATCACCGTATTCAGCTTCCTGAAGGTTCTATGAGGCGAGCTGCAGTACTGATAGTATGTATCTGTTCCTCAGCAGCAAGAAGTAGTAACCTGTGCAGGTGAGTTTTGTCGCAATCGATTACCTCCTCTTGTAGCGAGCTCATTAAGAAGAGTATTGGAGCATTAATGTCGTGCTCAACGATCTCTGCGAGGCCAGCCTCATTAAGCATATGTCGTAAAACTTGATAAGGAGCCTGTATACTTTGCAATAGTTGTTCGCGATGGTGCTTATTGCTTTCTATGACGATTTGATCAAAACGGCTTAATATTTGTCGTAGAAATATAATAACACGCTGAAAATAACCTACTTTTTCTGCTGGTGATAGCTCTTCGAAGGATTTCTCTATGAGTTCACCGGGACGCAATTGCCTTGCTTGTTGCAGAACTCGTAAGAGGGGTATACCATACCTGTAAACCGCAATGCCTCCCAATATGAGCGAGGCTGCTACGCATGAAGCGGCGATTGGGTGACTACAAACAAGGTTTGCCATGACTATTGGAGCATGCTTTAGAGCGGAATATGCACTATAACCATACTGTCCCAATGTACTTGCCAGGAACTTTCCCCCGCTTATTACATGGCTGCTAATGTTGCCAATAAGTCCTATTTTTTCTGCGGTTGGACCTAATTGTTGTACAAAATTTTTTGCTGCAGCCTGTTGTGGAGCTGCTCTTCTGTCTGGCGTGCCAGAGCTTGAAGCTGCTTGAGGAATTTGTGGTGTTATGACTGGACTTGTCCAACGTGTATAGCGATCTATTGGGGTAGCTGGCGTAGCCCTTGTGGTATTAATACTAGTGGCTTGTCCGTCGCTGATGCCTGAATCTGCACCAAGAGTCCTTGGTTCCTGTTGCTTGCTTAGTCCCAGTACAGAAGCGGAGGTTGTTTGTTGTTGTGTTGCTGTGCCTTGCCCTTTCTGTTGGTTGCTAGTTGTTTTTTTGCCGAGCACAAACAGTGTTGGGGCTAGTAAAGCGCCGCCAACCAGTGCCGCTTGCTGTGACATCGTCAGGCCTTGCTGTTGTTGCTCTTCATCTGTTAAGGGTCCAACTGGAACTAAAATATTCTCAGGGTCTCTTGGTAATCTCATACATTGAGGAGGGGTCTCCATGGCTTGTAACGCCAAACCCATGGTAAGCACGGCAGCCATGAAAAGCATGTTGCATTGTATGTTCATAAAGTTCTCCATTTGATAGTTGCGTTAATCCACTATCTAATACACAGACATAATCATAAGAATGCATATCATGTAGGTTATGATTATTAATGTTGGTAGTATTTTTACTAGTATCGCACGCTTTTTTGCAGAGGTCAAAGGGCCCGGTTAAGCTGCACTATGAAAATTCCCCCAGCTTATAAGCCAGGGGAATTGTGTGATTATGGTATGTTGATGTGTGCTTCAAAAGCCTATGGTCCTTGCTTAGCGTAAGCACATTGCACTGGAGTTTTATGCGCTAAATCCTGAGCCAATAATGAGACGGAGGCCTTCTTTGATGACTTCTTCGCAGTAGATAATGATATTCCGTTTTTTGGATGTATATTTAATAGTTCCAGGACCATTCTGTACCGCATCAGTAATAATGTTAAAGATTGGCGTGCCTGAGTCGTCTACAACGTTCTTGATGTTGTTCCAAATCATATCATACTCATCACCGTTGACATATAAAACCCCATCATGCGTCATAACAAAAACTTTTAGATCACCGCGTATGAAATGGCCTGACGGCTTTGTAAACTCCGCGAGCGCCTCAGTCAGTGTCGGGGCGCTTAGCAAAAAATTTGCAGCTGACTTACCCAGCAGTGTCATGGTTTCAATTTTGCTTGTTGGGTATAAACCACTTCCTACAACGTATTTACCGCTACCCATATTAACAAGTTCCACATAGACTGATTTGAATGAATTGTTTGCCTTATAGGTTATCCATCCACCACCGTCAAGAGCCTTTTGAATTAGTTCGCGAATATAAAAACGGCCATCATCATCGACTGCATCCCACATCATGCGCCCAACGCTTGTTGTGTGCTTGTCATCGGCAAAGCTTCTGCCTGGTTCGCTACCATCTGCGAGACATTTACCATGTAGATCATAGATAAAGAGCGCTAGGTCGCCGTATCTGTATTCTGGGCTGCTCTGGCTGTTGAATTCGAGAATAGCACCCTCAAGGCCGATGCCTGCCATTAGCTTGGTTCCTTTATTAACGAGATCTATAACAGCTTTCTGGTCTGCATCTGGATAAAAACCGCAGGCAATAAAGAATTCTTGTCCGTTTTTATCGATGATGCGCTCGGCATAAACTTTCTTAGGAGCTCGTTTTGATATATAGTCAACCCATATGCCATTGCCGTTTGATTGCTTGAGCTTTTTTACGATTTCGCGGTTAACATACAGTCCTTGAGCATCCTGGTAGTCCCAGCCATTCGTGCCAATAAGATCTGGCCGTTCACCATGGGCAACAATATCTCCTTTAAACGTCATGGCATAGATATAGAGATCACCTGAGACAAAGCGTCCAAGTTTGTAGCCGTAGATACTGAATGTTTCGCTGACGATCTTTCCCTCTTTGGTTGCCTTGTTGAAAAGTTCTACTGCTCCTTTTACGAGGCCAATAACGGCATATTCTTTCGAGAAGGGGTAATAGCCACACCCGATAATATATGCCTTGTCGCCACGTTGCACTTTTTTGACGTAAACAACTTTTGTTGCACCACTAAATTCGAAGCTGAGCCAGCCACCGCCATGGGACGCCTTATCAAGCATTGCTTGTACGTAAGCATAGCCATAGGCATCACGTGCATCGGCAAGATTCTTCCATATGAAATCTTTATGTTGGCCATTTGCTAAGCAAACACCACGGGCATTATATACAAACAGAAAAAGTTCACCATCTTTGTAATTTGCATCATGCGAAAACGCATTCATGACCGTCGATGTTGGTTGATCACTTAGCAGTAACTTTATTCCTTTGTTAATAAGGCGTATAACTTTCTTTCTCTTTTCGACCATATCAAGTTCATAAGATTGCGTTTGGATAGGAGCCTTCCTATGTTCTATTGCTTCCTGTTCCCTTTGTTGAATTGATTCTCGGCGGCTTATCATCTTTTCATTTGATTGTTCCTCTGAAATTTTTGCTTTTTTCGTTCTGGCGATACTTGTATGGAGTGGAACTATAGTAAGTACAAAAAGTGTCCATATATGATATTTGTTCATACTGCTCCTCATTATTTTCTACGACCTACTAGATGGGTCGTAAATAAAAAAAGATTTATAAAGTCCAAATACAGCATAAGAGCACCGTAGACTGCAATATTAGATCTGCTACATGCGGTGCATGCCAAGGTGTCATATATAGTCTTAATTCGTTGCATATCAAGAGCAGTAAGTCCGGCGAAGAGGATGACACCAACACAAGAAATTACCAAGTCGGTGGTGCTCCCTCTGGTAAATCCATGTAATACCATAGCAATAATAAGACCAATAAGTCCCATGGAGAAAAAAGAGCGCCAGGCAGAAAAATCTATAGTGGTGTAATAACCATAGAGTGCCATGGTCAAAAACATCCCGCATGATGTAAAAAAAGCGAGATAGAGGGATTTGATATCAAATGCCAGCAATATCGTTGAAAACGTCAGTCCAATCGTTGCTGCGTACAGATAGAGCAGCACGCTTAAGGTCCCGTAGCCGAGTTTGCAGACGCGTGTTGATAGCGTCAAGGCGATAGCAAGTTGCACAAGAAAAATAAGTATTAATAAAGCGCTATGCTGTATTAACGTGTTGTAGAGTATCGGTGTTTGGGAAACATAAAAAGCAACGAGCCCTGTTATTCCGAGTGCCGCGGCAAACAAACTGAACACTGTACGTATATATGTTGATAATAGAGCGCCTGGTTGTACAGTAGTTTCTTCCATATGAACCCCTTTCTTAACTTACTATTAAGGCTAAGTATCTTTTTATAAGATACGTAGTGACGCTCCAAACCTCAATAAATTAACTATTTAGGCAGTATTTGGTGCATAGGTACAGGAAAAAGGGCAGAGAACAAAGTAATCTCCAAAGAGTTTTGTTATGCATTCGGATACACTTTTATTGTTGGCATAGTGCATCTTTTGCCTTGACTTTTTTCCTAATTTATCAAATAAGTTAAATCGAGAGCTGATGGGATCCTATGTTGAACAAGGAGATGGTCTTGAGTAAAGTGCTTATCCCAATAATAACAATACTGTGTTGTTGTACTCCTTTAGTGTCACGAACCATTCTTGTTACGGGTGGGGCGGGATTTATTGGTAGCCACGTTGTAGAAAAACTTTTAGAGAGGCAAGATACAGTTGTTGTTGTTGATATTTTAAGTGACTCTTACAATATTGCCTTAAAGCAGAAAAACATACGAACCATACAACGTAATAGATATGCACATAATCTTATCGTGTATACAGCAGATATTCGTGATAAGGAGACTCTCGACACAATATTTGCCGAACACACTCCTGATGCCATTTGCCATTTGGCGGCGCGTGCTGGTGTACGTGCAAGCATAGATATTCCTGAGGAGTATGTCACCACAAATATACTTGGCACGCTGACTCTCTTTGAGCTTGCAAAAAAGTACCAAGTTAATCATATTGTCTATGCTTCAAGCAGTAGCATTTATGGTAATATGGTAACAGGGCCGTTTATGGAAGATGCTCAAACAGATAGACAGACTAGCGTGTATGCTGTAACAAAGAAATCGACTGAATTGTTGGCCTACTCATACTATCATCTTCATGGTATACAATCGACAGGACTCAGATTTTTTACTGTATATGGGCCAAGGGGTCGATCTGACATGGCTCCCTTTATTTTTCTTGATGCGATTCATAGAGGCGCGCTTATCTATGTTTATGGTGATGGAACTGCATTGCGAGATTTTACCTATATTGATGATATCACCGATGGGATATTGAGAGCGCTCGATAAACCACAGGGATTCAGAATTTTTAATATGGGTCGCGGCAAACCTATATCAATAAGTACTTTTATTAGCATCATAGAAAATATTGTTGGAAAAAAGGCGTTTATAACATACAAAGAATCTCGCCCTGAAGATGTTTTAAAAACAGAAGCAGATATAACGTTAGCCAAGCAAGAGCTCGGCTATAATCCTGTGGCAAACGTACGAGAGGGTATGGCTGCTATGTATCAGTGGTATCTTAATGAATATCTGCCCATTATGATTTGCTTGTAAAGTTTAGCGAGGCGATGCATGAATTATTGCCACAGATATTTGCTACTTTGTATGGTGCTGGTATGCATAGAGGTTATAGGTCAAGAACCATGGCGCGACGCTGTGATAGATACGGTATCTGATAAGCAGAGAAGTATTATTACATATGAAGTGCCTCCGGGCAGACTCGGCGACTGTATTATGGCCTACTGTAAAGCAAAATGGCTTTCCCATAAGTATCACCTTGAGTTGCTGTACAAGCCATTTCAGTATAGCGACAGGTTTTTGCTCAGCACTACTGAAAAATGTTTCTCTGAAGGTGCCCTTGAGCAGTGCCACTATCGGCGGAGGATTCAACGATGGCAAGAAGCTACACAATCGTTGCACAATACTTTTCTTACGACGACTATTTCGACAAGAATTGATACTTGCCTCTATAGAGAATCATTTAGAGGCAAGTCTTTTGATAGTCATGGTCGCTTTTTATATGCTGATACGATATTCGAAAAAATTGTTATGTACCCATCCTTTGGTGTTGACTTAAAAACTATGCTGACTCCTCTGGCGCCTGTTACCAAAATCGATTTACCAGTAGGGTATATATCAGTTGGTATACACATTAGAAAGGGGGGGGATTACGATGGCGAACTTCAGTCTCAACAGTTGTTGGATGATGAGCCAATTGTGCACAAAAAACGGGACACGCCAGACAGAGTTCATCCATTGAAATTTCCAACAACCCAATATTATATAGATCGTCTTGTTGAACTTTCAGAGATTCTTGATGATAAGCCCCTGTATGTCTATATATGCACCGATGATCAGGACCCAGAAAAACTTATGCGTGTCATACGTGAGCGAGTGCATAAAGCAAATATTACATATCGGTGCAGCTTGCGTAACGATACTGATAAAGCCATGCTTGATGATATATACTCGCTTGCCGAATGCGACTGTCTTATTCGATCATGCTCTCATTTCGCCGGTGTTGCACAGCTTCTTGGTAATCATACAATCATCATACGGCCCAACAAATATTGTTGGTGTGACAATACTCTTGAAATTAGCGAATCGACTATTGTAATACCTGATCGGCAGCAGCATAAGATTGCCCAGTATACCTTAAGCGAAGATAATTACGGAGTCATACGGGAGCGTATACAAAGAATGTTTGATATGCAGCAACGTGAGTGTGGCTGCGCAGCTGTTCCCTGTATACCAGCTGTTAAATTCAGTCATGGCGCACACAATGGCATAAAAGATTTAATCCAAGTAGATTAACGCAAATTTGATACTTTGCAATGAGTGCAACAATGCACAGGATCTAACCGGTCTCTAAGTTTGTCACAAAATTTTCAAATAACCAGTTGACATTTTTAAAATTAATTTCTATTATATTAATAAGTAAATTTTTATTTTATACTTTATTGTAAATTATTGAAAGGCTTAATATATGAAACACTTTCTTTATACATTAACTGCTGCATTCGTTATTGCATGTACTTGCCATGAAGCGCATGGCATGGTTCCTATGGATGCCGCTCCAGCTGGTATTGTATATGATGTTCAAGGTGGTGAAAGCGCAGGTCATGGTATGGTCTATTCTTTTGCCGTAAGAGCAAGAGGCGCAGGCAATAGCAACGCAATTAATGGTGAAATACAACAAGCTATTGACCGAGCAGAGCATCTTGGCGATGCTTATGAATATGAAGTTACTGCTACACCAGGTGGTTGGCGAACTGTTACCTGTCAACGCATACCATTTTGGCGCCGCGGTCCGTTCATCGCAGCACTCGGTGTTGCAGCAAGCTTGGGCACAGGATACCTTTTAGGTAGCATGTTACCACAATAAATGCGAGAGTTTGAGCTACTTGGAAGTTAATTGTAAACTGTCTTTAGTAGTCACAGTTTAAACGTTCCGTCTGATTAGGGTGCTCGTGACCCGCAGGGTATGGGTTTGGGGAGGGCGGCACGCCCTCATCCCAACTAGATAAAAAATTTCTTAGACCGATTCTACACTCCAGCGTAAATCCCACGTTGTGCCCAAGTAATAGACCTGCTTTAGCATATCCTCAAGGGCAATGTTACTGGAGAAATTTTCTCGATGATATTCACGGAATTTTTAAAGTGTTAGCGCTATTGGTAGTCTACAATCTAAGCTGGGAATTCTTGCAGAAAAATAAAATTTGTTATGCAAGTTCTTATTAAAAATAAAGCCAAGTGGTGCGATACAACAATGCAAGAAATTGAAGTTCGGTTCTCCTAATTTTAGTTTTTAAAAGTCCTAAAATAGAACTACCGATGTCGGATTTTGTCAATTGTTTCCTACAAAAAAATCTCCCAGAGCAAAGTCCTGTTTGTAGAACTCAGAAGGTCCTGTGCATCAATGAGCTAAAAGTACCCTTTTTCTATTGATTTTACAGTTACGAATGCAAACAACCCTACGATTACATTAGTTTGATTCTTTACTAGCTTTTGCTAGTAAAGAAAATACAAGAAACATGTAGCCAAATAGCAAGTAGTGATATATAGGTCGTATACGCCAAAAATTTATGCGTAAAGTAATAAGCATTACAAAAAATACGCCAGTATAGTTATCGCTATCGCCATTACTCGCATAATACGACTATATGGTAAACAATCGAGGATCTCTAAGTGCATTTGTATGGCATATTTCTCTGGCTGTGAAAACGCATAAAGGTAAAAAATGATGCCTACAATGGACATACTCAATATGAGAATAAAGTTCCATGGTGGCGCAAGCCTTGCATAAGGAGGATAGTTAAAGCACAGCCATATATGAATTCCTGATAAAAAAAATATTGTAAAAAATTCTTGCTTAATTTTATGCCAATATAAATAAAGCATTTTCCCCCTTAGCAACCGCAAGAGCTATGCCGAAGCCTATTGCTGCAACGTGACTTGCTGCCGTTATTGCAGGAGTAAGAACAGCGCTCGCTGTTGCTGCAACAAATGGAGCCGCTGGACCGAACAATGTTGAAACAAGGCCAATAGTACCATAGGCTGCACCCTGTACTGCCGCGAAACCTACGGTTACACCTACGGCTGCGCCGATTGGACCACCACCGTTGCCAGGTACCATTGCTTGTAGACGATGTTCGCCATCACTCAATCGTATTGCCCTAATATGATTATCTTGATCAACAAATTTTTTGAGTTGTTCTGCATTCATGCTTCTTAACAATGGGTCAACAAAACAAGGCCTTACATGCTTTTCCTGCTTACCATCATATACTTTAAATCCATTGTCATAACGAACAACCTGTTGCATCATGCCAAAATTCGAAAAAGAAATAACCATTGCTATGCTTAAACATAGCTTCTGAACGTAATTCATGTAATAACCTTACGGTAATACAAAACAAAAAAATATTATAGTGACATTGAATAAAAAGAATGTTAACTTATAGGCAATAATAGCCCTAGTCCATAATAAACTCTTTCTGTTTAGGGTTTTGTACTGTGAATACTGAGAGAATTTAGTACGGCTTGGGCTATTCGTCAATGTTGAATTATAAATATTTTAAAAGCAAAAACAACATTTCGATGTGTGTATGCAATCAGTGATCACAATAATAGAACTACATACTGGGAAAAGCTTTCTTAACAAGAACAATATTGTTTATGCTCTCTTGACAATTATTAATTTTGTGCAAATAGTAACTATAAATTTTTAGCAATACTATGATTCTTTATTGGTGGCTTAGCAAAGAGAAATCTCATGTAATTGCTCAAAAACCTCAATACCAGTTATAGGGTATCATGCATAAATTCATCAATCAGCATAACGCCATCAAAACTTTGAAATGCGTGCAAAACAACAATTATCGAATTCGCGTTAGATTAAGTCCGTTTTTAGCAAGGCTTATGCAAAGCATTTGTAGTGCGCGTTTGTCGTAATCGATGAAGGTGCTTTTTGTTTCATTAAGGCCAGCTCATGCCTGTTATGAGATTTTTATATAATTTTTTTTGTATGTCGAGCCATCATCTTTTTTAATCGTGGAACATATCTTTGTATTGTCATATCCTGGTCGGTGTTTAAGAGTGCTGCTATATTTTTTGCACGCTGGTCAGGTTGCATAGTTATACTTTGGGCAGGAGTATCTGAGGCATGGATGCAGGCGTGTGTTATGAGCGGAATTTTAATGTTATGAAAATAGAATTCATCGCGCGTCCAATAGTGATTAAGCTGTATGCTATCTATATGAAGATCTTTAACAGTATAGGGTGCTTTGGGAATGCAGGTATAGGGATCTTCCATTGATAATATGCGCTCAGGACGCACAAAAAATTTGGCATGTGCATTTTCTGTGTGCTTACAGCGAGTAAGCTGTTCTATCATAAGTTTATAGCTGGATAACCGTTCTATGGATGAAGTACCAAACATAACCCAATGCATAGAAATTGCAGCGTATTGCTCATACGATGCAAGAAAATCTTTGAAATGGGATTCTTGAGCTGGGACGATAAACTCATCGATATCTATGAACGCAAGCCATCTAGTGGATGGATTAATTTTTTTGAGCGCAAGATTATACCAGTAAACGAGTTGCTCACAGGAATACGGTTGTTGTGTCTCATACGTCCCTTGCGATGGTTCAAGTAATTGTATCAAGCCTGCCTTGCTATAGGGTCTTAGTAGTGCGTAGCATGCTGTATTGCCAGGTTCTGTATTGATAATATAAAAACGATCAATACCAAGAAGTCTGTGGTACTCGAGCCACTCAGGCATAAAGCGTGACTCTTCCTGATTATAGACAGTACAAAGAGCTATTTCTTGATGGGAAGATTTTGAACGCCCCAGGAGCTTCGTGCTGCAATATAATAAGCAGACTGCCATGAACAAATAATATTTTTTTTCTAGAGCGCGCATAGAGCTATTCCTGTTTGGTTAGAGAGACTTGAAGCCATGGATCAGTACCAGTATTAAGCCATATGTATTGCAGTAGGGTTCGAGTTTGCGGGTCAAAATTTAGGGGGATTCCCTGGAAGTCATATGCCTTTATGGACTCGAGATAATCTATAATAGAGTTCTTTGTTAGAGGGCCTCGAATACGGCTCAAAGCATCAATAAAGCATGATGCGTACATATAGCATTCCAGCGATGTTGTATCGATTTGTAATCCATTTTTGTGCATCAGTTTTCTGTAGTCGACAACAAGCTGCCGTGTATCTGTTTTAGGGTTTGGCACAGCACTGGCAATAACTGTTGCTATGCCCTTTTCCTTAACGTACGCAGAAAATGTGTTTTGCGCTAAATCGGAGATACAGTAAAACTGTTTTGCTCGGATGGTATTTTCATCAAGATTTTGCAAAAACCTTTTCCCTGCTATTGCAGTTGCGAAAAGCATAATAATATCAGGTTTCTTAGCATTAATTTCTTTGACTTGGCTTGTATAATTGGTGTCATTTCGTTCGTATGGTAATTTTGTAACAGTGATCGATGGGCGCTTGGCCAAAATTGCCATAGCTCCTTGTAGAGCAGCCTCTCCAAAGGCATCAGCTTGGTAAAAAATAGCAATATTCTGTGCTTCCGTATGTTCAACCATATAGGTGGTCAATGCTTCAGCCTCACTATAGAACGAGGGTCTAAAGAGTAGCATATTGTGTATTTTTTTCGATAGTTTACCAGCAATTCCTGGCCATGGAAAGATCGCTGCAATAGCACCATTATCGACAAGATCCATGTATGCTTCAAAACAAGCGCTGCCATGGGAGCCAAAAATGATATCGGTGTTATATTTTTTCAAAAGAAGTTCAACATTTTCGCGTGTCTTTTTGGGCGTATATTCGTCATCAAGTGTTGTCAATGCAATGGTGTAACCTGGTACCATATGTTTTTTGTTGGCGCGTTCAAAGACAACATCAAGGGTGTTTTTCCAGGCAGTGCCAGCAAATTTTGCACCACGTGATAAATCGAGTGATGTTCCAATACGAAGTACTTTTTTGGTGTCGCCAGCTTGCTCTGCGCTACTGGTCGACGATATGTCTATGGGCACCCAGGCCTTTTTGCCGGTATCCAGCCATACCGTTGAAGAAAGACTTCGATCTATTTTGTCAAACGATAATTTGAGACCGCCAAAGGTATAATCTTTAAGGGACTCGGCATAAGAAACTATCATGTCTTTGTCAGTTGGATCAGCAATATGTTGCATAATATCAGCCATGATTTTCGCATTTATGTAGCCCTCGAGAATATGTGCGTCCATAATTGCACCAGCTTTGGCAACTTCGGCTCTACATTGTTGTACAATTGGCAAGGTGCTATTAATGGGGTCTGGTACGGTACTTGAAACGATAACCTCGAGCCCTTTGTCGCGCATGCTTTTCTGAAATGCGCTCCCTGTTAAATCAGACCAACAGAGAATCTGTTTACCGATTAATTTTTGTGCCCCATATTGTCGTATGAGCTCAAGAGCCGCCGTTGGAATGGCCAAAAGGATAAGGGCGTCAGGACTAAACTTTTCTATCTCTGCTACCTGGGTTTCAAAATTAACGGATTGTGGTTCATACGTTGATTCGATTACATCATGCAAGCCATTTTTTTGCATATACGCTCGAGCTGCACCGATGCAGGGCACTTCACGTTGATAGAAAAAAGCTATTCTTTTAGCTCCTAGGTTTTCAACCGCATAACGTGTCAGAACTTCTGTTTCTTCTTCATAAGAAGCACGAAAATTAATAATATACGGATACTTTGCCGAGTGTAATAAAGATGCCCCAGTGAATGGAAAGAGTAGTAAAATTTTCTTCTTTTCGATGAGATCTATAAATGAACGTATTGTTGGAGTCCCGGTGGACGTTAAAAAGATGGAAGCTTTATATGTATTGAGCAGCTGCTTGGCAGCTGCGCGTGCCGTGGCACCATCATACTGGTCATCAATAGCTCTGTAATCCACCTTCTTGCCATGTACGCCACCGTGCTCATTAATCGAATTGACTGCTAGTTCGATGCCCTTCTTGACTTGTCTTGCTAATTGGTAGAGGGAATGCGACAAGTCCATAGTTGCACCGATATTGATAATGCCTATTGGTTGTGCGGCAACGTGCATAATTTCTCTATCAAAATCATCAATGCCCAGCTTTATTTTTAGTTGTTGTGTGGTAGTAAGTGTAGGGCATTGTACTACCACTTGCTGCTCTGTATTGAGCTGCTTGATGCGTGCGGCATGATATGCCAGTTGTTTATTAATGGCATCTGCTTCGTATTTTTTTGCATCGACACGCTGACCAGTAAAGATATCAAAGGTTGCAATGTGTTCAAAGCCATTTTTTATACGGATATCCTGGCTGTAGAGATCAAGAGTCCAGTCCTTAGTGCCTTCCCGTGTCTGTAGCACAATAAATGAATCATGAAATGCTTTGAATAACATTTGTGACGATTCTGTTGGCGATGATATTGCTATCCAGCTGGTCATGCCACCAATTTTTTCTCCCAGCTCAAGCCCCTGTAGATCGTCACCAGGTTTATGTAATAACTCTGGACCATGTATTGTTGCTTTTGTATCAATAGTTCTTGTTGATTTTTGTTTTTTGTCAGTAAGTTTCCAAATTTTTGTTGTTGGGTCAGTTAAAAAATCTATATAGTTCATATCGTCTGTGTCTTGTTGTTCGTATGTTGTATTCCCAATGCGTACGGTATGATTTCCACCACTTATATAAAAAATTCGTGGTAATGTGTTGAAAAACCTTTCCATATCATCGCTGTAGGGGATATCTTCAGGGATAAGATTAAACCACCCTGTATATGAGCGCAATGCATTTTTTATAGTATAATGCTGCCAATGATGTTGCGCCTCATGTTGCCCCAGAATGACAATAACGTTGTTTGGATTTCTCTCTATGAGACGCATAATGAGTGTCAATGTTTCAAGACTATGCGGGGAACGTGCTATAAAATTCCCATTAATAACAATATAATGGTGAGGTTGCTGTAGTACAAAATTTGTATCCAGGATCTTTCTTGTCGTAAGCTCTCGAAGGTCGCGGACGAGCGAATGAAAAGCACCGTAGAGGTCGCCGATAATAATAAAGGTACTGTCTTCTTGTGGGTATATTTTTTGTATAAAATTGCCATAGTACCCAAATTTTTCACGAATACGAATGACTTCGTCAAGAAGCTTTTTAAAGCCAAATTGAGACCAGCCAGTTGTGTAAAGACCAATGTAATCTAAAGCTATATAAATTTTTGAGTATTTGTTATTTTTATAGTAGGTGGTAAAGTCGGGGTTTTCCCAGTCATTGTTGTCCGGTTTTGGATTTTCCAAAAGAGCCTGCGCGTAATGCTCAACGGTTTGAAGGTTCGGGAATATATCGATACGTTCCTTGAGGTGTAAGGCTATACCACCTAAAATAATTCCCAGACCGAGTATGCCATATATATACCAGAGACCTTTTGCGGCAGCTGTGTTATTCATATACTCAGTTTTCTCCTTGTCTAAAAAGCTCATCCAATGAAGATTGTTTTTAGATAGTGTATGAGAGCCATTCTTGTTTGCCAATATCAAGCCATACCGTTGAGGAGAGTTCTCTTGTTGTTGCGTCAAAAGACAAAATCATCCCCTCAAGGTCATAATTTTTTATGGATTCTGCATAGTCCATTATCGATGCCATGGTGATATCACCTTTAAGGTGCTTAAGAATATCAACAAGAATTGTTGCATTGATAAAGCCTTCAAGAACGTGCACATCGGTCGGAATTTGTTTTCTAGTAGCGACTTCACGACATCGTTTAACGAGTGGTATGGTACTACGTAGCGGGTCCGGCACAACGGAGGACATAATGACATCAATGCCCTTTTCTCTTGCTGCATGTTGAAAGTTTGCTCCAGCAAGTGTTGACCAGCAGAGTAACCGTTTGCCTATTAAGTTGGCGATGCCAACCTGTCGAATCAGCTCTACTGCAGCTGTTGGAATCGCCAGTAGAATGATTGTGTCAGGATCTAAGGTTCTTATTTTTGTTGCATGTACAGCAAAGTCAGCTGATTGGCGCTCGTAGGTAAGTGTCGTACATCCTTTAAAAGAGATACTTTCTAAATATGCCATGGCGCTATCAATACAAGGAATATCACGCTGATAAAAAATGATCATTTTTTTCGCTGACGCTTGTTCAATAGCATATTGTGCCAACACACGAGCTTCAGCGCTATACGATTTTCTGAAATTTATAATATTCCTTGGAGTATCATTGTGAAATTCTGCTGCGCCTGAACATGGAAATGCAAGTACAAGCGATTTCTCCTGAATAAGCGGTAGATAAGATCTTGTTGTTGGAGTTCCGAGCGGACTTAGCAGAATATTGACCGCATAGTCCTTTACCAATGTCTGTGCGGCGGCAACTGATTTTTTTGGAACATATTCGTCATCAAGAACAACAAATTTTATCTTTTCTCCATGGATGCCGCCTATGTTATTTGTTGCTTCGATAACGAGTTCTAGGCCTGCTTTAAGTTGCTTGCCTATATCATGCATGCTATGGCTAAGATCCATGATTGATCCAATAGATAAGATCTTGTCAGTCTTTGTCCTGGCTATCTCTGCAGATTGTTTTTTGGGGGCTAGTTCGTGAGTAGATTGTTTGAGTTTTGCCAGCCTTGTGTTGAGTTGTTCAATGTCATGTTCATGGCGCTTGATTTTTGTGCTAACATTGTCGGTAGTATGAGGTGCGGTGAATTTAATGCAGGCGCCTGTTGCCAGGTCGTACTCAACACGCCATATAAATGGCTCGTTGAGCCTGGTATCACGATGCAATAATCGTGCATGTATTTCATTGTTATGACCGCTGCAGTGTAAAAATACCATGGCATCATAGAATGCTTGATAAGTAATTCTTGATGTTTCTGTTGGTGATGATATAACTATCCAGTCTGCTCCTGCATCAAGGCTCTGTAATAGAAGGCCAGGGTTTTCCATTTGATAGATACTGGTAACACTGGGCCCGTGTAAAGTAGCAATAGTATGAATTTTACCTTCGGTTGGATACATAGTTTGCGTGGTATCCCAAGATTTTTTTGTTGGATTAACAAAAAAATCACCATAGTTACCGCTCTCAAAGGTCTGCTTCTCTTTGGTAGAGCTTGAGATACGTATGATGTCAATGGCATCGCTCGCACTTTTATTACAGATTGGCTCAATATATAGTGCTAGTGGTAATGTATTAAAAAATCTGTTGAAGAGCCTACTATACAAAGAATCTTGGCGGTTAAATTTGATACCTTCTGTTTGAAGACTTATTGCATCCTTTACAGTGTGATGTTGCCATGTTGTACTCGCCTCATTGTCACCTTGAAGGATGATAACATTATGTTGATTTCTTTCTAAAAGTCTTGCAAGAAGGGTCATTACTCGTAGACAATAGGCAGACCCTATCGAAAAGTTTCCCGTGCACACAATGTAAGTCTTTGATCGTATAATCTCAAAGTTTTTGTTCATATAGCCTAGTTCAATAAGCGCTCGCAAATCACGCACTAATGAATGAAATGCACTGTACAAGTCACCAAGTACAATGAATGTTGAATCCTTATCTAATTGATGCTTTATAATGATGTTACCGGTGGGGTATGCTTTTTCGCGTACTAGTACAACGCTCTTGAGGAGGTCCAGTAAATCCTCTGCTGTCCATGGTTGGCGTGCAATTGGGAACCAGTTGAGGACGCGTTTGATGAATGAAGGTCGCAATTTTTTATACACCGAGGTGAAATCTGGCTCCGTCCAGCTATTACTATCATTTTCAGGGAATTCTTCTATACTTGCTGCATATTGCTCAACGCTTTCGATATTGTCGAACATCACATGTCTTGGTAATAATAATAGTGACCCAAGCACCATAACTCCAAGGCCACTCCATAGTGCTATAATAATGACCCAGCGATATGCATATAGTTTTTCAAACCTAACCATTGGTACAACCTTTTTCTGTTTGTGGGCACATACCTGCTGTACAACTAGCTGTATATATATTTAACGTATACAGACACAGAATATCTAGAAATGGCTTTTTTGTGTCAGAAAGATTGCTAAAAACGTGATAGTGCTTGGTTGATATTGCGAGATAATAGGTCATGCAAGCAAGAGCATGCCATGGTGTAGCAAAACGGTATGAGGATATAGTGCAAGTGCCCAATAAGCCTTAAAATTTAAATCTTTTTTCTTTTTTAGCAACCTGCTCAATAGGTGCTGTAAAGATGCTATCAATGCCAAAGCGTCTAGTGGTATAGGACAATGCCCCATATGTAGAGGCATGCTTGGCGCAGATTAGTTATACTACTGTAAGCGTGCATATTGTTGCTACGCGGCGAACGTGTTTAGGTGAGGGTAGGCCACAAAAGCCAACTCAGTCAGATTATAGAGTTTATGATAATATTTTTGCGGGGCTTCGCCCCAACCCCCCACGAGGGACTTACGTCCCTACGACCCTGCATGGAGGTTAGTGAGAATGGTTCTCGCGGGGCTTCGCCCCAACCCCCTACGAGGGACTTGCGTCCCTGCGACCCTGTATAAAGTTTATGATAATATTTTTGCGTGACTTCGCCCCAACCCCATGAGTGGCTTGCGTCCCTGCACCTTGTGCATGCAAGCCTAATGCTGCCAGGGTATGCACTTCCCTGCCATGCTGGCAACAGAGCCCAAGGTGGTAGCAGCTGTTGTGCAGCCTGGTATATAGGTTGCCAAAGAACGCAGTAAAGGGAAGAAACCATAGTTACGCTGACCTACTTCATGAAGTTGACGTTGCTCTGGTTGCCTAAGTTTTTCCATTAATGTCAGATGGTCACCTTCAGGTAATGGATCAGCCTGGTACGATGATCTCAGTATTGTTAGGATGTTTTGGAGTATGTCTGCATTCACCTTATGAGCAGCACTTTGCTCGCCAAGGCGTGGATGCATGGCAAGTGAAAGAGCAGAGATTTCATCATGTGCTATCTTGCAATGGTTACTATACTTATCAATAAGCTGTATCATTGGCTTATTATCTAATAAGATGGCAATATCTTGTGCACTCAAAGACTGCCCTGTTTTTGTTTTTCTGTATGGGCTTGCGCCAAATTCCAGGAGCACCTTTGCTACATAGATATTATTCGTTATAACTGCGCACATCAACGGTGTATATGTGTCGCTGCTAAGGCCCTCAACACGGGCACCTAATGATAATACAAGATATGCAATATCACCACCCTCTCTTGAAGGTGCCTTTATGGCATAGGCAAGAGGTGTAGATTGTAACTGAAGCATGTTGCCAAAATGATTCTTAGGAACGCCTTGCAAGGGTATAGCAAGAGGTACAAGTGCCGTGCCTACTATGGCATCGCAAGCAAGACCTTGCAGGATATAATGCTGAGCATGCATGAAAAATTTATGTCTCATGCTATCGCTATCGCTTGTTGTTAATCTGCTGTGCATCTCCAGATAATCCATGCTTGTAGTAAACAAAAAAGAGGTACTACGCCTTTGTACACTATCAATGCTCTTATGTTCTTCAGAATTATAGATGACAGTATGTATAACCCATAATGGTAAGCATAAACATAGCAGGCATACTTCTTTGTTACACAGCATAGCCAAACTTTCAAAGTATTGTACACAACACATAAATGTATCGAAAATATCCATAATATCCAAGCATGGATCGATTATTTATTCTGTGTAAATCTACTCTAACATAGTAGCGTGCATGGCCCTCTTGCTAAGCATACTATATTGAGCAAGTTTTATAGGAGATACTTAATTATACAACGCAATACGCTTGTTCTCATAAAAATCTATGTTACGCAGTGCAATCTTGTATAGGCTTATGTTATCACATACTCACTGATAGTCTTGACATAAGATTTTTACGAGGTGTATTAATGGGTAAAATGCATTACAGCATACTAATTATACTCAGCCTACCAAGCTATGTGTATAGCATGCAATGGTACGAGTATAACACAGAGCTACTTGAACAAGATTATACCCATATTGAACGCGATGCCTATGAGCTCCTTAAGAGGCGCCCACTCCAAAAAAATATTACCTATCTTGCCGTTCCGTGGCTTTATTACTATGAGCGCGGCCTTCTTAAGCAGGTCATCCGTGACTTACGAAAAATTTACTTCAAAAATGCATTTACTGTTTGTTACGGCCTTTTTGATGGTTTAGCCGAGCTTTTTAATGACATTGGTGTCCAGACTGTCTTTACGCCAAGAGCTTCAATACGTAAAAATTCTGTTGGGCATGTTCGCATAGAGCCTCTTCCCTACGTTGCCATCAATGGTGTGCCACCTGCCGATTATAAAGATATTAGTTGCTCATTTGTTGGTATTGTATGGTCACACCCTATTCGTAAAAATATTCCAAACATCGCAAAAAATATCCCAGATTCTGTTGTTAAAATACGATCGAAATGGATAGAAAAAGCTGGAAGTCAGGAATACAAAAATATTATGGCGCGATCACAATTTTCACTGTGTCCACGTGGTTACGCAGATAATTCAATACGATTTTGGGAATCATTGCAAGCAGGTGCAATTCCTATCTTAATCTCTAACTATGCACGATTACCAGGAGGATTTGACTGGACAACATGCGTACTCCGTGTTCCCGAAGAAAAAATTAACGATATTGCAAACATATTACGCTCCATAACAGTTGAACAAGAAACTAGTATGCGGTTAGCCTGTTTACAGGCTTATGAACACTTTTCTGGAGACCGCTATATACGAACTATACGATCCTATTTCGGGGAAGATTAGGAAAAGCATATGGCAGCTACAAAAATATATCTATTGCCATGTGTACTGGATATTCCGATATGCCTACTGATACGCGTTTTTCTGGTGCCAACCATACTTGAAGCCCGTCAACATAACCACCGGAATCCACTACCTGAGCTAGAATATGCCTTAGATCAGCACGATATACATATGCAGCTCTTTGGGTATAACGTGCAGTTATTCATGAAAGATTCTTATCTGGTTGAAAAGGCGGCATATCGAGCGCTCAAAAGGCTACCACTCACCACCAACGTGACCTATTTGGCTGTGCCATGGCTACGTTATATTGGTAAAAAACTTCATCAACAGGTTTATGATGACCTTAAAAAGCTGCATTTTGACAATGCGTTTACTGTTTGTTTCGGTTATGTTGATGATATGTTTGATGTATTTAATGCTATTGGTGTCAAAACGGTTTTTACACCGCGCGCTTCAACTGAGCAGTTGACTGTGGGTAATGTCGCAATAGAGCCAATACCATATTGTGCTCTGCATGGCATTGGGCCAGCAAAGAGAAAAGATGTTCTGTGTTCCTTTGTAGGTTCTTTATCAACACATCATGTGCGCGAAGATATGGCAAAACTGCTCGGTACTGAAAAAGATTTTGTTATTCAAGGCTCCGAAGCATGGCGCGACGTACGTACGCGAGAAACATTTCAGACTATACTCAGTCGCTCACGCTTCTCACTGTGTCCACGGGGCTATGCACCAAATAGTATCAGATTTTGGGAATCACTCGAAGCAGGAGCAATTCCCATACTTATCTCTGATACAGCCCGCCTGCCTGTTGGATTCGACTGGTCAACCTGTGTTATCCATATTCGTGAACATGATATTGTTACTATTCCTGAGGTTCTTCGTGCCATAAAGCCAAAGCAAGAGGAGGCTATGCGTAGTGCTTGCCTGAGAGCGCACCGATGGTATGCTGGGGAACATTGCGTACGGTCCATTAGGCTTTATTATGGTGAATAAATAAGCTATGATAAAGTATGCTCAGCCGTGCAGAGCACAGGTCTGGACCGCATACGCTCATGTGTGCTGTGGTTTCCTAAGAATGTGTTACTATGGAGCAAAACTTTGCCAATTTGAGCTCGCCGGGAATTTTTGTGTACCCGCCAGATGCAATAAAATCGGTAAAGAGCGCATGTACTATTGTTCTTAGTCTCTGTTGGTACCAGTGCTCTACAGTTGGGTCAAGCGTCGAATAGCGCGTTGCAACAACTCCAGCGTCAGGATTTAATAATATATCGCGAGAAAAAACAAGTCGAGCCTGGAGAAGGTCAAGAATCAACGCTCCGTCATGAGGCAACCAACCATCGCCTGCAAGCTGTTTTCGAGACTCCTCAAGCGCCTGTGTAAATTTCTTACCTTGTCTATATTGTTCGAGAACTTCGCTAATATATACATTTCTCTTACGTTCTTGATCAAATGTGCATCCGGGAATTTTGAAGTCGATCGGTATGGCGCACGGTAAGCATATATAGGCACAGGTGTTAACCAGCTTCTTGGGAATGCACAGTTGCATAAGAAGGCCTTCTTGTGTCTCTATTTCTTTGCCAAGCGTAACGAGCTCATCAATATAGCGCGTGTTAAAGTTATAGTGCTCAAAAATTTCACGCAAAATTCCTGCCAGGTCTATATTTTTTATGTTATAGCCGCGGGCAAAATAATCAAAAGTACATTCATACTGAGCTACGCGACTACAATTACCAAAGAGAGCAAGATTAACTGAGAGAATCTTACTGGCCATGTCCATGTGAATCTCGTTCCAGCCGCCTGGGTACTGAGCATTGAGCGTATCAATAAACGTATTTGCATCAACTACAAAGGCCATTCCAACCCATGAGCGTAATGGCTTAAAATCTCGTACGGAACGTGCAATATGTAACGTCTCGCCAAGAATTTGTAAAAAATCTTGCAGAATTCTAAAAATTGATCGTTGGGCATGATAGAACACATAATGAGTTCTCGTGTATTCCCGTTCCTTATCGAAAACACGCTCAGTGAGTGCTTTATGTTTTCGTAGAAAATCTGGCCATTGTTTAGCTATAATATCCCTCAGTTCAGGCATGTTTCGGTGAATGTCAGATGCACACCGGAATACTTTTTTATTTTTTTTTAGCGTGCCCTTCTTGACACGTTCTTGCTGTTTTGTTTTGAACTCGGTCATAACGGCAAGATGATGCACTATCGTTTCTGCACGGTCCTGCTCGGCACTAAAACCAGGATAGACAGGTGCATATAAGCTGAGTAAAAAATACAGCGGCACCATTTTGTGTGCTACCATACTTGTATATACCTCCATTAACTATCTACAGCCGATCGCATAATACTATGATCGCTTATAGTTCCATTAACTTTCTATACTTGATCACACGAGTATTACACAGAAAAACCATGATATTACGCTAAGACTCGCATGCACTTATATAGTGTAACCGACCAACTATATTCATGCAAATGCCCCTCAAGATACACGTTACAACGTAATAATATTTTGCCCAGCAGACTATTCGATTGTTGCGGTATGCTAGTAAAAATCTTATATCGTACCTAATTTGATCAGCGCAAAAATTATGGTACACTAGTAACATGTGTTAGTGTTATATGTTAAACCCCCAATAACGATTCTCTACTCTTTATATGTACCATGTAAAGTAGAGTCTCTAGGCCACGCATAGTGGTCGTCTATGGAGATCTTGCATGTCAAAAGAAGTCATACGTCCCGAACAATTTCGTCATGTTATCCAACCAACAGCTGCTGAAGAAGTTTCGCTGGTGCTCAGTGATGAGCAAAAACAGGAACTTGACGCTTTATGTGCAGGTGTTTTTGGTAGCTTTAAGCGTGGCGCTCTTGTCACAGGCAAAATAGTTCGCATTGATTCAGAAGGCGTTCTTGTCGATATCGCCTATAAATCTGATGGCCTTATTCCTCGTTACGAGTTTGGCGAACACGAACTTAAAAAATTTGTGCCCGGCAACGATATCGAGGTCCTTATCGATGAGCTCGAAAGCGTTGATGGTAGCGTTATTCTTTCATATGAAAAAGCACGTGCCCTGAAGGCATGGGATTCTATTACCAAGTACTTCGAGGATGGCAAATCCATCGAAGGTGTTGTTTCCCATAAAGTCAAAGGTGGTCTTAGCGTTGATATCGGAATACCTGCATTCCTTCCTGGATCACAAATTGATCTCCAAAAAGTTATGGATTTTGATCAATATATTGGTCAAACCATCACTGCAAATATTATCAAGATCAATAAAAAGCGTGGCAATGTTATTATTTCTCGAAGAAAATATCTTTCAGACCAACGTTCTGATGTTCGTCGCAGAGTTCTCGATAACTTGTCCGAGGGACAGGTCATTAATGGTGTCGTTAAGAATATCACCAATTACGGCGCCTTTGTTGATATTGGTGGTGTCGATGGGTTACTCCACATAACTGATATGACCTGGGGCCGCATTGGACATCCAAGTGAGATCATAAAAATAGGCGACTCTCTTGCCGTTAAAGTTCTTTCATTTGACAAAGAACATGAAAAAATATCACTTGGCCTTAAGCAACTTATTGGTAACCCTTGGGAAGGTCTTGGTGCTGAATTCCAGCCAGGAGCTCACATCAAAGGAGTCGTGTCAAGCATTACCAACTATGGTCTCTTCGTTGAAGTACAAAAGGGTGTTGAGGGTCTTGTTCATATATCAGAGATTTCATGGACAGATCGTCTCAATGATCTACGTGATAAGTTTAATGTCGGCGATACCATCGATGTCTACATAGTTTCTATTGACAAAGAAAATCGTCGCATGTCGCTTAGTATCAAACGCTTAGAGAAAAATCCTTGGGAATCTATCGGCGAACAATTTAAGCCAGGACAGCAGATTAAGGGTAAAATTAGCAATATTACCGACTTTGGTATCTTTGTCGAACTATTACCAGGTGTTGATGGGTTAGCACATATATCTGATCTTTCTTGGACGGAGCATATTGACCATCCTGCTGATATCTACAAACGTGGTCAAGAAGTAGAAGCTGTGGTTCTTAATGTTGATCCTGATAAAAAGAAAGTTTCTCTTGGTATCAAGCAATTAACACAAGATCCATGGGAATCCATAGAAAAACAACATCCGGTTGGTAGTATGCTCGAAGGCGAAGTTTCTCGTATTACTAATTTTGGAGCCTTTGTCCGGCTGCCAATTGGCGTCGAAGGTCTTGTGCATATATCAGAGCTTGCAGACCATAACGTTGAAAAAGTTGATGATGTGCTTAAGATTGGCGAAAAACGTCAATTCAGGGTTATTAACGTTAACCGCAGTGAACGTCGTTTAGGTCTTAGCTTGCGACCAGTTCGCGAAGAAAAACGTCATGAAACGGTGGTGACACCACAAGAAGCTCCTAAGACTCTTGAGAGAAAAACACCTAAGCAACAACAGCGCCAGCCGCAGAGAGCCGATGCTGCACCAAGTGCACCAAAACAAAAGAGCCTTTTCCAAATTGAGCTTGAAAAACATGTTGCAAAACAACAAGCAACAGAGAGCGATGCTCAAGACAACGATGATACACAGGAGTAAGCTAAAATCATGGAACGGACACTTGCTATTATTAAGCCTGACGCAGTGGCAGCACAGCATACCGGTGAGATTATAACAGCAATAGAACAAGCTGGCTTCTCTATTATTCGCATGGAGAAACTATTGTTGTCTCGCGAGAGGGCTGAGGCTTTTTATGATATCCATAAAGAGAGGCCTTTTTTCGGTGAACTTGTTGCTTTTATGGTGCGATCACCAATAGTTGTCATGGTTCTCGAAAGAAACAATGCCGTCAAAGCATGGCGTGACCTCATGGGTGACACAAATCCTGCAAAAGCTGCACCAGGGACTATTCGTAATCTTTATGGAAGCAGTATCGGAGAAAATGCAACGCACGGTTCCGACGCCCAAGAAACAGCGGCCCGCGAAGTGGCATTCTTTTTTCCTACTTTACCGTAAGCATTTAACAGCACATGGCGAACTATGTAGTTCGCCATGTGTGCAATCGTAGCAAACAAAGAGATGCGCTATGCGTACCGTACTCGCACTTTCATGCTTAGTCTTACTCAGTTTGTATGCGACCAGCATAACGACTGGCATGGAAATCGTTTCTTTGCACACGAGAAAACTCACTGATACATCGAGCACTGAAGAGATGGCTTTTGAGTGTCTTCGTAAAAATCCACTCAAGCATGATATATTTTTTTTAGCGGCGCCATGGCAGCATCTATGGAAATTATCAGTATCAAGAAGCAGCCGAAAGCGACAGAAATGCGCAGCCATATTGCAAGACATAAGCAAGATCAAGACTAACAAACGTGGCTTTACGGTCTGTTATAATTTCTTTAAATTTGCTCCAACACTGGTACCACTCTTGCAAGCAGTTGGTGTTGATTGGGTTTTTGCTGCTGACGCTACCAAGAGCAAAAGCACCATCGACACACTAACGATTCTGCCATTCCCGTACTGGAGTATCAATGGCACTGCCGATAATCATGCAAAAGATATACTGTACTCTTTTGTTGGGTCTATAACGCATCCGTTGCGGCAACAGCTCTTGCACGTGCTTCCCACAAGACACGATGCATTCGTATGTATTCGTGAAAAGTCTTGGTGGCTAGGCGGTTGCGACACTACTCAATATAAAGATATACTCGCACGATCACGATTCTCGCTGTGTCCCCGCGGCCTCGAACCAAATTCAATTCGATTCTACGAATCACTCGAGGCAGGAGCAATACCCATCTTGCTATCTGATGCAGCAGAGTTGCCAGTACTCCCTGCAGAATTATCATGGGAAGACTGTATTATTCGTGTACCAGAGCAGGATATTGCATTGGTTCCATCAATGCTTGCAGCAATAAGCCCAGCCCAAGAAGCTCGTTTACGGCTGTACGGGAAACAAGCATATACGTATCTTTCTGGCGAGAATTTTACCTGGGTTATTCGAGATTTTTTTGATCGGTTACAATAGTAAAAAACAACGCTATGCAAGCCATACAAGATACAAGACTAAATTCACTTATTGATGCTGAAAGAGCACGTCAAGAAAACACGATCAGTCTCATCGCTTCGGAAAATTATGCACCTCAGGAGATTCTTGCTGTCACGGGCTCCGTACTGACCAACAAATATGCAGAAGGAACACCAGGCAAACGCTTCTACGGTGGCTGCTCGGTCATTGACGAGATAGAGCAACTCGCCATCGATCGCTGCAAAAGCCTTTTCGGTGCCGCCCATGCAAATGTTCAACCACATGCTGGCTCGCAGGCCAATATGGCAGTGTATATGGCATTTCTCAAGCCTGGCGATACTATTATGGGTATGGATCTGGCCGCCGGCGGTCATTTAACGCATGGGTACCAGGCAAATTTTTCTGGCACACTGTACAAAAAAATTTCTTATACTGTCGACCCAACGACAGAACTTCTCGATTATAATAAACTTGAGGCATGTGCCAGAGAACACAAACCTAAACTTATTATTGGTGGTGCTTCAGCATACCCCCGAGCCATCAATTTTGCCGCTATGGCTGTCATAGCCAAAGCAGTTGGAGCGTTCTTTATGGCTGATATTGCCCATATAGCGGGCCTTGTAGCAACTGGTCTGCATGCTAATCCAACCAGTTATGCAGATTGTGTTACCGGTACAACACACAAAACGTTGCGCGGTCCTCGGGGCGGCTTTATTCTTGCCCAAGAAAACTATGCAACTATGATTGATAAAGCAGTCATGCCTGGTATCCAGGGCGGCCCACTTATGCATGTCATAGCTGCTAAAGCACTCTGTTTTGGCAATGCCAGCGAGCCGTCTTTTGTAAGTTACCAACAACAGATTTGCGCCAATGCACGCGCCATGGCGCAAGCTTTTATCGAACGTGGTTATCGGCTTATTGCTGGTGGCACCGACACTCATATGCTTATACTTGACCTTCGTGCTCATAACTTAACAGGCAAAGAGGCAGAAACTTTACTAGACCAAGTAGGCCTCTTAGTGAGCCGAAGCTGTATTCCGTTTGATACGCAAAGTCCATGGTTAGGCAGTGGCATACGGCTTGGTACAAGTGCCATGACAACCAGAGGAATGGGTGAACAAGAAGCACGTTTGATAGCAGAATATATTGATATGGTTTTGCGAAATCCAGCAAGCTGCACCGTTATAGACACTGTCAGTGATGCAGTTAGAACATTGGCGAGAGATTTTCCAGTATACACATCTTCGCAGTAAAGAAACCCGTTCGCCCCGAGTAGACCTGTCTTGCAGGTCGGATCGAGGGGTTGAACACAACGTTAAACTTTATGGATCATTAACGGTTGAGTGTTACTGATAAAAGTAAGAACAATGTTGTTGTGGCAATGCTTAATAAAAGCATTGCCACAACAACATTGATAGTTATTGCCGTCTATAAATCATGGTTGATTATAATAGTAGGATACAACGTACATAGTGTAGGAACTATATCACGAAGATGTTTGCTACCAGTAAGATTGATTGTTTTTAGTGTGGTTAATCCAGTAAATAACATTGGATCGAGAGATTTTAAAGATGCAAGATGACCAAGATCAATTTCTTCAATATTTCGCAACCCATCAAACGTGCCTGGTTGAATTTCAGTAATCTTGCTGCCAGAAAGATCAAGCTTTCTTAGATTGTCCAACCCAGCAAACTCACCTGGATACAGTATATCTAAGTTGGTATTAGCAAGATTGAGTTCTTGTAGATTACCAAGGCCAGCAAAAGAGCCTTCTAACAAAAGATGAATTGGATTACATTGGAGATTAAGCCTTTTCAATGTACGAAGACCTTTGAACGCCTCCGGTTCAAGCATTTCTAATGCGTTAAAAGGAAGGTATAATTCTCGTAATCCTGGTAAGGCGGTAAATACTCCGGGTTCAATCCTCCTTATAGCATTCTGGGTGAGATCAAGAGAGTTTATGACAGGACGGTCAAGGTCTGGATAGTGAGATTGGCTGGTGAATGTTTCCATCGTATACGTTGCTATAGTGTCTATGAATATTTTCAGCGAAGGCAGTAAGCCAAGATTATTCCCGCCAGCATAGACCAAAATTGGTGCATATCTTGGCGACAACTGTCTCTGGTCAGGTCTGACAACATGTTGTGAGGCTACTAGGAGTTTCATCTCTTTATCAATCGCTTGGTGAAGAGATGACCACAGAACAGGTAATCTGTTGAGTATAGATTTACAATCTACTTTACCATCAAAATCAATATGAGCAGTTGGTAATTCCGAGAACTTGAGAAGACGGTTAGAATATTCTTCAGCTGTCGCGAAAATGCTGTCAACACCAATATTCGCTTCAGAATATTCTGCACGCTCCTCGAACTCCTTGCTTATCTTTTGTAATCTTTGTTCTGCTTCTTTTTGGAAAGACTGTCTTAGACCATGATTAACGCGAGCAAGAATTTGTACGTCCCTATCCGAAAGGCCAGTACTACGCTTAAGCATAGTTTCTCGCACTACTGGTTGTGTTATCACGCGTGTAAAAAGCTCGCCAAGACCAGGCTGTTCCGCAGCCGCCGGAGCAGGCACCAGAGCAGCAACCGGAGCAGGAGCCTGCTGTGAGGCTAGCCTGCCTCTACTCATCCAAGAAAACCAACCCCTGGCTGGCGGTGCAGCAGGGTATAATATATTCGAACTTACCAATAATAACAGCGAAAATTTCGCTAATGATACATAACGCATAAATAATAAACTCCCTATATTTTTGGAGATCTAACAAAAGTGAAAAACTATCTACTGCTAATAGTTGATTGTAACACCAGGATACAACGTACGTAGTGTAGGAACTATATCACGAAGATGATCATTACCAGTAAGAGAGATTGTTTTTAGTTTAGTTAATCCAGCAAATACGGCTGGATCAAGAGATCCTAAATTTGGAAGACCGCTAAGATCAATCATTTCCACATTTCGTAGGCCATCAAATGCACCTGGTTGAATTTCGGTAATCCTGCTGTGATAAAGAAAAAGTGTTCTTAGATTATTCAATTCAGCAAACTCACCTGGATACAATACACCAAGATTAGTATTTTCAAGGTTAAGCTCTTGTAAATTATTAAGGTCAGCAAAAGCACCTTTCATCAGTATGGCAATAGGATTCCAGGAAAGATCTAGCTTTTTCAGCTTACAAAGATTTTTAAATGCTCCTACTTCAATTGTTTCTAATGCATTGCTTTTAAGACGTAACTCTCGAAGTCCACCTAAAGCAGCAAATGTTTCAGGCTCAATTCTATGTACACCATTGTTACCTAAATCAAGAGAATATATGACAGGACAGTCAAGACCTTGGAGGTGTGACTGACTAATAAAGGTCTCCTTTGTATACTTTGCCATGGTATCTATGAAAACTTTCAGTGACGCTAATGAACCGAGATAATTTTCCATGGCATCTACAAAAACCGGTGCATACCTTGGAGAGATTGCTAGGTCACCTGGTTTAACAGGCCTTTGCATGCCAGTTAAACCTAGTCGCATTTCCTTTGTAATCTCAGCATGCAGACGGGACCACACAGTAGATAACCGGCTGAGCATGTATCTACAATCAACTTTATGAATAAGATCGATATATGCAGCTGGCTTATAAAAAAGCCAGTCGCGATCAAGGTGCTCTCGGCAATACTGATAATCCTTGTAACGATTATGTACAGAAAATGCTGCGCGTTCCTCGAATTCCTCACTTGTCTTGCGTGCTCTTTTTATTACTTCTCCTTGGAAAGACTGCATTAGATCACGATTAACGTGAGCAAGAGCTTGTACATCCCTATCTGAAAGGACCGCGCGCTCAAGCATAATATCTCGTACTGTTGATTGTGTCATGAAGCGCATAAAAAGCTCGCCAAGATCAGGCTGCTCTACTGCCGCCGGAGCAGCAACCAGAGCGGCAACCGGAGCAGTAACCCCAGAAGTCTGCTGTAAGGACGGCCTGCCTCTACTTATCCAAGAAAGCCAACCTTTAGTGGCTGGTGGGGCAGCAGAGTAGAGCATGTTCGAACTTACCAATAATAACAGCGAAAATTTCGCTAATGATACATAACGCATAAATAATAAACTCCCTATATTTTTGGAGATCTAACAAAAGTGAAAAACTATCTACTGCTAATAGTTGATTGTAACACCAGGATACAACGTACGTAGTGCAGGAACTATATCACGAAGATGATCATTACCAGCAAGTTTGATTGTTTGTAGTGTGGTTAATTCAGCGAATACGCCTGGATCAAGAGATCTTAAGTTTGGAAGAAAGCTAAGATCAATTTCTTCTATATTTCGTAGTCCATTAAACGCTCCTGGTTGAATTTCGGTGATCCTGCTGGTAGAAAGATTAAGTTTTCTTAGATTGTCCAACCCAGCAAACTCGCCTGGATATAATATATCTAAGCTACTATTAGCAAGATTAAGCTCTTGTACATTACTAAGGTCATGAAAAGAGCCTTCTAACAATAGATGAATTGGATTGGCTTGAAGATCAAGCCTTTTCAGTCTATGAAGACCTTTGAACGTTTCCGGTTCAAGTACTGTTAATGCATTATCTGTAAGACGCAACTCTCGAAGTCCACCTAAAGCAGCAAATGTTTCAGGCTCAATTCTATGTACACCATTGCCACTTAAATCAAGAGAATATATGACGGGACGGTCAAATTCTTGAAGATGCGACTGGCTGATAAATTCATCCATAGTGTATTTTTTCATGGTGTCTATGAATACTTTCAGTGAGGATAGTGAGCCAAGATTATTATAGCGAGTATCCACAAAAATTGGTGCAGACCTTGGAGAGGTTGTCCTTTGGTCAGGTTTAACAAAATCTTGTAGGCCTACTAAATCTAGTCTCATTCCCCTCTTAATTTCAGAATGTAGATAGGACCATACAGTAGATAACCGACTAAACATGTATCTACAGTCCACTTTATGGCTAAGATCAATAAAGGCCGCTGGCAACGATGAAAGCTTGCGATAACGCTCCCTATCATTTTCAAGACCCAACAAAGCAGTGTCATTATTTACTCCAGAAAATGCTGCGCGTTCCTCGAATTCCTCACTTGTCTTGCGTGCTCTTTTTTTTACTTCTTCCTGGAAAGACTGCCTTAGATAACGATTAACGTGAGCAAGAGCTTGTACATCCCTATCTGAAAGGACCGCGCGCTCAAGCATAATATCTCGTACTGTTGATTGTGTCATGAAGTGCATAAAAAGCTCGCCAAGATCAGGCTGCTCTACTGCCGCCGGAGCAGTCGCCGGAGCAGCAACCCCAGAAGTCTGCTGTAAGGACGGCCTGCCTCTACTTATCCAAGAAAGCCAACCTTTAGTGGCTGGTGGGGCAGCAGGGTATAATATATTCGAACTTACCAATAATAACAGCGAAAATTTCGCTAATAATACATAACGCATAAAACCTCCATGTTTTGAGAAAATAACAATAGTAAATAGCAATTTTTGGCGCACACTTTGCACGTTTTATTATAATTATACACTATGCATTAATTAAATCAAATATGGTCATATCATGCTCATATCATAGAATTATTATTGTACACTATTGAGCATTGCACGCAAATGGCTTCCACTTGATTCGCATGAC
This sequence comes from uncultured bacterium, assembly GCA_963715605.1. Classification (GTDB taxonomy): domain Bacteria; phylum Babelota; class Babeliae; order Babelales; family Vermiphilaceae; genus JAKASV01. The sequence goes on along the minus strand of OY970257.1, from coordinate 985,628 downwards.
AACCATCTTGTACAAGTAACCAGGTGCTCAAGCATGACGAGAGTGCTTGTCGCGTAGAACTTTCGGTAGCACTTCTGTCATGCAAAAATTCTGGTACACTAAAATTTTACTGTAGTACTCCAGGTACAGATTATATAAAGGAAACAATATGCAAAAAGAGCGTTTCAAAATTGGGTCTTTCGTATCACTGATTTTAAGGCGTGAGTCGGAAGTGTTACTGATCAGGCGTTTTAATACTGGTTGTGAAGATGGTATGTACGGATGCGCTGGCGGCGGCATCGATGGCAACGAACCTGTCACTGATGCACTTATCCGAGAAGCATTCGAAGAACTTGGCATACAACTTAAAAAAGAACAGGTAAATATAGTCCATATAGTGCACAAAAAGTATCCCCAGGGACAAGAACTAATTGGTTTTTTTGCGGAAGCATCCTCTTGGGAGGGCACTCCGCGCAATATGGAACCACATAAATGTGATGATCTGGCCTGGTTTCATATCCATGAGTTGCCAAACAACTGCCAGTCGACATTCGTACATGTTGTTGCCATGCTAGAACAAAAGAAATTTTTCAGTGAAATGGGCTGGGAATAGTTCAGATGACGAAAAAGCGAGCAAGCAAGTTGTTCTATGGCACTAAACAGCTTGGCAGAAGTGCTATAGTTTTTTATGCAATGGTTTGATCAATTGAACAGGAACGGTATGGAAAAATTTTTTGATAGTGCACTCGCGCAAGCTGAATCGGGCATCAATAACCAAGAAGGCGGCCCTTTTGGCGCTGTTATAGTCTTACATGATACCATCGTTGGGCTTGGCCATAATACTGTGCTCAAAGATAATGATCCGACGGCGCATGCTGAGATAAATGCCATTCGTGATGCATGCCGAAATCTAAAGCGCTACAACCTACAGGGGGCAATTCTTATCTCAACCTGCGAACCCTGTCCTATGTGCCTCAGTGCTATTGTGTGGGCGCGTGTTGCATCCGTTGTCTATGGATGCGATCGTTATGATGCGGCCTCGGTTGGCTTTGACGACGAACGCCTTTATGAGCGTTTAAGAACAGGAAGCTCCGCCGATCTGTTGCGGCAGGTAACACCTGCAACAGTAGATAAATGCCGTGAAATTATGCACCGTTGGGCCCAACAGCCTCACACGCTTTATTAACACGCTAAGCAGCAGCAGTTAGCTAATTTCGCAGTACGCAAGAAACTCTTTATTACCCATCGTACCAGTGATAGGCGATTCTATAATGCCATGCACGCTGTAGCCATGACTTATAACGCCCGCTTGCACCTGCTCTATAACACGTTGATGTATTGCCGAGTCTCTAATAATGCCGCCACGACCAATATCTTCTCGTTGTGCCTCAAATTGCGGCTTTATTAAGATAATTAGTTTGCCAGATGGCTTTAAAAGAGCTGTGACAGCTGGGAGAACTTTAAGAACAGAGATAAATGACAAATCAAGAGTAATGATATCAACAAGCTCTTCGAGCACAACCCCATGGCGCAGATTGGTGCGCTCCATAACACACACTCGCTGATCGCGACGAATTTTTTCATGCACTTGACCATAGCCGACATCAACACCGTACACTTTGTTGGCACCATGCTGTAAGAGACAGTCAGTAAATCCTCCTGTCGATAATCCCGCATCTAAAGCTATAAGGCCAGTTACGTCAATCGAAAATGTTTGTAATGCATGCTCTAGTTTATGGCCAGCGCGACTGACAAATTTTTCTTCACTTGTATCGACAGTAATAACAGCGTCAATTGGTACAGGAGAGCCAGCTTTCAGCATGATGACACCGTTATACCGCACTTTTCCCTGCATAATCAAACTTTGGATATGCTGGCGACTATAGTCTGGTAATACCATGAGCACTCGTTGGTCGAGGCGAATTTTATTTTTCATTTTTTATTGCAATTTGATGTTTTAGTTTGGTACGATAATACTATAATGGTAAGTTTACATAAAAAAAATATTTTTGGATACTGGCCATAGGGAAAAAGTCTGCACTTGTAGGTGCTGGTAAGCTTGACGCACAGTACAAAAATGGTTGGCATGTAATGATTATGGGGGTTATCATGAAATTGCTGTATATACTTATGCTCACTGGTTTTCTTCTGTTAGGCGCAGCAGAGAATCTTATGGCTCGAGGGCCTTTAAACCCTGTTTTTGAGGACAGTGTGTATGAAGTTGAACCGGTTCGTACCCGTCGAACTGCTAAATTTGCCATATCGCTGCCAGTACAAAAAAACGCTGGCTTTGATTGGAAGTATGTTCCAGAAGGTGATAATGCCAAATACGTCAAGCCGCTTGAAAATTATTACAGGCAAGACGATGCTCTTATGAGGGGAAGGAGTGGTTTCCGACATTTTATTTTTCGTGCATTGCGCGCTGGAAAACCTGTGTTGCATTTTGTTCAACAGTACAAATTGGATAAAAATGTTGCCGACGAGCTGTTTATCAAGACCAAGATTAGTGATCAGAGTCGTTGATGCATGGTAGCAACGTTCGCGTTCTGTGATTCTTTTGTGTGTATATGTTTGTGGGGTACGCCACCAGTAACTATGGAGATATTTAAATACATGCAGTAAATGCTGTATTCAAAAAATAGAGGAGTACTAAGATCATGAAAATTTATTCTATACATTTGTTGTTGTTGCTAGTAATTATAGTAAGCCATACCATGATGTTCGGCTTTATCTATCAGGACTTTCCATCTGGCGCTGTTACTTTTACGGTAAATCCAGCGCAACCAGTGCTACCACAGCAAGTAACCGTACAGTTTGCCGGCAATCAAAGTGGTAATGTGCCCGATGGCAGTGATGGATGGCAATATCAAGGTAGATCAGCAATGATTGGCAGGTCCCTGGAGCCGCTGCAACTTACTAATACATCCTTTACAACGGCTACAGATACCTTGACGAAAATGCCTAATGCTCAGGTCCCCGGTAGTAGGCCACAAGGATTGACATCTTTTACTTTTACGCCAACTCAATATGCTGTTCCGGGAATTGATATTGAATTGCCATTTTACTACTATGAGCCTAAAACGAATACTCGCCTTGGAACCTACAGCGTAAAAATTAGATATGTAGCAACTCCGGGCTGGCAGAATCAACTTTCAGGAGTAGGGCCTGTCGTATCTGGCAGCGGCAACGTACAAGCACTTGGTCTTGGCTATGGCATTGGCACAACAACAGCACAAACAGCTGGTGGTACGACACAAACTACGACGACGAATCGTGCTCAAAAATCAGCTGCCCCTGTTTCAGGCTCAGGGCACAGCTCTTCAGGCAGAGTTGTTAGACGCTAACTGCTGCCACGAAATTTGCATACCATAGACTAGTAAATTCTGGTAAAAGCATGTCATGCCTTGCGGTATGGAGTCTGATCATAAGACTTTTCCTAAAAATCCTTGCTGCGCATTTTCTTAACCAGGCTTCGTTGTGCCTTAGACTGCAGTCTTGCCTCTCGAGCCCTAGTTGGTACTTTTGTTTTCATACGTTTTTTGGGAACATAGAGAGCTTTGCGTACTATCTGTGCAAGCTGTGAAAGTGCACTCTCTTTGTTTTGTTGTTGGCTTCGCGAAGCACTGTTATGTACGATTAAATCACCTTCAGCTGTCAATCGTGCTTGTAGATTAGTCATAACACGTTCTTTTTGTGCCTGATCAAGAACATTTGTTTGTTGAATATTCCAACGGATCGTGACCTTCGTGTCTGTCTTATTAACATGCTGGCCCCCTGCGCCGCTTGCTCTACTCACCGTTATTTCAAGTTCATTACCCGGTATAGTAATGCCATTGTTGATAAAGACATCTTGCTTCATGAGGGGCTCCTCTACGGTTTTTCTACTGAACGCACTGCTTGAACAACTGTAGGCGAAACATTGGCCATTTTTGCAAGTTTTCTTGCAAAAATGCCATCTTGCACCATAATGGCGAGCAGATATGGCATTTTTCAGCAGCTTGTTGGCAATGATACGCTGTAGAAGAGAAATAGTTTGGTCGTAATGCCAGTTTTGCGACAACTACTATTACTAAGTCCAGATCACTATCTTCGGTTGGCGTGCCCCATGCATATGAGCCAAAAAGATAAATAGTTAGAGGATTATATGCCCTTACAAGACGGTTTTTTACGTCTTCCATAATGTCTTGGTTACCATTTTTGTCTCTCTCTGAAACAGATTATATATTTTGGTAAGATTCTAGCATAGATCACCACATGCTGTAAATGCCATAATGTACAAGCATCGTTATATGAATCCTCAAACAACTAAAATTCTATTGGTACATTGCCAAGTGCTTCTGGCGCAACAAAGGCGATTATCAGCAAGGTTGATGACCATTTTCATACGAGAGAAATTCTTATGAAAATACCAACTAGCGAACCGCACCAGGTTGACCTATGGCACGTTACCAGCAAACAAACTATGACAAGTGCTGATCTTCAAGCCATGATTGCAATTATTGTACAAACACTCTTGCCTAATGTTCCATGGCGCACTGAGCCGCGCATACACCCTTATACGCAGGAAGGACTCCAAGTTGATGTTCAAGTCGGCAGCGAATGGATTGAGATAGGTGAATGCGATCTGGCACACCCGGCCATTGTACGAGAAAATATACCGCACGCCAACAATCTCACTGGACTTGCTTGTGGTCTTGGGCTTGACCGTATCATCATGCTTCGCAAGGGTATGCATGATATTCGACTGTTACGATCGACTGACTCTCGTATCGTCGCTCAAATGCATGATTTGTCGCCCTACAAAGAAGTGTCGTCAATGCCACCCGTCACACGTGATCTATCGCTTGTTCTCGACGCGAGCAAGACACTTGAGGATCTCGGTGACCGCGTTCGAGAGTCACTTGGTAGCCATGCAGCAATAGTAGGACACCATGATGCCTGGCAATAAACCTTACGCTACCCACTATCTTCAGATGGTAGTGGATAACGATATTTCGGCGCTGCCGAAAACAATTATGAATACGATTAAGACAAGCCATAGAAGAAAGATTGACTTGTTAATAATAAGCGCCCTGCGGATAGTTCTGCAGGGCATTTTTTTATAGAAGTCAGACTGAAAATCCTGTAAGCTGAAACAGCAATTATTATAACTATTAGTGACCATAAAGAGGTCCACCATGAGAACGTTTTGCATAGCAGGACCGGTAAATCCGGCGAAGCATTATTTTGTTCCCAAAAGGCTTGTGCGTGAAGGACATCTTCTTGAACTTGTTGCAGAAGAAAAATATTTTATTCTCCATGCACCACGACAAACCGGGAAAACTACTGGCTTCCTCGAACTTGTTAAAGCTTTGAATAATCAGCACCGGAGTATAAGGCGCTTTATGTCAATATCGAGGGTGCGCAGGCAATGCGTGACAATGTTATCGGTGCAAATACAATTATTCTGACTGTCTCGTTGGCGTACGAGATGTTCGTGACTATAGAATCTGGTCAGAACATGAAGGCCAGATGATCCTTGGTGACAGCGCGTTTAATATCAAAGCGGAGTCTCTGATTTTGCCAGATTTTACCCGTGAACAAGTACAAGAACTTTATGGGCAACATACACATGAGACGGGCCAACAGTTCACGCCAGATGCTATAGAACATGCATTCTATCTCACCCAGGGGCAACCGTGGCTGGTGAATGCTCTTGCATACCAGGCATGCTTTCGTGATATGAAAGATCGCTCTGTTACCATCACCAAAGATAGCATAGAGCGATCCAAAGAAGAACTTATTCGGCGGCGTGATACTTATATTGATGTTCTGGTCGATAGACTCGAAGAACCACGAGTGCGAACAATTGTCCAAGCTATTATTGTTGGTACAACAGGACCGCTTAATTTTCCCATCGATGATGTCCAGTATGTGCAGGACCTTGGCATTATTAAACGTAGCCAGACAGGTCTTTTTATTGCAAATCCCATCTATGCAGAAATTTTTCCAAGAGCTCTCGTTGATAACGCCCAGCGCACGATGCATCAGGAACAATCTTGGTATTTGGCCGCTGATGGCTCACTTGATATGCATAAACTTTTAGAAGCATTCGCACAATTTTTTAGAGAAAATAGTGAGGCATGGCTCGAGACATTTAATTATAAAGAAGCAGGGCCTCATTTATTGTTTATGGCATTCTTACAACGCATTATTAACGGTGGCGGCACCATGCATCGTGAATAAGCCCTAGGACGAGGTCGCGTTGACCTGCTTGTTACCTGGCACCAGCAACTTATTGTTATAGAGCTCAAGCTCTACCGCAGCCCTAAGACTTTGCCAGATGGCCTTGTACAAACAGCAGAATATATGGACTCCAGCAATGCTACAGAAGGGCATCTGGTTATTTTTGATCAAGCATCAAAAAAATCTTGGGACGAAAAAATATATCATATGACTGAGTTTGTTGATAATAAAAAAATTGACTGTTGGGGCATGTAGAGCAGCAGCACGCGATAACGACAAGCTATACCATGCAATCACGGCATGGCTGCGTGCTCAACAAGAACGTAATAAGCATCCTAATAGTTCTACTATAGCAGAAGATCTAGTGTATCACGTGCATCAATCTTTGCAGAAAGCAACAAGCGAGCACCAGCGCATCAGCTTATAAAGTCATTACAACTATAAACGAGTATCGTCCAATAACTTTTGATCTTGGCCGCAACACAAGCAAGAATGGTACCCTTGTGTCACCATCGAAAATATGGTATAATTTTTACAATTGATTAATATAAATAATTTTTAATATATATAAAAAGGAACACAATATTATGCGTTATAATGCCGTTATTTTTGACCTCGACGGCACCATTATTGATACTGAAAAGATTTGGCGCCAAGCATCAACAGAGCTTATCAGGAGGCGCGGTGTTATTCTTGCCACCGATAAGCATGAAGAGCTTATGCAAAGTATTAGAGGACTTGCTATCCATAAAAGTTGTCTTTCTATTAAGCTCGCTGCAAATTTGCATGATGAGTTATCTGTGTTAATTGCAGAAAAATCTGCCATCGCCCATGAACTCTATGGCAACTATGTTGCGTATATTCCAGGATTTCAAGAATTCCATCAGCAACTGCAAGCTCGAGCTATTAAATCAGGCATTGCTACCAACGCAAGTCCGGAGACCACTGCTCTAACTGACAAAATACTGAACCTTCGACAATTTTTTGGCGAGCATATTTACGATGTTTCTCATGTGCAATACAAAAATAAGCCTGATCCTGCATTATATTTGCATGCAGCTCAAAAACTTTGCATAAACCCTTCTCAGTGTATTGCTATTGAAGACAGTGCGCATGGCATAGCAGCAGCTCAAGGTGCTGGCATGTACTGTATAGGTATAAATACTGCACGAAATAGGGATTTTATCTGCGAAGCTGATCTTATTGTTGATCATTACCGTGAAATTGATTTAAACAATATAGTAGGGACCGAATAATTAGTAACACTGCTTCATGAAAGAGTATAATGGCATTCTACCGGCGCCTGCGTTTCTTTATAAAAAATGCATGTCACATCTGCCAAATAAATCTGCAGATGCTGCGTGGCGTTTGGAGAATCAGTAGGATCCCGAGGCCCATAGTGTCCATTTTTGGTGGAGCACGCCTTGCCCAAGATGATACCTATGCTAAACAAGCGCACATTATGGCGCAAAAACTAGTTCACTCTGACATTTCTGTTATGACAGGAGGTGGTCCTGGTGTTATGGAAGCCGCAAGCTGCGGTGCCCTCGCCTTTGGTAAAAAAAATGTCAGTATAGGTATCGGTGTTGTGGAGCTCAACGAAGGTCGTAATCCATGCGTCCAGGAATACTACGAAGTTGCTGACTTTGCCACCAGAAAATGGCTACTAACACATTATGCCATAGGCTTTGTTTATTTTCCAGGAGGCTTTGGCACACTTGACGAACTCGCAGAAGTACTCACACTCGTCAAAACAAAAAAACTGCCCCAGGTGCCGATAATACTTATTGGTACACAGTACTGGAAACCATTTATGGCATGGCTCAATCGAGAAGCCTTAGCACATAAATTACTAACAGAAGAACATATTCAACTATTTTCTATTGTCGACAATATAGATGAAGCTGTCTGCATCCTGAAGCATAGATGCTCAATGCCACAAAACAATCGTTAAACAAAATCTTCATATACTGTATTACGTGATCCTTGCTGTAGCCTCATAGCAACGGTGTAAGAGTTTATGCCTCATGACTGTGTCTTGCGCTACGTTGTAGCGGCGCTTAATAATTCTAGTTATTGTCAATCATGCAAGATCGTTCTAAGCTTATACACGAAGCATGATGCTAGGCCTACCCAAGAGCCGGCACTAATTTACAAAAGAGGGGATAGTTATGGCAATAACCAGGCGATCAATGTTCGTAGCATTTTTCCTTATGCTGCATGGATTTCTGTTGGGTCATGCAACCAGCGAATTGGCAACAACACATAAAATAATCGGTCTTATGCAAGTTCGTAATGAGTCAGCAGTTATTGAACAGTGTCTGCGTGCTTTAGCATGTTATACAGACGCCATTGTTATTCTCGATGACGCGTCAGAAGATCAAACAGTAGATATTGTCAATGCACTAGCGCAAGAGTTACATATCGAAACTATTATTCGAAATACAGACTCTGCATGGCGGACTTCATCAGAGCGACGCAATAGACAAGCATTGCTTAACGCGGGAAGAGCTCTGGGTGGAACGCATTTCATCATTATTGATGCAGATGAAATGTTCGCAAGCACGTGTACCGAGCGTAATTGGCTACGTTCGCGCATTCTTAGACTTCGGCAAGGGCAGGTTCTACAGCTTCCCATGCTCAACTTATGGGGTTCCACTGATGTATACCGCAATGATATTCACTGCAACCCGTACCACAAGCAATGGAAGGCGGTAACGGTAGCCTTATGTGACGATGGCACATGTTCTTACGATGATAATCCATCATCATCGCCATCTGGAGCAGTACATATTTCACGAGCTCCTACCAACAGAACGGTGCGCTACGGGAGTAATACTGCTTGTGCACGAGATATTAGACATTGCATTGTTCATTTCAAATGCGTTGATCTTGAAGGCTTATACATCAAACAAGCATGGTACATGTGTCTCGAACATATTCGTTCTAGTGGGCTTATTGCAGACCAAATCAACGATTTCTATTATAGCCACGTTTTTAAGGGTCTCAGACAAAAGAATAACGATATACGTCTCACCAAAGTTCCCAACTATATATTCAGCGGCTATCCTTTTTTTGATGCATCCTGCTACACCAAAGAGAACAGTAGTCGAAAGGCTGATATACTTACCTGGTTTGACGTGTATGGAACAACTTTTTTTGAGCCATTAAATATATGGAATATTCCTTGGCTCCAAAAACTTAACCTAGAAAAGCAATACGCCAGAGCATATCAGGATATAGTTATTGATAACAAAACAATCTTTAGCGGCTTACACGCATGCGACGAGCGGTACCAAGCAATTAAAACCGTTTTGGATAAGTATAAACGACCAATAACGGTGCTTGACCTTGGTGCCGGAGAGGGCTATTTCTCATTTCGTATAGCTCATGATTACCCCACAGCATGTTGTGTTATGATCGACCAGGGCATAGACCCACTCAATATCAACGATCTTCCTGACCTGCAAGCATTATGTAAAGAGCATAGTGATCTCAAGAATATCATATATCTTAAGAAAAAAATGACAGTTCCTGAACTTGAGCGTCTTGCCGAATGCGAGCATTTTGACGTAGTATTGGCGCTTAATGTTATTCATTATTTTGGTCATGCCTGGAAAGAGGCGACACAAGCCATTCTCAAACTAGGGATATCTACTATTATAGAAATGCCAACGATTGATAGTATACACCGTGTCACGCCAGTGGGCATTCGCCATCTTGAAGATTATAGTATAGCACATGGCGGTGTGCATCTAAAAACTGTTACCCATGCAACAGAGCCAAGAACACAAAGTTCTCTATACTGCATTGAGCGAGAAAAACGGCATCTAGGGCGTAATTGCTGGATACGAACATTGTACCATCCAGAACGATACGTTGTTGTTGCAGATTACACAAGTAAATTTTTGAAAAGAAAAACGAGAAATATCCTTGAGCCTTGGGTGCATGGCATCAATCTTGTGACCTTTAGGATGCTCAATGGGGTCTATCCAGAACAAAAAACACTGGAGCATGCCGTTAATGCTCTCATCGAGGAATACCAAACAGACAAGCACAAAGATTTTGTTCCTTGGAACATTATCGTACAAGGCGAAAAACTCGCAGCAATTGACAATGATAATCTGCAGGGGCGTAGGAACCTCAACTTTGACGATTGTGCGCAGTTTGTGCGCAATTTCATACATCAACGCTCAGCAGAGAGCGCCCTGGCTTATATTCATGAACAATGGCCGCCTTTTGCAGAGAAACAGCACCTAAGCCCAAGCAGGCTTCTCGATACGGTTATTCGGTCAGTTCAATATCTTGCTTAACCTTGATAGGTACTATGGTGAAACTATTATCACCGGGTAATTCAACATTATGCATAACTCTAGTGGGTAATAGAGTGATACTTGCATATATATGGTGTATAGCGTTTGCTGCGCTGTTATGCACCGCGTATGCACAACCGTTGAAGTATAGGCTGAATCGCGGTCGTTTTGGCGATCATATGATAACCTATGCCAAAGCTTTATGGCTTGCACATAAGACAAGATCAACATTATACTACACACCCTTCGATTATTCCTGCCATTTGGGTATGAGCAAGCTAGACCAGCAGTTCAGAAAACGTAGCTTTTCTTCGTATACTGTTAAAAAAGTTAAGACTATTGATGACATCTTGGCTTATCAGGATAATCTGGTACTGTTCGAAACAGATCTTTATGCTGCTCCATCGCCAAGTGAATTATATAGAGAAGCCTTGGCTGATAAAAGTTTTGCGGATCGTCTCAGCAAAGCATATACGCCAACTATACCAGTACAGATTCCCCGAGCACCAGAAGGCTTTATTACTGTTGCTCTTCATGTTCGTCGTGGTAGTGGCCCAGACAAGCCAGAAGTGGTACCTGATTTTCCCACAAAGCATACGACTTTCCCCATAAATTTTGTCAGTAGAGAAGCTGCTGGCGGCGCAATTCATGGTAGCAGTAAACTTTATTTTCTCCCGCTACAATTTTATATTGACCAGGTAAATCTCTTGGCTGAGATTTTGCACGATACATTCTTATTTGTTACCGTTTATACTGATGATAAAAATCCGGACAATACCATACAAACGTTACGATCAGCGCTTCAAAACCCACGAATTTCTATCGCTGACCATATGCAAAATCCCCCTTCTTACAATGTCCTGTATGATTTTTACAGAATGTCGAAAGCAGACTGCCTTATTCGCCCACGATCCCATTTTTCAGAAGCGGCACAGCTGCTTGGTAAGCATGCAATTATAATCTACCCACAAAAAGCCCTGTTATACGATAATGCTATCCCTTATGCGCAGGAAGTAACGGTCCTCATTAGGCAAGGCAGCACTATGTTCCGTAGGTCAGTTTTCTATGACCAAGAGGCTTTGGTCACAGCGCACGATACTATAAGAGAATTACAGGAATATGCCGCTTCTGTATTGCCAACGCGGAATGGGCAATCCTAAAAAACAAGAAGTGCGTGATAACTTTGTACAGGTTATCACGCACTTCTTAGTACACTAATAATAAGCACTACTAGTCTAGCAATGGCAAACAATCGCGATAAGCAGCGATACAATTGACATTAACTTAATAAGAATATTAAGTGCTGGTCCAGATGTATCTTTAAATGGGTCGCCAACAGTATCACCAACAACTGCTGCCTTATGTGCTGCTGAGCCTTTGCCGCCGAGGTTACCCGCCTCTATATATTTCTTAGCATTATCCCAAACACCACCACTATTCGCCATCATCAGCGCCAGTAAAACACCAACAACAGTTGCACCTACAAGAAAACCACCTAGTGCCTTCGGGCCAAAGGCGCGCCAAACCATAACTGGTGAAGCAACGGTCAAAATTCCCGGAAGAATCATCTCGCGAAGAGAGGCACGTGTACTAATGGCAATGCAGCTTTCGTAATCAGGATGAGCAGTTCCTTGCAGCAAGCCTGGGATAGTCTGGAATTGACGTCGTACCTCCATAACCATCTGCAGCGCGGCACGCCCTACAGAGCGCATGGTCATCGAAGAAATTAAGAAAGGCATAACGGCACCAATAAAAAGACCAACAACAACATACACATCAGTGAGATTAAGAGTATCAAGACGAAACTCTTGGGAATATGCTGAGAACAGTGACAACGCTGCCAAGAGTGCTGACCCAATTGCAAAGCCCTTGCCCCATGCAGCAGTTGTATTACCGAGGGCGTCAAGCTTGTCGGTTATATCACGAACAGGTTTGCCGAATCCAGCCATTTCCGCGATACCACCAGCGTTATCAGCTATTGGCCCGTAGCCATCAACAGTCATCGTGATACCAACGGTTGCAAGCATGGAAACAGCAGCAATAGCAACGCCAAATAATCCTGCACAAGCAAAAGCTGCAAAAACAATCAATGCCAAAATAATAACAGGTGCAACGGTTGATTCCATACCAACAGAAAGTCCATAAATAATATTTGTTCCTGCGCCAGATTCAGCACTATGAGCAACGTCACGAACTGGTTTGCCAGAGGTATAATATTCAGTCACAATACCAACAACAATGCCAGCAACGCAACCGAGCACAACAGTCCAAAAGAGCCGTGCATCAAGGTCGGCCATATGTATATACAGATATGAAAAAACTAATAGAGCCGCAATGGAGGCATAGGTAGCATTACGCAACATTGCCGCTGGTGATGCTGGTATGAGATAATTGATTCCCAATGCCAGTATTGAGCTCAAAAGGCCAAGTGCCGATAGCATAACCGGTAGTAAAAGATAGTAGCTATTGGTAGCATACAATGGCGTGCAAAGAGCCACTGTAACTGCGGCGCACATGGAGCTTACGTACGATTCGTAAATATCAGCACCCATGCCTGCAGTATCGCCAACACAATCGCCAACATTATCGGCAATGACTGCTGGATTACGTGGATCATCTTCGGGTATACCAGCTTCAACCTTGCCTACAAGATCGGCACCAACATCGGCGGACTTCGTGTAAATGCCGCCGCCAACACGAGCAAAAAAGGCGACAAAACTTGCGCCAAAACTAAAGGCTATGAGATAACGGGCAAAATTTTGGTCACCAAGAAAGCACAAAAACAGTGCCAGAACGCTGATAAGGCCGATGGTAGCTACAGCAAAACCCATAACACCACCACCATAAAAAGCCTCAAAAAAGGCTGCTTTTTCACCATGATCTTTTGCCGCCATAGTTGTTCTGACATTGGCACTTGTAGCAGCTTTCATACCAATAAAACCGGTCAATAAAGACGAGACAGCACCAATAATAAAAAGCACTGTCGAGATAGGGCCGAGGGCATAGAGTAATAAAGGAATCATGCCGATTACAACATAGGTGATAACACGATATTCTTCACGGAGAAAAGTCATTGCACCATGACGTATAGCATCGGCTATGCCGGAAGCTTTTGCATCAGTTATACCCCGTTGCTGTACACGGCTTAATAAATACGCAATGGTGGCTAATCCGGCAATCGCTGCTAGAAAAATCAGAGGATATTGCAGCAGGTACATACATGGCTCCTTAGTACAAGGGTTAAACTTTAGAACAGCTCTAGTATTAGATGGGGTTTAGTTTACGTGGCATATTTTTTTTGTAAAGAAACACGTTTAGCGAGGGACAGTTCCAGCACCTGGAAAGTGGCGCCAAAAGCGTATATCTTCTGCATAGTATGGAAGAAATTCTGAGACATACTGAATTTCACGTATTGGCTTAGCAACAACTGTCTCTAGAGTGCTTTCAGTTGTCTTTGGAGTCTTTGTTATGCTGCGTAATAAAATAGCCATCGCTACTTCATCAGCAGTATTCGATGGTGTTGATTCACTATTCATGGCCATGGAGAGTAAAGGCAACAAACACAATGCCGTAAAGAATATTATTTTTTTCATACAAGAAAGAACTCCGTTAAAAATTGGAAATTACTTTATAGCAAGATACTTTATTCAGGCAGCATTGAATACTTTTTTCACAGTAAAAGCCAATAGCAATTCTGAATGATTTTTAGTGTACGTTGTTTATTTTTTTTGTAAAGAACTGTTGCTTAGTTGGTATGGCACTCATAACGTCCCCGCCATGCAGGGTCGTAAGAGCACAAGCCCCTCGTGGTGGCTTGGGGCGAAGCCCCGCAAGAAGATTCTCATAAACTTTATACGGGGTCGTAGGGGCCACAAGCCCCTCGTGGGGGTTGGGGCGAAGCCCCGCAACAATATTCTCATCAACTCTATACAGGGTCGTAGGGGCGTAAGCCCCTCGGGGGTTGGGGCGAAGCCCCGCAAGAAGATTCTCATAAACTTTATACGGGGTCGTAGGGGCGTAAGCCCCTCGTGGGGGTTGGGGCGAAGCCCCGCAAGAAGATTCTTAATAATCTGATTGGGTAGGTATTTTGAGCATGCCATCGGTTTTAAAACTTTTTTTACATTGTGGGATTATGGGTCTGCGTCCCTAGCTGCATTATGCCTAGTGACGAGGCGTTACATGCATAAAACAACATGTAACGCCTACAGTACCCATAGTAAAGGCTTTAAAGACTATAGCGCAGCGGTCCTAGGCGTCGAAACAACAGTCTTTGTACCAAGGATCAGGTCGGGATCTGACCTATTCTCAAGATCTTTTACCGAGTCTTTTTTAATCGGAATCTCTTTCAGAGGGTTTGATTCATCTTTGATGAGGTTCTTGAGACGCTCCTCGTGATCATCTTCTATAGGTTCTCGTTTAGCAGCCTTTTTCAGCGCCTCTTTTTTATCCATCTCTTCGAGCCGTTGGGAATAAGTCTTCTTTGGTTTGCGTCCTGGCGCAGCGAGTAGTTCTTTGTCTTGTTTAATCCCATCCGTCTCCAAAATTTGATCGGCTGCAAGCCTGGCATCTGAATCAGTCCTAAAGAACCAGTGTGTTACGGGATCACGAAGCGAGTCAAAGAGATCACCTTCTTCTGAATAGCGTTTTGTAAGTTTGAGATAGTCACGTGTATATAAATCCATGCCGCCACGACGAAGCCTTGGTCGTATGACCGTTGGCCGTATAAAGACGGTTAGATTTGTCTCTGCCATATCAGCATGACGCTTCTTGAAGAACCAGCCTATGATGGGGATTCTTCCAAGAATAGGTGTTTCTGAACCATCATCGGTGGCAGTTCGTTGTAGCAGGCCGCCCAAAGGCAGTACTTCTTGATTACGCACGAGGGCGCTGGTGATAACTGTACGATTTAACGTATTTGCAGCAGATGGATTGCTACTCGCGGCAAGATTTGCTGGGCTATAGTCCGGGTTAAAGACAGGGTCAATAAAGTCAGAAATCTCTACAACAATTCCCATCTGCACGGTGTCATTGCGGGGATCATCATCAGGCGAGTAGCAGATACGTGGCTTAATATTGATCTCCATATTGGCCGAAATTGGTTTATAAGGTACCGTCACCACGTTACCCATGCCACCGATAGTTGCATCACGTACAAGACGAGCTTCGCCAACGATGATCTTCGTTTGTTGGTTGTTCGCAGCAATAACGTGTGGGCATGATAGTACTTTACGGTTCGTGATAATATTATAAATTTCGCCGATACCCCACGCTTTATGTTGCGGATCTCTCTCATCCATGAAAGAGACAGCTGTTGCACCTGCTGGAAAGGTTCCGGGGATACTTGTACCAGAGCCAATTGGTGATAGCTCAGTTGTTAGCCGGTTGACGCCAGAGGCATCGTAGACGTCACGAAGCATATCGACATCATTCGCAATATTTGGCGGATAGAGCGCAACAGTATTTGGCGTATTAAGATTATTTACTATAGGCTGGTCAAGCTGTGCTGACTGAAATTGCACGTCACGTATCAGTGGAATATTCAGTGGTGTTCGAATCATAGAGCCAATTAAGCGGGCATCATCAAGCGTAAGGTCAGCGATTAAGACTTCGATAATAACCTGTGGCTGGGGCTTATCGATCTCTTCGAGAAGCTTTTTTATACGGATCCAATCGTCATGACGCGCCGCTATGACAAGCTTATTACCGCCATAATAGATAGGCTGCCCCTTCGTAGCTTCGGCACCTGGTTGTTGCCCCATGCTACCTCCATCCTGGCCAGCAGGAAGATCGGAAATAATTTTGACGCCTTCGAAAAAGCGTTCTGGTCCTCCAATCTTTGGAGCTTCTCCGGTTGATTGACTAGGGCCACCCTGCTGATTTTGTCCAACAATACGCTGCAAGATTGGCGTTAATTCAGCAGCATCAAGATATTGCAAACGGTATACATGAAAGACCGTTTCACCAGCATCAGGTGGTGTATCAATATGCTTTCTAATAAAATCGCACACACGGTCGACTGCCTGTTCACGACCAAGAACAATGAGGGTATTCAGGCGATTATAGGGAAATATTCTGACAAATTTTGAAAAATAGGTTGCTTCGGCACTTTGCTTTCGGGAATCAAGGCGGTACATATTCATAGGTGATGTGTTTGTCTTCATGATGTCGTCGAAGATATTTTTGACATCTTGCGCAACCGTGTTGAAAAGCTCGACAATTTCAACACGTTCTTTAAAGCCAGTTGTATCAAGGGCTTCAACAATTTCCATAATCGAACGGATTATAGAGGCACGCTCGGTGATGATAAGCGCGTTGGTCACTTGATCAAATTGAAATTTTGCCTGAACATCAATGCCACTACCGGCACCATTGGGCAATAAATACTTAAGAACACCAACAAGTTCATTATTATCTCGGTCGGGACCTGGTTGATCACCAGGAACTTTGATATTTTTAAGATAAAATAAGCAGCGAATACGCTGGTCATCCTGGGGAAGCTGGTTATAGGGCACATCAATAAAAAGCGGGACCGACTCACGGGTCATATCGCCAACATTTTTGACAATAGCATAAGCACGTGATCTCGGAACCATGCTATACCCGGCAATATCAAGTAACTGGTATAAAAAATTCCAGGCCTGATCCACGCTCATGCCGTGTTCAAACGATACAGTTACCTTAGAAGTAATGGGATTATTCACCGGTAAAATAACATTAACGCCCTTGCGTTCAGCAATCGTGTTAATGATATCAACCAGATTTTCGTCTGTATATCGCATAAAAATCTTGTCTTGATCATCACCATTATTGCCTGGTAGGTTATCATCGCGATCATCACTGATAGCACCGTTTGGCGCCTGTTCTTCTGTCGGTGCCGGCTCTGGAAAGAGAACACTGTCGCGAACACGCTTGTTTTTGGCGCATACTAAAAATCCACCGCTCAGCAACAGTAGGCACGCACATAGGCTCATCTTCTTTGTCATGAAGTCTCCATTAACAAAATTAGGTAGTCTTTGGTATCAATGTCGCCAGCCCTATAACAACTTCTAACGTATTTGGGGTTGTCTTTGATTTTGCTATATCAAGTTTTTTAATATAGACACGCTTATTGTCTTCAATGAGCGCCAAAAACTCAACAAGTTCGCGCATATTGATAGTATTGAGCGTTACCTCAAGACGTTGCTCGCTCAATGATTCATCGGGAAGATCTTGCGTGATTAACCGTCCAGTAACTTCTTTTTTCTCTGTAAGATGAGCAGTATTAAGCGTAGTGTCAAGGAACTGATTTAGTAAAAAACCAGGATCTTGCTGAATAAGATCTTGGACCTCTTTTTTTTGCTGCTGTATATGTTCTGCTTTAATAAGTAACTTTCGTATATCCCCTTTTCGTTCCATATTAAGTTTTTTTATCTCGCCATAGAGATAGCTATTCGACCGATAAAAAAAGAACAGCGATGCCATAATAAACAGTATGAAAAGCCCTGTGGCAGCTGCCACATACGTAAAAAATTGTTTTTCATTCATCGATTCAAGAACTTCTCGTAGTTTCTCAGTCAATGTCATCTGCATAGTCCTATATGTCGTCAGGGTTTACTACATTAATGGTGATCTCAAAATCATATGAATCAGGATTTTTAAAGACAAATCGTGGCGATTCATGTAAATTTTTCACAAGAATTTTGAGGGCCTCGTAATCCTTTACCCGCGCCTTCAATGTTATAGTATCCCCTTCTATAACAATACGATCTGTGTTTAATCCGATTACCTGCTTCTCTATTTTACTGGTTAATTCAAAAAGATTCGCAAGCACTGACGGTCGACTTGGATCAACATAAATAATAGACTTTTCTTGCTCTGCCAGGGCCTCCTTGGCGTTTGCAACAATAATCTTACGATTGGTGCCGCCTTTAATATTTGGTACAGCATCACGAATTTTCTTGATGGTTTCTTCATTTGATGAAGCAAGCTCTCTTTTCAAGCTCTGTATGCGCCACATCAGCGTGCCAAAAAATATAGAAACAAGTAACCCCAACAAAACTGCTCCAGTAAGTATCTGTTTTTTGAACTGTCCTTTATCCGAAGCACTAAATTCTTGCCGCCGTAGTGTAAATTGCTCGATGACCGGTATTGGTAGCGCAGCTCCCAAACTAACCAGATGCGTTCTCGGGATAGTGTTGCCATTACTAATCTTGAGATTGCCATGCTGAATAAGCGGTACAATAGAAAATAACTCGCATGGCCTTCCTGTAACCATCTGAATAAACGGTGCAATGCCTCTTACTTCAGCGCCGCGACCAAGTAATACCATTG
This sequence comes from uncultured bacterium, assembly GCA_963715605.1. Taxonomy (GTDB): domain Bacteria; phylum Babelota; class Babeliae; order Babelales; family Vermiphilaceae; genus JAKASV01. The sequence continues at coordinate 966,801 of OY970257.1, read as the reverse complement.
CTGTATTATGCTCACCCGCCTGAGCAGAAAATGAGCGCAAGGTAAAGTCTATTTCATTAAGATAGCCCGTAATAGCTCGCGCTACGCTTTTGGTATAAGCTTCACGGCCATTAGGTTCTGTGCTTTGCTGTTCAAGACCGTATCGCATAAGCATCTCAACGCCCTCTGCAGGGGTCATAGCAAGATCGTCGCTAACAGTCTTTGCAATATTTACCAGGCCCTTCGAAAACGTTCGAATAAATTTTAACTGCTTCCCGTATATATAAGCAATGCGTGTCGTATACATATCTATGTCAATGAGCGCCGTTGAGGTACTCGTGGAACTTTTCGCCGCTGTCATGAGATATAATCCATAGAGAGAAAACATATCAAGCGAAACCACTGCTGGATCAATGCCACCGGCGGAAAGCACACTTAAGAATTCTACCATATGTTCATTAAGAACGGCTGCGACCATAATATCAGAACTCTTTTTTTCCTGATCTTGGTTCGTAATAATAAAATCTAAAACGCCATTGGCAAGAGAAAATGGTAATAAAGGTTCTACTTCGAGTCGCATGACCATGTTGAGTTTATCATATTCAAGAAAAGGCAACGTCAGTTCTTTAAAGATGGCCATCGAACTATTCATAACGGCGTGTACTTCATAGTTTGAACCAACGTATGCTAAAAGCCTCCGTATCGCGGCTGACGCTCGATCATTATAGGTTGTAGGTAAGCCTGGCTCAAGTTTTTCTTCAAGCGTCTTTTCAATGGTGATAGTACGTCCCTTGAGATAGACTTGTGCTGCATAGATGCTCGTTTTGCCAACTTCAAGACCAATAATTCTTTGCGCGAATAGGTACCGCTGCTTAATACGCTCTGGTAAAAATATGTTCTTAATCATGTGCTACTGACACTTTCGGTTGCCGTTTTTTCCTTTGTGGCTGTACCTCTGAGGAAGGGGTATCCAGGGCAGCTTCACGATTTGCCTCAGCTATCTCAGTTGGCGTTAAAACAGGGACCTCGGGAGCGAGTGCCTCCCGCTCTGCCATTTTTCGTGCACGTTTTCGTGGTTTCTCGAAGATATAGTTTTCTACACGTCTATCAACGCTCTTCGGAGACTCCTCAAAGAAGGAACGGAAAATTGGATCACGGTGATTATCTGCCTGCCTCATAGTCTCAAGGCTTCCATAGTAATCATTAACATGTTTTTCTGTCATTCTGGCAGCAGCACTCTCCGTCTCTGGATTAATAATTTGCGCTGAAATAAGAATGAGTAGATTGTCACGTTCATCAGTCTTGTTGCGATTTCTGAAAAGCCATCCCAATAGTGGAATTTTACCGAGTATTGGGTTCATAGAAACACTATCTTGTGTTCTATTTTGTATCAAGCCACCAATAGCAAGTACTTCTCGGTCAGATAAAATAGCGTTTGTATCAACCTCTCGGACAATCTTAGCAACATTAAGCGACGAGCTACCGGGACTAAACTGGGACAACTGGACCTTGACTGTTAGACCTATCATGCCATCTGAATTAATTTGTGGTGTTATTTTAACCGTAAGGCCAGCAGTATAGTTATCAAAACCGGCTTGTTGGTTAGTATTAGACGTAATAACGAGCGAGGTGACAACACGACGTGTTTCAGCAATAACCACGGTTGCTTCCTGTTTATTCGAGGCAAGCAAGAAAGGATTTGCAACAATTTCAACACTGGTAAATGCCTCTAGCATTTGCAGGATTCCCCAGACGCCAAACACGTCTGCGCCTAGTGTCAGTACGGTACTACCAGCGGGCAATCCTGGCCCATATGCAGTTGAAATAAGATCAAGTAAGTTACCCATTAAGCGATCACCCAGTACCGGGCCGTTATTATTGGTGTTGGTACCACTTTGTCGTTCTACAATTCCCTGGCCACCGAGGCCTGATGTTTGGAACTCAACACGATTGCCTAATAATGAATTTGTCCCTTTACAAACACCGGCACTGCTACGAAGTTGTGTACCAAGACCACGGTTTTTTGATAAATTAAGAGCGATGACAAGAACCTCAAGAGAAACTTGCGGCTGTGGCTCATCGATCTCGTCAAGCAACTTTTTGACCATAAGATAATCTTGATAGTCGCCGCGTATGATAATACTATTGGAGGTTGGATTAGCAATGAAACTCATAGGACGAAGGTACTTATCAACGCCACGGACGCCACCGACTTTACCAGCTTGTGTATCTTGACCGAAGGCGCCGGCAGTTTGATCAAGAATATTTTTCACGGTAGCAGCATCAGCATATTTAAGATCATAGTGAAACAAGGGCGAGTGAGGAGTCTCTGGATCCTTATCGATATCTCTTCGAATAACGTTTTCAATACGCTCAATCGAGTCTGGTGATCCAAGAATAATCAAAGAATTTGTTCGGGGCTCGGCAATAATGCGGGTATTTTGTGGAAAATATAAGGCTGTCGGCTGTTGTCGTGGTGGCATAAACATATACGGCATAGATTTATCTTCCGCCGTGCCCATAAGCTTATCAAAAAGATCTTTGACATCAGCTGCATCAGCACGACGCAGTTTTAAGACTGACATGGCCTGTGGAATGCTGACTCGATCAAATTCTTTAACAATCTCCATCAACATTCTAACATTATAGGCCTTCTCGGTTAGAATAAATGCTTTGGCGCCACCGAGTATAAGCAAATCAGATGTCCCTAAACTGCGTAGTTTATCAACAATGCCAGCAATAACGTCTATGTTGCCGTTCTCGACAAAATAGATATAACGAATCATGCGATCATCGTTGGGCAACTGCGCAGGATCAGTTCCCACAAAAATAGGCAATGCCGATTTAGTGGTACGTTCACCTGATGCAACAACACGATAGCGACCAGGCTGTGCATCAGGCACTAAACTAAATCCGGATACGTCAAGAATCGTTTGAAAAAGTGCCCAAGCAGCCTTTTTTGTCATCGGCTTATTGGTCCTAAACGAAACTTTAAACCCCTTTGTTGATTTTGCATTAGGAATCTGAGGTAATGGGTCAATCATATCATCAGTCAGGAACGTAACATTAAATAACGTACCCATCTGCAGAATAATATTTTTGAGATCAGTATTTTCAAACTGAAACTCGACCAAATCATCACTCTCATCGCTTGTTGGGTCGACCGCCACCGCTCTTTTCTTCTCCCGAGCCCGTGCTGTTCTCTCTTCAAGAGCATGGATTGCCTTCAATTCCTCAAGAGGATCCATAGGCTGTTTCTGCGCAACATTTGGAGCCTTTGCAGCAGGTGCTGGTTGTTGAGCTACTCCCTCTCCAGCTCCGGGTAGTACCACAGGGGGCGGTGTTACCACTGTTGCTTGTGGTACTGGGAAAGATACCATACTAGTTATTGGACTAGTTACTGGTGCACTAGGCTGCTTGGTGGCCTGCGGTGCTGATGTTGTACTTCTTTGTTCCTCTTGCTTTGGCGAGGCGGTTGCAGCGGTGACTTGCGTTACTGTCGGTGCCACAGTTGCTGCTTGCGTTGCTATCAGTGCTGCGGTTGCTGCTTGCGTTACTGCGGGTGCTACGGTTGCTGCTTGCGTTACTGCGGGTGCTACGGTTGCCTGCTGCGATGGCTGACTAGCAACTGGTGTTGGTGCAGGTTTTGTCGAAGGAGAAGTAGCTTGCGAAGATTTGCCTGCGGCACTAGCTTCAGTTTTTTTCGTACTGGTTGACGATTCTGCTGCAGTAATACTGACAGGCGTGACTTTCTTGCCAGCTTTTCTTTGCGCATCTCTCTTCGACGCCAACTTAGTAATAATTTTTTGCGTTGCTTCCGGCGTTGCTTCTTGAGAAGCTTTCGTGCTTATCATCATGGCTGTAAGCCCTGCAAGCACATAATATGACATTAGTTTCATCATGCATTAGCTCAATTTCGTTGTCGAACTGCCCGTTCTCTTTCACGCTCTCGAATTTCTTTCAGCGTGGGTGCAAACTTATATTTATCTCGAAGCGCTTGTAATTCTTTTTCTTGTACACTATCTTTTGTGATGACTTCTGCTGTTGTTAGCTGTTTGATATTGTCTAATGTCGGTTTTGGTTTTTTCTCTTCAATAATGATCCGTATCGTCATTGGCCCTTTATGGCGCAGTACATCTATGCGAATAATAGTGCCTTCACGAGCGTTCTCAGTCAACATTCGATAAATTTTAAGACGATGTTTGATATCTGTCGCTGGAACACCATTGATCGCTGTGATAACATCACCAGTTTCAAGGCCAAGCGCAGAGCCAAGAGAATCTTTTTCTATAGATCCTATGCGACAACCGCTATTTTTACCGCGCTTGTACACAACGGTAAGATCAAGCATGTCAATAAGCTTGGCAAGACTAGTCACGCGCTGTAAGAATAGCCGAGGGTCGAGCGCATACTCAAATGGTCTAATCTCCGTTATAACATCATTCCAGCCACCCGTCCAAGCAAATGTTGGATCATTCTTGGCATCTTTCTCGCGAAGATATAAGACTTCTTGCTGCCCGTTGCCGCGTACGATAATAACCTTGTTGGCCAAAATACGAATAAGTCGGCCATCGTTAACGGCGTCACCAACTTTGTACACCGACTCTTGTCCCGTCTGATTATCAATGATAATTGCACGCGATGCATCCTCGTCTGCAGACATTATCATAATGCCCTTGAGGGTTATATTAAGCGGCGGCGCAAAATCTGGCGTTACTGGCGCGGGAACCATTGGCTGCTGAAGGACCGGTGTTGGAGGTATTTCAAGAGGAATATCGAGCACTGGTTTTGTCGACTGAATAACAACATATGTATCAAATAGGTCGTTTTCATAGATTCTTTTGGTATTTATTACTGGTCTCTCCACGGTCATTGCAAGCTGGTCTCGATCAGGTACCAATGGCTGTCTAATCGGCGTTTTTTGCCTCGTTAGCATGGCGTAAGCACCGATTATTACTAAAAATAGGAGCAACAAACAGTTAATAATCCACAATGGTTGTTTCATGCAACCTTCCTCTTTTGGGGTATACTTTCCAACCATACCCTCCATGCATCATATTTGTCAAGCCCAACGTAATGATGCATCATGGTGTTGGGACCACAGACAATATTTTTTCAATAACGCTGTCTGCATTAATATTATCAGCTTCTGCGTCATAGGTTAAAACAAGACGATGCCGAAGAATAGCAGGACATACAGTTTTTACATCGTCTGGTGTTACAAAATGGCGACGCTTAAGAAAAGCATGTGCCTTTGAAGCAATATACAGCGCAAGCGTTGCTCGTGGTGAGACACCGTACTGAATGAGGTGCTGTAAGTCTTTAGCATGGTATTGAGCAGGTTCGCGGGTTGCAAAAACTATATTAACCATGTAGTCGACAATTTTGTCATCCGTATAGATATTACGTACAAGGCGCTGGGCTCGTTGAATGTCATCGCGGGAAACTATCTGATGAACCTGGGTACTCGTAAGAGAGCGTTTGACAATTTCTCGTTCTTCTTTAATGGAGGGATACTTAACAAGAAGTTTGAACATAAATCGATCAACTTGTGCTTCTGGTAGTCTATAGGTGCCTTCCTGCTCGATGGGATTTTGGGTTGCAAACACCAAAAATGGCTCCTCTAGCTTAAAGGTGGTTGATCCGATAGTTACTTGGTGTTCCTGCATAGCCTCTAAAAGAGCTGATTGGACCTTTGCTGGGGCTCGGTTTATTTCGTCGGCCAAAATCAGATTGGCAAAAATTGGCCCCTTTTTTGTCTCAAAATCTTGTGTTTTCGGATTATATATGAGAGTACCTATTAAATCAGCAGGCAAAAGATCTGGTGTGAACTGAATGCGATTAAAATATAGACCCAAAGCTTGTGCAACTGCCTTTATCATCGTTGTCTTTGCAATACCAGGGACACCTTCAAGGAGGATATGGCCATCACATAGTATAGCAGTGAGAATACATGCAACGACCTCTTGTTGGCCAACAACAATCTTGCTCACTTCCTGCGCAAGGCCCTGAAATCGCGTGCTTTCTTCTTTTATTTCTTCTATGATATGTGCAGTATTATTGACTTCCATTGGTCTAATTCCCTTATATTATTAAATAATAATAACTACACGAATAACTCTCTATGCATCGATAGTGTATCAAGAGTAACCATTTCTTACAATATCAAGGAGCATGAAGATGATAGTATCTGGCAAAGAGATTATCAAAAACATGGGCGAAACTATTATAATCGAGCCTTTTTCTCTTGCCCAGATAAATCCCAATAGTTATAACCTGCGGCTTCATAATGAACTACTTGTGTATACTGATGCAACGCTTGATATGAAAAGACCTTTGGCAACACGCAGGATCACCATACCGGAGACAGGATTTCGCCTAGAGCCAGGCATACTTTATTTGGCACGTACCGTCGAGCGAACCCAAACAGATAGTTATGTTCCTATGATTGAAGGCCGTTCGTCTATTGCCCGTGTTGGCTTATTTGTTCATATCACTGCTGGACTTGGCAATATTGGCTCTAACGGCTACTGGACGCTTGAGTTAACAGTCGTGCAACCGGTTATAATCTACCCATGGATCGAAATATGCCAGATCTATTTTCACCAAATTACAGGAGAATTTGACATATACACAGCAAAATATAAAAATAGCGAAGATATCCAACCAAGCTATATTTTCAGAGAGCTAGCCAAGCAATAGTGCCAGTGCTACAATTGCCTATATTCTGCTAGAAACAATAAGATCATAGAACCAGCATTGGTTTTCAATAAGACAGCGAGTTTCAGACAATCGCATACTAAAACCAAGGAGTACCACCTCATGAAAACTACAAGCACATCAGCCTCCAAAAAACTTATCAGAACATCACTTGCCTATGGCTGGCATACCATCGTTAATCACCCCAGATTATATGTACAGAGCGTCTTGGTGTACGGGGCAATAATGTTAGCAGCTGCGCTCTTACTTTTCCCAGTAGTTAAGGATTTACTTCAGCCATCTACTCTCATGACATACTTCCTGCAACACGACAACTGGCCAGTGAAACTAAATATCATACTCGTCGGCCTAGGTTATCTGCTAGCCATGGCATATTGCGAGATAGTCTTTCTAAGAAAGCTTTTTGCGATCTATGACACTGGCGATGCAGAAGGTGTATCACAACGTTCTGCTACACACTATTACCCAAGATTTCTGTTCAATATATTCGTTAAAATTTTCCTGGTTCTCCTGGTTGTCGTTGCATGCCTACTCGTGCTATGGGTAACAGTAAAATTCTTGTCCCCCTTGTTCTATAGCTGGTTCAGTCTACAGTATGCTACCATACTTGCTAATGTTGCCGCTGTTGCTGCTATTGCCGTGTGCATACTAGGGATCTGTTGCATTATATACTTTATGGTATCTTCCTGTTTTGTGAATTATGTCTTTATTGATACGCAATGCGGTACCAGAGAAGCCTTTAAGCGTAGCTTTCACTTAGTACGAAATAACTTTTTTTCATGTTTATGTCTTATCTGTGTAACTGGTTTAATGAGACCGCATTGGTCCTTAACAGCGCTCATAAAATTTGGCATCGACGCCGCCTTTGTCCATGGCTATCGTACGCTTGCTGCTAAAAAATCATTAACAACAACTCAGGAGACTTTATGAGCATAAGACATAACGTAACGACTAGCAACCTCATGTGGACATCAAGTGCCTGCGGCTGGCGTACGCTTATTAACCATCCAACAGTATATGCACTCAGCGTCTTAGCCTACGCTATGGCATATCTGACAGCACCTGTAGTACTCATGCCTTTACTCAATAAATTATGCTTGGTAGATGCTTGCCACACGATCTTTACGCTATCATACAAGAATCCCCGTTATGTGACGAATGCTTTTCTCTTAAATGCTATCGTTACGATACTCCTGGTCACCTATGTACAGATAGGTTTTACCAGCATGCTCTTGTTGCTTCATGACTCAGGTGTAGAGTACAGCAAGCGTATCATTGCAGGTCTACGCTATCTCCGGCGATATATATTTAACCTAGCAGTATACGTGGTGCTGGCGATTGCTGCGATAATAATCGCCATCTTAGCAGGAGAATGCTGTATTATTTTTCTTGATTATGGTGTCGAAGCGCTTGGCATACAGGGCATTCTTGTTAACTATGCAGCATACATAGTAATACTCTTTGGCATAGTTGAGTGCTGCTGCATCGCCTATCTCCTAACAGCACTATGCCTTGTCAATTATATCTTTATTGATACAGGGTGCAGCAGCTTGCAAGCCTTTAGGCATAGTTACTACCTGGTACGGTGCCATATGCTACCAATGTTCGTGCTCTTATGTGCCATGATGATACCACATTTGCACTGGCTCTTATGGGTCCTAACGAGATTTTTGATAGATGCGGTATTTATTCATGCCTACAGAACCCTAGCCAGTGAGAAAGGGTTGTCAATCGAATATGAGCCGACGACTGCAACGTAAAATTACCTACGTTTATACAAAACTAACCCGAAAGATAACCACCATGTCTCATAAAAAAATTATAGTGACGTTGTGTTGTTACTTACCATGTACTATGCAAGCTAAGCCAACTGAACAGATTGCTTCGATATTTGTACATGGCCTCGGAGGGGATTATAGCCAAGCCTGTTGGTACGCAGAACATAATACTGTGCTCTATCAAAACCAATCAGCAAAACTTCAGGATAATTTTTCATGGCATATTTTACAGGCACCTGTCTATACGTTTGATTTCCCTCACGTGCATAATAAGCCATGGAAAAATTATGTATCACTCGGCCAAGAACTTGAGATAGCATCATTAAAAAAGACATGCGATGCTATCCATGGTCCCAAAATTTTAATGGGACTCTCCATGGGCGCAAGTACCATCCTTAACTATACTAGTTTGCATTATACGCCAGACATTAAAGCGCTTGTTGTCGAGTCCCCATTTGATACGCTCGAATCGATCGTACGCAGTAAAGCGGGGATTTTCAGCAGGTTTGGCACATGGTTGATTGAGACAAAGGTCTATCCACACTATAAACCAGAAGGCATTAACCCATCGCGTGCCATAAACAATCTTCCAAAAGATCTACCTATACTGTTTATACATTCCAAAGCTGATCAACTCATACCAGCTTCATGCTCATGGCGCCTCTATAAGACGCTTAGAAGCAGGGGGCATAAACATGTTTATTTGCTTGAGTTATCAAGTGGTAAGCATGCAAATTATATGGCTGGTAACGATGCACAGCGATATCAAGAAACAGCGCATGCCTTTTATGAAAAATATAACTTACCTTGTGATCATGAGCTTGCATCTGTTGGAAAAAAACACTTACTGTGCTGTCAGCCATGTGTATAGTATGAACAATGCGTAGTACAGGTACCGTGATCTCACTGGTAGCATGTAAACTACGACTATAATATGGCGATTAATGGGAAATTTGTCCTGCCTTCAAGCTTTTTTTCGTACATTTGACCATCTTTGTGCTAATCGGTTTTTCAAAAGTCATTTAGCACAAAAGTGGTCAAAATATCATGCAGATCGTAACAAGCGACTGTGCTGGTAGTAAAAAATAGGTAGTCCACGAGGTTGCCTCGTGAGATTTTCAAGCACGAGTGACTAGGGCCTAGCGACCCTATCCCAAACTCTGTGCCCGCCCGCATAGGGCGCCCGTGCCCTCGATCCGACCTGCGAAGCGTGGCTTCGAGGCGAATGCGTTTCTTCAGTGAAGTGCGAACTATCTTTCGAGTGCTTCTACTGAACACCCGCAGCAGAAGTTTCTTCGTCAGCAAAATAGTCTGATGGATCCATAGCAACAGCGAGTTGCTGAGCAGCTGATGACGAAGAAGAACTACCAGTTGCTGCTGGCGCCGCCGCAGGTGCCATCTGACCAGGTTCTGCTAAGCGCTGACGTTTTCGGGCTTGGTCATCAGTACTGTCTAACGAAGTTGCAGCGGCTTCAGTATGTTGCGCTCCAGCGAGAGTTGATACACTTGGCCAGTTTCTTTTGCTACACAGTTCGACTCCATGTGCATCTCGCATATGCGATTTTAACCTTTTTTCCCACGTCCATGTTGCCTTATGGCAAATAGGACATTCAAAATTGGTACCATCCCATCGACAATAAAGTTCGTGTCTATCACGCGATGAAATATATTTAAAGTACCCTGGACAGCCAGGTGAACGACGACACTTTATGAATTCATGCTTGCGCATTTCTCTGAGTTGCGCAAGTGTCGGTGTATTGCCAACTACTTCAACTGCACGAGTAGGTCTTGGTGCCTGAATTGCCTGGGGTGCAGTCGCCGCAGTGCTAGCCAATACCGGAGGAAAAGGTGCGTGTTGGGAGCTTGCCGAAGAGCTACTTGAAGCTCGTGCTGCAGCTGCTGCTAGCGGCTCTTGTGCTCGTTGAGTAACGCGCAGCCTTGCAGCAGTAATTGGCTGAGCAACATCGGTACGCTGAAGAGCTGTCGAGCTGCCTGGTACTTGTATTGTGGTAATTTGCGCGGCAGTAAGGGCTCGTTGCAGTGATTGGATTGCCATTGCTATAGAGGTATGTGCACGAGCAAATGACTGGCTTACTTCGGCTTCTGTTTCTTCAATTTTACTATATGCATTGGCTACGGGGGTACTGTAAACCGCAGCAGCACTCCGTGCATCAAGGCTTGGCTGAGCAGTTTGCGCAGCAGGTACTAGTTGCCTATGCTGACCTTGTTGTTCGAGATGCATTCCTAGTGTGCATAAGGGGAACAAGAACACTGATATATGCAACGGTACAAGTAACTTAGTATTCATATATAATCCTAATTATGAGATTAATAAACATTTTACCAATAAACAATTCTATGATACTTTATCACTTTTGAAATTTAAAATCAATAGCTATTGAACAGTTTGTCACTATTTTTTACGGAGTTTTAGTTTTTTATGGACTAGCAGTACTTTGATAACAAGAACCGTGGCCAACAATCAATGTCTGGTGAGAACCTTATGCATAGTGTACGAGATAAAAAAACTAACTATTGATTTATATGTGATCAAATGGTTAGGCTAATGGTATGGGGCCTTGAGGATGTACAAAAAACCTAGCCGTTTACCATGCTCCTGTCTTTTCAAGTGTTATTGACTCCAAATCTTGTACCCATCAGAGAAGGGCGCAGTTCACAAGATCGTAATGCTATGGCGTATATAGTGTATAATACTCGGGTGAAAGATATGCACCATAAAAGTTACGTAAACATAGTATCAAGCAAAAAATTGCTATCAATAGTTACTTAACTGCAACAGTACGGGGAATTGGAGGATTCAAGCACTATCGTTATAGAGAACACTATCGAACAATCTTATTCGTACCATCTTATTTTTATATACTCTTAAGGAGAACGCATGAAACATATCATGCATGTACGCCTAGCCCTTCTCACGCTTGGCTGTATTATCTTTGGCGTAGAAGCACGCCGTGGTGACTGCGGATGCTGTCCATCGAGGCTTATTCCCGGACCAAGGGGACTCATGGGACCAGTAGGACCAACAGGACCTTGTTGTCTGACTGGCTCAACAGGTGTAGGATCAAATCCGATATATGCTTCATTTTACAACACTGCAACAATAACTGGTCCTGGAAATAATACATTCGTAGGCATGGCTTTTCCAAACACACTAACAAACATCGGAGGCATCACAGCTACTACTGGAACCTCTGGAACGACTTTTAAGTTTCCTGTTTCAGGGTCATACAGACTTTCTTTCTCAGCATGGGCATCTTTGCCACAGTCAGGCGGTGGCTATATCGCTCTAACCAATGTATCCAGTCCTGCTGTAGGTATTTTGCCTACTGGTTGGGCTGTATTTTGCTCTGGCTTGGCAGGTTCTGGCTCTAATTTATCGATCAATAACGATGTTGTTGTAAATTTAGATAGTTCTCAACTCTATTCTTTGAGTATTGCATCGTATGATGGTCCTGTACCCTTCGTATTAGGAAATCCTTCTCTAGTTACACCATTCGGCGTGCCTTCTGTCTCAGTTACCTTTGAGTACCTCGGCGCAGCAAGCTAATAAAAGCTAAAGACCTGCGGACATTCTAACGCTGTTTCTCAGTCGCATTATGAGGGGAATTGGAGGATTCAAGCATCATCGTTATAGAGAGCAACATCGAACAATCTTATTCGTACCATCTTATTTTTATATATTCTTAAGGAGAACGCATGAGAAATATCATGCATGTACGCCTAGCCCTTCTCGCGCTTGGCTGTATTATCTTTGGCGTAGAAGCACGCCGTGGTGACTGCGGGTGTGGCTGCGGTGCAGCTTCAGCAAGGCTTGTTCCAGGCCCACGTGGACCAGTAGGGCCAGTAGGGCCAGTAGGGCCAACAGGACCTTGTTGTCTGACTGGCTCAACAGGTGTAGGAGTATCAGCATATGCTTGCTTTTATAGTACTAGTACTGTATCTTACGTATCCGGTGGCCCTAGAATGATAAGCGTGCCACTTAATATTGTATCGGTGAACGTAGGTCACTTTACCTTGAACTCGGATGGTTCCTTTAAGGTTCCCCTTACTGGCGCATACAAATTTAACTGTAGCGGGCAAATAACATATAGTAGTCCTGCTGTAGGTACGGCTGGTGGTGGCTTTCTAGCGCTTTACAATACGGCCCTTGGTGGCGGTACATGTATTCTTCCTACAGGCAGCATGAGTTCAGCAGTAATTCCAGGTGGTGCCCCTGCTGGTTCTTCTATTGATATATGGAGTAATACCAGTAATGAAAGCATCATCGCGTTAGATAGTACTCAAACATATGCTCTGGGCCTTGGAGATTATAATGGCACCAACCCAGCAATTTCCTTAACTGCAAATGGATTTCTCTCACCTCTTGGACTACCTAGTGCTGTGATTACCCTAGAGTACCTCGGCGCAGCAAGCTAATAAAAGCTAAAGATCCGCGGACATTCTAATGCTGTTTCTCAGTCGCCTCATGAGGGGAATTGGAGGATTCAAGCATCATCGTTACAGAGAGCAACATCGAACAATCTTATTCGTACCATCTTATTTTTATATATTCTTAAGGAGAACGCATGAGAAATATCATGCATGTACGCCTAGCCCTTCTCGCGCTTGGCTGTATTATCTTTGGCGTAGAAGCACGCCATGGTGGCTGCGGATGTGGCTGCGGTCCAGTAAAACTTATTCCAGGCCCACGTGGACCAGTGGGGCCAATGGGAACACCAGTTTTTGCCTCTTTTTATACTAATGCAAACGTTGCTCTTCCCACTTATGGCATTCCCTTCACCAATACAGTGGTAGCAACTCCAGGTATCACTCTCAATGCCGGTGGAGCATCTTTCCAGGTGCAGCAAAGTGGCTGGTATAAAATCTCCTATGTAGTATCAGCCAATTTGCAGACACCAATAGACTCTAACATACCACAGGGAGGATTCGTAACCCTTAACGGGGGTGGGGCCACAATAGAAACGACGGGTACTGTCTTTATAAGTCGTCCTGTCGCGCCTCCTGCCTTTGGTACATTTGTGTGGACTTCTGCTACAGGCCAAGCAATAGTGCAGCTTACAACGGGTACCAATTATGCTCTCGTTGCAGTACCCTATGACGGTGGACAAACCTCTACTTTGTCTAATAGTGGTTTTGGACAAGTAACGAGCGCCCAACTTACGGTTGAATTAGTACAGGCATTATAATCCAGCTGGTTAGCAACCAGGCACCAAGATGAATATAGCTAATTAAAGACCATTCATGGTCGAACTTTGTTGCGAAGCATACAATAATGCGTCCGGTGTACGCCGTTTATCTGAAAATTTTCAGTAGCGCATTCTTTGTATGCTTCGCAATGTTAGAGCATGTAGAAATTTTCTACTTTCACTGGGATTATAGCATGTCTATTGATGTCTCTCGACTACGGCGTGAGGGGAATTGGAGGATTCAAGCATCATTGTTACAGAGAGCAACATCGAGCAATCTTATTCGTAGCACCTTATTTTTATATACTTATAAGGAGAACGCATGAAACACAACATGCATGTACGCCTAGCCCTTCTCGCGCTTGGCTGTCTTATCTTTGGCGTAGAAGCACGTCATGGTGGCTGTGGGTGTGGTTGCGGTGCAGCTTCAGCAAGACTTGTTCCAGGCCCACGTGGACCAGTGGGACCAACGGGACCTTGTTGCTTAACTGGGTCAGCTGGAGCGTCAATCTATGCTTTCTTTTATAATCAGACGTTATACACAAATGCGAGTACAACGGCATTTACTGCTATTCCACTGACACAATCAGTTGCAGTTGGAAATATTGCGATCACGTCGGACAATAAGCATTTTACAGTTCCTGTTACGGGATACTATAAGGTCTCCTTCACTATACAGGCTGAGATGAATTTAACGGCAGCAATCACAGATTGTGGCGGTGCCGCAAGCCTTATTGATAACAACAACAATCCAGTCCCTTATTCTGTAATTACATTTTACCGTTCTGCTGCGCTGGCTGATAGCGCTTTCCTAACGTGGGCAAGTGAGAGCATTGTAAGATTAACAAGTGGCATATCGTATGGGCTTGGCGGCCAAGCAGCATATGCCAACAACCCACTAACTATACCCGCCACTGCTGGCGTAGCGCCTAATGTTCAACTCACCGTCGAGTACCTTGGTTCGTAAAGCTACCGCGTAGCACAAGTTACCAAACTTTCTGGTATCACGTTATAGTTACCAGGAGAGCATGTTAAAGTCAGGTCATGTCATGTGAAACATGGCCTGACTTTTTTAATGCGTTCGGCATGAACGTAGTCTACCTGCTTTTATATATGCTTATTAGCCGTCATTTTTTATTATTTATCGCATTCCGCTCATTAAATCTTCACGCTGTTCTCATAAGCCTTCCTCTTTCTATATTGCAAAGTGATCAATGCAGATGTATACTCCGCACTAAGTAAGTTCTTAGTTTATTTTCTTATCTATAAAGGAGATCTTATGAAGCATAGCATGCATGTACGCCTAGCCCTTCTCGTGCTTGGCTGTCTTATCTTTGGCATAGAAGCACGTCATGGTGGTTCTGGATGTCACTGTCGCCCAGTAACCGGGCCAGTGGGGCCTACAGGAGCAATCGGGCCATCAGTAACTGGAGCCACCGGCGACACTGGCCCTACAGGGCCTTGTTGTGTAAAATCACCAATTGTTGCCTCTTTTTATACTCTAAAAGACGTATTGATTGGTGTATCTGGCTCTAACAATCCTTATCCCATTTCTTTGGACCAGACAGCAGTATCATCACCGGGCATTACGTTAGACGATGCAACTCATACAACTTTCCGTGTCGCACAAGGTGGTTATTATCGAATTTCTTATGTGCTATCGCCATGGTTGGAACAAAAGACGGTGCCTCAAGGAGGATTTGCATTTATCGCAGAAAACGGGAATGCAATCAAAACAACGGGTACAGTCTTTATACGGGAAGGTGCTGGTTCAAGTGCCTCTTCTGTTACAGGCCAATCAATAGTAAAACTTAGGCCAGGTGCCGATTACAGTCTTTTAATAGCCGCATATAATGTTGGTCAAACATCTTTTCTGCGTACTAACGGTTTTGGTGAAATAACGAGCGCGCAGCTTATGATTGAGTTTATTGGCTAAAAGTAAGTGCAACGCGGCAACATTCTCCGCTGATGTTTCTCAATTATAATGATAAGAAAAATGCGCCTGTTCAATTTGGTACCAATACTGTAGTACCATGCCCCAGTAAAAATGCAATCCCAGCCATGCGTTATTACAGCATGCATGACTGGGATTTTTCTTAGATGCGGCCCCATAACAAGATGCGCTTATCTTAACGCAACCTTGGGCATGTTAATTCTTTTTTGCTATACTAACTGTAGTAAATTACTGTAACACACGCAAACGTAGAACTGAATGCATGACGTACTATAGGCTTGTCTGCACAAAGCAAAGACGATGCGAAAGGGTTCACCATGTCCCAACTTATCCTTATGAGACGGCGTATTAAGACTATTGAGACTATTTACAAAATTACCAATGCTATGCGTCTCGTTGCTATGTCTGGACATGGACGTTTAAAAAGACAGGAAGTTCAAGTCGAAGCTTATGTGCGACAGATACAAAAACTTTATATGCAGGTCCAGGAACACCTGGCAAAGGTGGGGCAAACTATGGTCAGGCCTGCACATGGTCCTGATACGCTGGTTATTGTGGCAAGTTCTCAAAAAGGCCTCTGCGGTAGCTTTAATGGCCACTTGTTCGACTTTTTTCAGGCATACCCAATGCCAACTGAGGGTGAAATAGCGTATGTTGGTATCGGCAAATATGCAACTGAATTTCTAGCTCGTAACCACAAGTACATGGTGTTAACAGAGTTGCCATCGTTTGGCCTGAGTACCGTTGCTACCATTGCAGCAACAGTTACTGATTATATCGATCAAGAGAAACGATTTGGCCATGTTATTGTTGTTAGTAACTTATTAAAATCGTTTTTTCTCCAACAACCCATTATAACAACAGTCCTACCAGTAGGCATG
This sequence comes from uncultured bacterium, assembly GCA_963715605.1. Taxonomy (GTDB): domain Bacteria; phylum Babelota; class Babeliae; order Babelales; family Vermiphilaceae; genus JAKASV01. Next base: position 950,282 of record OY970257.1, on the reverse strand, counting down.
GATACCCCAATGGAGAGCAATAGCAAGTCCGCTGGTACCATACATGACATAGAACAAACAGAACCATACATTTGGGAGCAGGATCCTGCGGCCGTCCTCGCTTCGATGGAACAGGTCTATATTGGTGCTAAGCTATATGCTGCTCTTTTTCGGTCATTATTGGCAGAACAAGCGGCACGCTTTTTATCAATGGATATGGCAACACGTAACGCTGACGGTCTTTTAGAAACGAGCAAGCTCCAGTATAACAAGCTTCGACAAGCCAAAATAACGAGAGAGATAAGCGAGCTCGTCAGTAGCATGTAAAATGCTACAACTTTCGCTCTCGCTATAGAATCGTGCGAGCTTACGTGCAGCAAAATTTGCTGTTAAGACTCAGACGTATCGTAGAAAATCTTTAATCAACGCGTTCGTCGTGAGGCAGGTACGTTTCGTGCCGACACGAAGGATGAATCCTCTTTGTAGCGCACTCTTGACTCAAATGTTTCGCAATCCACTAACTCAATCACAAGTTTTTTACTTGTATAGTACGGATAGTGATTAACTTGGTGCTCATAGAATCTTATTGCTAAGTCGTCAGTAGGTCATGTGTACTAGGCGTTCATCCTTCGTGTCGGCATGAAGCATGCCTGCCTCAGGACGAACGGGTTTTTGGTGCAAATTTATTGAGCTTAGATCCATCTTGCATTGTAAGATATAAACAAAATAATGTTGCATAGTTTTTATAGGCATTCATCCTTCGTGTCGGCATGAAGCATGCCTGCCTCAGGACGAACGGGTTTTTGGTGCAAATTTATTGAGCTTAGATCCATCTTGCATTGTAAGATATAAACAAAATAATGTTGCATAGTTTTTATAGGCGTTCATCCTTCGTGTCGGCATGAAGCATGCCTGCCTCAGGACGAACGGGTTTTTGGTGCAAATTTATTGAGCTTAGATCCATCTTGCATTGTAAGATATAAACAAAATAATGTTGCATAGTTTTTATAGGCATTCATCCTTCGTGTCGGCATGAAGTATGCCTGTTTTCTAAACGGCGAGTTGCTCTATCGATTGCTTTATTGAGTATGAATTTTTGTTGGGTCTTGTATAAAGAAGAAGTCGCGATAGTGGCGCAATTCGTGAATAGACTCACGAATATCATCGAGAGCTCGGTGGCCATCATTTTTTTTGATATGAGCGGCTGGATTATTTGGGTACCAACGTCGTATTACCTCTTTAAATGAAGTCACATCGATAGTGCGGTAATGGAGATAATCATGCAGGCGTGGCATGTAGGTTTGCAAAAAAACTCGATCTTGCCAGACAGAATTACCGCACAGCGGGGCCTTTTTAGGCTCACAATACATGCGTATATAATCTAAAGTATTTTCTTCAGCTTGCTTGAGCGTTATAGGCGACTGTGCGACGAGCGCAAGAAGTCCCGATTTCGTATGCATATCTCTAACATAGCTGCTCATGACAGCCAAAGCTTCTTGAGGCTGGTTAATGCAGAGGGAAGGTCCTTCGGCGACAGTGACTAGCCTATCTGTTGTAACAATAGACGCAATCTCGATAATACAATCTTGCCTAGGATCGAGTCCTGTCATTTCGAGATCAATCCACACTAAATAATCATGGTCGTGCTTATCCATAAATTTTGACACCGAAATAGCAACCTCGATCTCTTATATAGTCGATAACATCTCTATAAGGGTCATCTTCTTCACTGGGCCATTTCATCTTTCGACTCATGTAGCTACCGATAATTGTTGCAAATCTAGCGAATTGGACACACACGGCATGATCAGGCTGTAAAGCTGGCACCATCTGATAATCAAGCTTAACTGAAAAATCTCTTATTTCATCCTGATTGAGCGCATCGGCAATTTCTTCTTTGAGTCGTATAAGCACGTGGTATTCAAGACCGAGCATATGACGAGCATGTACATAATCAAGACATACACCAACGCGCGCAGGGTCCCATGAAGGTTTTATCCGTTTTTCATAGTGTTTTGGGGCATGCCTCATAAGCGTATCAATTGGAAGCATGCTCATTAAGTAACTTGGCAATAAACAAGCTGTGATGGCAAAAATAGCCCTAGCACACGATTTCATGGTACATAATCCAGTCTGTTACAAAAGCCTCTCTCACTCATATGGTACGCTGAACAAAGCATACAGATTTATGCCGTAATCTGCAATACTATTGCACAAATTATAACTAACTTGATAACGTCTCATAACACCCTTTGTGCTGGGCCTCAAAAAAGGCGATTTCAGCTTCAATAAAAGCTCTTTGAAGCCCAAGTTCGTTATGTTTTTTGAGTGCCCTTTTCCTAAACGTATAGGTACAGTTTTTGCGCCTCAAAACGTCAAGCAATACTTTTGCGGCAGCAACATCCCCTTTGTTGCTCGATATATTGAGAGATATACAGGGTAATCGATCAAATCGAGCAATAAACTCCTGAAGATCTTGCCAGTGTGAACCTGCTCCAGTCATAACTGATGGTTTTACCCAATCACCAAGACTAGCGTAATTAACCTGAGGATTAATGGCAATTGCCCCTTGAAGGCCCAATAACGTTGCATAATAGATAGCTGCATACCCACCCATTGAAACACCAACGGTGAAGGCGTGATCTGGAGAGAGATTACTAATCTGCAAACAATGACGAATAATGGCACTAAAGTCATCCACATGGTTCTTGTCGCCATGGCCTAAGTACCAGGAAACATCTTCATCGTAGAGAAAGAGATACGTTGTATGTTGCCATGGCTCATGATCCTGCCAAAACCATGACCACATACAATATCGACGTTGCAAGGAGCCCCATGAGAAACTAATGAGTAACCGTTGTGGTGACGCAGCGGGAAACAATAAAAATTTTTTCCCATAAAGCTCATGCTCATACAGTGACTTAACATATTCGATAGATGGCCTAGCATTCTTTTCCTGTTGCGTTTCCGCAGAAACAACCAGGAACAATGAAAAAAATAGTGATGTGGCCAACAATAAACATATCTTCATGCAGACCTCCAGACTTTACTGGGGATAATGCTTTATAACTAATCCTCTATTGTACAGGTTTCTGTGCTGGCTCAGTAGGCTTTTGCGTCTGCATAGGACTTGTTATTGGTACGATAGGACGAGATGTTACATGTTTCATATGCGAGCCGTAGGAAGTATTGCGAGCTTGTAATACCGTTAAAAAAAGTGACCCTGTCATAAAAATAGCGCCTAATACCCACGTAATTTTTTGGAACAAGTCCTGTCCACCAGAACCGCCGAAAATGGTCTGAGCGCCGCCACCAAGAGCCCCCAGGCCCATGCTGCTTTTTCCCTTTTGAATAAGCACAAAAAGCGCCAACAAGATACCATCCACAATAAGCAAAATTTTTAATAATGTAACCATGATTTCCATAGTCTACTCCGTTAGTATGAGCCGGTACCGAACTATTTATACATAGGTGAGCATAAGAGTATCATATTTTTGAATTCTTGAACATCAAGACTTGCACGACCAATGAGAAAACCATCCAGCGAGCCGGTTGCCACAAGTGGCGTTATCGTGTGTTGATTAACGCTACCGCCATAGAGATATGAGAGGCTTGTAGGTGAAGATAGCCTACTTTCACAGTAGTCTTTGATAAAGCCAATCTTAGCAGTAAGTTCTTCTGGCGATGGTGTTAACCCTGATCCTATAGCCCATATTGGCTCATAGGCAATGATGCATTTTTGGGGTTGCTTCGCAAGATTATGCATAGTCAGTAATACAGGGTCAAGCTGCTCCTGCAAATCTTTTTCTGCAGCCGCTTGTTCATGATCACCAATGCATACAATTGGTACAAGACCAGCAGCAGCAATGGCGGGAATTTTTGCGGCGACATCATCACTGGTTTCATGAAAACTTGTACGTACTTCGTGGTGTCCAATAATGCAGTATGAGCAACCAACGTCTGCAAGGGCTTGTGCTTGAATTGACCCCGTATGTGCGCCAAACTGATAAGGGCTACAATCTTGCCCACCAAAGTATATAGTCCCACTGGTGCTATACTTACAAACCGCATAGAGGGCAGGAGCCGTTGGGCACAGAATAATTGTGTGGCCCGTCATTTGTGCAAGAGACTCGTAATCGCCGGTATAGCTTTCCATATGCTTATATAACGCTGTCATTGACGTATAAATTTTCCAATTTGCTACAAATATATACCTTTTCTTCTCCATAGGGGTAAACCTTTTGTATACTGAAAGAAAGAGTGATATCCTTATTCGACTCAACGCATGTAAGTATATCATAGGAGGTGAAAGTTCTTTATGAATAAAACAGTCATGTGCCTATTTGTTTTTCTCGCAACACTACCTGGGTGCAAAAAAAGGCCCTTCTTCCGGCACAAGCTGTATATGGCAACACCGTGTGTGCAAAAAACAGAAGCCATACAAGAACCATCACCAGCAACCCCATATATCACTGTTTGGGTCCATGGGTCTCGTGCAGGCATAGTCACTAAACACATTCTCAAAAATATGTTTCACGCGCCTGATGGGCTTCTCTTGGCAAACGATTTTGCTTGTAAGTATCACCTCAGAAAAATAGCCGAATCACTCGCGCAAGCTGACCCAATAAACTATCCCCAAGAACATATCTATCTTTTTGGATGGTCGGGCGACCTAAGCTTTGAGGTGCGTCGTGCAACAGCAGAGCGCCTCTATGAACAAATATCGGTACTTGTTGCAGACTATACACAGAAATTTGGTAAACGTCCTCGACTGAGAATTATAACGCATAGCCATGGTGGTAATGTCGCTCTCAACCTTGCCGCCGTCGCACCACAAACAACAAAGCTTCATATCGATGAACTCATACTTCTTGCGTGCCCAGTACAGGCGGCAACAGCTTGTTATATTGCATCACCACTTTTTGGAGAAGTATTTGCATTTTACTCAACCTTCGATTTCTTTCAAGTTGCCGATCCACAAGGGATTTACAAGCATAACGGTTCTCGCCCACTATTTTCACGCAGAAAATTTGCACCATGTGAAAAGCTTTCACAAGTTCGTGTCATGATGGACGGTAGGGCCCTTATGCATATCGATTTTGTCCTGTTGCCATTTATAAGCCGACTGCCAGGGATTATGCGTCATGTGCGTTGTTGGAACAATCGTCTTGGTAAGCGTAGAATCGCCGATTGCACACAGCTTTTGTCGTTATACACGACGCCACCACGAGGGTTCCTTACCAAAGACCAAGATGAGCAGTATGAGCAACGCCTATCAGCTAGTTAGTCGATAATCAACCCCTTGCAGAGGCCTTCCATCATGGTTGCTATAGAGACAATAATTAAGATTCTTCAACAAGAAACGGCTCGTTCTGTACAGCCTGGTCTTGATAGGCTTGTCATGGACATAGGCAAAGACCCTTTTATGATACTTATCAGTTGCCTACTCAGTTTGCGTACGAAAGATACGGTATCACTTGCAGTTTCAAAGAAACTGTTCGCGCATGCGACAACGCCTTACGAGATGCTCGAGATTCCGCGCCAGGAACTTGAAAAAATGCTCCATGAGATTGGCTTTTTTAGAAAGAAAGCCGCAATTATACATGCTGTAAGTTCTGAACTTATTAAAAACTTTGGCGGCCACGTTCCAAGAACACAACAAGAATTACTCTCTATCCCAGGTGTTGGCAGAAAAACTGCTAATGCCGTACTAGGGCATGCCTTTAATATACCAGCAATATGTGTCGATACCCATGTTCATCGCATAGCAAATCGCCTTGGGCTTGTTAGGACAAAAACTCCAAAAGAAACTGAGTATGCTCTTATGGAAAAAATTCCCATGCACTACTGGATAGATATTAATCGATTACTCGTCATATGGGGGCAAACCGTATGTACGCCCCTATCACCAAAATGCTCTTCGTGTGCGTTGCAGGGGATATGCGAACAACGTGGGGTTATAAAACATCGTTAAATAGTGCAAGAGAAGAGAGTTGCGGATATGATACCATGCAAGATTGTAAGCACTTTTTGTATAGCCCTGCTATGCCATCTCAACAGTACTGGTATAGCGTATGCACGCGATCAAAACCCCTGCGCAGAGGCTGCAGAAAAAATTTTTCAGCGGTTCAAACGCCCCATGACAGTTCTTGGTATTGGGCCACAGGCCGCCACAGTATTACTTGGCGCAGCAAGCAACTACCCCATCATCAAAAATTTATCCTTTAATGTCTTTACAACGTTCAACACCTGGATACCAAGTAGAGTGATTTCGCAGATACTTGTACCTGGAGAAAAACTATGCGTATGGTTTCGTGTCGTTATGCTATATTAATGCTTATTACAAGCATTAATACTATCTCATTATGTGATTCATACAAAAAGCCAGAGCATTTTAATATTCCCTTTAAAGAACTCGTACGCATGAGCTTTCCACGTACCTACAAACGCGCAAAACATGACCAGTTTATGAACATGATTGCACATCTCTACGATCGCTGGATAGTCCGTAGATTTGACTATAGTGAGCAACCAAGGATACCAAAAAAAATTCACCAAATATGGCTTGGTGGCCCCTTACCGCAAAGATATCATGCATGGCGTGACACTTGGTTGCAGAAGAACCCGGGCTGGGAGTACAAGCTATGGACACTCGAGGACATACAAAAACTAGGTCTTATTAACCAAGATAAATTTGACGCAGCACCAGTACTTGCTGTTAAGTCGGATATAGCAAGATATGAAATTTTATACAGAGAAGGAGGGTTATATGTAGATACTGATATGGAATGTCTTGGCTCCTTTGATGTTCTACACCATTGCTGTGATGCCTATCTTGGTAATCTTCATAAAGGTCTCAATAATTGCATCATGGCTGCAAGGCCGAGCCATCCCTTGTTCAGACAAATCATAGAGAAACTACGGGCATGCGATGCAACAAAGACAGATTTTTACGAAGTGCTGCAAGAAACAGGCCCTGTATTTCTTCAACGCTGTTTTATTGACTTGGGTGATAACTGTACTGACCGATGTGTCATATTTCCACAGTCGTATTTTATGCCATTGCCTGTGCATGAACGTCATCCGCTAGCAACATCTAGCAGTGAATCAGTCAAGAGATGGTTAAGGCCTGAGTCACTGGCAATACATTACTGGCATGGTACATGGAGACAAAGTGGCGGCTTCAGACGTCGCTAAAGCTACTAAATCTAACGTTTTTGAGACATTCACAGTAAAACTCTAGGAACAATGGTGTATCTAAGATTGGCCATATATAAGGCGTTACTTGACAATAAGAACAGAAATCACTACAGTAATAACTGAAATCACTCATTACGAGCCGCTAGCTCAGTCGGTAGAGCATCAGCCTTTTAAGCTGAGGGTCGTTGGTTCGAGCCCAACGCGGCTCACCATTTTTTGTCCCTATCGTCTAGCCGGCCTAGGACATCGCCCTTTCACGGCGAAAACAGGGGTTCGAATCCCCTTAGGGACGCCATTTCTTGGTATTATTATTCATTTTTTAATATTATTCTTATTGTTATTATCCAGTTTTTTTTCTTTTCCAAAAGTTTCTTGTTTACGCAGCGTTACTTCTTTCGCTGGTCACTTAGTTTACCCATAGTTTTACATAGAGCGATATTTACTTTTACGGATCTTTTCATGTATAGTCATACCATTAGTATGTAGTAGTGTAAGTAGGTGGTTATTTCGAGAAAGGAATACCTATATGGTTCAACTTATTGTTTCGGCTTTGCTGCTCATATTCACTTTAATGCCTTTACATTCAAGTGAACAATCAAATAGCACGCGAAAACCTATCGTTGCGGTCATTGGGGGTACGGGGTATGTTGGTCTTGTTAGCGGAGCAGGACTCGCTAGCGTTGGCAATAAAGTTATCTGTGCTGATATAGCAAAGGATAAAATAGCAGGGCTCAAACAAGGCATCATGCCAATTTACGAGCCAGGACTTGATGTCCTTGTGCAAAAAGCTGTCGATAAGGGCGATTTAGTATTCACCGATAATATTGCAGAGGCAATCCGGCAAGCCGATATTGTCATGATTGCTGTTGGTACTCCTATGGGCGACGATGGCTCGGCTGATCTCAGGGCGTTTGATAGTGTTGCAAATACAATTGCCTCTAATTGCACCACATTCAAGGTCATCTGCACCAAAAGTACCGTACCAGTTGGCAATGGATCTAGGCTCAAAGAAATGCTCCTCAAGAAAGGACTAAAGCCAGACCAATTTACCCTTGTATCAAATCCTGAGTTCCTTCGTGAAGGAACAGCCATCGAGGATTTCTTAGATCCAGACAGAATCGTTGTTGGCGTAGAGTCTCAACAGGGCAAAGAGGCCATGCAAGCAATTTACCAGCCATTTACAACCCGAGGCTCAACGTTATTGGTAACAAATATACCAACTGCTGAGACCATAAAATATGGCTCTAACGCGTTTCTTGCAGCAAAGATAAGCTTTGTCAATGAGCTTGCAGGATTTTGTGAATCAAGTGGTGCCAATATAAGTCTTGTAGCGAAGGGCATGGGGCTTGATACCCGCATCGGGAATAAGTTTTTGAAACCAGGCCCTGGTTATGGCGGCTCATGCTTTCCAAAGGATTGCCAAGCGCTCTTATACATGTCTCAGCAACGTAATATTCCTCTACGCATTGTACAAGCAACAATCGATGCAAATCATGCACAAAAAGAAGTTGCATTCAAAAAGCTATTAAAGTTAGTGAACGGTGACATTGCAGGAAAACGCGTTGCCGTGCTTGGTCTTGCTTTCAAACCTGGCACTGACGATATTCGTTACTCGCCTTCAATTAATCTTATCCAGTCACTGCTTGATAGAGGTGCACTAGTACAGGCATTTGATCCAGAAGCAACGCAAAACATGCAAAAAATATTCCCATCTATTAAGTACGCACAATCAGCACTTGATGCTACTGCTCATGCTGATGCATGCGTTGTTATGACCGAGTGGCCCGAAATCGCATCGCTTAACCTACAATCTGTAGCAGCAAGCATGGCAGGCAAAAAGCTTGTTGATATGCGGGGCATTTTCAGAGCACGTGACGCACAGAAAGCAGGTTTTGCCTTTGATTCAATTATAGCCCATGAATAGTTAGCAAAGGATCTTTGCTGTAATCAAAGACAGCTTACTTTCAATAATTTTAGAAGGCCTTCAGTGTGGCTGCCTGCCAGGCAGCCACACTGAAGGCCTTTTGATTACGTATCCCAAGTTCAAGCGCAACAAGGCATTTACAGTATAGAGCCAACTGTGTTAAAATTTTACCAAGACTTAATGAGATTTTAACTACTGTGTTGCAAACTAAGCCATAAAACACTCGCTTCATTTGCTTTATTGCTTCGAGCTATTTTTATTATCTACCCCGTTGCAGTGCTGCAGCATAGTTAAATTGGTAAAAATAGTTCTGCCAGCACTCATCTGTTGTATTATATTCGTTGTCATAGACAAAATGATCGACAAGAGCCTCATAGGTTCTGCATAATTCTTTACGCTTGCCCCCCTTGTTTTTGGGATCGATTTTAGTAAGCAGCAGAAGCTCCAGGGCACGTTCAAATGACAGTCGACTATATTCCATATTGCCACTATTGCGCCACCTAATGGTACGTTCGATTTCACAACCAACATTAGCAAGCTGTTCGGCAAGGGAAAACTTAAACCAACGTTCTGGCGTAAGCTCTTTATGGTGAATAAGCGCAATCATGCCAAAACCTTTTTGGCGACTATTGCACGTATTTTTTCTTGTATCAGAGGATCATCCACACCACGGCTTCTGTTACCTTGCGCAGGCCGTAGATTTATCATAGAGTCAAACTCGATATATTGTGGTGTGCCGAATAATGCTGGGTGCAAGTTTATCCCCCAAAGATTTTCCTGCAGTGATCCTTGTTCCAGCATGTACTCTTCCTGGTCTGAATGAAGCATTGCATCAACGACCATGATCTCTTGCTCAATATCCACGACAGCTTTGACAATGTTATTGAACATTTTTTCTGACATTTTTTTTAACTCATCAAGTGGAATAACAGATTCTATAGTTTTCATGAGGATAACTTTCAAAGGCTGGTTATTTTTGCGTTCTTTATGGCAGTTTTTACCATAGCAAAACCTTACCATCTTGCCAACATTCTACCCTAAAATATTTCTGTACTAAATTGCCACCATGAAGGCAAATAAACTTAAGCGTAGGTCAGTAATGGTGCTATCCAGCGGATATGTGTGCCCGGTAACCATGAAGCTTAGCTTTGGCCCAAGCAATACATAGGACATGTTTTCGTTACTAGGTCTAAGCCACTCTCTTCGCTAGGTGCTCCCCAAGTATATGAACCAAAAAGATAAATTGCTATTGGATCATACGTCTTAACAAGACGATTCTTAAATATCATCTAAAATTTCTTGGGTAACCATTGTGCGGCTTTCTTAAAAAAACTGGCCATGTACCAGCTGGAGTCTTAGCTAAAACTGGTGTGCCCGGCAGGATTCGAACCTGCGACCTACGGATTAGAAATCCGTTGCTCTATCCAGCTGAGCTACGGGCACCAGTAGTACGTAGTAGTATAACAAACTATCAGGCAAGTACAATAGTTGCTATTGCATGCCGACGAAAAGCATGCTGAACTCTTGCGCTATTTCGCGTAATTTTGTCATATTGTCAGGTGTTATATCAGCCTGTTGTGCCAGTGTAAGATAAAGGTCCTGGTACACTGATTTTACATAGCTAACAAATTGCACGACAAACGTATGAGCATTTTTAGGGGTTATTCTGTCGAGATAATTTTCGTTTAACAAAAAGAGCATGAGGCCCTGGTCTGTATACGAATAAGTCACAGACTGTGGCTGTTTGAGAAGCTCTACAACAAGGGCGCCACGCTTAAGCCTTTTTTGGGAGACTTCGTCAAGCTCGGTCCCGAACTGGGCGAAACTGAGCAATTCATGGTACTGGGCAAGTTCTAGTCGTAATGCTCGAGTCATTTTCTTGATCATGGGTGTTTGTGCAGCACTACCCACACGAGATACAGAAAGTTCAACGTTAACTGCTGGCCGAACGCCCTGATTAAAGAGTCGAGTATCAAGAAAAATTTGACCATCTGTTATCGAGATCAGGTTGGTTGGTACATAGGCAGTTATATCATCGCCCTGGATGAGCACGATTGGTAATGCTGTTATTGAGAAGCCACTTTTGAGCTTGCCGGCACGTTCCAATAATCGTGAATGTAGATAGAAAATATCTCCGGGATAAGCTTCACGTCCCGGTGCTCGTCGTAACAAGAGCGACATTTCACGGAATGCTATGGCATGATTGCTTAGATCGTCATAAATAATCAAAACATCATGACCGGTATCTCTAAAATATTCTGCTATGGTGCAGCCGACGTACGGTGCGAGATAGAGGTTTAAGACAGCTTCACTTGCATCAGCACTGACGATCACCGTATATTCCATGGCGCCGTGCTCTTCCAAAAATGAAACTATACGAGCAACATTTGCCTGCCGCTGTCCAATGGCAACATAGATACAGATTACGTTCTTGCCGCGCTGGTGTAAGATCGTGTCTATCACTATAGAGGTTTTACCCGTATTGCGATTACCAATAATGAGCTCTCGTTGGCCTCTGCCAATCGGCACCAGTGCATCAATTGCTAAGATACCTGTTTCGAGTGGTTGATTAACGGGGCTACGATCAATAATAGATGGGATAATAGCTTCTATGGAGCGATATTCTGCAGCCTCGAGCGGGCCGCGACCATCTAGTGGGCAACCACGTGCATTTATGATGCGACCGATACAATCTTTGCTAACAGGCGTCTTATAGACGCTACCTGTGCGGCGAGCAATTTCTAGCTCGGCAACGTCTATAGTGCTATGCAATAGAAATATATCAACAAAATCTTCGCCGAGATTAAAAATGATCCCGCTATTACCACCGTCGAACTCAATGCGTTCACCGAATATTGCTCGTTCAAGCCCGTGGACCTTGCAGATACAATCACCAACTTGAACAACTATACCGATTTCTTCAAGTTTTTCGCTATCGATACCCGTCAATGCCTTTTCGAGTAAAGAAACGAGATCAGTAGTTTTAATCTCCATCATGTCCTTTATTGTTATGTATATACACTACGTTTTACAAGGCTTAGCTGGTTACGTATTGAGTACTCCCATAGTTTTGAAGCGTTGTATACGCGAATACCAGCAATTAAATTTTTATTGATTCGGTGCGATACTGTTACGGATGATCCTGTTGAGCGTTCGAGAAATGACGTTACACACTGAATCTGCTGCTCAGTAAGTACATGGGAACTTTCAAGGGTAAATTCTTGGCGTCCATGTTTAACTCGGTACAGCGCGCAAATATGCTCCACTATCAGGGGGAAGAGAGCAATGCGATCATGCGCTATAAGCAGCGCACAAAGTTTTTTAACATGATCACCTGCGGCGTCTCCATCGACTGAATCTATTGCACGATTACATGCTGCGCATTTTGCTTCATAGGAGATATGGTGCAACGAGAGTAACTTTACTGCTTGTGTATGGGTGCGAAGATAGCCAGCGAATGACTTATATATCGTGTAACGAGCTTCTGTAAGTGTTGCTCCATACACGTTAAAGTACGCTTGCGCATAACGTCTGGCAAGCATATTGGCCTGCATATCCATAGCCTAATGCCTTCCAAGTTTGGTTACGACTTGCGCAATGAAATCTTTACCAAGATTCTCATCAGCAAACCGCTTACGTAAATCTTGCTCGGCTTGTTCAAGCGCAACTGGCAATGCTTTTTTAAAAAGTCGTTCTTCGTTTGCCTGGATGATAGCCAGGTGCATCTTTTTCTCGTAAGCAGCCATTGTGGTGATTCTCGAAAGCTCATGTTCTTGTTGTCGCTTAGTGACCATAGCAAACCATAATGCCGTTTGTTCTGTTAAGTAGGTACAGCGGTTAACGCACTCTTTTTTTGCATTGACAAGGTCATGTTGTTTTAAACCAAGATCATCAATCGTCTGCTGTAAATTCTTCTCATCCGTAGACTCTTGGGCAACCTCATTACGTAGGTCGGCCAAAAAATGTTTTTTGAAAAAATACACACCAGCATAGACAAGTACGGCGGTATTAATAAGTCGAAACAGTATGATACGAATATCAAGGCTACCGAACATGCTCAAGACGCTCCTCTATTACGGTTGTGATGCGTTTGGCGGTTTCTTGTACGAAAGCATCATCAATGGAATATACCATTGATGTAGACTCACTATGTTGAATATGCGCTTTATCTTCGGCTATAACAGGTGGCACAGTACGCTCACATGCCTGGCGACATGCAACTTTGTCATCCGCAATAGAGTTTGTAATATGCGCATTCTCTGCTAACAAAACATTAATGTTCTCTGCTAGAGATTCTTTTCGATGCTCTTCAGCCTGCAAAACTTCTACGGCTGGATTTACAAGGCCATACCGAATAAGTGCATATGCTATGCCAACATGTATGATCTGAAAGACAACCATAATGTTGGGAAGTCCTATTCCCACGGACTTTTACTGTAACACATAACCGGCGAAGAGGACCAAAGCGCCGGCAATAAGCAAAGCAAATACACCAGAAGTTTCTACGAGTCCCATAGCAAGCATCATGGTTGTTCTTATTTGACCGGCACTTTCAGGATATTTGCCAAGATTTTCGCAGGCCCTCATGCCAATAAGACCCTGTCCAAATGCTTGTCCTATAGCGCCAAGTCCCATGGCAATGGCAGCACCAATACAGGCTGCAGCCTTCGCAATAACGATTCCTTCCATGCGATTCCCTTCAGATAATAGTTAGATAGTTATCATATATACTCATGAACCCTGAATTTCTGGAACAGGATTCTTTTTCTCTTGATTAATCTCATCGAGATAGTAAATATATGCCCCTAGACTAACAAGGGCAAGTGAAACAAAAAAATGCCATGTCACCTGCTCACCAAGAATAAACCATGCAATTATTGCAGTAAAAAGTGGCTGCAAAAGGCCGACCAGTGACAGGAACGTTGGTGTATACTTTTTGAGCAGTGCACCGTAGGCATTATAAAAAATAATATTGGAGACCAGAATGAGCAAAAGGACGTAGCCAAGAAAAACGGCCGTATCATAAAACGTGGCAGCCATCAAAGGTGCTCCTGGCAAGGTAATATCTGTCGGGTATGACCCTGGCGTTTGCAATAAGGGTCGGCTTTCGATCAAGAGAGATGTTATAAGTGCTGCACAACCACCGAATAACATACCGATACCATTAACCCACACTGGTGAGTAATGCTTATCAACAACTAGGGAACGCATAGCAATCCAACCCTGAACACCGGCAACTACAGCAATGAGAAGGGCGATTTCTGGGATTGAGAGCCACGCTACACTACCGATGGCCATTTCCTCTGCAGGTGCTTTCCCAACGAGTATGGGCAGGCTACCAGCGAAACCTATGATAAGTCCTATGAGCTGTCGCCTGCTTATTTTTTGGCGTAAAAAGAAATAGGCAAAGAGCGCCGTTATAAAGGGCGAAAGATTAAACATGAGTGCGCATTTTGAGGCTGTAACATAACGGTACGTCCAAAATTCCAGAACAAAACTTAAAAAAATATGAAAAAAGATAATCTGCAGAAAAAGCGACCGATCTTCTTTTTTGTAGACGACTTTATCAGGTTTTTGTGTGTATATGTAGCCCAGCAAGACAATACCAGCAAGTATCATACGAACGCCAACAAGAAAAATTGGCTGGCCGTATGCTAGAGCCAATTTGCCGATAACAAAGGTGCTTGCCAAAAGAAAATATATCAGCAGAACAATAACCATAACAAGAAGCCTTTCACCAAAAGAATATCTTTATACAATTCCCATTGTAATCCAATGTGTGTAAGAAATCAAAAATATCCCTACTGTTGCTTATTTTTTCCTTTTGCCTTACGTAGCATAAAAGTATGATACTGTATTTTTATAATCTCTGTGAGTGCTAAATAGAAGGCCGTTAGCATGATAATGACCCAGTATTGTTGTGGCGTTGGCGGTACAAAGCTAAACCAACGCTGACCGTATGTACTATGCACTGCAGCTAGTGTCAAAAGTATACTTACAGCAGAAGTAACCAGAAGTGTTTTGCTTGGCATGACAGTATGTAAAAAAAAGTTAGTTGTGCGAATAGAGAATATGAGCACGAGCTGTGAAAAGCAATTAAAAAGAAACCAAAGTGATCTGAATAGTATGGCAGATTCTTTTCTGTACAGTATAAAAAATATATAGTCACAGGATGTTCCCACACAAGCAAGAATAATAATCAGGGGAACAATATACGCGAGATTATATGTTCTAGGCCTATTGAGTGTATTTGCATCGACCGTGTCAGACGCAAGAGCAATCAGAGGAATATCCGCAAGAAAATTGTTGAGGAGCATTTGCGCAGGAAGGGCTGGCAGGAACGGTAATATTAATGAAAAAAGTATGAGCGAATAATAGCCAGCAAAATTGCCGACCAATGTGCCAATAATAAACTTATTTATATTAACAAATGTTACACGTCCATACCTGATACCTGCAATGAGAACCTTAAGATCATGCCGAAGCATAATAATATCAGCCGATGCTCGTGCCATATCTGGTGCCTGCTGTACAACAATGGCAACATGTGCAACACGAAGTGCTGGTATGTCGTTAATACCATCGCCAAGAAAGCCTACTCTATAATTATTTTCAAGCGATGCAACAATACGAGCTTTTATTGCAGGACTAATACGTGCAAAGACAGTATACTTCTTGCATTGAGTTGCAAAGTGCTCAGTGTTATCAACGGCAAGATTATTGCCGGTGATGCACTGGTCGGGACGACTTATAAGACCAATTTTCTGTGCGACATATCGTGAGACTTCTAGTGTATCCCCGCTGATCATTTTTATTTTTATACCCAATGAACGGGCGCGATCAAGAGTTTTTTTGGCATCATATTTAATTGGGTTATTGAAAACAAGAAAGCCCCCATAAACAAGAGGCAGTGTCTCGGGCTCCGGCATCGTTTGGGTTGGTGGTATAAGTGCGTAGACTAAGCATGAAATTCTTTTGCCCTGCTCGCCGTACGTACGTATCTGTTCTTCTATGGTATGCTTATCAAATGCCTGCGATGTAGTAGTAATTAGTGGCAGCAGTGCCTCTGCCGTACCTTTCATACTATAGATATACTGTTCGCTGTCGGGCTTTTTTGCAAGTACAGCAGAATAGAGGCGTTGACCATCAAAGGGCTGCGCCCCAATAATAGTAACATCAGCTAAGCGTGCTCGCATAGCCTCCGATGCTGTCTGTACGAGCATATCATCAAAACTATTGTTGCCAGAGGCTCCATCAGCAAATGCGTGTGCGTTAATAAGAGCATATTCCAAGCATAGGTCTGGATTTGAGGCAACGATCTCGTCGATTGCTAGTGATGGTTCTGTCATAGTACCTGTTTTGTCAACACAAAGGACCTGGATATCGCCAAGATCATCAATGGCCCCTAGACGCTTGACAACGACCTGATGACGCGCCAATGAAAGAGCTGCCTGCGAGAGGGCAACGATAACAACCGTTTGAAGTGCTTCCGGAACAATCGTCACAATGAGTGTCATAAAAAAGAGCAGTGATTCCACAAAGCTTGTTTGTTGGTTGAGTACAAGTTTGACGCAAAAAAGGCCAATTACCGTAATAATAATAGACCGTATTAACAGCGACGAGAGACGAATAATGCTTCTCTCGTAGGCGCTTAGGCGTGTAATTGGCTCCTGGATACCTGCAATGCCCGCGAATGCCGTTGTATCACCCGTTGCTACAACAATTGCCTTGGCATAACCAGATTGCACAACGGAACCAGCAAAGAGCATACAAGTAGATTGAGCAGCAGCCACTGTTGCTGTAGGTTCTGATCGCTTTTCAAGTGGGACAGATTCTCCTGTTAAGATTGACTCATCGACGAGAAGATAGCCATTATCTATAAGGCGGGCATCAGCAGCAACAATGGTATGCGCTTCCAAAATAATGCAGTCACCTGGTACAAGATCAGCCCGCTTGATGATGGCCGGGATGCCATCACGAACACACTTAACAAGATCAGGAATATAGCTTTTTAATTCTTCAAGAGCCTTATGGGCCCGATATTCTTGCCAAAAACCTATGCAAAGATTAAAAAATGCAAGAAAGCCGATAAGAAGACCATTCCAAAATTCACCAATAAAAAAAGATATGCATGCTGCCGTTAATAACAAATAATTAAAAGGTGATTTGAACTGTCGTAGAAAAATTGTCCAAGCATCAGTACGGCGCATAGTAACTTCATTAGGGCCATAGATAGCAAATCGTTTCTGTGCCTCGTCAGTAGATATTCCCTGTGCTGATGTTTGTAATGTTGCTAGGAGTAGATTAAGTGGCATGGAGCCGTATTCTTCATTAGTCTGCATTGCTCATTACTCTTTCCTGTACCTATACTCATATGTCTCTTGTCAGTTATATATGCACATGGCAAAAGTCTGACTTGCCTTCGTTAGCGTAACAAAGATACAGGAAGAAACGTAAGAAAGTTTTTATACGAACTGCTCTACGCTGTATGCTCAAGCAATTTAGTGCGTAATATCTTTTTATCGATTTTGCCCGTTGCAGTTGCAGGCAGAGGTTTTGTGCTGCAGAAAAATTTGCGTGGTATCTTATATGTTGCCAAGTGCTCTTTGCAGAGCTTTTTTAATGATTCTTCAGCCATAGGGTCTTCATGGCGCAGTTGGACGAAGGCAACAGGGTATTCACCGGCGTTCGGCTCCTGCTGCCCAACAACACCAGTGGCTAACACATTCGGTGAAAGCATGATAATATTCTCAACTTCGGCCGGGTATATTTTGATGCCCTTGTGAATAATAAGATCTTTAACTCGCCCGGTGATGGTAAGATTGCCTTCGATATCAATATAGGCAAGATCACCTGTGCAGAACCATCCATTCTTGAAGACAGCTTGGGTCACCTCAGGAGCATTAAAATAACCAAGCATTACCGTATCGCCATGAAGCCATAATTCCCCTATATCGCCCTGCGGAACTTCCTGACCAGCAGCATTTCTAATAGAGCATTCTACACCTATAAGAGGCTTGCCGGCACGACTCGTTGGACCAGCATGGTCTGCCATGTCAACGGAAACAATTGGTGACGCCTCAGTAATGCCATAACCATTGCCAATTTTACGTCGATAGGTGAGCGCAAAGAGTGTTCTAATCTTATCAGGAAGCATATCGCCGCCAGAAAAGAAATAATCAACAGTTGCAAGCGAACAATTTTTGAGTAGACACAAAAGCCCGAAAAAGGCGGGTACAGCAACCACAAGTGTTGGCCCCTTTGCAAAAGCTTGCATTATAGCGCGACGCTCTATCTTCGGGACAATGATAACTGTGCAGCCGACCATAAAGCTAGCCCATATGCAGATGTTTTGAGCATAACTATGAAACAATGGCAGTACGGCCAACACTCGTTGCTGCTGGGTAATACCAAATCGCGCGATAGCCTGTATAACATTTGTGAGGACATTCTTTGAGCTTAGCATAACACCCTTTGGTGACCCAGTTGTTCCTGATGTGTAAAGCAATACAGCACATTCGTTAAAATCGCGCCGTTTTGGTGTACATAAATTATCGCTTGCTCCTATAATAATGGACTCTAATGTCTGTGTATCAAGAACAGTTGGCATATCATGCATAACACCACGGAGTTTTTCGGCACGTTCAGGTGAGCATATAAGCAAAGGTGCCTGAGCATCCTGTATAATATAGGAGACTTCCTGTTCATGGAGAAAGATATTGACTGGCACGACAATAGCGCCAGCCTGAAGAATGCCGAAATAAGCCTGATAGAAAGCGATCGAATTTTCTAGTAATACAATAACGGTGCTTGTCGTTGTTATGCCCCGTTGCGCTAGTTCAGAAGCAATCGCGCAAGCCTGCTTATATAATACTCCATAGGAGACCGACTGGTCATCGCATACCAATGCTATATCATGACTGAATAATCTGGCAGAACGCTCTAAAAGCGAGCTCAGCGATGTTAATGCGTCCTGCTCTATGACGGTCTTATAAAGTTTTTTAAATCTCGCTTCTTCTTTTCTCATAGATAGGTCGCTAGTAGCCATAATAATCCCTTCGATATATTATTCTTGACCATCAACCTGTATAATCTGCATTGGGCACTGGCGTTCCGCCTCAAGCGCTTTCTGTTCGTCATGTGTATAGTCGTGCAATTCTTTAACACGCGCAATATCACGTACGACAAAAACCGTCGGTGCTATAGATTCACAAAGTCCACAGCCAATACATCCTGGTTTAATAGTTATCTTTTTTATCATCATACAGTACACTTTCTATAACATGAACGCATATGCTAGGATTAGATTTTTATACTACTCTAGTGTACTGTAGAATTTCATCGCAGGTAAATGCCCTTATATTGTTTGTCATAGAAATACGCGCATATTGGTCGAAATGACTGTCGAAAGGATCAACGTCATGAAACATTACATACTCTCTTTATTTGTAGTAACCATGGTAGTAAGTATGGCAAGTACTTGCGCAACTGGTGAAGTGTTTATGGTTGGCACACTCCACCATGGCTTATTTAGTCTTTATAAGCTTGACGATGCCTGCGCAGAGCGCTTTGCGGGGACTATTCCAGTGTTGCCACCGGCTTGTTTAACTATCCGCATCAGTGACCGCGGCTCTTCCTATGATCTGCTTATATGCGATGCATCAACGTATGGCATTATTGTCATTCGATCCCATAATAAAGAACTCTGTGATTATTGCCTTCATTGGGGATCCATGGTTGGGGTTGATATGTCACAGTATGCACTGCAGAACACTATGAAGACCTCTTGCGGGCAAAATCAACATGGAGTATACACATTGTCAATAACAATCCCTGAGACTGGTAGCATAAGACAGTATGAGCTACCAAAGGGTAATGCTTGCATGGCAGTCCTTGCATGGAGTATTCCTGCAACGATAGCAACAAAGATTGCGACTGCTGATAAGCCAATAGCATTGGTTGATGCATGTCGCCTAGGTATTATTATGACAAAAAAGCAGGAAGATGCTATAAGTCTGCCAAATGCCGAGGATTCCGAAGCTGAGTTTGATGATATGCTCAATAATATGTTCAAAGATGGCACCATCGCCCTCAAAGAACCTTCTCCATGGATGACAGCACTAAAAACGGTTGGTACAAAACTTTTCATGCAGTATCTTCATACGAAAGCATTCTTGAAAAAATTCTTTGCGCAAAGCAATACGCAAGCGTAAGTTCTCCTGGCCAACATTATCAAAGCATAAGCTGTTCGAGCTTTGCAACATATTTTTGTATGGCAATATCATCGACTTTGTTGGGCAAAGTACACCTTGAATATGCTTGATGGAGAACACTCATTCTATCCCATATTTCTGGGGGGTCAAAATACATAGCCATTCGTAAGAGCAACCTATCAACAAGGTCTTTCATATCACGGTACCTGTAGTGATTAATGCGAAGTGTATCAAGCACGTAATGTGGGTTATTTCCTGGATCCCCAGCATTGCATGGCACAATTTTTTCCATAGTGGTGTTAATGGCAAAGAAATCTGCTTTGTACTGAGCATCGTGGATATTAACTGTAGTAATATATTTGGGTTGTACAAGATTTTTTGTAAAAAATTGAAGATCATAGGTGCACTTTTTAAATAACTTCGTTACTAAAGAATTGTGCGGCATGACATGGACATTAGGGTACTCGAAATTGGCAGCAAAGACAGATAAGCCTCCATATGCGGTGAATTTTTTCAGAACGTCCCTAATATTTGTCTCTTGTACAGGAAATAAGAATTCATCAATGTCAATGAAAGCAACCCAGCCATCTGTGGTACGTAGTTGCCCTAAGCAATGATTATAGGCAGCAACTTGGTTCAATATTGGCTGCAACTTACCTTCTTTTGCCGGCCAATTGATGAGAGTAACCACTTTCTTTTGGATATATGGCTCCAGCACCTCCGCAAAATTATCGGTACTTCGATCGTTATAGAGATAAAAATGCTTAAAGCCAACAAGCCGATGAAACTCGATCCATTCACGAAGAAATCGCCCTTCATTTCTAAACATTGCGCATATACTATAATGCGCTTGACCAGTATATGATAACATTATTGAGCATGTCATGCTCGTGAGCATGACTCTTCGGATTAAACCTGTTGCATTGATTTTCATGGTATAACTATCCTCACTTTATTGACAGGCTTTTTGTTTGGTTTATAGCAGCAACTGTTGAGGTTGATATTTTTCTGCACACAAAGTGGCAACCCAAACTATGAATCTTTGCGTACGTGCTTGTAATAGAGAGTCATTTCCTAGCGTCAGTACTGCTTCTGTCTATTCTTTTTCGAGATCTCAGAAGATCATACAAGTTCATTGTGCACAGGCAACACTGGTGGTGTATCTTCTCCATAGTACCCGAGTGTTAATTTTTTTAGGTGCAATTCATCAAAAAAATACCCAAATAATCTTTCAAAGACGTGTTCGTAGCCAATCCCTGTGGCAGGTTTACCTTGCTCAAAATACGTATTGTATAGTGCAAGTAGGTCAAATTTTTTTATGAAATCATAAAATTTACGTGAAACAATAAACATGGTGCCGCCACAAAACGTATATGGTTTGGCACGGTCAATATTCCCCAGGGCATTGCACAGTATATTTTTTTTTGTTGTGTAATCAGTTAGATCAGACCAAGGATCATCTTCTGAACGTATAGAGCACGAATAAATACATTCATAGCGAGCTAGTAGCTTATTTACTCGTATGTTAAGAAACGATACAAGAAGTTCACGCCAGATGTTACCACAACAAGGGAATTGGGGACCACCCTTTTTTGTGTGTAGTTTGATGAGAAAATCGAAATCGACATTATCTTTGTTGATTGCATCAAGTGTCAACAGAAAACCACCAATGTCCATGCCTCTATTTTCCGAAAATAACACACGTACTTTGCTAGCAAGCGGCCTCAGCTTTGCCTCTATATAGTTTTTTAACGTGTATAACATTGGCGCATTACGCGCGGTAATAAGATAATCGTGGTAAGGCGAGAGCTTTTTTACCAAGCTAATATCTACTTGACTAGTCGGTGTTTGTGGTAATATAGCACGTACTTCTTGGTCAAAAATTTTATCTGTTATAGTAATATTTGTGTAGACAATGTAGGTGTTAGTCGGGTTATTATGGATGAAATTTTCGATTTTTCGTAACAAAGTTTCGATGATGTCGAGATCATGAAAATGTACTAAGATAGCTATGGTATAATGTTTGCAGTAGCTTAATCCTTTGAATCTACCCAGCATACGGTAGTGTCTATGAGCCTTTTGCTCGGATGGTATGTGGTTGAGATGGTTGTGTTCAATATAATATTCCCAGTCAAAATTGGTATTTTGAATCTCCTCCGGAGCAGTTCTCAGCTTTTTTTGTAGGCCCTCTGCGCCAAAGTGACATATTGACTCTATAAACATTTCGTATGGCTTGATTGTCAAGTTTGCCTGGTTATGAGCTAGGTAATAGATGGGGTCAAAGGGGTATAGCAACGCACTCGCGATAAGTAGATAAACACATAAAAAAGAAAGTGCAATCCTATGCATCGCGAGGATCCTCAGATTTTTTGATTGTACTGGACTTTGTTTAAGCGTGTTGCAGCACTGCTGATGGGTATTCGCTGATCGCTTATACTATCCAGCAATGCCGTTGAGGAGTGACTGCCATGGCCGCATCTTTTCATGATAGATCCAGACCCTATTGCGCCTCAGCAAGTTGGCCAATTACAAGAAACTCCGTTTGGACTTATAGCCCCTTTATAATAGTATATGAAGAGCGCGTAGAGATTGCATAGAAAAATTATAAAACTGCCGCAACATTCTATGTTTTACGGGCCAAGAACCAACAAGTTCGCTACGCTTATATTTTGATCAGATTTTAAGTTATGATAGCCGGTCTTTAGCCATATTTGTCGCAAGAATTCATGCGATTTTGCATGCTTTGCTATGTAAGTTTTGTGCTAAGTGAAAAACATGACTACGCCTGCTTGCCAACTTTCACCTATTGTAGAAGCATTGTTTATTGAGTTAATATAACATGTGTAGCCATTGAAAGGGTCTACTATAGAACGTAACACGTAATGAAGAGGAAGCTGTATGCAAAGAAAACCATCATATCCGCTAGCGCAGATATTTCTTGACCGATGGTCGCCGCGAGCTTTAGCTGATGAACCACTATCGCATGATGAACTTATGCCACTCTTTGAAGCGGCAAGATGGGCACCATCTTCGTACAATGCCCAGCCATGGATGTTTGTTTACGCACATAAAGGAACACAGCTCTGGCAAGATTTATTCAATACAATGGTGCCGCTTAATCAAGCATGGGCCAGCAACGCTGCAGTACTTGTTATTGTCGCATCAAGAAAAAATTTTGAGTATAATAACGCGTCATCGAAAACGCATTCATTTGATGCTGGTGCCGCATGGATGAGCTTTGCTCTGCAGGGTTCGATCAATGGTCTCGCGATTCATGCTATGGAAGGCTTTGATTACGGTGCAGCAAAAGCACTCGTAAAACTTGACGATGCATTTGAGATTGAGTGTCTTATCGCCGTCGGCAAACCAGGTAATAAAAACGATTTGCCACAGGAGCTTCAAGAACGGGAGGAACTAACTGATCGAAAACCACTTGGCAAGATAGTGCATGGAGAGTAAGTAACTGCAAGGCAAGTCATGCACGAGGTTAATGAGTGAGACTTTCAAAGTAGTATATAATCTGATTGTGGCTCGTGCAACGTGTTGCTTATACGCGGCTAGTGGGGTTTGGGTGCTGGGTAGAGGCAGCAGGCCTATAATCCCGCAGTATAAAAAACTTTTCAAACCAACACCTCGCGAGGGGCTTGTGCCCCTGCGATCCTAAAAAATATCGTTTATATCTCGTTTTGTCTGATAGTCACGTTTAAATTTTTGTACAATGCTATGCTCCTCGAGAAGCCAGTATGTTGGTCTTCCATGCGGGCATGTACGACTATTGGGCGCTACTGCCAAGTCTTGTATGAGAGATCGCATAAGCTCAGGCGAAAGACTATCGCCTGCTTTCACAGCTGCTTTACATGCCATAAGTGCACAAATATTTTCTTTATACACGGCCAGTGTGCCTGCTGCGCAATATGGCACAGCAATAATTTCCCGAACAAGTTCTTCGATATTAATATTTTTTAAATAAGGTGCTGTTCCCGTAATAACGATCGTTTGGTCGTTCAGCACCGTTGCAGCAATGCCATACGGGGCAATAATGACAGCAAGTTCTTCCAAGCCCATGCCTTTATCCGGTGATACTGTGATGGGAACAGGCACAACAAGTTTGTTATATTCAAGAACTTGCTCTGCAGTAAGATACCGTTGGTAAATTATTCGTTCATGAGCAGCGTGCTGGTCAACCATAAGTAGCCCATGTTGTGTGCTTAGCACAATATACGTTTTATTGTGCGCACCAATAATTGTTCCTTGGAGGCTTCCGTCATGACTAGCTGGTGCTTGCATGTTTGTGCAAGCCTGTTGCTGTAAAGGCCATTCTTGAGCCAATGCATGGGATATACTGTGTATTGGCGGATATTGTCTTGGCAAAACTACCGGTGCTCTTTCGCCTAGTTTCACAGGTGCAACGGGCACATAATAATCATCAAATGATGGTAGCTGTTCGGCTGTAGCTTCGGTTGCCTTGTTGTCTTCAATTGCTCTATCGGATACTGCAGCTTTGTCTCCGGTTGTCATGCTAGACGCTGCTGTTGCAGGCGCGAACAATTTCTTTGCATGTGCTTCTAATGTTTCATGGACACGTTTTTGTATATATGATTCAATAATATGGGGATGCAGAAATTTAACTTCTTCTTTGCGTGGGTGAATATTGACATCGATCTCTTGGGGATCAACGGTGATAGATAGTATTGCAGCTGGAAATTTGCCCGCTGGTAGAGCATTCGCATAGCCCTTGATGACAGCCTTTACAAGCTGTTGGTTTCTTACCCAACGATGTCGAACAAACAGCATAATACCAGAACGGTCATATCTGCCATAATGCTGATGTGATAGTACTCCGCTGAGAGAGATGCCACGATTAGCTGGCTCAAGAGAGATGTGCAATAATGCTGCATAGAGCTCAGTGTCACCTAGAGAGGTGGTTCTGTCACGCAAATCCGCTGATGGCATGCACCTGTAATGCACAGCGCCGTCGATCATAAATGTTACCTGCAGTGCCATGTGCGAATAACATACAGCATGCATAAGAGCTATAATATGGCGCTGCTCTGTTTCACGGCTCTTGAGAAACTTTTTTCGAGCCGGCATAGCATCGAAAAGACCCGTAATGAGTATATCTGTTCCAGTATTCGCCGCGATTTCTGACTCTTCTACAATGCTACCATTGGTAAGGGTAATACGGGTACCGGCAACAGCAGATGTCTCTTTGGTAGTGATAGTCACAGTGCTTACAGCAGCAATACTTGATAATGCTTCACCGCGAAATCCAAAAGTGCCCACTGTATAGAGATCATCAAGGCATTGTATTTTACTCGTGGCATGGTGATCACAGCATATGCGGGCATCGTCTGGACTCATGCCAAACCCGTTATCGATAACCTGTATAGAATCTTTACCGCCGTTGGTTATAGCCACGGTAATCGCCGTAGCTCCAGCATCGATAGCATTTTCGATAAGTTCTTTGACAATATTTGCGGGACGATCAATGACTTCACCGGCTGCTATTTTTCTGATTTCTTGTAAAGGCAGTTGACGAATTTTTGCCATACGTTTGTATCCTATAAAGTCCCGTATAATGTTCTATGTAATCGAGTTATCAGCTATATACTTGCTAGGTCTTATTATATTTAGCAGCTCTATGCGGCACGTATAAAGGCAGCGGATATTTTTTTTGTTCCACGACCGAAGCGCACCGTAACATAGATAGAACCATCTTTTTTACGTTCAATATCATCAATGGTCCCATTACCAAACTGGTCATGCGTCACGCGTTGGTGCTTATGCCACGCCGGTAATGCTTCTTCGATCTCACTGTCGTCTTCAGGATTCTGTACTATGGCAGCCCCAAACGTTAACATTGGACGTCGCTCTGTTTTAGTATGTGCGCTGCACCAGTCAGTAAACATACGGTCAAGTTGTTCTGGATGCACGTAACTCACGTCATGGCGTATGATTGGCCCCTCGGAACATTCACGAATGAATCGTGAAGGCATGTATTCAGTCAGTTGTCCATACATGTGACGGTTGCGACCATAGCTTAGAAGCAACCGTTCTCGAGCGCGGGTAACACCAACATAGAATAATCGCCGTTCCTCTTCAACGGCATCTGGGTCCTGGCTTGCGCGTGTACTAGGGAGTATATCTTCGTTGATGCCAGCGATTGCTACGTGATCAAATTCAAGCCCTTTGGCAGCATGAAGTGTCATGAGCATGACGCCATTGCTATCGTCTCGTTTGGCAAGCATTATTTTTTCTTGTAGTAAGGCAACTTCATGCAAAAAAAGTTCGACGGTATCAATGTGAATACTCTCGAAGTGATTTATAGCATGGAGGAGTTCTTTGATGTTCTCGATCTTATTTTCTGCATCTTCTTTGTCAAATGTCTCACGAAGGTAAGTTAAGTAAGATATGCGCGTAATAAGTGTATTAAGAACGGCTGACGGTTTATCGGTTACTGAAAAACCCTGCAGTGCATCCATAAAGGACTGCAAGGCAGCTTCTTTTTTGGGTGGCAGTAGGTGCTTCTCGAGTATAGCCTGTGCAACAACCGTCCAGTCAGTAAAAGGACTATTATGCCATTGATCATAAAACATTTCTTCAAAGGCCTCGCCGAGACCTCGCAAGGGGCAATTAATAACTCTGAAGAAAGAAGGTCGATCAAAAGGGTTTGCGATAAGTCGTAGATACGATAAAAGATCTTTTATTTCTTTTCGTTCATAAAACTGAATGCCGCTCATGATGGTATAAGGCACCGCACGTTTGATAAGAGCTTCTTCGATAGCCCTCGATTGATAGTGCGCTCGGTAGAGAATAGCGATTGTTGCTTGTGGCGCAACGCGGAGACTCATTTTTGCATAAGCAGCTATCGCATCGGCTTCCTGATATTCTGATGAGCAGGAAAGCAGCCAAGCTCTGTTGATAGCTTCGCGACTTGACCAAAGTTTTTTTGCACTTCGCTGCGTGTTATGGGTAATAAGTTGATTGGCTATGTCAAGGATGGGTTGTACAGAGCGATAATTTTGTTCTATTTTTATGACTGTTGTATCAGGAAAATCGGTCCTAAAATTAAGCATATTCGTGACTGTTGCACCACGCCATGAATAAATCGATTGATCCTCATCACCAACGGCACAAATCGATCTTGCTGATAATTTATTTTCGCTATCCATGGCAAGCAACATAAGAAGTTCTCGTTGTATGCTATTGGTGTCCTGGTATTCATCAATCAGAACATGCTGTGAGGATGCCTGAAAAGTTTTCTGCACAATCTTATTTTTGCGCAATAGCGCAACGGTTTCAATCATTAGATCATCAAAATCAAATGCCTTAGACGCCAACTTCTCTTGCTCATAGGCCTGATAGATTTCACGGAAAAACTGGTCTTGATGGTGTGCTGCACCATCGTTGTGGTCATGCGCCATGTTTTTGATACGTGATATTTGCCATGCAAGCTGCTTCGCGGTAACTTTTTTTGCCAACGCATGGCGCTTAATGATGCCAGACAATATTTTGTGCTGATCATCTTCATCAAGAATCGATGCAAAAGGTTTTTGAAGAAATTCAGCATGTGCTTTTAGAAAGCGTACGCAAAACGAATGAAACGTCCCAATAAATGGCTTTATTGGTATATCGCCCAAAAAATTGGTAATGCGAGATTGCATTTCCTGCGCAGCTTTGTTGGTAAAAGTTAGTGCTGTAATTGCTATAGGGCTGACCTGTTTATGCGTCATAAGATAAGCAATGCGCGCAGTTATAACGCGAGTTTTTCCCGAGCCAGCACCGGCAATAATGAGCAATGGTCCCTCGGTAAGCATAACAGCATCTCGCTGTGCTTGATTAAGTTCTTTGTCTAAAAACGAAGAAAACTGATCGATTTTTTGATGCATATTTTGTATCGCTTTATAAGCATGGCTAACAATTGAAAAACAAATATTCCAGCTGAGATTTTTGTTGTTCTTAACTATAAAGTATGCGTTAAGTGCAGATAAAGGTCAATCTTCGATACTCATTTAAAAATCCTTACTGACCCTGCATTGTTATACGCATACTCGTTAGACAGAATGTTTAACGAGCGAATACTAAGCTGCTACTCTTGATAAACTGTAACAAGCGCGTGTTGCCGAAGAAGACGAGAAAATAGTGTTTTTCCAGCCATTTGCATGCTTATAGCGTATCTATATACTATAACTATATACTTATAATAGCTATCAAATCAGATAAAATTTTATAACGAGAAATAAAGATTAAAGCTATGCATGCAAAAATTTTCTCTGCTGCACCTATTGGTGTCAATGCAGGTCTTGTAGAAGTTGAAGTTGATGTGGCGCTTGGTCTGATTAATTTTTTTATTGTTGGACTTCCTGATACTGCCATTAAAGAGAGTATTAAGCGCATTCAAACAGCGCTTAAAAATACCGGCATACGTATTCCAGCAAAACGAATTACTGTCAATTTGGCACCAGCAGATCTTAAAAAAGAGGGAACCCTCTTTGATTTGCCTATTGCCGTGGGGGTCTTGTGCGCCGATGAGCATATACAACTCGATAAACAATATATGCAAGAAACTCTTTTTATCGGCGAACTTTCACTTGATGGAGCAATTCGAGCAGTCAAAGGCGTTCTTGCCATTGCGTATGATGCCAAGAAACTCGGCAAAAAAAGAGTTATTGTGCCTTTTGATAATGCTGCAGAAGCAGCCTTCATACAAGACATAGAGGTTATCGGTGTGCGTTCTCTGCACGAGCTTATTGCCCATACGCGAGGCGAGAAAACCATAGAGCCTAGCACGATGAACTATGATACTGCCAGGTTGCGACCATCATATGACTCAACGCTTGATTTAGCGCAGGTTAAAGGGCAAATACAGGCCAAGCGCGCCTTGCAGATTGCTGCAGCAGGAAACCATAATATGCTTTTTATTGGTCCCCCGGGGTCAGGTAAAACCATGCTTGCTAGATCTCTTCGATCGATCATGCCGCCATTGTCTTTCGAAGAAGTCTTAGAAACAAGCAAGATTTATTCTATCAGTGGTAAATTAACCGAGCAAACACTTATCTGGGAGCGTCCTTTCAGAAATCCTCACCATACTATATCCTCTGCCGGTCTTATTGGTGGAGGCTCAATGCCACAGCCTGGCGAAATAAGCTTAGCCCATCATGGTATTCTTTTTCTTGATGAACTCACAGAATTTAAACGTAACACTCTGGAGGTTTTACGACAGCCACTTGAGCAAAAAACTGTTTCTATAGCCAGGGCACAGCAGTCTGTTTCTTTTCCGGCCTCCTGCATGCTTGTCGTTGCCATGAATCCGTGTCCTTGCGGCTTTTTTGGTGATAAACGTCGTACATGCACGTGCTCACAGCGTCACATTCGCCATTATATGCAAAGGCTCTCAGGGCCATTACTTGATCGTATCGACTTACACGTGCATGTTGCCTCTGTTGACTATGACGCTATCAAGCGGCCACAGACACAAGAAATATCCTCAGAAGAACTGTATGTATCTGTTGAAAAGGCACGTAATCGTCAGCAAGAACGATTTGGCGATCCACGCATAACTAATAACAGCATGTCACCAGATGCAGTCTCTCGAGCTTGCGTGCTCACGCCATCGGCTGAAGCAGTTTTAGGCAAGGCTTTCGATGTACTCAAATTGAGCATGCGTGGTTACCATAAAATACTTAAAGTAGCGCGTACCATAGCAGATCTCGCAGAAAGTGATCATATCGATACTCTCCATATACAAGAAGCAATCATGTATCGGTCACTGGATAAACACTTTACTGAAAACATGTAATGCTTTCCTATAGAAATTTCTTATTGATATTTTTATAGGGCATGCTATATTGCCAAAACAATTAGCAATATTTTCTTGCTTGTTAGTTTTGTACTAAAGTATTTATCATCATTGAGCATGTTGGGCTATCGGAGTGAAGTTTATGTGTCTTGGGGTTGCCAGATTTTGTTGCTATGTTGGGTTATGTATAACTTTTTCTGCCACAGGCATGTTGCAACGGCACCAAATGTCGGCAGGCTCTCGCTTTCCAAGATACAGTTTTTTGTCATGGCAATTGTGGCCAGATAATGCTGATGCTGCCCAAAAAATGCTTAGAAGCGCCGAAAAATCTCTGCAAGTCTATCCGGGGCAATTTGCCGAGATGGTTAATTATCTACGTGATGCACAGCCCCTACTAACTCAGTCCCATGATGGATCAACCATCTATGAGCAGTTCAAAAAATCTTCCGTACAGCCCTGGTACCCTGATGCAGCCTCCTTTCTTACCAAATCCCATCTGGTTCGTATCGACCAAGTTGGTGAAGCTTCAGGCGTAGGGCATCTATTTTTTCACGCGCTACTTGGTGAAGAAGACAATCCTAAAAAAGCGATCAAAAAGTACCTTGCTCTCTATGAAAGGCCTTCTTCATTACCGATTCAGTATGGTCTCAGAAGCCGTTTGCATGTCCTCGCCAATGAAACGTACGACCCGAGAGCTAATTTTTTTCTTTTTCTCGAACTTCTTCGTACTGACGATGCTTCTCCCGCCATAGAATCGCTGCGAGCAGATTACTGCTGGAGGGTTCTAGAGGAAAAATCGCACCATTTGTACGATGTCATGCTGCTTGCAGCAGAAAAAGATCTTCTGCAAGCAACGTTTGGGCCTCATGCTTCTTATGCACACTATACATTAGCTACAGTAAAGCATAATCAGGCAAAAAAGTGTGAACAAGAATTTGGTGATCAACATGCCTTACTCATACGGCAGGCACATAATCATATACTGGCTACTGGCCCATGGCAGCACACTGTTAGTCGTCTAACCATGATACGAGACACCTGGAAATCGCTCGTTTTGCATAATCAGAAGAGCAACATAGTTCCATCATCAAGCAAAGAAGCATGCGCCTACCTGGGCATTCTCTTGCACTTATCACCCAAGAAAGAGACCATACATCGTGACTATGTGCTCATGCTGCTTGATAAAGCACTAGAAAGCCCAACAGATCTGGTAGAATTTTTGTCATGTAGAAAGAAAAACCATATAAAATTAAATACATACTTATTGGACCATGGTTGTACGCGACTTGCCGACGGTCCTGTTGATCCCGTCATGATTATTATGCATTATTTGCTTGCTGTGGGCGGCATTAAACCAGCACTATTGCCCGGCAGCGACACGCTCATGCGTGTTCTTCTCGATGCATGCCCTTCTTGGGAGGTGCTTTTGCGTGCGCTCAATGCGTATACTCCTCGGAATACTGCATTAATTATGTCATCAGATACTCCTTTATGTTCTCAGCTGCAAGAGTTGCTTGATCTGCGCGCATGCATGCTGGCTGGTGAGCATACGTGTAAGCACATAAAAACTCATATTAACGCTTACTATAGGGGGTATCCCAAGTATGTTCAGGACGCTATACTTGTGGCTCTTGCACAAGATATGCGTACAGAAACCATACGGTCCGCTTTGGCCCTTGCGCACGATATGCGACTACGTGCGTATATGATTGCAAAAGGGCTTGCCAAAAAGCAAAGTTCTTTAACTATGGAGTGCGAACATAGTTTGACCCAGTATGCGAAAATTGCCTCCCTGGAGGAACTTCTTGATTGCATACTCGAATACAATACAGCTGACATAGAGGCAGCGGCAACTGGTTCTTATGGTTGGGTTGCGCAGAAAATATTAGCTTATAGAGCTTCTAGAAACGTTAGAAAACTTGCTCTTGGTGCTAAAGACCGTCGCGAACTAGCCTCAAAAGGCTTGCAGTTGTTTCAACAATCACATGAAGGTTACTCCCTTGGTGAGCTGTCGCTGTGGAGTTCACTTTATAGAGAACTTGCTCTTGCCTATGCGCAGGAAAACCAGCTTTGCAAGTATATCCCACAAAATAGCAGTAGCGCATTTGAGCATATAAAGTTACTTATGGAAACCAGTGCAAAAAAAGATAGTGTCTCGTATATAGTCTCGCTCATAGAATCTGTTACGACGGATAAACAAGGCATGATAAGCATTCCTGAACATTGTCGGTGCGGCTGGGATGCTATAATTAGTTTTGTTATAAGAAATGCTTATACTACGGAAACTAGGGCGCTAGCACTACGCTTTTGTTACGCATATATGGCTTATACAGATCATAAAGATAAAGATACCTGTATGATAAAACATGTAGGAGCTATCGTACGAGGTCTGGTACAGGATGGTAATCTTGCCGTTACTGTACGCAAAATATATTCGCGGCTTCCTCCTGATGCACGCATAGCACTACGTTCTCAAGAAAGTATGGCCGCAAAAAGCCTGTTGCTCTTTGGTATGCTCTATGGCGCAACAATACCAACATGCACTGCACAAGATATCTACTTTTATACTGATCTTTTACGAAGCGAAGCGGTCCACGATGCTGTTAGGCGTGATCTTGCTATGCTTGTTACTAGAATAACTCGTGAGTCAGGAGATATAAGTGTGGCGCTTGCGTATATATCAGCGCTTGCTGGATGGGATGATCAAGGCGAAGCGTGCTTCGGTACTATCGATACTTTGCTCAGGTTAATTATTGCGCAAAATCAGCACTGTACGGAGAAAGAAACTCTTGAGAAACTTCGCCAATCTATCGACGGCTATAGCAGTTCGTATGCTGTCTATATACGGAGCTTTCTTGATAGCCTCAAACCAGATGCCTTAGCAAAAGAGGCTGCATTAGATGGTTTTCTTACTTTTGAAAAACGAGCAAAAACTATTGTTCAAGGGGAAATTTATACGTTGGCCACATGGTTGGCACGATATTATATGGAACCGGCCCATGTAGACCCAATAAAAGGACGACGATACTTAGCTCTTGCCCACAGAATAAACCCTATTCCTAGTGAAGAGCTCTTTGCCTGTACGTATAAGCAAGCTGCATTACTTTGCAAAAATATGCAATCGCAAAAACGCTCCTTTGATGCACTGACATTGGCTGACTGTCAGCTTCTTAGGCAGGTCTACGAGCAGGCGCAAACTGGTCATTGTCATGCTGATTTCAGGAAGAATGTTGCTATTATGTTTGGAGATATAGCACACATAACCCCTGATAGGGCGTGCGCGAAAAAACATGGTATATGCCCATTTTGTGCGTCACAAGAATTGCTTTCAGTATGTCTTGCAACAGAACCAAGGGATATTTTAGTGGTGGAGAGTTCTATTGCTGCACTGGCAAGTTATGGTTCTAAGCATGCATGTGGTTGTAATGGAAAACTTGCTTTTGATCGCCTTAAGATACTTACTGAAAAAGAGAAAAAAGAACTCAATCCAATGGATCTGTATGCCCTGTACGCTGCTGGCATTCTACATCAAAACTATAAACTTGTTATTGAAGTTGCCCGCATTCTAGCTTCTATGGAAGCCTCAAAAGAAGTGGAAAAAGCTTATGCCTGTTTATGGCTTCCTCTCGCAGCCCTTATCTTTGATGAAAAAAGTCAACAGCAAACAGCTTATAAGAACGCTCTCATCGATGCTACATCTGTTCTACTCAATTGTTATCGAGCTACTTTTAAAAGCCCACTAATGCTGCAGTCTCAGCAACTATTTCTCGCCATCAATCAGGAGCATGCAGCAGGCTTTAAGAAATTATTCTCGCTTATGCGCGATCGTAGTAGGACTGACACAACAATTGGTATTCTTTTCGTTCGCTTTGCATGTCTATTTGGTACTGAGTTAACTGGTTGTTCTGAACAAGAATGTATCTCGATACTCAAAAGTGAGATGGCAAAAAATAATCCTTGTGCTTATTCTACCTATGGTTATATGCACTGTGCGGACCGCTTTGTGCCTTTTGATATGTCAAAATCCTTTATGGCATGCATGAAGGCCTTGGAATTGCTGACACCAACCGATAGGACACTTGAGATAGAAGTTCGTGGTATTCTGGAAACTTTTATTGCTATGCTTCCTGACGACCCTGTATCTATACTTATGCACTATGCTTTGGCGACAACAAGTTCTATTCGTGCACTTGAACATTTTGAGCAAGCAGAGCTCTATTTTTGTCAACATCCTCTTCAGACGCGCTTCACCACAAAAGATTGCATTAATATCGAGTTTGCAAAAAAAATACGCCATAACACGTGGATGAAGATATTTGATCTCGGTATGCATGATTACGGACACGACATCATGAAAGGTTTATTGAGGTGCGGTATACAACGGCTTGCATCGAAAGATGATATCGAGCCTGATATCATTGAAAGACTTTATGCAGACTGTCTTGTAAGAGCATGCTCATGTGAGCATATGCCATATATGCGTGCTTATATTGTACCCCTTGCAACAGGGCTTGCAGAGTATTATCTTGACCATGCCCTATTTGATGACGGCCTTCGCATGTTTGCAATGTTACGAGCAAGATTGTCTTTGTTGCCAATGTGCCTAGAAAAATATGTACTGTTATTCTCTGCTCACGAAAAACCGCAGCTTGTGGGGGCAGGAAGCTCTGATGATATAGTTGCATTACGATCCAGTGTCGATAAGGCTATACAGTCTGGCAATGATGTTCTGGCCGTTATGAAGGCTCTCGCATGTATGCCAGACACGCTTATAAACCCATTTGGCTCCTTAGAACTTTATACTAAGAGCCTCCAGGAAGCTTCTGCCGCAGTTTCTTGTGCGCAATCTTTACAGCAAAAGTATGTGGGTAACCCGACCTCTATACACTCTATCATAGTGCCATCGCTAGCAGCGCGAGTGGGGTTTTACCTAGGTGGCACTACCAAACTTCTTGACAACTTAGGTTCTATACAGAGCTTATTGAGTGGCAAGGGGTATATTGATAAATCTGATCGCTATACTGCGTATATTTTAGAAAGAGAATGTAATATGTCTGATATTCTTAGGGAGATTCACCTGGCTATACCTTCAAAATCAACTGAACAACTTGATGTATACTTGGGTCTTTTCACGAAATTTTTGGATCGCGTTGATTATGGTATAGCATACTCTACAAAAATAGAAGAGATATGCCTATTTTTAGTGCACACGGCCCAAACTCTCACGCGACGATCGTTCGATATAGCGTATAAAGATGATCAGCCTATGCTGCATACAATTGTTATCAAGTTATTAAACACCATAAAAATTCATGCACGGCTACGATCGATGGATCGACATTTTGCTGAAACTTTACGAGATTGTATACGTGTCATGAGCGAGGCATTTGAGCAGCTTCCTAGCGAAGACGCACGAAATGTCAAAGTAAAAGGATTGATTGCAATAATTATCAAAGATATTTTGAGTTCTTAGGTGCTTGTTATTACTGAAACCCAATCTCTATACTCTGTAGCGCTGCATAGAGAGCGGTTGTTGCCACGTGTGTCAAGGGGTTTCCGTGGAGCCAAAGCCAATGTAGATTTGGCAAGTCCCTAAATGTATCTGACGTAAGAGTATCTATTTGATTGCCATGAAGATCGATAATGCGAAGTTTTTTGTTAGTACTAAATGCCTTTTGTTCGATGCCTAATAACTGATTATTACTAAGCTCCAGAAGACTGAGGCTTGTTAGGTCTTTGAATAACTCTGGGCTTACTGCTGTTAGCTGATTTTCGCTCATTGTTAAATTGCGTAGAGCTGCAAGACCATCAAAGGATCCAGGTTCGAGAGTTTTTATGCAATTACAGTCGAGTGTGACGTGTATAAGATTTCTAAGGTTGCTCAATACACCTGCCTGCAAACAAGTTAATTGATTGTCATGCAGCCATAACATGGACAGATTGGGCAAGTCACTCAATATTCCTGGCTGCAGTGTGCTTAACTCATTTGCACAAAGGGCAAGACCCCTGAGATTCGTCAAATGGCTAAAGGTTCCTGGTTCAATATTGCGTATCTTATTAAAACCGAGGTTCAGATAGACAATGTCAGATCCCAAACTCTGTACATAAGCAACTATATGCTGGATGCATGACATGAGTCTTTGCGACCTGCCAAGTTTATTTTTTTCCACAGTAAGCCTCAGCCAAGCACCATGCCTATGTGCTAGGGCGCTGGCAATAGTTGTACATAAACCGCTCTGCAGAGCATCAATAGAACCATCAAAATCTTTTTGAGAAAAATCGATATGCACTGCTGATTGGGCTTTAGCATCTGCAATTTTTTGACGGACTTGCGCATGCCCTCCAAGGACATCTCTCCAGTATCTGCATACCTGCCTTAATTTACAAATATCTTGTACTCTGAGGTTTGCTGCACAATATTCTCCCAGGGGTCCAAGCGCTTGACTCGATCCAATTACTTGTTGCCAGTGTGAGTCAGATATTATTTGTGAGGCTTGACCAGCACTCGAGCATGTAGATTGTACGCTGCACATGGTATCACAAGCATCAATCGTGCCACTAGCACAGCTATCAAGTTTTTCTGATGCATACGACATATGGGTAGTCATCGATATGGCCGAGATTGATAGCGTTATGAATAGTTTCATTGGTTTCATAATAACCCCTTTGGTGCTACTTATGGAGTATACGTAAATACTATGCCATAAAAACGATAACCCATTTTAAAGTATCTGTACACTCTGCTATGTCCTATTCTCTAAGAACGCTGCGATAGGAGTTTTTAGGTGTTTCTAAACGGGAAAATTGAAAAGCAAGTTTAGCCTAGCTGAATTTTAAATCGTTAAACTGTTGACAATTAAACTACGAGTGAATTATAATTATAGTTGATATTTATTACATGTAACGCATAATATCGCTCTAATAAAAGAAATAATTTTTATAAACGTTATAAACGTTGCAGGTCTAGGGCGGATAATGCAAGATTCGCCTTAACCCTCTTTGTGAAAAAAGTAGACATAAAAATCTTATTACGAAAGGGGTTATAGTTAGCAGACATACATACAACCATGTCGTACTAAAGATGCTCAAATCATCTTGTTTTTTATTACTCAAAAAAGGAGATTATCTTATGAATACGTTAATAAACATTATGACTTTATTGTTTCTTGTTGTTCAAACAACGCAACTTTTGCCTATGGATCGCTTTAGCCGGTTGCAACGATTAGCAAAAGAAACAGAAGCTTTA
Source organism: uncultured bacterium (assembly GCA_963715605.1). Lineage (GTDB taxonomy): Bacteria > Babelota > Babeliae > Babelales > Vermiphilaceae > JAKASV01. The sequence goes on along the minus strand of OY970257.1, from coordinate 912,921 downwards.
CGCAGAAATACTGAAGCATCGGGGGTATACACAGCCAAGGAAGAAACAGCTGCCGCTACACTGCCAAAGCAGGCAGCAGAAGCTCCTAGGGCTTCACAAGCGCCGCAACAAGAACCATGGTTTCAATCGGTTGCTCAGGGCGGAAAAACATTGAGAGATGTTGCCCCAGCGCTTCAGGAAAAGGTAGGGACCTTAGGGAGTGAAGCCGGAGTATTAAGTGAGAAAACTAAAGCTGCTTTCCGTAAGACAAAACCGGCAAAACCGGCAAGACCAGAACAAAATTATCTACAGTCTATGGCTGGTCGTGTCCATGATGCGGTAGCTCCGTGGTTTTCATGGCTTGGTGGTTCTCCCCAAAAGAATTAACTGACTTCTTAAGTCTTTTTCCCGCGTACAATAAAGGCTGGAACAGGATTTGCGGTGTGACCTAGCATGTTCCAGCCTTTATGGAGTCTTGTTTTTTTCTATCATTATTTTCTATAATTAAATTATGGAGACGCACAAGGTTTTTTCTAATTCACATTATACCATGATTGGCAAGCTATGGCATTAAGCAATGACGACCTTATTGTACGTATCGCGCATAAAATCGTACTGCCACGTTCGCAGATTATTTTTGACATCATCATTGCTTTGCTCGCCGCCACCATTGCATACTACCCGTACATAAATTTTATTGGTACCGAGAAAGGTGCACAATTAAACCCAATAACACCGCAAGATATTAAAGATTGGGGGAGTGTGCCACCTCGCGTGAGTGTTGGCCTCCATATTACGGATATGCCGCAGCTTGATTTCGTTAATAATGACTTTATCATCGATGGCATTTTATGGTTTGAGTTTGACCCAGCAATTATATCATGGAACTCAATTAGTAAATTTTCCTTTGATCGTGGTGAAATTATACAGCAATCAGAGCCATCAACACAGGTTTCAGGGAATAGTTTCTTTGTTCGCTACCACATTCGCGTGCGATTCAAGACGCAGCTCGATTTCAATTATTTCCCACTCGATGACCATAATATTAATATCACACTTATTAACCAAACCGTTCAACCAAGTGAGATGATTTTTCGCTCGTATGCATCTTTTTTCAGTGTCCCACCAGTGATAAATACGTCAGGATGGCGTATTTATGATACAACAACTCATATAGGCTGGACAAAATCTGTACTCGACATGTATGAATCGCAGAAAATCGTTGCTCACCCTGCGGTAACCTTTACTATAAGCCTCCGGCGTGTCGGCTTCAGAAATGTTATGATGATTTTGCTGCCACTTTTTATTATGTATTTTATTAATCTTTTTTCATTTGCCTTTGATCCCAAAACAAATCCCACGCCTATTTTTTATATCGCGTCTACAGGGGTACCAGCATTATTAAGTTACCGGTTCGTTATTGAAAGTATGACTCCAAAAGTTGGTTACTTTGTTCTCTCTGATTACTTATTTATTCTTTTCTTGGTTGTTGCCGTTATAGGTTTTATGTTCGCAGCAAATTTATTAAGAATTGGCAAATTAACGCCCGAAATGACCGTTGTTCGAGGCGCAACGTTTCTTATGGTGCACATAGTCTTCATTAGCATGTGGTATTTCTTTTTAAGCCCATTGTGGCATTAGAGTAACTTTCCCCACATGTCATACGCATAATGGTCAAGCGGAATGTTAATATTTCGTGAACACCGTCGAGAGAATTTCTTAAGAATTTTCGTCTAGTTGGGATGAAGGCAGTACTGCCTTCATCCCAAACTCATACTCTGCAGGTCACGACCGTACTTATCTACCCTGTTCGTCCCGAGTAAACCTGCCTTGCAGGTTGGATCTATGCCTCTCTCTGGCATGCCAAGCAAGATAAAGAAAAATCTTCAATAATAATTTTTAGAGAGATAGGCACGTCCAGAATCGCCAAATATCATGACCGCGATATCACCATCACGCATATGTTCTTGTGCATAACGCTGTGCGCAGTAGGCAACACCACCACTGGCAGGACCAACAAGAAAACCATACCGAGCCGCAAGTTCTTTAAGCTTTCCAATGCCAGATGCATCATCAACAACTAAAAATTCATCAACAACCGAGCTGTCGAGAACAGGAGAATAAAAATCAACGCCGAGTCCTTCGTACTTGTAGGGGCTTGGATTGCCCTTTGTCGACCTAAATGAAGTTGCTGCATCAACGGCGAGGACCTTGACGGCAGGATTTTGCTCTTTTAAGTATTTGCCAGCACCACTTACTGTGCCACAGGTTCCTGCCCCAGCAAAAAAATGAGTAATACGACCTTGTGTTTGTCGCCAAATTTCTGGGCCTGTTACTGTATAGTGTGCACGCGCATTGTCAAGATTAAAATACTGGTTTGGCATAAAAGAATTTGGTGTTTTTTGAGCAATATCTCGTGCGCGACTATGGTAACTTTCAGGATCTTGCAAATTTGATCGCGATGGACAAACGATAACCGTTGCTCCATAAGCACGCATCGTATCAGCCTTCTCTTTACTCGTCTTCTCGGGTACCGTTATAATGACCGAATAGCCCTTGATTGCACCAATCATTGCTGTAGCGATTCCCTGATTTCCTGATGAAGCATCGATGAGGGTCCCACCTGGTTTAAGTAATCCGGTGCGCTCTGCTTCCTCAATCATAAAGAAAGCGGAGCGATCTTTAATGCTACCACCTGGATTAAGATATTCAAGTTTCGCGTACAGAGAGCCAGGGCATTCTAGGGGAACTTTAACAAGAGGCGTATTACCAATTGCTTTCAATATATGATCGTGTATCATAGTAAAAATCCTCAGTTTACACTTATTGTACAATGAGTACTATTAAAAAACTCTACTTATATGTTATGCAACTTTATTCTTTTGATACTATTTCACTATAATTAGTGTACCACGCTTATCAAAGAAAACCAACGAGTCTATAGTTTGCGAAAATCATTTATTGAATTTTTATTATTACTAATTATAAAAATTTATTGCAAAAACAAATTGTTAAAATATACACTGAAAGTAAGGAGTAATCACTTCAAGGTAAAATTACTGTAAAACCGCTTATCGTTGATATCTGGGGACTATGCTATAGTATAGTGGTAGAGCATGACATTATACTTGCTCGCGATAGAGAAGTGTATATAATCGTTAAACTATCAAGTATAGTATAGAGATCAGACATGTATGGTGCCAGACATTTTGATCACCATAGTATTTATTCTACGGCATGGCATTATTAATGTAAGACTGTAGAGCGAAGGAATACCATGAATACGACCGTTGTTTTCGTCATTGCAAGTACTGGATATCATCCTGTCGAATATGGCATACCAAAGAAAATAATTGAGCAAGCTGGTTATATGGTTACGACGGCGAGTGACCAATCAGGTATTGCGACATCGGCTCCAAAGCAAGGAACAGCTGATATAACTACCATCACCACGGCTGATATTGATATTCCGATTGAGGCGATCAATATTGATCGTTACGATGCAGTAGTTTTTATTGGCGGACCAGGCGCCTTGTCATGCCTTGACAATCAACAAAGTTATGCTCTCTTAAAAAAAGCGTATAATGCACGAAAAATTATCGGCGCAATCTGTATAGCGCCGCGAATACTGGCAAAAGCTGGGATATTACGGGGCAAGCGAGCAACAGGTTGGGACGAAGACGGTGCATTGCGGGAAATATTCCTAAGCCACGACGTAACCTACGAGCCTAGGCCACTTGTTGTCGATGGGACCATCGTCACCGCTACTGGGCCGCAGGTAGCCTATGAATTTGGAGCAAAAATTGTCGAGCAGTTATCTCGGTAATAAATTTTCTTGCACATAATAAAAAGATTGTTTTATGATGCTTAGCGAATGCTTAGTCATAACGATATAAAAAAGGAGTTAGCATGCAAAAGAACGCATACATTGCACTTATAGTCATGGCAATAAGCATTTTTTCTGCTACTGGCGCTGCAAAGAAGGTTGTTCTTGTGGTGGCACCAAGGGATTTTCAACCAACAGAATATGCAAAGCCAAAAGAGGTTTTAATAGCGGCTGGATTTCAAGTTATTACGGTGAGCACCACACAAGACCAAGCGTTTGGTTCTGACGGGTCAAAAGTTCAAGTAGACAAGACATTGCATGATTTGGCGACACTTGATTTTGATGGCCTTTTTATCATTGGTGGTGCTGGCGCGCATTATTATCTTGATAAAAATAATAAAGTCAGCACTAAATTACATGCTCTTCTCAAGCAAGCGTTAGAAGCAGGGAAGTATGTCGGTGCCATCTGCTATTCACCAAGAATACTCGCTCGCGCTGGTATCCTGCAGGGCAAAAAAGCCACCGGCTGGAATGGCGACGACGAACTTCAAAATATTTTCTCGCAATATCATGTAATAGATGCTTCGCATGAATCAGTTGTTGTTGACGGAAAAATCATAACTGCAGATGGTCCCGCGGCAGCAGAACAGTTTGGTGAGACTATTGTTCAGCAAATGGCTTATGAAAAATAGTTCCTAAAAGAGGCTCTCAAGAAAAGGAGGGGTATGCGTATAACTCATGTCATTGGCAGGGAGGTTTTCGATTCTCGTGGAAGTCCGACCATTGAATGTGATATCGTTCTCGATGATGATTTTTTAGTTCGTTCATCGGTGCCAACAGGTGCCTCAGTTGGGCGCCATGAAGCAAAGCCTTTGTATGATGGTGGAACGAAATTTTTCGGCAGGGGCGTAACGAAGTCAATAGAGCATCTAGAACGCGTTATAGCACCAGAACTTCTTAATCGAGAACCAAATCTTACAACAATAGATAAACTTCTTTGTAGTCTTGACGGAACTACTGATAAATCAAACTTAGGGGCGAATACGCTTCTCGCTGTTAGTATCGCTGTCGCAAAAGCGCATGCCATAGAACTTAATATGCACCTCTACGAATATATTGCTCACCTTTGCAATTTTGAATCCATTATTATTCCATTTCCGCTTTTTAATATTATTAATGGCGGTGTCCATGCGCATAATAACCTAGTAATACAGGAGATATTGCTTGCACCAGTCGGTTTTACTTCGTGCCGATCAGCCTTTGAGGCTACTCTTAACGTCTTTCAAACACTTGGTACAATCTTTCAAGAATACAAGATAATAACCTCGATCGGTGACGAGGGAGGATTTGCACCTCACGGCATAACAGAACAAGATGCCCTGGATATGCTCATGAAGGCTATCGTTCGGGCAGGCTATCAACCACAAGAACAATTTATGATAGCACTCGATGTTGCAGCATCGCAATTTTTTGATAGAGAAAAAGGTACCTATGTACGGCATGGCGAAGCCATCGATAACAAAGGCCTCATAGAATATTATATTAAACTGGTAGAAAATTACCCGATCTATTCTATTGAAGATGGCCTTAGTGAAGATGACTGGGCTGGTTGGTATATTCTTAATCAAGTGCTGGGTCCTAGCATGCAGATAGCAGGTGATGATATATTTACGAGCAATAGCGCTCGCATCAATCGCGGTATTGAGCAACAGATCGCAAATGCTGCAATTATTAAGCCAAATCAGGTTGGTACTGTCTCTGAGAGCCTTGAGGCGCTGCTGCTTTGCAAGAAGCACAGTTTCAATACCATTGTTTCGCACCGTTCAGGCGAAACGGAAGATACTTTTATTATCGATTTTGCCATAGGCACCAATGCTGGTCAATTAAAAGCTGGTGGCCTTTTACGTGGTGAACGCATAGCAAAATATAATCATTTGCTACGCATTGAAGACATGCTTCATCGGGCAATTTTGGAGTCTTGAGAATTTAAAAGCACTTTAATGCAGCAACTTGCATCTAGCATCAATAGGGCATATTCCATAGCTGTTTATCTGATACTGCAGAATCAGGTGACTCTTTAAACTGAATTAATTCTATCATAGAGCTCTGCGGTGTCGATTTCAAAGCAACACCAAATTCGTCATCACCATGAAGATTAATCACCCAAGAGTACGACTTGCCATTGTCCGCCTCAAATTCTAACCGATCTGGAAGGCTTCCTTGCTGATAAGGAACGACCAAGACGGTATGCTCGCCAGCAAAATCCTTGGGTTGTTCTCTGTAAGCACCAACAAATGTACGGCCAGTCGAGCTTTCTCGTAGCTGGATAGATTTTAATGGGACATTCATGCTGTAGACAAGAACTGCTGGCGCTGGCGTACAAGCTACCTGTGCAGTATGCTCCTTGCTAGCCAGCTGGTCACATAGTAGAGGTGTAATGTTCTGATTTATAACAGCAATATTATGAGCATCGCCTAAAACTGCAAGATCTCTTGAGGAAAGCTCCTCTCCTGCCTCCAGGCGCTTTAATGCTTTAAGATAGTTATGCGTCATTACCAAATCTGCTGGTCTGCAAAGACCACTGTGCAATAAACTTGCAAATTGTGCTGGCTTTAGTATGCGATCTACTCCAAGTAGTCCAGCATCAAGAATAGTTTTGTAGAATTCTTCTCCGCGTAGTTTATCCAATAGCAATTTTGTATCTTTGTCAGTGGCAGGTTGTTCCAATGCTGCAATTAGGCGCGTAGCAACTGGTTGCTCTGGCGCGCTGCCTTGCCTTACAGCAAGAAGACGCCCATCACAACATAAAGCAATAAGCGCAATAAACAGCACGCCTTGCTTACACATATTTCTTTTTTCCATGTTATAGCCTTTCTGTAGTAATTTTGCATAGGAGCATACATCATAAACAGTAAGTTTTAATCTTATAAGCAGTGATCACAAGTTTTTTGGTGGTACATATAATCACCGAAAAATAATGCGCACTATTTTCTTAACAAGCAACGAAGTACTGTAGCATACAAACATAGTTAAGCAATAAGCTGCATGAGTGTTGTACAAGATTTTAGTAAAAAAATATATGAAAGTTTTGACATAATACTACTTTAGTATAATTAAAATAAATGGCAATTGTCAATAATTTAAGAGTATATCAAACAGGTACGTTTTTCATCGTCATGTACTATACAATTACAAACTATATAAAATTTTAAAAATTAAGTTAGTATTTCAGTAAGGGTTTGCAATAATTTCAATACTATGTTAGTATTTGGAATAATTACATAACTATAATAAAATCACATATAATATTTATTTTTGATAAATGCGTGCATTGGTCAATAATTTTGTCGTACTAGTCTTATATAATTTTCCTCAATAATCAAAGGAATAACATAATGCTCATACTTAACAACGCTTTATCTAGAGTTATGGTGATATTTTTAATTTTATCAAGCCAACATAGTATACGATCAGCTGGTCCAGGTAGATACGCTGGTAATTTTCAGGCAACAAAGAAAGATGTCACTGTCTATCTGGAAGACACTTGTTTTACGGAGTTCCTGTTGAATGAATATATCGCAAAGCAGTGTGCTATAGAGTGGTTCAACGATCCTGTTAACAATCTCGAAGCAAGCACTGACCAGATAATGCAATATTGTAAAAACACATTATCTCCTAAGATGCAAAAGAAGGTACTCGATACCTTACAGGTTTTAATAGCTCAGTTGCCAATGTATACCGTTGGTGGAGAAAATCAATTAGAACCAACCGTTACTTATAAGCGTGATTACGAAAGCTTCAAAAAAGCACTTTTAGGTTCTATAGCAACCAGTTTAGCTGAAAGATGTAATTGTCGAATTTCGTTAGATTTAAGCCAAAAAAATCTCGGACAATTAGTGCGTGATGATCAGAAAAACTTTATTGATCTTATAAACGCCTTGCATGCCAACATCACACATGGTAAACATCGGCGAGCACTAACAGAACTTTATCTTAATTTCAATGAATTAGACATGCTCCCCAAAGGAATATTCGATCAACTTAACAGCCTATGTAAACTTGAGCTTAATCATAACAATCTTACCGGATTATCTACGGATATCTTCGCTGGTGTTGCCAATATACAATCACTTAGCATCACTGATAATAATATTACAGCATTACCTGCAGAAATATTTGCCAATCTTACGAACTTGCGCTTACTCGATATCTCCAATAATAAACTTACCACATTACCTGAAGAGATATTTAACGGCACCAGAAATCTGAGTATGCTTTGGCTCAATAACAATAACATTGCCATGTTACCCATTAAGATATTTGCCAATCTTTCTGACCTACACACAATTCAATTGCGAGATAATCAACTTACCACATTACCTGTAAATACATTCTCTGGCCTCACACAATTAAGGTGGCTTTGTCTTGAAGGAAACCCATTGCAGCCAGAGGTCATGGAAGTTATTCGAGAAGCGCTACCGGCAACGACGGAAATATCATAGTTTGGTATAGACCTCTGACAAGTGTGCTTATCTTAAACACCGTACATAATGACATATAGCAGATAAAGAAGTTATTGATATTCCACTTTCAATGTTCTGTCTATGTACCTATTGAGAGCACATAAAGTACCCTGGTCCTTGAAAGACCAGGGTACTTTATATGGAATACTAGCAGATATAACTCAATTATCTATCAGCAAAGTTTTTAAACAGCTGTATTGTTGTCATGACAACCAAAAATGTAAGCGCCCTTGCCTCTTCCTACGTCACCGATCGCAAGAGATTGACCCGTTGTGCCACAGTCCCAAGCGACTGACTTAACCATGCCCCACTGTGTTGACCCCAAGGGCATTGGATTAGGAGTTATCTGAGTAAATGTGCTATTGGTACTATCAAAACTGTAGGTATATGCTGCTGATGGTATTATTGGATTATGATAAGAATCGCCCTGATCGCCTATAGTAAGATACGTGCCACGTTCAGTACAGCACCAGGCTACAGAAGAAACATTACCCCAGGAGTCTACTCCCAGTGGTACTGGAACGGGTAGTGGTGTGGCGAACGTGGTGCCGTCAAAAGAAAACACTTGTGGGCTTTGGTTGTTACTAACATCACCAACCACAAGATATGTATGTACGCCATTGCAATACCATGCAAGGGATTTAACACTGCCCCACGCTTGAGATGGTACTGGATCAGGTGTGATGCGACTTAAGGTGTTATCGCTATGAAGTCTATATATGTAGACGCCCTTGCCCAACCGGTTATCACCAACTGCTAGATATGTATTGTTGCTGTCATAACACCAGGCGAGAGAGGATACTTCGCAGTCAGCTGGTATGGGTACCTGTATTTTTGTTGTGAATTTTTTGCCATCAAATACGTACACAAGGGCACCTGTAGCTGGCGTATAGCTGCCAACAGCGAGGTATTTATTTGTACCATTGCAGCACCATGCCACAGAAGAAACAAAACCCCATCCTTTCTCAGGTGCTGGGATGGTTATTTTTGTGTAACGTCTGGTACCAGTAAACCCAAATACATATACACCGTTAAATTGGTCACCAATAGCTAAATATTTCCTGTTACCATCACGACACCAGCTTAAGGAGGAGATATAGCCCCAGGAGCTTTTATCTGATGGTGATGGATTTGGCACTATCTGATTGCATCGTCCTGTAGCGCTATTAAACCTAAATACATAAGCTCCCTTTCCACTATATGTATCCCCTAGAGCAAGGTATTTATATGTTGTGTCAGAGCACCATGCAACTACTCCAACATTAAGCCATAATTTTGGCGCTGGGACTGGTATAGCTGCCGAAAAATTTTTGCCATCAGTCTTAAATATAAGGAGACCCTTGCCGTTAGCAGCATCACCAGCAGCAAGATATTTACGCTGCCCGACGCAATACCAAGCAAGACTAGAAACTCGAGTCCAGTCTTTTTGGGGTATCGGAGATGGCAGTTGAACAAAGCTATTATCGGCGCTAAGAAAGCTAAATGCATATACTGATGATGGAACAGTATATGGTTCTTGAGTATTTCCCTGATCGCCGACAGCGAGATATTTTTGGGTACCATCACAACACCAGGCAACCGCACTAATCTCTCCCCAACTGGATATGTTTGATGGAACCGGTACTGGTATTGGTATAGAAAAAGCAGTACCGTCAAAGCCAAACACGTAAGCGCCATTTCCCCTATGCGCATCGCCAACGACAAGATACTTTTCTTGCTGATCAGTGCACCAGTCAATGGAACGAATATTACCCCACCCACCTGACGGTGGTGTCATTGGTATCGGATCAGAAAATACTGTGCCGTCAAAGTTAACTACATATACACCTTTGCCATCATAGCCATCTGCAACGGCGAGATATTTATGTGTACCATCACAGCACCATGATAAAGCAGCAATGTTATAGGAAGGTGTTGCCGACGATGATGTTAAAATTTGCACTGGATCAGAAAATGTTGCACCATCAAAACTGAAGATAGAGACGCCCTTGTTGAAGTACATATCGCCTACGGCAAGATATTTGTTTGTACCATCAAAACACCAAGCCACGGAAGATACCCAACGCCAACCATCCTTGGGTGCTGCAAGTGGTACCTGCGTACATGTTTGTGTGCTGTCGTCAAAACTGTATACGAATGCCCCTTGGCCATTATCTATATCTCCTACTGCAAGATACTTATGGCTCTGATCATAACACCAAGCAACTGATGATACAGAACGCCATTCTCCTGATGGTGCAGGAACAGGTATCTGCTTGAAGGTTGCAGTGACTGTATTAAAACTAAACACCGAGACGCCGCTAGTCTTATCTCCAACAGCAAGGTATTGATTCGTTGCATCACGGCACCAGGCAACAGCACTAACATTATACCATGCCACTGGCACTGTACCCGGGACTGCTATCGCCTTGTCAAATGACATTGTCGGTAATGGTACACGATCTTCTCCGCGCGAAACTTCCCCATATGATTTGCTAGGATTGAGCAGAACTATCCACAGTGAAAACGTTAATACCATTATATGTTTGCGAGACATTGACCACTCCTTAAGTGTTATGAAAGTTTATAGTCGCGAACAGCCGCAACTAACTACCAACACTATAATGAAGCAATGCGATAACAGCAATAGTTTGTATGCCTACATAAAAACAGGTAATCCACGAGGTTGCCTTGTGAGATTTTCAAGGCAATGCTTCAAAGGCTAGCCATGTCAGATTATAGAGTTGATGAGAATATTGTTGCGGGGCTTCGCCCCAACCCCCACGAGGGACTTGCGTCCCTGCGACCCTGCATAGAGTTGGTGAGAATATTGTTGCGGGGCTTTGCCCCAACCCCCACGAGGGACTTGCGTCCCTACGTCCATGCATAGAGTTGATGAGAATATTGTTGCGGGGCTTCGCCCCAACCCCCACGAGGGACTTGCGTCCCTGCGACCCTGCATAGAGTTGGTGAGAATATTGTGAGGGGCTTATGCCTCTGTGACTAAGGTGCATACACAAAATTTAGCCTTGAATACATAAAAAGCAAGATGCTGCATAGCTTAATAGCTCTACGCAGCATCTTGATACTTCAAGCAAAAACATATGTTGCATGCATAGTTGTTGGACAGAACGTTTTCAAAAATTTTTATAGTATATCAGTCTTTTCTTTAAATACCAGGACTCGTAAAACACGTTTGGGGCTGGCATCCTGCACCTGAAAATAATACCCCTGATAAAACACCTGCTCACCCTTTTTAGGTACGTGTTGTAATTGTTCCGTTAAGAAACCACCTAGTGTTAAGGCACTTTCTGTTTCAAACGTGATGGCGATCAGGTCAGTAATATCTTCGAGAGGCATACTACCATTTATAAGCCAACCACCATGACTAAGCCGAACATATTTTTCTGTTTCAAGTTCATGCTCATCGCTTATTTCGCCAACGATCTCCTCAAGAAGATTCTCGAGCGTTATAAGGCCAGTAACAATGCCATGCTCATTCAAGACAATTGCCATGTGTACGTGTTGGTTACGCAGCTCACGAAGTAACTGATTGACTTTAAGCGCCTCTGGAACAAAGAGAATCGGCCGCAAAATATCCTTAAGTTCCTTTTTATCTTTGTTCGATACGATCTTAAAGATATCTTTGAGATGGACGATACCAACAATATTATCAGGACTGTCTTTATAAACTGGTAGTCGTGTAAAATGGTGCTTCGCAAAAAAATCAAGAGTTTCCGGGATAGTCAATACCACAGGGACAGAAACAATATCAGTTGCTGGTACCATGATTTCTTCGATGGGCGTTCGTCCAAGTTCAAAGACATTACGGAGCATTTCAGTCTTTTCCGTTTCCATAAGCCCTTTGGCGCCGATATGGTCGATTAAGAACTGAATCTCTTTTTCTGATACCCACTCAGTCTTTTCTGTGTCGCTTGTTTTTGCAGAACGTGTAATGAAAAAATCGGAAACATGCACAAGAACACGTGCTACGGGACCAAAAAGCTTAAAGGTAAGGTTGCTAAGCCATAGCGTCGCGAAGAAGTAGGGCTCTCCACGTCGTTTAGCGATATTTTTTGGTATAATCTCACCAAATACTAGGATTGCTGTTGTGGCAACACCAATGCCGATTGAAAATCCCAGCCCAGAAGACCATTGGAGCCGTGCAAATAAATTCTCCATAACATTCGTGATCAACGCAGCAGAAGTCACGTTTGCCAAACTATTAGCAATAAGCATAGAACCGATAATTTGCTGCGGTTCCACCTCAAGTGTTTGAAAAAAAGTACGATACTTCGTGCCACTTTGCTTATCTATTTCTTTTAGTCGAAAAAGTCGCAACCCTGTTATACTTGTTTCCAGGAAAGAATAGAGGGCGCAGAGCACCAAAGAAACTAAAAAAATAGCGGTCTGGATTAACAAAGAGCTACCAGTAATCAGCTCCATAATATGTTCTCCGTTTATTCGAGATCCAATATATCATCATCATCGTCATAAGTACCATCCATAGGGATGCTTATGTTTTCATCTTCTATTTCTAGGTCATCATAGGGCGATTCAAAGAAAGCACGTAGCTTTTTACTTCGTGATGGGTGGCGAAGTTTTCTGAGAGCTTTAACTTCTATTTGCCGTATACGTTCACGCGTTACAGAAAAGTCTTTGCCAACTTCTTCGAGCGTATGCTCCGAAGCAACATCTATACCAAAGCGCATTTTGATGACCTTCTCTTCGCGTGGCGATAGTGTCTTAAGCATCTCTCGAACACGCTTTTTAAGATCCGCGCTAGAAACGGCTTCTGAAGGTGAAAAATCAGTTTCACTTTCTATAAAGTCTTTAATAAATGCATCGTCGCTGTCGCCGACTGGCGTTTCAAGAGAGATAGGTTCTTTAGATATTTTTATAATATTTTTTATTTTGCGCTCATCGAGATTAAGCTCCTTGGCGAGTTCAGCGTGGGTAGGCTCTCGTCCATGCTCTTGCAAAAATGTTCTTTTAATTTTATTGATTTTATTGAGCGTTTCAACCATATGAACAGGAACACGAATAGTTCTCGATTGATCAGCAATGGCACGAGTAATCGATTGCCGTATCCACCATGTTGCATAGGTTGAAAATTTGAAACCACGCTCAAATTCGAATTTTTCGACTGCTTTCATAAGGCCTATATTGCCCTCTTGGATCAGATCAAGAAAATGGAGGCCACGATTAATATATTTCTTTGCAATATTGACAACCAAGCGCAGGTTTGCCTTGGCTAGGTTATCTTTTGCCTCCTTATCTTTACGTTGCCCTTCCATAAGCTGCGCATAAAGTTCGAGAATTCTTGCTCTTGGGAGGCCGACTTCGGCTTCTGTTCTATGGATCGATTTAGCACAACCCCTCACTGTCCGTTCTAATTCTTCAACAGCTTGCGCATGTTCGATTTTTTGTTTATTTGTATTGTACTGGCGCAACTGTTCCATAGTAACCACTGACAGGTGCTCACGCTCCTGTATCTTACGAATGTATTTTTCTATTTTTTTTGTTAGTTTTTTAATAAATTTGTTCGATATATGAATGCTTCTTATTGCCTCACAGATTTTATCTTTATTTTTTTTAACTTCATCAAACATCTTCTTTTTTTGTGCGGTTGTCCTAAGATTTCCTCGAAAGCTTCTGTATATCTTTATTTCATTACCAACCAGTTCTTTAATCACGGCAATGGTCTTTACGAGGTGCGCTTTTTCCTCGTCTATTTTTGGCAAATTTTCTTCGCCATACTCAGTAAACTGAATTATATCCTTGAGAAGTATGGTGTTTTTTTGGAGGCGTTCACCAAGGACTATGAACTCCTTATGGATGAACGGATACTGCGAAAGTGCATCAACCGATTCTTGCTTGCCTGCCATAATCATATCGGCAATCACCGTTTCCGTTTGTCTATTGAGAAGGGGTATTTTACCAATATCCCTCAGATAACATTTGACAGGATCGGTTATGGGCGTTGAGGATACGCGAATTTCTGCTTTGTCTTCAGCATCTTCGTCCTCTTCTTCCTCGTCAAAATCGCTGTGCAGTTCGAGGGAGCTTTCGAATTTTGTCTTTATGTGTGTTCTGGAAAATTCTTCGTCCTCCACATCAAAATCATCAATGCCAGCCCTTCCTTCTTCGAGCTCCTCCTGCATAACAATGTCGATATGTTCTTTATCAAATCTTTTTAAAAGATCGTTTGTTTCTATGTCTGTAAAATTGTTTTTCTCCCCAAATTCAATGACCTCTTCATAGGTCATATAGCCATGTTTGCGGCCACGTTCTAAAAATTCTTGAATCATCTCGGTTCGTAAATCAAGGTCACCAGTGCTGCTTGGATTAGCAGTTTTCTTCGCAGTGGTTTGTCTGCCTTTTCCCGCTGGTCCCTTTTTAACGGCTGTTTTTTTTACCATCATCTATGCCTGCCTCTTCTATCGTATATATTTTGAGCGCTTTCTTTTTGAGTTCAACAAACTCTCGAAGCAATTCCTCTGCAAGTGCTGTGTCCTGTGTCCGTCGTGCTTGCTCAAGTTGCATAGCTATTGTGTGTGCCTTCACCTTCCAATGTCTTTTATCAAATTCGTGTACCAGACGTTGTACCTCATGGACAGCAAGGTCTTCCTCGCATGCCATCATAATCTGTACAACGGTATGTTGTTCTTCACTGTTAAGTATCGCAAAAAAATCGGTAAAATCCAATGCCTTGTTCGTTTCGTATGCCGCCTGAAGAGTTACTATGATATCCTGTAACGGTTTGCAAGAGTAGTGTATATAATCGGTAAGCCACTGCTCACGAATAAGCGACATGTTATTGATGATTGCGGCAAAAATTCGTTGCTCTAGCTTTGATATTTCTGGCAGTATCACCGCGCTATTCGGCGCCATGAATCCCTGTTTTGTTACCAGCTGCTTTTGGCGCGAAATTTGTTGTTTCATGGATATTGTTGGAATACCCAATATCTGCGATGTTTTTTGCAGCAAAAATTCTTGCTTCAGTGGATCATCTATTTTTCGTAGTAAGTTGACTATACGTTCACTAAGTTGAAGCTTTTCCTGCAATGGTCTCTGTGAGAATGTTGTTCCCAAGGTAGTAACAAAGAATGTAACGATGTCAGCTGCCTTGCTAATATACTGATCGATTGAATGCTCTCGTGATAAAACAGATGCCGGATCTTCTCCTGATGGTAGTGTTAGCGTGTACATATCAATAGTTGACTCCCACCCCATATCGGCTAATCGTAGCATGGCTTCTTGTCCGGCTTTATCCCCATCATACACAACATACAACGTTTTTGCATAGCGAGCCAAAGTTTTGATATGCTCCTGTGTGCAGGCTGTTCCTAGGGTGGCAACAGTATTATGGTACCCATATTGTACCATAGCTATGCAATCCATATAACCCTCAACAAGAAACACTGATTCATGTTCACGAATTGCCCTTTTGGCTTTATCAAAGCCAAACAATAATGAGCCTTTGTTGAAGTAAGCACTATCACGTGAGTTATAGTACTTTGGACGAGTGTCATCAGGGCGAAAAACACGGCCTCCAAAGCCACAAGGGTGTCCCATATGATCTATGATGGGAAATAAAATGCGTTCTTCAAAGGGAGAATAGTTGCCATGCTGCCCTTCGATAAAAATGCCTGCCTCAGTGAGGTCTTGTAGTAGTATATTTTTTCTGCCCAAGGCTTGTATGCAGGCTCTGGTACCCTGGTGGCCGCCAGGGAAATAGCCAATATCGAAATAATCACGACTTTGTGCACTCATTGAGCGTGCATCGAGATAATCCATGGCTTCAGGCGAACCTGCAAGTTGTTCACGTGACCATGCTATAAGCATGGCATAAATATACTTATATCTATCATGAGCTGTTTGACGTGATGCTGCGCCTGTCGGCAAAAAAAATTCTTCTTGCGGTAGCGAAATATTGTACCTATCGGCAAGAAATTTGACGGCTTCTACTGGTGTGCAATGTTCTATTTGTTCTATAAATGAGATAACATCACCAGTGGCGTGGCAACCAAAACAATAAAAGATTTCTTTATGCGGGCTCACCGTAAAAGATGCGGTTTTTTCCTGGTGAAAGGGGCATGTACCCTTAAGATAATACCCAGCTTTCTTAAGACTCGTATACTCGTTTACAACGTCAACGATAGAGACTTTTGTTTTAATAAACTTAAAAAGGCTCATGACGGTACATGCTTGCCATGCTTCGTACGATATGTAAGTACTACTATGGCGCCTAATAAGCACAATAACGCTAGCATCTGGTGTACCGACAAAACATTATTGACCGCTGCCCATTCACGGTCACCGCGCCAAAAATCAACGATAAAACGTTCACTAGAAGCGAGTATAAAATACCAGGCTACTAATGCTCCCTGGCGCTGTGCATATGGCTTAATGACACAATAAAGCACATAAAACGAACATAACAAGAGTGCAAAGCTATACAGTTGTGTCGGGTGCAGCATTATTCCCGTGGGTGCATATGAGTATGCGTCACTATACTGGATACCCCACCAGTTTTGCGTAGGCAATCCATAACAGCAACCAGCGCTGAGGCAACCAAGTCTTCCAATGGCTTGCAGTATCGGTGCATATAGGGCCGCTAGGTCGGCAAGCGCCCATCCATTGATGGCATGTCGCACAGTATACCATAGTATTGTAGGCACCATGGCAATCATGCTACCGAGAATAGAGAAACCGCCATCCCAGATAGCCAGTGCAGAGCTCAGTGAATCTATTGTGGCTAAATTTGTAAATACGAACAGGGTTCGTCCACCAACAATACCCGCCACAATACCTGCGAAGACAATATCATAAAATTGGTCTCTGGTTATGATAGAGGCGCGCCTCTTATCTCGCAGTACAAGCCACGAAAAAACTATGATTGCAAAAGCTATAAGTACACCATAACTACAGATGTATATAGGACCATATAGATGCAATAAATATTTGGGTAAGATCATTTCTTCTACTACGTATTCGTATAAAACAAAATTTTATAGTACTCTTTGCCTGGTATTCAGTAACGTTAGATACTGCAGAAGTTATTATAACTACAAAGAAAGAACTTTGCGATACTCAAGATCAACAAAATAAGGCCATTGCAACTTGTACTTTAGGTTGCTAGCGTCAACCTGCAGTTGGCCATATGCTGTTAACACTATATCTGACAAGGCAACATTATTGATCTCAGTTGGAATATGAAAGTGAGTTGCACATTGTCTGAACGAAAGAAACATAGGGGTAATCTTTCGCACAAGAGGCGCAATAAGGGTTTTTACGAGCTTTCTGTCAACACTTGTCATGAATTGCGCTATATAGGCTGCCATGCCATGCCGCAAACGTAACGTTACCTGGCATTGCTCATTATAGACAGTTACTGGTGCTTGCGTATATGGCGGAATTGCTAAGCCATTAATAATTATCGTATCGTCGATCAACGTATGTATATTTTTATAGAATGGATCCTCTGCTAGCATTGCAAAAAAATCGGTAATATTATTATCAAAGACTACTTCTCTCATTTTTCCTCGTGCTGACGAAGTATGGTTGGCAACAGCTTTATCTAAGATTGCTAAGTCACGCTTTGGGATCTTATAGGTTTTTGTAACTTTATTTTTGATCCATTGTATTGGCAGTGCTATCGAATCAACGCTGATGCAATAAAATAGAGCTCCTAAAAGGCTACATAATTGTAGGTATTCCTTCATGCAAAACTCCGTATTATTGGTTGTTAAGAAAAATCGTACCACATTCGGACGGTTCAGCCTTAATAGTAAACAAATTGCTCCTTACTGTCAAAGGCCCCCAAGAAACGCATGGCCAAATCATGCCGCTGCTGTATGTAAAGCCTCAGCATGAAAGCGTACTCATATTTTGTAGCGCAGTACCATTACTAACATGGTTATGCATTGGGTGATTAGCGATAAAGCTTTTGTCGTAGATTTGTCCGCGGCAATACCATTGTTTTCGACTCACTTGTAAAGCCATACTGTACAACTTGAATAAGCAAGTCACGCGCTTCAAGTGGGTATACAAGAGTATCTTTGAGATTCGTTACAGTAAGCTACATGGGTTTATAGATATTGCCGTTTAGCGCCTTGCGTTGCCATTCTACATGCATGACTATTGCGACAGCGCGTATTCTTCTGTGCATAGAGCTACTGTAATAATGCCATCTCGGGAAATGGTTTATACATGCAGTATCGACGTGATTTTGCATGAAATTTTCGTATACCATTATTTACCTCTCGTACAAATGTTGCTCGTTGGATAGTGCCATCAAAGTATGCCTTAAAGCTTCGCGAACCAAAAGCTTTTTGTCGTGATTCTGGAATTTTAAGTGTTATTTTTTTCATTTTAACAAAATCGAGAATGTCTACAAGGGCCTGAAAGGCATGTGTTTTTTCTATTGATGGTATCGAAACTAAAAGTCCCTCGTAGGGAATATTCTTTGATCGTTGTTGGAATGTTGTCTCGATGCCAAGCTCGCCAAGCCTACATGCAAGTTTATCCCAATCATCTTTTTTCATTGTTTGCGCAATTGGCAGCATAATTGCTCTAAAGGGCAATTTCAGCGAAAAACCACTATCAAATGGTCTCACTTCGCCCAGCATGCCAAGGAAACTATAACCATAACAAGCATCGAGTGTTGTTATATTGGGGGATAGGGGCGCCAATAATTTCCCATCAAGTCCCATAGCACGATTATAGTCCTCGAGTTTAACCACGGAAAGTGCAGCGGGCTTCTCAAGGAGTTCATTATTGAAATAGCCTGCTAACTCGCCCATAGTGAGGCCATGCCGCACAGGAATCGAGGCAATTGATATAAAAGAAATAAGATCACGATCAACAAGAGGACCTTCCATGATGCCGCCTAGAGGATTTGGGCGATCTAAAACAACAACTTTTTTCCCGTGCTCGCCAGCAGCCTTTAAGAGAGTGTACAGTGTTGAAATATAGGTGAAATGGCGCATACCAGAGTCCTGTAGATCAACCATAAAGAGATCAATCGCGTCTAGGGTTTTTTTGCTTATAGTTCGGCCATGGCCGTCGCCATAGAGACTTTCAACCGGCACTTTCGTTCTCTCATCAATGGTATCTGCAACTGGCTTGCCGGCTGGTACTGTGCCATATAGACCATGCTCTGGTGCAAGTATACGAGCAAGTTTAATGCCACGGGATAAAAGTATATCTATGTTTCTTTGCCCTTCTTGGGTTTTACCTGATTGATTGGTTACAAGGGCTATACGCATAGTGCGCCATGATGCAATCACCTCATCGGGTATCGCCTCAAGGCCAAGCTTATAGCCGTACAGAGGTACCCATGGCACTAAAAATAATAAGAGCAACACAAAGAAGTATAAGCTTTTACACATCATAGCCTCCCAGGCAATAGAACTATTCAATAGATATGGTGCCCGATAGTAGCGAGCACCATAATGTAGTCTAAAGCACAAATCTTGGTAATATCAAGAGCTTATAGTTGAAAAGTGCTGGTTGCCAGCATAAAAATTAGCTATAAAATGCTCTTTATACCTACGATAAATTTTCATAGTCACTAGTAAATTTAGTCGATACTCGCGTGTTTTCGTAGTCATCCATACTTTTAAGTATATAGTCTATCGTTGAGTACATAGGCTCCCAACCAAATAACCTCGTTGCTTTTGAGTAATCGGTAACAAGCTCAGGAGAGTCTGCTTCACGTTTTGGCAATATATTTAATTCTACAGTCGTATGATAAAAATTTTCAACGGCTTTAATGAGACCATATATTGAGTAACGTGCCTCGGAACCAAGATTAACAATATCAGATGGACCGCCACGCTTGAGATACTCAAATGCCATGTAATTTGCGCGTGCTATATCCATAACGTGGATATAACTACGAACGCAGGTGCCATCTTCTGTGGCATGGTTTGTGCCGTATATAGTAAACGGTCGATGATATTTGCCAGCTCGTAACAGCAATGGGAAGATGTGAGTCTCTGGATTATGATCCTCACCAAGACCAAGCTCAGGGCTCGCGCCAACTGCATTCACAAAGCGAATCGCCATATATTCAAGGCCTGTTGCACGGTGAACATCTTGAAGTATTATTTCAGTTATGAGTTTGGTACGAGCATAAGGACTTAACGGATTTTTTGGATCGGTTTCTTTAATGCGTGCAGAAGAAGAGTCTCCATAGACTGATCTACTCGATGCAAAGATAAAACGTTTGACGTTATGCGAGATCATAGAGCGCAGCAACAATATCATTTTTGCTATATTATTTTCATAGAAAGGAAGTGCTTCAGCAAAAGACCTTGGCACAATAGCATAGGCAGCGCAATGAAATACTCCCTCTATGGGATATTCAGTAAAAATCTTGTGTAAAACATCGGGATCGGCAAAATCAGCTTCAATATAGGTTGCCCATGGATGTCTTGTGTGCACCGCATGGTCAAGTATGACCACGTCATAACCATGTTCTGCCAGAACATACGCAATATGAGAACCAACATAGCCAGCGCCGCCAGTTACCAGCACCGCTGGTTTACTGCCAGGCACTAGGTTTTGTACAAACAACATTAACAAACTGCTGAAAACAACACGCGATATATGTGGCATACTATTCTCCTTTCATGAGGACTTACTGTGACTATACGGTCAGCAACAAAACAACAAAGCCCATGTACACAAATTTTAGTGCACATGGGCGCAAAAGTCCACTACTGTTTAGAGCTTTACAGCAGATGCTCGGCACCTGCTTCGCGGGCAAAAGCTTCTTCAATAATCTTTTTTATAGCCATTGCATGTTTATGCTGTTCACGCAATGTGCCTGCGCGTTGCCATAGATGTACGCTCAGAATGGCTAGTGTTGCCAGGCCACCATATTTTAAACCACGATCAAGAGGCTCGCTGCTATGACCATCACCGTCAGTCTTATGCATACCATAGGCGAATGCTCCAAATGCTGCGAAAGAACCAAGTACCGTCTTCCAGGAATACAGCGAATCGGTCATAATGCGTGCTAGTTTTGTATCAGCATATTTGACAAGATTTTGGTACTCCTGTTTTTTAAGAGTGCTTTGTTCAAGTAATCTGGAAACTTTTTTCTCTGATCTCTTGTCAATGGCGGCTATTAAGTCCTCGTAGGCGGTTCCTGCAACAGCAGTGAACGGTACCATAAAGCCTAGTATGTAATAACACTTGAAAAAGTTTTTGAACATAGTTTTTATCCTAGAAAATAGTGTTTAAATGCAGTTAGATTGATACTGTTTTTTGAACATTTAAGCAGAAAGTCCAAGTAAAAAGGCCTTGATTTTGAGCGATTGGTCATAGAGCGCTTGTGGCCCTGGCGCAGTTGTTTCCTCTAGATCATTGCGAACCGCGAAAATAGCGTTCATGATACCTTTAGCAGCAGCAACACCACAGATTGGCAGCCCAACTGCCGGCACCACAGACGCTTCTGCAGTAAGCATCAGAGCGAAATAGGAAGCAGTGGCCCAGATGCCGAACATAATGCTTGCTGCTGTCGAATGTTTATAGAGGCCCAATGAAGTACTGTCGGGTCGTATGACTGTATTGCTAACATGATTTGAAAATCCATGCTGCGATGTATAGCCAGTTGTAACGGTCTGGCGTTGCGTACTTAGTATAAGATTTCGTTTTTGGATAATTGACTCTGCAAGTTCAGCGAGTTTTTTATATTGATCTTTTGTTAGTTGCTCATGCTTAGCCGTGTAACAGACGGCTATGAGATCGCTTGCCATAATATCTTTGCATAATTCCTCGTAGGGGTTAGCATACAGGCGCCCCGCAAATGCTACTAGAAGTAGCGTGCCGACATATAATTTATTCATGTATAGAAACCTCAATAAAAAAATTAAAACGATACTGCTTTACACTGTCGCTGTATAAAAAACACTATAATAATAACATATTGCAACGTTCAAGCAATACTCAATAACATGCCTTACGCATCAAAGCTGTCTTCCTGGAAGATGTACTACAGGTATCAATATAGTTTTGCCCAAGATGCATTTGGCATTCTCTCATTTATGTGTATACTCACCATCTAAGTATTATCAAACATTCTGGTGCGCTTGTTATGCCGGTACGCTGGCAGGGCATAAGCGCTGGGTGTCTTAGGGCAATAAACAATTGAGTCGAAAGTCTTAACATTATGCTGAAACGCATTGTTACTATTATTTTGCTGAGTTCTTATAGTACCATACCAGCACTGCAGGCGAGTGTTGATCTTGTGCATCGTGCACCAATCGAATTTGAGCGTGACTTACAGTGGCCACTGCCACCTCATGAAGATTCTATGCTATCAGTACTGCTACACGATTTTGCACGCTATAGAACCACAAACACGGCTTTTCACGCAGGCAATCTCATACAGCACTCTCTGTGGGTTACTGCCACCGTGGCAAAATATTGGGATGAAGCAAGTCCATGGATACGTGAAATACTTCCAGTGTACAAACAATTAACACTCCTTGGAGCTCTTTTTCATGATATTGGTAAGGCTGGCGATGGTATCACATCGTTTAAAGCAAAATTTGATCATCCTCGTATAGGCTTCGATTATGTGCTTGGTCGGAAACAGTATAAACTTGTATCAGGAAAAACTTTCGATGTGCATGCTATGTTGCTATCGTATGGCTTTACCGAAAATGATATAAAGCGCCTTGCTATTGTTATTGGTGCCCATTGGTTTATGGGTGGCATCATTATGAAAAATTTTGGATTTACGCAACATGGCGTTGTCGAAGAAACAAAGGCAGCTTTTGGCTTTGAAGGCCATAAGTTACTTGAAGATCCACAATATCGCCGTAGAAGGCAATTTATTTATGCTCAATATATAGAATCTCTCAAAATATTGGCACAAGAAGCTTCCTATAACAATGGCATCATCGATAAAGATCTGCTCTTAATGGCCGTCTTAATCAGCGTGTCAGATGTACAAGGTATGCATCGTGTCGATTATGCCAATGACACCATGCACCTACTTACCATCGATGAACTATACCCAGGCACCGTCAATATTTGGAATCTAGGTGGTTACGAACAATACGGCCTACCTATTCGCCAAGAATTATTGTCACTGTTTGTTTAGTACTGCTACAAAGATCTACCAGCACGAGTCCTCTTGTAGTATACACAGTGCACTACTACAAAATCTTGTATAGTTCTATGCAGGTAGCACGGCGTACAACATTGGAGCGGTTTTCCAATAATTTTTGTATGACTATGGCGAAACTATTGACTACTTCTCTATAAATATATTAAAATTGAATTATGGAATGATAATTTATATAAAAATTTATACAGTAATAAAATTTTAATTTGCTTATTGTGCTTGTTACTTGAGCTCTGCAAAGAGTTCATACAAGCGAATCAAGAAGACTTTGCAAGACTTACGATCATCCGTTAATTCTTGATTTTAACACGGAGTTTTGCCATGAATCTTGCTATGGCAATGGCCATAACCATCTTACTGAATACACTGGGTACACTCTTGGTGCCCGCTGTCTATGGCATGCAACGAGCTTCTCAACAGCTTGATGCTTCACTGGTTCTTGAGCAATTTAAAAAAATGTTACGTGAACTTAACCTGCATGAAGCAAAGACTATAAAACTCATCAATGATAAAATTCGTGCCGTACGGACTCGAAGCGAGCCTCTCGCAAAGGCCATGGAGAACCTTTATCATAGAGCATTTTATGGCATAACGACGTCGCCTGTCGGTGAACCTCAGCAGGTGCAACCTTCGCAGCCCGTACAACCGCCGCCACCAGTACAACCAATACAGCCAGCACGACCAGCTAGCCGTCCGCAGAGGCCTGTGCGACCAGTGACGCCTCGAGCACGGCCTAGGGCTATTCCTAAGCCACGTGTGAGACCCATGCCGCCGACGAAGCCTTCAAGGCCAATTATTACCCCGACACCACAGCCACCAGTAGCGCCTGTTCAACCAGCACCTGACGCAAGCATGCTTAGATACAGCGAAGGGCAGTTGCGTGCGGCTCAAGCAAAAATTCAAGAATTAAACACAACTATTGCTGGGCTTGAGGCATTGGTGCAAGAAAAAAATCGCTATATAGCTGATCTACAAAAGCAGCATCTTGGCATACAGCAGCAGGCAGCGGCAGCGCACAAAGATCAGTCTTTGATTATCGCAGAACTGAACAAAAAAATTAAGACTCAAGAGGAGACAATATGGGAGCTTTTCACGGAGACTAATGGCAAAACTGCCACCATAAAAGACCTCAAAAGTCAACTTGAGAAGCTTAATGCAGAAATCAAGAAACAACAAGCTACAATAGATGAACTTAATCTCCAACTAGCTGATGCAAAAATGACCGAAGACGCCTGCAAAACGTATTTTAGAGAGCTGGCACGCAAGCTTGGTGTTTGTTACGATTCTATCAGTGCTAACGCCGCATTATTCGATAATGATTAGAGAGAGTGGAGTATGCATATGTGCCATAATGGCTCACTAAATGACTATCTAAAGCCATGTGCAAATAAGTATGTTCTAGATTATATATAAAGGAGAGTACATCATGAAGATGTTCAGTAGATTACTAGGCTATGCCATACTATTGGCAGCGTGCCTTAGCGGATGCAATGCAATGGCAGCAGCCGCTGGTGGCGCAGGTGCTGCTCCTGCAGGCGGCGCTGGCGGTGCGGCTTTTACGTGGGCAAACATACCAACAGCCTTGGAAGGTTTGATTCCAAGGCCGCAACCCTTGACGAACCTACAGAACGATGCATATGCTACTGGCTTGCAGCAAAGAGTTACAGATGGCGTTGCGGCCCTTAGAGCCATTATAGCTCGTCTTAGAGAGCAACTTGGTGCATGCACTGAACAATTGCGGACAGCACAGGCACAAGTCCAGGCAGGCGCCGATGCCCAAAAACAGGCCACTGATCTTACAGCCCAGCTCAAAGCATGTAACGACGATAAAGCACGACTTACAGAAGAGCTTCGTGTTTGCCAAGAACAATTGGAAAGATTAAAGGGGTTGCAGCAACAACTTGATGCTTGTACAAGAGGGAGGGAAGATCTCCGAACAGAGGCTGAGCAATCTCGGGCACGCATACAAGACTTAGAGCAACAACTTGCAGCTTGCCAAAAAGAGTTGCAAGCAGTGCGGACACAACTTGAAGAACGCACAAGAGAGCGTGATGAATGTCGGGGACAACTTGAACAACGCGCAAGAGAGCTTACAGAATGCCAAGAGCGATTGAGGGGAGCAGAAGGTTTGCGGGCGCAACTCGATGCATGCACGCAACAAAATACGGCAAAAGATGCTCAAATAGCCGATATTCAGCAACGATTAAGGGGCGCTGAACAACAATCCGCTGATTCTAGAAACCTTATAGGCCTATTAGTTGCACGTGTTGCAGAATACCAGAAGGCTATGGAAGCGATGGCAGGCGCAGTAACAGGGGCTGTAGCTGCAGAAGCTCCAGCTGCTCCAATTGCTCCGCCTGGTGCTGCACCTCTATAACAGAGAATTTATATAATAGCTTAATGAGTTTAGTGTCATGGCAATTATAGTTTGGTAATTAGCAGTAGATTATGTAAAAAGAGTGAGTAATTCTATGAAGATAGCGAAACGCATAATAGGTTATAGTTTTATATTCGTCATTGCTTGTTCCACCAGCCTCTTCAATAGAGCCGCAGAGCCATCAGCTGGTGCTGCAGGCAGTAGTGAGGGTGGTGTATATAACTGGAACAAAGTACCAGGCAAACTCCAAGACTTTTTTGGTGGTGGTTTGAGCGGAGTGCTCGAAACACTACAAAAACCTGATTTTGTTCCCACAGCGCTGGCTGGACACACAACTGCTATTAAGAAGCTTACGGGCGAAATAGCTCGACTGAAAGGACTCGTAGCTGCTAACAAACAACTTGGTACAGAACTTGCTGAAGCAAAACAGCAGCTTGAAACAACTCAGACAACGAGCAAAGAAGCAGTTGCAGTCAAGCAGGAACTTACTACAAAGATAGAACAACTTGAGAGACAGGCTGCAGAAGCACAAGATAGGATTGCTACTGTTGAAAAAGCTAAAACAGCATTAGAAGAAGAAAAAGCGGCATTAGAAAAATCTGTTGCTGAAAAAGATCAAGCACAACTGATCGTGAAGCAAGAGCAGGCTGCAACTCAAGAAAAACTTGCAGTAGCAGAGAAAGCCAGTCAGGATGCTCAAGAAAAACTTGCAGCAGCAGAAACAACCAGTCGAGCAGCTCAAGGAGAGTTAGAAGCTCTCAAGAAACAAGCTGAGGAACTGAGTGGTCAGCAAAGAGCTAGCGCGGCAAGTGTTGAAGAACAAAAAGCTCAGTTGGACGATGCAAAAGCAAAACTTGCGGAAGCCTCTGAAAAAGCTCAAAAGGCAGAGCAGGAACTTGCGCAAAATAAAGAACAAGCTGAACAAGCAAGTCAGGATAAAGATGCGCTCATTAGAGCATTAGTAGCACGCGCTCAAGCCTATCAGGCAGCCGTAGAAGCTATGTCTGGCGAGGCAAGCGGAGCTGCTGAAGAAATTGGGGAGGAGGCAGCGGCGGCAGCACCTCAATAGTATCGTGGTACTATTTGATATAGTTATATCGGCATTACAACAGATGGTGATGATTAGTACATAGAGTTGGCCACATAAGCCTGGCGTAAGCCATGCAGTAATCAGTGGATAATGGGGAGGAAATTATCGCATGAATACACTAAGCCGTTTATTAGGCTGTGTTATGCTCGTAATGACCATTCCTATTGTTTTGGTGACCAAAGCAGCAGCGCCTTCATCACCAGCGTCTGGTGGTTCTAAGGCTAGTACGTATCCATGGCAAGAGGTGCCTGCACCTCTTAAGGCTCTTATCACACCAGAAGAAACGTTGACAAAGCTTCAACAGGATACTTTTACAGTGTCGTTAGTCGAGCGCGTTACGTATGGCATAGACGTCCTTAAGAAAGAGATCGCAAGGCTGAGAGAACGTTTAGCTAGTACTGAAAAACTTAAAACTGAGTGCGCCGCTAGTCAAGAGGCACATATTGATGCTTGTAGTAAAGAAAAAGCAGCTTTAGAAGAGGCTAACAGGGTGCTGCAACAGGCCAATGCCAACAATGATAGCGAAAGGGCAGCGCTAGCAACGACTAATCAGGAGTTAATGAGACAGAAAACAGAACTTGAAGAAGGCCTGGCTAGGTGTAACGAAGAGAAAACAAAGATTGTTGAGCAGGCCGAAGCTAATCTGAAAAAAATAGGTCAGTTGACTGCCGAAAATCAGGATTTATCATATAAAAATGATGCTTTATTCGAACGAGCAAATTCCCTTGCACAAGATGCATCTAAGGCACAAGCAGCAGAAGCGGTAGTCAGGGATATAATGGGTGAAAAACAGGCAATGCAGGAAGAGTTGGTTCAATGCAAGATTGCTCTGGAAGATGCACAAAAGCTGCATGCAGAGAAGGATGCCTGTATGCGGGCGTTAGTTGCGCAACTCAAAGTCTGCCAGGATGCTATAAGGGCTATGGAGCAGGAGGCTCTTGCGGTTGCTGAGCCTATAGAGGCGCCTGCTGTTACACCTGATCAGCCAGGTGCGCCGGCAGCTCCACCGTTATAGTTCGGACCCGTTCGCCCTGAGGGCGAACGTTGTGAGTGCCTCGAAGGGTTGAACGGCAATAAGCACATGAAGCCATAACATAATAACCGTTGCAGTGAAAAATCCCGTTCGCCCTGAGGGCGAGCCTGGCGAGCGTCTCGAAGGGTTGAACGGCGATAAGCACATAGAGCATTTTAGGTCAGATAAAAAAAGAGAGACTGGCGTGATACATATACACTATATAGCTATCGTGATTGTCGTTGCCATAGTGTGCAGCAGTGTGCCATTGTACACTGCTGCGCCAAGCAAAAAATCAGCAGCACAATCTGCTGCAAAGAGACTAGAGGCTATGGCAGCCGTTGTAGCACGAAGGGGTGCTGCGAGCGAGACTGAAAGGACAACGCAGAGGGGCCTTATACAAAAAATTGCAGAGCAGCGTGGTGCTACGGCTTCATCAGAGGAGGCAAGACAAAGCGGTGTGCCAAAAGCTCAGCTGAGTGCAGAGAAACTCGCAAAAATTGCTGCTGCCTCGAAAGTTACCGGTAGTCAACAAAGTCAAGCTGCACGTAAAGCATTAGCGGCTCTTGCCGCGCAGCAACGGCGCGCACAGCCCGAGACAGCTGCCTCGTCAAGTTACGTACCAATACAATTTACTGGGGAGATCACATGGTTACCACGATACGAATACTTAAGAAGCGCCTTAGCGCATATTTTAGAGCCCTGTGCAACGAAGTACGAAGCTCCTGCTGCCTCTTCTTCGGCAGTTCCAACTGATTGTATACGTTTTGCGGATAAATCAGAGAATCTTGTACAACGACTCAATAGCCATGCATGGGCGGCGCAAGAAATTATCGCATCAGTACATGAATCTGATAGAGATCCTAGATTGCCGGCAATGCCGCCAAATTTACAGCTGAAAGCCTGCGCTGATAGTATGCGACGTGAAATTGACTATCATGAAAAATATCTTGGCGGTAAGGGTAAGGTTTTTGAGAGTCTACAACAACGAAGAGATGCTTTAGCTGATCAAATGGAAAAAGTTGCTGAGTTTGTAGAACAAAGGGATTGGTGGTTACATAAGGTATGGCCAATCTTGGGTAGGGATGGCAGCGGCCTCAGTGTCAAAAGAATAGAGAGGCCAGGGGAAGCTTTACGCATTCTCAAGGCGCTACAACCGCCTAGGCGTAGAAGGAGATAGTCAGTGATCACTACAATAACAAAACGATGTGCTGGTTGTGCAGTTTTGTTGCTATGTTTTTCGTTTACGATCCTGCGACTGCATGCTGCTGCCGAGCAGCAGCCTCAGCCTATGAAACGATTTTTTGCTAACAAAAGCACACTCGCGACGGTTACGCGAGCATTATCTGGCCAATCAGAGCCAAGCGACTCGGCAGATCGTCTTATAAGCGAAAAACTCAGAAGAATAGCCCAACAGATCGATGCTAATCTGGCAGCATTCGATAAGCTGTTAGAGCTATTGCCGCCGGAAAAGCAAGAATATATTGAGGCGTTGCCACATGAAAAAGACCAATTAGCAGCGCTTGTACAAGCATTAAGAGAACAGCAAGAACCAGTTAATGAAACAATAGATCAAGTTAGAGAATTATTGGCGCAGGCAAGAATTGATATCAGAGAGTATCAGGACAGCTTAAACCGTTATTATAGACTTCATGAACCGATTACAGGTGCGTTTGATACTATTACAACGCAGTATATGGCAGAAATGTCTGGTGTCGATACAGGGAGAAGGGTACTTACGGACGAAGATGCGATCGAGATTTTGAAAAAAATTCGGCCCTTATTGGTGCATACTAATGCACGGCTATCACCGATCTTAGAGCGATATGGCTATGTTTTCGACCAACAGGCAGCGGATCGCATGCCCGATGATTAACTCACCGGATAGGCACTGACAAGCAAATCAAGCAACCGCTATAAGACACTACTATGCCTTATGCGTAGATAAGAGTTTATGTCGTTTTTGTTCGTACCGCAACGTCATACCCCTGAAGCTCAATAGTTGTGCGATTATTCCAATGATTTTGGGTCACTGCTGCTGCGCAATGAAATGGTTGCTCACGTCTTGTAAGAAGCCAGGCGAAAAGATCAGGTCGGTTAAAAAATAACAGCGATTTTGTAATGCCATCAGCTGTAACGGTGCACTTGACGTGCTGGTCCTTCAACAATATCGGGTCGCTTACCTGGGTAAGATTGTGTATACAAAAAATAGGCTGTTCATTATCATGGCCAAACGGTTCAAGCCTTGCCATATCGGCCATAAATTGTTCAGTGAGTTGCGGTAACACAACTTCAGCATCAAGCGATAATGTTTGTTGTAACTCCGTTGCTTTGACCGTTCTTGTAATAGTTTCTTCGAGGTTTTGCTTGAGTAGAGGTAACTTGCTCACTGGCAAACTTAGGCCTACTGCCACGCCATGGCCGCCAAAATGATCGAGTATGCTGCTATGTGCCGCCAGTGCATCAAATAAGTTAAATGCTGGAATAGAACGGCCCGAGCCGCGCGCTCGATTGTCTTTGTCATTATAGTGGAACAAGAGCGCTGGTTTGCCATAGGCATTAACAAGTCGTGAAGCTACAAGACCAACAACGCCTATTGGCCAGTCATGATGAGCTGCCATAATAATAGATTCGTTGGCGAGATCAATGCGGCCTTCCATGATGGCGACTTCTATGTCGTACAAGATCGACCGCTCTGCTTCTTTGCGGACCTGGTTAAGTTCTAACAAAAGAGCGCCAACTTCACGTACCAGTCTTGCATCAGCGCCAATCAAAAATGCTATTGATCGTCTTGGATCGCTGAGCCGTCCAAGAGCATTTAATTGGGGCGCAAGGGAAAATCCTATATCAAGTGACACAAGCTCTTCTTTTTTGATATTGCAGTTATTCTTCAAGACGGCTATGGGCAAGCTTCGCAGCCTATTCATATGCTGAAGGCCATATTTAACCCAGTAGCGATTTTCGTCACGAAGGGGGACCACATCAGCAATGGTGCCTAAGGCAAGGAGTTCATAGACTTTATCTGGCATAGAGCGCTTATAGTACGTGTACAATATCGTCATAACCTTGAAGGCCACACCAACGCCAGCAAGAATCTTACATGGGTACGGGCAGTCATGCCGTAGTGGATTAACGATTGCATACGCTTTCGGTATCAGTTCTTTCGGCCTATGATGATCAGTTATAATAAGATCGATGCCCAGAGATAGTGCCTCTTGCGCAGCATCAAAAGCGGTTATGCCATTATCGACTGTCATGACAACACGGTAGCCATTTGCTGCGGCTCTTCGTATAGCATTAACGGTGATACCATACCCATCAATAACACGGTTAGGTAGATAAAAATTCACCTGTGCGCCAAGCTCAGTTAAGCAATAGACCGTTAGTGCTGTCGAACTCATGCCATCAACATCGTAGTCACCATAAATAAGTATGCGATCGCCTTTCTCTATGGCTTCTTTGAGTCTCATGGCGGCTCGCTCACCATCTGCTAACAAAAATGGTGATGCAACAGCGTCGAGTTCCCGCATATTAAGATATGTATCTATCGATGCCTGAGAATCAAATCCTCTATGGATGAGAGTTTCTGCAATGGGTCTAGCAATATTATAATGCGTAGCAAAAGTTGCTGTTAATGCTTGATCTGCTGTTGGCATACGCCACTGATACTTCGCCCCGGCAATAGTTTTCTGTCCTGATGGTCTTTTTGTACTATCGTTCACACAAGCCTTTACACCATATACACTTTACTTAACGATAAGCTGCATATACTGTAGTATACAGTATATGCAGCTTTCAACAAGAAGGGTTGATTCGGAGAATATTGCAATACTATATGATCAGTGACAGCGCTATAATCACACAAAAAGACCTGAGAGAATCTATACTTTCTATATCTTCCAAGCAAGTCTAACACCTGCCTCAGATGTGTAATCAAAATTCATACCAATAAGCTCAATCGGCTTGATCTGATCAACCAGAAATTTCTCGTAATATTGTTTATCTATAATCTGCTGCAATGCAACCTCAGGAGTCTTGTCTTTCTTAAACTCAATGACGTAGGTGTTCTTGCCGCCCTCTAAGACAGCGTCGATATAGCCACGACTTGTTGCTTGCTCAGCATCAATACGAGCACCTATGAGTTTGGCTATCGTGAAAAATACGCCCTGATAAAATTTTTCTCGATGAATAATCACTGTATGAGGCAACAGTACAAAAAAATCTTGCATGGCGCTACAAAAAAGTTCTATATTATCATGTTGCAATGCATCACGAAAACGCTCGACAAAGCTTGCTACTTGCACTGATGATAAATGTGCTATAAGAGAAAAAATTTGGTTGGTCATCGAAAACCGAACCTCATAATTAGGATATCCCAATTGATAGATGCCAGTTTGCTGATCAAATGATTTAATCGTTAAATATCCTGCCTGTACAAACAAAATTACCATATGTTCAAAGTAGGTTTCCAATGCCAATACGTCAAACTGGTCAACGGTTATTCGTTCCGCTTCAAGTATCATGAGCTTCTCGACAGCCTCTGGGTTTTTCTGTACATAGTGCACCATAAACGTTGGCGTACCGCTCGCAAACCAATAGTTTGAAAAATCCCGTTTACGTAGGCAATTGAGTATCGAGAAGGGGTTATATACCTTCACTCCAGCCTTACTGAAGCGGTACCCGTTATACCAATATTGAAGGTCATGAAGCGCTTGATGACGGGAAATCCCAAGATGTTCAGCTAAACAATCAATATGCGGCAAAAAAATGGTTTCTAATTCGCTCTGCGTATAGCCACAAAGCTTCGCGGCACGTTCATCAAGCGTAATGTCATCAAGATTGTTAAGTTCAGAAAAGATCGAGACCTTTGAAAATTTGCTAACCCCTGTCATAAACAAAAATCTCAAATTTTCTTCTATGCTAGCACCCTTCAAAACACCATACAAGCTTTTCATGAAACTTCGCATCTGTAATGCTAATTCTGGCGCAGCAATATGATCAATAATAGGCTTATCATACTCATCGATAATAATAACAACTGGGTCGTATTGCGAAGATAATCCAAGTATAAGATAGACTAAAAGATCATGCGCTGACATAGTTTTGTCGAGATCAATATGATAACTGGCCGCTATATACAACAAGCGTCTCGATAATGATTCTTCTAACACGGAAACTGTTCTATGATCGATATCACTAAAATCTAATCTCACAACAGGATATTCACGCCAATCATAGTCAGTTTTGCTGATAGCTAAACCAGCAAAAAGATCTTTGCAGCCCCTAAAGATTGCCTCAAGGGTTGAACAGGTGAGTGATTTGCCAAAACGGCGTGGCCGTGACAAAAAATAAAATCCTTTTTTCTTGATAAGATCATGCAGAATACCAGTTTTGTCGACATACGTAAAATCCTGCTCAATTATATCACGGATATTTTGGATCCCAACAGGCAAGCTTTTCATGAACAAGGCCCTAAATTAGGTAGCAACCCAACAACTTCATAGAACTATGTGCAATAACCATAGCATACAGTATAGTGTGGTTTATAAGGCAACACGAGGGCTTTGGTATACTTTTTTTCTTCTGTATTATGGCTATCATTGGTTCATTGGCTGCATGGGATATGCATCTCTTCAAAACTGATGTGCTCTATTTATCCGAGAAACATGCAGCTGGCAATGGTAGCATTTGTTGTTATTAACAGCTACAATAAAATATATTTTATAAACTTATAGAGCATACTGTCGTAGTGTATTGTATAGAATGCAAAGTATAGGGGTTTCAATCATGATAAACCGTATCAAAGGCACACAAGATTTCCTTGATATGCGATTACTAAACTATATTATTCAGACCTGTACGGAGCATTTTGCGCATCATAATATTCATGAGATAGCAACGCCGATTATTGAAAAAACAGAGCTGTTTCGCCGGTCACTTGGCCTCCAAACAGATGTTGTCAGCAAAGAAATGTTTATCTTGGCAAGCCGCCGCGAAGACCAAGAAGATTCTATGTGCCTGAGACCAGAAGCAACGGCATCTATTGTACGCGCTTATATCGAAAACGGTGTTCAAGAATCACCTTGGAAAGTTTTCACGTGGGGCCCCATGTTTCGCTATGAACAGCCACAAAAGGGTCGCTATCGACAATTTCACCAGGTAAGTCTAGAAATGATCGGTGTTACGTCGGTCTCCTACGACGTTGAGCTGATTATGCTTTTTGATAGGCTGTTTAAAGATATATTTAAAATTACTGATACTCAGCTGCTCATAAATTATCTTGGCTGTTTACAAGATAGAAATGCCTATAAAATTGTTTTAAAAGATTTCTTGCATACACATGTGGCAGAATTATGCTCGCTCTGTATTGAACGTACAGACAAAAACATACTGAGAGTCTTTGATTGCAAAAAGACCTCTTGCCAACAGATATATGAACAAGCACCCCGTCTTGCGCACCATTTTTGTACAAACTGTGCGACAGAATGGGAGCATGTACAAACACTCCTCAAAAGCCTGCATATTGCCTATACATGGAATCAGGGACTGGTTCGTGGCCTTGATTATTACAATAAAACGGTCTTCGAGTTTGCCAGCAGCGCTCTCGGAGCGCAAAGTGCTTTTTGTGGCGGTGGCCGTTATGATTCACTCATGACAGAGCTTGGCGGCAAACAAGATAGGCCATCAGTTGGCGCTGCCATAGGCATTGAGCGGCTTATGCTTCTCCTAGCGTCGCAGCAAGAATCTGTTGTATTAGCGCAGCAAAAGCCCCTCTATATGATAATCCCGTTTGAACAGGCACAGCACAGCATCGCTCTTGCGCTCGCAGGTCAACTCACCGGTAAGGGCATACGCACTGACGTATTACTTGATCAAGAATCAATAAAAAGCAAATTGCGCAAAGCGCATACAGCACATGCTGCATATTGCCTACTTATAGGTTCAGAAGAGCAACTTAATGGTACCGTGACGGTAAAAGATATGATCAACGGTACCGAAGAGAAGCTATCACAGAATGCTTTGTTAGAAAAACTAGCATGCTAGCAACCGAGTATTGTGTGGTGTATTATTTCGCGTAGTACCCATGCAACGCTACGCATGGGTAATTCTTGCATATTGGGCTATATAGTGTTTCCCAGGCTCATACTCTGCAGGTCACGACTGTACTTATCTACCCCGTTCGCTCCAAGTAAACCTGTCTTAGGTTGGATCGAAGGGTCACTATATGTCCGATGGTCATGTGTGCACCAAGCAGTAACTTTTTGACATTCATCTGCTAGAATGTTATAAAAATTCATGAATTGGGAAGCTGTGATAGGCAATGTAATCTAATAGGAGTATAAGTATCATATGTGACAAAAGTTTAGTGAGTAGTGAATCTTCTTTTGGGTATATGAAAATTGAGAGAACTATGAACACGCGTCTATCAGAGTACATTGTATCATTGTTATTGATGAGCTGCTCTTGTCTGTTCGTTACCGTTGAGGCTGTTACTTATACCACATCAGGGGGCGATGTTCAAGTTAGCTCTTCTTCGGGACACAAGACAAGCCACCAAACACGTCCGCATATACGTACCGAAGCTAAGCAAAGTAATTCCAACAATATGGCCAGTACGAATTGGAGCGGCTATGCAGCTGCAACAAACTTGACCAATCCTGAGCCTGGTTCCGTTACTTTTGTCAGCGGGTCTTGGACAGTGCCCACAGTACAGAATTGTAATGAGTCGTACAGCGCGATCTGGGTTGGCATAGATGGTTTCAGTGAAAATAGCAGCACCGTTGAGCAACTAGGTACCGGTCAAGATGTAGTAAACGGGGTTGCACAGTATTACGCTTGGTATGAGATGTACCCAGGTAATAGTGAAGTAATCGAAAATTTTAATGTTTATCCTGGCGATAGCATAACTGCGTCGGTAACGTACTCGAAGAAGAATGGTAACTTTACGTTATATATAGCAAATAAAACACGAGGCACTTCTCATACGGTTGTACAGTCCCTTAAAAGCGCCACCATGACGTCTGCTGAATGGGTCGTAGAGGCACCTTACTCCAATTTCATTTTACCCCTGGCAAATTTTGGAACCGTGTCATTCACTAATTGCCAAGCAACTATCAATAACATCACCGGTACCATCAATAATCATGCATGGCAAAATGGTGGTATAGAGATGGTAAATAACTGCGGTGCCGCAAAAGATATGCCATCAGGACTTACAAGCAACGGTGCAGGTTTTTCTGTTGCCTGGTCACATGCATGAACACTGGAAACGCGATAAGTTAGCGTTTTTAAGCTGCCGCAAGCGTTCTATAAGTGCTTACATGTTTTGATGAGCAACAGGATTCTCGTCCTATGGACTATACACCTGTCAGTAATAAAACACCCCGCAATATTTTGCGGGGCGTTTTCATGGCTCGAATAAGTTTATTGTACGTCTGGTTACGTTAGTTCTGACTGTTCTTGTGCATAACCAAGGGGCTTGGACTTAGCAAATGAGCGCAGACAACTAATAAAAATGCAGCTTTAAACCCTTGCCAGCCAGTTGGCCCCTCGCCAGGTCCGTGTGGTCTAAAACCCTGGTACAGAAAGTACGTGGCACCTCCATGTGCCATTGCTAAACATGCATTTCTTATGGTTATTCGGTTGGTTATTGATGCTATCACTTCTGCATATGTTGGTTTGTCTTGTATTGCCACTCTATCGCTCACCACTTTGTCTGTTTTTGGCGCAGGTGCCGCTGCCTGCACAACAACAGGGGCATTCTGTTGTGTTTCCATGCACAATAGAATACTCGGCAATGAAATTGCTAGTACCCCTACATATAGATAACCTGATTTCATCATTGTTCCCTAAAAAAATTTACTTGTTACCGTTACGTTGCACTATGCCCATGCCATGCTACGGCATGTCACAGACAATAGTTTATCTTGCTAGCGAGTAGTATTGCAACTGGTATGATATTTTATTTTTTTGGGCAACGTCAAAAATGAAGTGTAACGTGCAGTGTGGCTGAAGCATAAGAAGAAGATAGCATTCTACATGCAAAACTTTCTACTACGGCTAAGCCTTGAATGTCGTCTCACGAGGCAATTACTCACCTAACTCATTCCCGTCAACTCATCAACTAGATTTACATAACCTTATAGTGTACTTCTTGATGTTATTTTTGTATGTCAGTATATGCCCAGTGTCCTTGCGTGCTCGTTGTGCTCATTAATTTCCGGTGGTTCCCATCCTGAAATTAATGCTCTCTTTGAGGCAGGTATAGTGGTAATGTAATCTGTACATTCGGTAAATTTTACAAAAGCATGACTTCAATTGCTATAACCAGTCTATAAAAATTAAAGCACAAAAGTAAATAAAATTTAAATAAATTATTTATAAACTTAAAGAAATAACCGCCGAAAATAATATTCCAAAAAATTAAGTGTCCTCTTGTTTCACAGGGGAACTTGATTCTGGCAAGTCTTGTTATGCCCGCATACGAAGGCCAGCCATGCGAGCTTTTGAGCGCGCATAGCCATCTCGTAAAACGCCTGCCATGCGTTGACGGCGCGTTTCAAGACATGTTTCGAGTTCGGCATCGTCATCGAGTAATGCAACGGTAGTACCATTGATGGTATCGCGTAAGTCGGTAAAGAAAGATGGTTTGAAATCCCCAGCAGCGACATCTAAAATAAAACAATAGCGCTCGAACAGCGTGTCGCGTAAATCATAGAGGTCATCGTCGCTGATAAGCCCTTCTTGTGCTAAAAAGCCTAGCCTTTCTGCGATCTGTTTTGTATAGTCCCATGTTTTAAGCTCATCATGGGCACTCCACATAAGTTTTCCCATGCCAAGATCGAGAAATTTTACAAAATAGTGCTGGAATTCTTCTGCTGTGACGTCATCGACAACGTCGCCTGGATTGGCTAATGTTGTTGTGATGTTACCGGCAATATGTTCAAAAAATTTCTGCGGCGATGCTTTAAACTGTTCAAAGTGGTCAAAGAATGTTGAATACAGCACATCATTGATGCTGATTTTCCAGGCTGCATGAAGTTTGTCAGTAGAGCCGTCAAGAAGCTCGCGTACCTGTGGCGTTAGTTGGTCAAGCATGGTTATATAAGCCGTTGCATTAACGTACGGGGCAGCACGCAGTTTATGCGTAAAAATGCGCAATATATGCTTTGCATATCTATTCTTTTTATACTTTTTATGGATATACTCAAAGCATTGGGTAAAATGGGAAAGATCGTTTGGCACAACATTCTGCGCATATTCAGGACGATTGAAAACCTGCTCAAAAAAACGAGTTATACTACCTGGATAAAAAACCAAGGGAGCATATAAACTATGCAATGTTTCACTAGCAGATTGTGCTGCTTGTTGATTATCGGTTGATTTTGCATTATGTATATGTATGAGACCCAAGGTGACAACGAGTGCATGCCATCGCTTTGCAAACATGATAAACTCCTTCTGGCTATCTATACGGTTGTTGCTGGGCATACTGTAATGACACCAACATGTTAGGATTGATAGCATACCATGGAAAAAAAATATTGTTCAAGCACGAAATCGTGAGCATAGAACGGAGAACCTCATGCCATTATACGCATATCAGGCATTTTCAAAGGACGGCAAAAAGACAAGTGGTCTTATAGACGCAAATACACCCTCTCATGCAAAAGAGCAGCTTATTCGTCAGGGTCTCTTTCCAACAACGATTACACAAGCGCCAGAATCATCACGATTGCCTTGGTACAAGCGATTTTTTGTTGGGCGTGTGAGCGCTAAAGAAAAGATAGATTTTACAAGGCAGCTTACTATTCTTTTGAAGGCAGGCATCCCCTTGCTGCAATCAATAGAGTTACTGACAGATCAGATGC
Organism: uncultured bacterium; assembly: GCA_963715605.1. Taxonomy (GTDB): domain Bacteria; phylum Babelota; class Babeliae; order Babelales; family Vermiphilaceae; genus JAKASV01. The sequence continues at coordinate 874,116 of OY970257.1, read as the reverse complement.
GTGGCAGAATGCGTACGATCTTGAAGTCTGTCAGAGAAGATTTGCAAGAGGGCATATCGTTTGCCAACTCTCTGGGCAAGTTTCCCGACGTCTTTGATAAGATTTATGTACAGCTGGTCCGTGCTGGTGAAGCAAGCGGTAAGCTTGAACCTGTCCTTGAAAGACTTATCAGCTTTTTTGAACGACGTGAAGTTTTGCGTAAGCGCGTACAATCTGCTTTGTTTATGCCGATCATACAAGTGATCGTTGCCGTTTTAGTTGTTGTTATGTTGATCACGTTTGTGGTGCCACAAATTGTTAAAGCAAGTCCCAATAAAGTCTTGCCTTGGCCGACACGCATTATTTTGAGTCTTTCGAAGATATTTTCGACTTATGGTCTCTTGACGCTGGGCCTGCTCGTGGGCTTATTTGTTGCCTATAAATATATACAGTCAACAACTGCTGGTGCCCGCGCCATTGACAGGATTAAACTTAAGATACCCGGTATCGGGTACTTTTCTCGTATTAACGCTGTTGTGCAGTTTTGTCAGACACTGGGGCTTTTAATAGCCAGTGGTGTGAATCTTTCTGAGTCTCTTGATATTGTCTGTAGCATTATCAATAATAGAATTCTAGCCGATGCCTTATTGGAGGCACGCGATAAAATTATTAAGCAGGGTAAAATAGCCCAGTATTTGAAACAAACAAACTTGTTTCCACCGATCGCAATCTATATGATTAATACAGGTGAAGAAAGCGGGCAGCTTGATACTATGTTGACCACGGTGGCGAAAACCTACGAAGAAAATCTCGGTGAAATTGCGGATAAACTGACAGCGGCGCTGAGTCCTGCTATTCTTATTTTTATGGCTATTGCTGTTTTATTTATTATAGCCGCTATCGGTATGCCAATGATGAACATGATGAAAGGTTTTACTCGGTAATTTTGTATGGTTATACAGTGTCTATGCTTTACTGAAAGGATATTTATATGATCGCAGCTCCAGTGCATCGTCGTATGCGCAATCGTGATGGTTTTACGATTATAGAAATTTTAATTGTTGTAGCAGTGTTGGGTATTCTCATAGCTGCACTTGTCCCATTCATTGGACGGGGTCTTACTGCAGCAGAGGGATTTGCTACATCTCAAAAATTACGAAAAGTTAAAAGCGCGATCGATGAATACAGGGCTCATATGAGCAAATATCCCAACAGCCTCAATGATTTGATCAAGTCGCCGTCTGAAGAACGATTGGCAAAAAAATGGAAACAGCATGATAAGTTCTTAGACGACGAAGAGGATCTTGTTGATAAATGGGATCAGCCATTGCACTATAAATTAACACCTGGTGGCAAGGCACCGTATGAGCTTTACTCTGAGGGAGACCCAGGCAAACCAGGTAACAGAATTGATGCATGATTATACCAAGAAATTTGTCGGGAGGCACGCATAGCGCCTCCCGGCGAAAAGGCTTCACTATCATAGAGCTTTTGATTGTTATTGCCATTATAGGCATTATCATGTCAGTGGCAGGGGTTAACGTTTTTGGCAGAAGCGCCCTCGCACAACGCAAAGCCTTTGTCGCATCCCTCAATAAATTATTGGCAACTGGGTGGGATGCAGCGATCAAGTCCCGTACAATACACATTGTACGTTTTGATGCGAAAGAACGCTTTGTTCGGCTCGAGTCAGTTGTATCGTTTGATAGTCAGGGCAAACCAAAGACAAAGCCTGTCACGGGCCAGTATGCTGATGCTGTTATGGATATCCCAGAACAGTTCGAGATAAAAAATTTTGTTATTAACGGCACTGACGCTGTAGCTGAATGGCACGGCAATCTCAAAGATGTCTATTTTTATATAATGCCTGATGGCATGAGCCAAGAAGTAACTATAAATATGCTTGATACGAGTGGCGTACAAGACAATAAGCCGCCGCACCCAATGGGACTCGTACTTAACCCTTTCAGCGTCCAGTTTGATGTGTATGATGCATTGCAAAAATAATAAAGCCGGGTTTACCCTTGTTGAAGTTATGCTCACCATGATGATCATGGGCATGCTTATGACCCCATTATATCTCTCAGAAAGTGCTGCCCTCATATCAGTCAGTAAGGCAAATGACATGGTTAACGCCATAACAGAAGCTCGTTTGTATCTACATGAGATGGAGCAGGCTATCTACGAAAAAAAGAACCCGTCTAAGAGTAAAACAAGTGCTGACGGGGCTATTACGCTGCATTATACTGAAGAAAAAGTTACTGGTACGCTGGCTAAAAAGTGTAAAGGCACGAAAAAACTCATGGTTACTGCGACATGGCAACGCGACGGACGCAAACAGGAGACATCCCTGGTGACATTCTTGTATGCCCCTGAAGACGAAGAGAAAAAGCAATGAATAAACACGGCTTACAGGGCTTTACGATTATAGAGTTGATGGTAGCCATGGCTATTGCCAGTGTGCTGTTGGTCGTGTTGTTTCAGGGACTTTTTATGATCAATCGTGCTGCAAATACAGCTGATACAATGATCACGACGACTATGCGAAGTCTCTTGCTGCAGCAGGTTCTTGAACGTGATCTTACCGGTGCTTGCTTGTTGCTTGATAATCAGCCGCCGCAAGAAAATCCAAAGCAAGAGCAGCAGCCGCAGCAACAAACAAAGCAGCAGGCTGGTAATCAACAGAAACAGCCTGAGCAACCGAAAGAGCAAGAGAAGCCAAAGAAAAAGATTATCACGGAGATATTTAAAAGCGTTAATGCGGGTGGCTCACTCAAAAGTCTGACATTTATTTCCAATAACCCGCTCAGGTCATTCTATAGTGCGTCCAACAAAAGCAAAAAGGTGGGGCATCTAGAGCCTAATTTGGTCCGTATTACGTATAATCTCGATGCTGATCCCGGTGAACCAGGTAGTATGCTCTTACGACGTTTGCAAACAGCTACGCTGGAACCCGAGAAAGAGCATGCCGATAAAGGTACTATTGTACTGCGAGGCATCAAAAAACTTGTCCTTAAATATACGGCAAAAATAGAAGTCACTGAAAAGCAAGAAGCGGTAGAGCAGTCAGCAGTCAAACCAGTTGTGCAACATCCTGTAGCCTCTCAACAAAAACCGGGTGCATCACCAGAAGCTCAAAAAAAACCAGCTAAGCCTACTATTCATTATCGCTACGAAACAAGCGATACCTGGACGACAGACAAAAAAGAAGGCCAAGAAACAGATAAGAAAGAAGGCTCTGCTCAAGAGAAAAAGAGTCCATTGCCGGTCTCTGTTCGCGTTGAAGCTGAGGTTTTTAACGAAGCCTATACGGATACCGTCGATACGTCCTGGATAATTCCCATTATTGCTGATACGGAATTTGTCGACAAAAGGCAGCAAGTGCCGGCGCCAAAACCTCCGGCACAGCAACCGCCGCAAGGACCAGGCCAACAGTCCCAACAGCCACCAAAGGGACCTTCAATGCCTGGTATGGCAATGCCGCTACCAGCACTACCAGGAGGGCAACGATAGTATGGATATGCATAGAAAACAGGTAAGTATGTGTCCCGTGTTGAGCCGTAAGAGCGATGGCTTTATCATGATTGTAACGCTGATGATGCTCGCACTTGGCGTTGTTATCGTGACCTTTATGGCAAGTAGAACGAGCACCTATGTGCCTTATGTGTATAACCGTCTCGAGCGGTCTCAGGCAATTGAGTTAGCAATGGGTGGTATCCAGCTTGCCATGAGTCAGCTTGCCAATGCTGACATTGTTGAAAAAGTTGACAAGCAAGATGGTAGTAGCCAGCCTCAAGCACAACAGCCGCAACAAAATCAACAGCAGCAATCCCAAGGGGGACAACAAAAGCCTCAAGTGCAGCAGCTGTCGTCTGCTGGTCAGCGGGCACAGGCAATGCTTAATAACCTTATGCCAATACTGAACACATGGCAGCAGTTCAGTTTTAAAGAGGACCGTGACGGTGTTGATGGCGAGATTAAGATTTGTATCATGAGTGAGTCGGGCAAAATAAATCTTAATGAACTCTACGACTTTGATAAACATGCTCTTAAAGGTGACCAGAATGCTCAAGTTGAGATCTCTCAGTGGCTTAAAGAGATTCTTGCTAAGATCGCGAAGCTAGCGTCAATGCCAGACTTATTTGAACCGCTTATGACCGAGTTCAAAAATCGTACAACAAAATTTCGTGATCCAACAGAACTTTTGTTAGTGCAGGAATTTTCGTCATTTCGTAGCAATCTTTTCTTTGATCCAGCAAAGTCACAGGATAAATTGCTCTTTTTGACTGATATATTTACGGTCTGGTCTCGTGAGCGTACACTTGATCCGTGGCTCTTGTCAGAATCTGTAAAATCATTGCTAGGTGTTGAAGGCGGTAAGGCTCCAGAAGATATCGATAGCCGTGTCAAGGCGTTCAAAGGGGCGTACACATGGCCAGGAGATTGGGCTACCCTTTTTGGCAAAGCATATAAAAAAGAGTGGAATGCCTTACCAAAGGGCACTAGCGCTGTCATGGCAACACGATTCGATCCAAAGGTCTTTTCAGTGTTAGTCTCCGGCACCGTCGGTGAAACTGAGCAGCGCTTATATGCTATTATAGAACGAGGACGAATAGATCAAGATCTAACAAAGTCAGCAGGCGTTACGATTAGAAAAATTTATTGGGTATAGGGTTGCTAAGGCATAGCCTAATCTACTTTGAAGTGCAACACGTTTCTCATGTATAATTATTTTTAGATACTTACTTTTATCTCGAGTTGCCGGCACAAAAGGCAGTACCATTGCTTACAAATACTGTAATGCCTATAATAATCGATCTTTTTGACAAAGAACTGAAATAGACGATTTTATTCCCAGCCACTTTATTCATGCTTATCTGATTTCAATATGTGATGTCTATATTGCTATTTTATCGCAAGATCGAGAAATTTGTGAACAATACATATATCAAGTCAAACTCTTTGAGCAGACCGCTCGTATCTACTTTTTGCAAAATGGTCCTAATAGCGACCATGCCACTGCCAAAGTTATACTCAACTTCTGGCGTCATAGTGTCCCTATAATGCGCAGCACGTTCTTGAGCGATGCGCACAGCCTCTGATACTTTTTCTAAGCGAGACACCTGAGCGCGATAATTAATAAAATTATAGTTATCACGGAATGACGTCTTAAAATCAGCCCCGCCAGCCTGGCGATGGAAACAATTGCCGCGCAACGCTCCTGATGTATTCACTATAAAATTAAACAGTGCTGGTTCAGCATAACCATCTTTGGTAATGACCGCACCATACAAATTAAAAGACGCCGTAGGGCCATTTTGACCTCGTATATCATCATATCGAACTCCATAGCCCTCTAGGTACTTATCCATACAAAGAGGCATGCCATGGTAAGGAATGCTAGTGAGTGTGTAATTATCTGGTACGCCATCAAAGTTTCGGAGCCAAAGATTAATCTTTTCTGTTGTTTTTACACACAATGATTGTCCTGGTAATTGGTAGAATGACTCTTCTGGTCTAAGCTCGTTGCCATGCAAACTATTATCTGAAGAAGCTGCTGCTGGTGCTGAGGTGTTACCTGATAGTTCATGAGCTTCTAAGCATTGTTTGTCTGGTAAAAACTTTTTAACCGTATCAAGCAACGTTGTTGCGGCGGCCTGTTGGGCATTCGCAGCTTCTAGTTTAGCTCCTTTATTTTTATGTTTCTTGTGTTTTTTACGAGTTCCTAATGGTACAGATGGTTCTGCGGATTCTCCTTGAGCTTCTACTTTTGATGATCGAGCCTCGTTCGTCTCCGCCAGTACTGTCGCAGCCGTCGGCAGAACATGATTGCCAGCATGGACTTCTTCTAGCGACCAGGTATCATCAGAACGATCATTTGAAGGTTCGACAATTCTTTCTCTCCTAGCCAAAATAGCCCTTTCCAGCGCTCGAAATTGAATTTGTGCTGACGATAGCCAAGATTCACCGGGCTCATCATCGGTACGCCTAGCAAGTTGGTTGCTCTTTGCCAAAGCAACTTTTTCCAGCGCTTGAAACTGTGCTGTTGCCAATGCTTGAGCCTTTTTATTACCAATCGCATGGTGCCAATGTATTTCTTTAACCTGTGCATTAGTATGCTGAGCACCTTGATAGTGCGTATTATTACCAGCGGAAACTAACCGCTGGTGCATGGCTATACATACGTTACATTGAGTTATAGCCAAAGGCAAAAGTAATGCACTTAAAAGCTTTTCGCTATGCATTGTTAGCTTAATTTTCATGAATTGTCCTTTATAGTTACGTCATTAAGAAGCTTATGTGCTCAAAGTAGCTGTATGTCAAACTTGGTTGATTATGCTGCGCATCCTTAAGCAAATTATTTTCTAATAATAAGTCCAGTATACCAGTTTTGTAGTAAAACGTCTTCTAAGGTGTTTAAATTATGAGTCGATCATCTTATTGCAGGTTTATCCGGTCAAATGTGTATCGCAGGTCAGTATCAACAGTGCACCTAGGTATTGTGGTGCTTCGATACCCACGGATTATGTTTGATATAAAAACGCCATGGGCGCTCTGTGGCCTGACGAATGCCTATTCGTGGCGTAGCAATAATAGCAAGATTTTGCTGCTCATGATCATACTCAAGCCATAAAATATCACCAAGTGTCATATCAATGCCTTGATGTTTACCTGTAATCCCCATAGCCTGTGTTAGCTTGCCAGGACCATTGCTGATGCAATACCCCTCAATATTGTTGCGCGCTTGCACCATACTTTCAATGCCGACAATTGGCTGCAATGCTCGTATCAGCACTGCTCCTGCAGCATCTTGACTTGCATGTGCTACAACGTTGCAACAGTAATGATTGCCATAGATAAAATACACATAAGCATGACCAACGGTACCAAACATAGGTGCATTTCGTTGTGTCTTACCTCGATATGCATGACTAGCAGGATCGTCATAGGCAGCATACGCTTCAGTTTCAACAATAATGCCAGCACGTACAATACCATTACAGCAAGTTACTAGCTTTACACCAAGAAGTTTCTGGGCAACAGCATATGGTGTACCTTCAAAAAAAGATCGTGTAATAATCATGATGACAGTATAGCATAGTATGCAGCGTAGCAAAACTAGACCATAGACTTACACTATACCGCTGCTCAATGGTAAGCAGCAATATAATGCTCATAGAACTATGCCAGCAACTCTTCTTGAACAAGTAGATCTTTGCCAGAGCAAGCGATACCGAGTGCAATAATCTGTGCAACGCCGTGAGCACGAAGCTCACTAGCATATTTTTTGTCTCTGATCTGCCGAAGCGCGTCCTGAGAAGCTTCTGTAAGCTTTTGCTGGCTGTTGTTTTCAGCCTTTTTAAATTCGAAGATGAAACCTGGTCTTGTGGGCTCTTGAGGAAACAGGATAACGTCATAGCGGCCAAGTCCGCTTTCTCGATTTGATCTAACTGTATAGCTTTTCTTGAGACTGACAAGTAACCCTAGAATAAACGCATGATAAAATCGTTCTGGTGTCTCGGGTGTCACATCAAAGTAGCTGAAGCTCTCATGAGCAACAGTTTGCAGTCGTAGTTTGAACGATGCAATATTGGCCTGCTCAAGGTCTACAACTAAACTCTCATAATCACCCGCTGCAGTCTTTTTTTGCTCAATAAACCATTGGCGAATAATGGTTTCGTAGAGCATCATAAGTTCTTCATTAGGAATTCTTAAAGAGGCTTTGAAGACGCGGTCGATAATGCCGATGGCATCAAATGTCAGATAACCACTGAGTAGTAAAAATCCCCATACGGCATCAGGGTTGGTTGTCAAGCTTACAAACGTGGTATCAGGTTGTATGGGTACAGTTATCGACTCACCGTTCAGAAGCCGTTCAAATGATTCCTTAACACGGCTGTCAGCGTGTCGCATAGTGCTCATGATTAACTGATTTTCGCTGGTGTTAACCCAGTAAGGTCGCAAAAGTCCCTTTCTGGCAATAGCATTATTGATTGACCAGGGGTTATAGATTTTTTGTCTGTCACCGATAGAATAGCCATTATACCAGTTGCGGATGGCATTAAGTGAATCCCCTAGACCATAATGATGCAGAGCATCAGCTACTTCCTGTTGAGTATAGCCGAAGATATCGGCATATTCATCATCGAGCACAGAGCATACTTGCATATTGTTAAGGCCGCTGAAGATGCTTTCTTTAGAAATGCGTAGAATGCCGGTAATAACGGCAAGCTCAAGATGTTTATTATCTTTGAGGCCTCCGCTCAACAATCCCCTCATAAACTCTATACACTCGTTGTAATAGCCATGTGCAAATGATGCATGAATCGGTGTATCGTACTCATCGATGAGAATAATAACGTTAGACTGGTAATGTTTGGAGAGATAATAGGACAAATTCGTGAGTGCTGTTACGTACGATACTGGAAGAGCAGTGCCATCAAGCATGGTCTGTATTGCTCGTTTTTCTTGCTCACTGAGTAATGCTGATCCAACGAGATACTGATGCCTATTGAATTCGTCGGTTACTATTTTTTTGAGCGTGTCATAGCAATTTTGCCAAGTGCTACAGGTGACATCTTTGAGTGTTAAAAATATTACTGGATAACGGCCCTGGTGTGCCATGCATGTAGGAGATTTGCTGATGGCAAGATGCTCAAAGAGACTAGCATGTTGTTCAGCAGTCTGCTCAAAAAAATACTGCAACATACTTATGTTGAGAGTTTTGCCAAATCTACGTGGGCGAGGGATGAGCGTGACCCCCGTTTTGCGTGTTAAAAGTTCCTGAATAAAGAGAGATTTATCAACATAGTAAAAATTTCCCATGATAATCTTTTTAAAATCACTTGTGCCAATTGGCATCGTTTTCATGTTGATCACCACTCTTTAAAAAATAACGTACACGATTACATACAGGGGCTACTTGCCCTGTGTGTAAGTGTACCATGCATTGTTGAACTATTGTAGTGACCGTGTTTGCTATAAATTTTTGTAGCACGCCAAAAGCCTATGGGTACCATCTACATGAGTGCGTCTAATTTTACTACTGAAGTACAAAGCAAACTCACTAAAAAAAAATACGTAAGTGGTAGGACGCTTGCCAAATAAGACGCAGACCATAAAAAGATCTGGTGATAAAATTTTTCTCGATCAACACGAATGGTGTGTGGCACCAGCTTGATAAAATCTTGCAGATGTTTACAAAAAAGACCAAGATCGTCTGTGGCCAGCGCTTTTCTGAATCTACTACCAAACTCGCCGAATTGTTGTGGCCGTATCCCTCCGATATAATGCATAATCTGCTGTGTCATTGCATAGCGAACTTCTTCATTAGGGTATGCAACAATATAGCCACGCCTATCTGCATCATAACCAGATGCAAATGTAAGATATCCAGTTTGCAGGAGTAACGTTGTATAATGTTGGTAATATAGATCAATCGTGAATGAATCAAGATTTTCTTCTGAAAAAAAGGAGCCATCGATGGTTTCTATATCTGCTGCAATAGCAGGATTATGCTCAATAAACTTTATGAGAAAAGTTGGTGTGCCACTGGTAAACCAATAATTGTGAAGCTCCTGGTCAAGTAGACAGTTATGGAGTGAAAAAGGGTTATACACTTTCGTTGGCGCGTCAGAAAATCGATAACCATTATACCAATCCTTGAGCACCTGGCGAGTGTATGCATAAGGTGCATGTTGTTTGGCCGCAAACGCTTCGATATGTTCCACAAAATAGCTATCAACATCTTGATTAGTATAGCCAACAAGAGCTGCTGCGCGCGTATCGTTTGTTAGATCTTTGAGATTATTGATATCTGAGAACAGTGTAATTTTAGAAAATTTGCTAACGCCAGTAATAAACAGAAGCTGTGTATAGTGGTCAACGTTAGTGTTTTTCGGCACACCATAAAAGTCCTTGAGTACCACACGTGCAGCCTTGGCATGCTCTGGTTGTTCGATCAAATCAACAATCGGCTTATCGTATTCATCAATAATAATTGCAACGGGGCCCTGACTTTGCCCTAGTATGGTAATAAGCTCTGCAAACTTTTCCGTCAACAATGTTTCTTGTAAGGCAATGCCATATTTTTTGCATTACTGTTAAGCGCACTGTGAAGGCCATGTTCAAGCGCTTCGGGGTCCTTGTGACTTATGCCACTAAAATCGAAAGAGATAACTGGTCTTATAGGCCACTCGTAATCGCTTGTACTGATCCAGCAATCATCAAAAAGTTCTCGTTTGTTACTAAAAATAGCATGCAGCGTTGAACAAGTTAGCGATTTGCCAAAGCGACGTGGGCGGGAAAAAAATAACGCTTAGCAAGCTTGCCCTTAAGAAGGTGATAAATAATCTCTGTCTTATCAACATATAGGCCGTTGGCTTGTATAATAGTGTCAAACGTTGAAACCCCTATTGGAAGCTCTCTCATCACCATGGCCTTTCTAGATACATTGGCTTATTATGCTGGCATTCGTGAGCTGTCAGTTTAGCACAATATGTGGCAACAAAAAAGATGGCTTAGAGGCTGCCATAATGAACTTATTGTTGAAAGATTCGAATTTTATCCCTGCATGGGCTCATCATATTTGCTTGCAAACTGGCCAGAAGTCGAGTCCCTACGGTATACCTAAGGGCCATGCCGCTGTGTAATTACGTTCTATTAGTTATAACGAGTAGAATTTTGTAAGCCAGCTGCTAGAAGATGCATTAAACCCCAGAAGCATGCTGCCGCTCCTATGCCAGCACCGCATGCCAAGCCGTGGGTTGTTAGTATTTGTTCCCAAGGCCAATTGCGTATTAACTGCTTGTTTTCATGGTGACCAAGTTCTTTTTTAACTATAAGAAGCTCATCTTTGAGCTTTGCTTTTTCTGCATGAGATTCTTCCATGCAAAAGCATAATTCATGTAACGCCTGCGGTGCAATGTTTTGACTTGCCGTTTGCATTGCCGATAACGATGGCTGCCGGCACGAGATAACAAAAACAATACAAAGTAACGTTTTTTTTAGTATCATAAAAATTTTTCTCAATAGTTTAATGTTTCGCGCAATGATTTCGTCAATATGCTCTCAAAAAAGCAAATGTACCGTGTTCCCTGTTGGTCGTCTAATACGCTAGCAATACAGCCATGTCCCTATAATGAGCCCTGCAATATATGATAGACTATGGGTTGCAATTATTCTTTTCCATGGCCAGTTTAGAAGCAATTTCTTGTTCTCAAATTTGGCAATTTTTTTCTTTGTTTCGCGTAGCTGCTCTTTGAGCTTTTCCGTATCTTCGCCAGAGGCCTTTATAGAAGCATACAGCTCACGTATTGACATAGCAGAAATATCGCGGCTAGAAACCTCGGTTGCAGCTAGTGGTATTGTTGGGTATTCATCTTGATGGTGGTGTGCTGTTATGTGCATCTGCTGCGTGGCAGGGAGAGCAAGAATAAAACACAACATGAGCATTTTGCAAGACATGGAGAAAACCTCTTGTTTTTTTATACTGGTATGTAAACTTGGCCTATTCATGAAGTCTTATATTACGGTAACAAAATCTCTACCGCATCGCAAGAAACTTGTTTGATGCCCAGCTGGTTTATAGTAAACATAGTATAGTGGATGGAGAATAGCTTGCACACAAGCCTCAAAGCTCGGCAGCTCTTTACCCGTGCATACCATACAACAATCTGTAGGTGGCAAAGCCTTGTTTGCTTTTAATGTTAAGAGGTATATGTACAACGATGCGACTTTTTTTGAATGACCTTGGTATCGGCGGGAAGAGGCCTACACTCCTAACAATCGAGCAGAGGGCTTTCTCGAGTTCATGCTCTGGTATTGGCGGCGTGAGACAAACAGACACTATGCTGCCTTGTTTGTCGATAGTAACATCGAGCACCGTTTGCATCTCAAGCTCCTGTTGTGAATAAATGGCATGATCGTAGGCTAGCGCAGCGCTTGATAAAAGTCTATAGAGCTTAGTTGCATATATCTGTTCCCCAAGCGGTATGGCACTATTGCGTGGTGCATAAAGGCTGCCGCCTCCGGCGCCCCCCATGCCGCTTTGCTGTGCTGTATAATGTCCCGTATTCTCCTGATCTTCTCGAACATGGCGCATAAAACTTTTTGTTATATCAGACAGTGACATGCGCTGTTTTGGAGGGGCATCTTCTGGTGTACGAGCTGATCCAGTAGCATAGGATCCACCATGCTGGTCGGAGCCACGAGCCACTCGCTGAGCATGTTGGCGTGGCGATGGGCTCTCAGAGGATCGCGCATGAGATCCAGCCCTTTCATAGACGACGCCTTCATCCATATATGCACCTATATCGTCTTCAGGACCAGCCATGGGGTCTGGCATTACTTCTTGTTCAGCATCTACACCAATAGCATCTTGTGTAGACTCTCGTATGGCGCCTATTGCTGGCTCATCTATAGCAGCATTCGAGCTGTCTACCCCAACTGCAGGCTCGGTTGCCATCGGCTCTGCATCCATAGTGGCTGTCGCTGGTGGCTCAACTGTATTTGCTGCGGCTTGATCGACGGATGCTTGGACCTCATCATGGCTGGTATTGTCCTGACCGTCAGGTAAGCCCGGCTCACCAGGTGCCTCAGTATCGTTAACTCCTGTTACAGATCCATAGCCCAGGGTTAATGTTGATGCTGTTTGTAAAATGCCATTTGATAGTGCCTGGGCCAACGTATACTCATCGAAAGCTGCTTGATTCTGCGTTTGTGCAAGGATTTGCTGAGCTTGTTGTGCCGTGAGCTGCTGAGGTTGCTGTGTCATGAGTTGCTGTTGGGCAAGTTGCTGCATTGCCTGCGTTGGCATAACTATTGCCGATGGCATGATTGGTTGTATGGAACGTGGTGCATGCGTCACAGTATGTATAAAATAATCGATAGGATTTTTATTGAGCGTTATATGGCCACAATCGCCACTATTATACTGCATGATAACCAGCAGGATAATAAGCACCAGGGCATGTATAATAAGTGAAATAAGGACTACTATAAGGCTTACTGAACGCTCATTCTGCTCGTGCATGCGGACTCCCCTGTGCTGCAGGACTTTCTTCTTCACCAAGAGAATACCGCATAACGATAATTAAAGCCAACAGAAGCTCTGCTTCTCTTCGCATAGTTTGTTTGAGTGTCTTATAGCGTATCGTTCCCAGAAGATATAAGCGAGGGCGGTGATGCACGTGCATCACCGCCCTCGCTGTACTTTGTTGTCATAATCCCAGGATGTGCTCGTTCTCCGATTACTGTTTTGCAGCCTCTTGAGGTCTTTGCGCACCGCCTTGAGCACTCGCTAAGGCATTCTGTACGACTTGTTCTGCAAGATTTTTGCCTGGCACGCCCTGATTGGCTACCATAGCAAAGACATCAGGTGCTGCTGGCGATTTTGCTAGTACCGCAGGTCTTACAGGGGCAGCTGCAGGTGCAGCTGACGGCTGTTCTGCTGCCACTTTCGTAGTCGGTAATGCTGTCGGCGCCTTGGTGGCAGTAGCACGACTTGCTGGCCATAAACCCCATACATTGCCAAATCTTCTCGCACTTACTTCGCCCTCCTTAGGTCTTACAGGGGCAGCTGCAGGTGCAGCTGACGGCTGTTCTGCTGCCACTTTCGTAGTCGGTAATGCTGTCGGCGCCTTGGTGGCAGTAGCACGACTTGCTGGCCATAAACCCCATACATTGCCAAATCTTCTCGCGCTTACTTCGCCCTCCTTGGCGGAAGGAGCTGTTCTCGATAACGCCATTGGAAGTCCTGTTGCTGGCGCAGCGCTTGGAGCGGCCTGAGCTACAGCTTGTTCCGGCGCTTGCTGCGCTGGTACTACTGGTGCAGCGGCTGTTGTTTGTTCTTCAGGAACAACGCCCTTCGCTGGAGCTTGCTCTTGTGGAGCACTGGCGGCGGTAGAACCTTCCGAGGTTTCCCCAACAACGACCTGCTCTATTGCAGGCTTAGCCTCAGCTATCGGTGCTGATGGAAGAGCTTCACCCTGCTGCTGAACTTCTTTGAGCTTGGCAGCGAGTTCTTGTGGATTAAATCCTGCAACTGCAGGTTCTTGCGCTGGTTTTTGAGGCTCAATTGGTGGTGTTAACGGTTCCGGAGAACTTTCTCCACTTGATGGCGCTGACGCTACCCTTTTTATATCTTTCGTGCTTGTGTCTATTTCTTGCCTTACTGGTTCAACTGCAGAAGTCTCAGTTGCTGGTTTGGCCTGAGCCTGTGGTGCTTCGCTAGGCTTTGCAGCTACGGCAGGTTCTTGGCCAGCCTCGGCGGCTGATGCTGGTTGCTTCGGTGCTTGTGATGCAGGGACTTCAGGTTCTTGTTGTGGTGCTTCTGCTACCGGTACTTCTGGTGCAGTTGGAGCCTGTGGCGCTTCGCTAGGCTTTTCAGCTACGGCAGGTTCTTGGTCAGTCTTAGCTGGCACTGGTTGTTCTGGTGTCCGTACCACGGGTTCCTCTCCTGGTTGTGCTGCAGGTGCTTGCTCTTGAGGCTGTGGCATTTCTTGAGGCCTGTCTTCTAATGGTTTGCTTACTGGTGGTAAGACCGGCAACAAACTAGGTTCGGGTAGCCTTTGAATATCGCCCTTGCCATGAGGTTGTACGATTGCACTGATCGCTCTTGCTTGTTGTACCTGGAGACTGTTTAACCGTGCTAACACGGTATCGATATCATCAGTATTACAAGAAGCTGCAATTGACGCTATAGTACCAAATTGCTCCTTATCATGGGCAGCCAACACCACGTTACCTGCTTGTAGGTCATTATCTACCTTATCCATGATCGTGACTATATGCTCTACAATGCTATCGGCAATATCAGCCAAACCCCGATCTTCTAGCTCTTCTCGACGGTCTTTGGTAAAACACTCGAGAATTGTGTCGAGATTGGCCCGAAGTTCTCGCAAGTACTCTTGGTCAGTTTTTTCTCTAACAACTCTCCTAGGAGTTACCGTATAAGAGGGTGTGCCGCCAGGCAGTTGCTTTGGTTCAGGGGTGGTAGGAATTGGCGACAAGTCAACTAATATTGCTCTCGGCACATCAGCAGGTAAGCTTGGCTTAGGCAAAACTTGTCTTGTTGGTATATCTGCCGTGCGCCTAGAAATGGCTCGATATGGTTCTGCGCTTGGTGGGACCGCCGGGAATCTTGCTGGTTGTAGCACTACAGGTGCTACCGGTGACTGCTTAGCAACACGCGTTGGCACGTGTACAACTGGCGTAACTATGCTAGGCGCTTTATGTGGTGCAATCGGCCCCTGAAGAACGGCAGCGGTACCATGAAATGCTTCTCTGTAGAGGTTTTCCATGGCTGATGCGAGGGCCTCGCTTCTGCCGCGCACCATGCGAATCTTGTCATTAATAAGCTTAATATTTCTTGGATCATGAAGATCAACCTCACGAAGCATCTTTTCAAACTGTCCTAACGCCAAGCCGGCGTCTAGCTGCTGGTATGCCCTGTGCATACCATAAACAGGATTTAACGTCATACCGACAAGCATGACTAAGGGTAACAATGCAAAAAATTTCATAACAAACCTCCGTTGGTTTTATGAACGAGATTGTATAATAAACGACACTACATCAAAAATTTTCACTTTTATGTTGCAGCAAAACGCTTTTGATAAGCCTACTTTAAAGCGATAATGGCTACTTTACAATAATAGGCAAACAGGTTATGTAGCTTCCAAATGTTCATGCAATCGAAAAAATATAAACAGCAACGAACGTCAAACCATTATAGAAATACTTTAATCGCACTTATAATTTTTGGCAAATGCCACACTATAACTGGTTTGCTTAGTCATACTCATAAGCTAACTTAATTTAGCAATATTTATGCCGTGCAGCACGCTGCAACAAGAAGACAGGTCTACATAGAATCTGTTTATCTATGAGAAAAGCAATCTTTACTTGATTGCAGCAGGTGAGGCATTGCGTTTTTGTTTCTCTTGCTGCTGTTCCATGTAGGCAATATAACAATGGTTATGCCAAGTCTTAAGTCTTTTCTCGAGCGCCTGGACTACCTCAGAGGTCAAAGTAACGTCTTGCATGAGCTTCTCGGCATCCTTTTTGATGCTACGAAATTCAGCGTTAAAAGCGCCTTGGCCACCATCACGGGCATTCTCATAAAGGTTATTATTAAATGCTTGTATGCTTACGTCTTCAGTAGTTTTTAAAACTTCGTGTTCTTCGAGCTTTTTTATCAAGAGCTCAAGCATTTTTCTTGGTGTCGGTGTGCTTGCTGGAGTCTCAGCTGCCTGCTTCTCCGCAGTCTGCCCACTGCTAGTGCTGGTGGTGCCAGGAGCGTGCGCGCTGGGCGCAGCAGCTGGCAGTATAATCTGTTCTTGTTGTTTCTTGAACTGCTCCATAAAAGCAACCATGCAGTGGCTTTTCCAGGCTTGTAATCTACGACGGACTTCCTGGATTTTTTCATTGGTTAAGGCATGCTCTGTTCTAAGTTTCTCAGCCGCATCGCGTATGCCACGAAACTCACCATGAGATTGATCTGAGCCACCAGTCTGTGCATTATTACTAAGAAATGTGCATAGGTCAGGCCTACAGGTCTCTCCTGCAGCATGACCTTCTTGTTGATAGCCTTCAATATCCTTAAGAAGCGACTCAAGCTCAGATTTTGGCGATGTGGTACTCGTTGAAGCCTCAATTAGCTGCTTCCCCGCAGTCTGTTCGCCACTGGGGCTGATAATGTCAGTAGCCTGTGCACTGGGTGCAGCAGCAGGCGAGGGTATTGAAGCGCTTTTCGCTTCTTTCTCGGGCGCCTTTGCGGGTGCAAGTAGTTTGGTTGATGCAATGTCTGCAGGGTGAGCAGCGGTAGCTATTGCGGCCTCAGGTCTTTTTGCTGATTGCTCAGTGTGAATAGCAGGTACAGTCAAACTTTTTGGTTTTTTCGTTGATGGTTCAGGATGAGCAGTATGAGTTGTCGAGCGTTCTGGTGCTTTTGTTGGTGGTTCAGCATGAATAGTGAGCTCTATTGAGCTTTCTGGCACTTTCGCTGGTGATTTTTGCTCTTCGGTTACTTCCTTCTTTCGCAAAGCGTTAAAAGCATCACGATAGAGATTCTCCATAGCGCTTGCAAGAGCACCATTTCTGCCGCGCATTGCGCGGATCTTGTCATTAATAAGTCGAATATTTTTCGCATCATGGAGATCAATCTCACGAAGCATCGTGTTGAATTGTCCAAGAACCATGCCAGTACCCAGTTGTTGGGATGTTCTGCGCATGCCATACAAAGGCGCTAGTGCCAGACAAAAGAGTGTGGCTATGCATATTAATATATAAAGCTTCATACAAAAACCTCCATGCCAAAAATAAGGGCATCACATCATAGCACAAAGAAGTTGCTGGTTATAACATAATAGCCCGAGTCTCATGATAAAATTTAAATCTAAGATTATACATAAAAAGCATAATCGATATAAACTAACTAAAAATATATATTGTAATTCAATTATAAAATATATTTAATAACACAGTCAATAGTTCGACTATAATTAACGCAAAAAATAGTAAATAATACTCCGTAGTGCCGAAGACTCATTGCTACTTAAGGGTGTCAATAAGACTATTTTCTCCGCTTGAGCAGAAATGTTTTACGTACTTTTTGCTGGCATGCCCGTTTTGATATCTTGACAGGATGGATATAATCAACGTTAATATCGTAGTTACGTAGGACTTGCGCACGTTCTTCTGGCAACCATAATGCACGACCGTTAAAGAATTCCCAATCATTGCATGGTGCTAATGCTAGGACTATAAGTGGCATGGCTATCTCGAGAAAAACTTGATTAGCTAAGCATACCTCTGCGAGAGCAGTATAGGCCTTCGCATAGTGCTTTGGGAGATAGAGAATATCGCCATAGCCCATGGCAACCATCGATGGCCCGATATTGTGTACAATCATAGATCGTTGCTCATCGTTGAGTAATGCATAGGCCTTTTTAACGGCTTGTTGACCAAGTTTTGTTCTCCACCAACACCAGTGGTCTACAGAGCCACCTCCATGGTCAATATGCGCCGGATAGATAGGAGAGTACCAAATTTTTTTTTGATCAAAGCGAGTAAAATGCCAGGGGTGTATAATAAGGTCGTCATTAATCCAGAGGTAACCGTCATAATTGGGATACTGTTGTATAACACGAGCAAGAGAAATATACTCAAAGCGCCACCCAGGATGTCCTTCATAGGTACAGACACCATCTGCCCGCTGGTGCCCAAGAATAATAATATTGGGAAAATAGGGCTCATAGATTTTCTTCAAAAAGTCGATGGTGTGGTAAAATGCAGGGTGTTGATAATTAATAATAAGTGCTATACGTTCGCCAAGTCGCACAGGCCCAGTGCCTATAATTGGTAGCATGACAGATAGGCACCACACCATAAGCTGCCAGGCAATAAACGGCACGCTAGCGCCTAATGTTTTGTTAAGCATGATATCATCCACATTGGGGTTTTAAAAAAATGGTACTACTCAGGGATTCTATACTCTCATATTGCCATTCTACAAGAGTATGCTGCAAAAAACATAGTAGGCAGGTTAACAACGCTGTTTGCCAAGTGTGTCCTATAAACAGTGCGTACACTTTTTCTTGCTTATTAGGTGAGTTTTTATTGAGACTAGTACTACATACTTGCATATAAGCTGGTTACACATAAAAATTACAAAAAATAGAGGATGATACTATGAAAATACATTACATTGCGTGGCTTACAGTCATTGTATCGATTACCAACTATATAATGGCCTGTTCTCTCGGCACCGATGTTCCGCCGCAAAGCGTTATTATAGTTAATGAATCAGAGCAGCCTTATTCCCTGATAATCCAACCATCAGAAGAAGAGGATGTTTGGAATACTATTATTGATCCTTTTAATAGTGTCAATCTTGGTAACTACGAGAACTTTAATAACGTCACGGTAAAAACATATAGTGAACAAAATGTTGCTGGCAAGCATGTTGTTCAGATGCCAAAAATTATTACGAAAAAAGTTCTTAGCAAAGCAAATAATGGTAACTACTATATCTATATCGAACATAAAGACAGCGAACCAGGATGGGATGCTAGCATACGTGACATAGCACCACAACGTAGACAAAAGCGGCAAACGTTACGTTGTAATAATCCGGTTGCCGTTATTCAAGAGACCTACGGTAAGCTCTACACTGACGCTGATATGTGGAACGCATTTCCTGGGATCAAGCGTAACGAGTATATGCACCATGGGCAGCGATCATTGCCATCACACGTTCTTAATATTGACAGATACACCGCAACACCAGTCATGATCGATAATCTCTATAGCAGGCTCAAACAACAGTGGGACCCTGCAAATTATCCCGATCGCCAATGGCTTGTTGAAGAAATTATGAATACTATTAACGTTGCATATGGTGTTATCAGTGCTGAGCTCAAATTGGTTAAAGAACACAAGAATCTTGATGAGATAGCAGACCAACTAAATATAAAAGACTTGGTCAAAAAGCAACGGCAAAGATCCTTCTCGGTATCGCAAAGACAGGCAGGGGAACAACGCGTTGCAAAGTCTATGTTAGGTGCGGCAAAGAAGGGCATGGGTGCTCCACGACAACAAAAATTACGTGTGGGCAAAGGCGACGACCATCATCCTGATATTGAACCAATTGGCGATGAAACTGGATCTCAGATATATGATCAGCTTTTGTATTCTTTTACGGTCAAAAATAAAACGCCGTATGAAGTAATCGATGTGTCTTTAGAACCGCAAAATGAACCATATAGAACAGCATACTTTAAGAAAAGTCTTGTGCGGGAACCAATCGAAGATGGTGCCATTGGCGAAGTAAAATCTATTGTTGGCGATATAAAGTATATTCTGCAACTTCGATTGCCAGGCGTCAAAAGAGTTTATTCTTGGCCACTGAAAAATATTAACGAACAGAGCGAATTTGTTGTATCTTGGGACGAGAAGAAAAAAAGAGCAACAATTAATCAAGAACTTGATTATGGTGATGAAATACCAATTGCTGTGCAGAGAAAACAGCCAGTGCTGCCTGTTTCACCAAAAAAGCCAGCAACTCGTAAAGAGGCGCAGCAACCTCAAGTAGTCAGTGTGAGTGTCGCTGATCACGACACATCACAAAAGGCCAAGCCAGATAACCGTAAGGCAGCGAACAAGAAGGCTAAGGCCGAAAAAAAAGAGCAAAAGGCCGTTTCCGTAGCACCAGACAAGAAAAAACAGGAATCTCATACAGAAACTAAGCCGTCCATATCAGTGCCCGTTACGGTAAAGCCGCTGGTGCAGCCTGATACACAAAAAATAAGTTCGGTTGTCATGGCAGAGCCACAGCAAGAGACGCCAAAACAGCCAACAAGCCCTGCGCTACCACCAATGGAAGTAACCGTACAAAAACCCGTTCAAATACCAGTAACGCAACCTATACGTACAGTGCAACCAGCGCAGCAAGAAAAAACAAGCGCCCCAGTAGTAGCCGAAAAAAATGTACAAAAGAAGAGGGAGCCAGAACACCCAGAACATATGGAACATGTGGAGCATATGGAACATCTAGGACACCCAGCACAAATGCCCAAACCCAAGCCGCGAACTGAAGAAACTGTGCAACAAGAAGTACATACTAATGTCGCGAAAAAGAGTGCCTAGTAAGGCATTTCTATGCTCTTTTCTCATAGTAGCTCTTAGCGAAAAGTTATTTCAGCAAAAGTTGTTCAAAAAATGTATTGACGCAACCTAGCCTCAGCCTTACTTATATGCACAAAGGCTGAGGCTAGGTTCAGATCCAATATATACACAGAGACTTATCTGTAAAAGCGCGCCTTATCGAGTTTTTAACACGCTTCCGTCGACGAGGATTTTTACGTTTGACGGTAACACCTTAGCAAGAGTACGGCATAGTTCTAGCAAAGTGTTGGTTGGCTCATTGTGAGTAATAATATTGAGAGTCTTCAATGATGGTATATCACGGAATATTGCTCGTCCCTCTCTTTTTATCGCTGTGAAGTCGGTTGACTCACGTGATGTGCCTGGTTTTCGAAAACTGAATGAGCCAATAGCTAAGTCTTGTAGGCCATGCAGACCTTGCAACACGCCTGGTCTCAGAGGGAAATCGGCTGGAAAATCTGCTTTTACTACATTTTTGAGGCCCTCAAATGTACTTGATTCTACCTTGCCCCACGGTGGCAAGATAAGCGTAAGGAATGCTAAGTTCTTGAGCCCTCTGAAAGCACCAGCATTAATCTGATTGACGTACTCGCCATGCCCTGAAAATTCCCGTGGCTGACTTATGCTGAGTGAGATCATGTCGTCAAACCCATCGAATGTTCCTTGCTCGATAGTTCCTGTTGCACTTTCAAAATTAAGAGCAATCAGATACGTGTTGGCTTGCTCTGCGAGTGTTCTGCGAATAAGCTGTAGGATGCTCTTAAAAGATTGGCCAGGAATCTCATCAAAATTACAATTTAGAAAATTAATTTGCAAATAGCGCTTCCCTTCTTTACTGAGAGGCATTTTTATAGCAGCCTCACCCAGTTGTTGAAGCAACTGTTCAAACTCTTCCTGGCTAGCGCTGGTAAAGTTAAGCTCCATTTTACTGAACAGGTTGTCTTTGTAGATTTTCAGGAGATGTAAGTGTTTTTGTACATAAGGATTTTCATCGATGGCTTTCTTCCAGGCTTGACTGACTAACCTTAATCTCATTAATGTACGAACGGGTAAGTTCTCCATCATGTATGGCATTACAGGCATGCTGGGATTTGTCATGACAGAGCCAATGTCTATTGAGGCCTCTGTACTCGCTGCTGGTAATGAGGACGACTCCCGTAGTAATCGCCTGGAACGTAAATATTCCATTGCTCTATCGTGTGTAGATTGTGCTAAAGATCTCATGCCGTGAGCAGTGCTTGAAAGTGCCGAGCCAACATCATGTGCTATACCAGAAGCTGCTGATCCAATACCGCTGGCAGTACTCGATACTGCAGAGCCAAGGCCCCGCCAATCACGGGCGAGTTGTTCTGATAGCGCCAAATCGTCAGCCCTTTGTTGGGCTCCTGCTGCTGGTGGTGCTGCAGCATACATGAGACTACTTATTGTCTGAATACACAGTAACAAGATTAATATTCTTGATTTACACATAACAAGATCCTTTCTTTAATGCCTTAAAAATACAAGTTAGAATAAAAAATGACAGGATAGTAAGATACTGATGCGCTCTCCTGCAGACAATTATGATGCATCATGTTAACCATTTTTCATGGTTAAAGCATATCTTATTGACAAGTACTATTATAACATAATAAAATTAAGTTAGTCAATAATTTTAAAAAACTTTGCATAACTTTTCATGTACTTTTGTGAGTAACGCAGTTACTTATGACTGTTTACTCCAGAAAATCAATGAGACTACTTTGTAACAGCCTGCCATGATGCCCCTGTGCGAACTGTTACTGACAGAGGGATTTCCCATGCAACAACTGACTCTAGAATGGTTTTAAGAATATCGCTTGCCTCAGTCACCTGATGGATGGGTGCTGTTATAACAAGTTCATCATGGAGTTGTAGAATAATCTTGGCATCGAGCTTCTCTTGTATATATGCGGCAGCAAGATTAACCATGGCCAGCTTCATAATATCGGCCGCTGAGCCCTGAGCCTTCGTATTAATTGCAACACGACGTGCCTCCGCATAGAGCGTATGATTTGTTTCATAGATACCAGGTATATAGCGACGCCTGCCATACAGTGTCTCCACGTAGCCGGTTTGTTTGACAGTAGCTATCAGGGCTTCCATCCATGGGGCAACCGCTGGATATTGCTCAAAATACTGCTCTATATAATGCTTGGCATCTGCATGTTTAATGCCAAGATCTTTGGCAAGCCCGTGTGGCGTAAGTCCATAAAGAATACTAAAATTGATTCGCTTGCCAATTTGTCGTTGTTCATGCGTTACTTGGTCGCGCGGTGTACCAAAAATACGCGATGCAGTCTCTGCATGTATATCATGATTGTTCTTAAAGGCTGTCAAAAGGTGTTGGTCTTGTGTCATAACGGCAAGAATGCGTAATTCTATCTGATTATAATCCGCAGAAATAAAAAGATTATTGCTATCTGGCTTGAAAGCACCACGAATAGTTATACCAAAGCCTGAACCATCAGTCGGAATATTTTGTAAGTTTGGTTCGCTACTCGCTAGGCGGCCAGTTGCCGTTGACACTTGACTAAATGACGTATGAATATGGTGTGTATGCGGATTAATATAAGATGGTAGCGTGTCAACATAGGTATTCTTAAGCTTGGCCAATTCCCTGTATTGCACGATAAGACCAGGAATAACGTGGATCTTGGCAAGTGCTGTTAGCACTTCATGGTCAGTTGAATAACGTGCGCTTTTGGTGTTTTTTTTCTGTGCTGGCAAGCCAAGTCGAGTAAATAAGAGCTCTTCAATTTGACGTGAGGAATTTAAGTTAATATCAGATAGCCCTGTCATCGTGCTGATGGTTTGCTCGACCGTGTGTAGGGCCTGTTCTATCTTAAGTCCAAGGTTTTTAAGAATTGTGCAGTCGAGAAAAATTCCCTCATGTTCCATCTGCCATAGTATTGTAATCAACGGATGTTCAATTTCATAGTAAAGCCTACTGATTGAAGGTTCTTTACGAAGTTCATCTTGTAAAAGAGTAACAAGCTTGAGTGTCTGGTGTGCATCACCAGCCGCATACTGTGTTGCTTCGGCAAGAGGCACTGCAGAAAATTTCTTAACACCGCTGAGTTTTTCGATCTGTTCGTAGGTGATCATAGATTCATGGAGCAACTGTTCAGAGAGAACCTTAAGTCCAGCTCGCTGCCACTCCTTGAGAAGCAGCCGTGCCGCAATATACGAGTCAAATGCGAGGCCATGAATAGCCAGTCCACACTGATCAAAAACATGAAGATCAAATTTGGCATTATGCATATATTTTTGAATAGTTGCATCAGCAAGGACTGGTCCTAAAATTGTCAAAAGTTGCTCACACGTTAGTTGTGGTTCTTGGGTCGTGTGGCGTATAGGAATATAGTAAGCTATGCCCACTTTAACGCATACCGAAATACCAATGCAGCCATCGAGCATTGGGTTTAATCCGTTTGTTTCCGTATCAAGTGCGCATGCACCAGCAATGCGTATCTGTTCAACGAGGTTGGTAAGCTCTTCTACAGTATTGATCATAACACAGCGATATGACTGACTAGGAAAATCGTGAGAAGATTTTTCATGATCAGTATCTTGTGCATCTGATATGACATTGCCGAAAATTGATAACTGCCCCTGGCCAGTTTTAGGCTGCGCTTGTGTTGGTGCCTCTTTGATGAGTTTCTTAAAATTAAGTTCCTTAAAAAGCTGTTGAGCTTTATCCCAATCAGCTGCATCGAAAGCGAAATCTTGGACAGTCATGCCAAGATCAAGTTTTTTAAGAACAAACAGTTGTTCGCTCATATAAGCATCCTGCTTGTGTTCCTCAAGAGTTTTTTTAAGCCGCTCATTAGAGATACTATCAAGAGCATCATAGAGATGCGATAGCGATTTGAACTGTTGTACTAAGTGCACGGCATGCTTAGGGCCTATGCCACGCACTCCAGGAATATTGTCAGTAGCATCGCCAACAAGTGCATAATAAAAAGCTATTTTGGTTACCGGGAAACCCATTGCCGCCTCAAATGAATTGGCATCTATTGTCATTTCTTTAAATGGGTCATAAATTGTTACAGAGGGGAATATTAATGCCTGTGCCATATCTTTATCAGAGGTTACCAGTACAACCTTTGCATGGTGCTGTGCGAGATCATCGGCAAGCGAATATAATAAGTCATCCGCCTCGATGCCTTCACGAACGACTTGTGTAAGACCTATGAGGTCGGCAAAATCAGTAATATATTTTTTCTGATGAAAAAGATCAGTTGGCGGCGACTGCCGTGTTGCTTTATATGCTGGGTATATATCTTGTCGTCCAGATGAGCCTTTACTATCCCACACAAGTGCCATATAGGCTGGATGCACGTCATCTATAAGTTTCTTAAGCATGCGGCAAAAACCAAATACTGCCTGCACTGGTATGCCAGTCGGCGTATGCAATGGTCGCATGCTATAATACGCTCTATATAAGAATGAAGATCCATCAATACAGTAGACTATCTTTGCCATAATGTTACACAAAGTCCTCTGCTAGAAGCCACCTTAAATATCGTACTTACCCATAATCATGTACGCATGTATGTCTGAAGAAAACTATACTATACCGTTAAAATTATGCCACGATAAAGTGATAATCCTATGCTGAAATTTTCCATGCATAGCTTTTGCGTAAATCTCTAGGGAAAAATTTGCCTCAATGCAAAAAATAAAAGTATAGTAAACAAAGAAGTGTCAGCGGTAGCAATCTATCACTGAAAACGTCGATAGCGTCACCGTATTTGTTAATAATTCGTGTGTTGCAACATAAAGGAGTAGATCGTATGCGAAGGACATATCTTTTGATGGTTACGGTTATGATTACCGTGACCATGACGTTGCCGTATAGTATGGACGTACGTTGTAAGAATTGTTGTTGTCCAATTGTTGTGACGTTGCAGCGGGGCAGTACAGGGCCTATAGGACCAACAGGGATTATCGGTTATAACGATTATACGTCACAATACTCAGTATCGGGAACACAATTTTCGACTGGGCCGACTGGTCGTGTGATACAGGTTAATGGTGTCTACGCGGCCAATGGCGATATTACCTATGATCCAACAAGTGGACTTTTTTCGGTACAGAGCGATGGTTTTTATCACATATCGTATGTTGTAACAGGTCGTGCAACGGCTCATAATTTTGGCTTCTCTGTAGCACTCATGCTCAATAATGCAGCGTATATTCCTGGCACGTTTGCAACGGCACAAACACAAGTTGATACTGCAACTGGTGGTACCGACTATCAAGTTTTAAACGATTTTATACAAGAATTTCATGCAGGCAATGTTTTTTCGTTGGTCTTTTTGACTTCAACAGGCGCTAACTTAGTAACCAGTAGCGTAGATGTGATATACCCAAAAGATCAGACAGTATTGATACCGGCAGCTACGGTGGTGATTAAGAAAATTGCGAATCTTTAGATTCTAATCGAGTAGAATAGGAGACTCAATACTATGAAAGCTCTACATATAGGATTTGCACTGGTTATTCTATGCATGCCCGTGCTCATTGTCATGGCTGACGATGACTGTTGTTGTGGGCCAATCCTGCTGAAAGGTAAAGTTGGTTTTCCCGGTCCTCAAGGATCAGGAGCTGTTCCTGCGGTCTTTGCATCGGTATATGGGATTAGTCAAAATGAGGGGATAGGAGGTAAGCCTTTTCCTCTTTTGCTTGATGCTAATTCGGTTGCTCCGCAAGGTATCATTGTTGATTTTTCAGCACAGACCATAACAATAACGGCAACTGGTGTCTATCGTCTTACCTATACGGTAACAGTCACGGGAACTGTGAGTGCCGCAGCGGCGGTGGGCTCTTTTAACGCATATCTCGGCACTGCAGCAATGGCAATTCCAAGTACCAATATTTACAAATCGTTTGATATTGCAGCAAATGCTACGGTTTACAGCCAGGCTGGCACTAGTGTTATCGTCAATTTACCTGCAGGAACAACGTTCCAGGTCTTTATGGGTGGTACTGTACATGCAGAGGTTTCTAGTATCAATGATCCCATTTTAGGGCCTATACCAAATGTCACGCTGAGTATCGAACAAATTGCCTAGTAGGTATCATTCAATACATGTTTATTGTCTATAAATTTATGATAAGGAGATGTATTTCATGCCACAGTCAATTAGATATTTTCTCCCGTTAGTTCTCGGAATACATATGGCTTTTGCTCAAGTTGAGGCTTGTTATCATGGGTACTGCTTGCCTCAGCGAACACTTCAAGGCCTACGTGGCCCAATTGGCCCACAGGGACCAGTTACCAACGTTTATGCCTCGTATATTGCGAATATTGGTGGCATCACTGAGCAGCAGGTTGTTCTTTTCGATACACCAGTTGTCAGCGCAGGAGGTATTTCTTACAGTTCTGCGAGTGGGCTTTTCACTGTTCCACTAACTGGAAGCTATCTAGTAACGTATAGTTTGCAAGTTCAGGCTAGTGCGGCTCCGGTGAACGATAACTTTTCTGCACTTATCAATCTTTGTACAATTCCCAACGGTGCTTCAGGCATCACTATTATTCCAGCAACGGGAATGCATCAAAGCATAACAGCAGCCCAAGTGCAACCGCCATCTAATTGCGTTTTCAGTGTTATTGGGCATTGTGTCGTCCCGCTCAGTAGCGGTGATCAACTTGGCTTGCAGTACAATGCAAGTTTTAATGTTAGCCCTGTGGCTATACCAGGCTTGCCGCCATCGAGTATCAGTACATCACCATTCGCTACTATCACTATGGAGCTTCTCGGTTAATAGAGTGAGATAGTTTGGCATAAAGCCATTCTTAATTCCCGCTGTACGAGTGCAGCGGGAATTTTATGATGTGCATCTAAGGCTGCCGGACTGACTGTCATTAATAATATTTACATTAAATTAATAACAAATAAAAATAATTATTGATTTTTCTTTCTTTAATTTAGTACACTAGTCTGGTAACCCAGTAGCTAAGGACACGGAACGTAAGATTCTTGTGACTTCATGGCTATGTACGTGTCAGTGTAGGGTTATATGCGTATTGATTGTTTGTTGATACTTGTGACCTACAAAAGGGAGGTGCACTATGTTTTTTGGATTATCGCAATCGCTTTTAGATACCATCAAAGGGACAATCATATTTGTCACCGGTATTGCTATATTACTTGTTATGCTTGGTATTGAACCAAGGATGATTGCCAAAGGTCTTCTCACGGCATCGGCCCTGGGCATGGTCGCATATGGCTTTTATGTTGGTGGTTTTTACAGTATGTTTAAAAGATTTATGAACCAGATTGCAGAAAAAAAAGCTGCATCGCATCATGAAGAAGAACACCACTAAGATTTACTGGTATAACAAAGCCTGCTAGCGTTGCTTGTTCAGGATACTCAGACAGTGCGCATCGCCCTGTCTTAACTAGTCGGGCAGGCTTTACCCCATGGTGTTCTGTGCTTAAGCAATGCAATTTGATATGCGCCAAAATGCTGCCATAAGCATTTATACGAACTATATGAGACGAGTGTATAACAGTCGTTCTATAGGCGAGATACATATAACCCTATGAGGCTCTTGCGTAATTTGGTATTCTAGTGGTACTCAAGAGCAAGCAACAACAGAAAAAGGGTCTCGTATACCTCTATAGGGAGTTTATGGCGCAATGGACACAACAATAAAACAAGATTTTGGCTTATTTCTTGTCGGGCAGGAAGCTATCACAGCAGAGCAGCTTGCTGAATATAAGGCAGCACAAGCAGAGATTTATATACCAATCGATAAATATCTTATTGAGAAGCAATACATAACTCCTGATATACTTGCAGAAAAATTTGCTCTCTATATGGGTGTGCCCTATATGAAAGGGATAAGTGAGCGTGAAGCCGATCTAACTCTTTTGTCAAAAGTGCCATTACAGTTTTTGCGTGACAATGTCGTTATACCCATAAGGCTTGACGAAAAAATTATGATTGTCACCGCCAATCCTATGCTATTTCAGCCTATTGATGATATTGATTTGCTGCTCGGTGGAGGGACAATCCAGGGCATCGCAACACCCAAAGTTATTCTTGATGCAATAAACCGCTATTATCCAATCGAGGGCACCAAAGAAATGATCGCCGAGCTCGAAGGTGAAGGCGAACAGATAGACGGTTCTGTCGAATTTGGCGATATTGAAGAAAAAGATATTGCCTCTATGGCCAGCGAAGCCCCGATTATAAAATTAGTTAATCATATTTTGTTCCAAGCAGTGAAACGCGGAGCATCCGACGTTCATATCGAACCTTTTGAAAAAGAAATTCTTGTGCGGTATCGTATTGATGGCGTTTTGTATACAGTTATGACGCCACCGAAACGTATTCAGGGAGCCCTTGCCTCCCGTATTAAAATCATGGCAAATCTCAATATTGCTGAAAAGCGTATCCCACAAGATGGTCGTATCGATATTAAAGTAGCAGGCAAGCCCATAGATATCCGTGTTTCCATCTTGCCAGTTGTGTTTGGCGAACGTATCGTTATGCGATTGCTTGATAAGTCTAGAACTTTCGGCCATCTCAAAGATTTTGCGTTTAGTAAGCGTGATTATGACCTAGTTTCTGAGAGTATTACTAAGCCGAATGGTATAATTTATATCACAGGTCCAACTGGCTCTGGTAAGACAACAACCCTCTATGCCATTCTTGGTCAGTTAAATACCTCTGATGTTAACATTATTACTGTCGAAGACCCTGTTGAATATCAAATGGCTGGTATTGGCCAGGTCCTCGTTAAAGAAAAAATAGGGCTAACATTTGCAGCAGCCTTGCGATCCATTCTGCGACAAGATCCTGATATTGTCATGATAGGAGAAACACGTGATGCTGAAACTGCTCAGATCGCTGTGCAAGCAGCATTAACGGGCCATTTGGTACTTAGTACATTACATACAAATAGTGCGCCGGCAAGTATAACACGATTACTTGATATGGGTGTTGAGCCATTCTTAATTGCATCATCAGTTATATTAATTGTAGCGCAGCGGCTGGTGCGTCGACTCTGCGACAACTGTAAAGCAGTCTATGTACCTGAAAGTGAAGCGCTGAAAAGTATTGGTCTTTCCCCAGAAGAAGCGAAACAGATAAAGTTTTATAAACCAGTTGGCTGCGAAGATTGTAATAGCACAGGTTATCGTGGCAGACTTGCCATTTATGAGATGATGAAAATGACGAACGAAATCGCCAAGCTTACGATGGAGCGGTCTGATACTTCTCGCATTCGCCGTCAAGCTCTTCATGACGGTATGACTCTACTGTTGCAAGATGGCATCAGAAAAATAAAAGATGGCCTTACTACCATTGATGAAATACTTTCCGTTGCCACGATGGAACAAGAAATGACTGACGCTGATTTGGTTGCGGACATTCGAGAGACTGAAGCGTAAATAAGCACGAGTACTCTGCAATACACGCTGAAGATCGTTTAGAAAACATATGCTGCAGAGGGCTTGCTTGTAAGTTAAGCGAAGCTTTTCCTTCGAGGAAAACTTTTATGAAAGCTTTTTTTTTCTTGCATTTTGTGCGTTATCATTGCTGATATTTTTAGTCTCATAATCTATGCAACAAAGAACTGTTCAAGAAATTACCAAAGAATAGTGAGTTATCTCCGAAATGCACCGGAATTCTATGGTTTCAAGACTGTCTAAAAATTGACGTTCCATGATGCCCACAAGGTAATAATGTATTTGTTGCCATATGTTCTTGGGACATGATCGCGTCCATAGGAGATATTACATAGAAATCTATTTGGAATATCCCTAATGGAAAATTTATATTTATAAACTAGATACAAGTTACTCCGTATATAGTTAGTCTTTTCTGCAATGTCATCAAAATTTGGATAAGCACATGCTCCAAAACTAAATCTTGCCGTGTAGCCAAACTCGATCCTGTGATTGTTTAATCTGTTATTAGACGCTATAAGAACATCAGCTACATTGCCAAGCGTAAACCTGTGCCATTGTCCGTTGCTATCAAATGCTTGCCTAGGAGCAAAATATATGTACCGCGCCCCATATATAACATCATTAATATGATTATGTGAATATACGCCATCAAGCTGAAGTCCTGTGCCAACTTGGCTGTACCCGAAATCGACGTGTTGTAATCTGTACAGCCTATGGGTAGGTATACCAAATAGTCCAGAGAATGTTAGCGAGGTATATTGATTAATGGCAGCATTTCGTCCTAGCGTGAACAATATGTCATCTGCTTCCGTGCCAGAAAAGCTGGTTATATGATCAGTTTTTTCATGTATATGTGATACTGCACCATCAATCCTGAAATAATAAGGCGAAAAATCGTAAATGTATGAACCAAATCCCCCAGCAAAATTTTGCTGAACGCCATTATATTTTTTCCCATATTGTTCAAATAATAGTGCTATGACGGTGCCGTTCTTGTCGCCTGGTTTTTCAGTTATTGGTTGTTTTGTAATTTGTGCTATGCGAAAATTATACACTATGGATATGCCACACAGATTTATGCATAGCAGCAAGACAAAAAGTAACGAGTATATACAAATATCGCCCCGCATTACTTCTACCCTTATTTCGCAGCATTGAAAAAGATCCACGTACTGTCTTATGGCGCACTTAGCTTGTTGAACGATGACACTATGACACAACAGATAGCACATAAAAGTTTAGGCTATTCGCAGTAGGAATGCAATGATCAAGCCCTTTATGGGGGTTCAAGAAAAGTGTGTTACAGTAGGCCTCCGCGCTCAGGGCAATAAAGTTTGTATATCGGGAAAAAGTTTTTTTAAATGCACAACATATTGTTAAGTCCGAGTTAACGCGTGAGTTTTCTTTACTACATCTCCCTTGTGCGTGGCAACGAAATCTATGCTATACTAAAATAGTCTTCAAAAAATATTTAAGATATACTGTTATGGAAAATTATATATACATTAATAGCCATCTTTAAAAGGGGTTTTTATGGTAGAGGGACATCTTATCATTAGTCAATCAGAACCGTTACAGGGAACCATTGAGTTAACGGGTGCGAAAAATGCAGTGCTTGTCATTATGGCATCACTCATACTCACCGAGGGTAAATCGCTACTCACCAACGTTCCCCTATCGGATGATGTCACTAATATGATTACGCTTTTACGCAATCTTGGTGCTGATATCACAGTACTGGAACACGGACGATCGCTAGCCATTGATACGCGGCCAATTAAATGTTGGCATGTTGATGCAGCAATCATGAAAAAAATGCGCGCATCGGTACTGGTTATGGGGCCGTTATTAGCAAGATTTGGTAAAGCAGAGATAGCAGTTCCTGGTGGCTGTGTTATTGGTTCCCGACCTATTGATTACCATCTTGCCGCGTTCCGTCGTATGGGTGCCACTATCTCGCTCGAGGGCGACTGTGTATGCGCCGAAACAAAAAAACTTACAGCAACAACGGTTATATTCGAGTATCCTAGTGTTGGTGCGACTGAAAATGTTCTCATGGCTGCGATAAAGACCCCAGGCGTCACAAAAATTCTTAATGCAGCACTTGAACCCGAAGTAACTGATCTCATCAACGCATTACGCTCCATGGGAGCAAAGATTACTATAGAGCCACCTGCTACAATTCGTGTCGAGGGTGTCGCCGACCTCAAGCCAATACATCATGCGGTTATGTATGACCGGCTAGAAGCAGGTTCCATTATGCTTGCTGCCGCTATAACCGGTGGTACCGTTACTATACCGCAAGCACCTGCTTTTGTTATGGATCTTGTACTCATGAAACTTGAAGAAATGGGGCATACTATTATCGTTGGGCCTGATGGCCAGGGTATAACCTTAAAAGCAACGCGTGCACCAAAGGCAGTTTCCTTCAAAACAGCGCCCTATCCAGGATTCCCGACTGATTTACAGGCACCAATGAGCGCATTGCAATGCATAGCATCCGGAACAAGTCACGTGCAGGAGACCGTTTTTGAGAATAGGCTACTTCATATGCAGGAGCTACAAAAGATGGGTGCGCATATTCGTGTCAACCATAATATAGCAACTATTGAAGGTGTTGAGCATTTAAGTGGTTCATCCGTCGTTGCAACAGACATTAGAGCATCATGTGCACTTATTATTGCAGGACTTGTTGCGTCAGGTGAAACAAAAATGGCCGGTATACACCATGTTTTACGCGGCTATGATAGATTGCCAGAAAAATTAGCGTCACTCGGTGCACGCATTGCATACGATCATGGTCCTGTGCTTACGCCATGGTCGCCTGCGCACATGCCAACAGCACACGCGCAGCTATAACTATACTTGAAAGAATACTCGTATGATTCATGGTATCGGTATCGATGCTGTTGATATACAACGATTTGCATCATGGCGGACTAAATCGGACAAAGCACTAGAAAAAATATTAACTTCTGAAGAAATTACATACTGTCGTTCAGAGCCTCTATTAAGTGCTGAGCGATTTGCTGGTCGTTTTGCTGCTCGCGAGGCACTCTATAAAGCATTATCAAGCTCTGGATTTTTGTCGGAAACATGCTCGCTGGTAAAACTTTGTCGTCTTGTTAAGATTCACAGCAGCAGTACGGGTGCTCCTTTGATCTCCATAGATTGGTCAACACTACTTGATAAACACCAACAACAGCCGACAATTTTCGTATCATTGACACATACTGCAACAACTGCCTTAGCAGTTGTCATTCTTGAACTGCCAACGTAAGAACACTAGCTTATGCTACAAAACAGCACAAGGCCATTGCACTGCTAGCAGTGCAATGGCCTTGTGCTTAGTAATCATATAACAAGTTGCTATGTATCCATGCTATGCGCTTGTTATTGCATCCATTTCGTTGTTAGCTCATATTCCTGAGCATAACGGCAATACTGGCCAGCATTCTTATAGATATCAGTAGGTTGTATGGTAACAATACGCGGAATTGCATGGTGTATATGTAGCGTAATTTCTCGCGGATTATTACAGCCTGTTAGCGCTGCGAGTGTACAGGCATGAATCTCAGGCCTATTGCCGGTTAGAATAACTTCATCACCAAGTGAGACAGGATCCATATCAGTTACATCAATTGCAGCCATGTTCATGGATATTCTACCAATAATTGGTGCATATTTACCGGTGCCAGGCACAAAAACAACTGCTTTATTGCTCAATCGTTTATCGTAGCCATCGTAATACCCAATGGGTAAAAGTGCAACACGTGTCTCGCGCTTTGCTACAAAGGTTCGTTCATAACCAATTGGTGTTCCTGCTGGGAGTGTATGTAACTGACAAATACGAGCGTGCCATGTAAGAATCTGCTGTAAAGCATAACCCGTTGGCATAGCAGCATCAGAGACCATTCCATAGGCCCCTGCTCCAATTCTAACCATGGTTAAATGTTGCGCATGAGCGTACAAAATACTGCCAGCAGTATTGGCAATGTGGCAATACGGAATATGTATAGACAGTGCCTTAAGTTGTTCTATAAGAGACATAAATTGTTGGTACTGGTATTCCGTAAATGAGTGATCAGTATTCGATGCTTCAGCAAAATGGCTACAAAGACCCTTGAGACTGATTGCTGGTAATGACTGTGCGTATTGGACACATGCAACTGCATCTGAAAATGGTACTCCGAGACGCGCTAATCCTGTATCGACCTTAAGGTGAATAGAACATGAGGCGCCAAGCGATTGTGCTATGTTATTGAGATCTTTAATCGTCTCGCGACTATCAACCATAAGATCAATATCGTGGAGAATAGCCTGCTCATAAGGCATATCAAGTATACCAAGCACAAGTATCGATTTTTTAAATCCATACGTTCTCAATGCAAGCGCCTCTGACAATGAAGCCGTACAGACCATATGAACAGCTTGCTCTGCTGATGCAAGCTTAGCGATATGAGCAAGCCCGTGACCATAAGCATCTGATTTGACTACAACAGCAAGATGCTTTTCGTGGCCAACGAGCCTTTTAAAGCAGGCTATGTTGTGAGAAAATGCAGCTGCATCGAGTGTAACCCAGGTGCGATGAGATTGCAACATGGTATGCCTTACAGTAAAAAAAGATTATTTTATAGATAAGAACTATACAAAAAAATTAAAATATTGCATAAAATTTTACAGGCCCGCAGAAAAGGCCACGCGAAAAACGTGGCCTTTTCCGTTAGGACTTTTATTAGCGATAGGTTACGTTGACCGACTGAGCTGGATTAAGAGCTTGTAGCGTTATGGTCAACACACCTGTGTCTTTCTTATAATCAATTTCAGGTGTTTTCAGTGTTACTGCCAATGGCAACCACTCTTGTAATGAACTATGATGAATACTCTTTGCTTTTTTCGTGCTGGAAGTATCTGCTGTCTGTTTTGTGCCAGCATCAGGAGTTGCAGTTCCTTCAGCTGGTGTACCAACAGGCTGAGCCTGCTGTAAAGCTTCTTCTGTGACAACCTTTTCTACGTCAATACGCAACATCCTGCCTTGTGATCCTAACCGTACTGCCACCAATACTGATGGAGATTTAATAGTTAGTACGCCATCGCGGACAGAAGCGTCGAGCTTATCCGCTGAGACTCCCCCGATAGAAATCTTAACAGAACCATCTGCAGACTTTTTGTCGACATTGATAGATGACCCAGTGTTACTCGCTAAAGATTCGAAAAACTTGGTTTCTTCTTCAAAGATTTTGTCCATTCTGTCGAACATTTCCCTGAACGGGTCCGAAAAACGCCCTTGCAACCTTGCCGATGCACTAGACAATGTAGCGAACGCTAAGGCAAGAGCAAAATGATGTTTGGCCATATTGCCTCCTACTGGTTAACGTTATGATTAATACAACTGACCACGATACCAACCGTGGTGCAAACTATACTATTACATTATTAATAGTAAAACAATGACAACAAAAATGCAACAGGCTGACCTATATAAAGTTAAAAAACTATGTCAGAAGTTACGAAATTATGCCTCTATGCCTCTCGGGTTCTAGCTCACATTGAGCAACCAATGGGTAAAGAAATTTGATATATCTGAGCAGTTCTGCCACCGAAGAGAGCTATTATTTTCTGTCTAAGCTCTGTTAATCTATCGATTATTAGCTGTTTTTGGCCATCAATAGTGACATAGATGCAGTTGATTCCCTGCAATGACTGGAAAATCCAGCGTGCCGTTGGATTTTGGGTTGGTTGCTTTATTTGGTTTGGTATTGAATCGTGAAGTTGTTTAAGGCGAGCTCTGATACGGCGTTGTGCTATAGAATAAATAAGTAAAGCCAGGGTTCATAACCATGAGGAGTCCTTGAATTCTTGAGGGATTTTTTAGGAATAGGGAAGAAGCAAAAAATGAAGGGCTTTTGAGAAAAGCAAATCCTTTTTCAACTTTGTCTTGTTGTTTATAAGCGCTCAGTATATCAGTGAAAGAGAATGTATCCAAGGGTAGATTAGAACTGAAAATGAAACAAGATCTAAGTAATATCTCGTGGTTTACTTTGGTCTGATTCCCCAACACTAATAAGCTCCTGCTTATCAGTTCCAATTGCGTGATCTATCATGCCAACTAGCCCTAAATCATGCATAACACCGGCAATAACTCCAAGATGATCAATTCGCTCAACTTTTATGTGCATTAGATTACCCGTTTTAATGTTTAGTCACATTTATCCATTAAAATTTAAATCTTTTTTCTTTTTTAGCAACCTGCTCAATAGGGGTTTTGTCAATTGTTTCCTACAAAAAATCTACCAGGGCAAAATCCTGCGAATGGTACGTACGGTGTGGTGTGAGAGGGCGGGAGCTAATCACTCCCCCCCCTACTCGATACTTGACTGAAGCCCTCATTAATACAGAGGGCTTCGATTTTTCTGGGGCTTGCTAAGATCTTAGGCAGGCAGTGCACCACTCAGAGTAGGGGCCCCAGTAGGGCCCCTGCCTACCTGATAGTTATCTACAAAAATTTTGCATATACATCATAAAGCCAGTGGTACTTGTACTCCTGCGCAATCAAAACCAGTTGAACCAGTCGGGCATAAAAACTGCCATAACTCGCTATGAGAAGTTGTCCCAAGGAGACCAGCAATATCATAGCCAAATCCACTCGGCAAACTAGGACACTGAGGAATCCCATCGAGTCCAAGATTAGCCCCTTGCACAGAAAAGCTATAAGAGTTAATGTTCTTAGTAGCCATATCTATATTAGCAAAATATAGTGTGCCAATAGGCCTCAAAAATGTTACGAATAGAGGAGAGTCGCTATATGGCTGAGCAGCACCTTGTGTATTACAGGACCGTATTTTCCATATACGTCCATAATCCGCAAGCGGAAGATTAATTTCATCGAAAAGATCGAATACAACATGATCCTTAGAAGGTGCTGTTACTTTGTAACGCCTGAGTTTTTGATCTGTTAAGCTACCTGTTGTCTGATCATAAAATAACCCAGCAATACATAAATATTTTGGCGTTGCAAAGATAACGGGGTTTCTGCAGAAAGATGAGCCATCAAATTCAACTACACTTGTCTGCTCGGTAGAATCAGTTGGATCGGCAGGTATGGCAAAAATCCTACTCCACCTATTATCAACACCAATCAGAACCAGTGGATAAGATTTATTACCTTCCAACAACGCGCCTGAAGAAGTTTGAGAAGATGTCGGTTGCCATGTAAGATACGATAAGGCACCGAACGAAAATGCGAGCCAACCCATATAGCCAACCTGTTGTAGTGTAATTTGTTGTGGAAGCCCCTGTGTATCGACATTAAACACGCCAATAATATTTATGCCCCCTTCAATAACATTGGTAATAGCTAGATATTGCTTTGCCTCATCCCATCCAGAACCATCAGCTTTTGGTTTAACATACCACGCAAGGCTGCTTGTACCAGAAACTTCTTGTGTAGGAGCAACCTCTGCTTTTTTGGGAAGCATTACTTGACTCAACAGGTTTTGTGGCCTTTGGGTGACGGTGATTGGAATAAAGCTTCCTATACCTCCATCGTCTCCCGGGGTATAAAGACAACATAGATGTGCGTCGACTGCTCCCGATGGAATTCCAAATGTCATAAGAACGTTTTTATTATTCATCCAATAGAATGCCTGGTCTGCATATTGCATGTTTCCAGGTACAATAAGAAATTTTGCTGAAGAAATTTGTCCCGTCTCAATATTCTTGACAAGTGCTTGTACATTGTTACCATCACCATAAAAGATCGTCTCATATTTGCCGTTATCAGTATTATCATGAGTACAGCAACCCCACTCAGCAAAAGAATTTTCTTGATTAAAGTTATAAGGGTATGCATGAGCAAAGCTATTTGTTATTGTAGTTGTCTCTGCATAGCTGCCCAAATCGTACCAACCAAATAATGCAGAATTACCGATGCTAAGCGTGGCAGCGTTTATTTTCGTTGTCCATATATTGCCAAACACAATTGAGCTGTTTTTTATGTTAATACTGTTACCAGTACTTGAGTCTGGGTGATAAAAAGAACTTTGCATAGTTATCGTACCAATATTAGTATTATCGGCGGTAGAAGTATTGGATAAAATTTGTATTGCTCCTTGGTCATATCTCGATTGAAGAAAAAAAGTAAGTGGTCCAGCTGATGAATCGTTCATAGTAACTTTGTTATAATTGAGCTTGTTTTCCAAATGTTTGTAATGTTTCATACTCACTTGATTATTACTTTTAAAAAGCATGTTGCCAACATCTGAATTGTTGATAAAAATTTTATTTCTTTCACATCTACTATAACATGTGGCATTTAGAGAACCAGTTAGCAGTTCATGAATAGAATTGCTTGAAATTTCTAAATAATTAACAGTTGAATTAGCAATATTGATACTGTTCAAACTGCAATTAGTACATGAAGTTTGACCTAAAGGTAGGATAAAATCATCAAAGTCATGTGTTGCTAAGGTTATAGAGGAAATATATGCATTGTTACTTTCTACAGAAACGTTATTGATATTCAGAATGCGCGTTTTATCTTCTTCATCATTCTCTAAATCAACACCATTGCTGATATGTATATTAAAAAAATGAAGTTTAAGATAACTAAGAGTATAGTTGAAGGACCCAAGGAAAGGGGTGGTTGAACCTTTTGCACCGATTTTGCCGTCTATAGTACCATTTTGAAAGATAAGATGCTTGGTATTTTCTTCAGAAAGAGCTTCGTTCGACGCTAAAATAACATCACCTTTAAGGTGAAAACCTTGCATATCGATGAAAGTTTCTTCATGAGTTAAAGCGGCAATATCAATGGTTAAGTTACCGGTGATATCACTTTGAAAATAAATATTATTACAATCTGGATAATCATCTGGGATCGTTGTATCATGATCTTTCATGAAACAAGTATTGCGAATTCCAATCCCTGGCAATATTGTCTCATGCTGCTGCTCAGCAAGCGCCAGCAAGCCCTGTATACCGCTTAAATCGGTCGGATTCCGTACGGCAGAACAAAAGCCGGTACCAACCATACTTATGGTGGTACATGCACATACTTTTACAAATAGTACTCGGTGATCTATCATGACAAACTCCTTTCTGGTTACTACAAATCCTCACAACACATCGAGTTTTACTGTGCTAGTATAAGCACACGCTTTGTGTGTACCGTACAGCACAATACTTTTCATGCATTATCATGCAAATTTACGCGGTAGCCATGTTACTCTGAACACGCTCATTAATAGCAGCATACAGTTGTTCTTTACTTGATATTATATTCGTTCGTATAAGCCCCATAAGCCGATCGATATCTCGACGAGTGTATGAGAAGTTGCTTGTCTTATAGGTTGTTAAAAACTCTTTTGCAGGATCAAGCGCCGTTGGGGCGGTACTATCACGCATTGGAACATAGTATATAACCGTTGGTACCGTTGGATTACTAGTATCCTGAAAGACTGTTACGGGCTGTTTGCCAAGTTTTGTATAATCTATTGGTGGGAATGGCCAACCCTCTGTGCGTATATGTGCTTCAGCTTTCTTAAATTCGGCAAAACCTTCATAAACATCTTCTGAGACATCAAGTATAAGAATAATATCAACAGCACGATCAGGACGCATAAGCGGCGGCAATGGTAAATTATAAGCGTAGCCCGCGTCCATAAACACAAAATCTTTGATTGAACGTGCTCGATGGCTGCTTTCAGGAATGCCATAAAGTGGATTTTGGATTTTAACAGGCGCAAGTCGGACATTCTCAGTGTCGGTGGCTTGCACAAATTCTTGCAGCTTACTTAATAAGAGAGGTGGAATATTTTCTGCTGAAAGCATCAGCATCTCTTCGATGGTACCAGATAGTGCAGAACCCCAAAGACCCATCATAAAACCAAGGCTCAACTCAGGTGCAAAATTAGTCGAATTGCCACCAACAAAAGGCCTACCAAATGCCCATACCGGTATACTGAAGTTAAGCGTCTCACTCATAACATCAAATGGTGTAAACGTCACCCAATTATTATCTATGCTCGCTTCCAGCGCTGTGCATAGTGGAAATGGATAAGCTCCTGTTTGAGTGCAACGCTGTATCGAAGAAAATTTGACATTGGTACGATCAGTCTGCCTTGGCAGATGGGCAAAGAACGTTGTAGCCAAATAAGCTCCGTAGAGGTCAACGATGCTCATAGGTTGGTTATAAAGATACTTTGGCCATAAGGAACCAGCAATTGCATCAGGCGAAGGCGCATGAAGACTCGCTAGGACGTTACTAAGATAGTTGCTGTACTCGCTTAGTGTTTGTCCAAACACCATCCAGCTCGTTGTTGCCCAGGTTGAACCAGACAAGGCAGCAATATACGTAACTGCATCCAAGACACCTATGTCGGCCAAAACCGATAATAGTCCCGTTGTACTTATTGCTGCGCGCATGCCGCCGCCGCTGAGACAAAGAGCTATGCGAGGCGCTTGCTTGAGAGGTGCGCCGTATATTCTTGCAAGTGCCTTTTGCGCTCGGTCTGCCCTGGTTGCAACAGCAAGAGCTTCATCGCTGCTCAGAGTGCTTCCTGGGCGAACGGCAGCATGGGTATTTCTGTATGGATGGTCGGCTACTATATCACGTATTTCTTGTAACATGACATCGGTAGCCTCAGCGGCTTTCTCGACTAGAGGTTTTATGTTTGGCCATCGGGTATCATCATAACATACTAGCTTTCCTGCTCGCTCTGCCACGTGATAGACAGTGCCATTATGCCATCCAACACGGTGCAAAGCACTTCTCGTATAAAGATTTGTTGGTAGATGGGGTGCTATATCAGTTTGTTTTGTCGAGACAATAATCTCTCTATTGTACATGATCTTTATGCGGGGACGGGTCATCATTACAGATTTTTTTGGTTGGATTGCAACAGCCGGGCTCTGCAATAATGCTGGTCCTTGGCTTTGATCAAGAAGATTGGTGCGGACATAATAAACGCCAGCATAGACCGGATATTCAGTATGATTATGAATAGTTATCGCACCAGCGATAAGTGACATATTAATAATAGCAATACTATATAAAAAAATACGTGTGTATATCATGATTATAGATCCTCCTTGCTTGCCTTATTACGCATACAATAACAATACTGCTACAGTAACAGAACGTATAAACACTGTACCTATTGTTGTGCCCCAAAAACAATATATTATGGTATTAATGGGCAGAACGATACCGTACGATTGCCCATCAATGGCAAAAATTCTAAAATAAAATTGCTATTCTTCGAGAACCGTGCTATTCTATTAGAAATTATAGAAGTATTTTAAATAAGTGTCTTAAACGGGAGACACATAAAAACAAAAAATAAATAGGGAAATGGCTATGAAATCAAAAAAAAATGGCAACCAGTTCTTTAGCGGTGGCCCCAAAAATTTTCTCCACTTCTTGGTGGTTGGTGCGCTACTCTTCTTCTCACTGATTATCCTTAATAACCTAACAAGTTATGTTGGGCAAGTACAAAAAATAAGTTATTCAGATTTTCTCAAACAGGTTGATGCTGGCCTTATCAAAAATATCCATATTAATGGCCAAGAGGCTGAAGGCGAGTACGTAAATGGTTCATCTTATGAAACCATATTGCCGGCTTCGTATAACCAATGGGATACTTTGAAAGCTCATGGCATTGAAACCTCTATCGCTAACAATGCTTCTAATTATGGCTTTTGGTTATTTTTGGGAATTCTCAGTCTAGGATTATTGTTAGCACTTTTTTGGTATTTCTTGCGCCAAATGCGCAATGGCTCAAATAGTGCTAGTAATATGTTTCCGCTCAGCAAGAGTCGGGCACGCATGTTTATGCCATCAACTATCAAGGAGACGTTTGATTCTGTCGCAGGCGCGACTGAAGCGAAGGAAGAACTCAAAGATGTTGTAGATTTTCTAAAAAATCCTGGAAAATATCGTCGTCTCGGCGCAAAAATTACACGCGGCGTTTTGCTTGTCGGAGAACCTGGCAACGGCAAAACATTACTTGCAAAGGCTGTTGCGGGAGAGGCAAACTGTCCATTTTTTAGTGTTGGTGGCTCTGACTTTATCGAAATTTTTGTTGGTGTTGGCGCAGGTCGTGTTCGAGATCTTTTTGCGCAAGCACGTAAATATGCTCCAAGTATCATTTTTATCGACGAGCTTGACGCTGTAGGAAGACATCGTGGCAATGGCATGGGTGGCGGTCACGACGAACGTGAACAAACACTCAACCAGTTACTCACAGAAATGGACGGATTCCAAACTAAAGAAGGCGCTGTTATTGTTCTTGCTGCCACCAATAGACCCGACGTTCTCGACAAAGCATTATTACGACCAGGAAGATTCGACCGACGTGTTGTTGTACCGTACCCTGATTTGGCAAGTCGTGAGCAAATTTTAAAAGTTCATGCTCGCTCGGTGCCTATCGATGCACATGTTAATCTTGGTCTTATTGCACGTGGTACACCAGGATTTTCTGGTGCTGATCTTGCAAATCTCATTAACGAAGCTGCCATTAATGCTTCGAAAAGTGGTCAAGATAATGTTACTATTAACGATTTTGAATCTGCACGTGATAAAATTATTCTTGGCAAAGAGATCAAGAGCATGGTCCGTTCCAAAGAAGATCTTCGTATTACGGCATTTCATGAGGCTGGACACGCTTTATTGACGCTTTTGAGTCCCAAATTTACTGATCCTCTCCATAAAGTTAGCATTATACCGCGTGGCCACGCTCTTGGTGTGACCTACTCGTTTCCGGAGAAAGATAAGTACACAACGACACAAGAAGAAATGAAGGCCACTATGCTTACTCTGATGGGTGGGCGTGCCGCGGAAGAAATGGAGTTCGGTGATATAACAACGGGAGCTGCGCATGACTTTGAAACAGCAACCAATATAGCTCGCAATATGGTCTGTCTCTATGGTATGTCGGCTCTTGGCAAAGTAGTCTATCGACAGCATGAAGGTTCTTTTGTATACTCACAAAATGTGGCAGAGAAAATCGACCGTGAAGTGGCGGTATTAATTGATCAAAGCTATGAACGTGCTCGAGAATTGCTAACACAAAATCGTGAAAAGCTTGATCTCCTCGCGACTACCCTCCTCGAAAAAGAAACATTACAGGCGAACGAGATTTACGAATTATTGGGGGTCGAACCACGCCAAGAACACCGATTTGTGTAGACACATTTGAAAAAAAAGTCCATCTTGAGTAAACTTAGAAAGCATAAGAAAACTTTGTATTGAAAGGATTTTTTGAAATGGCTCGTATATGCAATCTGTGCGGCAAAGGACCGCGTGTCGCTAACCTTGTTAGCCATGCAAACAACCGTG
The DNA here is from genome assembly GCA_963715605.1 of uncultured bacterium. Classification (GTDB taxonomy): domain Bacteria; phylum Babelota; class Babeliae; order Babelales; family Vermiphilaceae; genus JAKASV01. Next base: position 830,682 of record OY970257.1, on the reverse strand, counting down.
TTAAGCGATGGGTTTACCCAAACGTTCACCGTATCCGCTATGTTCTTTTGGCTGCGGGAAATAATTGCGTTCATGCCGGCAATGTTTGCACCAAGTGTGTCAAAGCAGGCAAAGTTATAAAAGTTGTATAAGACCTACATACTGGGAAGTTATTAGCATGGCGAATATAAAATCATCAAAAAAGCGTGTGTTGCAAACCGAGAAAAAAAGACTCAAAAATGCAGCACGTAAATCATCCATTAAGACCGGTTCTAAGGCTGTTCTTGATGCTATAACACAAGGCAAGGATGCCGCTGTTGTTAAATCAATGTTGGTAGCAGTCGAAGCAAAATTATCGCGAGCAAAAAACAAAGGCGTATTTCATAAAAATACAGCTGCTCGTAAAATCGGTCGTCTTGCTCGACGCGTTGCTGCCTACGAAAAATCATCTGTCGCTGTAGCATAAGGCTACGACGCACATGTTTTGTTCACGCGCATTTTCGGTGGGGCTGTGTATCATGCAGTCCCACCAATTAAGCTGCTGTGTGTTAGCAGCGATCTCTTAAGAGAAATTTTCTGTACTAGTAAATCTCGACACAAAAGAAGTACTACTGTTTACGTTCGTGCACACTGCGTAGTTTTTAGTGACGCTAGTGTACAAGAACCTTTACCGTCGGCGATAATTGCCGACTTATAGCGTCGATGCCTGATCTTGCGATATCGCTAAGAAAAATCCTCTGCAGCTTTGGTAGATCAGCTAAAACTTCTGACTCTATCACCTCGAGTGGGTTATGCCCAAGATACAGCTCTTCCAGATTTAACAAACCAGTGAAGACACCATCATCAAGTTCACGCAGCTTATTATGATGCAACCAAAGAACTTTAAGGCCCGGCATACTTTGAAATGCGCCAGGCTCGATCGTTGTAATTTGATTTTCACTAAGATTAAGAAATTCTAGTGTTGATAATCTTTGAAAATCGTCCGCTGCAATGCTTTCCAAGAAATTATGTGCAAGCTCGAGATTGAGCAACTTTGGCATGCCATTCAACATTGTCTGATCGATGCTTGTCAATCTATTGCTATGCAATATCAAATGAGTAAGTTCTGGTAACATCATAAAGGCGTGTGGCGCAATTGACTCTAGCCTATTATCGGCTAAGTTAAGAACTTTTAGAGCATCTAATCCGGCAAAAGTTCCAGCTTGTAGTATGGATATGTTGTTATTTGCGAGATTAAGTTGTTGAAGGATTTTTAAATCCATAAATAGTCCACGCCATAGGTTAGTAATCTGGTTATGGTCAAGCTCAAGTGACTGTAAATTGGGTATATCATCAAAAACGCCAGGTTCGATTGTAGAGAGTTTGTTATCGCTTACTATAAGACTGCTAAGATTCGATAGATCAGCAAATGCGCCTGGCAGTATTGTTGCTAGCTGATTGCCTGAAAGATCAAGCTTTCTGAGGGATTTTAAACCCATGTATGCTCCGCTCGGAAGAGTTCTTAAGATATTACCATGCAAAATAAGAGTGTGAAGACTATCTAATCCCGCGAATGTCCTGGGTGCGATAGATTCAACTTGTATAGCAGAAAGATCAAGCATTTCCAATGATTTTAAGCCCGCAAACGATCCGATTTGTAGTGTCCTTATGTTATTATTAGTGAGTGTAAGTTTGGTAAGGCTAGAAAGTTCTACGAAGGCTGCTGGCGAAATCACGCGCACATGAGCGTTGGAGAGATCAAGTTCTCTTAGATAAGGCAGGCCAGCAAAGGCTGCTGTTGGAAGAACAGATATGTCATTATCAGCGAGAGAAAGTCTCTGTAAGTTGCTATATTTACTGAATGCTCGAGGGGTTAGGCTACGTATATTATTATTGTTAAGAGAAAGGCCAACGAGACTAATTCCCATTTTTTCTAAAATAGTTCCTAGGTTTTTCAAAAACTGTGTAACATCGGCAAGATTTCCAATATTGTTATCGGATATATTAATATCAATAAATCTAGCAGGTGTTCCGTGCGCAGCACGAAGGTCAATCTCTTTTCTAACCTTCTGTAATAAAGGTAATAAAAACTCGGTTATGACTGTAGTGTTTTGCTTGTTTTTGCCTGCAAAATTAATAAATAGAATCCTTTCTTCTGCGGCATACAGTGCGCTCATGACGCTACCTATAAACACTGCTGCTAATAAACTTATAAAAATCTTCATAGCTATAGTCCTTAATCATTGGTTAGTTTAACTCGGTACGTTATTAACTCTATTAATGCAGTAAGTTGCTACGCGTAACCTAAAAACTTTAACGTATATTTAAATTATACATTTTTAAAAGCAACTTTTTCAATAAAATAGTAATATTGAATTATTAGAATCGATACAAGCGGTCTTGTGTGCTTGTGATTTACAAAAAAATTCTATGTGTTATAATTATAGTAATAAAATCTTTGTAAGTAATATTCTTATAGAATATGGAGGAATTTCAATATGCTAAGTTTTAAGCACTATGTAATCACAATACTCATGCTGTTAGCTGTGCAGGGAAGTCGTTTACAAGCTATGCAAGACCACGGTGGGCAATCTTACGACCGCTCAGCGCTGTATGCTAAGCTTCTGCATGCACCTGATAGAGGCATGCCAGAAACAGAGCAGCAATTCTGGGCGCAATGCGGGATAAACAATCAAGACGAGCTCCACAGGCTCATGTCCGGCTCATATCCAACGTTTTTTGGTGCTTATGTCGATCCTGAAACAGGTCGTTACATGGTTGTTAATGACAGTTCTTTGCGTGCACAAGTACAACCAAGCACAGATTATGTTGCATCAACAGAAATCAAGGTTGTCCTAGGCGACAAGAAAAATACTCAGACAAATTTCGTGGCAACTGCGCTTGCATTTCTCGGTTGTGCAGCTCTTGTTAGTATTTCTTGTTTAATTAAAATTTTTCTCAGGCCAAGAATAGCCTAACTTATATACCTGCGCCATGATGGCTATGGTTTTCTTAGCAACCATACAACATGTATCGCATATTACATACATATAATTATACATCAAAAGTTCCGTGTTGGAAGAATTTGTGGTAGCCTTCTTGAAAAGGGGCGAAGCCTGCATCACATGATGTAAGAAGGGGACAAGCGAGAAATGCCAAGGTAAAGCTCAAGTCAGGGACGAAGTACAACGTTTGATGTATCTAGAAAGGCCATAGTGATGAAAAAGCTTCCAATCGGAGTTTCAACGTTTGATACGATTATACAAGCTGATGGCCTTTACGTTGATAAAACAGAGATCATATATCAGCTTATCAATGATAGGCTGCCCCAGCGTTATTTTTTGTCGCGTCCCCGTCGCTTTGGCAAATCACTAACCTGTTCAACATTACGGGCTATTTTTACTGGCAAGCGGCAACTCTTTCATGATTGTTGGATTGGTTCAAGCGATTATGAATGGATAACAAGACCTGTTGTTTCTTTCGATTTTAGTCAGTTAGACCATAAGACGCCAGATGAGCTTATTCAAGCTCTTCAGAGTGCCATGGAAATGCATGCAAAAGAATATCAGATTGTTCTGACAGAGCAATTGTTACGGCAAAAATTTGCAGAGCTCATTAAAAAGATTGGCGAACAATATGGCCCTGCTGCGATTATTATTGACGAGTATGACAAGCCGATTGTCGACGTGATTGATCAGCCTGATTATGCCAAAGCTGCTCGTATGGTACTCAAAGATTTTTATGGCACTCTCAAGAGCAGGGATGTTGACCAGCATATGCAATTTCTGTTTATTACGGGTGTCAGCAAGTTTTCTAAAGTTGCGCTGTTTTCAGATATTAATAACCTTAATGATCTGACAAACGATGAACAAGCCGCAGCGCTTGTTGGCTATACTGATAGCGAGATTGATCGCTATTTTGTGGAGCATATTGAAGCGTTTGCGGTAAAACGGCATGAACCATATGCATGCACTCGTCAGGTACTGAAAGAATGGTACAATGGATATCGATTTTCTGAATCATTGACGAAAATTTATAATCCGTTTTCGCTTCATAATTGTCTGACCAAAAAGAGTCTCAGCAATTATTGGTTTGCTAGCGGTACACCAAATTTTCTCATAAAATTTATCGAGAAAAACTCGCATATTGCTACGGATATTGAAACAATCGATGGATCCTTCTTTGCAGCATCAAATCTTGAATCTTTTTCAATCGATCTTTACTACCAACATTATAGAGCATTACTCTTGCAAACAGGGTATCTTACGTTTGCCTCAGGATATGATGCTGATAGACGTGGCTATCTTGTTGCGTACCCTAATGAAGAAGTTCGCTATGCAATGACAGAACAGATTATGCAGTTTGTTGGTACCATAACGCCAGAAGAGTTTGGTGAGTTTGGTAGTAGATTCAGGAAAGCGCTTGCTGCAGATGACCTTGATCTTTTTTGCAAGCACCTGCAAGATTTTATTAAGCTTGTGCCACACACTATTCGTGTTGATCGAGAGAAATTTTATCACCAGATTTTTTTTATGGTCTGCGTGTTGTTTGGCAAGCGGCCCGCCACTGACGTTGTTGCTGAGCTGGGAACCGAAGAGGGCTTTATGGACTTGCTTCTTGAAGGCACAAGCTGCACGTTTGTTGTTGAATTTAAGAGAAATAGCACCCCCGAAGTTGCTTTGGCACAAATCGAGGCCAAGCGTTACTGGGAATCGCATGCTATTCTTGCATCAAAAAAAATTGTTCTTGCCGGGATAACATTTAATAAGACAGATCAGGGTGTCACGGTCTTGTGCAAGACTAAGCAGTTGTAGCGTAAAGCATATTTTTAGGGGCGTGTGTTTGCTGTGGCAATAAGCCATAAACAAAACATACCGACATGACTTGTACTTTCTAAAAGCACCACGCATGAGCTTGTTCGAGCTGAAATGCTTACGCGAGACTGTTCTTAACTACGCATGTATACTGCATAAAGCAACCAAACTTTGAGCGTTTCGCTTAACGAGTATGGTCTGGGTATTAAACAACACGAGCGGCAACTGCGACCGTAATAGTTGCAGGTTTGTAGTGTGTAAGCGCTTTAATGGCGGCACGGGCTGTTGCGCCTGTTGTAAAAAGATCATCCACCAGGATAATATGCTTATGAGCCAGCAACGGCTTGTAGTGATTCTTGACTACAAAGACCCCCATTGTGTTCGATGCTCGCTCACGAGCAGATAAGGACGCCTGATAAGCAGTAGCTTGTGTTCTCTTGATCGCGTTTAATATGGGTATATGACAGTGTTTTCGTATGCTTTTTGCCATCTCATAGGCCTGGTTATACCCTCGTGTTGCATAGCGTTTCCAATGCAACGGTACTGGCACGCAGTAATCAGCTTGTATATGGCTAACATGTGTACGTTGTGCGATCAGTGTGCCTAGATCTCTTGCGGCGAGTATGTCGCCGTAGTTCTTTGCAAGAATTAATTTCCTGATCGGATCTTTGTACGTGGCAAGCGCAAATACTGGCACCGTATACGTGCCAACAGGTAAAAACGTTGTTACGACAGGCGTTATAGAGTCTTCACATGATCTGCAGAGCGTTCTGCGGGTATCAACTACACATTCGCAGGCTGCGCAACAGTGAGGAAATAATAACTGTATGAGAGAAATCATGAAGACTCCAGTGGGTTAACAAGTAGGTATGGTACATAGGACTCTTTAGTATGTATTGAAAGAGTGAAGTACTCAAAGGGGTGAGAGCTTTGTAACTTTTTACGGTCATTTTATTGACTTCTGTAAAGATATTATTGTAAATTAATAGTTATAAAGACGATTTGAATTATAATCAATTAAATACAAGTACATTGAGTATGATTGTCGAATATTGAGGAAAGATCATGAAGAATAATAAATTTTTATATAATATAATGTTGAGCTCAGGAATTCTGTTATCTATGTTGACTATGGTAGCAAATATTTCGAATAGCAGCGATAGTACTATACCAATGTCATCAGATCATGTAATTGACTTCGCTGCCAGCATCCAAACTTTGCCAGGCATTCCTCAACTACTACAAGAAACCACACAACAAGCAGGAGTTGCACCTAAAGCACAAGAAATTGTGCAAGAAGTCACCAAATTGATCAAAGATTACATACTATCTTTAGTAGAGAATAACGATGCATTCACACAAAAAGTTATTCCAGAATTCAGGATACCATCTCAAGGGGTAGACGGTGTAACTACAAAATTTATGGTTAATCAAGAACTAATAGACAGCATAGTTGATGAAGCACGTGAGGTAGTACAACGCAAACTTGGTGCACATCGAGGTACAAAGGGCATTGATGTGTGTAGTATGGTGGAATCCATGGTTCATGCAACCGCAGAAAAATTATGTAAAGTCTGTCCACGTTTTACCAGGTATTATTTCGGAGAAGGGAAGCGCGGTTATAATTGGCAAAGAAATTTTCGCAATGCAATTTTCAAAGATTTAACGTCAAAGAATATCTACCCATGTGCTATCCCTCAATACCCATATTGATCACAACCAAATGGGTACTATAGCGGTTACATATTCAACGTTCCGTAAACAATGACGAAAGATTTTATCCCAAAGATGATTATTGCTTAGCGCTATGTCTGTATAAGTATTTGTATTAAGTATTATTGATCATGGAGAACGTTGGTTTTATGTTGGAGCGTAGAACATATTATACGCATATCTACTGAGGTAGAACATTGAAAGGAGTATAGGATGGCGCAAGCTAAAAAGTATGATGTTTGGTGTGCCGAAATGCTTTTTTATCATAGTCTTGAACTAATATTATGCAGTTATACCGTAGCTTTTATTAAGTCCATTAAGGAGATTGTAGTATGAAAGTAATAATGCGTTTACATGTATTGTTGTGCCTGGCCGTTATGAGTTTGTGGTCTATGGGGCTATCGTCAGCAGCTGCTCCTGCGGGTTATGCATACCCTGAAGATCGCCCAGCGGCTTCAGAACAAGAGAATTATATACAGGGTTTCATTGATCAACGTTTGACGGAAGAACAAAGAAGATCGAATATGCAAGCAGCAAGGGCTGCTGATGCAATACCTGAGTATCCACCAGATTGGTCTCAAGAAGAGATTCAGAGATATAGAAGGCTTTATGAGGGGCATCCCTAAGTCGAGAAAATTTCCCCCGTACTTATCTACTCCGTTTACCCAGAATAGATCTGCTTTGCAGGTTGGATCAAGTGGTTAAGCTGTGACCGCTATGTTTTTCAGAGAATTGTTCTGACTAGCTCTCGAAGCGAGATAATGCCCTGTGTTACCTTTGCTATGCCATCTTGCAGCAGAGTCTGCATGCCATCCGCTACCGCCTGATTTCTCACTGTGTCGATGACCGGATTACTAGTAAGGCAGGTTCGCAGTGCAGGTGTCATCTGAAGGAGCTCAAAGACACCAACGCGGCCTCGATAGCCAGAATACTGACATTCTTCACAACCAATGCCGTAGTATACCTGCGGCATTGAGATGCTAAGGCGTGTCATATGTGCCAGATCAATGTCCGTTGGTTCATGTTCTGTTCGGCATGCTGGACAGATCGTTCTAGATAAGCGTTGCGCTACGATGCCAGTAAGGGCGCTGTTGAGTAAAAATGGCTCTATGCCCATATCTATTAACCGCATGAGTGCTGTTGGTGTATCATGGGTATGTATTGTGCTGACAATAAGATGCCCTGTCAAAGCGGCTTCAATAGCAACGCGAGCTGTTTGTAGATCGCGAATTTCACCTATCATAATAATATTGGGATCTTGTCTCAAGAGCGAACGCAAGCCGCGCTCAAACGTAAAACCAATATCGGGATGTATCTGTGATTGTGTTGTTCCGTCGATGCTATATTCGACGGGATCTTCGAGAGTGACAATATTTTTATCAGGTGCATGTAACCAGGAAAGCGCAGCATACAGTGTTGTTGTTTTACCTGAGCCTGTTGGTCCTGCAACAAGCATAAAGCCCTGCGGACGTGCCAGCATACGCTCAAATGTTTCCTGCATATCACGCATCATGCCTATTCTGTCAAGCGTTATAATTTGATTGATACGATCCAGAATGCGTATGACAACTTTCTCGCCATATATTGATGGAAAAGTCGAGACGCGGAGATCGATCAGTCGATTATCAGTACCGATAACAACAAATTTGCCATCATGTGGCATACGCTTTTCAGCTATATCAATGTGTGCAAGAACTTTTATGCGTGATAAGACCTGGTCTTTAAGATTATTCTCAACAGCTGGCCTGTCGACAAGGACACCGTCAATGCGCCATCGTATACGAAGATTGTGCGCAGATGGTTCAAGATGAATGTCCGAGACACGATAATCAATAGCTGATTTGATGAGTTGATCAACAAGTTCAATGGTTGACATGAGTGTCCCTTCAACTAAGTGAAGCAATGCAGGAGCCACTGAATCGTAGTATGCGGCTGATTGGATCGCATGGCTTGTTGTTCTAAAAATCCTGAAGTTGCTAGGCACAGCACGATGCGCGTGCTATGCCTAGGTATGCGTGTAGTTTGGCTAGGCTTTATCAAAGGATTATATCATCGTCACCTTGTTGCGCCCCTAAGCCTGCTTCATGTTCTTCGTCAAGGCTTTCTGGCAGTTCTGTTATTGAACGGTCGTAGAACTCGCTAATAGCATCGGTGATATGCCGTCGTAAGCCAACACGAAAAACAATATCATAGGAGACATACCCGCCAAGGATTGGTAATAGCCTCGGGTCATCAGGCTCACTCGCAATGACTGTCATAATCTCGCCATCAGTGTCCATAGGAATACATGCATACCGGTGAAGAACATCCTTCGGAAATTTATGGAGAACGAATGGCTGGAAAAAGATACCTGTAACATCGATGGCTGGAACTCGGTATAAATCACCAAGAGCCTGTAGCAGGTGCTCTTCTTCGATGATGCCTTCTTCGAGCAGAAAATCGTCAAAGTAATCCTTCGTCGTATCTTTAAAAGCACTTAGAATGTCTTGTGCCTTATGCTCATCAATGAATCCACGCCTAACAAGTATCTTTATTAAATTTTTTGCAAATGAATGTCTCTTATCCATGATTGGTCCTTTTTAACCAAGCCGGATTCCAAAGAGGAAGCCAACGACGAATCCCAGGACCATCATGATATTATCTTTTGCCCACTGCATATAAGTTGCTGTTATACTTTCGTCAAGTTTTGGTGCAACGCCAATAAATTCTTGGACTTTATTGAGGTGAACCATAATATCGATAATGCCCATGTGTTGTAAGCCAAGCAAGACAATGATAGTAAGAATAACCAAAAGCATGATCGAACTAAATCTTTTGATGAAATAGCCAGTAATAAATCCTAAGCCGGTAGCGATGAAAAATCGCATGCATAATGCAGCACCGGATTTATCATTAAGGCCATCAAGTCCTAATGATGATCGTAATGAATCAAGCCATGACGAAGCTTTTTGTGGTACATGTCCAGTATCAGCCATAAATCCCCCTTCTGAGTAAGGTTTCCCTACAGTATCTGTATGGCTTCAGCATATCTTGATCTTAGTAATATATGCAAGAAAAAAGAGAGGCCGGTAGGCCTCTCTGACTATAGCGCGTTCTTTGTGCAGATTTTCTGTGTTATTTCTTTACCATTCCCTTTAATGCTTTGCCTGGCTTGAACTTTGGAACGTTCTTTGCTGGGATTTGCATTTTGGTATTGGTTGCGGGATTTATACCAACTCTACTTTTTCTCCTCATGACGCTAAAGGTCCCAAATCCAGTCAAGACAACAGATTTGCCTTGTTTCAACGCGGAACCAACCGCAGATATGAAGGCTTCGAGACACTCCTTGCATGCGGTTTTAGACATTTTTGTTGTCTTCGCCATATGTTCAACTAACTTTGCCTTGTTCATGCGCATATTCCTAAAAGGTTAAAGATTTAAAAGTTAGTCAAGCAAACAAACATGTAACAAGATGTACACTATGTATATGCAAGAAAAATGTCAAGAATTTCGTTAAGAGAGTGTCCCATGCCTTTATGGGAAGCGCATAACGCTTTTATGCTTGCTGTAAATGATGATTCATACATGCTTGAGATAACAGTGGTTGATAGTAGTGTGGCTCGAGGCAAGCATGCGTTTGCTCCTGGGCGCATGCCGAAAAGGCAGCATGGTACCTAATGTGCGTAAAAATTTTTATTCACGGAGGGCCTTGAGATTTTAAATAAAATTTGCTATAATTCAGATAGTTTATTTTGATGTATACGGAGAAGACCACCTGTGAAATTTTGCTCAGTTCGTGCTCGGTCGCTCGTGGCAAAAGTGGTTTTTTAGTGTGTGAGACCAAACGGCAAAGAAAAGGTTACTCAGTGATTAATAGCATAGTATATAAAAGTTCTATGAAATATTATTTGACAGTGTTTCTTGCAGTGATTATAACAGCTGCTCAGGCCGCTCCTGGCGGCGGTTGTCTGCCATTCACTGTGCATTATGGACGCGTCTTATTCTTAGTAGGTAAAGAGGGTTATGGACCATCGAAAGGGCAATGGGCTGACTTTGGTGGCTCTGCCGAACCGAAAGATACATCTGTTTTAGAAACAGCAGCACGTGAGGGCTCCGAAGAGACTCGCTATGTTTTTGGTGATGGCAACCTCCGTGCGAGCATACAATACTTACAAGCGCATAGCCGCCTTCACATCTCACATGCAAATGGCGGGTATCACATGTTTTTAGTGCAGGTGCCATATATACAACCGGCTATAATAAAACATGCACCGAAGGTACCACATTTTGATAAAATTGAGTATGTATGGGTCGATGCAAGAGACTTTTTAGGAGCTCTTAAGCATTGTCAGCAGAAGCCATTTGTGTACCATGGCATGCAATTCAGGAACTTTGTTTTTAGTACTCTTAAGCATAATCTTTGCCAGTTATCTACTCTGGTAAAGACATCCAGTCATGCTCATAGTTTATATTGTAGATCAATAGATAATATCGCATAGGTCGCTCGTTTGAAGTATCGAGATACAAATTTATATAAAAAGTTTGCTTTCGTTATTCGATTACAGTATAATTTTATTGTTCTTAAAAATTTGATAACCTCCATTTCCCCTATCCGTGACGTTCTGTCTGGGTAGGGGTTTTTACTAATTAATAGAGAACATGGAAAAAAAACACTATCATTTTACCCCTGCTGTTCGTAACGGTCGGTTCGAGTGTAAAGTCCATGAGGTGAAAGAAGGGTTTCTGGCTACGACAGTGTCAGTCCTTTGCAGCTCTTTGGTGCGTCGATTTTCACCGTGGCAACGGCGTGAGTGCATTGATTGGGTTGATCAACAGGCACCTTTACTACGAAGTCAGCAGCCGAGAATAACATGGATTGGTCATGCCACATTTCTTATCCAGATTGGTTCTGTCAATATACTTACAGATCCTATTTTTGGTAATGCCTCGTTTTTGTATCCGCGTATTACGCCACCTGGCATAGCATTCGAAGGACTTCCACCAATTGATATTGTGTTGATATCGCATAGTCATTATGACCATATGGAATCAGCTAGTATTAAGGCGCTGGCGCGCAATAAAGAAACCTGCTTTGTAGTGCCACGTGGCAATATTCCATGGTTTACGAAGCGTGGCATAAGTAATGTCATAGAACATACTTGGTGGGAAAGTACCACGATTAATAAGCTGACCTATATGTTTTTGCCCGCCGTACATTGGACCCAAAGAACACCATTTGATCGTAATAGATCATTGTGGGGAAGCTGGATGATATCATACCAAGATACCCATATTTATTTTGCCGGTGATACTGCGCTTGGTAAACATTTTGAGCATATAGCAAATTTATTTCCAGTGATTGATACGGCGATATTACCTATAGGGCCGTGCGAACCACGTGCTATGATGTGTCATGCACACATGGATGCTGCTGATGCTGGGGAAGCCTTCAGAAAGCTTAATGCGCGTAATTTGGTACCAATGCATTGGGGTACGTTTAGATTTGGTGATGAAGAACCTGATCTTCCTATGAAGCGCCTTATTCAATGGTGGGATACAAACAGGCAGAACCTGAATCCAACATGTTTATTGCATACCATGAAAATTGGTAGGCCTATCCTGTTAGAGCCTTCCTATATGGTTCCTAGTAACACAGAAAATACGATAATAACTGTTTAACTACGTACATGTACATCATATGTATATGTACAGTGTGGTTCTAGCTACTCTACCGTGCATCATGAACATTTGCGAAGTTGCCATATTGTACTAAGAAGGTGATTTTATGGAAAAAGATGATACAAAAACAACAATCAACACTCTTAAAGAGTTGGCTAGGCAATTTAGAGATGATCGTGCTTGGGGGCCGTTTCATACGCCCAAAGAACTTGCGATTGATATCTCAGTAGAGGCAAATGAGCTTCTTGAGCTTTTTTTATGGAAAAATGGGGACGAAGTGCGAGCAAGGCTGGCACAGGATCCTGTTTTCAGGCAGGATGTCTGTGATGAACTCGCAGATGTCGTACATGGTTGTCTAGCGTTCGCTGATGTTGTAGGTATTGATGTCGCAACCGTCTTTATAGAAAAGCTTGCCAAAAATGCCAAAAAATACCCAATTGAGAGAGCAAAGGGCGTTAATAAGAAATATACTGAACTATAAGTGAGGCAGCTGCATTTGTAGGCTGCAATAAATCAACAAAAACTCCTGCACAGTGGGGAATTTAATCTTCACTGTGCAGGAGTTTTATTATGTGAGTCATATGTTTTTTAATGATATCAGATAAAGTTCTGTACAGTACACTGTATGCAAAAATTGTGGTATGCTAGCCCAATAAAACTGGTATGTATAGATACTTTAAGGCTTTTGAGCAAGGTCTAGCATGCGTGCATCAGACAGGACAAGTAAACTGCGTTATAATCTTATTGTCTTGGGCCTCCAGGCGTTAGCAATATCGAGCATCTCTTGTAACTTGACTAACAGCGTCTATGATGCTGCGGCATAAGGAGATTTTGTTATGAGAGCATCTGAAGGTACCAGGACTTTTATTCTACACGATATCGATATTACGCCGCTTATACAAGCATATGACATACTGAAATATGGTCTTGCCATCGCTCAGAGAGATCTTGAACGTGATGGGGTTATTCAACGCTTTGGGTATACCTACGAGAGCTTACTTGGAAAACATTAAAACGAATATTCGCTTTTAAGGGACTTGATATTAATAATCCACGTGATGTTTTTCGGGAGGCAGCCAAGCTCAACATCATTGACGATCCTGTACTCTGGTTTAGCTTTCTTCGACAACAAAATCTTACTGTGCATACGTATAACCAAGATTGTGCTGAAGAAATTTTTGTAGCATTGCCACAGTTTGTTGCGGTATTGGATAAACTTATCGTTGCTATAAAGGAATTATGATGCCATCAGCAGTACCTATGGGATTGTCCCTGCAAGAGGTTGCTATAGTTGCTAGTGCTCTATAGAGAAATACCCACAAAAAACAGCTTTCCCATAGCGCTATCGAGCTATTACGGGAAAGCTTTGAAAATAGCGATCTTCCCTACAAAGTCGATATAGTTGAGTATGCTCGCGTTGATGATGCATTCAAAAAAATTATAGACGCAGAGGGTGTTTTATTGTTGCAACAACGCTCATAAGTAGATGTTTGTATAACAGCAGCCAAAAAGCTTTTAGGATAGAGTTTCGAGTAAGTGTAGCATGCTGATAAAATATGCCGCATCGAGTGTATCTTCGATAGCCCAACAAGCAGCCATTGCTGTCTGAACATATACCCATGCAAAAAGTCGTTCACGATCGCAAGCAATATGCTCCGCGTAGCTGTGCAGACGGTCACGTACAATAGTCGCTGCATGTGGATTATCAAGTAGTGTAGGTATTGGGTTGTAGATGGAAACGCAAGCATCATAGAGAGGGTCACCGATAAGCCCCTTCGGGTCGATTGCAACCCAATGACCATCACCAGCCATAAGAATATTGCCATGATGGAGGTCGCCGTGCAGCAAGACTTGTCTATTTGTTGTTGTAAGCAGCTGTTTGCTGAAAGCACGAGCGCGCAACAAGTAGTTGCCCGGAATAGCCCAGTCTATGGTAAGTATGGCAAGTAACTGTGCTAATGGTTTAAATGCGTGTTGCGCTGGTATTGGTGCCTGATGGAGTTTGCTCATAACGTGGCACATTACCACACTTGCTTGCTGGTCTTGTTCGGGAAAGAGTCGATTTAATGGAATGCCTGGTTCAATTCGCTCCAACAAAAGAGCTCCTGATTGAATATCATGATCGATAAGTTGTACTATGCCGTGACCGGCAAATGCTCGTAAGGCCTCTGCTTCGGCCAGTACCTGATCATGGCCATGACCAATCTTGATAATGACAGATTTTTTATTTTGTACACCGCTTACTGTGTAGTTATACGAAATTTCAGGCACAAGCATAAGATCGGAAACTTGCCAATGTTGTGCTAACCTTGCTAGCAAATTTGGTAATGCTTTAAGCCATGCTCGGCCCTGTTCGCCATGGGTTTGTACTATATACTGCGCAAAGCTTGTATTTTTTTCCGGCATAGATACCTACCTGTTATAGTTTATAGTGCCCTGCGTGTAGCTTGTATACTTGCATAGTACTGCTTGGCATACTTGGTGGCAATAGATACGCCTATGGCGGTGCCTACTGCACCGTAAAGACCAATACTGGCAAGATGGAGCTTGTTAGCGACTTGGTACACGTATTTGTTTATTGGTGCTACTGTGTTAGTAGTCATAATGGTATATCCTATGCTTTAAGGTGTCATGGTACACTATGTCTGTACAACTATCTAGTATACACGAGCGTGCGGGATATGAGGATTAGATTCTTACGTTGACTAGATTGCCTGATTCGTAGCGGCTAAGGCCCTTCTTGAAGATTTTTGAGGCGCAGAATGACGAGACAATACAGGCGAGTATCAAAATAGCTAGTACGGTTGGTGTAAAGTTGCTGATAAGTTGAGCTGGTAGCGTAACGATAAAAAACGACGGAATAAATGTCATAAAAATGTACTTGAATGGGCTAGAAAAAATGGCAAATGGGTATGGGCTTACAATGGTCAGGAGGTGGCGTAAAGCGCTTGCGCCCTGGTCAAAGCCTCCAATAAAAAAGGCAATCGATTGCGTTATAATGAGAAAGTTAAAAAGCAAGAGTATCGTGAAGCAAGAAGCTAGGAAAAAAGTAAGTAGTCGTGCTATAGCAAATGGCTCCGACGTTAAGAAGCAGACTGAACTTAATATAATGGTGCCAAGGGATGTGACATCAGATTTGCTGACTGCAATATGCCATAAAAGAGGTTTGGGAAAAACGAGGTAATAATCGAGTCCGCCGGCGTTAATAATCTTGGCAAGATCCGTGACCCCACCAGCAAAAACGTCTAATACCGCGAAACTGAATGTATACAACGAATAGACGACCATAACATCATGGGAGGTCCAACCGCCAACCAACGGAAATTGTCGAAAGAAAATATTCCAGAGAAAAAACTGGCCACCATAAAAAATCATGACGCCAATGATATGAAAGAGAAAACTGAGTCGAAATGACATAGCTGACGATAGATTAGCTAGAAAGATGCGCCACGTGAGCGTGGCATACTTACCCACCACAGAGAGCAACACGTTGTACCCCACGTTTAAAAAGCATTGTTGCCGCTATAACCATAATAATCAGCCACATAAGCTGCAGCATCAAATATGACAGTACTGTTGATGCCTCATAGCTCACCATGATGCGCGCTGCCCCGTAGATAGTATTCGAAAAAGGCAGTATGTGCATAATATTTCTGATAGTGTCAGGAAAGAA
Organism: uncultured bacterium; assembly: GCA_963715605.1. Lineage (GTDB taxonomy): Bacteria > Babelota > Babeliae > Babelales > Vermiphilaceae > JAKASV01. Next base: position 814,866 of record OY970257.1, on the reverse strand, counting down.
CGCCAATGGCACCGCGACACCGCCGGCAACAACGCATAACTGCGCGTAGATCCACCGAAGCGGATCTGTGTTGCCAATCCAAAAAGCGCAAAGCCCTATGCAAAATTGAATACAAAAATTGATAACCATGCCAATGGCAAGCATAAGTGTGCCAAGTGCCACAGAACCCATAGTAACTGGTGGTAACCCAACGATATACCACAGGAGTAAGCTGGCAGCTAGGCCTTTGCCAATGATGGATGGTGCCATAGTGCCAATATACTGGGCAAAATGAAACATCATGTACGAATATGGCTTGTTGAGCTGATAGGCGATCTGGCCAGATAGAATTTCATCGTTTAGGAGTCGAGCAATACCACGGTCGCCGAAAATATTAGTGAAAAATATTATCCACATAGTCTGGACAAGCGAGAGTTTTTCTATATGACTGGTCGGCGCCACGGTCGCCGTTGCCCTGTGAAGGCAAAAAAGCACCGCAATAATGCAGAGCAGCACGGCAATATCGATGCATAAGTCTATTGGATACGCCAATTTATTGGCGATATTAATACTTGCAATAGCGCCATATTTTTGGAGTGATTTATAAACACTCTGTGCCGATATCTTCATGCAAGCTTGCCTTGGTATATATGCGTTATGATTTGCTCGAGAGGTGTGTCATGAATGGTGATGTCAACAATGGTAAAATGCTCAAGCGCATAGGCGAGTAATTGTTCTGTTGTGCCTATCGAAGCGTCAATTTGAATGCTGATAGAATGGGTATTTCTAGCAAGTACCGTGCCTTGAGGAAAGTTAAACGTGTCAGTTTGCTCTTGTAGCACTAATTCGATAACTTTTGTTGCCTGAATGGTCTTCTTAAGCGTTTCAGTCAAACCGTCAAAAACAATGGTGCCATGGTTAACGATAACGGTTCTTCTGGCGAGGCGCTCGATATCGCCAACGTCATGCGATGTTAAAATAATAGTTACACCTTCCTGCTTATTGAGATATGCCAAAAGATCACGTATTTGTTGCTTGGCAATGACGTCAAGGCCAATTGTTGGTTCATCAAGAAAAAGTATCTGTGGTCTATGGAGCAGTGAGCCTACGAGTTCGCATCGCATACGTTCACCAAGCGATAGTTTTCTGACAGGAATATTCATTAAGCTTTCTATCTCGAACTTTTGTACAAGAAACTTGAGGCGATCATGAAAATTGGCGGGCTTAAGTTCATAAATATATGCAAGGAGTCGAAAGGTGTCTATCGGTGGTAAATGGTACCATAATTGTGACTTTTGTCCAAAGACCGTGCCAAAAGCATGGGCAAGCTTCATACGGTCACGTATTGGGTCGAGACCTAGTACAGAGATGGTGCCTGATGTTGGATGGAGGATGCCGGCTATGATTTTTATCGTTGTCGATTTTCCTGCGCCGTTTGGTCCAATGAACGCAAGACATTCCCCTTGGGCAACGTTAAATGATATAGCATTAACAGCTAGTTTTTCGTGATAGCAAGGGATAAAAAACGATTTGATACTACCGATAACGCCGGGTTGCTTTTCTAGAACACGGAATGACTTACAGAGATTTTCTACATGTATAGCAGGTAAGTCCATAGTTTGTGAAATCCATTCTTCAGGTTTTATAGTGCAGTGACAATCTGCTTTTTGTTGCTTGTAGATAGACTATACTACAGAGTTGCCTTTTTCAAGATTATTGTCATGATCAAAAAAATTTCCTGCCAGTCTCTTAAGAAAGCTAGCAGGAACGATAGTTGCAAAGGCTCACGATGGTGCTATGAATGAGTATCTATGCCTCTCTAAGTATTAATGGTGAGGTTTGATAGTGCATCACGAAGCTCACTAATCATTGCTGGTTGCAATTGATTGTGCCATAGCGAAAGATAGCGTAATCGTGGTATAACAAGCATGGCATCAGCAGTAAGCTTTGTTAGTCGGTTGTCGCTGAGCATAAGATTCCTCAAAAAAGGCATATGCTGAAAAACGTCCGATTCGATTGTTGTTAGCTGATTAAAATTGAGACTTAGGCTTCGCAAAAAGGTTAGAGGGAGCAACGTTTCTCGACTAATCTCTTTGATTGCATTATAGTCGAGGCGTAGGCCTACAACCTCCGACCTGAGGCCTCTGATATGGGTATGTAGCTGTTGTATAAATTGGGGAAGATTTGGATGGTTCCCTAAGTCGTTGTTGATCAGTAAGAGCTTTATCCACGAGCCACGATGTTCTTGCGCTTCTTGAGTGATATGATCGAATAATCTTCGTTGAAAATCAGCGAAATCATGTGTGGTATTTTGTCCTGAAAAATTTATTGAGATTGCTTCATCTACTTTTTCTTCTTGCGCTTTTGTGCTTCTTTGTTGTGTTGATGGGTTAAGACTTAGTGTACGATGCCACTGTCTGCATACCTGTTGCGTGTTAACAAGACTTTGTATATCGAGATGCTCCATAAAAAAACTTGCCAATGGTCCTGGGCTTTCTTCCGAGCCTATCGCAAGCGTGACAAGATCTCCGGGTAGTGGCTGCTGATCAACGCGTTCTGGCCGTTCGGCAGCTTGTGCCAAATGGGTGCATATGCACATGCAGGATGCAATAAAAAAATTGGTTATACTATGCATTCTACAGACCTTTATTTATGAGTGTTAAAAATATCAACAGTGTTCACGCTAGGGTCTTGTTGTCTATGATTGGAAGTGTACTCCGTAAATAAAAGAAAGGTAACCTATCAGTTTAGCTATAGTCTCATAAGCCACGTCCTGTGGACGTGGTCACAAACAAATGCTCTGCAATAATTTTTTTGAAATAAAACTGACTCACTGCTAAAACTTTAGATTGCAAGTTGCGCCCGCAACCTAAGCAACCTAAAGGATAACAATGAGTCGTTTTTATAAATTATCACATACGATTTGGCATTGTCAGTACCATATAGTCTGGACGCTGAAATATAGATTTAACTATGGGCGTTATTGTTTTAGTAACTTGTGGCGTTACTGAGAGTATAGCGCCCATAGCATTTGCGTTATTATCGGCGATAGGCGAGAGACAAGAGTCTGCCTAACGATGAAGCTGCAGCATGTGCTACGCTGTTCATGTAAGCTGCAGATCTAGTCAAAACACCAGCTCTCTGTTGTTGTTCTTGTGCTTCTCTTGTTCCAAGAGCAAGAGTTTTTGTTTGGTCGCATGTAAGAGCATGACATGGCTGTGTATCGTGTGCCTCTATAAGGGTTGCCAATGCATCATGGTGGAAATGCCGTGCCAATTCGGCAGCCGTTTGGTGTTGAGGGGTTCTTGCCCGTATGGATATGTCGGCGCCATTTTCCAGGAGTACCTGCGCAGCAAGCTGCTTATTAAAAATTGCTGCTAACATCAAAGGCGTAAAATTGTTGTCTTCTCTCTGATTAACACGAGCTCCTCGGCTTATCAAAAGATCAATGATATCGCGACGCGCACCGTCAAAGAAAGACTCACTTGACATGACAGCATATGCTAAAGGGGTTGTGCCTGCTTCGCCCGGTTCTTCAGGAATGACGATACCGTTGTCAGGACCAAGCCAAAGTTGACTAGCGTTAAAATTGTTATAGCGCTCTGCTAGTCCTATAACTGGACGATGTTCTGTTGTTGCAGCATTTGGGTTAACGCCTTGGTCAAGAAGCCTCGTCGTGGTCTCAAGGTTCCTGTCTCGGATTGCGGTAATGAGCGCGCTGGCACCATTCATAGAAAAAATATTGCTTGTACATAAAGTTGCTAGCAACGCTGAAAACAGAAGATTTCTATGTATCATATAAAGCCTTTCCTAACATTAAAAGTAATAGATCGAACTTGCTGTTATCCACCAATAAATAACAAGCTTGCATTATCTGAGTTTTAAGAAACAAATAATAATAATAAATTGATGCATCATGGTATTTTCAATAAGAATACATGAATTATGCCTTTTTGTAAACAGGGGCACGTAAAGCAAAGTCTCAACTTTCTTGTAAAAATACTGTGCTTTTAAAATCAATCATCAGTAGCATGGTGCATCCCGTGTCTATTGTTGGGTGTTAACAAGTTCTTGACGTTCTTCGCAAAAAATACAACTCTGTTCCTATAGAGGATTTTTTGGTTGTAGAAGCATGATGTACAAAAAGGAGATGGTCTTATGCGTGTACTATATCGTAATCTTCTAGCGATAGCGGTTGTAGGGTTCGCTGCATTTGTTATAGCGCAAGAAGCAATGGTCACTAGAAGCAAGGATTCTTTGGAAAATGCCGCTGAAAAAAATTCTGGCAAGGCCTCAGAAAAGGCTTTTGGAAAAGATAATAAAAAATCAGATAAACAATCATCAGTTGTACCGAAAGGTTTAGGAATGGAACCAAATATTGGCATTATTGTCAAGAATCGTGAGGCTGTCATCGAGATACTCAGTAAGCTCCTGGCAGACGAATATGTTCTCTTGGTAAAAACCAAAAACTATCATTGGAATATTGTCGGTGTCCAGTTCAATGATTTGCACCTGTTCTTTGATAAGCAGTATGCCGAACTTGCGGAATCTTCTGATCTTGTTGCTGAGCGTATTCGTATGCTTGGTGGCAAAACAGTTGCAACCATGACCGAGTTCCTCAAGTTAACTCATCTCAAAGAGCAACCAGGACTTGATCTTCCAGCAAAAGAGATGCTCAAAAATCTTCTTGATGACCATGAAACAGTCATACGTGTTTTACGTGTTGATATAGAGAGTGTTGCTGATGAGTTTCAGGATATGGGGACCAATAATTTCCTGACTGACTTGATGGAAAAACATGAAAAAATGGCTTGGATGCTTCGTTCATTCCTGTCATAAAACAGTGCCTATAAGTTGTTGTCTAGTCATGGCTTAATGTTTTGCAGCGCAGAAAGTTCCTTAAAGCAGCACCGAAGAGCTTTTTGTGTGCATTCTTTAATCTCTTGGACGAGAGTGTTTTTGTTTCTATATTGCTCTTGGAAGTATGAATGTATACGCATATATTAAGCCACTTTACAATTGTTTATGGTGTAGTATACTACCATCCAACTTGTAGTATTATTATTGTAAGTTTTCAATATGTCTTATTACCAAAGGGGTATTTGTATGAAAAAATTAGTTCTTATAGCCATGGTCCTATGCGCTCAACTTTATGCTCACAATGAGCTCGAAGGTCTTGTTATCAAGAGTGATGTTAGAGGATTGAAAGATGCTGCCATGAGCACGACGATTACTGACGTAGAAAGAGAGCAGCTCTTAGAATTATCAAACGATGTTATCAACAAAAGAAGAGTTATGCTCAAGACATTTATCGATGCGCACCGCGTCTTTGAGCAGTTTTACGTAACTTTCTATAAGTCTCTTGAAGGTAGATTTGAGGATAATATTAACCAGGACCCCTCGATTCTCAGAAAACTTCTTGCGCCAGCAGGCGTTATGCTTGGCTCTGCTGCTGTTGCAGGCTTTGTGTCAGGCACGGCTGATGGTTCACAGCTAAGTCCACTCGCCAGAGTTACAGGTGGTTTGGCGGTACTCACCATGATGGGCGCATCATGCAATCTGATTTATCGGGCAATTAAGGGAATTATCCAAGAGCGATACAATCGAGAAAGAGCCTATACTGATGCCATGAAGGCTAAGCAGGTTATTTACGAAATACCCTCTGCGTCATCAACAGCTACACCGTCTGTGCAAATAGCTGCATAAGACTTAATAATACTGATAATAAAAACGAACGGGCAAAAGCTTCACTGTTTTTGCCCGTTCGTTTTGTGTTTTTTGGGATCAATGTGTTGAGCGGTCACCTTGAAGTACGCGTATGCCAATTCGAATCTCAGCTGTATGGTCGGTATAGTTGTGCTGCAATAGACCGTCCATTATAGTACTATTTTTTTGGTTCAACATCTGTTAATGAAGCGATGAGTGCAGCATATCCTGGGGGCGTGTCATCCTTATCTGATAGTTCATAGACCTCTTCGAGAGTTGCAAAAGAGCGTATAAAACGGGCTTTTTTATAGAGCTGTGCAATAAGCCTTCTGAGGCTCTCTTCAATGTTGCCTTGATCATCAAATTGGAGACTTATGACACAAGCTTGGACATGGCCTATAAGCTCTGCATCAAGGTGCTCCTGTAAAGCAGCCAATGTTTCGCTGTCATCGGCATTGCATGCCTGTCGGTATACAAGTGCGATATCATCAAGCGAATATCCGTAACGATGCCGAAAACTAAACCATCGCTCTGCTCGCGCTTCGTCGCGGTATTCATCGATAATGCTTTCCTGCGCAGCATGATGAATGAGTTCAAGAACATGGCTGGTAAGAGACTGTGCTGGGGAGTCGCAGCCGAGCCTTGGATGTTCTGCCTGCGCGAGTGTTCGTGTCGATGCTTGGAGTAGCGCAAGCGACTTAAGAGTGTCTTGCATGGCAGATTTTTTCGCATAATCTAGTGCTTGAAGTCCCTTGGTATCACGGGCGAAGACAGATTTGCCACTTTTGAGTGCTTTGATCATGCCTATGTCGTTGCCATGGAGTGCAGCGGTGTGTACAGCTGATTGTTGGTTGTCTGAAATCTTTTCCAATAATTCGCTTGCAATGGCAGTTGTGGTATATACTGCAATAATTATATACATACACCAGTGCGTGTGTGTGCAAAAAATTCTTGTAATGAAGATTTTTTTTATTGTATGGGTGTACATTATACCCCTTTCATCGTAAGTTCACACGATCCATTGCAGCACTATTTACTGTACCAAAGAGAAGGGGTGCATATGCAATAGTTGTACGCATTGCTTCCGAGTTATTACCTATGTTCTGTGTAGTGCACCATAAAAGCCATGCCCATGCATAGTTACTGCCGTACACTATGTACGGCCTCTAGTATCAGTGACGATTGTGCTGCGAGTGATCCGAGACTTCTTCTTGTTGCCAGTTGAGGGTTACGCCAGTATCGGGCGCATAATCAAAGTTTATGCCGACAAGGACAACTGGTTTGGTGCCCTCGATAAGAAATTTTGCATGATAGTTTTTATCTTTGATCTGCTGGAGGGCTATAGCAGGAGTCTTGTCCTTTTTGAACTCAATGACGTACGTTGTAGTATGTCCTTCGAGTACAGCATCGATAAAGCCCTGGCTGGTTGCCTGTTCTGCATCAATGCGTGCACCTATGAGTTTGGCGACGGTAAAAAAGACCCCCTGATAGAATTTCTCTCGATCGATAGTAACAGTATGGGGTAGTAATGTGAAGAAATCTTGCAAGGCGGTGCAGAAAGCGTTGATGTCGTCTGCTGCGAGAGCCTTTTTGAGGCGGTACTCCATAGAGGCGACTTTGGGTGCGTGAATATGCGCAACCAGGTTAAAAATCTGTTCTGTCATAGAGAGCCGCACTTCGAAATTTGGGTATGCGAGGTTATAAAGCCTTGTTGCGTTGTCGTAGCTGGCAATAGTTAAATACCCTGCCTGCAGAAAGAGAAGTATCATATTGTCAAAATATGTTTCTAATGAAAGCTGATCCATCTGCCCAATGGTTACCTGCTCTGTTTCAAGCGTTATAAGCTGCTGTACGGCGGTGGGATTCTTTTGGATAAAGTGCACTATGAAACTGGGTGTGCCGCTAGCAAACCAATAGTTTGCAAAGTCTTTTTTGTCGAGGCAATTTAAGATAGAAAAGGGATTATAGACCCTGGTGCCACGTTTACTGAATCTAAAGCCGTTATACCATTGTTTGAGCTGCTCTAGTGTTTCTTGGCGTGATCTGCCTAGTTTTTCAGCTAAACGGTCAATATGCGGCGAGAAAACCATTTCCAGTTCATCTTGGGTGTAGCCACACAGTGTTGCAGCTTGCTCGTCGAGTGTTATGTCGTTAAGATTATTAAGCTCAGAGAAAACAGAAACTTTTGAAAACTTGCTGACGCCAGTCATAAACAAAAATCTAAGATTTTCTTCGATGCGAGAGTCTTTCAAGATGCCATAAAAACTTTTCATGAAGCTTCGCATGGTAAACGCCAGCTCGGGATTGCCGATATGATCAATAATGGGTTTATCATACTCGTCGATAATAAGTACAACGGGACCGTGCTGCTGAGCTAATGTGGTGATAAGATAAAAAAATATATCTTTTGTAGATAGACTTGGCTCGAGAGTTAATGCGTATTCACTAGCTATAAGCTCAATTCGTTTTGATAGCGACACTTTGAGAGTATCGAGGTTCTCATGGTCTATGCCACTGAAATCGAGCCTGATAACTGGGTGCTCTTGCCACGTATAGTCAGTTTTACTGATAGCAAGTCCCTCAAAGAGTTCTTTTTTACCCCGAAAAATTGCCTCTAATGTTGAACAGGTAAGTGATTTGCCGAAGCGGCGCGGTCGAGAAAGAAAGTAAAAGCTTGGGTGTTGTATCAGATCGTAAAGCACCTTTGTTTTGTCAACATAGGTACAATTATTGTGTATGATTTTTTCAAAACTGCTAATGCCAATAGGAAGATTTTTCATGAAATTCTATGCTCCGAGCATGAGTTTTGTTATTACAATCTAGTGGTATGTGCAAGGCACCAGGTATACATCTAATGGCCACTATCATATGTACTCTAAAGTTCTTCTTGTTGCCAGTTGAGGGTTACGCCAGTATCGGGCGCATAATCAAAGTTTATGCCGACAAGGACAACTGGTTTGGTGCCCTCGATAAGAAATTTTGCATGATAGTTTTTATCTTTGATCTGCTGGAGAGCTATAGCAGGAGTCTTGTCCTTTTTGAACTCAATGACGTACGTTGTAGTATGTCCTTCGAGTACAGCATCGATAAAGCCCTGGCTGGTTGCCTGTTCTGCATCAATGCGTGCACCTATGAGTTTGGCGACGGTAAAAAAGACCCCCTGATAGAATTTCTCTCGATCGATAGCAACAGTATGGGGTAGTAATGTGAAGAAATCTTGCAAGGCGGTGCAGAAAGCGTTGATGTCGTCTGCTGCGAGAGCCTTTTTGAGGCGGTACTCCATAGAGGCGACTTTGGGTGCGTGAATATGCGCAACCAGGTTAAAAATCTGTTCTGTCATAGAGAGCCGCACTTCGAAATTTGGGTATGCGAGGTTATAAAGCCTTGTTGCGTTGTCGTAGCTGGCAATTGTTAAATACCCTGCCTGCAGAAAGAGCAGTATCATATTGTCAAAATATGTTTCTAATGAAAGCTGATCCATCTGCCCAATGGTTACCTGCTCTGTTTCAAGCGTTATAAGCTGCTGTACGGCGGTGGGATTCTTTTGGATAAAGTGTACTATGAAACTGGGTGTGCCGCTAGCAAACCAGTAGTTTGCAAAGTCTTTTTTGTCGAGGCAATTTAAGATAGAAAAGGGATTATAGACCCTGGTGCCACGTTTACTGAATCTAAAGCCGTTATACCATTGTTTGAGCTGCTCTAGTGTTTCTTGGCGTGATCTGCCTAGTTTTTCAGCTAAACGGTCAATATGCGGCGAGAAAACCATTTCCAGTTCATCTTGGGTGTAGCCACACAGTGTTGCAGCTTGCTCGTCGAGTGTTATGTCGTTAAGATTATTAAGCTCAGAGAAAACAGAAACTTTTGAAAACTTGCTGACGCCAGTCATAAACAAAAATCTAAGATTTTCTTCGATGCGAGAGTCTTTCAAGATGCCATAAAAACTTTTCATGAAGCTTCGCATGGTAAACGCCAGCTCGGGATTGCCGATATGATCAATAATGGGTTTATCATACTCGTCGATAATAAGTACAACGGGACCGTGCTGCTGAGCTAATGTGGTGATAAGATAAAAAAATATATCTTTTGTAGATAGACTTGGCTCGAGAGTTAATGCGTATTCACTAGCTATAAGCTCAATTCGTTTTGATAGCGACACTTTGAGAGTATCGAGGTTCTCATGGTCTATGCCACTGAAATCGAGCCTGATAACTGGGTGCTCTTGCCACGTATAGTCAGTTTTACTGATAGCAAGTCCCTCAAAGAGTTCTTTTTTACCCCGAAAAATTGCCTCTAATGTTGAACAGGTAAGTGATTTGCCGAAGCGGCGCGGTCGAGAAAAAAAGTAAAGTCCCTTCTTCTTTATCAGCTCATACAAGATCGGTGTCTTATCAACATAGGTGAAGTCTTGTTGAATAATATCACGTATATTTTGGATGCCAATAGGCAAACTTTTCATGTATGATCCCTTAAGCGGCTACGATTCCATAGTTTCTATAAAGGCGCGATAATGTTCTCAACTATGGTAGCATAGTTTGGGTAGCAACGAAAGTTTGTGCTCATGGGTAGCAATATAGTCCCGTGCAAATTTTATTCTGTACAAATTTGTGTTTTTTACCTGCTAAACATGGTGATGTAGTATGTGACTTGTTCAAGTCAATTTGTTCAGTTGCAACGTAATCGCATAATGTATATTTGTACGGCTTTTCCGCGGCATGTACTCTCATATGACGCTCTAAATAAACTTTTTTGGTTGTTGCATATTCGCATTATGTGCATTTGTAAGGTTTTGCTCCAATGTGTGTTCTTACATGGGCTTTAAGGTTGCTGTGTTTATTTGTTGCGTATTAACATTCTTGGCACTTGTAAGGTAATGTTGCTTTATGTGCCCTCTTATGTGCTAAAAAGTTTTGATAGCCGTCAACTATAGTTTTGCAGACAGCACAAGTGTAGCTTCTATCCGATGCCGCGCTCGAGACCCATTGTATATATGTTGTATTTTGGTGGGGCCTGGCGAGATGCTTTATATTTATTGCAGTGTTTGCTGCGAGTTAGCTATGAAATAACGAGCGAACACTCGTCGCCTTTACGTGTAACAATGGGTTCCTCATAGCGCAGCATTTTTTCTTTTGAGGTTACAGTGAGCCGATCGAGGCCAGCTATGTTAATGCCTATTGCCTTAACTGTTTCTTTACCAAAGATCTTTTGGTATTGTTTGCTTTTTATCTGTGCCAATGCATTTGCTGCGCTATCATTATATTTAAACTCAATAATGCAGTTCTTGCTGCCATAGCTGCTTTGTAAGATAAGATCGGCACGACCAGCGCCAGTATATGCTTCAACAATTGGGAGACTGCTGCCCATAAAACGGATCATACCATAGATGAGCGTGTGATAAAACTGCTCTTTTTGTTCGCGCATATATTGCGGTATCGTATTAATGATTTTTCCGACCATGCTGACAAAGTCTTGTGTCTCGTCAGTGCTAAAAAGTTTCTCAGTAAAGGCCTTTTTGATGGCATTTTCAGGATTATAGACGAGTGCTTTTTTGCCGGGCAAACTTTTACATGTAAACGTTATCCTTGATGGATCCTTTGATTTGCGTTGAATAGTGCCTGATAGGAGAGTATTACCCAGCTCAACACTTACTTGGTTTGTGTTTTTACTATCTTGTTCTGCTGAAGGCTTGGTTAAGGTTAACGTCTCGTTGGCGCTTGCACTATTGGCAAGACATAAAAAAATTGAATATAACAGTGCTGAGTCCATATTATAGCGAAAGTAGCTTGGTTCGGTGGTCGCCCATTTTATTTTTTGCATGATTCCTGGGATACACTTGTACCATACGTTGAGTTCACCGAGGGCGCGCTCACGCTTTTCCTCTGCAAGAAGGCCGAGTATGGTTCTGGCGGTATTGACAGCCGGTACTACAGCAGATTGAGGTGATATGGCAACGGACAAACGCGGTTTTTTAGCTGGCGGAGTACTCGGTGGCTCAGCCGCTGGAGCTGCACTGGATGAAGCGGCTTCGTCTCTCGGACGTTTTTCAGTAGATGCATATAGGCAAGTATGCCCTGTTGCAAGGCATAGTATAGACAACCAAAAAAGCTTTGTTGTAGAAAATTGCATGGTAAAATTCCCCCATTGGTAATAAAATATTATTGTAAGTTAACACAAGATACTAGTTCTGGTGCTTAATGATCTATTGAGCCCCTTGTTTACGTATATATTCAGCCTTAAGTTTTTCAAATTGGGCTCGCGCTTTGGGACAACTTCCTAGCAGGTCGCCAAGAAAGTTTATGAGATCTGTGCAGAAGCCATCAAAAAGGGCGAACGATGTTACTGTTTGGTCAAAAACTTCCATGTCATCAGTGCCGTTGGCACGTGCCCATGTTAGCAGTAGGCTGTTTGGGCGATTACGTTTTGTGCATGACTCTGAAATCAGCAGGAACATGGGCTCTTTGGCACCACGAGCCTGACCCATGAAAGGACCGACAATAGCTCTGAAATCATGTTTCATAATTTTGAGAAGCTCAGCGAGTTCTTTGAGTGCTGCTTGATTGGTACCATCTATTGCTCTTTTCTCGATAGCAATAAGCGTTTTAATGGAGTGTGGTTGTCCAGCAAACACATAGGTCCCTGTAAAGCCCGTTGCCGTACGACGACCAAACTGCATTGTGCGGACATCGCGTGCAATTTTATACACAGCACCGACAAGCTCGCCATGAATGCCAAATGATGTCCCATCAATAATGGTAATAATATCGGGATTGAGCTTAATGGCTTTTTGGTCATCATTGGCGCAGTTGACCTGCACACTGCACAGAGCAAGCAGACAAAGGCCTGTAAAGAATGATATGGAAGTATGCATAAAAATACCCTTTCCGTAGTATGATGCTTACTTAAAAGTTATACTCAAAATTTAGCACAATATTAGCATCTTTGCCAATGCCACTACTCCAATAGGCAGAATCGGCATAAAGAGACCAGGTATACGCATCACGAGGCCGCTCAACAGTATAAGCAATAGATGCACCGATACGACTCTGGTAGGCTGCTGGGCGTATGCCTTCTTCAATCGCTAGCGGTGGTGTCCCAGTTGGTGCCCGAAGGTCTTTAAGGCGTTCTTGGGTGCGTGCCCAGAAGTCATTAACAAGCTCACATTTCCATCGTCCTGGTGCGTAGGAGAGTCTGCTTGTCCATTGGAAAATAAAACCTGGAGAGACGAGGGTTTGTACTCTGAATGGATAAAATTGTTGGATAAGCTGATCGTTAATAAAACTGAGTGTCGCCGCTGCATAGGCAGGGTCATCGTTGATCTTTTCTAGATCAAATCGAGCAGCCGTATAATTTGCTGGATTTTTTTGTTCAACAAAGAAGCGGGTCTCCGGTGCTGGGAAATAGTATTGTGCGATAAAACGTCCGTGAAGCTTTATAACGTTCGCCCATGGGCGCTTAAAAAATGCGCTGAGCCGGCCCTTGGTCGTTAATGACACGCCGAGTCCCAAGTGATGGTCATAGCCGAGTTGTGTATCGAGAAGATTATAGGCAAGCTGATCAAGTGCTCCAAGAAAGAACTCTTGTGCTAATTTCGTGGCGGCTGCAGCATTGCCATTAATCGCATAGTCCATAACACTGGCAAGGCTAAAGTCGCCAGGCATACAGCGATTCTCTAATGAGGCGCCTATGAGGCCCTTTTTAAAGGCAAAGGCTGTTGGTAGTGTTGCAACAAAACCAAGGCCATAGCTGTAATAATAGTTGTGGTCGAGGTCATAATCTATATGAAGACGAGTGTCGCCAAGACCAACTTTGTCACTCACCATGTGATTGGTTTGAAACTCAGTATCATCAGCGAGACCGGTTTTTTTACAGCCATTGCCACTGCCAGATGAGCAGGTGCCACCACTGCATGTTGCTGTGGCTTCTTCTTCAGCTGCTGGCGGCAAAATTCTATTAAATGTTGTTTCTATAGCGGTTCGTTCTTGCTGCGTTAAGTAGAAGTTGCGTTCTCCATATAAGATTGGTACATGGACATGCAAATGGAGTCTGTCATGGTGAACATCGCCATGAAACATACAGCCGACTTGTCTATCCTGTGTTGTTAAATTTCTAAAGAGCGGGAACACAACCGTCGGATCTATTGCAAAGCTTGGGTCGATTTCCTGTACGCAAGAAACGCAACTTGATAATGCCTGTAATATGCTTTTATCGCAAATATTGAGTACGGCGGATATGCCATCGCATTCTTCATTGAAGTACATGCGCCATGTTTGATCGACAAAAAAACTTATACCAAAGAGTGATCGGCGCCTCTTGAGTACATAATCACGGTATGCAAAAAATGCTGGGACATCGATAACGCTCTTTTTATTGGGTGGAAACGTTATACGGTAGAGATTTTGTCCAAGAAGGCATGGTAGATTGAGAAACTGCACTAACAGTGAAACGATTTCGCCAGGGTTTACTGCTTTCTGTGCTCCCAATTTAAATTCTGTATTACCTAAGAAAGCCTCCGTTGCTGGATCGTTGAGATCATCCGTAAAATTAAAGTCAGCAGTTGATTCTTCAGAAGCCAAGATGGTTCTAGGCGCTGTGATTAAAATAATACTCATGAAAAGCAGCATACGCACATAGTATTTGATATTCATGCACATCCTAAAAATTATTCCAATATGTAAGGCGTTTAATAAAGCCTTATTGTCAAGAGTAGAACAATGGAGATCATCGTGTAGTATAAACAATTTTACGCCTAGATACAAAAATAGGTTTTTGGCACTGGAGAAAGGTGCCAGCTAGTGTTTATTTGGTGAGGTATCTGCGTGTGGCTGCTCTGCAAGAGCTAGTATAGCAACGAAAGTTGCTTTTAGGTACGTTTGTATGTTGCACAGTCCGGTTTTGTGCTTACTTGTTAAACAGAGCGTTTAATGGGTGAGGACTATGGTACTATCGCTTAGGGGGAACGTGGGATTTGCGCTGGAGGGTAAAATCGGTATAAGAATTTTTTTATAGTTGGGATGAGGGCCTAGCGGCCCTATCCCAAACCCTAACCTGCAACTAGCAGTGCATAGCACCATCCCAAACCTACACCCTGCATAGTCTAGTATGTCCGTTAGGCATAAGTTTAATGTGCAAGAAGCATACCCCACACCCTGCCTGGCCTAGCGGTCTTATCCCTATCCTAAACCCTAACCCGTCATTAGCAATGCATAGCGCTATCACGAACCCTGCTCCTGCATGAACTAGCATGCCCGTTAGGCATAAATTTAATGTACGAGAGGCGTGTGCATACCCGTTAGACATAACAACATTTAATACTAGGTGACTGCATTATTTATAGGAGTTTGTTGGCCAGCTGTGCAATAGAACTTCGTTCTGATTTTTCCATAAAGATAGTGCCAAAGATTTTTTGATCTTTAAAACGTTCACTTGCGACGACAAGGCCATTACTAGCAAAGTCTAAATACGGCGAATCTATCTGGTATGGATCGCCCGTCAAGATCATTTTACTGCCCTCGCCGACACGGCTAATAATCGTTTTAACTTCGTGAGGTGTTAAGTTTTGAACTTCGTCAATAAGAATCCATTGGAATGGTATCGAGCGGCCACGCATATAGGTTATTGCCTCAAGGCTTAGCCTGTCAGTACGCATAAGCTCTTCAAGAGATAAATGGCTTGGCCCCTCGGGACGATCTGGTTTGTTTACCGTTTTTCTGCCCTTTTTATAGGGCGTGCCGCCATCTTGATGGTCACCTGCTGGGCCTCCTTCGGGGCGTCTTCTTGCGGCATGGGTAATAAAATGGATATTATCATAGATTGGTAGCATCCAGCTGCGTAATTTCTCTTCCATGGTGCCCGGCAGATAACCAATATCGCGGCCAAGTGGTACAACGGGACGCGATATCAAAAGTCTTTCATAACGATGCACAACGGTAACTTGGTGAATGCCTGCCAAAAGCGCTAAAAAAGTTTTACCAGTACCAGCTGGACCAAACAGACTGACTAGTTGAATCGAATCGTCAAGTAAAAGGTCAAGTGCCATAAGTTGCTGTGGGTTTCTTGGTGCTAATGGCCACGGCAGTGTCGGTGCCGTCAGGAGTTTAAAACGTGATCCACCTAGATATCGATAGACACGGTAATTATGCAGGTTATGATTGCTTTCGACGATAATGCATTGGTTGAGTATCAGGGCGTGCTGTTCAGCAAGCGCTTGCAATTCTAGTGGCACATCTTTAGTAAGCTGGACTGCAGGAACTTGAATACGTGTCCAACCGTGGTAAAAATCATCTGGGGAAACCTCTTCTTTTTGATAGTCTTCAGCTGGTATCCCCAAAGCATCTGCTTTAATACGTGCATTGAGATCCTTCGAGACAAAAATGACATTGTGTCGTTTCGCTTTAAGGTCAGCAGCGACCATAAGAATTTTATTGTCCTCGATGTTCCGAGCAAAAATGATAGAGTCTGTTGACTCTCTTGGCGGGAAGAAAACTTGTATGGTTGCGCCATTGTCGAGAGTAATACCATTGTGAAGAGACCCTTTGGAACGTAAGCCGTCAAGGACTCTAATGGCCTCGCGCGTATTACGTCCACATGACGTGCTGTCCTTTTTGAATTGGTCAAGTTCCTCAAGAACAGCGGCAGGGATTCCAACGATGCTATGAGCAAACGTAAAAATGGCACGGGGATCATGCATGAGAACGTTGGTATCAAGAATGTAGGTGTGCTTATCCATTATTTCTCCTTGGCACGGTGTTTGGCTACTGGTTTCAGCCTACTAAAGCAGTGTCTTGTTCGTAAACAATTATTGTGTCCAGGAGCAGAGCAAGCGTATTTGAAGTACTTTAGCATCGAATGCTCTTGAAAGATAATTGTCATTCTAGTTTGCCAGAATACACGTGCATGCGATATTTTTTTTATTGTATATGGTGCGCCCAAGAGGAGTTGAACCTCTAACCTTCAGATCCGTAGTCTGACGCTCTATCCAGTTGAGCTATGGGCGCATCGAGATGATGGCGGAGAGAGAGGGATTCGAACCCTCGTGCCCGGTTTCCCAGGCTCTTGCTTAGCAGGCAAGCGCTTTAGGCCACTCAGCCATCTCTCCAAATGAAGCAATACTCAAAGAATAATGTTGAATGACAGTTTATCAGGAGTAACTTTTTTTTGCAACCTTATACTTTCTTGCCGATCGCTGTAACTAACGAGCTCTCGTGTTGGTGTACAAGAGAAAAGAAAGTTGGTGCGCCGAGCTGTCTGTAGTGCATGTATGTTCAAAACCTGCTAAGCAAGAGCAAGAGTCTTGAGTACGTTTATTTTTTTGAAATTATTGACAAACTAGAAATTATTTATTTATTATAATATTAGTAGCCATTGCTGATTTGGTTTACTTTCTATGTATATTTTTGCAAGCCACTGTGGCTGGTGGTAGTAGTTATTTAAAGTTTAACGTTGTGTTCAACCCCTCGATCCGACCTGCAAGACAGGTCTACTCGGGGCGAACGGATTGATTTATGTTCAACCCTTCGAGACGCTCGCAAGGCTCGCCCTCAGGGCGAACGGGGTTGGTGGATGTACACGTTCTGCTTCAGGGCGAACGGGGTTGGTGGATGTACCAGTTTATCGAGCTTCTATTGTTGGTTGATCTTAAAGAACGTTTATGAAGCATGACTGGTGAATAATTTAAACGTACATAAGAGGGAATGGTTATGAGAAAACTATTGAACTATCTTCTGCGCTGCGCGCTTTGTTGGACTATAGCATTTGTTGCTACAGGATTATGTGTGGTATGCGCTGGAGAAAAACAGTCAGACAAGCTGTTTGGGCTTCCTAGGGCTCCCGTAGCATCGACTACAACTACCGTTGTGAAAGAGTTTATGAAGGGGCAGCCTGAAGGCAGGATTAATGCTGTGCTTACCTTATTGGATAAGTTTGGTACTGCTGCGTCCAATGCTATCCATGAGCAAGTAACGCATACACAGCGCATTATTATTGATGCGTCAGTACAACCAGGCATGTATGGTGTAGACCTTCTCTACCTGCCAAGTAAGCATATCAAGTTTGTCGTAAAGTATGCAGGCGAGGATCAAGAGGCTAAGCTTTTTGATGCCCGTGGCAAACAAGAACTCAACGATGAAGGTATCTCTGTGCATGGGAACGAGATACACATTGTAAGAAGTATATTGTGTATACAATCATTGACGATAACGCCATATGGGCTCGCCAAGCGTAGAAAACCAGTTTCTGTTACAGTGCCCAGCTTTGCTATGCGCAGGTGCGCAAGCAATACGTTCTTGTTCTCTGAGGATCATGACCAGGGCGTGTTGCATTTGTGGTTGGATCGTGCAAAGTCTGACACGCAAGGTGGAGAGTAGCGACATTGCAGTGCTTGCGTGCTGATGGACAGTTGTTGCGAAATGAGCATAAGAAATCAGTGTTAAGTAAAAGGCTTTTGGTTGTGTTGTTGAGCATTACGTAGAATGTTTTGCTATTTATTTTATAAAATTATTGACAAATAGAAGCTGATTTATTTAGTATGAGTAATAATAGAGATGCATATAAGGGGATTAGTATAATGAAAAAAATATACAGTTTTAGTGCACGCTGGAGCTCAATATGGGCTGTAGCCGTAGTTCTATGTTTTCTAGTAGTACCAGCACTGCATACAGCAGAGGCACAGCAAGAAACGTTACTTGGTTTCCCTAAAGATGTTTTATTGAATGCTGGTGGTGCTGCTTTGCGAGAATTAACCAAAGAAAAGTCATCTGAGAAGCTAAAGGCGAAGCCTTTAGTAGCAGAGGCAGCAGCTGCTGAACCTAGCAAGGGACTTACTCAAGGGGAAAAATTAACAGCGCTTATTAATGCGGGAGGTGCTTCTAGTGAGGCACTTGCAAGGCTTATCTACCGAATTGCTGTGTATACACAGCGCATTGTCATTGATAAGTCTGTACAACCTGGCAAATATGTTGTTGATGTTGCTTACATGCCATCTAAGGACGTTGAGTTCGTTGTTGATTGCCCTGAAGAGGGTGGTTATATCGAACTTTTTGAAGCTGATGGTGTAACGCCGTTGTTGGATCAAGACGCTATAACCGTTGTTGGTCGTGAGATACGCGTTAAGCAGCATGTATGGTGCATACAATCAGTAACAATAATGCCTTTTGGGCAAGATGATCCAAGGGCTCCTGTAACTGTTACGGTGCCATGGTCAGCAAATAGGTGCTGGGGTCATACTTTTTCCTGGTCTGAAGATCGTGAGACTGGAGCATTACGATTGACGCGTGGTTTTCAGAAACCTAAAAAGGCACCAGTACCAGTAGAAGACTGAGTGCATGGGTGAGTATAAGTTACTGATAAAGATTATGAAGGTTATGGAGAATCTTATCTTTATAGCAGTGTAACAGCCGTGATCTTGATTTGGTTTTTGTTTAGGAATCGAGTTCAAGTATGTTATGTACGTACAAATTTGTGAGGTAGTTATGAAAAGCATCATAAGGCATATAACAGTGTTATCTATGATTCTGTCTTTGAGTTGGCTAGGTCGCTGCCTAGCGGCAGAAGCGGGGGAAGTTAGTGAAGCTGCATTAGGAGAAGAATTTAGGCAATCGCTTGTTCCGCCACGAAAGCAGGGCGTGGTCGAGGGAGCTCTTAGCGGTGCTGCAACTAGGGTTGGCCGACTGTTTCAACGTAAAGCTGAAGAGCCAACAATAGACCCAGTAACGGCGGGATTAATGCCAAAATTAGGCGGTCCTGTAGGGCCCTCTACAGCCCCCGAAGTGCCAGCGCCGAGTGCTGTTGCAGAACAGGCCGTGCCAGCTGCATTAGCATTAAAGCCACCTGAGCCAGCGGCGCCAGGTAGTACTGGAATGATTCCCGTTACTGCTCTGGCGCAGCAAGCCTTTCATGGTACAAAAAGTCAGAAGCCACCGCCACCAGCACCACGACCATTGCGTGCTCCAGAGCGGACGCAACAAGACATACAACAAGACATAGAAAGAGCTGAGACAGCCAAGCGGCAAAGCGCAATCGCAGGTGCCGAAAAGCAATATGCTAGTGAACACGGAGGAGTATCTGCCACAGGAAGGCCTCAAAGTGTTCGTGCTGCAGCATCAGGAAAGTCTTTCTTTAGTGGTAAGGCTGGCAAAGGTCTTGCAATTGGTGCCGGTGTTGCTGGCGTAACCGCACTTGCACTTGGTACAACAGCCGGTATAGTGGCCAGTATAAAGCATACGCAGTCCTTCATTATTGACCAGTCTGTACTCGATGTCCCAGGCAACCATGATATTAAGCTTAACTATATGTTCTTGCCTGGCAAAGATCATATATATGATTTTTCGTTCCGTGTATTGAGTAAAGACCAGGCCGGCAAATCGTCAAAGCGTGTAGAGATTATTGATTCCCATGCGAGCAGCGATGTTACAGTTGCTGATGATGGAAAATCACTGACCATTAATGTTAAGAAAGGGGCTTGGTGCCTAAAGCATATAACAGTTGATGGTAAATCATATGAGGTTAAGGGAAACAATTGTAGTAGCTTTAAGTTCAAGATTACGCGAGATACTCAAGGCGTCTTGAGTATGCAACAAGTATAAATTGTAGCATTACTATTACTAAAGGAGATACAGATTATGGAGATTATACGAAAATACGAAATAGTCGCAGCACTTGTGCTTGCAATTATAGGTTTAACGTGTTCGTGTGCGGTGCAAGCTAGCGCTGAACAGTTACAAACTGGGCGTGCTCGACGTGCTGCCTTCTTGGCTGGTTCAGAGTCGACGGAAGGTGGACAGGCAGGTTTGGGCGATGCGCTATTACGTGCACTAGAGCAGAGACGTGCCTCACTGGCGCCTCGTGGTGAAGCTCAGACAGAATCTGAAGGCTGGGACGAAGAGGGAGCTGGAACTTCTGCTAGTCAGGCTGTGTCTACTAGGCAAGTAGAGCAAGTCAAGCCTTTACCAGGGAGAATCACTGGCAGTAAAGCTGCGCAACAACTTGAACAACAATTTGCCCGTATTCACGGTGTATCAAAGCCATCTGTAGAACAAAAGCCAGGTAAACTTGGTGATACAAAGGCCTTTGAGGCGCTTTTTGCAAGCACAGTAGCTAGCAAACAAGGGATTGGTCGGGAGGCAGCGAAGTCTGGTGTTTCTGCCGAGGGAAGCCAGAGCGCTCTACAGGAGGCGTTATCAGAGGAGCTTGCTGCGGGGCAATCAAATATTCCAACGCCACCGCCATTACCACCATCGCCAACTAAAAGTAAGTTTCCCCTGCAGGGTTTTTCACCAGCTGATCTGACTGCGGGACAATCAAATATTCCAACGCCACCGCCATTACCACCATCGTCAACTAAAAGTAAGGTTCCCCTACAGGGTTTTTCACTAGCTGATCTGACTGCGGGACAAGAAGATGCTCCGGCGCCATTGCCAAGGCCAACTCTTGAAGAACGGTCTTTGGTTGCTCCAGGCCAGTATAGGGCTGGAACGCTGGTAACAGAAGGAGGCGAAACAAGTTCATGGCAGGCAGGGCCAGCGTTGCCTTCTAGGTCTAGCTCTGGTGAACAGGTTGCAAGGTTGCCAGAAGTTGCTGAGCCTACAGGAAAGCCTGCAGAGCAGCCTGGTAAGTTGCAGCAGTTTGGTAAATGGGTGCAAACGCCAGCAGGGAGACGTGCTGCCATTGGTGCAGGTATTGCAGCTGGTGCGGCATTGATTGGTGCCGGTACAGCCGCAGCAGTAGCTGGTGCTAGGTATAGAGCAGCAGCTCAGAGTAATAAAAAATAACTAGTGATGTTGGCGTTGCTTGAAGGCTGTTGCGCAAAGGGATGCACAGTTATTCGAAAAGTTCGTGAGTGTAAGAAGAAGTGATCAGGTGATCATACATAGTTAGCTTACATGTTTTAAGGAGATTGAGTTATGAAGATTGTCATACACTATGCCTTGTTAATCTTAGGATTTGTTGGCGTATCAGGATATGTAAAGGCCGCTGGAAGCGCACCCGTTGCTGGTCCTAGCGTTTTATATGATCAACTACCCGCTTATAGTGCACAAGCTGAGCAACTACCGGCTTATAGTGAGCAACTACCGGCTTATAGTGAGCAACCTGGCGGCGCTCCAATTATTTCTACAACACCCCCTCCCGCTTATCAGTCGGAGCTTTATGGAGCACAAACTATGAGTCGCTCTGGTGAGATTGGTGATGAGCTTAGGAGAATGCAAGCTGAGAAATTGCAGGTTCAGGCGGAAATGACTCGCTTACAGGCTGCCACTGCTGCCGCTGCTCCTGCGCAGAGGAGTTCTTTGCAACAAAAGATTTCTGGTAAAGTTAGCGATACGTGGGAAAAATATAAAGGAGCAGTTGGTGGTGAGAAGGCGGCGATTGGTATTGCTGCTACAGCGGGAGCTCTTGCTGCAGCAGGTACAACTGCTGCCATTGTTGGCTCTATCCATCATACACAATCTATCATTCTTGATAAGTCGATACTTAAAGCACACGGTAGGATCTTTAATGTTGACCTTGCATACATGACTATCCCAGGGTTAACGTTTGCTGACCACCATCGTACATTCGCTATCAAGATTATCAATGATAAAAACATAGTGATTCTTGAGCAAGTTGGTGGCAGAGATAAGCCAGCCGCATCTGGTAGTGATATCACCATAGCAAGGACTGGTGATACGTTTGCTGTTAATGTCAAGAAAGGTGCTTGGTGTATACGGGCTATTACCGTAAAAGAACGTGATTCGCATAATCCCGAGGTTTCTAAAGAGGTTCCTTTGTTGGCAAATCGTTGTAAAGGCCATGTGTTTGGGCTCGCAAAAGGACAAGATGGTAAACTTCAGTTGTCTATTAAGTCATTAGAAGAATAGGCAAGTTAGGTTCTTTTAACAACAGTGAGGCCTAGTATGGAATTTTGTTTAATATCTTCTTGCTAGGCCTTACGTGTTAAAGGTAGTTGCATGTCACTATACCAAATGTTCCGAAAAGTGCAGTGCAGAAATGTATGGGGCTATGTAGGGTTGAATCGGGTTATACATGAGAAGAGGGGTTTCAATATGGTGGTTATGACTAAATATTACACAGTTTTTTTAATGCTTTTCGGTGCCTATCTGTATCTGAGTGATACTCAGTGTAGCGCCACTTCTCAACAGGCACAACCGCAGGTTGGCAGTCAACCTAGTATCACTATTTTGGATCCAGCTGCATTCGAGCTTGCCAACCCCAGAGCAGACACTGCTATGCAATATGGCCCTAGTACTGGCCCCAGTGTCGAACCAGCTTCACAGCGAGTCTTGGCAGAGGCACAGAAGAAAATATTGAGTTTGGAATCATCGAAGTCTCCTCAGGGTCCTGTGAGTCCTCCAAAGGCCGGAATGTCAAAAATTGTAACAGGTGGTAACGTCTGGCTCACAACACCGACCGGCAAGATGGTTGTTCTTGGTACAGGAGCTCTTGTTGCAGCAGGTACAACTGCTGCCATAGTCGGTTCTATTCATCATACGCAAACTCTTATTCTTGATGCATCACTACTCAACGTGCCTGACAAGGTCTACGATGTCATTATTACATACATGACCATACCAGGATTAGATTTTGCTGATATGCACCACGAGTTTGCTATTCGGGTTGGTAAGAACGGTGGTGTACGCCTCGAGGATAACAAGGGTTTGGATATTACTAATAAAAAAAATAGTGATGTTACGCTCGTTAAAACCGGGGATAAAGTTGCTGTCAATGTCAGAAGAGGTGCTTGGTGTATACGGGCTTTTAGTATAAAAGAACGTGGTGTCCATCATGCTGAAGTGTCTAGGGAAATTCCTATATCGAAAAATCGTTGTAAGGGCCATATATTTGGCGTTGCAAGACAAGGGGAGGATCTTAAGATTACCATTGTGTCGTTGGGCGAACAATAAGTGGTTTTTATACGCCTAGTAGAGTTTGGGTGAACTAGTTTGGATTGGTCGTTCAACCCTTGCGAGCATCTCGAAGGACTGAAGATAAATCAATCCGTTCGCCCCGAGTAGACCTGCTTTCGCAGGGCTGATCGAGGGGTTGAACACAACATACATTGTATGGATCGTTAATGGTTGAGTATAAATAGAGATTGGGAGATTAACAATGAAGATGCCGATACGAGATTATGTATTATTTGTAGGGCTTATGAGTGCCTGTAGTAGTATGAGTTCGTCTTGGAACCCCCTTTCGTGGTGGAGGGAAAAGCCAGCAGAGGCGGTGGAGTTGCAGGAGACAGCTAAATTTCAGACTCAGACAAAAAAGCCTGGTCAGGTCGTTAAAGCAGCTGAGGCTGTACAGTCTGCATCTGTGCCGCCAGTAGCAGCACCTGTGCCTACGGTTGTGGTAACAGCTCAGACGGAGCCTGTGCCTACTGCGATGCCGGCAGCTCAACAAGCTGAGCCCGTACCAGCTGCTGCCAAAGCACCAGTAATAGAGCGTAAGTTCCTTAAAGGCTTACAACGTGCGACGATCCCGCAAAGAAAACGTAAACCACCCACACAGGGCGCAACAATAGCCACCACAGAGCAGGTTGGTGTTGAAGAACAAGAGCTTAAATCTGAGATAGGGGCAGGTGGTATAATTGCTCCTAAAACAGGGAAATTGCTTCAAAAAACTGAAGCAGCTTCTTTAGTTGCAAAGTATGTGCCTGCGGAAGAGGCAGGAATTGTCATGGAAGCTGCCATTGTAACTCCTGCTGACGAGCAGGAACTCATCAAAAATATGGGTGCATTTAAAGCTAAGACTAGAAAATTGCCCCAGCAAGCTGGACCAGCTGCTTCGGCGCAGCAACCAGCTCAAATTGCTCCAATTGCAGGGCCAGTGCCTTCAGTAGTAGCCGAAGGCACGCCAGTTCTCGCCGAAGAGGCGGCAGCACAATCCGTAGCAGTTGTTGTCGAAGCTGGAAAAATTGGCAAGGGTACGAGGCCGCTTTCTTTCTTGAGTCGTGCTAAACCTACTGGCAAGAGGCCGCCAACGATACCGGCAAAGGGTGAACAGGTAAAACCTGCTGCAACGCCTGGCGAAGAACAGCAACCTGTACAAGAAGTCAGGAAGGGGGTCAGTGGTACGTGGGGGGCGTTCCAAAGCAAGGTTGGCGGTAAGGTTCCAGCGATTGCCATTGCTGGTACGGTAGGAACAGCAGCTGCTCTTGGTACAACCGCTGCCATTGTTGCCTCGGTACATCATACGCAATCCATTGCTCTTGATCAATCTGTACTTGATGCCCCTGGTAAAGTTTATGATGTTGATCTTGCCTATATGGTTATTCCTGGTATTACCGCAGCTGATAAGCACGATAAAATAACCATTCGTATTGGTGGAGAGCCATCAATACGCATTGAGGATGACAAAGGCAAAGATATAACGAACAAGCCTGGGACTGATGTTACTATAGAAAAAGTCGGTGATACATGGGCTGTAAGGGTTAGAAGAGGTGCTTGGTGTATACGAGCTGTTACCATACAAGAGCGCGGTGCAGCTGGTAGTGCTAAGGTATCTCGCGAGATCCCTGTACTAGGAAATCGCTGTGCCAGTCATATATTTAGGCTTACACGAGATGGTGCCGTTCTCGATATGGCGGTCACGTCACTTGAGAAAAAAAAGTAAATCGTTTTATGGCGTAAGTCGCTTATAACGAATAGTGCCAGAGTGAAGGCATTATGCCTTCACTCTAAGTCAGGTGCATGTTGCCATTAGTTGTTCTTAGTATGATGAGGTTAGTTATGAAAGTATTGTCAAGTTATCTAATCATGTTGGTCTTGGTGATTGTCTATGCTGTACATGGCTCAGAAGAAGGTGCGCAAGCTAGTGACACGAGTTACTACATGCCTCCCGTCAAACTCAAACACGATCCTACTATTGATGTTTTTCGTGCCACAACGCCAGAAGGCCGCTCACGTGAGACACGTCCATTAGCCTTGGGGGCAGATAAGCCACAGCGTGCTATTGTGCTCACCAAAGGTGAGAACATAGCAAGAATACAAGCAGAGCATGATTATCAGATGGAGAAATTAGCGAGGCTCGTCGATCCAACGGTCATTTATCCGAAGGAAACGGAGGGCTGGAGAAGGGCGAGCATAGTACAAGCTAAACAGGCATTGGCATCTGCAAGAACAAAGTACCAGCAAGAGACTGGGCAGGAGGTTCAGTACAAGCCGCAAGAACCACAAACTGACGCGCGACGCGTGTTGAGTTTGGTGCAGCAGGCTGAGAAGAGCAAAGAGCCGTTATTTGATGCTACCAAGGCAGCTGCGCAACAAGCAGCATTTTCCGTAAAAGGCTCGTTAGCCTCACCGATAAGTAAAGGAATTGCAATAGGCGCAGGTGCTACAGCAGCTGTTCTAGGGGCGACGGCCCTTGGTGCTGGTATAGCGTCACAAGTTGTGAAACACACGCAAGCCATAAAGCTTGATAGCTCCATGTTTGCGGATGATGGTGTGTATGCGGTCGATCTTGTGTATAGATCGGTGACAATTTTTGGTGAAAATCACTATGCGTTCAAGATGAGTATTAAGAGTGCCGATAAATCTGTGAGCATTGCTCATATCATTGACGAGGACGGCAAATCGCTGAGCCTTCCTCAGAGTGGCATCACAGTGCGTGACAACCAGATCGACGTTAAGCGTGGTTTTCTGTGCCTCAAGAATATAACGGTAAAGCAAGTGAGTGGTGGCAGCAGCAGTGGCACAACGGACAAAGGTGGCTGCGGTAGCTACACATTTGTGCTCAAAAAAGATGGAGAGAAGTTAATGATCGATAGGCAATAAATGTCTAGCATGTTTTGAGTTACGTACTATAGGTACTTTTGTGCTAAATATGTTTCAGGAGGTACACAATGAAGGTTATTATGTACTACAAAATTATATTGTTTGTAACGATGTTTTTTGTAAGCACTATAGTATATAGAGCGGTGCATGGAGCGCAGCGGGAATCAAGCACCGCAGATATGTCTCTTGATGTTCTCAAGGAAACGGCGGCGAGATGGCCAGAAAACAAAGATCTCAAAGCTGCCCTTGCACGAAAAGAAGCGGAGGCAGCACAACGCGTTGCCATCTTAGCGTCAGTTACGCCAGCATCAGCTACATTTATCCCCGGCTTCCAGCAGCAGTCTGGGCGTGCGCTATTGAGTAGTCAAACAGTCCAAACGGGATTGAGTGAGCGACAGCCTCTTCCAGAAGGTTTTCCCGACCAGCCACCGCAGCTTGAGAGTATAGTAGCTGGTATTCAGCCAGAAAGTCATCAAGCATCGGCAGCGCCAGCGCCTCTCTCAAGCCAGCAAGCCGCCGCTAAGGCCCAAGTAGATTATGCGCAAGCGCAAGCCGCTGCACGAAATCCCCTCGGAATAACCACCGGTGAGACTGCAGAACAAGCGCTTGCTGCAAAACCAACGCAAGTGCAGCTTAAAGAAGCAAAATTAGCACAGGAAAAACTCAAAAGACAAGCAGCTGCCTTGCCAAAGCCGCAAGGCTCGCCGGTTAGTACGGCAACTATCGATGAGATGGCAGCAGCTCGTATGAAAGGGCTGTCTCAGCAGCAACCTGCGGAAGCATATTTGCCAGTCGTTGCTACACAACCAGTAGCTGCTGCTCTTGGTAAACAGCCTCAGAGCCTTCTTGGTAGGACCAAGGCTGAATTAAGTGCTGGTGCTCGTGCTGTTAAGAGTACAATGTGGGATAATAGAACGCCCCTTCAGAAGGGCGCCATAGTTGGTGTCGGTGCTACAGCAGCTGTTCTAGGTGCGACGGCCCTTGGTGCTGGTATAGCGTCACAAGTAGTGAAACACATGCAAACCATAAAACTTGATAGCTCCATGTTTGCGGACGATGGTGTGTATGCGGTCGATCTTGTGTATAGATCGGTGACAATTTTTGGTGAAAATCACTATGCGTTCAAGATGAGTATTAAGAGTGCCGATAAATCTGTGAGCATTGCTCATATCATTGACGAGGACGGCAAATCGCTGAGCCTTCCTCAGAGTGGCATCACAGTGCGTGACAACCAGATCGACGTTAAGCGTGGTTTTCTGTGCCTCAAGAGTATAACGGTAAAGCAAGTGAGTGGTGGCAGCAGCAGTGGCACAACAGACAAAGGTGGCTGTGGTAGCTACACATTTGTGCTCAAAAAAGATGGAGAGAAGTTAATGATCGATAGGCAATAAGTGCTTAACGCTTATGAAGCTATGACGTGTAGACATGGTTGGTCATAATGAAAAGAGGGAGATTATTATGAAACTAATGAAAATATATGATCGGCATATTGCTATGGTGTGCGCTATTATTGCTATGTTGGAAGTAGGGAGCGTATATGCTATGTATGCTCCCAGTGCTCCGCCACTGCAAAGTGCAGGTGCAGAGTACTACCAAGATTATGAGGAGGGGCTACCACCTTCCATCATGGAAACTCCGACAGCACCACCATTACCAAGGGAACGTTATGCAGAGTATGGGATACCAGAATATCAGCCGCAACCCCATCAGGTAGTACCTGCGACTCAGTCGCAGTCCGGTGGCGTAGCTGCCCCTGCGCGACGTGGCTGGCTTGCTTCACTCGGTTTTGCGCGGCGCCCAACGCTTGTCAATGTGCCTGCAGTCGGACAGATGACGCACGAAGAACTGACCAAGTATGTTATGGCTCAGCCAAACATTGCTGAGCGAATAATACAGTCTGGTTTATCAAAAAGCGATATTCTTCATAGTAGAGCAGCTAACAAAGCTTTCTCGCACGGTTTTAGTCATGCCCCAACAGGGAAGCATATACTTTCAGGGGAGGACATGCGCCCTATGCGTGAAGCATTCGAGCAATCTTCTCAGGCATTCCATACAACGTATCCCACACCTTCGGGCGCAGAGCTCTCGTTGGCTGACAACGGGATCAATTTCGGTGGCTCTTGGTTAGGCAGGCAAGTTAGGGCCTGGAGTGCGCTTTATAAGCTTATGCAAAGCGTCATCCAACGTGGTATACAGAGTGATAAAGTGCCTTCTTCAACAGGGTATGCACCAATTTTTATACGTGCCGATAATATTTCCATTGGTTCTCTACCATCACCGAAGGTATTTGTAGATACTATAGCAGACTATACAAAACAGCTCTATCGACCTGGCTTTGATCGTCCCATCATCTACAGTCTTTCTATGAGCCGTAACGCTATAAAGCGGCTTGAGCCAGGAACATTCGCCAAACTACCTAGTTTGCGTGAGCTGAATTTAGCATGGAATGATGGTTTAGCCATCGATAAAGGTGCTTTTGAGGGTCTTAGCGCTTTAGAAAGTCTTGAACTTACCGCTAGCGCTGAGTTCTTGCAGCACCTCGATCCAGCTGTGTTTGCGCCGCTGAGAAACTTAAAGAGGCTCAAATTTCATACTGATTCGTTAATAAGTGTTGACCCTGTGCTTGTTGAACAGCTTCATACGTTGTTGCCACGTGCCAATATTGAGTTTTTACGGCAGGGAGCAACAGCGGTATAGCTTGGTTTGTGCTTAGTTTGCATTTAAATTTTAATGTTGAGACAAGCCATATAAGGAGATAGTACATGAAATTATATTATATGTTAGCGCTTATGGTGTTTATGGTGAAGAATATGGTAGGTGCGGAGCATCCAATCACTTATCGCGAGGAGGGTGATTTTTATGTCCTTAAGATGCCTAGTGGAGAAGAAGAATACGTAGGCATTGACGAGTGGCGTGCCCATCCTGCTCGACAAGCGCTTGTAGCGCAACAAGCTGCTTTGGTGCAACAGCAAGCAAAACCTGCGCCGGCACCAGTTGCTGGGCCTATTATGGTCAAGCTTGCTGTTCCCCAAGCGAACCCTCTTGCGCCATCTACGATGGTTCAGCATGAACAAGTTGCTATGCCAGCACCTGTGGCTGGTCCAAGTATGCCAGCTACCGTTCTTGCCGCTGAACCTGCAGGGCAGCAGCAGCCAGCATATCAACCTACGCTCATGTCAGCATTGTCATTGCAGACCAGAGCTCCCAGTTCCAGTAATGAAGCTGGTGTTAAGCAGCCTGCTCAGTCAAAGGGTTTTGTTGATAAGGCTAAGGGCCATCTTCAGTCGGTGGCAAGTAGTGCCAAAGCAGGTTTGTCAACACCTCTTGGCAAGGGTGTTGCGATTGGCACAGGCGTTACGGCAGCCGTTATAGGAGCAACAGCCATCGGAGCCGGCATAGCATCAAAAGTTGTTAAACATAAGCAGGCCATAAAGCTTGATGGTTCTATGTTTAACGATGACGGTGCGTATATTGTCGATCTAGCCTATATACCGTGGACGGTCCTTGGTGCTGAAAAACATTATACGTTTACGATGAGCCTCACTAAGAGGAATCATGCCATCAGTCTTAGTGATGTGCGTGATGAAGACCATAAATCACTAAGCCTCCCTCAGAGTGGTATTACAGTGCATGGTGATCAGATCGATGTTACGCGTGGTTTCCTATGCATCAAGAGTATTACGGTAACGCAGGTCAGTGGTGGCAGCAGTCATGGTGCCTCGAATAAAGGTGGCTGCGGTGGTTACACGTTTACGGTGAAAAAAGATGGAGACAAACTCAAGATAGAGAGGCAGTAGTACCCGTCGCCCCGAGTAGACCTGCTTGAGATTACCCTAAACTTTAAGAAGAAATTACCATCCGCGTTGTAAGTCCAGCTTAGAATTTTCTATAGCCTTTGTTTCTCACTGATTATGCGTGCATACTTACATAGTATGGCTCTCATGGCCATGCTTAGTGATGCAATACAGATATGCCTTATTGTGTTAAGTATATAGTGAGTGTAGTGGTACCGTATAGGGGGAAACGTTGATGGTGCATTATGTCTTTTGTTTGCTCTGTGCATTGGTATCTATGAAGGTAGTTATTATGCATGGTGCAGAAGACCCGCAGCTTGGTTATGCGCAACCGACTCCGCTAGCAGCTGTTGCCTGCTCCGACGCATTCTCGGCAAATCCCATACTGGAATATTTGGTACTGCAGCCAACTATAGCATGTAGTATTGCTTCTGCTGGGTTATCAGTGGATGATCTGTGTCGCTGTGCATGTGTGAATCGTTCTTTTCGGCAAGCGTTTGGTGGTATCGTCTTAAAGCTTGCTCAGCAACGTGAAAGTGAGGAATTTGAAAAACGTACTGAAGAGTTCTGTAAACAGTATGTAGCCGGTGGGTACCATCCATGGGAAGCAAGAAAAGTTTCGTTTTTTATTGCTGATGCGTTACGTGAGCAGGGTCCTGTGCATGGCGGTGCTCTTATGCTGCTCGAGGGGAAATTAAGGTTTGAGCATGCTCGATTAGGTATGCGTGACAAGGACCAGCAGGACCTCTACAGGGTAATGGAGGAGTCCATGCGACTTAGTATACAGTCTGGTGGTCTTACTGCTTCGCCAGGACATGCTCCGGTTATTGTATATGCCGACTTTATCGATATTGGATCGCTAAAATCACCTAAAATTTTTGTGGACTCCGTAGCCTATTACACGAAAAAATTACATAAGCCAGGATTTGCTAAGCCGGTTGTGTATGGTTTGTTTTTGGATGGCAATCATATACATAAACTTGAACCTGGAACATTTCGCGAATTGGGTGGCCTACGTATCTTGTCACTTATAGTGAACGAGTTGAAAGTCATCGAGAATGGAACATTGAGCGGTCTGAAAAAATTAAAAATTCTTGATATGTCCAGCTGTAGCCATAATGCAGCGCACGGCAGAGCTTGGTCGTTGAGCGAAGGTATATTTGATGGCTTGGGGAGCTTGGAATATCTTTCTCTTGATGATAATAATATACGAAAGATCGATCCAAAAATTTTTACGCCACTGAAAAAACTGAAAATTCTTGATCTTGGCAATAATCCATGCTGCAACCAGGACTTATTCTTGCAGCGCTTGCATCAAGTGCTTCCACAGACAACTATTGTAGTCGCGCAGTAGAGTATGCCTGTCATACCATGAATTTTTTCATGAGGGCGTCATACGTGCCACGATCATGAATCAATGAAGGCACTATGTGGCCGTCTTTCAGCATTTCTCCTGCCAAAATCGTGTTCAGGGAACTGAGCATAACATATATTGTTTGAGGTGTGGCATGTTTATACTGCTGTGTATGTATATATGACATTGCTGCTGGCATAGCTGCAAGGTGCTTATTGACAAGCGCAAGGCATGTTTCTTCTTGTCCTTCAATGAGTATCTGTACTGTTATGCCCTTTGATGCTGCTGTGGCGATTTGAAGTGCTATGTCATCATAAAGGCAGAGCGCTCCGCTGATGGTAATGAGTGTTTTCTCGTGTGGTAGTGCATCTTTGGCAATGGTGATGAACTGTAGCATGTCCGTGCTGTGTTCAACTATTTCTTTTGCATCTGAAGAAGCTGCGGTTGCTGTATCGGTACCACGTGCCTCAAGTAAGTTACGGCCTTCTTGTAGGCTCCCAAAATGGTACACAGGGGGCGATAGCGGTGTTGGCGAACTTGCTTCTACGAGTGGGGCACTATGTGACATAGCAGCTGTCAATGGCTTTAATTGCTTTCTAATGTGTTTAGCAATCTTTATATTCGTGGCAAGCTCATGGGCAAGTTGTTCCATGCGGTTCGGTATTGATATATCAGCGTCTCCCGCGAGGAGCATGCTTACGAATGTCTCACGATTGTGGAGCGCTGCTATGTGGAGCGCAGTATTGCCATCACAGTCCTGTATATTAATATACTTGGCGGCTGTTCCAGTCTGCCGTTGTGCCTCCTCAACTATATACTGAGCGATTTCACAGCAATTCTGGCGGGCAGCTTCGTGAAGCACCGTGCCACCATCCTCGGATCGAGCCCATATATCTGCACCAAGGTCTATGAGATTCTTGCCTATCTG
This sequence comes from uncultured bacterium, assembly GCA_963715605.1. Taxonomy (GTDB): domain Bacteria; phylum Babelota; class Babeliae; order Babelales; family Vermiphilaceae; genus JAKASV01. The sequence continues at coordinate 782,346 of OY970257.1, read as the reverse complement.
ATCAGCATGTTCCTGTACTGCGCAAACGAGCGGTGATACGTGAGCATTGTTTGCCATGTTGATGAGATAAGGTTTTGCTGAAGCTATGATTCTTGCTATGCCGTGGGCTCCCTGCTTGATCGCATAATGAAGTGGTGTATTGCCTTCTGTATCGGCGTATGCGGTAACTTGTAGCAGTGCTTCTATGGTCTCTTTTGAAAGTTTTTTCATAGTAAAAATACGACTCCAGAAGAAAGCTGGATTGCTTCCATACGAGAAGCCACGAATCGCAAGCGCCTGGACTACGTCAGCTCGTTGTTGTTCTGCAGCGACGAAGAGTGCATTTTTGCCGCTATAGTTAACATCATCGAAGGGAACTCGTAAGATAGCTTCTTTGATGGTTGCCAGATGAGCTCCTGCATACAGTGCCTGAAAGAGAGCGTTGTCCTGTGATCCTGGTCTTTGCTCTATAGATGCTTGGTCAAAGCTAGTGTTTGCAGAGCCCTCTGGGCTATCTTTCGGAAGAGGTTGCAATCTTGATGGTTGCTTTGTGATGGTTATGCCACGCCTTTTGAGGCCAGCAATAGCTTTGTCTGTCAGGTAGTCTGCTGCTGTAGCACCAGAGGCGTCCTGCGTGGCCCATGAGATGTCAGCACTCACGAGTCTTTCAATAATGGCAAGATTGGGTGATGTTTTCATGCAAGCACTATGCAGCGCTGTTTGACCTTTATTATTCTGCGTCAGTGGATTGGCGCCAGCGGCCAGTAGTTTGTCAATGATTGTTGCCGCGTGGTGTTCGTTGTCGCCTGATGCGGCTGCGTGGAGTGGCGTTTCGCCCTGGTTATGAGCAAGATTAACGGTATTGGCACCGTGTGTTAATAGAAAATCGACCGCATCGACCGCGCCCTCTTTTGCTGCGTACCATAGTGCTGTGGCGCCGTTTTTGCCGAGACGTTGTTGAGTGTCAGCGCCAAGCTTGATAAGCAGTTCTGCCGCTGCATATTTTTTCTGAATAAGCGCGTACAAGAGTGCGCTTATATCCGTGAGATTTGAACGTAGAATGCAATTGGGGCTTGCACCAAAGTTTTTAATGAGAGTGGTTATATTTTCTATTTTATCTAAGCCAATAAGCATGCCAAGCGCTGTTGTATGGCTAGTTTTATCCCATTTTGTTGTCCATGGGATACTGGCATTGACGTCAGCGCCAGCATCTACAAGACGTTGCATAGTCTCGATGTTATTTTTGATTGCTGCATGGATAAAGGCTCTTGCAAGCGATGCTGTTGAGGGCTTTAGACCGCGCGCCGCATATGCCGTAAGGAGCATATTGATGTAGGAAGGGCTTTTTCTTGTAGCTGCGACCGAAAAACAATCTGATAGCAGATTGGCACCATCAAAATATTCTTCTTGTATGTTTGCGCCACGTTCGAGCAGAAGTGAAACAATGTCTTCACGCTCTTTATGTTGCATTACTAAATGGAGTGGGTTAGCTCTGGAAACAGGGTCATGCACGGTAATATCAGCGCCAGCCTCGATAAGAGTTCGTATGGTAGCACAAAAGGCTTTTGGGTCATCATAATCTTCGCTGAGGATTGCTGAAAGAAGAACGTTTCTGCCACTTGCATCGACTGCTGTAAGGGAGGCCCCTCTCTTGGCGATAAGATGTTTTGCCAATGCTGCCGACCCTTGATCAGCAGCCATCATCAACGCTGTTTTGCCGTTGGTATACTTGCTTTCTATGGCAACAATATTTTTGCTCAATAAAAATTCCCACATAGGAATAGCTTTATCGTTAACGTTCAATTCCATGAACTTTCCCAAGGGAGCATCTGGAGCGCTTGAAAAAGGTATGATTGGACGGAGAATGTCGATCTTGCGGGCACCATGAGTAAGGAGCATGTCGGCGATATCGACCAGATTTCTGCGTAGCGCAAGGATTAACGGTGGATAACCAGGGATGGTCCCGCCGTTGTTTGGATCTGCTCCATATTGTAAAAGCTTTGCTGTAAGTGCGGAATTATTTTTTTCTATTGCAATGGCGAGGCATGTTTTGTTAACTTTTGTGCGCTGCTGGCCGTTTGGTGATGCTCCTCGTCCCAGAAGCACATCTATGATCTCATCATTGCCACGCTCGCATGCTGCTAGTAAGGGGAAAAATCTCTTGCTGTCGACCGCGTAATTGGGGTTTGCGCCATGCTCAAGAAGATATTTAACGGTTGTAGGTTCCCCGAAGCTAGTTGCTGCAATAAGTGGTGAGATACCGCAGGTACCGTAAGGGCCATCGATGTGCCAGCCGCTTCTCAAGCATAGATCGATGGTAGATAGTTGATTTTTAGCGCTAGCAATCGCAGCGATGGTATTTGTCGAAAGACCAAGTTTTTGTATCTCTGGTATCTTGCGTTCCAACAATCCTTGAAGGCCGCTCTGTGCTAATTGTTGTGGACATTTTGTGTTGGTCATCATGCGTAGATAGGCTAAGAAAGCATCTCTGTCGTGTGCTTTTAATGGTGGTTTGCGTTCATCGGGACAAACATAGCCAACCTCAGAAGGTTCAAAAGTAAGTTCTGGTATGCGTTTGGGTTCCATAGTATGGAGTTGCCAATTAATGTGTAGCGCTAAGCCTGTTATTATCAGCAAGCTGCGACAGATCGTGTGTTTCATGGACATCCTTTTGATACTGTCAGTTATGCAATAAAAAAATATTCTAGCGGTATATTAAACATACTATCAAAAAAACAAAAATTGCACAAATTATAGTTTTTCATGCACCGGTTTGGCAGATAGCATATATGCATAACCATAAGCGCTTAAGCTGTAAGTAATAATGCGTAGAGTGTGTTATATAGTTCTTCGCTGAGAGCTTGTGCTTTCTCATGGGCTTTTTGAAAAGCTTCCAGAGAGCTATCTGGAACAGGAGAGAATTTTTTATAGAGCTTCTCTTTTGCTGTTAGTAGTGCCCGAACACGATCGTCAACTACGTCTATTGAAAGATTTTTATGCGTAATTGCTTCTTTAATAGCATGACATGCGGCTGGAATATCTGGCATATAGAGCATTATATGAGCACCTGCCTGTAAGGCACTAACAGCGGCCGTGCCGGGATCATACAGAGTAGTAATGCCACCCATGTCGAGCGCATCAGTGCATATAAGTCCCGTAAAGCCCATTGTTGCTTGCAGCAAATCATGGGTGATGCTTCGTGAAAGGCTTGCAGGTCTTGCTCCTTCAACACGACTGAGGGCAATATGACCTGTCATGATGCAATCGATACCAGCTGCAATAAGTTTTTTGAAGGGGTATAACTCAACGGTTTCTAGTCTTTCATATGTATGGTCGAGCGTAGCAAGACCGGAATGCGTATCTACTGCTGTATCCCCATGCCCGGGAAAATGTTTTGCGCAGGCAAGTACGCCTGCATCTTGTACACCACGCATATAGGCAAGCGCGCAGGTGGCAACATGCTCTGGTGTACTACCAAAAGATCGCTTACGAATAAGAGCATTGTTAGGATTTGTGAAAATATCAGCAACAGGAGCAAAGAGCAAGCCGATGCCGAGAGCAGCGAGCTGTAATCCTATGCTGTTGCCGACAGCATATAACCTGTCATAAGAGAATATCTTACCCAGCGCTATAGCATAAGGGAATTTTACCGTCTCGTCCATACGCATAGTAAGGCCCCATTCTGCATCGATACCGAATAAGAGTGGCACTGCATGCTGTTGCTGATTATACAGTTGCAGTTCTCGTATCGTAGTCGCAACAGTTGCTGGTTTGCCCTTATTATGACCATCGATGGCGAATCCTCCTATATGATACTTTTCAATAAGACGTAGCGCACTTGCATACTCGTGCAACGCGCTGCTCGTAGTGTCGTTAACAGGATGCATGGTGAGTGCTGCCATACAGAGCTGGCCTATTTTCTCGTCGAGAGAGAGTTTTTGGAGTGTTGTTTCTACCCAAGAACATGGTGTTGAAATGGGGATCCACAAAAACATAAAGAGCCCGCATAAATTTCTATGCGGGCTCTTATGAAATATATGCTGTCCATGATTAGTATGCATGGCACGCTCATTTATTTGCTGAGTTGGCTAATACTTGCCTTAATCTCTTTGATGCTAGGAGTAACGAGCGTTACGCCAACCTGTTTTGTGTTCATAAAGAACTTTATGGTTGGTAATGACTGGACATCGTCGCCGATCGCATCGTTTGGTGTAAAGTCAATGGCGTTGATAGAGACGCAGACAAGCTGGTCACTGTCGGCAGCAAGCTTTTCAAGGTATGGCTTGAGTTTCATACAGCGACCGCATTGTGGTCCATAGTAGTCAACGAGAATAAGTTTGTCTTTGTTGTCGTTGAGGATGGCTTTGAACTCTTTGTCCGTTTTGCACTCTATGAGGCCACGAACAGCCTTTGTTGTTGCTTGAGCGGCAGTTTCATCCTTGATTGCAATGGAACGTGTTACCGTTTTCGTAGCTGCTGGTTTTACTGGATTGGCGATTTTTTTTTGTTGTGCAACGATACTAATCGCAATAATAACGCCAAGGCATACAAGACACAATGACAATTTTTTCATGCAAAAACACATAGTATAAATTCCTTTCTTTCAAGATACTGATTTAAAAATTTGTATGCAATTTCCCAGTTGTTATGTTTATAACAGCATATCTGACAACGTCGGGAGCTGTTGATGACTTTAAGTAACTATATTATTTTAACAGAGAATAGCTTTTCTTGTCAACTGCCCCAGCAATTTAAAAATTTAAAAGAGAAAATAGATAGAAATAAAATTTTTGCCTCGCTTTGACATTTACTTTATTTTTGATATTCTATGCAAAGAGTATTATAAAATCCATAGCTGGCAAGATTCTGATATTATTTACAATCTTGGGTTATTGCAAACGATGGTTTTATCTGGAGTTTATAGATTGTGTTAAGTGGAGGTTTTCTAGAATCATGATTTCTTATAAAACATTATTAATATTTCTTCTTATAAGCGGCATTTGCTTTGCAATAGGCACTCAATATGCGTCTAAAGCAGATCGCGCTTCGGTTATGGCGCATCATCTTGCTGTTATAACTGAGCTTAAGACAAGATGCGCAGAAAAAATTGAGCCAGCAACATCTAAAACAGCCAAAAAAACAGTTTGGTGTGCTTCTGATGTATATTTACATCGTACGTCGCCCCAACTTAGAGAGCGCGTAGAACAGCAATGGCCTGATTTTCTCAACCAGCACCAGACATTAGTTAATGCTATCGTTGAGAATGAACGTATGTATACCAAGCTAATGTATTATATCTTCTACCATGCACAGCGATCGTCCTTTAGGATATTGCAGGATGTTCTTAAGGCTCTTGCCGAAATTTTGCATGTCGATCGTTCTTTTGCAACCTTTAGACCAATGAGATCATGGCTTGGTATGGCTGCTTCGTTGGATGCGAATACATTAATTGATACCCTTAATAAACAAAACCCTCAAGGGTGGACTGATGGGCAGCCTGATATTGCTAGCAAGATGCTCTCGGTGAATCTATCACTTTTCGGTAATACCGGCCATGCCGCCCATGGTGAGTGTACATTTGATTATTTTGCACGTGGCTATAGCATGCTTGGTGTTGATCTGCACTCTATATTTGAGACAATATTTGATTACTACCATCTTAACAAAAAGTATATTCAAGAACTTTTGGACCTTGGGAAGCAGGTCGAGACCAAAGAAGGTCTTCTTATGCAAATTTGTATCCCTAAGTCGTTGGTTAACCACTGTGCTTATATAAGTTTACCCTTTGGGCATCCCATAACGGTTGGGCTTCCTGGATGCACGTTTGATGTCAACCGTACAAGAAACTGCTATATCAGTGAAGTACTAGATAACTATCGTCAGGGCTCTATCTTTATACACAAGCTTCAGCACATGTATGATAAAAGTGGTATGTTCTACGGCGGCAATCAATCTGGAGAAGATATCTTTGATGCCCTACAGGCAAGGCTTGTCTTTTCAAAAAATATCTTATTAAACCCTCATAGTGGCGTTGTTATTCTACGATATTCAACGCTCGATGCAGCAATAGAAGCTGACTATACCAAGAAATTGCATGCCTTGTTGCATAAGATAGTCTCAGACTTTATTCTCAAGGGTGGGTATAAAAAAATTGCAAGCGAATTTAAGCTGGCAAAATTCTGCTCTCTAGCTACTCGTATATAAGTATGTACAAGAGACTTTGCTTATATACTGCTCGCACGCGAGTATGGGGTATAGGGTCGCAGTGTTTGAGTTGTTTGCGTGGGTTCCAGGGCTGCCAAATTTTTGCAAACGTCGTGAGGTTGTGAGGCGAAGCCTCATAACAATATTTTCTTAAGCTCTATTACACGCGTACATGTGTATGGGTTGTGCCATTGACGACAAAGCGTTCCCGTGTTTCAGTGTCGACCAGTATGAGAGAAATCTCATCGGTATCCGAACCATACGGAACAAAAATAAGCCCATTCAGTGTGCTATATGGCCTTATAACCTGGTCATGCAGCGCCTTGGCTGCAAAATCACTGTCAAGATGTTGGTTTGCCTGTGCTGATCCGATACCGTCGATGATTGCTGGTATGACAAAGGGGAACATGAAGACAGCAGCTATACCATAACCAGCTGCACGTGCTATGGTGTCAGTATGTACACTTTCAGCGACTTCCTCGGCTGGTACACATGCAATGTTAAAGCTGCGCAAAGAAAAATCTAGGGAGCGCTTTGAGTTGTTCATAAGCGTTATATGTATTGGCTGGTAACCTTCCTGCTTAGTGTTGCGGTCCAAAAATGTTGCGCAATCATGTGAGCTAAAGACATGCTGCTTATACTCAAGAGAGCTTTCTTGTGCTTTTGTAGAAGCTTGTTGGTCGATGGTGTCGAGATGGCCTAACGGTCTAGCCTTATAATGTGCGCAACCAGACACAATAATAAAAGAACAAATGCAAAGCCAGCATGACAGGTCTTTTTTGGCATAACTATCCATAACAGATTCTATTCCTATTACGCTATATGTACGCGATATACTATAAACTTGTAGCGCATTATACTATAGAGAGATTTTCTATGGATAGCAAATGGTCTATGGTCCGAGTGGCTATGCCGGACAAGGCATAGCCACTCGGACCATCTTGCTTTTTATGTATAGGCTTCATCCATGTCTACATAAATACTCTCAGGTCTTTTGCCAATAGGTTGTCCTTGCCACGAAGGACCTGTGCCATCGCCAGTGTCTGTGCTGTCTTCCATTGTCTGCATTGGTGCATCCTGACTGAGGTAGGTATTCCCCGTATCTCCAGTGGTGCTGCTAGCTGGTGTGTCCTGGGTATAATAAACATTCTCTGTAGTTACATTGACAGGGGTAGTATCACCCACATAGGTATCTTGAGGAACGTTATCATAATAAGGGTATCCAAGGCCGTAACCAGCGCCCCATAATCCAGCAGCGCCTAAACCGTAATAAGGCCACAAGCCGGCTCCATAGCCATAGCCTCCTCGACCATAACCTCTGCCACCGTAGAATCCTGCGCCGTACCCTGGTCTTACGCCTCCACCGCGCCAGCCTGTCCCGCCATGCCAACCTGTTCCACCACCATGCCAGCCGGTTCCGCCTCCGCCAGGTCTACCACCTGGTCTACCGCCAGCACCTGGCCGTGAAATACCACTACCTGGCCTGCCGCCAGTGCCGGGCCTCGAAATGCCACTGCCTGGTCTATTGCCAGTGCCGGGTCTTGAAATGCCTCCGGGTCTACTGCCAGTGCCGGGCCTCGAAATGCCACTACCTGGTCTGCCGCTGCCAGCACCAAATCTGCCACCACCAGCACCAAGCCTGCCGCCTGCAGATTGTCTGCCTACCGCTGGCCTTGCCATGGCGCTTCTGGCTCCGCCTGTCCTAGCGCCGCTCATTCGAGCACCGCCCATTCTGGCACCGCCCATTCGAGCGCCACCCATTCTGGTACCGCCCATTCGAGCGCCACCCATTCTGGTACCGCCCATTCGAGCACCGCCCATTCGAGCACCGCCCATTCTGGCGCCACCCATTCGAGCGCCACCCATTCTGGACCCGCCCATTCGAGCACCGCCGCCTCTAAATCCTCCACCACGACCGCCGCCTCTAAATCCGCCACCGCGACCGCCACCGCCACGGCCTCCGCCCCCTCCTCTGCCTCCTCCGCCGCGTGCATATATATCATTGGATATGAATAAATCACCACTGATCAAGCATAGTGCAAAAAATACATATATGATCTTCTTGTTAAGTGCATGTATCTTCATGATGTATCTCCATAGTTTAAATAATTATTACTCTTTACTTCTCATGTGCTCGTTACCTACATCTTTGAATTACGCATCACTCGTACATCGCTTCAGGATTGATAACAATTGCAGGACGATGGACTAGTTGTTCTGACGGAGCTTGCACAGTGAGCGTGCCTAGTGTACCTTGTTTGGACTTAATAGTGTACGTAGCTGCTTGAGGTCCTACTGCAGGCAAGCCATCAGCAACGTTGCCTTGCGGCTGGGCTGATGGCCAACCATAGTTAGTACCACCTTGCAGCTCAGCTGGAGGCAAGCCATAACCAGTGTTGCCTTCTTGTGGCTCGGCTGATGGTCCACCGACGCCAGCGATACCCGTGTCCGTTGCTTGGCTTCCACTAGGTGGCTGGTCGCTTGGTTGCTGTATGTAGTAATTATTGGTTATCGCTTCAACAGGAACAGGCTGGCTTTGTTCGGGTCCTGCAAGTATCTCTGGCCCTTCAGCACCATACCTTACGAGGGGTCCAGCAGATGCCCCATAAAATGGTTGCCCTGCATAATATTGACCACCATAGTAAGCATACCCTGGTGTCATGCCGCTTTCACGATGTTGCTGCCCGCCCCATTGCTGCTGATATGCTGGGCTGACCACATTTTGGTTGCCTGGTTGCAAGGCAGGTGCTCCAGTTGCTGGCATGCTGGTGACAGCACTTTGACTGAAAGCTCTTGGTAGCGGTGTCCGCATGGCTATTGGCGCATTCATAGTACGTGTTGCTGCCATGTGAAATCCAGCGCTGCCGCCTCCGTGCCCACCCATCCCTCCACCCCTTATGGCGAGACCTTCACTGCTGTATAGTATTGCTATGCATGTTATAATAGCAAGCATGCATAGTACACGATTCTTCATAAACTACTCTCCTTTAATATTATGATGAGCCCAGGACAAGATACTCTGCCTGGGCCATGTAATGTTCAAACTATGACAGTCAGATACTTGCTAGGAACCCTTACTTTACGAGGATCCTGCCAATTACATGAGGCCATTATTAGTCACTGTAATCGTCGTTATCGTAACTGTCGCTCTCGTAACTGTCGTTGTCGTAGTTATAGTTGTTGTAGTTGCCATAGCCATACCCACCTAATCCACCTATGAGTGCTGCGTCGGTTAGCAGTAGGCCGCCACCATAATACCCGCCACGACCATATCCGCCATTGCGGATTCCTCTGCCTCCCCACGCTGGATCTGCATGATAGTGGCTATGACGCCCAAAGCCGCCGCCGCCAAAGTGACCACCACCACCGTGACCACCACCACCGAAATGGCCGCCACCGCGTGCGTCCAGGCAGCCTGTATGTGTAAAAATGGCATAGAAAACAACAATAGTAGTTATTTTTACTAGTGTGCTGAGTGTTTTTGTACTTATTTTCATATCATCTTTCCTTTCTTATAACTATGTAATAAACCCCATGAAGAGTCCCGTAAGAGTGCCGTCTTATAGATTTTTCCAGATGAACGTTAAGCTGCTGTAGCGCTGTCTATTGATGCGCTCGTAGTGGTTGTCTCAGTTTCTGTTTGTGCTGGTGCTTCTGGTGTCGGAGCGGTTTTATGTGTCGCCCCATGTCCCCAGCTGCCAGATGCTGTGTGCGATGGTTTTTGCTCAGCGGCAGCGCCTTCAACTGGTGGTGTTGCCGCTGCTCGTTCCGATGCATGCGCGCCCGCGCGAGCTCCTGGATGTGTCCCATGGACACCTAGTACTGGGCTTGCCTTGGCACCAGGGCCACCCTGTTCAGCAGAAGGCCGGTTTGCTTGGTGATCGTGCTGGCCTTTGGTTGCTGTTTTCGCTATTATTGATGCGTGCCCACTAAACGCGTTGCTGCTGTAGAGTGTGAACAATAGTATTGTGCAGTATATAGTACTATGCATGATCTGTTCTCCCTATTAAATTTGATAAATGGTCATAATTTTATTCTATTGCTGTCGCTATGCACTGGTAGCACGTGTCATAGGTTGTCGGTCTCTTACGACTATTGCCACGCACAATTATGATGCGTGGCAATAAGTATGCAAAACCCTCTATTCTAAACTGTAGCGCCAGGCTTTCTCTTAGGTTGTTAGGGTTGTTGGAGTAAACTTTAACCGCAGCGCGTGGTGTTGTTCTCTATTGAGATTTTTTTAAGCTTAACTCGCTGGTAAGTTTATTGGTTGGTCCCAATGTTGCCGAAGGCGCGAGAACATCACGTGATTCCTTTTCGACGTCTAAATCCTTATATTCTATTTCATCGTCAGTTTCGCTACTACCTATTACTTGCGGTTTCTCAGGATTGTAATTTATTTTGGTTATTGCATCGGCCATGTGCGCAATAGCGGCAGGGTCGGAAGTTTCACTGAGCATAATGCGTAACATTGCCTGTGTTAAGCGCTTTCGCCCTTCAGGTGATACTTCAGGTGATATTTCGCTACCTGCTGGTCTAGTTGTACAAGTTGCATACATGCATAGCACAGTCAAGACACATAGACGTACCGTGGTTGTACGAACTATGCCATGAGCCAACCACAAGAATTTTTTTGTTGCTGCAGCGATTGCAGTATTACTTTGTTTGTTCATGGTCTATACCATCAGATTGCTGAGTAGTACTCTCGCTTGTGCCGAGTTCATCTTCTGACGTTACAACCTCTGTTGTGGGTTGTGCAGGCATTGGTTCTTTGACGGCGAGGTAATCGTTAGCGTCAATGGACGTCAAAGGAGTTTTGTCCTGAGATGGTACCTCTGACACTACTGCAGCGCCACCAACAATAGTTTCTTCTGAAGAAGGCTCTTGTGCAGCCTCGCTGCCTTCTTTCTCTTCTGCAATACTTTCTTCTTCGCCACCTGTCACTTGTGTGTTTGTCGTTGCACCAAGCTCCTTGGCGTCCTCATCTAGTGCTTTAACGGCTTCAGTTGCAGTGACGTCGTTATCGGCTGTTTCTTGCTGAATATCAGCGGTTGAGTCAAGTTCCTTTTTGTCAGTATCAACGGTCTCACCATCACCTGTTGCAGTGGTTTCCTCTTGTTGCTCGATCGTCTTTTTCTCTTCTGTGGGAAGTGTAACTTCTCCCGTGCCCTGCGTGGTGTCTATAATAGCTGATGGCACTTCGGCTGTGCTAGGGCTCGTGCCGAGTTCTTTCGCATCTGCTAGAATTTCTGTTTTTTGTTGTGGTACACTCTCGGTAGCCTCCGCTACTTCGCTCGGTGTGACTGTGCTGCTTTCGATGGTTGTGTCCTTCGCAGTCTCGTTGGAGGTGATGACATTGCTGATTACGTTTTCGCTTGATTGTACGAAGGTTGTTGCAAGTAAAAATGCTATAAAGAATATAGGTAACACGTTCATGATCGTCTCCTTAACTTTAAGATAATTTTATTTTTTATTTAATTTACTTATAAAACTACTTATAGAACAATTCTATGCTATGCAATGAAAAACATAATTTTACTTGCATGATTATTATAATTAATAACTAAAACTAATTTATTTATAACAACTAACTAAATAATTAAACTAATTGCTCAGTGTTCTCCAAAAATTCCAACGATTTTTGGTTTGGTCAACCATTGGTAACTTTTTATATAATGCTCGCTTTTCTCTAATTAATTGCCTTGTTTTTTCATATTCGTTGGTATCAAGAAGGCCTTGATCATGCATACGTATTGCCAATGCCTTAAGTTCTTGTAACTTGAAAATTGGCATTTGCATAACGCCAGGGTTGTCAACGATTACAGAAGGCCTGCTTTGTACAGCAGCTGGCAGTGATGTTACATAGTTATACACGTCATCGTATGCATATTTTAGATCGTTGTTATCCATTGTTTTTATAAGTTCTGCATAAGCAGCGCGATACTCCTTCGGTGTAATATTAGCATCGCCGCAGGCAGCGCCTGATACGCCTAACGCTAGCATACATAGCACTATTGAATATTTCATAATCGTATATCTCCATTTTTTATTATTATACTATAACACCAACTCTATGCCGTTTAGTTATCACATGTTTCACATGAGTACAGTTATTTTGATGCGTATTTTGCACAAGATCATACTGCATAACTCATAACTATTTATTTATATTTTATAAAAAAAAAGAAACAAAAATCAATAGTTTAATATAAATTTGTAAAAATAAATAAAAAATTTTGTTTACTATAGCGAATCTTTCATGCAAGTTTTTACCTCATGTATACGCACTAGGCACGCTAAAATAGTGTATGTATTGTGCTCTTTTTAGCGTAATGCATAGTTTGCTATTGTACTCACATTTTAAACATTCCGTCTAACGGGTATGCGTGTGACTTTTTATATGAAACTAGGCAAGGTTTCAAGAAGACTCTTTACCTGGTGACTACGTTGCTTGGTATACTAATGAATGGTTTAAGAGTGGGCCTGAAAAATCTATGCTTATCTGGGGTATAGTATGCGTCGTGTTGCTTTTATGGCTGGGCTTGTTGCCATGGTGCTGGTATATGCAGGATCAACTCTCTATCAACGGATGCTAGTTTTCGCTGACATATACCGTATGCAGCGTTATGAAAAAAAGAAAAAAGAGCTTCTTGATGTACGTTTTTTCCTTACGCAGGAGTATGCGCAACTAAGAGATCAAGCAATTGTTCAACGTTATGCAATAGACACCCTAGGCATGCAGCAGATTGCCTTTCGTCAGGCTAAACGCATTATAATTGATTGAAATTGCCATGGATACTATAGATAATGCTCTCATGCCGATCAATAACGTACGTTTGATGCTTACGTTCTCTTTTTTAGGTGTTTTGTACGTAGTTCTTATTGGTAATCTGTATAGGTTGCAGGTTAGGCAGCACGGTTTTTTTAATGAGCTTGGTGAGCAGCAGTATAACGGGCTGATTAAACTTCCCATTATGCGAGCGCCAATTTTTGATAGATATGGTTATCCTGTTGCGGTTAATCGTGAATCTTACACTGCATATTTTTGTCGAATCGCTTGTCAGGACACACGAGCAACAGAACGATGTTTAACAGCATTGTTTCCTCGAGAGGCCAAGAGAATTTTAGCCTGTGATAATTCGCAGCAGTGCATACTTATTAAACGGCGCTTATCAGATAAAGAAAGAAACTATATAGAAGAAGTACATCCTGCTGGCATTCGTCTTGTTCGTGACTATCGACGTTTGTATCCAGTGCCAGAACTTGGTACTGTGCTGGGTCTTGTTGATATAGATAATCGTGGCATGAGCGGCATCGAAAGATTATGTAACGAGACGTTGTCTGGTAAACCAGAATTACGTATTATTGAACGTGATGCTCGTTCCGGCATGTACTACAAACAGGAGCCTTCGGTCATTGGTTGTTGCAGTAAGCCTATCATGATAACCATTGACGCAGCTTTGCAACGCGCTGTTTGCAAAGAACTCATGAGCGCGGTTACTGAGACTGCAGCGGAGGAGGGCTCGGTGCTGATCATGGATCCTGATGATGGTGATATATATGCGATGGCGAACTTTCCTAATTATGACCCCAATGATACGCGGTCAGTCAATATTGCTCATACAAAAAACAGAATTGTCACCGAGCGCTACGAACTTGGATCTATATGCAAAGTATTTGCTGCTCTTGCTGCTCTTGAGGAGGGCCTTGTGACCTATGATGAAATTATTGATTGTCGTGCCACTAAGACGGCATATATTGGTGGTAGAAAAATAAACACAGTACATGCTGACGGCAAGATTCCCTTTTGGAAGGTTCTTGCTGATTCGAACAATATTGGTATTGCGATAGTAGCACTGAGGCTTGGTGAAAAGTTATATGACCATTATAGGAGGCTAGGTTTTACTGAAAAGCCGGGGCTTGGGTTTCCAGGTGAACAGTGCGGTTGGGTGAATCCGCCCCATCTATGGTCGAAGCAGTCTCTTATATCGTTATCCTATGGCTATGAAATAGCAGTTTCGTTGCTGGCTATAGGTCGCGCATTTTCCGTTATCACGAACGGTGGTTATGCTATTAAGCCTAGGCTCATTATTGATCCTGCTTTGCCACCTGGTGCAAAGGGGGATCGACTGTACTCGCCAAGTTCTCTTGCGGTACTACAGGAGAGCATGGCAAAAACAACCCTCGAGGGCACAGCTAAGAGGGCTGCTGTTGATGGTTATAAAATAATGGCAAAGACTGGAACTGCCAATATTGTTACGAATGGCCATTATGACGGCTCTATTAACAGGTACACGTGTGCTGGTATGGTTATGGCAGGTACCTATAAACGTGTTATTGTTGTGTATCTCAAAGCGCCATTTAGTCACGGTTCGTATGCAGGAACTAATGCAGCGCCACTGTTCAAGAAAGTTGCTGAACTCTTGCTTATACGCGATAAACTCCCTTAGAACGTGTAGGGTTGCAAGTTTTTGTTTACTCAATATTATTAATGCTATCGATAAGGCCATCAGTTCCGACATTAATATAAGAGCCTGGTGTAATAGCAAAGACACGGTTAGGTTGAACAGCGTGCCTTGCATTGGTCCGTGTGCTCACAAAGGCTGTGGTGCCAAATTGTGGTTCCCAAACTAAACGATAGCATTCGTGCGCAGGTATAGTGAGCGATGCCTGCTTCATTGTTGCACCTGGTTCAGTTGGAAGTTCTTCTGACGAGTCTACAGTCAGCAATGCTAGCTTTGCATCTTGGTCAATGCCTACTTTGATCATGATAGGCTTGTCGCTTGCATTGCCGAAAAATATAAAAGGTTGCCTTAATTCTTGTAATTGCTTATGTATGGCTTCCAGTGCCTCTCTAGAATAAACATCTTTGTTCTCGGTATCGTATCCATACAGTCTTGCTAATTCGTTGACCGTTACTCTTGGGTTTCTTTCCAGCCATGCATTGGCAGCTTGCGTTATATCGATGTCACGTATGTCTGGCGTAGCATCTTGTATGTCATCAGATCCTGATAGCGCAGAAATCTCCACTGGGCTACCCACTGGCGCTGTACTGTAAGCCGTGATAAAGATAGCTACAATAACCATCATATACTTGGTAATGTTAGTTGCTTTCATACGTTCTCCTTTATGAAGTTACACTTTGCGCTTATTTATTAGCACTTATTATAAATTTTTGGTTTATAGTTGAGTTTTTATTGATTGTATGGCATAAAAAACTATAATTTTTGTATATTAATAATTTTTTATAAAAATATTATCATACTACTAACAGACTAAACTGTTCAGCATTTATTTGTCAATAGAAATATTTTTACTGAATTATTGTATTTTTGCCTCCGGCACATGAGCTCTTGTGCTGTAAATAACGTAATGCGCTGGTAGCTTTGTGTCTTTAAAAGTTCGATACTTGCTTTTTCTTACTCATTTATGAAAGAAATAATACAGTACTGGTAATGCTATTTATTTCGTCCGTTGACACATTCGGTTGGTACGGTTTTGCAGTGAATCTGGAGTATCAATGATGGTTAAGTCTATTAGTAGAATATCTTGTCGGTTATTGTTTCTAGCTTGCTTCATGTCTTCAGGTTTTGCTTACTCATTTGATTGGTCTGTGTATGTTACCAAACATGATGATCTATTTTGTAATGGTATCAATACCTGGAAGAAGGCACTTGATCACTACTTAAACTGGGGCGCTAAGCAGGAGGGTAGAACGACCGCTATTGCGCCATTACCGGAATCAAATTTTGATTGGCATTATTACGTTGAGCACAATAACATAAAGGTCAATAATGAGCGGGAGGCTCTGGGTCACTATGTGAAACATGGTTTTTTTCTAGGTCTGCCTTATTGTAAATCTTTGACTTTTGTGATTATGTTGCATCTTTATAATCTTGATCAGATGGACGATTTTATTGAGCAGATTTCTTTTTTTATAGAGAATAATCCGGTTAATGCGTACCATATTAAGGTCAATATACCAGTTGATGTTAATATGCAGGCATTTGCTCAAAAAGATTGTTGCCAGAGGCTTCTGGTAAAGTACCCGTGTCAGTATACATTTGAGGACTATATGCAGCTGCCTGATAATCAGTATGCAAAGGATCTTATAACTGCGACTAATTATAAAAATACCTACGCTCTTCGGGCATACATTGAGGAACAATTACAGCCTATAAGCAAATCTGTACAGATTATATTTTCACCCAATCAAGGTATGGATGTCGGGGGTTTTTTGTTGCTTATGGATCAGCTCATTAAGCAAGATATACACCATGATTTCATTGTTAAAGTGCATACAAAAACTGATCCGCGCTGGCGGGAGTTGCTGACATCATTTTTGAGGGTTCATATTAACCCATTATTGAGTTCTTATGACTGTATCTATACGAATCGTGTTGCGTTTACCTATGATCGCATGGGCGACCAAAAAGATAATGCAGAATCATTGGGTTCATTGCTTGAATATTTTGATCTGCCGCCAAGAAATTTTTATTTTTGTGGCGGCACGATGTTCATTGCTTCGCGAGCAATGACCGATTTTTTTAAGCATTATAACTGCGTCGATTTATTTGCCATGTTTGCCAAGAATAGATCAATCATTGAAACAGATATTGCAAATGTTAAAAATAATCTCGATGGACACCTGGCTCATGGTTTTGAGCGTCTTTTTGGGTATTTGATCGATTCGCTTGGTTTACGTGTGTATTGCATGGATCTTGTCGAAAAAACTGGTATAAAAAAGCGCAGCGCTACGATAAAATCTAGAGCTTCTCGAGATCTCACTCAACGTACCGCAGGCAACCTCGGTGCCGATGTGTCCAAGATAAACGAGCATTATCTAACGAAATATGGTGGTAGCACTGAAAAAACGCCTTCGATACGACACGCTAACTTTGACTGGCGCTATTATTGTGCAAAAAATAACCTCACCTGTGAGAGCGAGCAGGAGGCCTTAGCTCATTATCAGAGGGAAGGGTATTTTAAATCTTTATCTTATTGTCAGTCTTATAATATTACAATTATGCTTGATTTGCGCCATATCCCACATGTTGTTGAATGCATTGAGCAGCTTAATCATTTTCTTAGGATTAACCCGCACAATAACTATAAACTTATGGTGAATATTCCAGCTTATCCAACTATAGAAGATGATACGTCATGTGATATATTTATCGAGAGGGTCGGAGACAGTGTTGCATCACGCAAGGATTTTGCCAAGCTTTTTGGTTTGTCCGATGACTTTGCGTCTGCATATATACTAGAAGATAATTACCAAAAGCTCTATAAACTTGCTATTTTTATACAAGAATCAATACAATTGCCGCGTGAGGCTATCAATATTGTCTTTTCTTCACCGCATGCTGGTGGGGCTGGTTATTTTGGGTGCATAGATCTGCTCATGCAGCAAGGCATCAAGTGCGATGCTGTCATTTTTCTTCATACGGTGCCTTTGCCTATAGCTTATTCAGTGTATAGTGCCTTTCTTCACCATCCTATTAATCCATTGCTGAAGGTCAATGAAGCTATTATGACCTCTACTATGTATGGTGCAGAAGACCAAGCAGTAAATGTGTATCAGGAGGAGCTCTTTAAAAATCTTCTGAGTTCGTTGCATCTCCCGTACCTTCCGCACTATGTTTTTCCAGGCCATGGCATGCTCATAGCTTCCTCAGCATTGCTTAAGTTTTTCAAGGTTGTTTCGCCGGGGTTTGTCCAGCAAAAAATTGCCGAACTCAAGGTTGATCAGGATACTGAGATTGCCTTGTCAGCAAGGCTCTTGCACTATCTTGTCGCATACTTAAAACTTAAAAGTGTTGCTATTGAGCCAAAGTCCCGCCCGTATCAGGCAGACAATAAGATATGCGGCACAAATTGTTTTGCCGGGATGTATTCAGTCGAATTTCTTGCCAAAGCCATAAAGAGGTATGCCATGAAGGTTATGGCTATCTATTTTCCGCAGTTTCATGAGGTACAGGAGAATAATCAGTTTTGGGGCCCTGGTTTTACTGAGTGGACGATGCTCAAAAATTATACAGGTATTATTAAGCATCCCCATATAGATATAGGGTATTATGACATGCTTGATTATGAGACCCGTAAAAAACAGGGAATGATTGCGCGCCAACATGGTATTAGTGCCTTCTGTTTTTATCATTATTGGTTTAAAGATAAAAAAATCATGTACAAAGGCATAGAAAAAATACTTGAGGACGGAGAGCCCAATATGCCCTTTGCGCTGTGTTGGGCTAATGAGCCATGGACACGCAATTGGGATGGTATGGTACGTGAGACACTGATCCCGCAAGAATATGGAACTGAGGCTGATTGGATCGCGCATTATAAGTATCTTGCACAATTTTTTAAGCATCCAAGATATATATGCGAAAATAATTGCCCTGTTCTTTATATTTATCGAATAGGCCATATTTTAGATAACAATGGCATCGATATGTTACCTTTATGGAGAAAGCTAGCCCGTGAAGATGGCTTTGAAGATCTCAAGATTATCCCTTTTGCAACAGCATTTTCTTTTAACTACGAGCAGGTCAAGAACTATGTTGATGGAATTGCAGAGTTTCAGCCTGGTTGTAATATGACGTCTTCATTTGGTCAATATATAAGTACAACAACTGGTCTTAAGACCGATATAGACGTTAAGAGTATGTACGATCTTATTATTCGTAACAAGCGAGTGAGCGATAACTATACTCGCGGCATATTTTATGGTTGGGATCATAGTTCTCGAAGAACTCATAAACCACGTTATTCCTTTATTAATCTATCATATTCGTTATTTGAGGAATTTCTTATCAATACTCTCATTGCGATTGCAAAGGACCCTAACAAAGGCAGCAATTTTATCTTGCTGAATTCATGGAATGAGTGGACTGAGCAGGCTATGTTCGAGCCTAATGATTATGATGGTTACATGCTCTTGAATATCATTAAAAAATATTTTGGTGAACTATGATTAAGTATTTTTATTATGCAGGGCTATGCCTTTGTCCTACAATAATCGTGCACGCTGGTATGGATATTGTAGACTTTTTTGAACATTCATCGTGTATAAACAGCGCCATAGAGACAAAAAATTTGTTATCCAAAAAGGTTTTTGATACCATACCTATAGCAAATACGAACGGACTTTATGAATACTATACAGATAGATTTGAAGATTATGCTCGTCTCGAAAAAGCAGCTTATGATCTGCTCAAACAAAGGCCTTTGTCAGCTGCGGTAACCTATCTTGCTGTGCCATGGCAGACCATTTTTGAATGGCAGTATCTTGGTAGCGATGCTTACAAAGCACTTGCTCATACTATGCTGGAAGATATTAAGCATATTGCTCTGCAACGTCCTGGCTTTACGATAATGTGCAATTTCAATCCATTCTTTTTGTCGATTGCCAAAACGCTATCTTTGCTGGGCATAAAAACTCTTTTTACACCAGGGGTTATTGTCGGACAGCGTTTGGTTGAGGGGATTGCGATAGAGCCTTTCCCCTATTTTGCTTGCAATACTCTGCCTGGTGCTCCAGTAAAAGATATTTTCTTTTCTTTTGTTGGGACTATGACGACGCATCCTATTAGGCAGGCAATTGCTGGTTTTGCTGGACTGCCCGACGTATTTATCAAAAATCTACAGTGGACTAGCCATGTTGGTACCGATGTTACCAAAGAAAACGAGCTTTTATTTGGTAATGTTCTTGCTCGTTCGCGATTTTCCTTATGCCCGCGTGGGTATCAGCCAAATTCAATCAGATTGTACGAATCACTTGCTGCTGGTGCTATCCCTGTACTTATAACAAATAGCGCCGTGTTGCCTTCATTGCCTGCTGGGGTTTTTTGGGACTCGTGCATTATAAGGGTAGCTGAGCAGGATATTGCAAAAATTCCTGCGATACTACAATCGATCGATGTCCAGCAAGAAAACGAGATGCGGCAGTCTGCGGTGAGGGCGTATCAGTCATTCTCAGGTGAAAATCTTGTACGCGTTATTCGAGAATATTACGGTGAGGGAGGTTGAACTCAATGAATGTCTTTAAAATCGTTGGTGTGTTATGTAGTATGTTTCTTTTTTTGCATGTTGCTCCGAATGAGTCACATGATGCAAAAAAAGAACTAGAATCTATCGATATAACATATCGAAGCCATACCAAAGACCGAAAAATTTGCGCAAAGTATGGTCGTTGCTGTTCTACTTGTTTGCATAGGCCTACGTGCTCACATAGGCCTATCTGCTCGTGTCATGATAAGCAGCGACCTAAGGCATCTCATAGCCAGGGCACTACTGCGGTGCATACTCAAGGTGGTCACGCAGCATTGCCTATCCAAAGTACTTCTGCGGCTCCTGTTCAAAATACTACTCTAGTCCCCGAACAAAGTATCTCGGCAGCTCCTGTCCAAGCAGCTTCTATGGCGCCCATGGTTATGCAATCGTCGTATGGTAGTACGGGATCTGCAAGTATTCAGACCTCAATATTGAGTACTGGTGCAGCGGTGTCACAGGGTATTACTGGACCTACAGGACCTCGTGGTTCTCAGGGCGCTACTGGTCCAACGGGGCCACAAGGCCACCAAGGAGTTGCTGGTTCAGTTGGGCCGCGTGGTCCTAAGGGTGATACGGGACCACAGGGTCACCAAGGAGTTGCTGGTTCAGTTGGGCCGCAAGGCCCTAAGGGCGATACGGGACCACAGGGTCACCAAGGAGTTGCTGGTTCAGTTGGGCCGCAAGGCCCTAAGGGTGATACGGGGCCGCAAGGCCATGAGGGGGTTGCTGGTTCAGTTGGGCTGCAGGGCCCTAAGGGTGATACGGGACCACAGGGTCACCAAGGAGTTGCTGGTTCAGTTGGGCCGCAGGGCCACCAAGGGGTTGCCGGTCAAACGGGACCACAGGGCGCTAAGGGCTCGACAGGGCCACAAGGCTTTCAGGGCATTACTGGCCCAATTGGTGCTACTGGCCAAACAGGACCACAGGGTATTCCTGGTATCCCTGGCTTAATGGGCTCTGTTGGTCAAACAGGACCGCAGGGTATTCCTGGTCCAATAGGCCCTACTGGCCCAATTGGTGCTGCTGGCCAAACAGGACCGCAGGGTATTCCTGGTATCCCTGGCTTAATGGGCTCTACTGGCCAAACAGGGCCGCAGGGACCAATGCCGGTGGTTTCTTATACTTTTTTACAGGGTGATTCGTTGCTGTTGGCCTCTAATATGCCTCTACTTTCGTTCCAAAAGATTTTTGGGCCGTCATCCATTCAATGTGCGCAAGGAGTTATCACGTTTACGAGTCCAGGGTTTTATTTGATAGATTATACGCTGCAAGTTGAGCCATTTTCAGCAACAAGGGTGTTGTTTTCAAGCTGTACCCTCAGTGTTGCTTTAAAACATTTTGCAAGTTATTTAGCTTCCCCGGTAGAAGTAAGTTGGTCGCGTGTTACCATGAATCTGTTTTCTTTAAGTACAGCAACCTTTACTAATCGTTCGTGCGTGAATGTCCAACATGTTCCTTGCGATTTTTATCTTAAAATAGACCATTTCTCTGCACAATCTTTGTCGAATGATTGTCATATTCTTCAGCGGCAAATGCTGATCACTCAACTACCGATGTTGCCTTCATATGATACTATCCAGCCTGAGCAAAATAATTTTGAGGAGATTTCTGAGGTGCTTTTTTAGCGATTCTATATATCAATGCGAGATATGTTTTGCTATTGTATGCGTGTTTGACCGTGAAAAGTTCAAAGGGACTTTTTTAGAGTAGCATTCTGAAGATCTTGCAATGGTATTAATAATTTTTATAGTCTAAAATAGCACAGAAAACTGTATAATAATGTTTTATAGAGGGAGAGAGCAGCGCATAAACTCAATCAATTTTTAATGCATGGCATACGGCCAATCGTTGTATTGGTATTGATCTTCTATAGTACGATTCATTGTCAAGAGCGCAACAGGTACAAAGAGGTTGCTCGTACTAGCCCAGCAAGTACCTATGTAGCAAAATTGCTTCCAGGGCAATCCCCTTGCCCTACCCCCAAAACTAACTGTTCTTGTGGTATGTGTTCGGCATGTACAACGTGTTCTGCCTGTCCCAATGTGCCAAAGGGTGCTACAGGTCCAAGGGGTCCAGCTGGTCAAGCAGGTGCAAAAGGACCATGCTGTACCGGAGCTACAGGTCCAATCGGGCCAGCAGGAGCTGTTGGTGATACTGGAGAGCCAGGCAAGGGACTTTCTTGTCTCGATGGTTTGACGACGCTTACAGGTGGTATAACCGAAGAATTTCCTAATACGTACTTTCTCTGTGAAAATACAATTGCCGATATAAGAATTAGCGAAAGTAACGTTGTTTTTGATTTACATGGATATGCGCTAACGGGTAGCATTATACTCGATAACGGCGTAGATAACGTTATGATAAAAAATGGTAGTATAGTGGGTGCGCAGTACGGTGTTGGGTCTGGTATTGACGCACCAGCAAGTACCAACTGTCAATTTCTTGATCTGGTTATTACTGGTTTTGGTACTGGTATCTATCTGCATGGTGTTGGCTTTAAGGGGGCATCAAATACTAACAGAATAAGCAGGTGTACCTGCGACGAGAATGAAAATTATGGAATCCGCTTGGTATCATCGCATGAAAATGCCATCGAATCCTGTGTATGCAGACTTGATACTATAGGTATAGGTCTTACGGGTTGTTATGGTAATAGTATTATTGGGTGTACATGCGAAGCTGCAACACCTCATGCTATCGATGCTATTGGTCTGCTTCTTGACCTATCAGATTACAATAGGGTATACAGCTGTACGTGCTCTGCTGCAGCAGGCGCAGCAGGCGCGACGGCATATGGAATAAAGGTGCCTGTCAGTGGTTGCGGCATGTCTGATGATGTTAACCAACGTCCATGTGTAGTGCCAACATACAGAACGCCAAGCTACTATATTCCTGAGAGACGTGTTCTTATTGGATCAAACAACACTATTATTTCTTGCGTTGTTACGGCAATAGCGCCATCAGGAGATGCTTTGGCAACAGGTATTGATTTAAGCGATACGGAGACCTCAGTGTTGTCATGTCGTGTACACGCAGTCTCAGAAACAAATGATGCAATCGGCATCAAGTTATGTGGGGCGCGTAATACTGTTACAGGTTGTACCGTTACCGCAGAGACAAAAAATGCATCGTCTGTGGGTCTGGAAGGTTCTTCGGCGATTTCTATAGTAGCTGATTCGCAATCGATTACTGCGTGCTTCTTGAAAGCCGTGGCACATAAACCAATGATAAGTTCAGCGATACGTATGGCAAGTATTGGTAATAATGTTCAAGCCTGCACATTAGTAGGAACAGAACTTGATAGTTACGGCATCTTATTTCATGAATGCTTAGTTGAGCAAAACATTGTTGCTAACAATATTCTTCGTAATTGCATACAAAGCGAAGAATGAAGAAAGGCAGATCGCATGTTATCCAGTTTGGAAAAAATTCTTGTGTGTATGTCCGTACCAGTACTATGCATAGTCTATACCTTATACGGAAGTGTCATTGAGTATTCTCGCTTACAAGTAAACTTTATAAAATCACAACAGTCCTCAAAAGGCGAATCGGCAAAAAACCAACTTTTATACTTTCTTAGGTCGGTATACAATAAGTATATTCTACAGAACCTCGAATACAGTGACCAAGAACGTATCCCTAAGGTAATTCATCAGATTTGGCTAGGCAGCCCTGTACCAGAACACTATAAGGCGTGGCAGGCGACGTGGTTATTGCTTCATCCTAGATGGACATATGTATGTTGGGATGAAGAAAAACTCAGAAATTTTCCACTCAAAAATAGAGACATCTTTGAACGAGCACATAGTTATGGTGTAAAGAGTGATATAGCGAGATACGAAATCCTCTATCAGCTGGGAGGCCTATATGTCGATTTTGATATGGAATGCTTGAGATCTTTTGCTATATTTCACCACTGCTGTGACTTTTATGCTTGTTTGGAACCAAATGCTCAAAGAATTGGCAATGCAATCATTGGAAGCCGTCCTGGAAACGAAGTTTTAGCAGCTTGTCTTGAACAAATAAGTAGATCTAATACCCAAGTAACTACGCTCTGGGATGTTGTTAATACTACCGGGCCAGGTCTCCTAACGCGGTGCTTTGTCAATGTTATGAACTCTTATGAACATCGATATGTTGTATTCCCAGCAGGTTTTTTTTACCCAGAGTTTTTTGATGATGGTAGCAAGATGCTCCGTCCTGAAACGCATGCTATTCATTACTGGCATGGTGCCTGGATGCGGTAATTGTTATATAGCATGAAGTTTTTCTAGTAATCAACAGTGTCTAGAAGGGTATTGCTATGCGGTTTGATAAACTTAGTTTTTTTTTGTTTTTACTGTGCATAGGCATATATACAGCTGTGAGTTATTCGCATGATATGTGTAAGCTGACACGGACAAACTTTGTGCATTCAATGCGTGGCATGAGTAAAGGAGCAATTGCGAAAAATTCGCTAGCCCTCTTGTTACGTTCATTGTATAACAAAGATATATGGCAGAATTTTGTATACGGTGATGAGGAAAACATTCCCAAGATAATTCACCAAATTTGGCTTGGCGGCCCATTACCTGAGCGGTATAAGCAATGGCAAATGACTTGGATTGACAAGCATCCTAGTTGGCTCTATATTTTGTGGGATGATCAGGCATTGGAAAAGCTTCCTATGCTCAACAAGAGAGCCTTTCAGGAGGCACGTAACTATGGTGTGAAGTCTGATATTGCCAGATACGAGCTATTGTACCAATTCGGAGGTGTCTATGTTGATACCGATATGGAGTGCTTGAGGGCTTTGGATGCCTTCCACTATTGCTGTGATTTTTATGCAGGTTTCGAGCCATCAGGTTGGTGTATTCTCAATACCATACTTGCAGCAAGGCCCGGCGACCAGATAATGAATGCTTGTATCACACAGATGGAAAACTCAGTTATTTCGTCTTCGGATTTTCATACCGTGGTAAATAATACAGGACCAGAATATTTAACAAGGTGTTTTCTGAGTGCCATGCCATTACATAATGGTCGATGTGTTGTATTCCCGGCTGGTTATTTCTTTCCAATCTCTGCTGATGAACGAGATCTTGATGAAAGCAGTCAAAAAAAATTGGTGCGACCAGAGACGTATGCAATACACCATTGGGAAGGTTCATGGTTATGATAATTATCATGCCTGTTGAGGATAGTATGGCACGATCTTTTCTTTAAGCGGTCCACGAAGTTTTTGCTATAAAAGTAGATTTAACATGCGAATAGTAGGCATGCTGTTCCAGCTTTTTGTATACTGATATATATAAGGCCTTATAGGCCAACCTGTTCTCTATGACGTTGCCCAGTGATTTTTAAAAGGAGGTTGCATGGGTATATGGCGTTTTGTCTGTTCTTTGCTCTATATCTTGCTAGTTTTAAGGATATTTTCAATAGATAATCCATATGGCCAGGAGAAAAAAGAATCTAAAAATATTTGTCAGACTGGCTATGTCGATCTATTTAAAAATATTGCCGCCAAAGATCTTGAGCTCTTGGTTAGGCAAGATAATCGTGAGCTGTTTTATGTTACCCCAAAGGGTGAGTCCCTTCTGCATATCTTAGCAAGGCGTGATGACCTTACGTATCATGAGCTTCGTAATCTTATAGGAGCACTCATTAAAGTTGGGTTGCCTGTTGATAAGCGTGATGCTAAGGGTAATACTCCTTTGCATGTTGCTGCCAAAGAGATGAATTTGATCGCCTTTAAGGCGCTCTTGCGCCACCATGCCAAGCAAACTATAAGAAATAATCATGGAAAAACTGCTCTTGATGTCATGCCGACCGATAAAAATTGTCATGATCGCGATATTAATGCGCTGTTTGCCGCAGTTGTTGATAAATATTGCTTAGCGCAGGCTTCTACTCTCCGCAGGCTCATCATAAAGCACGACAAAGCTCGATTATGCCGTGATATAAAAAAATATGAGACTCTCATAAACCATGCTGAAAAGACGCCAAGCGGCGGCTACGAAGCCCCGCTTGTAACAGCTATACAATACTTATGCAGCCCTGCGCAGCGAAAAAAGTATGCTCGTGGACTTGCTATTATCGATCTTCTTATCAATCATGGTGCTAGCTGTCACCAAGTAGCTTGCACTGCCGATCCAATAGCACTTGCTGCTATGAAAGGACATAGCGTCGTTGTCAAAAAGCTGGTTCGTAAGAATCTGTTTATAGATAGGCCTCATAGTTTTGGTCAGACATCGCTCCAGACGCTTATCGATTATATCAGCTGCACCTGCCAATACGAGATTCCTGCATGGCGTAAAGCTGGCCAGCTTGATAGTCTTCATATATTGCTTACCAATGGTGCTGATCCTAATAAAGTATATCCAGGTATGCTGCGAGAAACGCCTTTGCATAAGGCAGTACTGGCAGAATCGCCAGCAGCAGCCTTACTTTTGCTCTGGTACGGTGCTGACGTTGATGCTGTTGATTATAGAGGAAGAACGCCATTGTTCTACGTTGTTGATAAGCGTTCTCAT
The DNA here is from genome assembly GCA_963715605.1 of uncultured bacterium. Lineage (GTDB taxonomy): Bacteria > Babelota > Babeliae > Babelales > Vermiphilaceae > JAKASV01. The sequence continues at coordinate 755,596 of OY970257.1, read as the reverse complement.
TGGATTCCTGTGAGAGAGAGAATAGCGTTTTTGGATGGTCTTTTAAAGGCCGGTGCAGATTTTTCCTGTGTTGATGGTGATGGCCTATCGCTCAGAGACGTTGCCATGAGCAATCTTGATGATCAGCTTATCATCGATCGTATATCACACGCTATAGCCTAGAATTCGCACAGTTCGTTATGGTCTATGCCCAAGCATTGCATGTGTTTGGTAGCCTGTCATGTGGTATAGCCTAGACCAACTATATGCCTAAAACTACAGTTTCGGTGTTATCGTTGCTATGGGCGATAACAAGTTGGCTTGTTTTGAACGATTAATTACTAGGCCGAACACTTTAACTGTAATCGCGCACGCGCGAACGAGCGCGCGCGAGTCTCTCGAATAATGCTTATATAAAGGCTTTTTCGCGAGTCATGCAAGGTTTCTGGAGGTGGCAAGAGAGCCCTTTTTTAAGTGCCAAAACTTTTTTTAAAAAAAAATTAAAAATAATGTTGACATTGTGTTAGGGTAATGTATAATTTTACTTGTCTTCTTTGAGAGCAACCGAAACGAAAGCAACAACGCGACAGCCTTCATGGCAGTCGATGCAAACGCAAGATCGCTTAATAGTTTATGTTATTCGACGAGAAGGCGGAGGTTGAAAGATTACGGTTTCTTTGACATATATGCAAGGGAAATTTACAAATTTGCCTACTGTTAATATACAGTACTTTGTAGTTTTTGTGATGGAGAGTTTGATCCTGGCTCAGAATAAACGCTGGCGGCGTGCCTAACACATGCAAGTCGAGCGAGAAAGTTCCTTCGGGAATGAGTACAGCGGCGGACGGGTGAGCAACGCGTGAGAATCTACCCTTCAGTGAAGAATACCGTCGAGAAATTGACGTTAATGCTGCATACGTCCCTCCGGGGAGAAAAGTGGCCTCTTTGCTGCTGCTGAAGGATGAGCTTGCGTACTATTAGCTAGTTGGTGGGGTAAAGGCCTACCAAGGCGATGATGGTTAACCGGCCTAAGAGGGTGTTCGGTCACACTGGAACTGAGAAACGGTCCAGACTCCTACGGGAGGCAGCAGTGAGGAATATTGCGCAATGGGCGAAAGCCTGACGCAGCGACGCCGCGTGGAGGATGAAGGTCTTCGGATTGTAAACTTCTGTTAAGTGGGAAGAAAAGGCCATCTTTAATAGAGATGGTTTATGACGGTACCATTAGAGAAAGCACCGGCTAATCTCGTGCCAGCAGCCGCGGTAATACGAGAGGTGCAAGCGTTATTCGGAATCATTGGGCGTACAGGGTGTGTAGGCGGCATGTTAAGTCTGTTGTTAAATTCTCCGGCCTAACCGGAGCCAGGCAGCGGAAACTGGCGTGCTAGAGGGTGGAAGAGAGAAGTGGAATTCTCGGTGTAGCGGTAAAATGCGTAGATATCGAGAGGAACACCGATGGCGAAGGCAGCTTCTTGGTCCATTTCTGACGCTGATACACGAAAGCGTGGGGAGCAAACAGGATTAGATACCCTGGTAGTCCACGCTGTAAACGATGATCACTAGACGTTGGCCTTGTTTTACAGGGTCAGTGTTGCAGCTAACGCGTTAAGTGATCCGCCTGGGAATTACGGTCGCAAGATTAAAACTCAAAGGAATTGACGGGGGTCCGCACAAGCGGTGGAACATGTGGTTTAATTCGACACTACGCGAGGAACCTTACCTAGGTTTGACATGTATTTGACCGTCGTAGAAATACGATTTTCTGGACTTCGGTTCAGACAGATACACAGGTGCTGCATGGCTGTCGTCAGCTCGTGTCGTGAGATGTTTGGTTAAGTCCTCTAACGAGCGCAACTCCTACTGCCAGTTGCCACTTGCGTAAGCAAAGCACTCTGGCGGAACTGCCTGGGAAACCAGGAGGAAGGTGGGAATGACGTCAAGTCATCATGGTCCTTATGCCTAGGGCTACACACGTGTTACAATGGCTAGTACAAAGGGCAGCAAACTTGCAAAAGTAAGCTAATCTCATAAAACTAGTCTAAGTTCAGATTGCGGTCTGCAACTCGACCGCATGAAGTTGAAATCGCTAGTAATCGCATATCAGCTACGATGCGGTGAATACGTTCTCGGGCCTTGTACACACCGCCCGTCACACCACGAAAGCTGTTTGTACCCAAAAACGTCTTAGCTAACCGTTAAGGAGGCGGGCGTCTAAGGTATGGGGAGTGATTGGGGTGAAGTCGTAACAAGGTAGCTGTAGGAGAACCTGCGGCTGGATCACCTCCTTTCGAGGGAGATTCAATGACAAATCGAGAGATTTGTTATTACACAATGTGGTAATTCGCATTGAGGTGTGTTTAGTACTTTTATTAACAGTAGGCGCAAAATCTGAGTAAGGTTCTGGGCCTATAGCTCAGCTGGTTAGAGCACCCCGCTGATAACGGGGAGGTCAGTCGTTCAAGTCGACTTAGGCCCACCAGGGTGTTATCGGTGGGCGTTGGCGATTGGATTACCTCTCTGGTATCTATAAAATCATCTGAAATGTTGATTTTGGGGATGTAGCTCAGTTGGTAGAGCGTCCGCTTTGCACGCGGAAGGTCGGCGGTTCGAATCCGCTCATCTCCACCAGGTCTTTACTATTTTTCTCGGCATATAGGGTCTTAATTTAAGAGACATAAAAATTCTTGTGATCTTTGAAATATTTGCACGTTGAGTATCCAATATAAACGAATAATAGGGTAGCCAGTATAATTTTGTGATTAATTGAAAAGGGCATTTTGGTGGATGCCTTGGCATCAAGAGGCGATGAAGGAGGCAGAAGGCTGCCATAAGCTTCGGGGAGCTGTCAATCAAGCTTTGATCCGGAGATATCCGAATGGGGAAACCCACCTTGGTAAACCTGAGGTATCCTTGTCTGAATATATAGGACAAGGAGGCGAACGGCGTGAACTGAAACATCTAAGTAGCGCCAGGAAAAGAAAACGAAGTGATTCCCTAAGTAGTGGTGAGCGAACCGGGAATAGCCTAAACCTGTGTCACGTAATAGTCTGTGTACGTTGTGGCATAGGGGTAGCGGGATACATGTGTTCGAGATATACAGGTCTCGAGTTGATGGAGTATAGTATAGCTGAACGTTCTGGAAAGGACGACCAAAGAAAGTGACAGTCTTGTACGCGAAATACTATATAACGCAATAATATGTACTCCCAAGTACCACGAAGCACGTGAAATTTCGTGGGAATCTGCCCAGACCATTGGGTAAGGCTAAATACTACTTGATGACCGATAGTGAACAAGTACCGTGAGGGAAAGGTGAAAAGAACCCCGGGAGGGGAGTGAAATAGAAACTGAAACCAAATGTCTACAATCGGTGGTAGCGCAGTCTATGAGCGCGCAACCACGTACCTTTTGCATAATGAGCCAACGAGTTACTCCTACACTGCAAGGTTAAGCTTAGAAAGAGCGAAGCCGGAGCGAAAGCGAGTCTGAATAGGGCGTTAGTAGTGTGGGGTAGACCCGAAACCTAGTGAGCTATCCATATCCAGGGTGAAATCTCGGTAACACGGGATGGAGGCCCGAACCGGTGTGGGTTAAAAACTGCTCGGATGAGGTGTGGATAGGGGTGAAAGGCTAATCAAACTGGGAAATAGCTGGTTCTCCCCGAAATATATTTAGGTATAGCCTTGCTTGTTTTATCGTGGTGGTAGAGCACAGTTGGAGTCTTGGGGGCGTAAGCTTACCGGAATCTTACTAACTCCGAATGCCATGATATAAGAGAGCAGGAGACAGACTGTGGGGGATAAGCTTCATAGTCGAGAGGGAAACAGCCCAGACCATCAGTTAAGGTCCCTAAATATCCGCTAAGTGGTAAAAGAAGTGGAAATTCTCAGACAGCCAGGAGGTTGGCTTGGAAGCAGCCATCCTTTAAAGAAAGCGTAACAGCTCACTGGTCGAGTGTTTCTGCGCTGAAGAACGAACGGGGCTAAGCGGATTACCGAAGCTATGGCTTGCAGTGACCTACGGGTCTCTGCAGGGGTAGGGGAGCGTTCTCTAACAGATACGAGTATGACCGTAAGGACATATGGGTTGGTTAGAGAAGTGAATATGTTGGCATAAGTAACGAAAAAATAGGTGAAATTCCTGTTCGCCGTAAGTCTAAGGTTTCCGTGAGAACGGTTCATCCACTCAGGGTTAGTCGATACCTAAGCCGAGGCCAATTGGAGTAGGCGATGGACAGCAGGTTAAATATTCCTGCACCACAGACTGGTGTTTGAGCGAAGGAGTGACGCAGTAGGGTAGGTCAACTTGGCGTATGGATGTCAAGATAAGCGCAAAGAGGGGTTCCGCAGGCAAATCCGTGGAGCCTTAACCTTGAAGCGTGATGTGCACGTTAATTCTTAGGAAGAGATGTGTTTGATTGAACCCACACTGACTGGAAAAACTTCTAGTGAATCAGTATGTGATCGTACCGCAAACCGACACAGGTAGACGGGCAGAGAATGCTCAGGCGTTGAGATAATTATCATTAAGGAACTCGGCAAAATAGCTCCGTAACTTCGGGAGAAGGAGTGCCTATACTGTTATTGAGGTAAAACTTAAGACGCAGATATAGGTTTCAACAAAGAGGCCCAACCGACTGTTTAACAAAAACACAAGGCTCTGCGAACTCGTAAGAGGAAGTATAGAGTCTGACGCCTGCCCAGTGCCGGAAGGTTAATAGGAGGGGTTAGTTCGTAAGAACGAAGCTCTGAATTGAAGCCCCGGTAAACGGCGGCCGTAACTATAACGGTCCTAAGGTAGCGAAGTCCCTTGTCAGGTAAGTTCTGACCCGCATGAATGGCGTAACGAGTTGGGCGCTGTCTTAATGATACACTCAGTGAATTTGTAGTGCCGGTGAAAATGCCGGCTACCCGCGACTGGACGGAAAGACCCCGTGCACCTTTACTATAGCTTGGCATTGATTTTTGGATTGATTTGTGTAGGATAGGCGGGAGACTTTGAAGCCACGGCGTCAGCTGTGGTGGAGTCAACCTTGAAATACCGCCCTCATTAATTTGAAGATCTAACTTCGTACCGTAATCCGGGCGGAGGACATTGTCTGGTGGGTAGTTTGACTGGGGTGGTCGCCTCCTAAAATGTAACGGAGGCGTTCAAAGGTTCCCTCATGACGAATAGAAATCGTCGGTAGAGCACAAAAGCATAAGGGAGCTTGACTGTGAGACAAACAAGTCGAACAGGTGCGAAAGCAGGATTTAGTGATCCAGTGGTTCCGAATGGAAGGGCCATTGCTAAACGGATAAAAGGTACGCCGGGGATAACAGGCTGATCTCCTCTAAGAGTCCACATCGACGAGGAGGTTTGGCACCTCGATGTCGGCTCATCACATCCTGGGGCTGAAGAAGGTCCCAAGGGTCTGGCTGTTCGCCAGTTAAAGTGGTACGCGAGCTGGGTTCAGAACGTCGTAAGACAGTTCGGTCCTTATCCGTCGTGGGCGTAGGGTACTTGAGGGAAGCTGTCCCTAGTACGAGAGGACCGGGATGGGGAAACCTCTGGTGTTCCAATTGTTCTCCAAGAGCAACGTTGGGTAGCTAGGTTTCTAAGAGATAACCGCTGAAAGCATCTAAGTGGGAAACTCGCCCCAAGATTAGGTACCCCGTAGAGAGGAAACTCTCTACATTAAGATCCCTTGAAGACTACAAGGTTGATAGGTTGGGTGTGTAAGCATAGCAATGTGTTTAGCTAACCAATACTAATAGATCGAATGTTTTAATCGCATCTACAATAAAAAGAATTGTGGCTGCGCTATTATTACAGTTGGATTAATCGACTGCAAATATTTCATCACAAGAGAAATTTGTGTTCCATATAAGTATGGAGCTAAGAAAATTTCTGGTGGGTATAGCTGCAGGGAAACACCCGTTCCCATTCCGAATACGGAAGTTAAGCTTGCAGCGCCGATGATACTTAGCTGGAGACGGCTCGGGAAAGCAGGTACCGCCAGATCTAATTAAAAACCCCAAGGTAAAACTTGGGGTTTTTTTGTGCCCAATGCATGAAAAAGCTCATCTGCTCGAAATATTATACTATATTTTTAACATTTATTGACAATTACTTCAAAAAAATGAGATCATAATAGATAATAAATATAGTATATTTTTAAATACATTTTACTATTAAACTATATTTATTTTAGTTCATTTTCATTACAAGTTATTATTTCAAAGTTTTTTTAGGTTTTTATACCTAGGTCCTGTTACCAGAAATCTAAAAGTAGCTAACATACTGCAAGTAATGGTGAACAGTATAGTGTTTGATTTGTTGTTTTTGTTGTATTGTGCCCTACTAAAAAAGAGGAGCTTGACTATGAACGTACTTTACTTGAAACACTATGTACAGTGCATTTTATTTCTATTCGCATGTTCTTTTGGAACCGTGTATGGACTGGAGCATATTTTGGGTACCATGCTCGGTGGCGGGAAATCTTCGCCGACTCCCTCTCGCGAGGCAACCACGAAATCTTCTCAAGATGGAGTCACTATCAAAGATATTGCGAAAATTATTACTGGTTTATCATCACAACGTGCTCCTGCGCCAAAACCCGAAGAGCAGCAACCAACGGAACAAAAATCTGTTGGTCAGATGCTGGGAGATATTCTTGGTCTTGGGGGAAAGGGTGACACTGCAATCGCTCCCAAGGTCGAGAAGCAGGCTGCTCTACAGCATGAGTTCGAGGTAACTTTTTCCAGCGTAAAAGATCTTATGGCTTTGCAGAGCTCATTAGATTTTTCGCCAGAGAGCAAGGCTAGACTGCTTGCTATGCAAAATAATCTTATGCAGACTATTTCTCAGTACAGTAAAGCTGGTGGTCTCTTAACGGGTAGCATGGAAATTGCTATACGCGCTATCGCAAAATACCTTCAAAGTATTTTGGGGGGCACAGGTATGGGTAGTGGTTTGTCAAGCATACTGTCCGGCGGCAACCTTGGTTCAACTGCAACAAATTTGAAGAGTACTTTGGAAAGTATTGAACCAATTATTGTAGGCCTTCAGGGAATTTGGGAAAAGCTTTCTGAGGATGATAAAGTATTAGTTGGTGGCGCAATAAGGTCCTTCAATACTAAATCTCACACAGTTAATGAGGGGTTATCGTTGAAAACAATTTATGGCACGCCTTACCGTCAAGAACCCCGTGCAGAGAGTGACAAAACTACAACAGCTACTCCGACTACCCCATCTTACGGTGGTGGTATTTTAGATACATTGTTCTCTGTTGGCAAAGATGTTTTGTTAGGCAACAAAGCTGTTCCAGCTAAGCCATAACCAATAATAAGTGCTTGCTTGTTGAGCGTTGGGGTGCGATGCTATGTACTGGTGTATTACGATACGAATATAACAATAATTCGAAGGGCCTAGCATGGTTTCTATGAATCGCATTTGTTATAAAATCTTTGTACTCATGATGTTTGCGTATACGACTATTGCTGTATATTCTCAAGCAGCGCATTCGGCGGGTAGTACAGTTTCTAGTGGTGCCGCAACTCAAAAAACACAAGCCCCTGCTGCTCAGCCCATACCACCAGCAATAGCCCAGCAACAAAAACCTGTAGCACCCGCTCCAGCGCCAACACCAGTTGGTACAGTTCCTGCTGCTCAGTCGATACCACCAGCAATAGCTCAGCAACAAAAGCCTGTAGCGCCCGCTCCAGTGCCAATACCAGTTCCAGTACCTGTTCCTCAGGCTGTGCCATTAGCATGTACTGAGCAAACGATGACGACGGTCAAACTTGACCCTAAAACAGTTTTTGAAGCAGCAAAGCCAGGCGAGAACTTTGACGTAGATGTGACATACCTCACTGACAAACATGAACTTGTTACTATAGGATTTATCGCCGTTCCCAATACTCAACAGGCTGCGATAGCGTTAACAGACAAAGACGGTAAGCCTCTTAATAACCAAAAAATACGTGTTCATCCAACAATACCGGGAGCGTTTACTATTGGTCAATGTTCTCTGGAGTGCCTCAAGAGAGTTGCTGTCACGATGCGCACAAACCCTCCGCAAACAGTCGTTGTGCCTCTTGCGGAAGCAAACCAAAAATCACGTGACTGTGCAAGTCATGCGACCTTTGTTATCTCAAAGGATGCTCAAGGTAAACTTGCAGTGAAGAAAGAATAATCGCAGGCATCGCTTGCTTTAGTCCGTTGTACGAAAAATTTCTATGCGCAGTATTTTGGCTCTTTACAGAAAAAGAGGTTTACACGAGCCCCGGCAGTGATGCTGGGGCTTTTTTGGTGTATGCGTGATACTCTGTAACACGTAAAGTGTTCTTAAGAGTATTGCCCTTCTACGTACTCTTGAGTATAGTAACGCTAGATTAGTTACGGTAGTTCGTGACTAAAAACTCTCAAAAAGGAGTAGTGTATGCGCATATCTATACGTGCCAGTATGCTTGTTGGGCTTTCGGTTATGCTGACAAGTCCTGGCTTGTTGCACGGCTCGGTCTCATTGCCAAGTTATGGTGTACGGCAGATAGTGTATCCGATAGGGGAGACATCGCCAACACCGTTTGGGGCTAATCTTACCGGTGGCTCTATTAATAATCCCGGTTTGTATGCCCTCAGCAACGACATCAACGGCGGCATAACTATCGATAGTGACGATGTCTATCTCAACCTTAATGGCTATAGAATTCACGTAACAGGGTCAGGCTCTCCCGTTGTTGGTGTTAATCTTGCCACGGGCAAACATGATATCACCGTGCAGAACGGTACCATTGGTCCTGATACGCAAGTACCAGATACTATTGGCGTGCAACTTAATAATAACCAGCGTTTTACTATAGCCAGCTGCTACCTGGTTAATAATGCCCAAGGTCTGGTAATCCATAACTCGCAAGGGATCGCTATCAACCAGTGCGAAGCGCTCAATAGTACAATGAATGGCTTTGCGTTGCAAGATTGTTCAAATGTTCATGTGAGCAAAAGCGCTGCACTTGGCACCCAAGGATCAGGCTCTGTCAATGGGTTTATAACAGCTGATGGGCAGCACAATGTATTCGATTGTTGCACTGCTCAGGATACAGTAACAACATGTTCTAGCGGCAATACCACAGGTTGCTCTGCTGCTGGTTTTAACTTTGCTGGTAAAGAGACTAAGAGTATCTTGCAAAACTCTCGTGCGCAGGGTTCGTATGCAGCAATGGGTGGTTCAGCGTATGGTGTGCTGTTTCCTGGTGTAACGTTTTCTCCTGCGATAGGTTTACCTGATCCATTGATACCATGGCCGAACGTTACGTCTGTGGCTTGGTGTTGCGATGACCAGGGGAAATATCTGGCTGTCGGTGATGCATACCTAGGTGCCTTTGTCTTTGTTTTTGCTCCCCAGGATGTGGGTAACGAGTTTCCTACGGTGATACCTGTTCCGGCACCATCTGGCAGATGGTACGCAGTTTCCTCTGTTGACTGGTGTTGTACTGGTACTACAAAATTTCTTGCAGTGGGCGACCGTGGTAATGGTGGTTATGATACCAGTGGTGCCTATGTATATAGTTTTGACCCAGCACAATCAACTCCATTTGGCACTGCAATACCTGTGCTAGCACCATCTAATGCTGGCTTCTGGCATTATGTTGACTCTGTTGCCTGGTGCTGTAATGGTACTACACAGTATCTTGCTGTAGGTGATGCTTTTATTAGTGGTGCGTATGTGTATAGTTTTGACCCAACAAAAACATCTCCATTTGGCGCTGCAATACCTGTGCCAGCACCATCTGGCGACTGGAAGTATGTTGACTCTGTTGCCTGGTGCTGTGATGGTACAAAAATGTACCTTGCCGTAGGAGATGGTGGTATTAGTGGTGCGTATGTATATAGTTTTGACCCAGCACAATCAGCTCCATTTGGCGCTGCAATACATGTGCCAGCACCATCTAATCCTGGCGACTGGCAGTATGTTCTCTCTGTTGCCTGGTGCTGTGATGGTACAAAAATGTACCTTGCCGTAGGAGATGGTGAGATTAGTGGTGCCTATGCGTATAGTTTTGATGGAAAAAATTTCACAGCAGTACCCGTGCCAAAACCATCTGCCGGCTGGTATTCTGTTTCCTCGGTAGCCTGGTGCTGTACTGGTACTACAAAGTATCTTGCGGTGGGCGATGGTGGTAATGGTAATTCTGGTACCAGCGGGGCCTATGCATATAGTTTTGATGGGACTGGTTTCTCGTCAGGTCCAATACCTGTGCCTGTACCATCTACTCCTGGCACCTGGTTTTATGTTTATTCTGTTGCCTGGTGCTGTGATGGTACTACGCAGTATCTTGCTGTAGGTGACTATTATATTAGCGGTGCCTATGTTTATAGTTTTGATGCCAGCGCTACCCCTCCAACATTCATGAAAACAACACAAGATCCACTGACCTTTGGATCTTGGAATATTTCATCTGTAGCATGGTGTTGCAGTGGTATTTATTCTTATCTCGCTGTTGCTAATCAAGGTGCTACGCCAGGTGTTTTTGTGTTTAGTTTCAACAGTATAACAGGTGCTTTTACGCAAACAAGCACTAGTCTAGAGCCTCGGGAAGAAGCGTCTTGGCAAACACCAACCAATGTTGCATGGTGTTGCGGTAGTACTAGCAACTATCTTGTGGTTACTGATCAAAAGGCTAGTTCTCTTCCAATCGTATTCCAGTTTGATCCTGTTGGCGAAACATTTACACAAATACAAGTTATTTCTACAGAAGTTATTTCAGCCGAGGGTCCGTTTAGTAGTTCACTATGTTGTGATGCAACTGGTGCGTATCTTGCTGCGGCCTATCACACTGAAATCATTACGTTTGTCTTTGATCCAACGAATAATGTATTTAATCTAGTCACGAATGGCACATTAAGCGGCTTCACTGACGTTTCATCGATCTCATGGTGCTGTGGTGGTCCTACCAAGTATCTTGTTGTAGGGGATGCTGGTAGTAACCCTAGTAGCGTCAATGCGTACAGTTTTGACCCAACGCAAACAAATCCATTTGGCAACCCAATACCAGTTCCAGTGCCAACATCAACAAATTTTGGTGCTGTTAGTTCTGTAGCATGGTGTTGTGATGGCATAAACAGCTATCTTGCCGTAGGAGATGCTGGTAACTCTGGTACTAGCCCGGTAATTCCAAGTGGTGCCTATGTCTACAGCTTTGACCAAGTTAATCAGGTATTCACTAACGCTCTACCAGTACCTGCGCCAGCAGGTGGTTGGAGTAACGTTAATAGTGTTGCATGGTGCTGCGGTGGTAATGGTACATGCCTTGCTGTTGGAGATGCTGTCCAAGGTGCTTATGGCTATAGCTTTAATGGTACGACAGGAACATGTACTCCTATAATGCCAAATCCAATGCCATCAAGCGGAACATGGGGTACTGTAAGTTCGGTTGCCTGGTGTTGTGGTGGCACGAGCAGTTGTCTTGCCGTAGCAAGCAGCACAGCTAATAAAGGTGCCTATGCCTACTGCTTACAGGGAAATAATCTGATTATTCGTTCGAATACAGCAACAGATACTACGTATAATACAACCGGTAGTGCGTATGGTTTCTCTGGTAACGATATAGCCAATCTGGTTGTCTCGAATATAGCCTATCAGAACAGTACAAATTATAATGGTGAGATCTATCGTGTAACAACGGACTATGGGACGGATCAGTACCTCTATAATTTTAGCGCGAACTGACAAGCTATGTGCGAGCCTACAAGGCAAGTGATGCTTTGACGGTGCAAAAGCACTTCTTGCTAACACGGTCAACGTTGACGCTTTGCAAAGCCATGCTTTCACGCATACACACAAGCCCCGGCAGTGATGCTGGGGCTTTCGTATGTACCATACTTAACCGTTCTGTATGGCATCAACAACCGCATTGCAGTTGCACTCCTATTTGAGTATAGTAACGCTAGATTAGTTACGGTAGTTCGTGACTAAAAACTCTCAAAAAGGAGTAGTGTATGCGCATATCTATACGTGCCAGTATGCTCGTTTGGCTTTCGGCTATGCTGGCAAGTCCTGGCTTACTACATGGCTTAGCCTCGTCGCCAAGTTATGGCGTATGGCAGCATGTCTACCCGATAGCGGAGACATTTTCTCCGGCGCTTGGAATACCGGATCCATTGGTACCATGGCAAGCAGTTACATCTGTAGACTGGTGTTGTGATGGTTATGGTAAATATTTGGCTGTCGGCGACGGGAATCTGGGTGCCTTTGTCTTTGTTTTTGCCCCACAGGATGTGGGTAACGAGTTTCCTACGATAATACCTGTTCCAGCGCCAACCAGCGGCTGGGGTTCTGTTAACTCTGTCGCCTGGTGCTGTACTGGTACTACAAAGTATCTTGCGGTGGGCGATGGTGGCCAAGGCGGTTCTGGTATTAGTGGTGCCTATGCATATAGTTTTGAACCAACATCAATAAGTCCCTTGAGTACCGCAATACTTGCACCAGCACCATCTAATCCTGGCCCTGGCACCTGGTTTTATGTTGATTCTGTCGCCTGGTGTTATGATGGTACAACTGCGTACCTTGCTGTAGGCGACGGTCTTATGAGCGGCGCCTATGTGTACAGTTTTGATGGGAAAGGTTTTCCATCAGGCCCGATACCTGTTCTGCCTGCACCAACCAGCGGCTGGCAGCATGTTGATTCTGTTGCCTGGTGTTATGATGGTGCAACTAAGTATCTCGCTGTAGGTGATTATTATATTAGTGGGGCCTATGCATATAGTTTTGACCCAACGCAAGCACATCCGTTTAGTGCTGCAATACCAGTGCCAGCACCATCTAATCCCGGCCCTGGTAGCTGGTATTCTGTTTCCTCGGTTGCTTGGTGTTATGATGGTACAACTAAGTATCTCGCTGTAGGTGACTATTATATAAGTGGGGCCTATGCATATAGTTTTGACCCAACACGAGCACATCCGTTTAGTGCTGCAATACCAGTGCCAGCACCATCTAATCCTGGCCCTGGTAGCTGGTATTCTGTTTCCTCTGTTGCCTGGTGTTATGATGGTACAACTAAGTATCTCGCTGTAGGTGACCGTGGCCATGTCAATCCTCAGACCAGTGGTGCCTATACGTATAGTTTTGATGGGGAATCTTTCCCAGTGGTGCCAATATTCGTGCCAGCACCTAAGCTTGACGGTTGGCAGGTTGTTGATTCTGTTGCCTGGTGTTGTGATGGTACCAATAAGTACCTTGCTGTGGGTGACACTGGTAATGGTCATCCTGGTACCAGCGGAGCCTATGCATATAGTTTTGATGCCAGTGCTACCCCTTCAACATGTACGAAAACAATACAAGATCCACTGCCCGTTGTGCTATGGAATATTTCTTCTGTAGCCTGGTTCTGTAGTGGCATCTATGCTTATCTCGCTGTTGCCAATCAGGGTGTTACGCCGGGTGTTTTTGTGTTTAGCTTTAACAGCATAACTGGTGCGTTCATGCAAACGAGCACCAATCCAGTGCCTCAGAGTTTTTCATGGCAAGCGCCGTCCAACGTTGCATGGTGTTGCGGCGGGAGCAGCATTTATCTTGCGGTTACCGATCCCTCAGCACCTTCTTATCTTCCATTGGTATTCCAGTTTGATCGTGTTGGTGAAATATTTACATCAATAACTGTCAATCCTCCAAAACAGGTTGTAGCTGATCAGTTAACGAGCAGTTCGCTATGCTGTGATGCGACTGATGTGTATCTTGCTGTAGCCTACACTACTGAAGTCTTTGCGTTTGTCTTAACAAATAATGTATTTAATCCAGTCCAGGGAGGACCGCTGGTGGACTTTAGTGCCGTTTCATCGATCTCATGGCGCCGTAGTGGGCGTACCAAGTTTCTTGCCGTAGGGGATGCAGGTAATCCTAGCGCTACCCCGGTCATTCCTAGCAGTGTCAATGCGTACAGTTTTGACCCAACACAAGCAACCCCATTTGGTAGTCCGATATCTGTTCCGGTGCCAACATCAATAACAAATTTTGGTGCTGTTAGGTCTATTGCATGGTGTTGCGATGGTACAAACAGCTATCTCGCTGTAGGGGATGCAGGTACTAGCGTAGCAACTCCGAGTGGTGCCTATGTCTACAGATTTGACCAAGTTCATCAGGTATTCTCTAAAGCAATACCAGTGCCGGCGCCAGCGGGTGGCTGGAGTCACGTTGATAGTGTTGCATGGTGTTGTGCTGGTAATGGTACATGCCTCGCTGTGGGAGATGCTGGCACAGGTGCTTATGGCTACAGCTTTAACGGTACGACGGGAATGTTTACTCCTATAAAGCCAAATCCAATGCCATCGAGCGGAACGTGGGGTACTGTAAGCTCGGTTGACTGGTGTTGTGGTAGCACGAGCAGTTGCCTTGCCGTAGCAGACCGCGCAGCAGGTAGAGGCGCCTATGTTTACTGCTTGCAGGGAAATGATTTGATTGTTCATTGTATAATGCAACTGGTCGCACCTATGCTTTCTTTGATAATGACCTAGAAGATAGCGTATCAGATATAATTTTAGCGCAAACTGACAAGCTATGTGCGAGCCTACAAGGCAAGTGATGCTTTGACGGTGCAAAAGCACTTCTCACGGTCAACGTTGACGCTTTGCAAAGCCATGCTTTCACTCACACGAAAGCCCCGGTAGTGATGCTGGGGCTTGTGTGATAGATATTCCCAACTCGACCATGCATTCGATGCATCTTGGTATTGAGAGCAAGTTACATGCGTTTGTTCTGGACTTTGCTGCTTGTCTTATGTGTCGTTCAGCAATACACTAACAACTATAGCAGAGTTGTTGGTGTACCCACCGTTTTAGTGCGAGGGTTGGTCATGAAAGTTGGAGCAGAGCTTTACCAAGATTTTCCCATACTTCGAGAACAAAGTGATTCTAGTCCCTTTATATACCTTGATAATGCTGCGACAAGTCTTACGCCAGAGCCTGTTATACGTGCTCTTAACGATTATTATACGGCATATGGTACCAATATTCATCGTGGTGCTTACGCACGTGCTGAGGCAACAACGTTAGTATACGAGCAAGCAAGAGCTGCTGTTGCTGAATTCATAGGTGCATCACCAGACGAAATTATTATTACGCAAGGCGCGACTGCGGCTATCAATACAGTTACTCGTGCTTGGGGTGCTACTGCCATACAACCTGGTGACCAGATTTGGGTGACAGTGGCGGAACATCATGCTAATTTTGTTCCTTGGCAGCAGCTTGCCATAGAACGGCAAGCAGAGCTTGTTGTGGTTCCAATAACAACAGAGGGCATGCTCGATTATGATTTTATTGCTGATACTATGAGTGAGCGTGTGAAAGTTATTGCTCTGTCTCATGTATCGAATGTTATCGGGGCATTCCATGATCTTGCGTATATCCGCAGCGCAGCTGATGCCGTTGGTGCTGTTATCTGCCTTGATGGAGCACAGTCTATAGGCCATGTTCCCATCAATGTCCGCGAACTTGGCGCAGATTTCTTTGCCTTTTCAGCGCATAAGATGCTAGGCCCAACAGGTGTTGGCATTCTGTATGTTGCGCGCCATTTGCATGACGCCTTAAAGCCATACCAATATGGTGGCAATATGATTTATTCTGTCTCTGCTCTAAGAACAACATGGGCCTCCATGCCATCTATGTTAGAAGCAGGGACGCCTCCTATAGCGGCTATGTTTGGGCTTGGCGCAGCAATCAACTACATACATGATTCCATTGATTTTGATGCTCTTAGTGCATATGAAGCATCTCTCTGTAGCCGCTTTATTGACGGTCTTAAAACTATTCGTGGCGCAACATTCTATGGCTGTGAGGATCTTCTACGGACCAAAGGGCACCTTGTGAGCTTTTCCATCGAAGGGATCCATCCGCATGATATTGCTGATAAAGCGGATCATAAAGGCATCTGTATTCGTGCTGGTTCTCATTGCGCGCAGCCATTGCATGCTGCACTAGATGTTTATGCGACTGCTCGTGCTAGCATGCATGCATACACGCGTCCTGAAGATATAGATCTACTGCTTAATGTTCTTACTGATATTCGACAAGAACTAGGCACTTGAGTATACATACTCATTTTATTGACAAATTATAAATAATATTGGTACTATGGTAATGGAGGTATCTCAGCATTTATTTTTGTGTATTGTATATTTGTATATTAAAAAGTTCTCGACAACTAAGATTAAGTACTGCTTACTTGTTTTTTGGGCAAAACTTTGCTGCGAGCGGTCTTGCGTTCAATGCATCAGATAGTGCTGATGAGGAGTACAATAACTATGTCAATAAAATACATGTTGCTTATAGTCATGATGGTCTCGATAGGTTGTCTAGTGTATGGTGCCGCATCGGTGCCAGTGCCAAAAGAAGTTGCACGGCTGCCAATCTACCTCGAAAATGGTACAGCCTGGCAACTGCACATTAAATACAATAAAACTATAAGGTCGCCACTGGGTACATCTTTTACTGATGCCAGAGAATTTACACTACCAGCTCTTGAATCAGGTGGACGACTATTGTTGCCAGCAGATATGGCATTCATTACAGGAATAGAAGCTACTCATCGCTATCACGCTGCTGGTTGGCTAGCAGGAAGTTTAGTAAAAAGTACGGCTAATATCATTGGGTACATGGATGCAATTGGTGGTGAATTCATGCATAAAAGATATGAAAAACCTAAAGCTTTGGATGAAAAAGATCTGAAAGAGCTGCGGGATTTTTGTGTTGCTGCTGAGAAACTTAAGCTTCAAGCTGGAGCTTCTGAGGGAGGGGACTTCATGGTTATACTAAAAATTACTGAAGAGGGCGGATCCTTGGTAGCCAGTGCTACAGTAAAAGAAGCAGCAGTAATTCAAGTTGCATCATCAGCACAAGGCGAGCCTGCCGCAGCACCAATGCCAGGTATGTACATGTCGCAAGCAGCACCACCGGCTGCTGGATATTCACCTCAGCCGCCTACAGCTCAACAGGCTGCAGAGCCAGCTGTAAGTCCATTCGATGTTGATAATCCTATACTACAATTATCACATGAGCAGGGCGGTGTAACGCTGCAGCAGCTTAAGGATGTGCAGAATATATTGTTGCAAAGAAAAGCACGTGCAGCGGCCCTAAAACCGAATGCTGAGCAGCGCAAAAAACTGTCATTCGAGAAGTACAGAGCGGCATGCGAGCAATACCTGCAGGAACTTATAATGCTATGTACTGGTACGAGGCCTCAGAGAGACGCGATACTGAATTCGAGTAAGTCTGGCTCGATAGAGTTAGCAAAAAAACAGCTTGTATCTACACTTGACGCTGTCACCATCAAACATGCTGTGAAGAGTGAAGCATCTGAATTTTCATTTTTTTCTGATGAAGAAAGGGCCAAGGCAATCAAGCAGGACATCCGTTCTCTTATTACTTTTACTGGGGTTGAGCTTGGTTTTGCTCTGCAAGATTATCAGAGGTTAATTCAGTTCTTAGAAAAGGCAAGGAGCGACTATGGGCGTGATAATCCCGTAGTGCAACTTCTGTTGTTGCCCGATGGCGCAACATTAGCGAATATAAAGACGTTGCACGAGTTATTTGTACGCATGCAAAAAGACGCTGATGCACTAAGAGTGCAGATTACTCAAAAAGGCCCAGCACTACAACAAGCGCAACAGGAGATTGAGGGAAGAGAGGGCCTATCGAGACAAGAACTAGAGACTATTACGAAATTAGAAGATCAGTATAAGGCTCAGTATAAAGAGTATCTGTGGTTACTTATGAGGATCGCTACGGGTATAACAGTGGGACAAGATGCGTTGCTTGCAAGCCGTGACATAGATTCTATACAGTCAAAAATTAGGGCGTGGCGTTATATTATACAAACTATAAACTATGATGCGAGTCAAGAGTCCGTGAGATCTGATCTGGATTTCCAAGATTCTGTTCGTGCTATTGTGAGTATCATAGATGCTGTGGGCGAAAAGCTCATCGATACCTTAAAAAAGGGAGGTATATAGCTGCACAGTGAGTCAATAAAGTGTTATTGGAACACGTACAATAATGGAGATTGGATAGTTATGAAGATACTCAATAGTACAATAAAACATGGTATGTGCTTTGCAATGCTGCTGGGCATCAGTCGTTTGCTTGTAGGTGCTGCCAGCGCTCCGCAAACAAAGGCGGCAAAAGTTTACCTAAAAAATGATACTGCATGGACCCTAGCCATGAAATATTTGGCGCAAAATAGTCCGAGTGATGCTGTATTGTATATCTATGCAGGGTCGCGTGTGCCTGTGCCAAACAACATAACTAAGATTAATGCGATAGCTGCTGGATCAGCGTATGGCGCTGCCGTTGGACAATTAGATCGTTTAGTAGGCTATAAAAAGCCGAAGCCAATCATAGGCGAGGCTGAACTTGCCATGCTCAAGGATATAATGGTTGATTATCAAGCAAAAATTGGCGCACATGAGGCGGCATATAGAGACATGCAGGAGGTAACCATTCCCATAATTGAGAGTGATGGTGCACTCAGAGTAGCTTTTGGAGACACTGATGTTAAAACGAAAGAGGTTGTGCCTGCACAGGATATTGTCAGTGCTTCTTCGCGACCGTCACCAGCGCCACCTGCGGCGAAGATAGACCCTATGATGGATCTTATTAAACGAGGCGCTGTAACATTTGAAGACATTGATAGACTGTATACGCTAACGCAAGAAAAGTATAAACATGCTTCTACACGCAGAGCTGCAGCTGGTAGTGGTGCGCCACCGGTATCTCCAATTGGCGCCAAGATCGCTTTAAAAACCTCCATGTTTGATCTCATGCCTGTGATTACAGGCATCGATTACCCTGATGATGCAGCAAAGCGAGAGGGAAGCGCGACAGAATTGCCTACAAAGGATGAAGTCGCACGGTGTATCGATCAGAGAATGTCGCTGATGAGAAATCTTGGAATCTTGGTCAAAGACGAACGTGACCGTCTGTACGCTCGTTCAAAGCTTGATGCTCTTGCGTATACCATGGCTAAGGCGAGAGAAGATTTTCTACGTCTACGTGCACAATATGATGCCTTAGAGGCCGATGATGCTAAACTTAGTTCTGAAAAAACAAGGCTTCGTCAAGATCTTGGTGATTTTGGCAGCAGTGCCGATATTACTGGAGACATACTTGCCTTGGACCAAAGAAGCGTTCGTGCTTTGTATGACAAAACAAAAGCTTTATTGGGGCAACTAAGAGCAGTGGCAACTATAACTATGTCGCCCCAAAAGACGCCTGCTCTTATGGCTTCATTAGAGCGTTATTTGATCGTACTTGCAACCATCATCGTAGGAAGGAAAGTTTCAGTGGACATGATAATCAGCAATGAAGCTGACATTATCCGTATAGCTGATATTAAGATACAAGCAATTATTGATAGAGTCTCTGCTATAGGACAAGGTCTTGATCGTATGACCGATGCACAAAGTTTTATAGATAAGCTTAGTGCGATTAGAATGGCACTTGAAGATGCAAAGAAGAAGCTTGTTGTTGCGCTTGATAAGTACAACAGATTTTCAGAGAAGCCCTAGGCGTGCGTTGGCTTTAGAAATTATAATAAGCAGCCAACAGCAAACGAACGTTATAGGCACGTTCTTCAGGGTTAACACGGCCATTGGTCATGATAGAGCCGTACAAAACGCTTGTATATTCAACCTCAAAGCAAAAAATGCACGGGTCTACATACCACCTGAACCGGGGTGCTGCCCTAAAGAGAGAGTCCATGTTGCTAGTGTTATACGAATAAATCAAGTTAGGATCAGGGATAATGGATTTTGATGAGCCAAGATTTTTTGCATAGCCCAAGAATAATGCTGGTTCGTATGTTTCTCCATAAGAGATATCGAGCCAGGAAGAAAAACAGGTAATATTCGTGTACTCCCGCACATCAGTTACTGGATCAATATAATGCACCGCATAACCACTTATAAGACCGTAAGCAGTACCATTCTGTGCATAAAATACTTTGCCACGGACAGCCCATTTGTTATCTTCATAGCCAGCATACAGCATACCCATCATACTTACTAATGACTCGCGTGTTTGTACGTTTTTATTTGTTACCAATCGTGGTACAAGTCGATTGACATTAACACCAGCTCCTATGATATAGTTCTCATCACCATAGCGCAGTTGTAGGTGCATGTTTGGTAAAATACCGTTGCGCGCATAGATACTGTCGAAGCCAACAGGGCCATCATATGGTGTTCGTACGTGAGAGGCTAGCGAGCCAAGGCAACTGAAATTGCCTGCAAAATACGTGAATCGTATTTGGGGGTCACGAGAGAATGCTTCAAATGGTGCACCGTTGGCAAAAGCTATTGTATCGGCGAAGCAGTCTATAACATATACAGGGTGCCAATATTGCCCGATCAAAAAAGATCTATCCTCCCACTCAAAAAGCATATAAGCGTTTCTACCACGAAGAAGGCCAAGTTCGAGTCCTGATCCTGCCCATAGATCGAACTCTGCGACGCCGTAGGTATCAGCACTAAAAAGCGACGGTCCAGCAACCTCAGTGTGCAGAAACGACGAGACAATCATCATGGCAGCTTGTCCACGCTTATTAATATTGCGGCAATATATGTCATATGAGGGGCGTACTGGATAAAAAATTACATCATTCTCTAGGAAACCATAGACCTGATTTGAATCAAAATACCATTCAGGTTTTATATAGCCCCAAAACATATAGAGAGGACGATTGTCTGCGTCTTTTTCATCAAAGTATTCGTGTTGTGTTATTTTTGATGAAAGCAGTGGCTCTTTTCTGTACGGTAGATGTCCACGATGAGATGATGGTAGCAGCGCTGGTCGTTCATCGAAAACCTCTCGGTGCCCATACATCAACGTGGAGAATAAAATACATAGGAGTAATAAGGTAAAGTGCTTCACTAGCTATCTCTCGAGCTGCTCAAATAAGATGAGCAACTATATCTTTTTCTCTTGCTACGATTATAAGCCCCCAGGTCCTGGAGGATGACCGAAAAGCAAGACAGCGAAGTTTAGGGCTACAAAAAATAGCCTCATATTAAGAATATTCACTGTATCCTCATTTCGTTAAAAAGGGTACAATACTATACAATGCGACTGACTAGAGTGTAATAAATAAACATAAAGAATGCAATACAAAATAATGACCCAATCCTGCTTTATGCCATCTTTATGGCATACCATTGAATTTTTTTTTAGCCATGATGCAACCATAATGCTCATAGCGTTTGTCTCGTGTCTTGTGAAGATAACGGTGTTTTATTTTATTGCGCATCAAAAAATGGATTCTTTGATGCAGCGGTATTCTCGCTGTCTTCTTTACATTATTCTTGCATGCGCAATTATGGAGGATATAGCATGGTTTGTGCGATCAGCAAGACTTTCTTATTTACCCGTGATAAGCTGCGCTTTTGTTATTAATATTGTTCGTATTTCATGGATCATATATCCAATTCGTTGTATTGCATTACCACTGTTTATAGATAGTTTTGTTGTGCCGCATGCCAAACACTATAGTCTGCGACAAAAAGTACTCATAAGTGCAGGTTTTATACAGTGTACCGTACTTTTTGTCCTTTTTATGTTTTCTGGTAGCTTTTACTACTCAAAGGATTCTCTTGGTCTTGGCATGACATTTGGCAGAATACTCAATTCATGTTTTCTCATTCTATGTATGCCGCTGAGTATTCTAACTGCAATACATGCCATCAAAACTAAGTCACTTCCCAAAATCGTACGCCACCAATTAAATACGATTGTACAGACATTTCTTATCCCGACTTTTTGTACAGAATTCTTACAAATAGTACCCGTTACCGGTCTTTTTGTACCCATGAGTTGGGTTACCAATAGCTATACTTCCTGGGGAGTTTCAGCGATTTTGACAACGGGCATGACCTTTTATTGCGCGCAAAGAATTATGAGGCTTCGTTTTTTAAACTTGAATAATCATGTGCAGGGAGCTTATGGTTTTAATTTTATTGATAATTTCAAAGTTGTTCTTGAACAGTTAAGCTCTGCTACAACTATCTATGAATTATCTCTTATTACACAAAATCTTTTTAATAAGGCCTTTAACGTGCCTTTAGATACTGTTAAGCTCCATCTGTACCCTTGGGGTGAAGAAAAATTAACGCGAGATTCTTTGGTGTCGGCACCGATGGCTGTCAATGAGCATAAAACGGTGCTTATCTATGATGAGGTCGTGTTTAGCAATATGTACGCTATGACGCCAGAGACAATAGTACTTATAGATTTTCTAGACACAATTAATGCCGATGTATGTATTACGCTCACCATCAACAACACAAATGTTGGCTATATAACGATACGTCGCAATGCGCGGGGCAACCATCTTTATAACGACCGTGAACGTGATGAAATGCTGGTGTTTGCTGGTTATCTTGCCAATATAGTTAACCTTTTACAGCAAAGAAATTTGGAGCATATCATAGCTCGTGAAAAAGAGATGATGGAAGAAATTTACCATAAGCAGCAAGAGATAAAACAATATAAAGAAAGCATCAGATACTTTTTGAGGTATAATCATACAAAAAAAATTGGTTTATTGCTCTACAAAAACCGTCGCTTTATGTGCGCCAACCAGGATGCGAGCGAGCTTATGAATGTTGATATTAATACACATAGTGGTGACCCTACGGTTAAGGCCTGTAAAAATGTTGTCGAGAAGGTAGTCAAATATGCATCTGCGCAGCGTTGTATAACGACAGATCATAATGGTTCTAAGATTGTTATTTATGGGACTCCTCATGTTGACAAGAATTGTGTTATCATACTCATGTACTATCCTGAAGCTTCAGATCTTATAACGGAACAAATTAATCGGCTCCAAGACCCATCGTATTGGGATTACTTGTTATACTTGGAAACAACAGAAACTGGAAAGCATATTAATCAACTTGTGCCAGGAAGTAGCGAGCAACTCCTCAACTTTAAGATTGATCTTCTTAAAACAGCGCTTAGTATGAAGGCAACGCTCTTGGATATGCCATCGGATGATCTGTTGCCAACAGTTGAGCTGTTACACCACATAAGTATGCGAAGTACACTGGAAATTGTTCAACTGAAAAATAATCAGCCACTAGATGAGACTATTATTCGGCTTTTTGGTATTAATCCGCTTTTCGATCCATCGCAACACCATGAGCCGCTTTTAAAGAAGCTTGATACTACAGGTACTCTGTATATAGAAAATATCCATTTTCTTAATATGGAAGCACAGGAAATGCTTGCTGAATATATACAATTTGGCTTTTTTAGGGTGTATAAAACAAATCAAAAAGTATTTACCAATGTTCGTATTATTTGCTCAACAAACCAAAATCTTCAACGACTTGCGCCGACGTCATTTTCGCAAAAGCTTCGTAATATGCTCCAAAAAACATCTATAACACTACCACCGCTTTCAACGTTACAGCCAGAGGCGATTGATGTCTTAATTGATGGTTTTGTCGAGCAAGCTCTGCGAGATCATACCTTTGAGCGCATTCTTGAATTAAACAGTCGTGATCGTCAACGTATTCATGATCGATGTCCGGCAAGCTTGCATGAAATCAGGACGCAAGTGCAAGATATACTGATCTGTAAATCAAGAAGCCATGATCTCGATCAGGAGGCAATATTTGATCCTGCATATGAAATCTCTGATCCGCAACTAGCAAGTATTGCAAGAGCAGGCAAACATGCGCTCAAGGATGTTCGTATGATGCGGATTCTCTGGGATAAATTTGGCAATCAAAATAAAATTGCACAATTTTTGGGTGTTAATCGTTCGTCTGTTAATCGCCGGTGTAAGCATTATGGCATTGGTTAGTAGGCATAACGCACCAGCAATGCGGTAGCTTAGTAAAAATACGTAAAGCTTGCAAGCAAGCATAAAATCCTGTAGATCTAAATAACGATAATGATACGCCCAGAAAACAGGATACTGGCATGCTTGAAATTCACAATCTAGTCGAGATTATTACGGCGAAGTTGGAGCCGGTTTACCATAGCTTAGCTATGAGGAGACAATATGCTTGGTGGATACTTGAAGAACTTATAGGAAAAAGTCGCGCTATACTTGTTATGGACCGAACGATTGTTCTTTCATCCGTGCAAGAGCAAAAACTTGACGCATGGCTTGCCATGATTATTGAACAACAGATGCCTATACAATACCTGATCGGGCATGTGCCGTTTGGGCATAGCGATATTCTGATTGAACCTCCCGTTTTGATTCCAAGGCCTGAAACAGAAGCTTGGGTTACGGCTCTTATTGAACAAGCAGCGCCCATAGCAAATCTTCCACTCACTATTGTTGATATGTGCACCGGTAGCGGCTGCATTGCTATTGAACTTGCATCGTCATTTCCCAATGCCACAGTATATGGCATAGATATTTCGGCAAAAGCTCTTGCATGTGCGCAGAAGAATAGCATACACAATAATATTACCAATATTCGATGGGTGCAATCAGACCTTTTTTCAAGAATACCGCTTGATCTTAGTATAGATATACTTGTTAGCAATCCCCCCTATATTAAGCATTCTCTATGGCAAACACTCGATCCGTCGGTTCGCGATTGGGAAGACACAGCTGCTCTTGTTGGTGGCACCCAAGGATCAGAAATTGTTGCATCTATTATACAGCAAGTAGGTTTTTATTTGCGTCCAAACTGCACGCTACAGGATTATGGTATCCCACAACTCACTGTAGAGATCGACTGTACACAGGCCTTGATTGTGTATGCCCTACTTGATAGAGCAGGATTTTATGGCATACGAATAGACAAAGACAGTGCTGGTAGAGAACGATGTGCTAGCGCTCAGGGAGTGAAAATATGTGGTTTCAACAATCAGTAAGCAAGCAGTACGCATCATTTTTTATTGCACCGGATGTTATTACCTTTGCACATATAGAAAAAAAAGATACAGCAAAAACTGTTACCATGCTATCATGCCAGCAATGGCAAGGCACTTCTTATGCGATACAGCCAGGAAGCATGTTTAATATAACTGGTATAGGAAAATTTATGCACGCATGCATCGCAAAGACTATACCAGTAAACCGTGCTGATATTAGAATATGCCTCACTTCAGGTCTTGTTGCAGAGCGGTGTATACCCAAAAGCCTCTATAAACCTTCAGAGAGAGCAACAACGAAGAATATTTCACTATCGATCGATTGTGTAGATTTTGTTGGAGATACTTCAGATACGTGTGCCGTATATACCTGCGATATGCCCCGCGGAATGCTTTTCCAGTTTGAGTTATTGTGCATAATGCATAACTTTTCTATATCATGTGTATCAACAGCAACAATGGCTTGGGCTGCCGCATACTATGCTCTACATAAAGAGTTCTCTGATGCGCTCTTAAGACAGCAGTTGACGCCAGTTCAAAATTTGTCATATCTATGTGTTGGAATTCCTGTTACAATCGATCCTGTACAAGCAGCTTGTTTGGTTGGTTTATGCTTAGGAGAACTGCCATATGAAACTTCCTAATTTTTTTGCTTTTTCTTCA
The DNA here is from genome assembly GCA_963715605.1 of uncultured bacterium. Lineage (GTDB taxonomy): Bacteria > Babelota > Babeliae > Babelales > Vermiphilaceae > JAKASV01. The sequence continues at coordinate 730,093 of OY970257.1, read as the reverse complement.
TTGCATACACGTAAGATTGATAGATTGTACAGCATAGTAAGTTTTATGATAGCCTTTGGTGCAGCATTTGTGATTTGTATAGGACAAGTTATTCTCACGATTGTTTGGTATCGCCAGAAGAGCTTTTTTGAAGGGCAATACAATATACCCATGGTATCACAGCAAGGTACCAACGATGTCCTGCCTTTGCAGGAACGGCAGCGATATTTGGAACAAAAATGGTCAATGCTTGCAGATATTCATGCGAATGATCGTGGTGTCATTGAGCAGTTGCAAGCTCTTCACGCAGTATGTTCGAAGGACGTGCAACTGGTTGCATATACGCACTCTAAAAAAGAGTACCATATAACTCTTGAAGGCAATTCAATAGATAATGCTTTTGCTACGTTGGCAAGCAAAAACGTATTTGATAACCCCCATATAGTGTCGTTAGCGCAGCAAGACAAGGGACTATTGCGTGCCCATATACGTTCTACAAATAAGTTAAGCCCAACGGTATAGCGCAAAGACCATGAGAATATAAAGTATATGAGAATATTATTGCGTGGCTTTACCCAAACCCCCGTGATGGGCTTGTTACCCTACGGCCCACGACTCACTGTCTTGATTGCCTGCTTACAGCCGCTTACTCTGGCGCAAAAAGTAGATTTATTATATACTGTCAACTGTCGCAGTAAGTAATAAGTTTGGTTGGCTTTACGCATAAGGCCCTATGAAAACATTAGCATTAAAGCATTATCATTTCTTAGACGATCTCGAAAAAGTTCCTGCTATCAAACGAATAATTTTATTCGGATCGCGTGCCAGGGGAGATCATACAGCACGATCAGATATTGACATAGCAATAGATGGTCCCGATATAACAGACGATGGTTGGCATCGTATTTTAGATATCATTGAGCAAGCGGATACTTTACTTGCTATAGACTGTGTAAGACTTGATACCTTTTCAGTAACCAATCCTTTAAGAAAATCAATTGAGCGCGATGGCATAGTTATGTATCGAAGGGACACCCATGTCACACGATCAGATAAGCGAGGCATGTATCAAAGCCGAAAAGGCTCTTGCGGCACTTCAGCAAATGCTTGAAAAACCCGTCACGGAAGATCGCAGCACTATCGACGCAGCCATACAGCGATTTGAATTTACTATTGAACTTTTTTGGAAGCTTCTCAAAAAAATTTTGGCCTCCAAGGGCGTTGATGTGGTGTATCCAAAAGATGTTATGCGGCAAGCATATGCAGGGCACCTTATAGATAGCGAACAGGTTTGGATAAGTATGCTCAGAGATAGGAATATAACATTACATGCATACAATGAGGAGCTTGCAGACGAAATTTTCAATAATATTAAGCATTATTATCCCGTTCTATACACCACGTTACAAAGTCTCAAAAAACAATGCTTGGAGTCCCATGAAAGAATCTAGACAAAAACTGATACTTGCTCTAAGTATAGTAGCAGCTGGTCTGCTATTCTGTTATTGTACAGTCACGTATAGGCATGCTGCCGCAACACTTACGCAAGACGCTCTTTATAAAATATTGCCAGTTGGTGATCCATCGCATAGCTACCGCCATGGTAGCGATATTCAGCCAATGCCGCTTGATACATCATCAAATTTTATGCATCTAGCGCATGGTAATCAAGTTGAGCGTATAGCCACAAAATTCTTTCATGGTGCGCAGCATCTTGATGTGCTTGAGCTTGATAGTGATGTGTTGCGCCAGCACGGCGGAGAAATTCGTGAAGAAGCTAATAAGCCAGGCGGAGAAATTTTTCCACATCTGTATGGCATGTTGACAATACCTGCTCGAGCAGTAAAAAAAATCTATGCTTTGGAAGAGCAAGGCAACGGTTTATGGCTTGTAAAAAATAAAGACAACTAAGCCGAGCGTACAACGTAGATTAAGAAGCCCATGCAATACCAAGGCAAAACTTGTAGATTATGCGCACCGTGGTACACTATAGTACTATGAAACAAAGACTTTTTTGGTTACTTGGGGCTACAGCGTGTCTCTTTTTATCGGCACTGTCGTTTCCTATTACCATGGAGATAGATACTCGTCTACAGTCTTATCAAGAGATCATAGAGCGGTCTTTGCCAGGCAAGTACCTAGTCAGCACTGTCTCGTACGCATCAGACGTACATTTTGATAAGGCTGAGTTTGAGTATCTAACGGATCTTCATCATGGCGTAACAGTTGATAGTGCAATGCTTACACGAGCAGTGTCGTACCTGATTAAAAAAAATATATTTGAGCATATTCAGGTAACCTTACAGCAGGATGCTACGGGCGCTGTAGCATTAGTCATGAATCTAACAGGATTCTGGACCCTTGAAAAACTTACTATTCGTGGCTTATGGTTCGGCAAAGACCAATATCGATATATTTACTCAATTGGTACCGGAGAACAGTTCAGTACTGCAAAACATGCTGATGCCATGCAAACCATAAAGAGTACTATACGCGATGAAGGCTATTTAAATCCCTTGGTAGATGACACCATTGTCTATGATACGAAGACAAAACGTGTACGAGTAACAGTAACTATTAATAAACGAGAACGATTTAGTATCAATCATGTCAACCTAGCTATAAACAACGGTGAAGAAGCTGTCCGTGATGACATTGAACGGGAATTTGCACAAGCAATAACGGGAAAGCATTGTACACGAGTTATTCTTGACCAAGAAGTAGAGTGCTTACGAGCAATGCTTGTAAAGCGTGGCTATATTTATGTCGATATTAAGCTTGATAAAAAAATCGATTACGAGCATAGCTCTGTTGATATCGTCTGTACCATTGATCTTAATAAGAAACGAGAATTTGTTTTTTTTGGGAATAATTTTTTCTCAAGTAGCCAGCTTCTTGGTTCGATACTTGATTTTGGGCGGTCTGCTCTGGTACTGCCACCATCCATACTTGCACAAGAGCTCGTAGATATCTATAAGCAAAAAGGGTTCTGGCATATTTCTGTAGAACCGCGTGAAGAAACAGGCCGTGTTTTCTTTGTGATACATGAAGGTGAGAGAGTTGCCATCAAAGATGTCATGATAAAAAATAGCGTCCATATATCGCCAGAGCAGCTTGTCAAAAAAACATTGCAGCCACTTGCTAACTCATCATATTACGATGAAGACGTTCTGCAGCGTGGGCTCAACGCCATGACGAATTTTTACCGCAATGAAGGCTTTTTTAATGCAGCCATAACTAAGCAGGAACGTGTTGCCCTCGATGCCAAACAATCGCTCTATAAATATATTGTTACCGTTGAGGAAGGAGAGCGTTTTTTTGTGAAGCGAGTCACCATCGATCGCTACAGCACTCTGTGTCAAGAGTGCCCTGGCGTTGATGACGCCGAACATGGCATAGCGGTGCCATATACCAAGGATCTTGTAGATAATCAACGGAATTGGATCGAAAAACAGTTGCACAAAGAGGGTAAAAAGCAGGCTGCTATTAAGGCCGAAATTGTACCCCATGATAATCATACGGTTGATATAATCTGGCATATTAATGTACGGGATCACGAAAAGCTTTATGGTAAAACGGTTATTGTCGGGAATCACACCCTGCCGTACGACATTGTTATGCGAGAAATAGCAATCCCCGAGGGCACCCCCATAAACCCATTAACAACAAAAAAAAATGTTGACCAACTCAAAGCGCTTAATGTCTTTGATTCAGTAAGTCTATATCCTGACCAGGCAAACGATCTTGGCATCGAACGAGCTCTCCTGCTTAATCTCACTGAAGGAGAGCGCTTTGAAGTTCGTTGTCGTGCAGGCCTTGGGTTACAACAAATGCGGTGGCCCTTCACTTTTTCGAGTATGACCTATAAATTGGGTGGTGCTTTTATTATGAAAAACCCAACAAATAGCGGCGACATATGCAAACTTGATCTTGATTTTACACGAGCTCATCGTGATGTCGTCTTGCAGTACCGTAGGCCCTGGATTTTTGGTCTACCTATTCGTACTTCGCTTGAGCTTTACAGCAATCTTTATCGGCAACAGGGTTTTTTCTACGATCGAGAAAACTGGTATTTCTTATCGCAAACTGGTTTTCTGGCCTCGGTCAGCGGTGATACTCGCCTCTGTAACATGACAACTAATTTTGGCCTTGAGTGGATGAAGCTTTGGATCAATCCAGAGTATCAAAGTATCGAAGATCGAATAGCGCGCGCTTTTAACATAGATCAGCGCTTACTGAGCAACTATGTGCCATATATATTTGTCGAACCAACAGTAATATTCGATTATCTTGACCATCCGCTCAATCCAACGTATGGGTCGTTTACTTTACTCTCATGGAAAGGCATGTTGCCGCTAGCACGCTGTGAACAAGTAAAGCCATGGCTTAGCAAATGGCTTCTCGAGCAATCATTTTTTTACCCTCTACAACAAGTTGTTCTGATGGCGCGACTACGCCTCGGCTATATTTTAGCACAGAATATACGCCATGTTTTTCTGAATGAGCGCTTCTATCTTGGTGGTGCGCATTCGCTTCGTAGTTACTATACAGACTGTACGCCGCCGCTTGGTTCGTTCCAGGATTGTAACGGCTGCACACACTGCGTACCTCAGGGAGGTCTCGTGCTCGCTAATCTTATTCTAGAGGCACGCATTCCCATTATTGGCAATCTAAGTGGCACAGTCTTCCAAGAATTCGGCGTTCTGGGCAGTGGCATCAAAAAAACGGCATGTTATTCAGGGCCTCTTGCTGCAACAGGCTTTGGCATGTGGTATAATACCCCTGTCGGACCACTTCGCTGTGATATCGGTTGGAAATGGTCGTGCCAAAAGCCATTTAATAAATCATATGCTTGGTTCTTCTCGCTTGGACATATATTCTAAAGCGAGTTCGTTGAGAGGTTGCTGCCAGCATCCAAACCAGCTCATCGCTTCTATGCAATGCAGTGCCAGAGCACAGGATCGTAGGGACGCAAGCCCCTCGTCGGGGTTGGGGCGAAGCTCCGCAAAAAGACATTCTCACTAACCTCCATGCAGGATCGTAGGGGCGCAAGCCCCCTCGTCGGGGTTGGGCGAAGCCCCGCAAAAAGACATTCTTACTAACCTCCATGCAGGGTCGTAGGGGCGCAAGCCCCTCGTCGGGGTTGGGGCGAAGCCCCGCAAAAAGACATTCTTACTAACTTCCATGCAGGGTCGTAGGGGCGCAAGCCCCTCGTCGGGGTTGGGGCGAAGCCCCGCAACAATATTCTTATAAGCTTTATACTCTGACTGGGTTGGCCTTTAACTTGAAAATCTTACAAGGCAATCTTGTGGCTTACCTGCCTTGCAGTTAAGTCTTGAAAAAATGGCGCGCGCAAAATTTTTTGTCTATGATTTTCGCAGACTTTTAGGATACACTGAGGAATAGTATATGCTATGGTTATGAGTATATAAACTCGTATATATGGGTGCTGTCGTAGCAATAAAAGAGAGATTAATGAAGGCACAACAACAAAAGCCTTTTCAGTTGAGTTTGGAAACTATAGTCTTGCTCTATGGTACTGATCTGCATAAAGGGCTTACCTCACAGCAGGCTGAGGAACGTCGTCGTTCGTATGGTCCCAACCAACTCCGAGAAGCAGTGAGGGCATCGTGGTTTACTGTTTTCTTGCGACAGTTCAATAATCCACTCATGTATATTCTGATTGCTGCTGCGGTGTCTATCTTTCTTGTCGACACAGGTTCTTTTGATGCATGTATTATAGTGGGCATACTACTTTTTAATGCACTTATAGGTACTTTACAGGAAGGTAGAACGGCGAGTATTGCTTCTGCATTACGACGCTTTGTTCCCCACACATGCTCTGTTATGCGGGATGGCATAGCCATGCTTATTGATAGTAAAGATCTTGTTCCTGGTGATCTTATTGTGTTGTCGGTAGGTCAGCGCATTCCAGCAGATGTACGCCTTACAGACGTCAATCAGTGTCGTATTGATGAGTCGATGCTGACTGGCGAATCGCAGGCTGTTCAAAAACATATAATGCCCATTGCATATGCGGAGACACAAGTAGCAGATCAACTGAATATGGCATTTGCCGGTACCTATATAGTACGTGGGTCGGCAAGAGGTATCGTAGTAGCGACGGGCAATACTACTAATCTAGGCTCCATCCGTACAGCCACGGATGAAGTGCACCAGGAAATTCCTATGGAGCGAGAATTATATCGACTCTCGTGGTCTATATTGTTGAGTACGGCATGCATGTGTTTGTTGCTCGTGGTAATAGGTATGTATGTAGGGCACTCCTATAAAGAACTCTTAACAACGATCATAGCACTTTTCATGTGTACCGTTCCTGAAGGGCTACCTATTGTTTTGACGCTCATTCTTGTTCGCGGTGCCTACCAAATGGCAAAGCGACATGTTTTGGTCAAAAATATGCGGGCAATAGAAACACTCGGGCGTGTAACGATGGTCGTTACCGATAAAACGGGGACCCTCACCATGAACCAGATGGTGGTTTCTGATCTTTTCGTGCACGGTGCATATTGGCGTATGAGTGTTGCTGGTAAGCTCTATCCAAGAGACACATCACAAGTTTTTGCTGCCATGCCAGATGATTTGTGCCAACTTGGCATTGCATTATCGTTATTGCGCCCGCTGACCATAGATGTTTACGAGAAACCAGAAGCATGTACTATACTTGATCCAACAGATAGTGCGCTTGCACGTGCAGGTGCCAATATTGGTCCAGGACAGGATACTCTCGCACACGCATATACTCTGATCAGCCATGTACCCTTTGATGCGAGTTTGCAATATCAGGCAGGACTTTATAGGCATAAAGAGAGTAGCGTTCTTTACTGTATCGGCGCTCCAGAAATTCTTATGGCAGCAAGCACTGCCGTCCATGACGCAGTAAGAGCAGCGCTAGAAGAGTATACGGCCGAGGGCCTTCGTGTTCTTGCTGTAGCAAGCACATGGAGTACTGGCGATGATCGATCTCTAGAGACTATGATAACGGAAAAATTGCCATTGGGTATGCAATTTCTTGGTTTAATCGGTATACAGGATGCCATACGAACCGACGTTGCCGGCGCAATTCGTGAAGCCCAAGCTGCTGGCATACGGGTAGTTATGGCAACTGGTGATCATGTAAAAACGGCGCGCTTTGTTGCACAAAAAACGGGGATTCTTAATGGACACGGAACTCTTATCGAGGGCACGTCATATACCGCTTTAGGCGCAAAGGCACGTGTTGATGCAGTTCCTGCGATTGCCGTGTATGCACGTGTTGCGCCACAAGATAAGTTAGCCATAGTTACTGCAGCAAAAAAGGCAGGTTATCTTGTTGCTATGGCTGGTGATGGAGTTAATGATGCTCCAGCGCTTGTTGCTGCAGATGTTGGCATAGCCATGGGATTACATGGCTCAGACGTTGCGCATGAGGTTGCCGATATTATTTTATTAAAAGACTCATTTACAGATATTATTGAAGCAATCTCCTATGGACGTTACATTATTCATACGCTGAGGCGTGTCATCGTATATTTTTTTGCAACAAATATGGCTGAAGTGTTGCTTATCGTTTTTGCTATGGTTTATTCATGTGTGTACAAGACATTGACTATGCCGCTCACAGCAGCACAAATTTTATGGCTTAATCTTATCACCGATGGTTTTCTTGACATGGCTATAGCTATGGAGCCGTATAAGCATAGCATTCGTGAGAGACAAAAGCATGTGGTTGATTATAAACTTTTGAGTCATAGCCTCTTTATGGCTTTACCTATGGCATGCGGATCCTTTTTGATATATGTACACTATACGGCATATGGGCCAGTATATGCCCGAACAGCATGTCTTATAGCAATGGCTTCTTTTCAGCTCTTGAATGCATGGAACTGCAGATCGGAAAATCTATCGTTGGTAAAAATGGGGTGCCGTAATCGATGGCTTATAGGTGCAACAGTATGCGTTATAGTGTTACAGCTGGCGCTTATATATCTGCCTGTATTGAATACACTTTTCTGTACTGTACCATTAAATATTACTAGCCTACTAGTGATTATTGGGTTGTCACTGATCATGATCTTTATAGAAGAAATCAGAAAGAAAATATTACAGATGCGGCTGGGGGCGAAGTAACATAGATAGCTAGCAATGTGATGAAGGTCTAAGATTATCTGTAGTTTCACTGCCAGGGTGAGTATATATCGAAGTTAATCAAAAAAATCTTGCGAAGGGAGCAACGAATACGGTAGAAATGAAATCAGGTCTGCTGTTCTGTTTTCTTATATCTGAGGAGAATCTATGAGGAATTTTTTAATAGCGATATTAAGTTGCCTATGTCTGTCTTATCCAGCTACATGCTCTAATCGTGTTGCAGATGCACCTGCTGAGAAAACTGTCTTTATTACTGGTGCGGCTGGATTTATCGGTAGCAACTTTCTGAAGTACATGTTTAACAAGTATCCATCATATAAATTTATTGTTCTCGACTTACTGACATATGCTGGTAATCTTGAAAATATACCCGATTATATTAAGAATTCCCCTCGTTTTGAGTTTGTTTATGATACGGTAACAAGCCAGGATGGGGTTGATTGTTGTATGAGAAATGCTAACTTTGTTGTACACTTTGCCGCAGAAAGTCATGTAACAAGAAGTATAACCAATCAACGCATCTTTGTTGAAACTGATGTTATGGGTACAACAGTTATGCTTAATTCCATACTTAAGCACCCTAATATTGAACGATTTATTCACATATCGACATCAGAAGTCTATGGGACCGCAGAAAAGGAACCAATGGAGGAAGATGCTCCACTTAATCCGCGATCACCTTATGCAGCTGCTAAGTGTGGTGCCGATCGTATGGTCTTTTCGTACTTCTGCACCTATGGTGACAGAATTCCTGGTGTTATCATTAGGCCATTTAATCAATATGGGCCGAACCAGCATCCTGAGAAAGTCATTCCACGTTTTATTACACATGCCTTGAAAGGCAAGCCGTTGCCAGTTCATGGTGATGGCTCAGCAAAGCGTGATTGGGTCCATGTTCTTGATACCTGCGAAGCACTCGATAGAGTTTTGCATATTGAAGATTTTAGTCCAATAAAACACCAAGTTATCAATCTTGGCACAGGCGTTTCAATATCCGTACAAACTATAGCGAAGATTATTGCCGATTACTGCAGCTTACCTAGTTCTAGCATTGAGCACCAAGAAGACAGACCTGGACAAGTAGCCTGCCATATATCATCAACTGAAAAAGCAGAGCGCCTTCTCGGGTGGAAAGCAAAGCGTTCATTGAAGGATAGCTTGCCACAAGTGATCGAATGGTATAGGGCTAACATGTCTTGGTGGAAACGTCTCGAAATGATGGCTTCTACGAACATTAAATTTGGTTGCACAACGGTGAGCATGCAATAACAAGGTATAGAATCCTTTAGATGTTTTATATGCACACAGCATCTTGGCATGTACACCGAGGTGCTGTGTGTGTATGGCATGGCCTTGTCTGCAGTATTTCAGGCATAGCTATTCTCGGTGGTATATATAAAGAAGATAACTTGTTGATGCATAATGGGTGTCATGGTAAAAAAGTGGCTTTTGGTATTCTTCCATACAATACCGGTGTTTGCCTCAGTCTGTACTGAGTATTACAAAGATGCTTTGTATAGTTTTTTCGACAGGTATACAAGACCATGTACCGTTGTTGAGATACAAGCTTCTAAGGGAGAAGTTACGTTGTCGCTTGCCGGACGTTATCCTGACTCTGTTTTTGTTATGTTTGAATCCACTGATGCGTCTATACATTCTGCCTGCATGCATAGAGCGGATCTGCAAAATATTATCGTTCTTACTAAAACTACGGATATAGAAACATTGGTTAGGCTGGGAGAATGCGAGGATCCTGATGTCATACTTTGTATGCATGGGCTTATCAATCATAGTCATGACTGGGAAGAGTTTATTAAAGTCCTAGCAAAGATTGCAAGCCATTTGATCATAGCAGTCCCTGAATCGATGCCAGGCGTAACAGCTTATTTACAGAAACACGGAGCAGAGACTATAGCAACAAGGCTTTATGTCCTTCATTGCTATCAGGAAAAGGCTTTGACTAGAACATTGTGGCCTTATCGCACAGTAAATACAGCCGAAGAAAAACTCGTCGTAACTAGCACCTATGAGGATAAATTTCTCTGTAAACTTGGAAAAAATTATGGCAATAAAAGAACGACCTGGATCCCTGGTATAAATCTTGTCACATACTGCATATGCCAACCTTTATACCCATTGTGTCGAACGATTAAGCGATCACTTATGAAGCTTATTGACGTTCACCATGATGACTGGCAGCCCAAAAATATGATCCTGCAAGGTAACAAAATCTCTCTTATTGATTACAATGACGCTCGTACACATAAATATAGTCCCGAACCTCTCTATGCAAGAAGATTAAGGTGCATAGACACATATATGCAATGGTTATTGGTAAATCCTCGAAGAATCAATGGTTTTTTTTGGAAAAGAATGCAGCCTATAAGAACAGCCAAAAAAAACCGCAGAACTAGAGATAGTCTATGAAATATACTAATTTTGTATCCATGATACTTTTGATCCAATATTGTTGCTGCATAGGTAGCGGAAAAAGAGACATATTCTTGCAGGCTATTACATCTTCTTGCCTTGCAAAGTATACACGGAGTTTTACGCTCCTTGATATTGGTTCCTATGATGGTTATTATGGCTTTCATATCGCCAATGCATACCGCGATGCTGTTTGTATCCTACTTGAGCCATCGTATCATCAGCGGCTTACTAATATGTTGGTCACAACTGATATCTTGCACAATGTAGCGGTGCTTGGAAGAGCTTTGCCCGTCAGTGATATTAATATGCTTGGCCAGTGTGAACATTTTGATGTTGTTTTACTGATGCATGGTTTTGGGCACTATGCAAGCCATTGGATGGAATTTTTACGATATGTTTTGCGTCTTGGTGATAATATATTTGTCAGGCTGAATCGCCATATGCGGGGCATCAAACCATACTTAGAAAAGCATGGTGCACGAGAAGTTGCCCCACAACTCTATTTTGTAGAAGGACATAAGAAAAATATTCAACGTGGTACATGGCTTTTTGAACGGAAATTTTTGCCCTACGAGATAGAAAGCACCTATGCATTAAAAAGACTGGGCAAAGTTCCATTTGGTAGGACTGAAAAAGTGTGGAGTTCATGGACGCCTGGTATCAATCTTATTACATTCAGGATGTGTGGTGGTGTTTATCCTCTACGTTCCATGATTAATGCCTCCATTGACAGGCTCAAAGACCTTGTGCATACCGATTGGCGCCTTCGTAATATGATTGTACAAGGTGATGATCTTGTTATGATAGACTTTGATGATCCACGATTTACCAAACGAAATCCACGAGCTAATCCTGTACGAGAAAAACATTATAAACATATTATGGGATGGCTTGATCTAGATGATCCCGAAGCACTTCGGGAATACTATTTTGCTCATATATGGCGCAAGTATGTTGAGTAAATAAAAAGAGGTTAGTGAGAATATTTTTTGCGGGGCTTCGCCTGCGGCCCCAGCGCTTGCAAAAACTTGGCAGTCCTTGGGACTGCTTACAACGGTCAAAGTGTGCCAGACATGGGTGTTATGACTTGCGGACAACAGTATTGTACAAGACCATCTATCGATGTACATAGAAGAACTTTTTGAGATGCTTTTCTGAGCGCTAGTATCATGTTGTCTTTGTTGCTCATAGCTGGCATTACTACAACGTCGAGCAGGTTACCATACAATGGCACCCATTCGTTGATAAACATTCTTTTGCTACAAGAAAGTATTTCGATACCATGCTCTTGGAGCGCATGGCGCATGGAGTCATCAAGAAATATATACTTACTATCAAGTACCGTAATTTTCCAGGCATGATCAACGAGAGTATGTAGCGCGTTGAGAAGCCTAGGGAAAGTCTTAGTGCGCATCATGCTACCAACAATAAGCATATGGTTTGTATAATGACGAAGATGGCTAAGACGCTTGCTCATATGCGGAAAATTCTTTATGGTTGTACCCCAGCGCTCTATAAAAGGTTTTCTATTACGATCTACAAGATTCCCTGCTACTGGGTGCTGTCCAGTTGCCATCGTTGCTCCGCCGATATGAAAAACGACAGATTTTGGTTCATACAGAATTCGTAATCCAAGAGAGCGCATACGAAAGCATAGATCATTTTCTTCATAGTATCCTGGCGCAAAAAGTTCGTCAAAGCCATGTAACAGAGTGAAAACATCTTTTTTTACCAGAAGCGCTGCACCGCTACAATAGTCGACAAAACGTGTGAACTGATAAAGATTATTGGCGGGGTTATCATGAAAACCGTACATCTGACAAAGGCCACTGCTATGAACGCAGCATCCTGCTTCTTGTAGTTTTCCGTTGGGAAACAATAGTTGCGAGCCAACGGCACCTATAGCTGAAAAACGTGTACTTGCAGATATAAGCTCGTCGAGCCATCCATCGGTAACAACCGTATCATTATTGAGAAAAACTATATAATCACCGTGAGCTTGAGTGGCACCAGCATTTGCTGATCGTAAGAATCCTTTATTTGTACTATTCGTTAGAACGCGAATACCATGCACCGATGCCAATAGCGCAGCAGTATCGTCTGTTGAGTTGTCGTCCACAATAATAACTTCGCAAGGTACTAAGTTCTTTGTAAGCATTAAAGAACAAAGGCATTGCCGTGTTAACTGACTGTGGTTGAAAACTGGGATTACGATTGAAACAACTGGGATATCGGATATCTTCAGATATATCTGTGTTGAGGGATCTTGCGCGAGCTCTTGGATACGCTTATACAAGCAGACTTTACTTTCATAACTTGCATAACCTACTAGGACATATAGTACCACCAGATAATAAAGAGTAAGATGCTTCATGTTGAAATCCTTTTCTTACGTCATGAGTTATTTGAGAACAAGTATACTTGATTGAGTAGTTTGTGACCATTGACATTCTAGTATTTATTACGCAGAATTACTTCTAATACTAGGGAGAGCACCATGAAGCTATCGAATATAAGCAGAGTATATCTTTATTTGTTATATTTTTGTGCAGTGTCATGTGTACACAGCACAGTTTTCGCACATTATATAACGTATGATATTGATGTTGGGAGACTTGGGTATAGAATTCTTTGGTATTGTCGAGCAAAATGGCTTTCTCATACGTTACATATGCCCATTGTTTTTAAGCCTTTTCCGTACTCCGATTCTTTTTTCCTACATACCCGGGAGGTGCTATTCAGTGACGAACTCTCCAAAAATCATGCGACCAAACTGGTATACGATCTTAGTGATATTGACCAGTCTCTTAGTCAAAAGACCATCTTTGCGCTGACAAAAACGTGCAAGAAATTTTCACCAGAGTTTTTATATGAGGCTACTGTCGCTGATGAATATTTTGGTAAAAGCATACGATGTATGTTGCAACCAATATCGACACTACCGGAGCTCCATTTTCCTCCTGGTTATATTACTGTTGCTGTGCATATTAGAAAGGGCAGTGGTGGTGATAAACCAGCTAACACCAAACAATTTTTTTCTGTTGTACAAGATATTCCTAGGGCCACGGATGTTTTACCAACTCGTGGCGGTGCTTCATATAATGGCGGGAAGTTATACTTTCTCCCAAACCAATATTATGTTGATCAAATAAATTATCTTGCTGATCTGGTGCACCATGCTCCTATATTTATTCAAATTTTTACTGATTACAGTGACCCAAGATCACTTATTCAGGAAATTAAAGACCATATTCACAGGCCAAATATACTGTTTGCGGATGATGTACTTTTTAGTAAACCTTCTAAAAAATCTGCGCTTACCATGTATCGTGACCATATCGTTGCTGATATTGACGCAATGTCACGGTTCGACTGCCTCATTCGTGGTACATCATATTTTTCTTGGGTATCGCAATTACTAGGACATCATCGTATTGTTATACATCCAAAAAGGACCGGTTTTCAAGATGATCTCCTCGTGGCACGTCGTGTGACTATCTGTCTGCGTAGTGGCAGTAACCTTATTACAAGAACCATTACAGGCACATACCCGGCATCGGAAAAGAATGTCTCAGTCATAGCCTTTTTGTGTGAGCAGGTACAATTACTCAACATATTGCCAGTGCAAGTAAGCCAAAAAACGGAGATTGGTACACCATGCATGCAGTAAACATACGTTGGTTGCATTTGGCTGTTTTATGCGCATTTCTTAGCTGCATAATCAGCGCTAACGCTTCTACGGAAAAGTCGCTGGTGCTTATCATATCGTCGTATAATAACCGTACATGGGTCGAAAAAAATGTAACATCCGTCTGTATGCAACGGTACTCTCATTATCGAGTTATATATATTGATGATTGTTCTACTGATGGGACGTATGAATCTGCCTGTGAGATAGTTCGACGTTATGGTCATGAACATCGATGGACCTTTGTTCGCAATAAACAACGTAGAAAGCTTGTAGCAAATTTGTATAATGCTATACACGCATGTGCTGATGATGATATTGTTATCGAGCTCGATGGTGATGATTGGTTGCCGCACGAGCATGTTCTGTCTCATATAAATAGCGTCTACACGGAGAACCCTTCTCTATGGCTTACTTATGGTCAATTTAAGACATTTCCTGATAATAAAATTGGTTTCTCACATGAATATCCAATGGCCATACTCACCAAAAACGCCTTTAGAAAACATGGAAAATTCATTTCATCCCACATGCATACTAATTATGCCTGGCTTTTTAAGCTCATTAAGTTAGAAGACCTTCTTCACGAAGGAAATTTTTATCCATGTGCTGCCGACGTTGCAACTGTTACGCCCATGCTTGAACTTGCCGGCAAAGACCATTTTAAATGCCTTAAAGAAATTCTCTATATCTATAATACTAGTAATCCACATAGTGTAACTTATACTAATCAGGTTGTGCAGTTTAGTTTGCGTAGTCGTGTCTATGAAAAACGACCATATTCTATGCTCAAAGAGAAACAGTCGGTTGAACAATTAGTGCCACGCGATAAGGCTGATTTAATCGTTATATCGTGGTGTACCCCATCGCTTCTTAAGCGATTTCTTATGACGCTAGGAGCCATAAGGCATGCTGGATCAACACAGGTTTTGTATCGGGCGCGCAATGACACGCAGGCTAAAGCCTATAATGCCATTAAACAGGAGTTCCCTGCATTGCCATGTATATCGCTGGATAGAGCTCCAGATTCGCTTAGGTCTGCTTTAATTGAGGCATGCATGGCGTCTCAGCACAACTATAGTATGCTCGTTACCGATAGGTGTTCACTTTTGCAGCAGATTAATACGCAGGGCGCCATAAAAGTCCTTAAGAAGACGGCCGTACCGGCATTTTATTATGCGATAGGTTCATTAGATCGAGAATTTTTCGCAGGACAGCCGTTAGCACCGGTATCGCTTGACGAACAACGTACTGCGTGGGTTTGTACCTATAAAGGCGATTACTGGCGTATGCCAGTCCTTGAGGCAACACTGTGGTCAAAAGAATATCTGGTAACTATACTAAGATTAACGGTGCCGGCTAGAACTTTCCAAGAATTTCGGGCAAATCTAGAATATGTTTGCAAAAAAAGTGCAACAGTTGGTATCATGCGACTTCAAAAAAGTGTACAAGCACGTTTGTTGTCAAAGCGATTAGCCTGAATTTTGTGCCAATACTATACAAGAGCGTGGGGAATAAGTACGCTTGAAGTGAAGCATATTATGGCATTATAACGGTCTGATCTGCACTTGGGATGCTGAGCTATGTCAATTATTATAACAATAAAAGCAATACCTTCGTCCGGTCGCCACTCATGGAGTGTCGATACTGCTGGAAGACTCAAATGTTACTTAAAAAGCTCTCCAGAACACGGCAAAGCGAATAAAGAACTTATCGGTCTTTTGTCACGGGCATTACGACTGCCAGAAGCAACCATTGCTATTGTCGCCGGTGCTACATCACGGACAAAAAGAGTTCTGATAACAGGGGATATTAAACTCTCGCAGATTTATCAAGCACTTGGCATACCGGTACAATATTCAATAGAGTAATTAGCTCGACAAAAGCGTTTTATCCTATAAAGCTCTGCATAGTTTCATATACAGGACAAAACGCTTATATAATCAAATAGCGCTATCTTTCCCCTGTAACCCGGAAAAAGCCCTGCGTAGCTTTTAGTGACTTTTTTCTTCAGTGACAAGAGCGCTAAATTTTTCATATTCCTTTTGTTGTACAAGTTTGAGGTTGCGAACGAAAGCGGGTCCGTAACTCATGATTGCAGTGCCTCGCCCGACAAGTGCTAGCTGATAGTTAAAGTAGATATTGGCGATGAGGCTTGCTATTGAACAACTAAGGCCAGCAAGTGGTATGGCGTTTTCTTTGGAAAACTCTTGTATGCTTGCTAAAAAATTTGACGATTGCTCAGCCGCTTCTTGTCGCGATCGAAATAAGGCATCATGTTCGTGCTGGACCTGTTCTACCTCGTCACCAATGCATAGCAAATGTTCCTGGACGTCAGCGAGCTGTTCTTGTAATTGCTGTATCTGTTCCGCATCGATTGCGTTGCATGATTTCTTTGCAAGGTCTTCAGCCTGTAAGATTTCATGCTTTTCTGTCGCCTGCTCTTTTGTGACGACGGTTTCATCGCCAAAAACTGGTGTTATGGCGGTGGCACTGAGCAAAAAAATTGCTTTGGTATACGTCCTGTTGTATGCCATGAACTATCTCCTTTTTGTAATCTGGTTACTACTGCTCAACATTAACTCTAGTACCATTTTGGTAAATGTAGACAGTATCATTGTATACCGGCCTTAGGCGATCGTCCAAGAAATTGTTAGGAGTGGCTCATAAATGCTTATTATAAGCATCATAACAAGAATACCTAACAAAAGAAGCATAAGAGGTTGCATGCATTTAGTCATGAAATTAATAGATCGAAATGCCTTTATTCTTGATAATTTTGCTATCTGCTCGAGCGCTGTTACAATGTTCCCAGTTTCTTCCCCAACACGAATTATGCCGATATTATCGACGGAAAAAAAAGCATGATCTACTCTTGTTAATGCATTGCTTAACGGGATGCCACTGGCGACCATGGGAAGGATGGGAACAAGAAATTTATGCAGTGCAGTGTTGGCACATGATTGTTCAGCAATTAACAATGCAGGAACAAGTTGTACTCCAGCGCGCATAAGTAAAGCAAGTGCCTCACAATAAGTAGCACATGCAGAAGTAGTAAGAGTAGTGCCAATAATGGGGAGCCGTATTAAGATAGTATGAACCATAGTTTGTATAGACTGTAACTTGCGTACATATAACCAACCTATGTACAGAAGCGCTGTGCAGCTACTGAGTATGCCAATGCCATATAAGCTTTTCATGAATTCACCACAGCGCAGTAGCGCCTTGGTTATGATTGGTGGTTCCTGATTGAGCGAACCCATAATGTTTGCCAATGTTGGCAAGACGCTTATAATGACTACAAGTACCACAATGGCAAAAAATGCTAACGAAACGAGAGGCATAGTTATCGCATTAATAATTTTTGCTCTAAATGCTGCTTCGCTCTCGAGATGGGCTGCAAGTGTCTGCATAGTCAACGGAAGCATGCCTGTTTCCTGCCCAACAACAGCCATATGGATCATATGTTCATTAAATATCATAGGATGTTGCCGCATGGCATCGCTCAGCGAAATGCCATGATGTATATCACGTGTGATATGTTCGAGAGCGCATTGCATACGAATATGCCCCATAGCATCGCGCATAATTGTGATAGCCTCTGGAACAAGAATACCTGCTTGCAATAATGCCGCAAACCGCTCAAAAAAAAGCGTTTTTGTCTGGCGTGTTATGCTCCTAGTCAGTAATGTTGTTGCCGGCCTCAAGGCAATACAAGCGATATTGCGTTCTAAGAGCAAGAGATCGAGTGCCTCGGGTGAAGAAGCAAACAAAAAACCTCTTGCTGTATTCCCCGCGAGACCTACGCCATGCCATGCATAATAAGGCATTCCAGGCACCCCTATATAAGAGTTAACATGTATAGTTCTATCATAAGCATACTGCATGCAAGACCACGAGGCCAAGAGTTTAGTGAACAAGTAATCCAGCTCATAACTACCGCGGCTTTGCATGACGTGTATGCATGTGAAAATTTTCAAGTGAACTTATTTTTTGACCCTTAGTTTTCTTTGTGTTTGTACACCTCTTCTTGAACTTATAAGAGATTGTGCAAATAATCATTCCCAGCTGATTAACGAGCGCGCAAACTGCGCTTGTGATAGGAAATAATTGTTGTGTTTTTTGTTCGCAATCCATTAAGCTATTTATTGAGCCATACAAGATTAAAACGATCTTCTTAGTAAGGCGGTCTTGACTCAGTGCATATAAATTTATGTAGGTTATGCTCTAAAAAATCGCAGTACAAAGCTGTATTGCTGACTTTGTATAAAAGACTTTTTGGGGGGATAGTTAATGGTGGATACACGAATTTTCACAAATAGCTCAATGCTAGGTTTATTGGGATTTTGCTTGTATTCGCTACCATTTTTTGCAAACGAAGTTTCCGAGTGGAACGTTGTATCAAGAAAACTTGGCAATATGACGATGTACGAATTTCAAGAGGGGTTCATACCAGGCCGTGAGCGCACGGAATATGCCATCTATAATGAACTTAAGCAAAATCCAATCGATGCACCAGTTACCTATTTGGCAATTTCTTGGTTTTATTTTTTTGAGAGTCGAACAATGGATAAGGCTCTTCAGGCCCTTAAAGGTTTATCTCTAAAAAATGCATTTACCGTAGTGTATCAGTCTCTAACCGACGAAATAGAAAAAAAGGGTATCATCGAGTTACTTAGTGAGATAGGTGTTACATGCATCTTTACACCAAAAGCTGGTAAGTCACTGGTAACAGTTGGTAATAATATTTTCATACGACCTATGCCATATTATGCATTAAATAGCATTAACCCAGCACCAATAAAAGATATATTGGTTTCCTTTATTGGGTATGAATCACACGAAATTCGTAGAGGCATATATGCTCTTGATACTATGCCAGGCGCCTATATAAAAAAAACAAATGAGTGGATAGCAGCAGATTCCGCGGACCTTTACAAGGATATTCTTGCGCGATCAAGATTTTCTCTGTGCCCGCGTGGGTATGCAACAAATTCGATACGTTTTTGGGAGTCGCTTTGCGCTGGTGCCATACCAATACTCATTTCGAATGATGCTTTGCTTCCAGAATATCGCTCTTGGGAAAAAACCATAATTCGTATCAATGAGGATGCAATAGGCACTATTAAGGAAATACTTGCACGCATTGACCCTCGCCAAGAAGAACTTATGCGAAAGCGGTGTTTACATGCCTATCGTAGATTCTCAGGTAAAAATATCGTAAGTCCAATTCGAAAATTTTACCAAAAAACGTCTCCTGTTTTTGAATAAAGTGCGATGCAATCGTACTACCTATAACGATATAATAATTTTACCTATAGTATTGTCTTAGTGGTGGAAAAATAGCTAGACTGATACCACGTATAGTAGCATAAAACAGATTAACCGACTGATGACAGGCATGGAAGACTGCACGATTATACTTTTTGGTATTACTGGTGATTTAGCCAAACGTAAATTGATTCCAGCGCTGTATCGACTTATACAGTCAGGGATACTAAAAAATTATGCGCTTATTGGTGCTGCTCTCGAAAAAACAACGGCAGAATCATGCATGAATAGTGCACAAGATTATATAGCAAACCTTGATCAGACTGTTTGGAAGGAGCTTCTCTCGAGGACAAAATATATTCCTGTCGATGGAAGGGCTGAAAAAGATTTTATTGCCTTATATGATCTTGTCAATAGAGCTGAAAAAAAATATCAGTTATCAGGCAATCGCTTATTTTACTGCTCAACGGCATCAAATTTTTTTTATCCGATAACAGCTCACTGTGTCCGCACCAATCTTCTGAGTAGAAGAACAACGCATCCGTGGCACAGAATTGTCTATGAAAAGCCTTTTGGTCATGATATTCGATCTGCTCATGAGATTAATAGCCATCTTGCGAAGCTTCTTGATGACCATCAAATGTATCGCATTGACCATTATTTAACCGAAGAGATGGTAAGCAATATTGCTCTGGTACGATTTAGTAATTGTGTTTTTGAGCCACTGTGGAACAATAGATATATTTCTCAAGTACAGATTATTCTGAATGAAGAACTCTGTGTCGGTGGCCGCGGTGCCTATTATGATCGCTATGGGGCGCTCAAAGATGTGGTACAAAATCATATGTTGGAGCTTCTCGCACTCATTGCCATGGATGCTCCTGCAACGTTGCATGGTGAAGCAATTCGTGAAGAACGTGCAAAAATATTGCAATCAGTCCGTGTTGTTGATGCGTTACTGGGGCAATATGATGGTTATACGCGGGAACAATATGTTAATCCGTTATCAACAACAGAAACATTTGTGGCAGCGCATCTTGCCATTGATAATCACCGATGGGCTGGCGTTCCGTTTTATCTTAAAACGGGTAAGTGCCTTCACGCAAAAGAAACGTCAATTCATATAAAATTTAAACAGGTTGATTGTAAATTGCCTAAAGAACACTATCACGAACCGAATTATTTAACCATAGAAGTAAGGCCACATGCCTCCTTTGCGTTAACGCTCAATGTAAAAAAGCCAGGATTTACTGATACTGTTATTCCCGTTTCCATGAAATTTTGCCACGATCTTGTGTTTAAAGACCAAAGGAGCGAACCCTACGAAACACTATTGCAAGAGATCTTGCGTGGTGAGTATGCAGTATCGGTTAGATTTGACGAAATTGAGTATGCTTGGAAAATTGTTGATACAATAAGCGCAATGGGGTTACCATTAGATATATATGAACCTGGGACAAATGGGCCAGCAACAATAGCATTATTTGAAAAAAAACATGGCATGAGGTGGCGCGCATGAATATGGGAATTATAGGGTTGGGGCGTATGGGACTTGGTATTGCTGAGCGACTTATCGCAGGTAATCACACAGTTATTGGGTTTGATGTTGATGTTCAAGCGCGACAGTTAGCAGCCGATAGCGGCGTTATTGTAGCTAATTCAATGCCAGCAATACTTGAAAAGGCCAACATACTTTGGTTATCGTTGCCAGCTGGCGGTATAATTGACTCGGTTATTGATACAGTGTACCCGCACCTGAAAGTGGGCACTATTATTATTGATGGAGGGAACAGTCTCTATACTGACTCCATACGTCGTGCTACCATGCTTGCCCAAACGGGTATAAACTTTGTTGATTGTGGTGTCTCTGGGGGGATTCACGGGCGTAGTCAGGGTTATTGTCTCATGGTCGGCGGTGACAGTGTAGTCTATGAAACTATTAAGCCACTGCTTGAAGCCATTGCTCAACCGAAGGGCCTTGCCTATATTGGACCATCAGGTGCTGGCCACTATGTCAAAATGATTCACAACGGCATAGAATATGGCATCTTGCAAGCATACGGTGAAGGACTGGATACTATCCGTAACGGCAGTTTCAAGCAAGAAGCGCTCGATCTTGCCACTATAACAGCGTTATGGGACCACGGTTCTATTATTCGATCATGGATTCTCACGCTGACAAACCGAATCATGGAAAAGGACCAAGATCTCATCTCGATCTCTGGTACTATCGATGAAAACGGTACTGGACGATGGGCAGCTGAAGAGGCACGCAAACATGCAATTGCAACGCCAGTTCTTGATGCGTCGTTACAGGCACGCGTTGCCTCTCGTGAAACTGGTGGTAACTATGGTACTAAAGTCGTTGCGCTTCTACGACAGGAATTCGGTGGTCACCCAATCAAACGAAAGAATACCCGTGAAGGCTAAGAGACAAAAATTAGTGCTACTTAGCATGCTTTGGGCCGTGTTAAGTTATGGCTATCACGCGCCTCGTTTTACACACAAGCATGACCCAGAGAGTATCCAGTGGCCAGGCTTTTGGGTGCGAGCAGACCATGCTGGTGCATATCGTGTAGCCTATGCGAGCCATGGGTGGCGATGCCATCTTGTGCCACCTGCTGGCGCGGAACTTATTGCATGTGACGGTATACCAATAAACGATTATATGAAAATCTTCATGCAGCGCCCGAATATTCTAAAAACACAGAGTAATGCTGAAAATATCTTTATTTTTCAATATGGCCAGGACTGTCATAGACCTCATATGGCAGAATTTTTAGCTGAGAATAATCGGCATAGTATGGTGCCACTCATGTGGCGCCAACGTAAAAAACGGGCAATAATACAGGCCATGACTGGTGTTGAGCACTTATGAAAATAGTTGATATAAGCTGGCCAATAACACCTGACATGACAACCTATAAAAATGTGCATCCTATGCAGATTGAGTCACTCAAGACATATGCTCATGATCTTGTTGCAGAGACGGTTTTAACCATGCATACTCATACAGGCACACATATTGATATGCCGTCCCATTTTATCGAGTCTGGGGCAACAAGCACTCAGTATGATCTTGCACAATGTTGTGGTATATGCCAAGTTATTGACATGACTAGTTGCCGTGACAGCATAACCGAAAAAGACATTAGAGAACATACGCTTGCTAGCAAAGCAACTATTGTGTTGCTCAAAACCAGTAACAGCGAGTTGCCAAGCATTGGGCCATTCGAACCAGCATTTGTCTATTTAGCTGCATCAGGCGCAGCATATCTTGCATCTAAAAATATAACTGCTGTTGGTATTGATTATCTTGGTATCGAACGTGCTGATCCTGACCATGCAACACATAAAACTTTACTATCGCGTGGCATTGCTATTATTGAAGGACTTCGTCTTGCACATGTTGTGCCTGGTGTTTATACGCTTATATGCCTGCCATTGGCAGTACAGAATGTCGAGGCAGTGCCTGCAAGGGCAATTATAATGACCCCTATAAACTGGACACGGGTAATTTGAAAAAATGGTAGGGTATAATGATGTTAAGAGGAAACATTATTACCCAAGGAATGACCGTGGCAAGAATATATAAAAAGCATGGCAGTGAATTCAAGGCGAAAGTTGCTCTAGAAGCTATTAAAGAGCAAAAAACATTAGGAGAACTAAGCCAACAATATAGCATTGCTTCAACGCAAATATCAACATGGAAAAAACAAGTAGAAGAGGGATGTAGCACGCTTTTTGATAACAATGGTGGGAAAGCCCAGCAAGAAGAAATCGATAGATTGCATCGAGTCATTGGTCAATTGACGGCGGAACGGGATTTTTTAGATCGTGAGCTCAAGCGTTAAATATTGATGTACGCAAAGAGATGATTGAGCACTGCAGCATGGTTGTGGATACAAAAAGAAAATGCGAGCTATTATGTGTTGCTAGGAGTACTGTGTATTACAAACCAAAGTTAGCTCAAAATGACGACATAGTCATACTCAATGAGATATGCGATATTTATCAAATTTATGGCTATCGACGCATTCTCGTTGAGTTGAGAAAAAATAGCTTTGAGGTAAATCACAAAAGACTTCAGCGGCTACTTACTATCACCGGAATAAAGGCTATATATCCAGCAAAGAAAACAACCATCCGAGACCAGCAACATAAAATCTACCCTTATTTATTGCGAGAGCTCAAAATAGATCACCCTAATCAGGCATGGCAAATTGATATTACGTATATTAAAATACGGCATGGCTTTGTTTATTTGGCATGCCTAATCGATGTATTCAGTAGAAAAATTATGGGTTGAGATTTATCTACATTTCTTGATACGGCTTCATGCTTGAAAGCGCTATCTATGGGCTTAAAGCAGGGGATTCCTGAAATCATCAATAGCGATCAGGGGTGTCAATTTACAAGCGCTATATGGATCGAAACTTTAATGCAAAACAATGTTTTGATTAGCATGGATGGAAAGGGCAGGTGGTCAGATAATGTTTATGTGGAGCGATTATGGCAGACGATAAAATATGAAAATGTGTTTTTACATAGCTTTGATACAGTCGATCAAGCACGGGTTGCTTTGTGTAATTTTATAGATTTTTATAATCGAATACGTTTTCACCAAGCCCTGAATTACTATACCCCAGACGCTGTTTATGAGTTTAAAAAATACCTACAAAACAACAATTATTTGAACAGTTTAAGTTGCTAAATAACCCTTTAAATTTGGATGCTTCTATGATTTATAAATAAATCTCTTTTCGTGTCTTGACAAAGGGGTCACTATAGATAAGGAGTTCAAAATGTCAAAAAATTAGATAGCCTTGTGTTGATTGTAAAATCCTTTAAATTCGAATGCTTTTTGGGTTTTGACAAAGGGATGCGGTGTACAAGCGTTCTGTTCATGTTTATAAACTTGCATAGAAGCGAGAAACAATGTTTATTAGAAATTATTTCCTACTTTTTTCTCTTTCATTTGTCTGTAGTTTGGCTTATGGCCTACCGCAAGTTGAAAAAATAAAGTTATATACAATATGCACAAAATCACATGAACCATTATTAAAAAATTGGTTTTTGCCATCAATCAAAGATGATTTTGATATAATAATTGATTATGAAAAACAAGACGGCTCCGGCATTTATGCAGCAGAAGGCTGGAACAGAACAATGATTAAAAAGGTTGATCTGTTTTTGCGTGGTATACGTGAAAACAAGGGCGGTTGGTTTATATTTTCAGATGTTGACATTCAATTTTTCAGGCCTGTACAAAGTATTCTTAGTGGTTTTATTGAACAACATTATGATCTTATTATACAACAGGAAATAGGGAACGATGCATGTACAGGTTTCTTTGCTTGCCGAGGAAGTAAGGAAATGCAAAATGTTTGGACCGAAATCAGGGCCCTTTTGGTTGGCTGTAGTGACAAGCATTGCCCACATGAGCAAATATTATTGAATAGAATATTAAATAACAAGAATTGCAGCATAAAATGGTGTTTTTTACCGAAAGAATTTTTTGGCGGTGGCTTTATCCGGCAAAAAGAAGGACTTTGGAATCCAGGAGATGACCTAAATATACCAGCAAACCCAGCAATGCATCACGCCAATTTTACCCTTGGGATTGATAATAAAATTAAAATGCTCGCTTTTGTCAAAGAAAAAGTGGCAAAGATGAATAAACGTAGTTCTCAAAATCAAACAGTTGACGCTATCATCAAGAATTAGAGCAAAAATAGCTGTATAGAGCACACATTTTGAGAACAGACTAATCAGGAGGAACGTATACTCGAAAAGTATAATGACCCCCTATAAACTGGACACGGGTAATTTGAAAAAATGGTAGGGTATAATAATGTTAAGAGGAAACATTATTACCCAAGGAATGACCGTGGCGAGAATCTATAAAAAGCATGACAGTGAATTCAAGGCGAAAGTTCCTTTAGGAACTATTAAAGAGCAAAAAACATTAGGGGAACTAAGCCAACAATATAGCATTGCTTCAACAGGACTCTGCCTTAGTAGATTTTTTGTAGGAAACAATTGACAAAAGCCGACATCGGTGGTTCTATTTTAGGACTTTAAAAAACTAAAATTAGGAGAACCAATGTCGGCGTTAATACAAAATGTAAGAAATATTTGTGGAGAAGTAAAGAGTCAAGTTACAGAATATCTTTGTGGACTGCTGTTACACGATAATCGCAAAACGTGTTCGTGGACGGCCCGTAAAATAGATGTTCCCGTCAAAAGAATGTATAGCACATTCAAACAAGCACACGAAAAAGTTTTGCTTATCAAGGAAGATCTGAGAAATATTGCACAAGAAATAGAGTCTTTGGGAGAAAATCGTGTTTTAGCAATAGATGGCACAATGATAAGGAAAGCATTTGCTAGGCGAATCGAAGGTATGGCCTTTGATTATGATGGTGTTATAAGATGCACCGCCCAAGGCCTTTCAATTATAGTTGCTTCGCTGATTATTGGTGGAGATGTAATCCCCCTCGATGTTTCTTTTTGGCGCAATCCAAAAAAGAAGAATGGAAAACGTGTAAAGAACGATCCAGAATATAGAACAAAAATTTCTTTAGCAATCCAGCTGATAACTACTTTGAAGCAATTAATGACATTTGATTTTGTTGCAATGGATGGAGCATTTGCATCAGAGGCTATGATCTCTTTTCTCGAATCAGAAGGACTATAGTATACAATGCGCATAGCCCGCAACAGACTTACTTTAATCGATGATTGTTTAATGAAATTAAGTGAACATAAATCTTTACGATTAGTACGTAACGAACGATATAAAACAGTCAAAGGTTTTTATAAGGGACACGCATGCTTTTTCACGGTTCAGAAGAGAAAAAACAAGAAAGGTTTATGGGAGCTAGTTTATATCATCAGCAACATGAATATATCGCCTAAAGATCATGTAAAAGCTTATGCACAACGTTGGCCAATCGATAAATCTTTCCGTTCTATGAAACAATACCTAGGGTTAACCGATTGCCAAATGCTTAGTAACACTAAACAGGCCTTTCACATTTTTAATGTCTTTCTCGCCTATGCTATAGCAACACGAGCAAAAATTGCCAGCGGGAAACAATCTGTAGAAGATGTTATCAATAGCTTGAGAATTTCAAAAAATCCCTAAAATCTTCTTGCAAGCATGCTATATTAAACACTTATTTGATTGCAGGCAAAGTCCTGATCAACAAAATATCGACGATAAAACATCAAGCGAGTTCGGAAATTTTTGATTGTTAAGATAATCACATAACTGGCAGTCCTTGGGACTGCTCACAACCGTCAAGCCCCTTGCCTGGCAAGGGCGTTATGACTATCTCTCCTGGCAAGGTGCATTGGCATGAAGACAGACTTATAGTTGATGAGACTGTTTACCAAATATATGACTACGATAAAGAATACTTTGATCAGTTTATCTATGAAGAGTCTGATTATGCAACCATCTCAAATAAGATGAAACTTTTAGAAACTATGTTTTCTTACATACCTAGAAAAACAGGTATTTCGTACTGAGAAAAAACGTGACTAGCTAACCAAAAATCCCTATGATCTTGTACAACACCGATCATAGGGATTTCTCATTCTTCTGATAGAAACAATGCTCCCAAGCAGTTTACTCAGTTGGAGCAGAATGGGCCTTATGCTCTTGTCTAGTCTCAACTTTTTCCGTAACACGGGCAGCTTTACCGATACGGTCACGCATGTAATAAAGCTTAGCACGGCGTGCTTTACCACTACGAATAAATCTAATTGACTCGATTCGTGGAGAGTACCATGGGAAAATACGTTCAACAGCAACAGCGTTAGCACCTATGCGGCGTACGGTGAATGTTGTTGATATACCATTTTTGTGCATTGCAATAACGTCTCCCTCGAAGACTTGTGTACGTTCTTTTTCGCCTTCAATAATACGTTGAGCAACGGCAATGGTATCACCAACTTTGAATATCGGAAATCCGCGATTTGTACAATCGACACCATTAACAGTTTCACGTGTTAGAAATTTAGCTTTCATAAAAATTCCTTAATAACAATATAATATTTTCAGGGTTGTTTGTTCTTATAACGGAATTACTATACCATATTTCCCGATAAAGGACAGCCCCGGTATAAAAAAATTACTGAACGCCAAGCCAACGATCAAGTACTATTGCAACAGCAGAGCGAACCGATAGATGGTTATACTCAGTTAACGCCCTAACTGGTTTCAGGAGAAAATCAGATCTGTCTATAATGCTTTCGGCAAGGCCACGACCTGTTCCAAATACCAGTAACACTGGTCTACCCGTCTCCCAAATACGTGATTGCTCATCAAAGGTTATATTCTGTACATGTTCAACATCACGAGCAGACGTTGCAATGACGAGCGGGCGCTTGCCTTCGAGTTCTGTGATGCGATCTATCACCATGTCTAAATTGTGTGCTAGTCGAACATGTCGCACTGCTTCATGCCGCTCTCGATTATATTCAATGCCAGTACTCATCCAGAAATCGAGTAATTTTTCAACGATTTTTTGCTGATCAACCAGATGGGTAACAATAAAAAAATTTTTTATGCCATAAGTCTTTGATGATCGAGCAATGTCATGAATATCAATGGAAGTGACTGATGTTGTGCCTGGCTTTTTTTCGCTGCCTATGAGGACATCATTATGGAGTAATGCAGTATAGTGCGGTGGCATGGCAGAAGCTGCAAAGAAACGCTCTCGCTCAGTAAGAACTTGCTGACGTAGCCAGTCAAAATGGTGCATAACAGTCCTCGAGGCGGCTTCCTTCATGCGCCATTCATCAAGAGCGCCATGGTTGCCTGATCGTACAATATCTGGGACAGATCGATCCTTCCAGACAACAGGTTCCGTATAATGTGGGTACTCGACAAAACCACCTGCAAATGATTCATCGTCAACAGATTCCTGTTTGCCTACAACAGAGGGCACAAGCCTTACTGTCGCCTCCAGCAATGCTAATGCAGCAATATCGCCCCCAAGTAACACAAAATCGCCAAGAGAAACGGTCATATCAGCATATTCTTCTTCGACACGAGCGTCCATACCTTCATAACGCCCTGCTACAATAAGCATGTGTCCAGCTGCCAGACTTTTTTCTGCAATCTCGCGCACAAGATTTTGATTAAGTTTTCTGCCCTGCGGTGACAAAAAAATCTTAAAAGCCTTGCCAGCAACAGCCTCCCGTTGTTCGATAGCGCGCTGGACAACAAGGGGCTTTACAAGCATGCCAGCACCATGCCCGAATATTGGGGCATCGATACGTTCTTTTGGCGCTACGAACGAGAAAAATTCGGCAACATCAATAGTAAGAATTCTCTGCTCTTGGGCGCGTCTAATAAGGCTTGTTGCCAAAAAAGGTGCATAAAGCTCAGCAAAAACAGTCAAAACTGATATGTGCATAGAAACCTACGATGCAATATCAACATATATTTTGTCGCCACGTTCATCGAGCGACTGGACAACTGCGCGCAAGGCCTTAATAGTCTGCCCATTGCGCCCAATGACCTTCCCTAAATCATCTTTCGCTATTGCTATCGAAAAGAGCACTGAGCCATCTTCCCTCGTAACCTCGGTAACATGAACTTGGTCAGGGAGCGAGACAAATGTCTTTATGATGTCTTCAATACATGTACAGGTCATACTGAGGGCTCTTGCACAGGTGTATTGCGTTCGCGACGCTTATGAAGCCGGTAAATCTTTTTTACTGAATCTGTCATAACTGCGCCTTTGGCAAGCCATTCTTGTAGGCGATCTTCATGAAATTGAATGACAGTCGTCTTGAGCACATCATAGGTGCCAAGATTTTCAAGACATGCGCCATCACGCTTTTCACGAGAATCGACAGCAACTATACGATAGAACGGGACATGCTTTTTCCCAATTCTTGACAAACGAATTTTTACCATGTTATATGGTTCCTTCAACAAAAACTACGATATTAAAAACGACCTAGCTTTTTGAATAGTTTAACATATTGCTTACTTTCTTCAAATCGTTGCAGTAAAAGATTTATAAGTGCAACAGTTGAACCGGCACCCTTCGCTATACGATTTTTACGGGACGCATCAATAATAGCTGGTGTTACTCGCTCTTTGGGTGTCATGGAACTGATAATTGCCTTAAACTGGCGCATTTCTTGTTCAGCTTTCTCCATCATTTCAGGAGAAACTTTAACAGAGCTTATGCCGGGCAAATATTTCATTAAACTTGAGATTGATCCCATATTCTGGACAATATCCATCTGCGACGCAAAGTCAGCTAGCGTAAGGTTGCCGCTTCGCAAAGAACGCTCAAGAGCTTGACGATCAGTTTCGCGAACCTGTTCTTCCGCTCGTTCAACAAGACTCAGCACATCGCCCATCCCCAAAATGCGTCCAGCGACCCGATCTGGCCTGAAGAGATCAAGATCATCAGGTTTTTCGCCTGTACCAATAAAGAGAATCGGTTTTTTTATGACATATCTAAATGCAAAGGCAGCGCCGCCGCGAGTGTCACTATCTATTTTGGTAAGCATAGCGCCATGAAAGCCAACACGTTCATCAAAGCTCTTTGCAACTGCTAGTGATTCTTGTCCTGTCATGGCATCCAGAACTAGCATTTTATAGCGCGGCTGTACAATCGTGTCGATGGTTTTTAGTTCTTGCATCATGGTATCATCGATATGCAGTCTTCCTGCCGTATCCAGAAAAAGCAGCTCGTAGCCGCCATTTTTAAAATGCTGTATGCTCTCTTTAACTGCTGCTATAGGTTCGGTGCTGGATGGCCGAAAGAATGTTGCTCCTACGGTGCCAGCAAGTATTTCGAGTTGGTCAATAGCGGCCGGTCGGTAAAAATCAACTGATGTGAACATAATGTACCGTTTCTTCCCCTTTTTTTCAGCCTGTTTTTGAGCGAAACGTGCCATCTTGGCGATCGAGGTTGTTTTACCGGATCCCTGAAGGCCCATAACCATGACGACAGCAGGCAATTGAAATGAGAAAGGGACAGTGTTGTCGCCGCCAAGAAAGAGCAGAAGCTGGTCGTATACGATTTTAACAAATTGGTCTCCAGGCTTAACTGAAGATAGTACTTTTTTACCGAGTGCCTCGCTTTTTACGCGTTCAGTGAATGCTTGCACAACATCGTAAGGTACGTCGGCATCGACGAGAGCATTGCGTACGTTATCGAGCGCCTCTGCAATAGTATGTTCCGTTAATTTTTTTCCCGCCGTCAAAGTCGTTATAACATCAGAAAATTTCTTTGACAAAAAATCAAACATGGATGATTCCTATACGATTTAAGATTCCAAACATATTGGCCGACCAAGATGTCACAAGTTTTGTTTAGTATAACAGAAAAAAATACCAATGCCTGTATATATTTACAAGCTTCCAAGTTCATCGATTTGCGCCAGGCGGCGAGCATGCCTGCCGCCAGCGAATGATGCCCCAAGCCAGGCATCAACCATTGCTATTGCCTGTCGCTCGTCTATATAATCTGCAGGAAGCACCAAAATATTAGCATTATCGTGCTCCCGTGCCAAGCGTGCTAACTCGACAGTATGGACAAGGGCTGCATAGATACCAGAAAATCTGTTAGCAGCAATCGACATGCCAACACCAGTTCCGCATAACAAAACCCCATATTGCACTTGCTTGGTACGTAGTAAATCGACAACAAGTGGAACATACAATGGATAGTCACAACCACAATTCGCATAACAGCCAACATGGTGCCAAGCAAGATCAATACCCGTTGTTGTTGACGTATAACTCATAAGTGCACTGCAAATTTTTTGACCATGATGGTCAGTACCAAGAGCACAGGTAATCATCACCGTCCTCCTCAAGCTTACACACTATTTTTTTACAAAAAGCGCTGATAAGAGTAGCCTAAAATAAGTTGTTACCTTTGACAATATGTATTTGTCCACACATCACCTCATGAGTACATAAAAGAGTTATTTATGAATTACAAACTATGGTTCGTTGCATGGCGCTATCTTGTTGGATCCACGGCATATACATCTATACGGACTATGGCCGTTGTCTGCTTTATCAGCATTTTTATTGGTTCATGCGCCCTTGGACTTGTTACTGCGGTTATGCGGGGTTTTGAGGCGGTTACTCATAAGGCGATACAGGGCATCCACGCAACCGCTCTCATGCGTAGCAAGGATGGTGATCTTAACGTTCCAGCGATAGCGACTGTATTGACTCGAGAGTTTCCGGCGGTTGTAGGTTATAGCCCGCAAGCCATGAATCAAGTGATCATGTATAGCACTATCAAAAAAGATCAGGCACATGTTGTTATGCTCAAAGCTATTGATCCGATACTGGAGAAAAAGACTAGCTCATTAGCAAAGACGATACAAACGACAAAGGGAGATACAGCGCTGGAGCGCGTGCTTATTGCAAGAAATATTTTAATCGGTGCAGAACTAGCAAAAGATCTTGCCGTCAAGACTGGCGATACAGTAACGGTGCTCTATACACCAGATATGGCAACGGATACGGTGCAAGATACGCCCGTAGTGGAGCGAGCAATGGTAACCATTGGCGGTATTTTTAAAACTGGCATTGATGATTTCGATGGTAGTCTTGCTTTTTGCTCGTTTCAACTTTTCAATACGCTTTTTCCCGATGCCGGTGTTTCGCAGATTGCTCTTGCGCTTGATCCAACAGTGCAAGAAGTGCCTCTTGTCAAAGCATTAAGAGACCGTCTAGCACTTGAAGTCTATACATGGAAAGATTTATACCCCGCGCTTGTTGCAGCGTTGCGTCTCGAAAAATATGCTATGTTCTTTATCGTGGCCTTGATTGTACTGGTTGCTTCGATGAACATGGTTTCGTTGCTCTTCATGCATATCATGCAAAAACGTGGTGATATTGCCATTTTTCAATCGATGGGTATGCATGCATTTGATATACGTATGATTTTTATCATTATGGGTTCACTCATAACCTCTATGAGTGGTGCATTAGGGCTTGCGACAGCATGGTTTATTGGTGTTATGCTGCAGCGATACCCATGCTTTAAGCTTCCCGACGCTTATTATGTTACGACACTACCCATATGTCTTGAATTATCAACATTTATTGGCATCTTTCTTGTTATTCTAGCTTTGGGCTTTATTGCAACAATAGTTCCAATACGGACCATCAAATCTATTGCCATCGCGGATATTCTAAGAGCTGATGGTTGATTATGCATAACACCAGTATTCCCTGATAAGGGCAGTGTGCACGCATGTGCGCTTGCTATTGACAATGTGCTGTATATGTATTGTATACTACTGATGTCGGTTAATGAGGCGTACTTATATGATACAAAAACAGGAGAGAGGCTATGCGTTATGTCAGGCTACTGTATATTGTGATAAGTTCGTTATTGTTTGCAAGTAATCTATCAAATAGCATGTGGCAAGATAAGTCCGAGATGACAGCCGATTCACCTATTTATGTTGCCGGACACAAAGGCCTCGTAGGGTCAGCTATTATTCGCAAACTACAGTCACAAGGATATAAAAATATTATTACACGCACCATGGAAGAGTTAGATCTTCGAGATCAACGGGCAGTCAATGCCTTTTTTGAGCAAGAAAAACCAAGTTACGTTTTCTTGGCAGCAGCAAGGGTTGGTGGCATCAAGGCGAATAGCAGTCGCCCGGCAGAATTTATCTATGATAATCTCGCCATAACTATGAATATTATTCACGCAGCCTATGTAAATCATGTTAAAAAACTTCTCTTTCTTGGCTCTTCGTGTATTTACCCGCGCCTATGTCCGCAGCCAATTCAAGAAAAATCTCTCTTAACAGGGCCTCTCGAAGAAACCAATGAACCATATGCGATAGCAAAGATAGCAGGTATAAAATTATGCCAGGCCTATAACAAGCAATATGGAACGAAATTTATTGCATGCATGCCATGCAATCTGTATGGGCCCTACGACAATTTCGATCTTACAAGCTCTCATGTGCTTCCTGCATTGATAGCAAAAGTATACCAAGCAAAAAAAACTGGTAGCGAAAAAGTGACCGTATGGGGTACCGGAAAACCATTTAGGGAATTTCTTTATGTCGAAGATCTTGCGGATGCTGTAAGTTTTCTTATGCACCATTATAATGGTAGTGATATTGTTAACGTCGGTTCTGGCAGGGAAGTTCGCATTGCCGAATTAGCAAGCATCATCAAAGATGCTCTCGGCTTCAAGGGGAGACTAGAATTTGATCCGTCATATCCTGATGGTACACCACGTAAAGTTGTTGATGTCAGTGTGTTACGAGAACACGGTTGGGAAGCTCCTACCGATCTTGTGACTGGTATTCGTACAACGGTTGCCTGGTACCTAGAGCAGCAGGAACGTCAATAGCTGGCCTAATTCAGATTCTAAACTACACGCCAACTTATCTAAGCGATTTATGCAAGCGATAGAAGGTCAGCGCTGCAGGTGTAGCTACTTGCACTAAGGCTTAGCTCGACAAACTGGGCATGTCGCACCTGATTGTTTAAGCCATTCTTGTTTGCATGTTTGGCAGAGCAAGTGTGGTTTTTTGCAGTGCTTACTAAAAGGAACTGTCTTAACTGTTTTATCACATATTGGGCAATGCACAGAGCCATAGGCCTCTTGTAGGGCCTCAAGTCGTTTTTCGCGTATACTTGCTACATATTTTAAGATAGGATGAAGATATGCAGCTAAATAATATCGAGCTGTAGGCGTAGTGCCAAGTTTGCTGTTAAGCGTAGCTTGATCAAGCGCTATAGATGAAGGAAGCCAGGCGAAATCATGATTGGGCAACGATTGCTTAAATGTTTCTACAGTAACGATATATGGGACACTCACAAATACGTTAGATTCTGGTGCCTGACCTGGTGTGCAAGGTGGATGGTCATAGGCAAAAGAGTAGAGTGTAGGTTCTGGTGGATAAAG
Source organism: uncultured bacterium (assembly GCA_963715605.1). Taxonomy (GTDB): domain Bacteria; phylum Babelota; class Babeliae; order Babelales; family Vermiphilaceae; genus JAKASV01. Next base: position 695,632 of record OY970257.1, on the reverse strand, counting down.
TCCAGCAACTTGACTACTTAATGCAACGGCAAGATTTTTTTTCAAAAAATTACTTTTATCCCGATACGTATCAGCGAGCATAAGTTTGTCAGGTGCATGTAGACTGACCCATTCACTCGTACCTGGCGATCTTTGCACAAGTATACACATGTCAAGAAGGCGGCAATAATCTACAATCGAATCATGGTCAGTTGCTCCTGGCAACTTGCCACCAGGCTTGCACATGTCGATAATGGGTATCAGGTGTTTAATGGCTGACCAGCTCTCTTCTGTTTTGGGAACAGCTTTTTTTGGTATGCGTGCAGCTGCTTGTTGTGTACTGGGTAGCAAAAGGCTGATAATACATATAACAGTATACACACTATAGTGGATTAATATCGTCATACCTGGCACTCCTGCATAAGCAAAAATATATCTATGTACAACTTATTTGTAAGCTGTGATATTCAATAAAGAGCTTTCACCACAAAGATTCAGTGATGGTATCACCTGCAGGCCGCTGTTGTATTGACCTTCTGAATGTTGTTTATAATGTACTGTACCCCACCTGTCTTTATAGTTGTTAGATGCCATCGCGGAAACTTTCTTATTGTTATCAACATACTATCCAGTACCCTAGAGTACAATAACAAAAATTTGTTACCGTTAAAAGAGTGATGGGATGCCAAGCTTTGTGCGGTGCATTGATGACGGCGCCGACCCCTTGAATAGAATTTTGTAGTGCTTTATACTGTACCTAAGTGTTTAAATATATTTTTATAATTAGCAATATTTGCAGTATAAACATATACTATATACAGTACTTTTGCAGGACCTACGTGACAACAGATGCGCTCATTTGGTAGCTTCAATGATGCTGAGAAACGCCTATTAAATATTTGTATAATAAAGATGTTACTCATAGTTTGCTTTCAAGAAAGCGTACTTATGCCAGAGATGTTTTTATACTGCACAATCTAACTTGTAGGAACGTTATGAAAAAAATTTTTCAATGCGCTTTCTTTTGTTGTTTGCCTCTCTTAACAGGGAAGTGCACAAAGAGCGTATGTATGGACGCTCCAGCGAGCGGTTTAGCTGGCTCGTCGTCTCCGTCACTTGTGAAGTCGCCAAGAGATCTCGCACGATATGCCGCCTTTGCTGCATGTGATAGTGAAGAAGAGTCCGACAAGCCAGAAATTCGTGACATGGCGAGTTTTCCTGCCCATAGCCTAGCATGTCCTGGTAAAGGCGAGGATGCATATTGCGGTGTATCATTTGGTAATCGCTATCTCATGTATGGAGTCTTTGATGGCCATTCGGATAAAGATATTGCATATACTATTGCCGAGTCTCTCCCTGAAGATATCTTTGCACGAATAAAACAAGGGTGCAAGGAACCTGATGCAATACAAAGTGGCTTTGCAGCGGTAGAACAAAAATTATGGGCTCAAGATACTTTAGGTGGCTCAACGGCGCTTATTGTTCTTGTTGATAAGCTTGGCAAAAAGTTGTTCACAGGTCACGTTGGTGATTCGCGGGCAATGCTTGTTACTGAGCGTATAGCAAGCGCAATTACACAGGACCATAAAGCAAGTAATCCTGCAGAATGTGCTCGTATCAAGCAAAAGCGTTTTTCTGAAGAATCAGCATTTATACATGAACAAACGCGACGTCTAGCTGGTGTATACCGTGTTTCAGTTCCAGGAAGAAAACACAACGGCATGTGGTCGCTTGATATGTCACGTTCACTTGGCGATACAGCAAAAAAGCTACATGCAGGTATCGGTGTTATTAGTGCTGAGCCTGATATAGCAGAATATGCTATTCCAGGTGATGCGCAGGCTGTTATTCTCGGTTCTGACGGTTTTTGGAATGGCATAGAACGTGTAGACGCTGATCCAGGAAGTATTACCCGCGAGATACTTACCAAAACTGGGTCTATGCATGCTGTGGCACAAAAACTAGTTGCAAAAGCAGTTGAGCATGGCGTTGTTGATGATACGACTGTTATTGTTGCCCCTATTACACCAACGTCATTGCAGTAAAATTTCAGCGATGACTGCGCAATGATAACGAAAACACTTTGATGAAGATCTGTGTGCATACTTGAAAGGCAAGTAAGCCACGAAGTTGCCTCTACGTGATGAGCGATCTTGGGTGCTGGTAAGGCTGATTACAAAGGTTAAGTGAATAGTGTTGCAGTGCTTTGCCCCAACCCCTACGATGAGCTTGCCTCCCTGCGGCCCTGGCGCTTGCAAAAATTTAAAGGTGCGGGATTACCAGTCAAAATCTTTTTCGTAGCCTAGATCAATAAGTAGCTGTCCAGCGATTCTTTTAAACTTCTCTTTGAGCGCAGGCGTAAAGTGTTTTTTCCAGCTGCCTATCTGTCCTTCGCGGAATGTTGACCAAGTACGTCCAAAAAGCATACCAGCAACATCTGTTAATTCATCTTCAGTTTTTTCGATACCAAGATGCTTCGCTATGTTTCTGATTTCTCGCATCTGAGATTCGGAATCACCACCACCTTGGGGACCGACAAGATCTTCGAATCTGGTTGTGTAGATAATTGGGCATTGTCGCCACGGTAAAAAAGTCTGGAAGCACGCATTAACGTCTGTTATAACGAAGTTCGGTATGCCTCTAAACAAACCAGCGTCATACATTTCGTGACTTGCTATTGCCATCGAAATAAGTTGCTCTTGCGAGTAAGAGTTGAATCGTCTTGACCATAATTTTTTTAAGAAAAATGCCAGTGAGATAGCACAGTCACGGGGGTCGCGATAGATGAAAAAAACTTTCATGGCGTATTGCATGAGTAAGCTTTCTGCTTGCTTAGTGAATGGCGTGTGAATATACATGGGAGTATCTTTAGGCTGGTTGAGAATACGTTTCAGCAAAACGTTTTGATTGATTCGAAATCCTGCAAGGGTATTGTTAATGCCAAAAGGTTTGCCTACTAAGAGATCGATGGTCTTTACCAACATGTTGGTACCACATTTTGGAATGGAAATGATCAAAAGATCATTTTTATTATTGGTTAAAGTATGTGGTTTTATGTCTCCACACAAGAGCGGCAGGCTTACCCAAAGTAAGTTTTTTACAAAAAAAGCAACGCAACATTGTTTCATGAGTATATCTTTCTAAAAAGTTATAGAAGTATATCTTGCTATAAAGTCTAGATAAAGACACGTAGCGAAATCAATCAAACTTTTCATATGCGCAAGAAAAAACCGCAGTGAAGCACTTTGAAAATCATAAGAAGTATAGCTAAAGGATGGTGCGCCCGACAGGATTTGAACCTGTGGCCTACAGATTAGGAATCTGTCGCTCTATCCAACTGAGCTACGGGCGCGCACCCAAGATGGTGCGCCTGGCAGGAATCGAACCTGCAACCTACGGATTCGAAGTCCGGCGCTCTATCCAATTGAGCTACAGGCGCATATAGTACAACATGACAGTAGTATAGCAGTTTTGTTATAAATTGCGAGCAGCTTTTCTATGTTTTTGTTCTCACGCTCATATCAGCCCCGTGTGTACCCTTGCGATCTTGCACATTATAGTCTTAAACTTACGCAACACGATGGTGGTGTAGCTCTTCTTGTTAGTGAGAAGCTCATTGCACCATGCATAACGGGCGTTGTACTTTCGAATATCGTCTTGATAATCGACTTAGTCGACAACTTTCGGAGCTAAGTGTAAAGTATCCACATGTAAAATTTTATAAAGAGCTCAAAGAGTTTGTGGGGATGTACAATGAAAAAAAGTAGGCTAGGACTTCCGCTTGAATATGAAAAGCTATCAAAGTATTTTGATGCACGTAATATAGACGACGATACTGATGCAAAAAATGGTTTGATTGAACGGTTACTTAAAGCACATAAGGTGCAGACAGTTCTTGACCTTACTTGTGGAACAGGATCACAAGTATTTTTTCTTACAAAACGCGGTTATAAGTGCGTTGGAGGAGATATCAGTCCCGCACTTTTAGACATAGCAAGAACAAAAGCTCATAATGAAAAAATCGACGTCAAATTTATAGATGGAGACATGCGTACATTAAGGGTCGGTACATTTGATGCAGTTATTACCATTTTCAATGCTGTAGGACATGTAACCAAGGCTGGCTTTGTAAAAGCGATGAAAAATATACATCAAAATCTAAAATCTGGCGGTATTTACGTATTTGATATATTAAATTTAGAAGCTATGACCGATACGGTTGTTGCTGATCTTGCCTATTGCGTTAATAAAAAATTTAACGACTCTCAAATGTATATTGTTCAATACTCTACACTAGATAGAAATAAAGGTCATCTTACCTCTTATGATAACTATATTGTCCAAAAAAATGTAGCTAAACCTGAAAGATTCAGTCATAAGTTTTCATTGCAAATTTATACAGCTCAAGAATTGAGAGAAATGCTAGCTAAAAATGGATTTGAAACAATCGGTCAATATGCAATGGATGGGTCAGAATTTTTAGAAAAAAAATCGCTCAATATTCTTACGGTCGCAAGGAAGAAGTGAAAGTGTGGCTGCTAGGCTGAGCATCAAGCCCCTTGAAGAAAAAAATATCAATCTTCATGTAACTCTAACGATGAGTTGTCTTATATTCCTTGAAAGAGCGTTGCTCCGGATTGTTTGAGAATGCATGCCCACTCCTGTACTTGCTCGCGTGTCACAGCATATTTTTGACAAATCTCATCTATTGGTTTGCTACACTTAAGAACTTCTAATGCTATAGTGCATTTAAGATCGGCACCACTATTGCGCTGTATAAACGTCGCAATATCGTTGCTACACAGTAGCTGCATAGTATCTCGTATGCGTTCTATAGGCCAATCCCACCAAGCAAGATGCAAAAGTGCATTGATAGTTCCCTCGTCGAACCTGTAACCGACAATTCTCGCGGGATTACCCGCAACAATTGCGTATGGTGGTACTGCCTTCGTTACGACACTGCATGCACCAATGATAGCGCCGTCGCCAATAGTGACCCCTGATAAAATAGTTACACATTCTCCAATCCAGACGTCATTACCTATGGCAACATTGCCTTTTGTGACGGTATCGCCAGTTGTATCATGTGCTTCGGGAAAGAGTCCTGGAATCTTGTTGTCTATGGCTCTAAATGGGTATGTTGAAACCCAATCTTTTCGATGGGTTCCATCGCCTAAAAAAATAGTTAGTTTAGTGGCTATCGAACAAAACTTTCCAACAGAGTAGCTTGTTCCTTCTTGCCATGTCCTGATTCTGGGCGCCTTACTCATATACGAGTAAGCACCGAATGAAGTGCAGTACTTATCAGGGAGGCATGTCGCCTTGCCAGCAGCGATATGAAAGCCTCGTGTAGACGAGTAAGCGTCGCATTGTACATCGCTGCCTTGATTATGATAAGCAGGTTCCAAAATGGCCTTTTGTAGAGACTCAGTCTCTGGTTCAAGCATTGCCTGATCATGTACTACGGCTATATCGGCTATTTCCTGTGGGCTGCATGTCATAGTACTTTGGCAACAACCAAAACTCATGTACATAACTGCTATAGCCAGCTTACGCGTTACCTTCATGACTGTTTATGCTCCCTAAAGTATTACTTGATAACGATTGTACCAGTGCTATCAACGCTGACTGTGAGTTGCTTTGCATCTTGATGATCCAGTATATACTGTGATAAAGGCACTGTTATATACTGCTGGATGGCACGTTTTAATGGCCTGGCACCCAAGGTTGGTTCATAACCAAGTTCTGCTATCTTGGCTATAACGGCATCATCAACATGCAACTCAAGACGATTTCGCCGTACTCTATCTATAAGATCATCAAGCTGTATACGAGCAATGTTCTCTAGTGCCGGTTTTGTGAGTCTGTTAAAGAATACTATGGCATCAAGACGATTGAGAAATTCTGGGCGTAATGTTGTATAGAGTATGGTCTCAATCGAGCGTTTGAGCTCCGTCGTTATGGTGCCGGCGTTAAGAATTGCTTCGGATCCTATATTGGATGTCATAATAATAATGCAGTTTTTGCAGGAGACAGTCCTGCCCTGACTGTCAGTGATATGGCCGTCATCGAGCATTTGCAATAATATATTTAAGACATCAGGATGTGCCTTTTCTATTTCATCAAAGAGCACTATTGAATACGGATGGCGTCGTATAGCTTCTGTGAGCTGCCCACCTTCTTCGTGGCCAACGTAGCCAGGGGGCGCACCTATCAGTCGTGAAACGGCATGTTTCTCCATATATTCTGACATATCAATACGAACCATTGTCTTGACATCGTCAAACAGGTAGTCTGCGAGCGTTCGCGCTACTTCGGTCTTGCCAACACCAGTTGGTCCGAGAAAAAGAAACGAGCCAATAGGACGATTTGGGTCTTTTAGGCCTGTTCGATGCATAAGGATGGCGTTACTAATAACAGTTATGGCTTCATCTTGACCAATAACACGTTGCTTCAGTACCGTTGCCATGGTTCGCAGTTTTTCTGACTCATGTGCCTGTAGTTTTGCAACAGGGATGCCTGTCCATCGGGCTACCACAGCAGCAATGTCACGTTCATCAACATGCTGTTTTACGAGATGTGTCTGCAATCCCTTAAGCTGCTCCTGTTGAGCAAGTAGTTCTTTTTCAAGACGTGCGATAACCCCATATTTTATCTCTGATGCTTTACCATAATTGCCCTCACGTTCGGCGCGCTGGAACTGTACTTGGGCACTTTCTATCTGTTCTTTAATACTATTTATTTTCTCGAGTGGCGTTTTCTCTGCTTTCCACTGATCCATCAATATCTTGTGCTCTTGTTTAGCTGTAGCAAGTTCTTGTTCGATCAGCGCAAGGCGCTCTACAGAGGCTGGTATATCTTTTTCTTTTGCGAGTGCAACTTTTTCGATTTCAAGCTGGCGAATAGTGCGGTCAAGACGATCGATGAGTTCTGGGTGCGAATCAATCGACATCTTTACCATTGCCGCAGCCTCATCAACAAGATCGATAGCCTTATCAGGTAGGAACCTATCAGCAATATGCTTTGCAGAGAGCATAACGGCATCGACTAGTGCCTGATCAGTTATACGAATCTTGTGGTGCAGCTCGTAGCGATCTTTAATGCCACGCAAAATTGACAGTGCATCTTCTAATGATGGCTCTTCTACAAGCACTTTTTGAAAACGACGTTCGAGAGCGGCGTCCTTTTCTATGTACTGACGATATTCTTTCAGTGTTGTTGCTCCTATGCAATGCAAATCGCCCCGTGCGAGAGCAGGTTTAAGAAGGTTAGAGGCATCCATGCCGCCTCCTGTGGAGCCAGCACCAACGAGCATATGAAGCTCATCAATAAACAGAATAACTTTTTGTTTTGCTTCTTTAACGGCCTTCAGCACGCCTTTGAGGCGCTCTTCGAATTCGCCCTGAAATTTTGCTCCAGCGATCAGCAAGCCAAGATCTAATGTATAAATCTTATTATGCTTGAGGCTTTCAGGTACGTCGTTATTGATAATACGCTGTGCTATACCATCAACAATAGCAGTTTTGCCGACACCTGGCTCGCCAATCAAGACAGGGTTATTTTTTATGCGCCGTGACAATATATGTATAACGCGTCGGATTTCTTCATGGCGTCCAATAACAGGGTCTAATGTTCCCTCTTGTGCCTGTTTGGTGATATCTTGGCAATAGCGATCCAGTAACGACTGAGAATTTTCTTGCGGTTGTTGTCCTTGTCCATGCATTGTAGTAACTCCATGATTAAATAGTATGCATGTGTATCCTACATTTCTTATCTCGTAGCATAGCATGTCGCCCAAGTTTATGTCGATAACTTTTGAAGAGCTTAATTACTGTCACGCTAAAGCTGCTCAAACGACATAACCCGTTTGACATTTTTCTAAAAAGTTTCACAATATTAAGCAAGATGGATTTTTACGACATTATTATGATGTTAATGCAACAAGAAACATAAAACCGTTCTGCGAACGTCCCTAACTGCCAAAAAAGCTCGATGCATGAGAGAACAGTGATTGAAGTGTATATTGAGTTAATGGTGATGGGTTAATCAGCTTACCATAGCGCGAAAGATTAACAAATGATAGTACAGAAAAGTTCTTTGTGGTTTATAGTTCTGGCACTCGGTGTAACGTGCTTAACGCTGCTGGAAACACAACTAGGAGCTATGCAGGTTTTCGACCAGTTTAAAAAACAAGGCGCGAGCGAGCAAGAAGAGGGCCCATTGTGCGGGGTTTGCTACGAGCAAAAAGCTCTTTACTTATGGGGTGCACCAGACTGTTGTCATAGCTTTTGTCTTGGTTGCGTACATGATTGGGAACAAAAAAGTCTCAAATGCCCAATGTGCCAAAGAAAAAAGCCGCAGGCTGGCCATGGTCCTCTCACGTATGGTCCAGTTTCTGTTGCAGGGCCATCATCGTTGCAAGGTGGTTTCCAGTATGGAACTTTTGTGGCGTTACCAGCGCCCCAGCAAAGCACCGTCACAAAATCAACGCCATTAGCAGCACTTATGACAACTGGTGTTATCGTCTGTATCGGTGCTTATGCCCTGAGTATGCCGCCGGTTCGTGCAGCATGCAAGCAGGCTGGTGCACAAGCTCACAAAAGCATTGCTCGCATCTTAAAGTTCTTGCAAGTGGGGAAGCAATAGAAAACTACACCTATGCTGCCATTGGTGAGTGCCATGCAAGAGCATACTATGGATAAGCCTGTTACGCACCAGCAGAACACTATGCGTGTATAGAATCGCTCGGAGCGCAAGCGCCCCGGCTTTGATGTGTGGTTAGACAATAATCTCTGCCAATAATTATGGAGCTATATGTTATACTTTCACACGTCAGGATACAATGCTTCAAACCGTAGATCTTACAATAAAGAGCAATACGAGCACGTCGTTGTTACAGAAAAGCCGACCAGTTGGGTAACGGGTACAATATATGCGTGGCTACTCGTGTTAGCATTGTGTGTTGTACTATGTTTGAGTTCTTTATAAGAGCTATACGATAATGCTGTGTTCATGGTAGGTGCCCTGAGCCGAGAGATACGCAACTCTTTTCAAAAAACAGTTATTAATTCCAGTTGCAATTAACGATTGATCTAAATAAGGCCTGGGGTCGATTCTACTTGTTGAAACAGTCAAAAGCTCAAAGGGTGATGGAAGGCTACTCAAGGCTGGTTTGCCAAACATTACTCTATTAACAACAAACATATGATCAACCATGCCAATAGAAAACTCTGGTAAAAAGCTAAATTTTGTTACAAATTGCCATTCCTCTGGTGATAGGTCGGCACACAAGAGCCCACCGATATACGTTAAGGGCGGTGCTTGGTCTGGACATAAAAATATTGGTGGTATACCGTGAATTACCAGATTCAGCTGTGACATGTCGTGACACTGCAATAAGACGGTTGTGGTGGTGCTTTGTATGTGTAATATGCCAGCTGCTTCGCGTATAGCCCTTTTGACAAGATCATCTGTGATAACCATGATGCTTTGATCTTCAAGTGGTACAAACTCTGTTGCGCTTGGGTATCTGATGTAAGGAAGATTATTAATATTTTCTAAATTTTTTAGCATGTAGGCTGAAGTAAGGTAGGCTGGGCGCAGGCTATCTAGTTTTTTGGGTATAAGATGGGCAACTCTTCGTTTAAATTTCCCCTGCTGAGTCTCAATAGGAGATTGAACAGAAATCGGATCAAAAAATAAGCTAGGACAAAAATTTGCATAAATTATAGAGCCATTCGTTGCTGGGTTAATAACTGTATAGTTGAGCCTGAGTGAGTCTACTTCCATAAGAAATGGTGCAGTTCTGTTGACAATGGAACCACTAAAACATGACTGATATAGGAGTATGTCGGTACAAACCTGATCATTAAAAAAGTGAAGTATCTGTCGAAAATCACTCTGCGAAAGTTCAGTGATTGTATCTTCGCTGCCGTGACCACTAAGATATACGGTCCAGATAGGACCACATGAATAATGGTATGGATCCGTAGCAGTCACCAGGACTGCCTGCAAAAAGCCTAGTAAACTGGTGTTTTCTCCCTGAACACATCTCGTCTTCATCAACAAAAATGGGCTTTCTATCTGTTTCATAACGCTTACTCTGATACTAAGAGCATAGTCCTGTGGTAGATGAGGCATTTGGGTACAAGCATCTAGTTTATATTGTTTTGGAATCGCGATAACAAAATCATACCCTTCGAGCGTATAGAGTTCCCAATCATGCAACGTTGCTTCTGGTGTTGGCTTATAGTGAACCCAACTCTGGTATAGCATCGATTGCCAAAGCGCCTTCGTTGTAATGATGGGCGCCACCTGAGCATCCAGTGCTTGTAGTAGTTGGGCCGTAAGAGCACGTGGATCTCGATTGCCATCATACGATTCAGACCGCGAATGGAGTATAATTAAATTGCCACGACGACGTTGCTGTGATTGTGTGCCATCCATACAGGTTATAGAGCCTATTTGGGCGAACATAAGTAGTAAGAGATAGATATATTTCATAAAAAAACTTCCTATCATTGTATAAAGCTTTATAAAAAGGTCCTTGGCTGTCTTTACATGCATGTGTGGTACTTTATTGAGAAGTTGCCAGTTGGACGTCCATTTTAATTATATAAGAAAAGTATAACTAAGATAAATTATAAATGTATTTTATAATTTGTCAATTATAAAGTTTTCTACCGTTGCTCTGGAAAGTATCATATGTCCATGATTGTGTGCTGTGCCAAGATAAAACTAACAACTTCTGTAGATATTTCTTTATTCAATCATAGAATTTTGTGTATGCTATCGTATACTAAGGTGTAATGCTTATATATGCACTATGTTAGGTGCTACAAAACCAGGGTGATCTTATGAAACGCTTCGTGCCTACAACATTTTCCGATATCTTCAAGGGTATTTTTATCGTGCTTATTCTTATGCAAATCGTGCCGCCCATCATGCGCTTTATTGTTGGTAAATACCAAGATACCGTGGAGCACCGTATAGCTGTCGCTGTGGTGCCAGTGCATGGTCTTATATATGACTCAAGCAGTTTATGTAAGACCTTTCGCAAGCATTTCGAAGACAATTCTATAAGGGCCATACTTATCAAAATGGAGTGCCCGGGAAGCGCTGCTGGTACAGGACAATCAATCTTTCGAGAACTTAAATATCTTAAACAAGAATACCCAAAACCTGTTGTCGTCTTAGTCGAAAATATATGTGCCTCTGGTGGTTATAATATTGCCTGCGCCGCTGATGCTATTATTGCTCCAGGTTCATCCATGATCGGTAGCATTGGCACAACGTTGCCTTACATATTTAACGTGAAAGATCTTCTTGAGCAATATAAGATAAAGTATACACCAATAGCAGCTGGCGCCTATAAGAACACAGCTAATCCTTTTGCAGAAATGACAGATGAACAAAAGAAGCTTTTGCAGTCCCTTGCCGATGATTCTTACGAGCAATTTATAGAAGAAGTCAGCAAGAGTAGGTCTCTACAACTTAGTGACGCCAAAATATGGGCTGACGGCAAAGTGTTTACTGGACGCCAAGCGTTAAAATTGGGATTGATAGATGCTCTTGGATCAATCTCTGATGCTATACGCGTCATACAAGAAAAAACCGGCTCAAAAGGCAAAATCAATTGGGTACATACACCACAAAAGACGACACTACTCCGCATGTTCTTTGGTGGCGGTGATGATCAAGCAGATGACACCCTCTATGCTTTCTTGGGCCGTATGATAACACAAGCAACGCGTCAGCATACAACCATCGAATAATCAATTGTAGCTACATAAGGTATATAAAATCATGACATCACACACTAACATTGTGCTAACAGGTGATAGGCCAACGGGGCCACTACATTTGGGGCACTATATCGGTTCTCTTGCTAATCGCGTGGCATTGCAGGAAACCTGTACTCAGTATATTCTACTGGCTGATATGCAAGCATTAACTGATAATTACGATAATCCAGAAAAAGTTCGCAAGAGCATCGGCGAAGTTGTCCTTGACTATCTCTCCGTTGGCATCGATCCACAAAAAAGCACCATATTTATCCAATCAATGATTCCAGAAATTGCTGAGCTCGCTATTATTTATCTTAATCTTGTAACAGTCAGTAGGCTTAAGCGTAATCCAACTGTCAAAGCCGAAATTCAAATGCGTGGCTTTGGTGATGCTATCCCAGCAGGATTTCTTATGTATCCGGTCCATCAGGCCGCTGACATTACCGTTGTTAAGGGTACTCTTGTGCCTGTAGGTGATGATCAGCTCCCTATGATTGAGCAAATGAATGAGATCGTTCGTACGTTTAATAGAACGTATAAAACTGATGTGTTGCGCGAGGCAGAGGCCATGATTGCACCCGTTTCCCGCCTGCCGGGAACTGATGGAAAAGCAAAAATGAGCAAATCTCTTGGTAATGCGATTTATTTATCTGATGACGCTGACACGATACACAAGAAAGTTATGGGTATGTACACTGATCCTAACCATATTCGTGCGTCTGACCCAGGGAGCCTTGAAGGCAATGTTGTGTTTATGTATCTTGACGTCTTTGATCCTGACAAAGTGGCTGTTGCAGAGCTTAAAGAAAAGTATCAGCAGGGCGGCCTTGGCGACGTTATTGTAAAAAAACGTCTTATCGATGTGCTTAATAGTCTGCTTGATCCAATCAGGGCACGGCGTGCCCTCTATAGTGGCGATAAAGAGGCTGTTATGCAAATAGCTTTTGCTGGCACAGATAAAATTAGATCTATAGCATCAAAAACCATGGAAGAAGTCCGTGCTGCAATGGGAATAAACTATCGGTCCCGATAACTATACTTAGCCTATACTCAAGGAGCGTCATATGCGATACCCAATGTTACGATTTAAAGATTGCGTTGGCACTGTCCACAAATCAATTATGCCGTTAATTGTTCTTGTGTTGTTTGGTATTTTTGTCACTGTTGCTATCATAAACACACTGTCAGGCTCAAAGCAGGCGCTTACTAGTGTTATCCAACAAAACGAAAAAACTATCGTAGAGAAGCTCGAATTAATCGAACGAACATGCAAAATAATAAATGTTGAGCAAACAAAAAATCCTATTAATTTTCTCACCGTTGGTTCTTTTGATGGATCGCAAGTTGGTCCACTTAACCTAAAGCATCCAGAAAGATGGCAAGGGCCATATTTGTCCAGTAATCCAACTGCCCAGGGCAAAGATTTCATGCTTGTGCGCACTAAAAATGGCTATTTTGTTGTTCCTGGCGACGGGGTTAGGCTTCCAAGCGGCAAAATTATGGGTTCTGATATTCAACTTGATGAACACAGCGATATTGCTGCTATGATGACTGATGGTGGTCTCTTATACCACAATGGGATGTCCTTGGCCTTGCCAGTTACTATTAAAAAGCGTGGTGGTTTCTTCAAGGGGCTCTTGCCACAAGAAGCTTCAGCGCCTGTGTCAGATTAGGTCCTAATACATAGGGTGTACGCTACCATAGCGCGCACTCTAGTCTCACAGTATACAAATGCTGCTGTAACGGGTTTCTTCTAAGAACTTGTTCTCAAGAGAAACTTTAATGGAACACCTTTGAGATTAAAAGCTTTTCTGATACGGTTCTCAAAAAATGCCTTCTGACTATCACCAAACCATCGTGGCTGATTGACGATCATGAGCAGTGTTATCGGCGCAGTTTTGATTTGCCGTACACGAAAAACTTTCAAAAGATCCTGCTGATGATAGAGGGGTGTTTCCGTCAATGCCTGTTGGCACAGCATGGTTAACTCTGCATCACTCAATTGTCGATTATAGCGTTCCCAGACTTCCTGTACCAGCGGTAATATTTTACCAATATTTTTCTTGGTTACGCAGGATATGCTAATCGATTCAACTTTTTTCATGAGACGGTCATATAAATCTTGTTCACTGAGCATCTGTTGTTTTGTTGTCTCAGTAACTATATCTTGTTTGTTGAACACGAGAATCACCGCTCGGTGGAGATCATCAAAGGCATAGTAGGCAAGCTTGAGTTCTTGATCAGAGAGTTGCCCGGTACTTGCATCGATCAGTAGCAAAACGATATTGCCACGCTCGAGAGCACGAAGTGAGCTATGCACCATGCACTGCTCAAGTGGATCTGTAACCGCGTGTTTTTTACGAACCCCTGGCGTATCGGTAATAGTTATATCTTCTTGATAAAATTTAATCGATGTCGAGACTGCTTCACGAGTGGTACCAGGAATTGGTGATACCAGTGTCCGCTCTTCTTGCGCTAGAAGATTGAGCAGTGAAGATTTGCCAACATTTGGCTTGCCAAGCAAGACGACACTGAATGCTGCTTGTTCTTTTTCATACTCTTGGCCACGTTCAGGTAAACGCTTTACTAGAGTGATTAAAAGATCTCCTATCCCGGTGGCATGCTGACAAGAGACTCCTAAGCTCTCTTTGAAGCCAAGTCGTTGAAACATATACTGGTGCTCTTCAGCGAGTCGTGTATCCATTTTGTTGATTACCAGCAAAACAGGTTTGCCTTTCTTATGTAAGAAAGTTGCAATGGCAAAATCTTCTGCTATCGGACCTGTAGAACCATCAACAACGAATAATAATAAATCTGCTGTATCAATCATAGCAAATGCAGCATGACGCGCTTGTTCAGCAAGTTGGTCATGCATGGTGCTCAGCGATACACCACCCGTATCAACGAGCTCAAAAGCATGCCCCTGCCACGTGACAACATCCTTGATACAATCTCTGGTAACCCCAGCATAATCAAAGGTAATACTTTTTACCGTATCAGACAGGCGATTAAATAAACTTGATTTACCGACATTGGCACGGCCAACAATAACAACAGATGGCAATCTATACATAATAATAGTCCTTTGTATGCCTACTTTTTAGGTTACCCTTATAGTTCGCGAATGACACCTGCAAAGTATTTTTTGAGCAGCGTTGCTTGGGGCCACGTGAGACTATCTGAGACGTCAACGATAGGCTTTTTAGCAATTTTTTGAGTATGGTTATAATATGGCTTTACTATCTGGAAAGTTTTTTTTTGTGGTTCTTGCGATTGTTCTATCTGCTTAGGTTTAATGACCGTTGTTTTTTTTTCTTCAGCCTTCAGTGTCGGTAGCACTGGCGCAATGGTATCAGTAAAAACAGGTTTGATAATCACGGAGCATCCAAAGGCCTTATCGAGCAATGGCTTCCATGCGCCGGTGTTTTCTACAAGCCAGTCTTGGAAAAAGACAAACTGTTGCGAAAATGCGAGCACCAGATACCTGGTCTGTTGGTCGAATGACTGAAACGACGCATTAGCAAATATAGAAAGCATGAGTGGGTCTTGTATGGTATTAATATCACGCATAAATATATCCCAAGGCTCACACTTGTCTGGTATTGGTTGTTCAGCTGCCGGCGTAGGTGATGGTTGTTGAGTGCTTTCAGTAACTTTTTCAGTGACGGTGCTTGAATTTTGTGCCCGTATTGGCTCTTGTTTTTGTGCCAAAAGCAGTGCAGGTTCACGTTTTTTTGTTAAAGGCTGCTCAGATACTGGCTGGCTCATGGCCAAACGCTCTGTGTTGTGGCTATAACGCTGTGTAGCGGCCTGTATGAGCATTGTTTCGAGTAATAATGCTTTATTAACAGTCTTGTTAAATAATGGTTCATACTGGTAGATAATCTCAAGAAGCCTCATGATACGTTCAAACGGATATGTTTGAGCAGCGCTATAAAATTCTTGCGAGATATCTTTCAGTGATTCTTTAGGAATGTTATGGCGTAAAAATAGTGCAGCACGTAAAAGCTGTAATAAGCGCCGCCATACATAATCTACATCAAATGATGCACAGTTCATATCTTTCAGTAATGCAAGAAGTTTATCTTGATCACCCATAATGCTATGTGTTACCAAGTTAGCAAGCGATTCATCATCTGGATGGCCCAGCAGTTGCAGCACTGCATCACGTGTTATGCGACCTTGTGCGAAGCGGACACGTTCAACCATATTGATGGCATCTCTTACCGAGCCATCCGTTTCACGAGCGATGCAGGCGAGTGCGTCAATATCAGCATTAATTGACTCTTCATGGCACAAGTAACGTAGGTGTTCAGTAATAATGCGTTCATCGACTTTTCTGAACCAAACCTGAAAACATCGCGACCGAACGGTATCGATTATTTTTTGTGGATCAGTTGTTGCGAGAATAAATAATGCCGAGGCTGGTGGTTCTTCAAGCACCTTGAGAAGTGCATTAAAGGCAGCTTTACTGAGCATGTGTGCTTCATCAATGAGAAAGATCTTCTTGCGCCCCATGAGTGGCAACAGCGCCGCTGCATCAATAATACCGCGAACATTGTCGACACCAGTATGAGATGCGGCATCAATCTCTATGTAGTCTGGATGGTTGCCTTGTGTGATTGCTACACAGGAAGTGCAAGTTGTACAAGGTAATGAAGAACCCTTTGGGTCTTGTTGAAACGAAGCAAGATGTTCGCAATTAAGTGCGGCCGCAAAGATACGAGCCATGGATGTTTTTCCTGTACCTCGTTGTCCCCAGAAAAGATAGACCGGAAAATAATGGCCCCGGAATAGACTATTTCTGAGAACTTTAACAGCAAGGTCTTGTCCGATGATTTGACTAAAATCACGCGCCCGCCATGTACGTGCAAGATTACGTTGAATACCATCCATATTATTCGTTATTGTATAAAGGGTACATATAATAAAGGGAAACTAGTACAAGACTTCGTTGCCCCTGCTGCTTTCTTTCGAATCTGACAGATTTGACAACTGATCCTTACAAGTTTCCCCAATTTGGAGTACACATACCAGCAATCTTTACTGGCGGAGAGAGAGGGATTCGAACCCTCGATGCCCTTTTCAGGACATACACGATTTCCAATCGTGCTCTTTCGGCCACTCAGACATCTCTCCTATAATACCCTTTATTACTAGTAAAGGCAATATTTTTATGCATCTCGTCGTTTATAAGGTCGACGGCGTTGGTCAGTTGCGCTCGTTTCAGCTTTATCGCGACCTGTTCGTCGTTGCGAAGGTGACTTGGCAGTTTCTTCAGCGTCTTCTTCTGGTAATGCAATAATTGCTATTTCATGGACATCGTCGGATTCTTGTGCTGCAGCGGCAGCGGCAGTAACTTTGCGTTCAGCGGCAATGGCTTGGCCTCGTGCGACAGCTTCGCTGAGATATTCAAGAATAAGGGCTATTGAACGCGGTGCATCGTCGTTAGCTGGAATTGGGAAATTTACCGATGATGGATCACTGTTCGTGTCGACAAGAGCAACAACTGGTACATTCATGGAGATTGCTTCACGTAATGCTGACGTTTCTTTGTTAACGTCTACCAACACAACGGCGCCGAGAGGCCATCGCAGATTAACGATACCACCGATGTTTTTCTTGAGACGATCAACTGATTTTCCAAAAAGATTAAGTTCGCGCTTTGTATAAAAACTTGCACTGACACTTTTTTCTAGAACATCTTCATAATGAAGCAACTTCGTAACCGATTTTTTAACCTGAGAATGATTGCTTAGTGTGCCACCAATCCAGCGATGGTTAACAAAAGGCATGCCAAGCTTTTGTGCTGTTGCGAAAATGGAGTCTTGAGCAGGTTTTTTGGTGCCAACCCACAAAACAGATTGTCCAGAGGCTGCAACAGACTCTAAAAATTGTGCTGCTTTTTCGAGTTGTATTGCGGTCTTCGAAATATCAATAAGATGAACATTGTTTTTGTGTCCCCAAATGTAGGGAGCCATAAGCGGGTTCCACACAGACGTTCTATGCCCAAAATGAACACCGGCTTTAACGAGTTGCTTAAAATCTATCATAATATCCTTCGGCAGGGTTACATAACGATTACTCTTTGGTTGTTATCGAACAACCACCCTGTATAAAGAGCAATATTTCAACAGTACACTTCATGTAGAATACCAAATTTACCATAAAAATCAATCTTGTGTGCAGGAGAAAACTGCCCGATAGCAATTAGATTTATATAGTATGTCGTCATGTATGGCACAGGGCGCGTACCACGTGTTTGCACACTATAGAACAGCGTAGGATGTTTCCGGTGATGTTCCTACTGACAAGAATATTGTCAGACTGGTTGCCTTCAGTACCCTTGCATATAATGCTGCTGTTTTGTGCTCATGTCATACTCAATGCCACTGAAGCTGGTGTTGTCATGGTATCTGTAACGATTCTGTAAAGGATAACGGCTTGTTCTATGTTGCTTGTATTAAAGCAGACTGCTAAGTATTGATTCTCTTCATCGTTAGGTACCATCTTTCTTTTTGTAGGCAAACCAAGCCGAAGTGTTCACAGAAAACCCGATAAGGGGATAGCACATTGCTTGCCAAAAGTTACGCATATCAATCAGTAAATCATTCGCGTTCTTTGTTCCCAGCAACATATAAATTTCAAGGGTACTGTTATTCGGTACCCTTGAAATTATGTATTCGAGGTATGCCAAAACAGTTCTCATCGAAATTTTCTTTATGTCTCGTGAGCCTTGCTTAGCAGCAGAAATTTATTGGGTGACGCCGCTGATTCTGTATCTACGATGCCAAATGATTGAAGGCAATTTTTCCGGCTGTCAATAAGGGCAACAGGCATGTGTAGTATGCGAGATTGCCAAGTGCGCTGAGAGTGCCTTGCGCTATGTTGGAGCCAGTTATGGCCCTACAGGCTTCATAAGCCAACGATGCGATGACCTTGACTCTACTTTTAGTTCTTCTGACGACATAACCATCTCGATTACTGTCATAACATACGTAGTAGAGATAATTTTTGTTCTTTTTGCGGGCTTGCAAGCTTCTTGCAATACCGATTGCGTCTCGTAGATCATAATAGGCAATAGATGCCATTGCATAGGTTATCCTATTATACCCAAACTCTGTTTCTGGTAAATTATCATCAATATCGCCACAGTGTTCAGGGTCTATATCGGCATTGCCTTCAAGGCCATCATATTGACGATAGTTGCTGCCGTCTTCGTTGTACTCGCCTAGCTGGCTGTGTAATAAGTCATCATCAACACAGTAGGTCTTAGTACAGGCTAAACCAGTTCCTAACAAGAGTATTGCCAAAATAAATTTTTTCATAAAATAACACTCCATCCAAGAAATAAAGAAAAACTTTTTCCGTTATTACTGATAATAGTACACCAAATTTCAGTACTTGTCAATTTAGTATTAATGTTGACTTTATTATATTTTCAGTTAAATTTAATATTATTATAAATTTTTTATTTTTATACAAATTTGAGTAATATTTTTGTGGCCATTGGCCATTAAAGTGCAATGTAATAACAGTCGTATGCGAGCAAATAAGAAAAGCTTGTGACTGTAGAATATCCGATTAGCCTAATAACCAATGGGGGTTATATGAAACAGGGATATCTCATATCTCTGGGTATGTTTATTGTCTATGGCACAATGTTTTGCATGGACGATTTATCAAGGCCGAGGGTGCCTGTCTTTACAGGCATACCATCACAAGCTATGGTGACACTCGAGCATCAAGTAACTAGCCAGCCGCATTTGTCAATCGAGTTACAGCAACGAATGCAAAGCGAGATACAACAAAGAAAAGCAGTAGAAGCGCTGCAGAAAATGCAGAGTGCGCTGCGGGTAGAACGAACAAGCACAGCTCCTCGAGCAGCGGAACGAATCTTTGTGCAAGAAGATACATTTATTGAATTACCACAGCGATGTGCTGAAGGGCTTGCTAGGCAAGCAGCTGCTGGGGCTACTGTAGATAGCTTCCAAATTGCTGGTCAGTTTAATATGCAGCAACCGAAAATTATAGAAACTCCTCAAGAGCGTACTAATCGAATTATTGATGAACAACAAATGGCTGTGTGTGAAAAAACAGCAGCGTTACTCCAAGCGATGGAGCTAGCACCCGGAACCTACACGGCCATAATCACTCAAGATACGCTTTATGTATCGAAAGAGAGTGTTGACCGGAAAATTGTAGAGCCACTTACAATGTCAAAAAACTACCAGCTGAGCGTTGCGTGTAAAAATGGTGCGAAAATCAACTTAACCGGAGGTATTGCAGAGAACGGTACGCACATCTGTACGATGCGTATCGAGAAAGGGATCGGAGCGCCAGGATTTAGAGCGTATGCGCATGAGGAAAACACTATTATTGGTGATGTTATTACCGGAGAAGGCTTATATCGTACAGAGTTTGTTGTGCTTCCATTGCACGAACAACCGAGCATACAACAGAGTACCCCTGGTGCCAAAGCTGGCTTGGCCTTGCCAAAAGTCCGGCTGTTCCCGGCGCGTATGAAACCAATAGTCGACCCAATGATAACACAACTAGAAACTCTACCGAGGCCTATCCAAAGGACAGTCATCCTACATGATCAACGGAGTGCCATGGAACCTTCTCTGCAGCCGGTGGAGTTAGATGCGTTAAGAAGCCGTTTTGTGGCAAGTCTGCAAGATAAAACGACAGCTCCAAGTGGCTTAACGGTTGAGTTGCCAGGACCACTTGGGATTTTCGGTTTTGCACTCAAGACCTGGTGGTACATACAGGATGTCAGAAAAAAACAGCCAGCTTTAACTAAGGGCATTAAAGAGGTTCTTGGCGAGCAACGAACGCTGCGAGGTATAAAAGTCAATGTCAGTCCCCTGCAAGCTACGAGTCACAAAGCATTAAGCGCTATTGAGCAGACTATATATGGCAAAGCCAAGGAAATAAGTATTCCTATACGGAGCTGGAAACCGTACGAGAAACAATTGGAACGACTACTGACTAAGCATGGCATATGCTACAAGAATCTTGTTGAAGGACTTG
Organism: uncultured bacterium; assembly: GCA_963715605.1. Taxonomy (GTDB): domain Bacteria; phylum Babelota; class Babeliae; order Babelales; family Vermiphilaceae; genus JAKASV01. Next base: position 674,831 of record OY970257.1, on the reverse strand, counting down.
CAGAGGCACTTGCTAAAGGCAATGAAATTGCACCAATAACGGCAAAAAATCTGTATCAAATGCCGACAGAATTTGTGGATGAACTTCTTGGCAATCTTAAAAAAGCCGAAGCTATAGCAGTAAGGCAACATCTAACAAATCTTGAAGCAGTGCAAGGACTTATCAAAAAACTCGCCCTGCTTCGTGATAACATGGTATGGACAGTAGATCATCCATGGCGGGCTGCCTGTTATACTGGCCTCGATACCACTATGCCGGAAATATATCGTGAAATTCGCGATGGCATTGCAGCAAAACTTGAACAAAGCTCCATTGAACGACTTAACATAGAGCTGTATGTACAAGCTAGACACATATGCGCACAAATTATTGAGAATCGTGCACAAGCGGAAATGTCATCTTCGCTTGCAGACCTAGGACTTTTACGGTCACATCTCGTAGAAGAATTAAAAAAATATGAGCAGATGATAGCGCTTAAACCCGCTTCACTTGATGCATTAAAAACACATCTGCAAAATCATATAGATCATATTACGGCCACTATGGTGTGCAAACAAGGCAATCTTGCAGACCTCAAAGCGATAGCAACAAGGCTTGGCAAAGCTTTGCTAGACAACGATGCAAAGTTACGAGAACTCAGTAAGGGTGAGCCAGAGCTTAGGGCAAACTGGGAAAAAACATGCAAAGCTTTCGATGAAAGTTTTGCAATACCTGGTGGTATATTCAGCCAGTTTGAGGCTGCTTACTTGCAAGCGCAAGCTGATAGAGTAGAGGCACAAGCAAGAAGATGGGAACTGGAAGGACTACGAGATTCGCAGCTGGCTGATCTCGCGCATGTCAACGAAGGTATCAGAATACTGCAGGGCTGTATCGATAGAGCTGCTGGCGTAATCCAGCCAGCTGTTGAGCAGATTTCTCCAGCAGCACATATAGAACTTATGAAACAAGGTTCGCAACAATACCATGCTCGCGGCGTACAAGAGCCAGCGACGCATGAAGAATACATCAAAATTCTCTCGGAACGCATTGCAGAGCTTCAGGCAGTCCAAGGAACCTCCACTCGTGAACAAAATGCTGAGCTTTACTATGTTACCTACGAATTAACACAAACTACCTGGGATACACGAGCGGCGGAGTACGCAGCATTTGTTGCTGCCGAAGTGCAACAGGGTGCTTCAGAATTCTCGAAAGAGCGTATAATCGCTGCACAGTCTGCGCTTAAGTCTCATGGTTCTCTGTGCACCACACGAGTTATAAGGACTCCCGAAGTTCAGAAAGCATGTGCCTTGCACGGTATAAATCTTGAACGAGAACAAGTTTTCTTCGGTGATGCGGTAGCATGCCAACTGTACCGTGAGAGTGCCATCATGATGGAACGCGGTGTTAGCATGGAAGCTATAGGTATGCAATGTGGCAACGAGAAGCTTGCGCAACACGGAGGCGCTACAAGAAGTTGGGCATCACTTGCAGAAGCATCGGCAAGAAAGCATCTTGGTCAAGCTGCCTTACTCTGTAACAAAACCGCTGAAGTCTCATGGAAACTTGGCCGTGCAGTAGCACTGGGCACCGTTGATGGCATTATTGAAGCAGGTTCTACTTGCCTACTGCACCCTCAGAGGCTTGCCACCGGGATAACAGATGGCCTTGTTGGCGGCTACAAGCTTATTGGCTGTATTCTAGACCGTGCTTGTACGGCAGAATGTGCTCTTGAAGTCTTCCAGCAAAACCCTGAGCGTGGTGCAGCATTCTTTGCAGAGATAGACCGATATCGTGAAGAAAATCCTGATATGCTGGCACAACTCCATAAGACACTTGGTTCTTACCAAACAAATACACCTTGGGATCAACAGATTCATGATTTCGTCAAAGAACTTACCCGCGGTTACTTTGAAGGCAGAGTGCTTTGCGCTCTTGGCGGCCTTGCTAGACATACGACGAATCTTACGGCAGAGCATATTACAACAGCTGCCGCAGCCGCTATTAGCAAAGTAAGCCCAAAGGTTCAAACGGCTTTGGCAGCAGCAGGCGCCGATGCGCAGAAGCTAGCACAAGAAGTGGCTGGTATCGAAAGCGGCCTGTGTAAACAAGTTGGTGTAACTCCTGGCAAGATACGCAATCCCGATCAAGTCGCGCAAAAAATAGGCAGATTTATACAAACACCTCGCTTGAAAATTGCTAATCTAGAGAAGTATTTTGCACAGAAGTTAGCAATAACAAAAACAGCCATCTTTGAAAAAGCTAATTTGAAACATCTTTTTGGCATAGAGAAAATACAAAAAATCCGCGCAGCCGGCAAAATCGAAGCAATCTATGCTGGTTTCCATCATGACAAAGGTTGGAGTTTGGTCAAAAAAGGGAAAGTTAAGTTCTTAACTGAGCCCGTAGTATGTCCAAAAACTGACATGGTTACTGTAGGAAAAGTTGCCATTGAAGGCGTTGTTCTCAAAAATCCAAAAACTTTCTTCCCTCCCTCATGGAATCGCTCTAAAGTAATTGATAAGATATTCGAAGCCTCGCAGAATGTCATAAAGAAAGAACTAGATGGTACTAGATCAATTATAATCGGCCAAACAGCAGAAGGCATGAACATACAAATGGTAATTGACGAAAGTAGAAAATTGATAACAGCCTATCCAGTAAGCATTTAAAAGGTAATTGATATGGATAAAATTATTCTTGAACGCGTAGAAGGTCGTCTTTATTTTCCACAAAAGACAAGCTCTTCTGCAGCTAGTAATTTGGCCCATTTTTTAAACGATGATGTTGGTTCAATAGGCTATCCGTATTTGAAGGAATTTGTTAATAGTTCTCAAGAATATGACGATGCATGTGGTAATTATGCGCATGTAGAAAAAATCGGGAATGTATTTCGTATTTGGTTTGAATACGATTACTCTCATGATATCCCTGGAGCCGAATATTTTGAAACAACAGTTGAAGAACTTAATCTGATTTTGGATAAGTGGCAAGAGGTTATGGAAAAACTACCAGCTATGGTAACTATAATGAGAGAGAACGGGGTTATAACTTTTACCTACGAGTAATTTTTTGAACATATGTATGTGTAAAGTCAGGCAATAAACCGCTATTTGGCTTATTGCCTGACTTTTTTTGTTGTGGTGTAATATCTTATTCTTCAGCACTTGGCATATCTTGTTTTTCGTGAATATCAGCGAAGAACTCCGGATTAAACGTCGTTGCGCATCGTTTGCACCTAAGATATTTTTGCTCTTTACCATAAGGGAAGATTGGCACCCAGAATAAGGTAAACCATTTGCGATATCTTTGTAGTTCATATTGAGCGGAGACGCCGCATAGCGGACATTGGAATTGTCCTCCAGCGACCACATCAAAAAGGTATCTATGACCCCAGATAAAAATCATGCCTGTTTTTTCCTCTATACTATGGTATGGATTTTTCTATGCCAATGTTGTCGGTGCGCATTGCGTAGCAATATTTTATTGCAGGGGATGTCTGCTAGGATCTGCCTGTAGCTGTCCATATGTATTTGCCAGAGCTTTAAAAATTCTTTCCGCTGCACTGGCAATTTCTGGCCTGCTTTCTCTCGTTTTATCTGGATGAACTAAGACAGAAAGTTTTTTAAAGCGGAATTTATCGGTGCATAGCTGAAATCTTTCACGGAATTCCTGAGGAAGCAGAATTTCCGTTGCTGCAAGTGTTTTTTGCCATCGTAGAACGGCATTTTGTTCGTACCTTGGGCTGTAAGTATTAGTAAGGCCTTCTACAATATTTGCTATTCTTGTAATATCCTGTCCATCAATTGTCTCGATAAGTTTAGACATGGACAGTTGGTTTAAATCTATCCATTCCTGTTGAGTTTTAGATTCTCGTTCTCTTGTTTCCTGTTCTTCTCGTATACGACGGCGACGCTCTTCTTGCTCACGTGCTTCTATATCTTGTAGAATACGTCTAAAAAAGTCTTTTGCTAATTCGCTTGATGCTCGACTTGCTATTAGTCGTTCTAGCCAATCTTTTGTTACAGGGCCTGTATAATGATCAAAAATATATTGTAGTAGTGTCATATCATAACCTGAGGCTGCTACACTTAATACGCCATAATCAATGGTAGCACGATGTTCCACGAGATATTGTACAACTGGCATATCTTTACGGCGTATAGCATGCGCCAGTGCACTATTCTGTATGCGCAGGCCATAGTTGATACCAGCACCATGTTCTAGCAAATAAGCTAGCATCTCTATAGGGCAGCCATCTTCAACGGCTTGTCCGAGCGTTTCAAAAAAATTGTCTGGGGAGTGTCCTAGCATGCCACCAATTGATCGAACAATAGTGAAGTTTTTGTGCTGTATAGCGCGCTTAAGTATCTCTGGCACCTCAAGACGATCAAACCTAACCATGCCTTTTTTTATAGTTGACATCCAATATAAGAACGAATCTGTATCATTCTCCCAAGCAGCGTGTCGCAATATATACTTGTAGTCAATAAGAGACCCATGGTCGAGAAGAAAATGTATCATAGCCAAATCGCAGCCTCCAGATATAGCAAAACAGAGGTGGCTATCATCATGTCTGCAGGGGTTAATATCTGGCTTGCTGGTGATAAAATAACGTACAAGATCCCAATTTTTTTGTTCAATCGCGTGTTGAAGAGGCTCATTTAGATCACTGTCGCTGGTAAAGTTGCCATGCTCTACAATCTCGTGAATTATATCATTTTTTTGGCTAAAAACTGCTCTTAGTAAGGCTTGAGAGCAGGCATAATGAGTTGATTCATGAGCCAAAATTCGTATTATTGCTGGATCGCAGTTCCTATCTATTGCATGGCATAAAGGTACTATAAGGTGAGCAGGACTTCCTTGCCGTTCGGTGTTTGCACCTCTGCGTAAAAGATAGCGCATAACATCCAGCCTGCCATGCTCTAGTGCTCCTAGTAAGGGGCAGTGGTCGGGGCGATTAATCTCGGCACCATGTTCGACAAGGCATTGCACCATCTCCAGGTCACCTTGTGATGCCATATCAAATAATAAGTGGCTATCATTAACGTGGGCGCCATGCTCGAGGAGATACGTTGCAATGGGTAGATTGCGATTCAAGCATGCTCTTTGCAAGACCGATTCATGATTCGATGACCAGCGATCATTGGCGCTCATACCATGATTGATAAGAAATTCCACCATGGGGAGATTGCCTAATGTGCATGCACGGTGCACGAGCTCATCAGGTGGCAGTGCGGCATGATGGTCAACGAGAAATTGTACTAGATCAAGATTATTGCGGAATACGGCATGCGATACGTAGCCATAAGGTTCTTGTGCTCGATTAATATCAATATTTGCACCTAACCGCAAAGCGCAGTTCATCATAAATCTGTTATTCTTTGCACAACCAGTATCCATGAGTCTCTGCGCAGCTGGCTTTCTGAAGGCTACTGCAGCAGTAACTCCAACAGCAGCAAGTAATGGTGTTGGATGACGGCTAATACAAGATGCTCCTGAGGCTATGATTTTTTTTCCGGTTTTTACAACTTGCTCCGCAGACTTTGCTGTAGGAACTAGCAAGCCATTAAGCCATGCTGATGCTCGTACATTACGCAACCATGCCATTATGCCATGGTTATTGTCCGGTAATACGGTACACTGTTGCAACAAAGGCTCTGGGGTTGTTGTTGCCGTAACAGCAACTGGTACGGATGTGTGGCTGCGTAAACCACGAAAAAGATTATATAATGGTTGATCACTATTGACTGCTAGCGACCATAGAAGGCCTGATATAAGTATTCTCTTCATGAGTACAAATAATACCTAGATTTTAAATGTTTCGAACGTTGCTGCACAAGTATGCAAAAAAACGCTGTGTAAACCAACCATTCTTAGTTAATTTTATGACTCACGTTGTCAAGTATGTCACAAAACAACCAAAAAGCAAGAGTGCAGCTCTTATTTTTTTGGTTGTTTTGACAACCTGTTATTACATTTTCTCAAGGAACCGTTTTTTCTTGTTTTTACTTGACTTTTTTTGCATAATGCCTAAGTTTATGTAAACTCCAAAACAATAATTACTATTCAAATTGAAAATACCTGTATTTGTTCACGCTGTCCGTAGTAGTGTTTGTACGATTATGAAAGGATCTTATGTATCGTCGTTTCCTGTTTGTTAGTAGTGTAGTGTACATGGCACAAGCGTCTGTGCTGTATGCAGCGGCGGAACCGTCCTCGCATCAGGCTCCTGCGGCATCATCAACGGCATCAGCAGAAGATCTTGTAGAGAAAGCAAGGCGTGCACGCGTAAGATCCCTTTTGATGACTGTGATTAAAGATAGCGCTGGATATATTCCTGTAGATATCCAAGAACAATTCCCAGAAGCCGGTATCCGAGGCACTATCAACCAGTCAATGGTAATTCGTGCCGATGCGTTCATTCACCAGCTGCATGGACTATACAATGCACTTGCTCTTGCAACCCCTGATTACATGCATGACAGTTCTTTATTTACGCACTATGTGCTATTGACAACGGCTGAACTTGGCAAGAAAGATCAAGATAAGCGAGTCTATAAAGATTGGAAAACGATGGCAAAGGAACTGCCAGACGAATTTATACCTCCATTCCCTGATATTAGCAAGCCTGAGAACCTCAAAAAATTATACGAGCATGATAAAGAGGATATCGTTACCCTATCATTGAAAACACTTGCCGATGTTGCGGCAAAGGTTAAAAGTGGTGGTTACTCGCAAGAAAAATCAGCCCCATTGGATGCAGCTGAATTAACCATGCTGGAACAATTTACAACCAAGGCTAGGAAGCGATTGGCCATTAATCTTTTTTCGGATGATCAACGCACCGATTATATAACAGTATGTGCCGAGCGAAAAGGTGATGATTCAATTTCGGTACGAGTTGCTGATACTGCATTCACCCTCGAACATGACGCCTATAGCGAAGAACGCTTTAGAAGATTCGTTGTACCTGCGTATCAGGCATTGACAACACCCCTTGGCTCATGGCCAGATCTATTCTTAGGTGTCCCGAAAATAGTACATCCTGAAGCGGTAGCAGGGGTCTCTGCTGTGGCGCCGGTAGAGAGTGCTCAACAACCAGCAAGTCAGGTTGCAAAGGCCCCCGTGCAAGACGACAAGCAAACTCTCCAGGAAGCTGCACGTATGGGCAATGAAGGTCGTATTAGTACTCTACTGGAACCAAAAGATGGTGGATATGCTAGCCAGAGTAAGGTAATACTCAATACCAGGGATATGCAAGGACATCTAGCGCTGCATGAAGCTATACTCGGTGACCATGCTCCTTTGGTTAGAATGCTTATACAGCAAGGCGCCGATACCAATATGTACGATAGTAGTGGTAGGACGCCTATCCATTGCGTCGCCTGTGTTGGCAACACGTCAATGGCAGAGTTTTTGCTTGCTCATGGGGCATGCATTAATGCACCAAAACGCCCTCACTGTCATCTAAGACGAGCGATGCCTAAAATGTTATGGGGCAGTGGCGTTGACGAAGACGAAGACCAGACCCCATTACACATAGCCGCTTTGTATGGTCATGTAGATATGGTTAACATGCTTCTTGCGCAACACGCGTCTCTTGATTATACGGATTATTGCCGGCGAACACCATTACATTGCGCTATTTTTAGTGGAAAGGCTGCTATAGTAAAAGCTTTGTTAACTAAAAAACCATCCTTAGTAGACCAGGCTGATAATGTATGTAATACGCCGCTGCATTATGCTGTTCAGGCTGGTAATATAGAGATTGTTCGGCTGCTTTGTAGCCACGGTGCAGCAGTTAACGTCAAAAATGGGCAGGGCAACCAGCCATTAACTATTGCAACGATGCTCAAACATCGTGATATTGTGGAAATACTTTTGAGGCATAATGCTAATCACCAGGATGGCTGGCGTGTAATTCATACGACTATTGAACGCGGGGGAGATGCATGTACTGTGATTGCGACGCTTCTTTTGCGTGGCAAAGTCGATATCGATAGTGAGCTTAACGGACAGACACCGCTTGCATGTGCCGTAGCGTGTGACCACGAACCTATGATTCGACTTTTATTGTCACACAACGCAAGCCTGGCAAAAGCAGGCGCACCAAAAGCTGTTCCTGCACGGCGTTGGATTAGCTGCCCACTCCATGAAGCAGTTGATGCTGGGAATCTTGAGCGAGTTAAGCTTTTATGCAGTCAGTCTGGTATCAATATAGATGAAACTGACGGCACGGGCCTAGCGCCTATCCATATTGCCGCCATGAAGGGTTATCATAGCATTGTTGACACGCTATGTAGGAAATTTCTTGCGAACGTTAACAAGGCAGATGCGCATGGATCATCTGCATTACACCATGCAGCGAGACAAGGCCATGCCAGTACCGTTAATGTTCTTATCGAATATGGGGTAGACGTTAATGCTCGTGATGCACAGGGCTATACACCGCTCCATCTTGCTGCAGAGCATGGCCATACAGAGGTAGTAATGTTGCTCCTCGACAAAGGTTCTGGCAAGAGCCAGCAAACAGCAGATGTTCATGCTGTCACCGCTGAAGATGGTTACACGCCGCTCCACATAGCAGCAAAACATGGCCATGATAGAATAGTAGCATTATTACTTGAAAAAAAGCCTAGTGGTAGCCATCAAGCAATAGATATAAATGCTATTGCTGCATCAGATGGGTACACGCCACTGCACTGTGCAGCGAGCGCTGGACATCAAACAATAGCAGAACGTCTCTTGCAGTATGGTGCTACTAAAGCATTGCCTGATAAGACGCAGAAAACGCCTCTTTACTGCGCGGCAGAAGCTGGCCATGCAGCAATCGTACAAAGTCTGTTTGCCAGAGGTGCCGAGACAGCGTTACCTCAAGGTGCCTTACAAGTACCACTTGCGGTAGCAGCGCATAATCGCGTTATCATGCAAAGTATCCTGCAACACAAAGTTATGACGAAGACACAAGATGCTATGGAAAAAGAACTTAAACCTATACCGCAATTACCACTGATAGCTGCGCGTATTTTTATGGATCCAGAAGCCATCGCCGAGCGGCACAGTTACCCTTCGCTTGCGTATGAAGAGTTTGTTGAAACTGAGCTTCCTTATGCTAAGACCGTTCTGCATGGAATTCGTAGAGCTTCCTTATATCCAGTACTCAAACAACAACGACAAAACGGTGAGATGACCGGGTATTGTGGTTATTACGCTTTCTTTCATGCAAAATCTTTATTAACTGAAGCTGATCAATTGGACCGAAAGCTCTTTGTGCAGGATTTTACCAAAGCCTTAAGTGCAATAAAGGCGGCTGGAGGAGTACCTCCTTATGATTACTTAGCAGCACAGCAGATCCGTCATCTTATAAAAAGCGAGTGTCCAGATCTACCAATCGCAGTCGTAGGCATAGACCAACTTAGTGCTTTACCAGTAGTTGCTGATGTTCCCACCGCACTCGAGATTAATAAAGTCTCCGGGCACCTTGATTTGCAGCATATTGACGACTTTATCTATGGTAAAATTAATGAGATAGCTATCATCTTTGGATCGCAAGGCGCTGCCGGCAAGCATTGGACAACGGTCTATGTGCACCGTCGTAGTGCCCAAGATCCAATAGATATGCATATAGCCGATTCCATTGTTGGTTTTTGGCATAAGCCACTCCACAACCCATTTGTGATACAAATTTTAGCACCGTGCTATCTTATGCTTACTAACCCGATACAACAATGGAAAACAATTTTTACTCAAGAATTACTGGGCGTTATAAGCCCGCAATATCAGGCGGAAAAGCCATTGGCCTCGATAGCGTCAGCTTTATCGGTAGGCCATAAAGAGCTTATAAGCAAAGAACGAGTCCTGGTTTTGACTGATATATTTTTAGAGAACGTTGCTCGCCTCAAATCATCGATGGCACTTCTTGCTTCATTGGCTCGTGAACATCGTGCGAACAACAGTATACCATTTCTTTTCAGTGTTCAGCTTAGTGATTTTGCGGCAATCGCCGAAGAATTGAGATTCGGGATTGGTGCACTGAGTGGTGTTCGAGACGATGATGCGTCAAGACTATTATCGAGAACCATTGTTGAGGCAACGCCCGTGCTTACCGGTTGTATCAACAGATTAGCGGAAACTTTACAGTTAACAAGCATGTATGAAGATGTGCAGGATGTGTTGTCTGAGCTTTCAAGGGAAGCGCTCTTTGTCCGTAATCAGTTCAGAGAAATTGTTGCTGCCGCAGAAGAAAGAGAATTTTATAATGCAACGACGCTACCTCTTGGGAAAGAGAAATTAGACTTTATCCTCAAGTATCTGTCAGAAGATGCTGTCAGACTATTGGGACATCTTAAAGAGCCACGTACTATCCAGACAGCTGTTCTCTTATACGGGCCTCCGGGTAACGGAAAAACAACACTAGCGCATGCAATCGCACAGTTTTGTGGCAGAGATCTTTATTTTGTTCGAACTGCTGGGCTTGGTACGAAGTATAAATTTTCGCGTGAGGAACAACTACAGTCAGTTGAGCAATACATCAAAGGGCACCCACATGCAGTTATCCTTTTTGATGAAATTGATGCCTTGGTAGATCAACACGAAAGTGGTGATAATGCGGTACAGGTTCTGCAAGGTATCATGGACCGAGCTGCAGGACTTAACTTTAAGGACGTTATTTTTCTCGGTACAACAAATGTGGATATGCGCAAAGAAGCAGGAGAAGGCGAAAAGCAACTGCCGCCAGCACTGAAATCACGTTTCGGGCAAAATATCATCCATATTGGTAATCCTTGTACAGAACATCGTGCCGCAATCATTGAACATGAACTAGAGCATCTACGAACTGAAGGTATAACAAGTGAGGTTTCTGCTGGTCAACAGGCAAAACTTGTAAGCAATACAAGCACATTTTCCATCCGAGACCTGGAGTCGATATTCAAGGTTGTACGTCAAATAATGCATACAGGCGATGGCTATGCATCGTTAGTCGAAGCTGGTGTTCGCCCGGCTTTAATTGTCAACCCTCAACAGCAACAGGCTACTGTGCTCACCGATGCCATGCTAGACCGCGCCTACAAGTCTGTTTATGAATCGATAAAAACGCGATGGAGTATCGCAGGGATTGCTAAGAAGGTTCTTGGTGTAGGTAACGCCCTGCTACCGTACGCGAATTTTGGCTTAAGTGTCTATCAGGCTGTCCAAGGGCAGAGGAATGCAGTAGCATCGCGCGAGCAAGCCGAGCGATTCCACAAAGATGGAAGAGCTGATGCGCAAGCTGCAGCCAATCGTGGTGCTTGCTCTGCTGGACTCAATGCATTTTTGACTCTCGGCATGAGTGCTGCTGCACTTGCATGTCCAGCATTAGTACCAGTTATGGCGGTAGCATCGGGGATTTCGAATTATTATACATTATCTGACTCTGCTGCAGGGGAATCTACGCGTACAGCACTTAAATATGCTGCGGCAGGCGTTGCGCAGCCGTTAATGCCATCCAAAAAATAATGATCCGCTGTAGGTCAGTTACAGGCAATCATGGTACTAGGTGCCTTGTCATAGTGCAGGGTGCCTAGGTGACCGTTCAATCCCCCAATCCAACCTGCAAGGCAGGTCTAACTCGGAGCGAACAGTTTGGGCGAATTTTTTATTTGTCGGCTTCTTTTCTTTGTACAGTAGGTGGCATCCAGCTTCCGTCGAGTATTGCCTTTTCTGGCCAATATAATCTCAACATAAGAGTAAAGGGGCCTCGTGGCGCTGGCAGCCAATTTGATTCTTGAGCTGCTCCAGGTGAAGCGTGCTGGATATAGATATCAATAGACCCGTCACTATTTTTCTGTAGGTTGTCACGCTGATTAATAGTGTATTTGTTACGTTGGTTTGGTACGAAAAAGAATTGATCATTATACATAGTTAGTGACCAAAATCCCCGAACAGGGGGTATCGTGCCTTCAGCGAAGTGAATCGTATAAGCGTGTTCTCCGGTTAATTGTTTGCCTGAGCTATCGACGGTAGTGTATGGGTACAGGGCATCTTCAGGCAAGTTTGCACCAAGGCCAAAGAATGTTACATAGGCACGCTCCAGATACCTGGTGCCATAGGTGCCTGCATGCTCTAAAAATGTCCAGCCATGCCGTACCGTAGTCGCCTGCTTTGTGCTTGCCATTATCTTCTTAAGGCCGATCTTAGGCGCCTGATTAAGCGCCCTCTGTATGTCTGGCGTAAACGCGCTAATATTAAATTTCTTGCCTGGCTTAATACCGATACGTGCTATAGAACTTATTATTTTCTTATCCTGAGGAGCAGGTCTATTCGTACTCATAAGGTGTGCTAGCATACTAAAATATGTCTGCGCATCGAGAGCATTAACCTGGTCTCTGATGGCAGTCTTCACACGAGTACGGGTATCGACTTGAGTGTTGATACAGGTGTCACAGGGAGTATCATCTTCACATAATGGCGTCAGCTTATAGTGATTTTGGATAGCATGCACGGCGGCATAGTCCTCGGTGGTTCCGAGACAGTATGTGCGGCCCAAGATCCAAACTAGATTGGTTGGCGAACGTAGCTGTTGAACATTGTCTGGCAAGCCACCATGCCACGAGGGACCAGTAATCGCAAAATAACCTCCATTATGACCGATAGTCCTGGTCCCTAATGACGCAAAAACATTTGTCCACCCAGAAAGAAGCTGCATGACGGTATAGTGATTATCTATGGGTGGCATATAGAGTATGTAGGGCCCTGCTGAAAGATCAAGCCATGCAAAAGAGTAGAGTGTATCAGCATTGGGCGTTGTTATGTCAGTAAAGCCTGCTTGTATAAACTTTCTGGCATGTCCAAAATGGCCCATTGGCGCACGTGTTTCACTAGCTTTAACTACATTTGTCGTGACTCTCCTGGTCATTTCCATGGTAACCAGCGGGTAGCCATAGATATAGGCATCTGTTGCAATGCTAAGCGCTTCTTGCGCGCTAAGTTTATGCTGTGCTGCTTGTGCGTTCACTGATATTAAAAACAGCATAACGAGATCCAATAAAAACTTTGTGTTGTTTGTTGTATGTGCAGCCATAGTAACTCCCTATAATATAGTTTATTAAACTTCTTTGTTTTGTTGTACCGGATTGTCATATGCACGCTCAAGCAGAACTACTTTGGTAGCCTTAATGCTCACCAGATTCTGCAACTTTTTCTAAGACCCGTTTGAGACTAAAACTTGCCGGTTTTTGCCGTGGCGGGAACTGTTTAAAACTTGCAAGCCATTTTTGTACAAATGCTTGTGCAGGAACAAGCACAAATGTGTGTTCTAAACGCCAGCGTGCATATTCAATGCTTTCGTCGGCTCGTTCAAACGGATCAGCACGAAGATCAAAAAGCTTGGGAACACGCAATATCGAAAATGGTTCTTGCCAGGCGCTCATGCCAAAAGCTCGTTGCTCGGCGAAAACAATTTTCCACTTGTTATAGCGTAGCGCTGTAAGCTCGCCATCGTCATTCCAGTACATGAAATAATGACGTGGTGTCTCTTGAGTTTTGCCGTGCAAGAATGGCAGCAGGTTGTAGCCGTCTAGGTGTACCTTGTAGGTGATAGGGCCTATGGTATAACCTTGAAGAAGTTTTTCCTTGATGGCAGGTTCTCCTGCTATCGCAAGAAATGTTGGTAGCCAATCTTCATGCGAGAAAATCTCATTGAATACGGTGTTTGGTTGTATGACGCCTGGCCATCGTATAAGGCATGGCACTCTGAAGCCACCCTCCCAGTTTGTTGCTTTGCCCTCACGAAATGGTGTTGTGCCACCATCAGGCCAATTAAATATTGCGGCACCATTATCGGTTGAGTAGATAACAATAGTATTCTCAGTTATCCCTAGTTCATCTAGTTTATCGAGTAACTTGCCAACATGTGCATCATGCTCGGCCATACCATCGGCATACAGGCCAAAGCCGGTGTTGCCTCGAGATTCAGGTTTCAAATGTGTCCATATATGCATACGTGTCGAGTTAAACCATAGAAAAAATGGCTTTTCATTATGTGCCGAGCGCTCAATAAAAGCCAAGGCCTTATCGGTGACTTCATCGTCAATGGTTTCCATACGTTTTTTTGTCAGAGGACCCGTATCTTCGATTTTGCCATTGGCAAAACTATGAATAACGCCACGAGGGCCAAATTTTTTCTTAAAAGCTGGGTCTTTAGGATAATCAGGGTGTTCCGGTTCTTCTTCAGCGTTCAGATGATACAAATTACCGAAAAATTCATCGAAGCCATGTTCTGTTGGGAGCATTTCGTTACGATCACCAAGATGATTTTTGCCAAAATGGCCACATGCATAACCGTAAGGTTTGAGGAGTTCGGCTATCGTTGGATCTTCTTTTTTAATGCCAACATATGCGCCAGGCAGGCCAACTTTTGTCAGGCCTGTTCTAATAGGCGATTGTCCCGTAATGAACGTTGCCCGGCCTGCAGTGCAGCTTTGTTGGCTATAGCAGTCTGTGAGAAGCGCGCCCTCTCGGGCAAGACGGTCAATATGAGGCGTTCTGTATCCCATGATACCATGATTGTAGGCACTAATATTAAACCACCCTATATCGTCGCCCCAGAGCACGAGAATGTTTATTTTTTTAGGATCAGCTTCTTTGATATCTTCCTGCTTTATACAGTTTATGGAGACCGTAATAAGCATCGTGAAGAGCAAGAAAAAATTTTTGAGTGTGGCCATAATCAGCGCCCCTTACTTGATATACTTGATTGGTGGACCAGTTTGTTGGTGAGCTAAACTATTCAAACTATTCAATTTTATAATAAACAATAATTTATTGATAATTCAATATAAATAAATTATTAAATAAATTTATAGTAGAAATAAGGGTTAAGTTTGAGTGTAAAGCTCTGTGACACAAGCAATCACGCAAAAACGCCCAGGTATGCTGGTAATGCCCTTGCGTGTGTAGAGTGCAGTATGTAGCAAGTTTATTGTATAGTGGTCACATTTTAAACGTTTCGTCTGATTGGGTGCTCGTGGCCTGCAGGGTATGGGTTTGGGGAGTGAGGCACGCCCTCATCCCAATTAGAAAAAAATTTCTCAAACCGATCCTCAGGGCAATGTTACTGGATAAATTTTCTCGACGATGTCCACGAGATTCTTAAAGCGTGAGCACTATAGCAGTGTAATAGATTCATGAATATATTGACGATTAAATAAAAATATGGTTGTATCGCTTATGGTAAATTATACAATAATCCCCAAGAGATATTCTTTGTGCCCTATTGGCGTTATGAGATAATCCCTTTGAAAGAGGTTCACGTGCATATTTTTCTTATCTTTGTTTGGTATATGATAGTATTGCTCGGTAATACTATAACGTTCAGTATGAGCCTACAGCGCGAAGCGCCTCGGCAAGCCTTGGCGTTAACAGTGCCCATTACCGCTGATAGTAGTGCAGTTGCTCACACGCAACTCTCTAGGGTTGCTCATGAACAAGTATCTATAGGGCAAAGTGCGCCAGGAGCTCCTGCAATGTTAGCAGGCTTACAGGATTCTCAGGCCATACCAGAAAATGCGCCTATTACACTGTTAGACTGCATGACAGTAAAACAAATCTTACAAAAAGTAGAAGCCAGTGTGAGGCTACAATGCAGTACTGCTTCTGCTAGTGCTTGTGCGCAACGACCTAGTTTTTCATCAAGCGCCGCTCCATTAGGCATACCAGCATTAAAACCCGATAAGGATGAAATCTTAGCAAGCAAACAAGGCGCCCCTAGAAAAATCCCTTCAATGATCACATGTCCTTTATGTGGTCTCTTCTTTGGTGGTGACAAGAATGCATTCGCTGTACATTTAGGAAGCGCCAGAGAAGTACAAAAATTTATGTCACTCACAAAAGCCGATAAACTTGGTGAAAAATTATTAGAGGACCTAGGCAAAGCCATACGAGGTAAGCTAAAAATCTCTCAACGAAGGGCCTTGGGCTATGTTATTATGCAGACTCTTGGTATTGAAGCAGCGCCGAGGAATTTTCGTTGTATAGCCTGTAAGATATCTTATGCCTCGCATCAACTTTTGGCTTTGCACACCATCGGTATGCATGGCAAGCACAGAAAGCCAACGGGAAAAAAATACCAATGCCTTTGTGAAAAGTATGCGACCAATGACATCAAATGTTTTGTTTTTCATTATGCTCGGTGCCTAAAGCCGTCGGGTAGTGGTGCAGCACAGGAAGCGCGTCTGCAACGTACTGACCAGGAAAACAGTGGTGATCAGGTAGATAGCGGAATGGGTGTGCAGGAAGTTATGACTAGCCAAACCGTTATTGGTGAAGCAGCAACTAATATGCAAAAAAAACAACAAGCGGCAACCATGGAAGTTCAGCGGGCGGCAGAAGCCTTAGTAGAGCGATATCGTCAGTCTTCTTCAAGTGCTTCTGGCTCCCTTAGTCAAAGCTATCGCATACCAGTAGCCCCAGTACAGGGTGTTTCGAGGCGTGATTTTGGATCATTTTTACGGTTCTCGCCATCAGATTTTTATGACCCATTAGACAATCCAAGTGCATGCGGTATGGATTGGCAAGACAAAGAACCACAGGAGGCCTCCAGCGAAGAGCAGCTGCCTTCGTTGCCAGAACCACCTGCAGCTACGCATGTTGTACAGGCAGCACTTTGCCAGCAACCTCCAGCCCTATCGGCTCCCTACGAGCCTAGTCGATGGCACCCTGGTCTCGATAGTACAGCCCAAGCACCATCAGCAAACGGCTATGGATCCGTTGAGCCAGAGAGTTCTCTTGAAGGGCAAGCTTGGTTTCAGTAGCAAAATCTGGCAGTATACACTGCAGGTTGGTTGCCAATTGTTATAATGGATCGAACAGGGCTTGCATTAAGCTATTTGTCTCGCTTGGTTGACGTTTTTGTTTAGGCTTAGCCTGATCAAAATCGGTAAAATGTGCAATCTTTATAAGTTTCTCCTGGTTGTCTGCATAAATTAAGAAGCCCGAATGGCGAAGCATCGTGATGATATCGGGATAATCTTTTGCAGCCGCAATCTCGAAGGCACCATTGCCTTGTAAGTCTGTTGCTGCCTTAAGTAATCCCAGTAGGTCTTGCTTCGCTAAAAGTGCCCTGATGGTACTCATATCATGATTATGAATAGCTTGTAATAAATAACCACCGGCAGTTCTTTCTGCTATGAAGTCTGCTGGATCAAAAATAACGTTGTCAACGTTGCCCGTCATTTCGATACCAATGTAGTCATAAGCTTTTTGGAGTATGGCGATTGCTTGATCGTGTTCTGGTCCGTAAATTTCTCTACGCTCAAGTGAGGTTTGTAGTGCTTGTTCTATTGCTATGTAATCAGTCATAATAGCGTCTGCTGCCTGTTGGCTGCTATTGTAGTCGTCATGGCCTAGTATATGGTGTGGTAGAATGGCTCTGCCTCGTTGAAATGCCTTTTTCGCTTCTGGAAAGAGGTCCAATAGGGTATATACGTGACCAGGCCAGTGTGGGCTCGTGCTGTTTATGAGTACAGGTCCCCATATACCTTCACGTTGACCGATAAGTATGCCAACGCCCTTATCTTTCTCTTGTTGTTCCACAAGCGTGCGTAGCGGAACTGTTACTTTTTGGTCTTGTCTTTTCCATCCAGATCGTGTGCACCAGCCAGCTAGCAGACCAAATTTGTTGATTGGATCTATTTCTAGCGTGTCGCATCGTCTCAATACTGCCTGAGGAATATCGAGTATATCAGTACTTCCCGGCAAGATGGGTCCGGTGCTTATAGTCTCTCCAGGAATTTGGGGGCTGCTAACACTAATAGTGTATGAATAGGCAGGATCAAGAGCACCGTTTGTTACTATAAGACGTAATGCTTCATGTTGAGAAGTGTCGCATAGCCTTCGTGTGCTAGGTGGTGGTGGATATTGTCCATGCGGTGGTATCGTGGCGTGGAAACTGTTTGGTGCTGAAGCGGCTGGTAACGAGTTGCCGACTGCTGGAAGTGCAGCGCTTGGTGGTGTTGGTAGCGCGAATTCATCATGATCATAATCAACTTTAAATCCTAGCAAGTCTTGTGGAGATACTAGCCTGCCAACTAGTGTTCTAATACAGGCTTTGCGGAGCAATGTATGAGCAAGCTCTTCTTCTGCTTGAGTAATTCTACCCTGCTCTCTGGCTTCAGATACTCTCAGCATTTTATTGTGTACTAATTCTTTGCATGCCTCCACCGTGTCGATGCAGTAATCCCTCGTGCCCTTGCTTCTTCTGGCTGCTTCCATATGTGCAAAAAAATCGTCACCTAAAAGCATTGTTGGTGCGATTGGCATTGATTCCTGTATGTGTTTCTGAACGCCCGGGAATAAGGCTGATAAACGATAAGGAATGTGCGGTGTTGGCCACTCTTCGTCGCCTTCATGAATAATTTTTCTTTCTAATTCCCCAGTGCTCCTGAAAAGGCGGCCGGATTTTGGTGCTGTGTATTTGAGCTTAATGCCGACGTCGCGGCCAGCGATATGGTTGTGCAGCAACTCATCGACGGGTATTGTGTAGATCGTATCTGTGCCATATGGTTGTATGTTTATGTTGCCATGTTGTAGCGTGTCTGTTAGGTTGACTTGTATATACACTGTTTCGTTCATGCGGAGATCTATGAGCGAGCCGTTTAGTGTAGGTACTTGTTTTCCACTGTTCTCAGATAGCCAGACGCGGTGGCTGCTTGGACTACCTGTTTTTTCATTATTTATAATAAGGATACCCAATATATCCTTCATAGCATGGTCCTGTCTTGATGAGCCTTCCTTGCTAGGTCGTGCATAAGCGGCCGCTGAAATTTTACCAGCGTGCCCAAGGTACATGAATAAGCAGAGCGCACATGCTATATATTTGTATTGATTATAGTTCATGAAACAATGACCTCACATTTAGAATGTACAGATTAATAATTTTTGGTACTGCTACGGTGTTGTTGTATTACCATCAATTGGCAATACCCACTATTCGTGTGTAGCGCAACAGATTTCTAGGGCTTTTCTCTTGGTATATGCTAACAATAAATATAAAATTTGTCAAATTCTAAATATATTAAAAAGATTAATATATTTATCAGCAGAAATTTTTCTTTGCATTACCATGAACTGTTCATATAGTATTGCAAAGTTGATTGCAGTATGGCTTTATTAGATATATAGATAAAAATATTGTTTTACATACGTATACAATGATACTATTATAATAGAAATATAATTCAAAGAATAACTAGTCTTGCTCTTTCATCATACTAGGTGAATGTGGCCTACGGTCGGTAATGTCAGGGTGAGAGTTGGCGTGACTTAAAATTTCTAACATAGGAATCACGTAACCATGAAGCATCGACGATCTACGGGTATTGCTGTCGCAATAAGTCTGTTGCTACTTTCTCAGGTCATCTATGGTGAATTATCAGTTGTTAATCTGAAGGGCATGACAGCTTCTGTTGCGTCACCAGATACTGGCGTTAAGAAAGAGTTCGAGAGCATGAGCCCCACAGTTGGGGCACTCATTTGGTATAGCCCTTTTTTAAAAAATATCTATGATTATGCCCCAGATCATGAGCCACTTACAAGTCTGATACGAGAACTATTGTATGTGCATACCGATGGTACCTTCGATGTAACACGATCCCATAAAAAGTTTGCCTATTATATAGATGCTGAATTTATTGGGCAGGTTGTTGGTACCCTAGCACAGTGTCATCGTCACAAGCTCTCACCGCAATATTTTCTTGAGCGTTGGCAAGGCACTATTATACCGTCACTTGCAGCACGAAAAGAACGTCGCTTAACAGTGCTGATGGGTGAGCTAGGTGGCTTGCAAAAGCAGGCGCAAGCGCTAGCGCAAGAGCAACGGTCGCTACCACGAACCATGGGCAGGCACAAAGATAAACCTCCTTCGGCAGCAGAAAAAGAAAGAAATGCTGCTCTATCAAAAAATCTTGAGCTGTTTGCACAACAAAAAGAAATACTTAGTAAAGAGGTTAGCAAGCTTACCGATGCCTTGCACGGTGCTGAAAATCTATTTTTTGGAGCTGCAAGCAGCAGTGTAGGCGCCTCCATAGCGGCTCTTATAGAGCAAGAGCAGCAAGGCAAGCAGCCCTATGACCTAACTATCTGTATTTTCTTGGCCATACTGTGGAAATATGCAAATACTATCGATGATCTACGCTTATACCTCGATACCGTGGCCGCAACCCTTGCTATACCACCTGATGTTCTCTATACTTGGCCAGCCATTATGGTGCCCTATGCACGGGCAGATTATGAGAGGCTAAAAAGACTCCAGTACCCTGCTGAAATCGGAACATTATCAATCGACGATATACTTTTTTTACCGTTGGGGTATGATCTCTACGAAAATCCCCTGCCGCCAGCTATCGCCATGATTGGCAATGCCATGTATCAGGGAGTACGATTTCCTGATTGTGGAGAAACATCGCTACGCAATTTTATGAATGCTTTGCTCTATGATCCTATAACCAGGGAATTTGATCGTGCTATAGTGCAGGGTTTAACTGGTGGAGACACGCAGGCGGATAATTATCATATCCGTGCATTACGTGCTTTCTATGCACAGTACTATAATGCCGAGTATATACAAGCTAACAAGGCTCATAATGATTGGGCGCGTGTTGTATCTGCTATACCAGGTGTGGCTTACAATAAACAGCCAGGATGCGATATTAAACCTGGTTTTGACACCATGTTGCGTGTTATACAAGCGCTTTGTCCCGGCGTACAAACGCTCGAAGATATTGCCCGCATAGTAGAGCCATACGGTGTTCAGGTTGCCTTCTTCAGTGCATATCCCCTTGACGGGCCGCACGCCCATTATGTTAATAACAGCATACAAATAGCTATACACAAACAAAAAAGTGGCGCACGTCAACCAGATGTTCTGCTCTGGGACTTTTATGAAAACCATTATAAGATGAGTTTCCCAGATAGAGTAGTAGATGATAAGTTTTCTGCATTTCGTGTTGTGTTGAACTTGAACGAGAGTCCATGGTCACTTAAAACGGCATGTCTCGTAGCGCTCTTATCACCACGAAGCGAATATATCACCACAGTAACCTCGCTCAAACAGCATCCTCGCCTACAGGACTTGTTGTTGTTTTTTCTGCCGTTGGAAAATGCAGGACAAATAATGGCTACCATACAGGCTTTAGTAAAGACTGGTGTCACGATACCAAGTGCCAGCAAAGTAGTGCTGACCAAGCTAATAAAAAAAATACAGAATCCATTATTGTTTGATGGTATTTATCGAGTTGACAGTATGCTTGCGCGGGACCTCCTACAGCAGATGGCAACCGACAGTACGGGGGCCTTTATAGCATTGTGCGAGATACTTAAAAATTTTCCAGAGCTTGGCGACTGGGCTTATGCGCAACATATACTTGATAGGATTACTGAGCCTCACAATATACTGGATACTATGGGATATATTCTTGATGGTTCTTTTGTCAGGGCACGAGAAGGGGGAAGACTTAGTAAAGACCTTTATAGAGCAGTATATGCTTGGGCAGCAAATCCCGCAACACTGCATAATCTCGCAAAAAATGGCGTTGCGCTGCAGCTTTTTTTAGGAAACCTATCTCTAGCTTCATGCCAAACTGGCCAGAAAGAGCATAGCGAGCTCTTGAACTATCTTTATAGAACGGCC
This sequence comes from uncultured bacterium, assembly GCA_963715605.1. GTDB lineage: Bacteria > Babelota > Babeliae > Babelales > Vermiphilaceae > JAKASV01. The sequence continues at coordinate 653,188 of OY970257.1, read as the reverse complement.
GGAGACCAAGTATTTCTTAGCAATCTGGTGGCAGATAAAGAAATTTTAATAAAAATTCTAAACGTTCTACTCCAAAGCGAAATCCCCAAAGACCCGGCAAAAAAATATTATATCGAAGCACTTTTCAAGTGGGCTCTGAGCGAGCAACACAGCAAGATAATCCAGACATTTGATCGAACTACAGTAACGACATTTTTGGCCCTGCTGACACAAGTGGGCAAGCTTGATGTGTTTAGAGAACAAAAAACAAAGCTCATAGATATTCTGCTGGTAAAAACTAGCATGTGAGAACCTCAGCAGTGTACAGCGAGCATGTACGGCAGGTGTATGCTCTGCTTATGCTGGGAGACTATCAAAGTTTCTCTATGTTCCAGCTGACAGAAACGCCTGTCTCGTCTGAGTACTCGAAGTTCATGCCGACTAAAACAACAGGCTTAGTACTATCGATCATGAATTTTTCATGGTAGTACTTATCATGAATCTGTTGGAGAGCTTTGTCTGGTGTTTTATCTCTTTTGAACTCAATAATATAGGTGTTTTTATGTCCATCGAGGACGGCATCGATAAAGCCTCTGCTTGTTGCTTGTTCTGCATCAATATGAGCCCCTATGAGTTTGGTAATAATAAAGAAGGCGCCTTGATAGAATTTTTCTCGATGGACAATGACTGTGTGTGGCAAGAGCGCGAAAAAGTCCTTCATGGTAACACAGAAAGCTTGTATATCGTCTACAGTAAGTGCGTTGCGGAAACGGACGGCGAAGCCGGCAGTTTGTACGGCATTGATATGAGCAACGAGTTCCAAAATCTGGTCGGTCATGGAAAGTCTAACTTCATAATTTGGATAAGCAAGTTGATAAATGTGAGAAGCTTCGTCGAAGTTGGTAATAGTAAGATAGCCAGCCTGCAGGAAGAGCAAGGCCATATTTTGAAAGTATGTTTCGAGGGATAGTGTGTCCATTTGGCTGATGGTTATTTGTTCAGTTTCGAGGGTCATAAGCTGTTGTACGGCTGATGGATTTTGTTGGACGACATACGGTATAAATGTTGGTGTTCCACTGGCGAACCAGTAGTTCGAAAAATCTTTTTTGGTCAGGCAGTTAAGTATCGAGAATGGATTGTAAACTTTTGCACCTTGCTTGCTAAATTTAAAACCATTGTACCAGTCTTTGAGTTTATCGAGTATTTGAGTTTTTGGCGTATTGGTATGCTCTGCCAATGTTGTTATATGGTCGCCAAAAACAAGTTCAAGTTCTTCTTGTGTATAGCCGCATAGCGTTGCAGTACGTTCGTCGAGCGTTAAATCATCAAGATTATTGAGTTCAGAAAAAATAGAAATTTTTGAGAATTTAGTGACACCAGTCATAAACAAGAATCTCAGCTTTGCTTCGATGCTGGTATCTTTAAGGACACCATAAAAGCCTTTCATGAACGTGCGCATCTGTTGAGCAAGCTCGTCATTACCTATATGGTCAATAATTGGTTTATCATACTCGTCGATGATGATAACGACCGGGCCATACTGAGTAGCCATGGCATCGATAAGATAAAAAAGTAGGTCATGGTTTGGCATAGTAGCATCAAGGTTGATGGCATGTTCCTGTGCCATATGAAGCAGGCGTTTTGATAGTGATGTTTGTACTAGTTCTACCGTTCTGTGATCTATGCTATTAAAATCAAATTTAATAATGGGATATGGTTGCCAATCATAGTTTATATCATTAATGGCGAGGCCATCGAAAAGTTCTCTTTTGCCACTAAAGATAGCCTCTAGTGTTGAACAGGTGAGTGATTTGCCGAAGCGGCGAGGGCGTGAAAGAAAATATGCTCGTGGGTCCCGTATAAGTTCATAAAGAATAGCCGTTTTATCTACATATGTGTCATTATTACGTATGATTTTTTCGAAGTTGCTGACGCCAACGGGCAATCTTTTCATAGGATTTATACTCCGGTAGCAACATGATTTTGGAATAAAGCTTATATATAGTGCCAGTGTACCATAAAAAAAGTTGTTGTAAGAGTTAACTTCTCTGTTTCGGTTATTTAAGCATAGAGAGCTATTGTTGCAGGCGTATGCTCTGCTTATGCTGGGAGACGATCAAAGTTTCTCTATGTTCCAAAATCTGGTCGGTCATGGAGAGTCTAACTTCATAATTTGGATAAGCAAGTTGATAAATGTGAGAAGCTTCGTCGAAGCTGGTAATAGTAAGATAGCCAGCCTGTAGGAAGAGCAAGGCCATATTTTGAAAGTATGTTTCGAGGGATAGTGTGTCCATTTGGCTGATGGTTATTTGTTCAGTTTCGAGGGTCATAAGCTGTTGTACGGCTGATGGATTTTGTTGGACGACATACGGTATAAATGTTGGTGTTCCACTGGCGAACCAGTAGTTCGAAAACTTTTTCTTGGTTAGGCAGTTGAGCACAGAGAATGGGTTATAGACCTTTGCACCGATATCACTGAACTGATACCCATTGTACCAGTCTTTGAGTTTATCGAGTATTTGAGCTTTTGGTGTATTGGTATGCTCTGCCAATGTTGTTATATGGTCGCCAAAAACAAGTTCAAGTTCTTCTTGTGTATAGCCGCATAGCGTTGCAGTACGTTCGTCGAGCGTTAAATCATCAAGATTATTGAGTTCAGAAAAAATAGAAATTTTTGAGAATTTAGTGACACCAGTCATAAACAAGAATCTCAGCTTTGCTTCGATGCTGGTATCTTTAAGGACACCATAAAAGCCTTTCATGAACGTGCGCATCTGTTGAGCAAGCTCGTCATTACCTATATGGTCAATAATTGGTTTATCATACTCGTCGATGATGATAACGACCGGGCCATACTGAGTAGCCATGGCATCGATAAGATAAAAAAGTAGGTCATGGTTTGGCATAGTAGCATCAAGGTTGATGGCATGTTCCTGTGCCGTATGAAGCAGGCGTTTTGATAGTGATGTTTGTACTAGTTCTACCGTTCTGTGATCTATGCTATTAAAATCAAATTTAATAATGGGATATGGTTGCCAATCATAGTTTATATCATTAATGGCGAGGCCATCGAAAAGTTCTCTTTTGCCACTAAAGATAGCCTCTAGTGTTGAACAGGTGAGTGATTTGCCGAAGCGGCGAGGGCGTGAAAGAAAATATGCTCGTGGGTCCCGTATAAGTTCATAAAGAATAGCCGTTTTATCTACATATGTGTCATTATTACGTATGATCTTTTCGAAGTTGCTGACGCCAACGGGCAATCTTTTCATAGGATTTATACTCCGGTAGCAACATGATTTTGGAATAAAGCTTATATATATAGTGCCAGTGTACCATAAAAAAAGTTGTTGTAAGAGTTAACTTTTCTGTTTCGGTTATTTAAGCATAGAGAGCTATTGTTGCAGGCGTATGCTCTGCTTATGCTGTGAGACGATCAAAGTTTCTCTATGTTCCAACTGACAGAAACGCCTGTCTCGTCTGAGTACTCGAAGTTCATGCCGACTAAAACAACAGGCTTAGTACTATCGATCATGAATTTTTCATGGTAGTACTTATCATGAATCTGTTGGAGAGCGTTGTCTGGTGTTTTATCTCTTTTGAACTCGATAATGTAGGTGTTTTTATGTCCATCGAGGACGGCATCTATAAAGCCTCTGCTTGTTGCTTGCTCTGCATCAATATGAGCCCCTATGAGTTTGGTAATAATAAAGAAGGCGCCTTGATAGAATTTTTCTCGATGGACAATGATTGTGTGTGGCAAGAGCGCGAAAAAGTCCTTCATGGTAGCGCAGAAAGCTTGGATATCGTCTGCAGTAAGTGCGTTGCGGAAGCGGACGGCGAAGCCGGCAGTTTGTACGGCATTGATATGAGCAACGAGTTCCAAAATCTGGTCGGTCATGGAGAGTCTAACTTCATAATTTGGATAAGCAAGTTGATAAATGTGAGAAGCTTCGTCGAAGCTGGTAATAGTAAGATAGCCAGCCTGTAGGAAGAGCAAGGCCATATTTTGAAAGTATGTTTCGAGGGATAGTGTGTCCATTTGGCTGATGGTTATTTGTTCAGTTTCGAGGGTCATAAGCTGTTGTACGGCTGATGGATTTTGTTGGACGACATATGGTATAAATGTTGGTGTCCCGCTGGCGAACCAGTAGTTCGAAAACTTTTTCTTGGTTAGGCAGTTGAGCACAGAGAATGGGTTATAGACCTTTGCACCGATATCACTGAACTGATACCCATTGTACCAGTCTTTGAGTTTATCGAGTATTTGAGCTTTTGGTGTATTGGTATGCTCTGCCAATGTTGTTATATGGTCGCCAAAAACAAGTTCAAGTTCTTCTTGTGTATAGCCGCATAGCGTTGCAGTACGTTCGTCGAGCGTTAAATCATCAAGATTATTGAGTTCAGAAAAAATAGAAATTTTTGAGAATTTAGTGACACCTGTCATAAACAAAAATCTCAGATGCGCCTCGACATGGCTGCCCTTGAGAATGCCATAGAAACTTTTCATAAAAGTGCGCATTTGCTGAGCAAGCTCGTTATTGCCTATATGGTCAGTAATCGGTTTGTCATATTCATCGATAATGATGACCACAGGTCCTTGTTTGTCAATGATAGTATAGAGGAGATCTTTGAACTGCTCATCAGTGGACACAGCGTTCGGGCTCTTAATGGTATAGTATGCGGCTATTCTAGCGAATTCTGCCTGCAGAGCTTCTTCTAGGTCTGCTATCGTCTTATGGGTTATGCCGTTAAAATCGAGTTTGATGACAGGATATGGTTGCCAATCATAGTTTATATCATTAATGGCGAGGCCATCGAAAAGTTCTCTTTTGCCACTAAAGATAGCCTCTAGTGTTGAACAGGTGAGTGATTTGCCGAAGCGGCGAGGGCGTGAAAGAAAATATGCTCGTGGGTCCCGTATAAGTTCATAAAGAATAGCCGTTTTATCTACATATGTGTCATTATTACGTATGATTTTTTCGAAGTTGCTGACGCCAACGGGCAATCTTTTCATAGGATTTATACTCCGGTAGCAACATGATTTTGGAATAAAGCTTATATATAGTGCCAGTGTACCATAAAAAAAGTTGTTGTAAGAGTCACAAGTATGCGTCGAGCTAGCACCATGCACCTTGGTAGTGTGATACTTGCGTCCAGCGTCGTGACAAGGTGTTGTGGTGAAATGTGGTATGGTGCTGATAAAAATCTTGCAAATAGCCTTTATAAATAAAATATTGTAATAATATTGCTTTACAGTCAAAATTATTGATAATATTATAGTAGAAATAGTTTAGTGATAGTTATACTCATACTTTGTACATAACGAGCATTTGGCTTGCAGTGTATACATGGAGCGCAAAGGATATATACGTATGAAGCTTCAGCACTTTCTGGTTCTTGTTGCCGTATTGCATGTACTCGTACTTTCAACAGTTATTGATGCCGAAATCTCTGTTACCTATATAAAAGGTATGACGAGCACCGCTGAGAAGCCTGGCATTGTTAACCAAGCGTTTGCAGCAATAAGCCCCTCTGTTGGTGCTTTGGCATGGTATAGTCCATTTTTGCGCACTATGTACTCCTATGCTCCTGATGACAATGCACTTACAAAGCTTGTGCAGGAATTATTTCATGTGCACGTTGATGGAACTTTTGATGTAACACGATCGCATAAAAAGTTTGCCTATTTTAGTGACCCGGCATTCATTGGTAACGTTGTTGCAACAGTCATGAAATGCCATCGAGAAAAATTGTCGCCTGCATGTTTTGTCGAGCAATGGAAGAGCGCTATTGTGCCAGCATTAGTGGCAAGAAAGATACGAGATCGAGAAGCACTTAATAGGGTATTAAGCGACATGAAACAACAAAGTGAACGACTCATTAAAGAGCAAAAAACTATTGCAAGGGCAATAAAAAAACGTGCAACAGGGCCATCTCAGGAAGAAATGACAGCAATGGCTGGCATAGCCGAGCAATTGCATAGCCTAGCAACACAAAAATCTTCGGCAGAGCATGCAATAAGAAGATTTTCTGATGCGCTCGAAGGGCAAGATCCCGTGCTTACAGGAACGGCTAGTGCAATGCTTGGTGAGCTTATTGCTGAGCTTATGGAGCAGGAACAGAAGAATCTGCGACCGCATGATTTACTGAATACCATAATGCTAGCAATACTCTGGAAGAAAGCAAACACACTTGATGATATGCGGCTTTATCTCGATGCTGTTGCATCTACGCTTGGTATAGCACCAGCGCAACTGTACCAATGGCCTGCCACTATGACTCCATATACGCATGATGATTATGTTAGACTTAAGGCAGTTCCCGAAGGCAACATAGCAAAACTATCAATCGATGATCTTATTTTTATGCCACGTTGCTTTGATATATATGAAAATCCGTTGCCGCCAGAGGTTACTATGGTGGGCAATGCTTTGTATAAGGGAATTTCCTTTCCAGATTGTGGTGAAACTGCCCTGCGAAACATTATCAATAGTATTACCTACAACCACAAGAGGCAAGAATTTGATCTTGACATCCTAAAAAGTCTCATTGGTGGTAGCGGCGCTCAAAGTAACCGGCATACCCAGAATCTCTTTGCCTTCTATACTCAATACCGCAATACACAACTCATCACTCATGACCAAGCGCATAATGACTGGGCAATAGTCGTTGCTGAGATTCCCGGTGTTACCTATAACAAGGGTGGTATGTGCGATATCATGGGTGGATTTGACAATATGCTCAAAGTTATACGGGCAATCTTTCCTGGTGTTCAGCAACTCAGCGATATAACCGAAAGGCTTGCTCCGCACGGTGTTGATGTTGCCTTCGAAAGCGAACAGACTGCTGAAGATCAAGGCTCCAATGGTGCCTATAAGACCATTAAAATCATATTACATAATAGGAAACATGATGCAAGTCAGGTAACATTATTGTGGCATTTTTATCCACACCATTTCCAAGTAGAATTTCCAAAGCGTAGCGATAAGCAACTTTTCGAAAAATACCGTCGTGCATACAAGAACATGCACGAAAAACAAGTATGGACATTGCCCATTATGCTTACCTACTCGTCATTCGCTCATTCATATGCAAAACATATGGAACCAGTTAAGTCGTTCATGAGATGCACGTGCGATGACCTTATGTTCTACTTTTTGCCAGCAAATACCGTTGCAGAAAAGTATGCGCTGAGCAGTAGCATTGCTGTCTCTAAGGTGTCGCTCCAGTATAAAAAGCTCGTTCTCATGAAAGTATTACTCAGTTTGCCGGAAGATATTGACACACGCCTAGATTTTTTTCTTAAACAGCCTCAAGGGGCTGATGTTGCCTTGTATACGATCTTGCCACACTTGCAGGGTAGTCTTGGTGCAACGGTTGCAACGGTGGCGGGGCTCAAACGCTTTAATAAGGTTGGTGACTGGCTCTGTAGCCCTGCTATGCTCAAGGCCATAGTGGAACCTACTGATATCCTACGTATCATGCAGATTCTTGTTGCAGATGATACTGCAGAAAGCGCTACGCTTAAGGCTATGCCCCGACTATCAGATGTTCTGTATACATGGGCCTTGAACGAAAAAACTATAGCTTCCCTTGCCGCCAGCAGTATTAACGTACAAGGTCTCTTGGAAAGCCTACTAGATACGCCAAAGCCAACTGACAATCCATCTAAAGCCAGATTGCTCGATGTGCTCTACAGAGTGCTGTGTACTCCGGCTCATCTTGCGAAAGTACAACTTACCGATAAATTTTTGCAAAAACTTATTTGGTACCTTACGCCGAAAGATCCAGAAAAGCGGCGTTTTGTGGCTGCTCTTTACGATTGGGCTCTTCTACCAGCGAATCTTGCTTCAATGCCAATAACGGCTACCCCGTTGGGCACCTTACTACAAAAAGAACTACCAATACCAACTGATCCGGAAGAACTACGGTTTCTGCAAGCTGTCTGTTCCTGGGCGACAAGTCCTCGTAATCTTGCATGCATACAAGAAACCTTTTCAGTACCTACAGCACAAAAACTCATGGACTATTCTTTACCATCACACTCAACGGACTTTCTAGAAGTAACAAAAGCCAAACTTTATGATGCTCTTGTCGCTGCAGCCAGCAGGCAAGAGCAGTAGTGCTTACCATCTCAGCATAGTTTCAAAAAATATCTTTCCTAATAGTAGCAGTGAGGGGCGTGTGTCCAACCCCCCACTGCCCAGGAGAGTAGTATGGGAACAACTACTGTTTAATACTATGCAAAGCAGGAGCTTATGCTTGAGCCATCAGGTTAACTCAGTGGTCTATACCAGTATAGTATGCGCAAGTTACTCATACACCACATTGTTATCCTGCGGCTTGCTGTTCATGAAGATAACACCATCAAAATAAAAATCGCTACAACATGTTAAAATATCATCGAAAATACTTTCTCTGACGAATCATTGGTGGTCAATATCCATGTTGCCACACGTGTAATACTGGCAAGAACATGGGATGGAGACACGGGAATAGTCGTACTTTTGCATGCTGCAAAAAAACGCTATATTACCTGATATACGGTTAACAATAAGTATGGTAGCGACTATATAAAGTATGGTGGATACATGCAAGCACTACCCATTGGTATCAGTGATTTCGAAAGAATTGTGACTGGCGGTTTTTATTATGTTGATAAATCACTCTTGATGAAAGAGCTTCTCACACGCAAAACTCATGTCACGCTGATTCCGCGGCCACGGCGATTTGGCAAGACGCTCAATCTTAGTATGTTGCGTTATTTTTTTGAAAAGACTGATACATCCAAAGCGCATCTTTTCCAGCATCTCGCTATTCAGCAGTATCCCGAATGCATGGAGCATCAGGGGAAATATCCTGTTATCTTCTTAACCTTCAAAGATATAAAATATAGTACGTGGACTGACTGTTATAATGGGTTGCTCGAAGTACTACGCGAAGAGTACACGAGACATAGTTATCTCAAGCGATCACCAGCACTTGAAGACAGCGAGAAAGAAAGAATAGCAGAAATTCTTATTTAGTGGTCTTAATAATCTGAAAGTATGCTCTGTACTTGATAATTGCTATGCTTCGTATTTTGGTTTTACGGAACGTGAGGTTGTGCAGAGCCTCGAATCTTTCCAACTAACGAATATGAAAGATGCTGTTCGAGCATGGTACGATGGTTATAGCATAGGAACTATGCTATCCATCTATAACCCCTGGTCAATGTTACACTGTATTGAATCGGGAGGCCTTCTGCGGCCGTACTGGGTGAATACTAGTGAGAATGATATAGTTAAGCAATCACTGCGCATAAGCGACGAAACAGTCAAAGTTGACCTGGAGGCACTTATAGCGGGTGCTAGTATATATAAGAAAATTAATGACACAGTCGTTCTGTAGGACCTCGACTTTTATCAAGATGCTTTGTGGAGCTTGCTCCTCATGAGTGGCTATATAACGTGTGAAAAAGTAGAGCTTGTCCGTGAAACTCTGTATGGCTACTTCAAGATCCCTAACAAAGAAGTGCTCTCTTTATATAGCAATACCATTAGTTCATGGTTTGAGCGTTCGGTGACTAACCAATACCCTGTCATGCTCCAAAAACTTATGACTGGCAATGTTGAAGATTTTAGTACACTTTTTCGATCGATTGCATTGGAAAGTTTTAGTTTTTTTGACGTTGCTGGTGAGCGACCAGAGCGTTTTTATCATGCCTTTGTACTAGGACTATTAGTTGATCTCAGGGCAACCTACACGGTGACCTCAAACAAAGAAAGCGGCCTTGGCCGCTATGACGTTGTTCTCGCACCACGTGATAGAAAGGCGCCAGGATTTATCTTTGAATTTAAAAAAGTTGATCACGAAAAACGAGAAACTCTCGGAATTGCTACAGAGAAAGCATTACAGCAAATTCGTGACAAGCGTTATGCTGTTGAGCTTATGGCTCTTGGTGTTACCAATATTACTGCTATAGCAATTGCCTTCGATGGTAAACAGATTGCGATTAATCATGAAAATATTTAACAACGGGGCTTGGAACGTTACGTTCCAAGCCCCGTTGTAGATTGGTCAGTGCCGTGTTGTTTTAAAAATCGACATTAACGATAGCACCGAGAATAGGGCATACGATAACGCGCTTACCACGGAATGGGAACTCCCCATAGAGTGAGATCGTTGGTGCACACCGCATACAGGTATCACTGAAACAGTTACCAAAATCATAGGAGACTATTGGTATCACTTCGTGCCAAACGCGCTCGCCAAATTGTTCCCCGGTAGCAGCGATCATGGTTGACGAGCAGTCCCCTGCGAGTGCAATGTCAGAAGCACCGCGCTTAAAGAACTGATATGCAAGTTTGCACGATAGTCCTGGTATGAGATCAAAAAGCTCGCCAAACAGTGTATACTGCTGCTCTATACCATAATCGTTATACACACAGGTGCGTTGCAGGAGTAACGGCTCGGTCTGCCATAATGACGTCTTGATACGAGTTTGCCGAGCATGGGTGAATATTTTACGGAGTTCAACATCAAAGCCGGCATGCATGCAATCGCCAAGCGTCAGTGCAAGGCCTCCACCGAAGATTAATGCAACTGAGCCATTATAGCCAAAAGGGATGGAGAAGGGTTGCGTGATGCATTCTTGAAGACCCGTTGGTAATGTTAGGCCGAACCTGGCATCGAGGCGAACATTTTTGAGTACTTGGCGAGCCTGATAAAAATCTTGTAGCCAATCACCGACGATAGCCAGGTCGCCAGGGCCGGTACGGCGCCACGGCGCAAGATTGAGGCATCCGCGGGTGGCTACAAAGTTGTCGAGATTATCAGTGATATACTCATGAACTCTGAGATCATCGCTTGTTGTGTAACCAGTACGATCGTGCCATCGCAGTGATGAAAGTCTCATGCTATAGAAAGGCAAGAAAAAACCAAGCATAATATTGCGGGGAAAAGCCCGCCGAAACGCAAGTGTGCAACCACCAACATCCATATCTGCGCAAACATCGACATGACCACGATTATTTGTTGTCGCACCGCCACATTGCATAGATAGTGGACACAGATCGTTAAGTTCTGTTTGTCCGCAGATCATTGCCAGTGCATCTTGATTAGGGCTCCACACGTGTGCCGGATTGACGCGGCACTGGCAACTGTTGAAGGCAGATCCACGAAATCCGTACTCTGGTCGAGCAAAAACCTGCCACCTAGTGCCATAATGTGGTGGTGGGTTATACAGAAATTTAAAGGGACGAACGACGTTCATGGGAACTACCATGGTACATGGTACAAACATACCAAGTAAGAGTAATTTTTTCATGTATCAATCCTGTTATTCATGTATAAGAATACCATCATCTGTTGCAATCAAGAGCGCTCCAGATGATGGTATCGTAATTGGTTGTAACATGGTATCAACGGAGTGTAGCTGATTTTTTTTCCAGGTGGTCAAGACCTTATGTTCCGCCTCAAGGTTGCGATTACGTCTATCTCCCATACGAAGCGTGTGAGCAACAATACCAAACTTCGGATCTTCGGTCGTGTGAGCACGGTTGCGGCCGTACAGGAACCAGACACCATCATTATACATCCAGTTTTTGAAGCCATTAAACTCAACATAGTAGGATGGGATAGGCACTAAGAATCTGTCGCACATCGGTACAACCGTATGATGTTGTGTTACGACGCATCGATGAAGTACGCTACGCATACGCTTTTTGTCGGTGCTAAGGACATATACAGTGCTTTCTACTGCCTGCAGTTGATAAGGTATTTCGAGGTTTTCTGGCATACATACACGTTTCCATTGTGGTTCTGTGGTCAAATCGGCGGCGAAGAGGCCGGCCGTTGTTGCAACTAAGCATGCGCCATTGACATAAAGAACATCGTGGATTATGGCGGCACGATTGCCAGATATCTGCTCACTAGTTGCTAGGAGCATCGTTTGCTGTGTGTTTGTAGCAAGCATATGCAATTCTTTATCGGTGACGATAAAAAGCCTCTCCGTAGCCGTATCAGGAATAAGTTTTTTAACCCAGTGATAGGAGCCAATAAGTGTAACTTGTTCGCCAATGGGGAGGTCCAGTCGCAATCTAGCAAGGCCATGAACGCCACCGAGCCAGATATACTCTATCCCGTTGCTTGGTGCGGTGCAGCAGGCATCGATGGGGCCAAGTTTCTCGAGATTGCCACCCGTGATAGAAACAGCGTTAGTACTGGTAGGTACTTCACCATGTATAGTGCCATCGTGGTAAGCGATGGCTTGGTCGCAGAGTGCTTTCCCGGTATATGGTACAAGTGTGCCTTGCTTGTAATATCCCGTGTGTATCACAGCCAGCGTGCCAAGGCCTGCTGCCAGCAAGTGTGTATCCGTTGCGTACAGTGTCTGGATGCCCCCACGTTCTTTGGGAAATTGTTGTTTAAGGTACTCTGCCAAGGTTGCTAGGCCTTCGCTTTCACCAGTTCCCCATGCGGTTTGTCGTATATTCACAATCTGTCCTTCGCGAGATCCCAACAATAACGTCATGTTTCCGGAACCACGGTGCAGAGATACCCCCATGATTGTCTCATGCATGGTTATGTGTACACGCTGCCATGAAGTCCACGAGCTAATACGGCCGAGTTCATCAAAAACTGCTCTAGACTGGTAGAGCGCAGACCCATGTTCTCTGTTGTCCTGGTTGGTAACAGCATAGACGGTATCGCCATATACAAAAGACTGTGTGATATCGCCAGTTGCAAGCGGGCCCTGCCCAACTCGTGCTGGTGCATCATCTGCGCTATACATGTCAGATGGTTTTCTGGCTGGCTCAACAAAACTATATCGCCCTAATGCTAGAGAACTAGGGGTTGATGAAAACGCTAGAGGCTCTGTATACCCGTTGGCAATCATGCCATGTACTGTCATATCATCGGGTTTGTTAACGAGCGGTAATGCATAGATACTACGTTTCGCCGGATAGTGTGTTATGCCGCCGTGTATAATAATATAATCGAGTCTGGTTGTTGTTTTTGTCGTGTGTACAGCGTACACCGTGCCAGTCAGAACTCCCTGACCACGAACGCCAATAATCTGATTGCCTGTATTGTCGATAACGTCTGGGTACACAATAGGACCAACCGATGCCATAAGTTCGGATGGCTGTGGCTCTTTTTTTGTATCGGTAGCTTCAGTTGTTCCTGTTGTTGGAAGTTCAGGTTGCTGTGATCGTTCTTTGGTAGTATTGTGTGTAGCCTTTTCTGGTGTTACACGCTCAGATGGCCGTGGCTGTTTTTTTATATCGGTACTTTTGACATTTTCGGGTGCGCTCTCTGGTACTGGTTTTGCCCGGGTATAACATTGGCCACGCGCAATAACACAGATGCCCCCGTTATCAGTTGCACTTGTTCCTGTTAAAGACATTGGACAATACAATGTCCGACCGATATCAGATGACCAGGTAATAGTGATAGCATTTATCGATACAGACGCGCCACCAAACGATAGCGCTGTGCTTGTGTTGTTGAGGGCAAGTGCTCGCTTACATGGATTCTCATTGGTGAGATTGCCTGCCGTATCGAGCTGTACCAGCAGTTTTTTATAGGTACCTTCTTGTTGTGTTTTTTGGTCTTGCTCAGTTGTTGTAACAATGGCAATGCCACTGTCACCAATCCCGAACCTGTCTTCACCGGCAGACGTTACAAGTGCTAAGAAAAATGGCCGAGCCATGGCAGTTTTATGCTCGTTGCCGATGACATGGGCGCTTGCATGTGTTATCGCTCGTATCGCGCCAGCTGGCTTGCCGGCTGCATCATAGAGTTGGTCTGATGTGCTTATATCAGCAAAGAGGCCCTTCGTAGAATTGAGTAATCCGGTCAAAAGATATAATGTTGTTGGCTCTTGTTTGGTAACAATCAGCAACGTATCCTTGAGGGTGCCTTCTCGTTCTATTATGCCTCTGACAGGTGATGCAGACAGAGCCATAATAGCTTTGTCATGTAATGGATTAAGCATCATATCGTCAGGTGAAACTTGATCAGCTTGTGCTTGTTCTTGGCCGTTAACACGCGAACGTCGTGGCGTTATATAGGTTGGCTTTGCGAAGTGATCACCAATGAGTACGATGGTACCATCGCCACCGCCAGCACAAGCAGCACCAAGATACGTTCTCCCTTCACCGCCAATGGTATAGACTGAGCAGGGCGTTGTGAGTGTCGTTTGACTGTGCTCGTCCCATGATTCTAAGATTTTGGATGCTGTTATGGCAGCTGTCATTGCCATACATACAAGCAGTATAGCTAGCCTCAAACAGTGATGGTGTGGTGTCATGCGTTATTTCCTCTTAAATAATAAGCCCATTGAGTCATATGCAAGTATGAATGGACTTATCTTAAGAGAAAATCAAAAAAAGTGCCACATAAAAATTCTTATCTTTTTCTGGTATACTCACTGGTAAGAACTATGCATTGATATGGTATACCGTACTATCAGAGCTGAGGAGAATAAGCATGAGTGATTCTGTTTTAGTATTACCGCACCAACTTTTTAAGCATAATCCAGCTTTCTCGCCGACTCGCTCTATCGTCATTGCTGAACTTGACTATTTTTTTAATCGCTATCGATTTCATAAACAAAAATTATGGCTTCATTATGCATCGCTGGCCTACTATCACGATTATCTTGTCAACGCTGGTTATACAGTTTCGTATCTAACCTGGCAAGATGCGCCCACACTGGGGGCAGTGTGCACTGCTATGGCATCAAAGGGTGTACAAACTATCCATTATGTTGATCTTATTGAGCAACAACTGTGTGAAAGTCTGCTGAAGGCCTTAGAAGCCAATAATCTATCATCAATTGAATACGAGACGCCGTATATGGTAACAAGGCAGATGGATATTGAAGCATTTTTTAAGCGACCTATACACCACTTTGTATTCGAACATTTTTATCGTGCCCAACGTCAGCGACTTGGCATTCTTGTACAAGAGGATGGCAAACCGGTCGGCGGACACTGGAATTATGATGCAGAAAATCGTCATAAACTTCCGCCAGATATTGTTATTCCAGAGCCATTCAGTGCTCCAGAGACAGTCTATGCTACGATGGCATATGAGAAAGTAGAAAAACTATATCCCAACAATCCTGGCCAAATTAATACAAGGCTTTATCCAGTTACACATGCTGGTGCAGAAGCATTACTCGAGGATTTTTTGCAGAAGCGCTTAGCCTATTTTGGTCCTTATGAAGACGCACTATCACCAACTTCAACAGTGGTCTTCCACTCAATGCTCAGTGCAATACTTAATAACGGTTTATTAACGCCTGGCTACACACTTGAACGCACAATGAAGTATGCAACAGCTAATAAGCATGTTCCCCTAGCATCTCTTGAAGGCTTTGTTCGCCAACTTATCGGGTGGCGAGAATTTGTCTATGGCATGTATATAATACATGGCAAGCGGCAACAACGAGGCAATTTTTTTCGGGGCAAACGTTCATTGGCGCCATGTTGGTGGACAGCAGAAACAGGTATCAATCCAATCGACATAAGCATACAACGAGTACTCGAGGGAGCCTATGTGCACCATATAGAGCGCTTGATGGTTATCGGTAACAGTATGCTATTGTGCGAAGTTAAGCCAAAAGAGGTATATGACTGGTTTATGACCATGTTTATTGATGCCTATGATTGGGTCATGGTACCAAACGTCTATGGTATGAGTCAGTATGCTGATGGCGGCCTCATGGTCACCAAGCCATATATCAGTGGCTCATCATATATAAAATCGATGAGTTCATATGGTGATGGGCCATGGGCAACGATCTGGGATAGTCTATTTTGGAATTTTATGCATAAACACCAGCAGGCATTCAAGCGAAACGCCCGCATTGGACAGCTTGTTGCTACCATGCACCGGATGAAACCTGCTCTATTACTGCGCCACCGCTACATGGCACGTGACGTTATCAAGCGACTTACAAAGCCGTAACGTAGCAACTTTGTTACGTGCAAACTCCAGCTGTGCTAGTTTATCCTCTATACCAACAGCAAAATTGGCATGGTGCATAACAGGGTGCTCTGGAACATGGAGATTCATGCCAGGTTTCCATCTTTTTCCAGAGAATGTTCCTCCACCGAAAAAGCTTTCTGGCAAGAAGCGCCACTGTATGCCAAATGGATTTTTACCTCTGATTAACGTATTCAGTATCGTTTGATCCTGGATGCCGCGTGAGCTTTCATCGTCACTATCGAGTGTTTCAATAAGGCGTCGGCGAATCTCTTGCCATAGACCGCGAGTGCGCTCATTCCCGCGACACGCAAAAAAACCAGCACAGACAGAACCAGTCAGATTATCGCGCTGAAAGACCATATCATAACCATGCATCGCGTAGTCAATACGTTCTCGGATAGGCGCAAAAAATTGAATGTCAACGTCGCAATGTATAAAGTATTGTCCCCAATTTTCTTCGATCGCCTGGAGGACAAGCTCTACTTTGTGGAGCATAGTTTTGCGCCAACCACGTTTCATGAAAGCACCATCCGGACATTCTTGGTCATAGCAGGTTATCTTCAGCTCAATGTCATCTTGTAGTGATGGTAAAAACCACTCATCAAGAAACTTTTTATGTGATGGCGTATATAAAGCATAGAGCTTTATTCTTTCTTGCGCATAGAGCCGTGTTGCCCATAATACTATAAAGCATGTGGCCAAGATACTTGCATAATGTCGTACAATTGCGCTCATAATAAATTCTCCCTATTTTTGTATGACTCTATAACGGATATTTTGTTACAGGCTACTATGAGACAATGTTTTTGTATATCAGCAAGCATGCAGTTTGTAGGTGAAGGCTCTAATATATATGACGAAAAAGAGTTTTGGAGCAAGTTAGGGCGTTAACAAGCTGTCAATAAAAAAACGTGCAGATCATCTTTACGTAGCTAAGCTGCCCTATTGGTTCTACTTGGCAATCTGCGGCTTGATATTTGCTCTATGTTTTATATCATGCTATTATTAATTAATCTTGTATACTAGCGTGAGCTACAAAAATATAAAATAAAGCAATCTAGTTGCAGTCACATAAAATTATTCTCAAAGGAGCAATTATCGTGAATATTCGATACTATTATGCTGGTTTTATATTAAGTTGCATGACTATGGCATTATTCAGCGCTACACCGCCTGCTGCGCCAACTGTCCTTACACCGCTTTCTGTTGAGGTCAATGCTGTATCATCTGCACCAAGGCTTACAACGCCAGTATCTACTGTGCAAGCCATACAAACATTAGCTGCTTTGCAAGTTGCCGGGCAGGATTTGTCAAAGCGACAAGCCTTAACGGATATGGCTACGGGCAGGCCGGTTGTGCTAGCTAAGCCTAGGAAGGCACCA
Source organism: uncultured bacterium (assembly GCA_963715605.1). Lineage (GTDB taxonomy): Bacteria > Babelota > Babeliae > Babelales > Vermiphilaceae > JAKASV01. The sequence goes on along the minus strand of OY970257.1, from coordinate 635,846 downwards.
CAGGATTTTGAACCTTCTGATGAGACAACTGAAACATTGGTTACCTGGTGGCATATACTTTCTCATGAACCCCTTAGAAATGCCATTACACAAGCAATGGCTGCAACGTGGCTGGCCGAACATCCTAGAGAATACGGAGCTTCCGTCGAAGCCATACAAGGTGATGGAAATATGATGCTTCATGCTTGTCTGCCTGTCATACAGGAGCTTGTGCGGGAAAGATTACAAGAACTGCGTCCTAGTATTACCTTATGTTTTTCAGGTCTCGTTTATTCGGGTGATTACCAAGACTATAAACAAAACCTATTAAAGAGTTTGCACGAACAATTAAATTGCCATAAAGGTGCAAAAGTTACCGTACGTTTTGTGCGATGCCAGCTTGGTGATCTCCAGGAAGAAGACCTTCTTGACCTTGTACATGCACTACGTGAGATCTTTGCTTGTCACCAGTGTTTACTAGTTGGGCTTGGTATTTCTCATGAGCCTACTCTTGAGACGTTGCCAGAGGCATTATTGCAGGGACTTACAGATTTACAGGAACTTGATATTGCTGAAAGTGGGCTTGTTACTCTGGATGTAGAACTGTTTACGGGCTTGCCTGCTTTGCAACGCCTCGTGCTGCGCTGGAACGCATTGGTTACATTGCCCAAGAAAATATTTCATGGATTTTCGTCTTTACAAGAACTTGCGCTGGCCAACAATCGTTTTAAGAATATACCAGAGTCATTATTACATAATCTTAGCGGTCTACAAAAGCTCGATTTAAGTGAAAATCCCTTCAAACGTATACCAGTGGGAGCTTTCCGAGGGCTTACTAATTTAACAGAACTTGACTTGCCCAACACCGGGCTTACCGAGTTACCAGATGGCTGTTTCGCACACCTAAGCAAATTGCGAATACTTAATCTTTGTCTAAATTCAACTATCACGAAATTAAATAGTGGAGTATTCAGTGGTCTTACAAATCTGCGTACGCTTTGGCTGGAAAGAACCGGTCTTCAGGAGCTGTCGCCAAGGACTTTTCAAGGGCTTGCTAATCTACGCGGTCTTGACCTCAGTGAAACACAGCTTGTCTCGTTGCCAGCAGGTGTCTTTGATGGGCTTACGAATCTGCAAGAACTTATACTGCGTGACAATAATTTTGCTGAAAAATTACCAGCAACGTTATTTCAAGGTCTGCCAAGCCTCAAATCTTGTGTTATTGAGCGAGATTGCCTCCTTGAGCCTGGTAAACTCACATGCCTAGAGATGCACGATGACTCTTTAAGTTCTCTATGATAACCAAGAAGATCACTCCTCATAATCGTTGATAAACATTATTGATCAACGATATTCTGCGAGGCATTATTTTTATGGAGTGTAGTGCCGTTGTAAGATAAGGCATGACAATGTGTAGGTTTCTTTGGCATTGCTATGCGTTATGAGGATTGCTGTGCTTACTAGCTATCTGCTTGTTGAGGGCTACGATAACACAATGACATGGCAACGAGATCGACCAAAAACAATGTTACGAACGCTGAACCCACGACAAAACAGGTATGTTTGGTTTTTTTGAGTTCTTCACTTAGACTTTGACACGCTGCACGTAATTCCTGCACCGCAGTAACTTGCTCGTGCATTTTTGTAACAAGAGCCTCTTGTGCACCAAGCAGTCGATCTAATACTTCTTGCGCTGGGTCGATCTTCGATTCGATAGCAACCAGCATATGAGGCAGCACTATATACAGGCATAGAAAGCCAATCATGTAACGAATTTTTATATACATAATCATGAAAGTGTTCCCTTGAGATTATAGTGTCAGGTTATACCTGATGTTCAGATCAACTAAAGCATTGTACGTAAAAACAGACGTACCAATGACAATCAAGATAACTTGGTCACTATGAGTTATGTTGCGCGTTGCATTATCAGTGATGTTGATTATTCTCATAGTCAATCTTTCAAAGAATTGCCCTGAAACATTGACAGTATAGAGTCAGGTGGTAATAAAACTATAGCACAGTAGGGAAGATAGGCAAAACAATACGTATGCAGGGTTTGTGGTTTTGCATTTGCTCTATGTTTTATATCATGCTATTATTAATTAATCTTACATGCTAGCGTGAACCACAAAAATATAAAATAAAACAATCTAGTTGCAGTCGCAATAGTTTTTAAAATTGTTTGTTATTTTCAATTAAAATTCTTCTCAAAGGAGCAACCATCGTGAGTATTCGATACTATTATGCTGGTCTTATACTAAGTTGTATGACCATGGCACTATTTAGCGCTACACCGCCTGCTGCGCTAACTGCCCTTACACAGCCTTTTTCTGAGGGCAATGCTGCACCACCTCTGCTAATGCTTACAATGCCATCACCTACTGCTCAAGCCATACAAACATTAGCTGCTCTGCAAGTTGCTGGGCAAAGCTCGCCAAAGCGACAAGCCTTAACGGACATGGCTACGGGCAGGCCAGTTGCGCTAGCTAAGCCTAGAAGGGCACCACGGGGTTTTGAACCCTCGGATGAGGTAGCAGAAACATTGGGTTCCTGGTGGCATATGCTTTCTCATGAACCCCTTAGAAATGCCATTACACAAGCAATGGCTACAACATGGCTTGCTGGACATCATAGAGAATATGGTCCAAGCGATAATGCTATAAAAACTGATGCAAACATGATGCACAATGCTTGTTTACCTGCCATACGAGAGCTTGTACGGAGAAGATTGCAAGAACTGCGTCCTAGTACTACCGTATGTTTTTCAGGTCTCGTTTATTCGGGTGATTACCAAGACTATAAACAAAACCTATTAAAGAGTTTGCACGAACAATTAAACGGCCATAAAGGCGCAAAAGTTTTCTTAACTTTTATACAATGTCAGCTTGGTGCACTCTGGGAAGAAGATCTTCTTGATCTTATACATGTATTGCGTGATGGCCTAGCTCGTCACGAGTGCTTACTAACTGGGCTTGCTATTGTTGATGAACCTAGTCTTGAGGCATTACCAGAAACTATGTTTCAGGGACTTACAGATTTAGAAGATATCCAAATTTCTAAAAGTGGGCTTGTTGCTTTGGATGCAAGACTGTTTACGGGATTACCTGCCTTGCAATGTCTCGCTCTCGACCAAAACGCATTGGTTACATTGCCCAAGAAAATATTGCACAAGCTTTCATGTTTACAAGAACTTGATCTTAGTTGCAATCTTTTTGAGAATATACCAGCAGAGTTGTTTTGTGGTCTTGATGGTCTACAAGAGCTCAACTTAGGTGAAAATCCCTTACAATGTGTACCCACAGAAGCCTTCCGAAGGCTTACTAATCTAACACAACTTGACTTGCCCGCCACCGAGCTCACAGAACTGCCAGAAGGTTGCTTCGCATGCCTCAGTGCGTTGAAAGAACTTAATCTTGGTCAAAATCAAAGTATCACCAGATTGAACGATGGAGTATTCAACGGCCTTACAAATCTACGTAGACTTTTACTTGATAAAACTGGTCTTCAGGAGCTGTCGCCAAAGGCTTTTCAAGGGCTTGCCAATCTACGCGGCCTTGACCTCAGTGAAACACAGATTAACTCACTACCAGCAGGCATCTTTGATGGACTTACTAAACTGCAAGAACTTATGCTGCGTGGCAATAATTTTGCTGAAAAGTTGCCAGCAACATTATTTCAGGGTTTGCCAAGCCTCAAATCTTGTGTTATTGAGCGAGATCGCCTCCTTGAGCCTGATAAACTCACATGTCAAGAGATGCACGATGATTCTTTAATGCTTGACTATGATAACTAAGAAGATCGCTCATCATAGTCATTGATACATATTATTGGCCCATCATCTACGTGGATGATGGGCTTTTTTATTGAGTGGCGTGTCTGGCTCGCTTATGCTGGTCCTTGCCTCGAGCTTTTGTTCTATTTATGCTATTGCATGAGCATTGTCAATAGATAATGCGTTAGCACTAACCATAGTCTAGAAGGGTTGGAGATAGTATTATGAAAACCGTACGGATACTGGTTTGTGTTGTTGGTATGGCTGGTATACGACTCTTAGCCACTCTGCCACCGTGCGGCAAAGATCTCGACACTTGGCGATCAGTCTGGTCCCATTGCTTCTAAAGCCATCAATGAAGTCTACAGATGCTATGCGTGATAAAAATATTGTAGCTATGCTGCGCACTACATGTAGTCAAGAATGGTTAGAACGGAGCCATATAAAAAATCGAGGCTGGTACATTTTGTACCAGCCTCGAAATTGAGAACTTTGTTGTGTTGAGCAGCATGCACAGTAGGTACAAGCGCTGTGTTTTTACTCTCTATAGGGTAATCTATAGTAAATAGCCAGCAGGCGCAGGTGGTGCCGATGGTGCGTTTTCATCTAATGGCCATGCCATATGCATGCTGCGAAGGGCCTCTGTGCAATGCATATGCTCATCAGGTTTATCACAAAGAGCTACAGATGTAGAACTATCGGTAGGCTGAGGCTGCTCTTTACTGCTTGTGAATAATTTTTTGATCGGTGAGATGCACCGTTGCAATGCACCACAAGCAATATCTTTTGCTGGTACACATGAAGCCGTATAGCCAATCGAGCCACCTGCGATGATTGGATGGCAAAAATATCCATACGTTCCTAATGCTGTTGCTGCAGCCCATAATGCAGGGCCTGATGCACGTGCTAATTTTGCTATGCCTGAGCGAATGCTAATAGTAAGAGCAGATCGTTGCCACCAGCTGTCTTTAAACTGTGGTGCGTTCATGAGTATGTATGCCGTTATCAAGCTCGTTGCAAACGGATGGGTGCATAGGCCATACACTACTGCACCAGCAGCGGCTACTGCCAAAGACTTTTTTGCCAGTCCTGCTACTGTGCCCAATACTGTCTGTGTGCTTTGACAAGTGCCACCAAGATACTGCACTGAACTAGGTTCAAGCGGTTCTGTTACAAGATTGTCAAATCTTTTTGCTAAATCTCTTGATGTTGCAGGTCCAAACGTTATGGTGCCTGGTATGTCACCAAGGCCTTCGCACTGCAAGGGTAGAACGTCCATAGTAAAACAATGACAACTCGCTATGCTTGCTATCATAAGACATGCAAGCCTCAAGAGCTGCAAGCTTTTGCTAGTTTTTTGTATCTTCATACTATAAAATCCTCATATTTTTATCGCATTATAGTGTAGTAATCGACAGATGCCAAAATACCCCGCCAATTTTTCATAACAGGATACTTTGGCAAAATTTCATAAACTTGTATACGCTTTGGTGATTGAGCTTATTGACCACCCAAACCGACCAGTCCAGCTAGTCCAGCTAAGGTTGACAGGATGCCGCCAGTTGTATGCTGTGTCTGCCGAGGAGTACGTTGAGCAGCAGTCATGTCAAGTGCATGTTCAAATATTGATGCTATGGCAGGTTCTTGTTTTTTCATACCAACGATGCGTTGTAGCCCATTAGGAAGTACCTCGCGAAGAACGCCAGGACCAATCAATGGTATGGCAGCGCCAACGGCGATTCCTGTCAAGAATGGCATGAAAAGGTAGCCATAACCAGCAAGGCCTAGTGCACCTATTAGCGCAATTTTGCCTTTGTTATGCCAGCCTGCTTTCATGATCGCTGCGGTTTTTTCCCAGCCAGTCATAGAGGCGCCTTCTTCGCTACCTGCAACTGCTGCAGAGCTAGCAGCACTATGGGTTCTTGTGACTGTATGAGCATATCCTTTAGGAAACTTTGTATTCCTGTGCATGCCATATGATTGGCCGCATGTTGCAAGTGCAACCGCAACACATAATACTTTAACGAATCCGAGATTTTTTACTAATGATATAGTCATAATATATCCTCCAAGTTTTGTTACACTATCTTGTACGTGATTACGTACATCGATTAATTAACTATCTAATAACTTATGCAGCAAATTTTATGCCTATTCTCTCCAAAAGTGGTCGCACATTGACGCCCTGACTATCAGCAACTTTCACAAGTCCTATGACGCCAGCCTCGAGTTGATGAACATATTCTTCTTGATCGCGCAGTTGTTGAGCAAGTTGTTGCGCATGTTGTCTAAGCGCTGCATCGGCGGCTGAACTTCTGCCCTGAGCGGCGGCGGCAGCAGCTGCTGCTATACCACCAGGTCTTCCGCTATCGCCAAAGCAATCTGCAACACCTTCAAAGAATCCATGACTCCATCCTGGCACACAAAGTTTAAATGCTTTGCCTGCTAATCTTCTTATCGGAGCAAGCTTTGCTATTGCAAGAGCAGCAACGGGTAATGCGATGAATGGATGACATGCTGCCAAATAGCCACCCCAAAGAGCTCCGGCACCGAGAGTGCCAACGAGACCAATTTGAGCAGCCTTTGCTGTAAATCGAGCACCTGTTGCAGCCAAATTGAAACCTGTGGAGGTAACGCCTTTCAAGGTTTCCCATCGCTGTCCCCACGTTACACCTTGTCTAAGTTGATCGGCTCCTTCAATACCTAAGCCTTGTGCATTCAAGTCTGCAACGCTTCCTGCGCCTGTTCTAGCGCCACCTGCATGGGATCCTATGTCACCGACAAGAACAAATCCAGCCGGTGGCTGACCTACTCTTGGGTCGCTTGAACTGCCTGCTTCACTTGCCATGCAGTTACTGCATGATACCAATGCCAGTGCGGCGAGCAGTGTTTTGGTTAATGTTGTAGTATGTACTGTTTTATTCATACGAATAATCCTCCAGATTATGTATACAAAGTATGTAAACAAAGTTATAACCAACAAATACTAAAAATTCTTCGCATAACGGTAGCAAAAATATCTCACTGTAATCTTTTTGCCTGCCGGTAATGCTTGTTGTTATCTATAGGATACCATTAATTTTTTCACTTGGCAAATTTTTTTTAATATTTTTATCATTTAATATTTCGAGTTTCGCTTTATTTTTGCAATACGCAATCCTATAAGCTTTTTGGAAAATTCAAGTAAATACTGCTGATTTCTCGTGTCTGCGGCAATAGCTGTTTATTATGCCAAGCTGTCATTATAGATTGCCATAGGTTGTTAAACCTGTCAAAAGCCATGGCTAAATCATGTAGCCATACAGGTCCATCACATAGCAAAAGGTCCTTGGGCAGCACTAAAACACCCGACATAGAGACGGGTGTACAGTACATAAAGACAGCTAAGAAAGATCAATTTAGTTGAGCTAATCGAGCAGATAGCGTTTGACGACTTTATCAAGATTCGCATACCGGATACCGCTGAATGCAATACCTTCGCGTGCGCATGCATCAGCAACTTCGCGCAAATGGGCAATCTTATCATCAGTAAAAACTATACGCGCGGGCTTATAGTCACATTGGCGCAGTATATACAGAAGGGCTTCGCCCTTATCCTTGCCATCGCAAAAGAGGATGCCATGGCAGAGCCTGAAAGGTCTTTTTAGGGTCCCCTTAATGTCACGGTCAAGTTCCTTGGGATTGAAAGAGATACCGGCATCACGTAGTTGCTTGATGGTTCTTTTCGTGAGCACAAGTGACCGAGCGGTGAGGCCAATCGTCTGAAAGCCATCACGAGAAAGTTTATTGAGCACGTATCGGGTATTTTTTTCGACGGGAAAAAGTGTTAATACTTCTTGCAAACGATCATTTTCTTGAAAGGTTAGTTCAAAAGCTTTTTGTGGGGAATAGCAGAGACTAAGACGATCTTTGATGCGCTTGGTAACCCATTGATCGCTGCCTTCAGATTGTTGAGGCCAAACAAGTGTGTTATCAAGATCGAAGACAAACAGTGTTGCAGGTTGTTCATAAAAGAGTACATCGGCAATAGATGATGTCTCGAAAAATATGCGTTCTTTGTGTACAGCCAGTATGGTATGTGCGTATAGAGAGCAAAAAAACAGAGCTATCAGCATGCCAAAACGGTAGTAACTATCTATCATAAAGGTCCAATAATGACTTGATCAGTTGGTATTTGGTGTAACAATAATGCCTCATGGGATCGTGTAAAAGCGCATATCGATCTAGTATAAGGAAAGGCATAGGAGGTACTATGTCCCCTATGCCAAATTGTTCTGCTAACCGAATATTTCTTCGATATCATGCTTGATATCATCTTTACTTCTATATCCTGTCTTTTTACCCTTCACGACACCGCCATCCATAAAGACAAGTGCTGGTATCATGGATATACCAAATTTCATGGAAAGTTCACGCGTCTCATCAACATTCATTTGTGCAAATACATACTTGCCGGCAAGCTCTTTAGCGAGTTCCTCAAAAATTGGTGCCATCTGTTGGCAAGGACCGCACCAGGTTGAATAAACTTTGATGATAACAGGCTTGGTATTTTTTTCGATGTCGTTATGGAAATTTTCGGATGTTATGGTAACAATCATAGTAATCCTTCAGTAATAACATACATACAACTTGTGCGCAAACTGCTTTTAATATGTTTACTAAACTGTGCATAAGCATGCAAGAAATAGTTACACGCCGTACTAACCACTCCATAGTATCACATGCTCCAGGAATTGCCTAATGTGGATTTTGGACGTGTTGCATAGTCAGTGCCAACTGCTGTTTTGGTGTATGCTGTAAAAGAAAAAGAACTCCCTCCCGTGTGTCAGTTAAAATATGTAACATGCCGGCTTGGGCATCAACCAATGGCGCCATCTCTGTATGAAAAGCTCCAAAGAGCTGAGTATATCGTGCATCTATCTTTTTACCGAGACACGTAAAAGAACGAATAGCCATACAGCCAAGCAAGCGAGTTTCTTTATGCGCCTGATCAAGTTGTTGCGTGAGAGCATCATGTCGTGCATGCAACTCTTCGTGCGTTGCAGTAATTTTACTGCCAAGGTTTTTTTGGCATGCCGCAAGCTCTTCTTGTACATGTTGCATGGCGAGGGTAAGCTCATCGAGAGTTTGCTGGCCGTGCAGTATGCGTTCAGCTAGCTCTTGCTGTTTTGACCCCATGGTACCAAGCTCTCCATGAAGCGCATCGAGACGACGCGCAGTGTCATTGCGCGCTGATTCTTGTACCTCTTGTACGATGCTCATTCGTCGTTGTATATCATCGATGGTACCGTCACGTGCCGCCATGGTAGTGTTCACGCGAGCGATTTCTTCTCGAATGCCGGCCACATGCTCATCAAAGTTTGCTTGGCGTTGAGCCATGGAGGCATGCTCATGTTTGAGGGTCTCTAACTCAGCATTGCTGAGCCAATCCCACAGCGATGCACCAGCTGCGTAACAGGCATGGCCAGTATATGCCAAGCAGCCCCAGGTTGCTGAGCGTGCCCGAGAACTTTTGATGCATGCTATCGTTACTAAAGTCACCAGCAGAGTACCGGTACTTGCAAGAAAGCCCGGTGCATAGAGCATAGTGTTAACTGGGTGTCGTACTGGGTATGATAGCACTATGTAGCTTTTTTTACCGGCCCACAGACTTTTTTGCGCAATACAACGAACACTATGCTGCATGGCAGAGCGCACGTTGCGATCATGCCCATAGGATTCTCCATGCAATCGGCACAATGAGTTTAGCAAGAGTATACTAAGAGCCCAGAAGCTCTTTGTTTGCTCACGCAGTATATGGGTAGACCCATTCATGAAACTCCTTAGGATCTTTTTACAAAAAACTAATTATCATATAGGATACTAGCTATGAATATAGTAAGATTACTACTCATTGTGCAATAGTATACACGTGCTATGGTTATGTATACAGAAAAGAGCTGTATTTATAGGCAACCGCAGAAAGCTTTCATATGATCAAACGAAGAACATGCACTATACCCGTTGCCGCCATACTGATCTGTATGGCGATATTGTCGTCATATAATCTCCATGCGCTGCTCTGGAACTCCCACGAGCAAGAGCTGGCAGCGATGGGCACTACCCCAACACCATCCTGGTTTGGCGAGAAGACAAATTTGTTAAGTCATGTGCTCGAACAAGGTTTAACGATAGATATACCAACCTATATTCTTGATGCAGAAAAAGCGCCGCACTATTCCCATACGATGGGTATTGCGTTAGAGACTGGCATCTGGTACAATCTTTCCCTTATGGATGCGCTGCATTATACAGAGGAGCAACGTTTGTGGGTTATTGCTCGTGAAGTGGCACATTTTCAACTGCATCATGAAACCTGCAAGCAGACAATTCGCTTTTTTATTAGAGTCAATGGGAGAGCGACTGTTATACTACCTCTTGCACTTTATATTATAGGTTTATCGAAAATATCGTGGCTCGCCTCGATGGCGCCATGGAAACAGTGTATTCTGGGTGGGATTATAGCAGGTCTTGCTGATCACTATGCTCATACTATTATGCATAGAGATCTAGCGACGCTTGACTCGTGCATTAAGGATTTTGATATGCATGCTGATATTACGGCCGCTCGTATGCTGTGTTTGGCAGGTATGCAGGATGTTGTTACTGCTCGCATTACGTTATTACGAGATGCTGAGCAACAGCAAGGGCCTGGTCCGTGGTTGATGGCAGAACATGCAACGCTACCAGCCCTAGAGGCAAACTATTTGGAGCTTTTTTTGGAGACCTGGCACTTCGATCATGAGCAGCATACTACTGTCAAACAACAGTAGAACCGTCCCGCTGATGCTTTTCAAAAGTTTTGTAGGTGGCGATGGCCACGAATATCCATACTGCAACGATGCCCAAAGAGAGTCCGCTTCCAATAATAAACAGGAGGACTTGTGACGAGCGCAACGTATCGGCAACGCCACTACCAACACCCTTCATAAGTCGTGCGCCAAAGGCATCTATCCATCCTTTGGTTTTAAACTTTACGTCATTGGGCGTTGGTATATACAGAACTTCTCGTGTGGGTCCATTCAGCGAATAATTAAGCCCTTTGATCATGACCATGGCGGCCAAGAACATCCACATGAGATAATAGTTTGGTACACCAGCGGCATAGCCAATAATGAGGCAGCCAATAGCACAACCTATTGCTGTTGGAAAAGCGAGGAGCGAGAAGCGAATGCCCAGCTTGCGCATGAAAAAGCTTGTGCCAAACAATGCAAATAAGAGTGCAAGTGACCCAGTTGCAAGGCCCTCAATGCTCTTTATCCATACGTAGCCGTTACCACCATCAAGATTTGATGGGTAGGAAGCCTGCATAAGTTTTATTTTCTGGAAATCAAGAATAGTCCCTATAAACTCATAGAGTGTTACGATACAAAAAATGCCCATCAGATATGGCTTTGTAAGGAGCAAACGAAGGCCTTCGCCAAAACCTGTCTTAGCTTTTGTTGCGTTTTTTGGGGCAGGTTGTGACTGGACAGCATGAGGGACAAGATGGGTAAACAGGGAGACAACGAACGGAATGCAAGCAATAATAAGTGCTGCTATGGCAAAAAACAATGGCAATGGTTTTCCGATATACGATGTATAACCCATGATAGCAGCAGGACCAAGTGCTGCACCAAGCTGGGTGCAAGTAATGATCATTGCATAGCCACGCTTTGCCGATTCAGTCGTTGTAAAAGATGCAACAAAGCCCCATAAAAGAGCGGGAAATAGCGAACCAAAACTCTCCACAACCAAATACGTTACCCAACCTACTATGCTACCAGGCACCCAAGCAAATCGTGGGATACTGGCCATAGCAGCAGGGTGAAAGAATAGATAAGAAAGGCCCAAGAAAAAGGCACTGTAGAAACCGCACAGTACATAAAAGACTGATTTGATCCTGACGAGATCCATAAGTTTACTGTTGCATATGACTGCAAAGGCAATGAAAAGAATCGAGAGCATTTTTGCGCGCGGTGTCCAGTCAACGCCAACATAAAGATCAAACATCGGATCCTTCATGGTCTTGAGCATCTGATAAACACCTATAACAAGAAAAAAGAGAGCAGCAAGAATGCTGAATTTCTTAATTTCTTCCGATGACAGGTCACCCCATATATATCGCAATGGCTTTGGTAATACCATGGTAAACTCCATATTATTCTTTGTTGGCTCGTCCCTGCGCTGCAGAGAACGAATAGCTTTGTACAATTCTATGTACGCGTATAACGGAGATGTATCTCACACAGGTATGATACCAGAAGAATGCTCTATTTGTCAAGAAAATATAAAAAATAAAAACCCTCATTAAGATGCTTTTTAAGATTGCTCTTTCTTGAGGTTCAGAACGAAGTTGTGTATGTAGGTTCTAAGTTGGTCAAGTCCATCTTCTTGCATAACAGAGGTGCAGATGTGCGGCGCATATGCACCACAAGCTTCGTAAAATTTGCTCCAAATGGAGACTTTATCTATCTTATTGAACACATAGAGTAGTGGTTTATTATCAAGATCAAGGCGATGCAAAATAGAGCGAACAACGAGAACATGTTCTTGCCAGTTTGGATCACTGCTATCAATGACCTCTACGAGTAGATCAGCATATTGAAGTTCTGCTAACGTTGACTTAAATGCCTCGATAAGATGGTGGGGCAGGTTTTGAATAAAGCCTACCGTATCAGATAAAAGCCCTACTTTGGTTTTTTCTATATAAAGTTCGCGTGTTGTTGTATCGAGTGTTGCGAAAAGTTTATCTTCCGCCAGGACATCGCTTTTTGTAAGGGCATTAAGAATTGATGATTTTCCAGCATTGGTATACCCAATAAGGCATATTAATGGCGTTGATGAGGACAGGCGCCGCTTGCGTTGTGTCATGCGACTTTTATCGATCTGTTCGAGATTGCGACGCAATTTTAAGATATGTTCTTCGATATGTCGTAAATCACGTTCTTTGGCGGTCTCTCCGGGCCCTCCACGAAGACCGATTATACCAACTTGTTGGGAAAGCTGTGAACCGCGCCCCGAAACGCGTGATTTTTTATGTTTGAGCATGGCGATCTCGACTTGGAGCTTGCCTTCTGCGGAATGGGCATTTTTTTCAAAGATTTCCAAAATAAGCTGTGTGCGATCGAATACCATTGCGTCTAAATAATCACTTAGATTTCGTTCTTGTTGCGGCGAGAGTGGTTCAGAAAAAACAACGTGATCGATATGATGCTCATCACATACTTTTTTTATCTCTTCCAGCTTGCCCTTGGTTATGAAATGGGCTGGGTCGATTTCGCGTAATCGCATAAAAAACGTATGCGTTGTTTCAAGGCCATTAGAACGAGCAAGATTTATAAACTCGTCAAAGTAACCCTGTATGTCCTTAGTATCGTTATAAGGTGCATGAATGCCAACAAGAAGGACATTGCAAGTCGGTGCATGCGGATCAAAAAAAGCTTTTTTCATAGTCATAGTATTTATAGTCTACGTTATTTATGAGCAGTATTCAAGGCAATCTTAAGTAGCTCTTGTTGTTTGCTTATAGCTGCCAGTCTATATGTGGTTCTTTATAAGCAACTTGAACTAGACAGCATGAACAAAAATCAATAAACTATAGCTATTACGTTGTAACCACTGTACACCATTAATGTTCTTACGAGAAAGGCGGCTTGTCTTATTATGCCAAAGAAGTCAAATATCGTTGTTCGCGTCAATGTTAACCTCGAAAAAGCCCTGAGGCAACTCAAAAAGAAAATTGAGCGAGAGGGCGTTGTTCGTGATATGAAGCGTACTGTTTATTTTGAATCCCCAACACAAAAACGTCGCAAACGTCTTGTGCGGGCTATCAAACAAAATATGCTTCGCATGGCTAATCAGGGACTTCTTAAGAGCTAACTGTACCCATGACGCATATCAAACAAAGTGCTGTTCGTCGCGCTCAAAAAGAGTCACTTATTTTGCGTGAGCTTTCGCAGCTCTATGCTCGTATTGTGGCTGATGATCAACGATTGCAGGGTCTTACTATAAGCCGTGTTAAACTTTCTCCTGACAAAAGTGTGTGCAGAGTCTTCCTGTTTACACCAGAATCTCATGAGATATTTCAGGAAAAATTAGGTATTTTGATTCTTTACAAACCGTCGCTACGCAAAGCTTTAGCGAGCTCAATCGATGCTCGACATGTCCCTAATATTATTTTCGCCTTTGATGATATGCTCGAAAAACAACAGCGTATTGATACGTTACTCGAAAAGGTAAAAGAATCGCGGGATTAACGGTGTTCTTGGTGCCCCTCTACCTTTGCTGGGGATCATTTCTTAATGTTGTTGCTTATCGCACTATTCGTGGCGAATCGATTGTTTTGCCGCCATCACAGTGTCCACATTGTTTTCATAGACTTGCTTGGTTTGATCTGATACCAGTTGTATCATGGTTCTATCTACGCGGTAGGTGTCGCTACTGCTGCAATCGTATTTCTGCGCTATATCCGTTTATTGAACTTTTGACTGCGTTGGCATTCCTCGGGTTACATAGTCTGGTGCCAAGCGTGTATTTTTTCTCGTATGCACTGTTCTTTTCAGCATTAATAGTCACCATTCGCACAGATCTCGAATATATGCTTATAAGTCAATATGCTACTCTTGGTATGATTCCCTTGGCTTTTTTGCTGAGTTTTTTGGGTTATCTACCAATCACATTACCGCAAAGTTTGTTTGGTGCGATCGGAGCATATTTTTTGTTATATGCTGTCGCAAAATTATTCAAACAAGCTACCGGAAAAGCTGGTATGGGGGAGGGTGATATTGAACTGTTAGCAATGATCGGTGCATTTCTAGGATTTATGCCAAGCTGGCTTGTTCTTTTCGCTGCCTCTATCCTAGGTTCTTGTATAGGCCTAGCATGTATTCTGTGGCAACGAAAAACGATATCAACGAGGATCCCGTTCGGTCCCTTTTTGGCTCTTGGTGCTATACTTGTAGTTCTTGGCCATAAATTTTTGCAGTCTTTTCTTTGTATCTGGTTTTTTTGTTCTTAGCATGATGTTCAGAAAAATCTTTCATGTTCATTATCATCTCTTATCTACTTTCTGATTTGTCTAATTCGAGCCAACTGAAATATTTTATAATCAAATTGCCTGGCGCGACGAGCTGGTTTTCGTTAAGAGAATATTGTTGTGGTGTTTTGCCCCAGTACACCAAGAGATGCTTGTGCTCCTGCGACCCGGGTTTATTAAATTATTCTTAATTTGTCATTAAATTGTTGACATGACATCTATTTTTTTGCTATCTTGAACGTATACCATTATTAATATCTTCAATAAATAACTTTATTACTACTTATTATCACCTAACATTAAGAAAGCGAGGGTATTTTCATGAATACAAGAGAAAAATTTCTGTTTGCTCTAGCATTTGCTATGAGTTCTCTATGCCTTTGGGTAGGACATTTGGAGGCCGCAGCACCCCCTGCGCCTACGCATAGAACCTATATTATTCCCGTGTCATGTTCTCCCGATGGGGTATGGTCAGTTCTTACGAAAAGATTTGCTCCTGAGCCTACTTTCAACTTTTTTGTAGCAGAACACATAGTCGCAGGTGATGATTTTCTTGCCCCCGGCCACGAACAAGAAACGATTGACGTTGCCACGTATCTTATGCGGACCTTTGGTCACGCTACTAATCCACATTATACGCAAGACCCGGCAAGATATCGCTATATGCCACCAGCAAGTGTTGCGCCGCTTGGCCTTAATACCTTTCGTGGTTCACCATGTGTTATCGTTCTGGTACCACATTTTGTTCGCTGGGGTGCTCTTAATGATGCTGCTGCAACGGCTAGCGGTAGGGAGTATTGGTGGATCAACCCGAAAGAGCTACACAAGGTCGTCGAAGCAACAGATGCTGATACGTTAGCATTTTACCACAGATTAACAGGATTTTTTGGGGATCGTGGCCTTCGTTTTCCAGGTGCTGCAGAGAGCTATTTTGGGTTTCTTCCAGTAGTACCAGCAGCGGCGGCACCAACGGCAGCCCCTCCAGCAGCAGCACCAGCAGCACCTGTGCCAGCAGCACCTGTGCCAGCACGGGGCTCCATGGAGTGGTTACAATTTTTTGCCAAGGGGCATACGCATCATCCTGCGCATCATCCTGGTAGCATGCTTGCGCCTGCAGGGCCAGCAGAGACAATGGCAACCGGAGCGCCGATACTAGGTCATTTTACCCCAATGCAACCTAACCAAGGTTTCGTATATCGTCCGCACGGTGCAGGTGGTTCCATGCAACCAATAGAATTTACTCATGGATACGCTACTGATCGTGCTAAGGATGAGTATACAGAGTTTACGGAGCTTCCTGACCTACGGGATGATGAACAGGACACGGCAGGCCCAACAGCCGCACCGCCAGTAGCTATGCCAGCTGCCGCAGTCACCGAAGTGCAGAGGCTGGCCCACATAGTACCAGTGATATTTGACCTTGGTTATGATAAAGAAGAAAGTGGTAAGGGCGCTGCTGCTGCGGCCGCTGCAACGAGAGCGAGGGGTTGGAGCGCGTTGTTTATGAGAGATAGGGTAGGCGAGGACCAGCCATGGCTGACCATCGATCTTCAGGTTAGTCGTGCACCGGATGGCTCCTATAGCGCTGCACAAAAGCAAAGAATCTTTGATCATATAAGAAACACAATAGGCAGCGGGATATTTTTCCCTCAATATAATCCACAAGCACCAAATTATCAGTTTATAGCTGGTCATGAGATTGGCTTTGATCCTTCTTATATCTTTGTGCGTATACCGGAATTTGTTGCCGGTGAAGAATTGGCTGATGCCACGCCAGGCTACGATGTTGCGTGGATGGACTATGGCATTTTAAGTAGTTCCGCAAAAAATGACAGGATACGACGTAGACATGATAATGCACCTATCGCTGGTTCATTGCGCAAGGTCCTACAAGATGCGCTACTGAAAATGAATGTGATCGGTGAAAATTTCTTCAATAGCTATAAGTCTTTCAATGAGGCGGATACATTGTGTCCAGTCTGTATGGGAAAATATGGCATATTTGAGGGCGGTGATAGTAGTATTGAGCCTGTTAGGGCAGGACCGTGCGGACATCATCTTTGCAAAGTATGTAAAGAGTTCATTAATAAGTCTAGTGCTAAAGTATGTCCACTGTGCAAAAAACCACTCCAGGATTAATGGCTTTTTATAATGAAATATCTTTTGACGTTAAGATTATACAACACCAAAAAGCAGGGCCCATGCTTTAACATGGGCCCTGTTGTTACTTGTTAGTTTGCTTAACGTACTTAATAATTACGTTAACAGCAATTAGTTAAAGGATACGCCACCTTTAACCCAGACACCCCATTGAGAGAGTGCGATACTCTTGCAGCAGTTATTCCTGTCGTTATTGCCGCAACAGCTGTTGCAGTCATTATCACAGCCCTTAGAGCAAGAGAGGACTTGTGGTGTTTGTCCATCAACAACAACATCTACGCGGCTACAGCAGCCATTGCTATTGTTGTTGCAGAAGCGTTGACCAAACTCAGCTTCACCACCGATTCCTAGGTAAGGTACCCAGCATTCACAGTCGTTCCAGGTGTAATTGAAATGTGTGAATACCTTGTTTGAGATACCTCTCGTTGATGCTCCCTCAAGGTCTAGATCAGCAAGACCTAGTAAGACTGGGTCTTTTGATGTGTTAACTTGGAGCCATGCACTGGAGTCACTGTTGTACGTTGCAAGTGGACTTGCTGGCGAGCTTCCATTCCATGCGAGAGCTGGATTATCAACACCTGGATTTTGGTTCCAAGCAAGATCATTCAAGCCATCAGGATAATTGTTCGTGCCATTGTAAATCGTTGAAGCGCTTTCTGTTGCTGATAATGGAATGCCAGTTTGGCTGACGTCTACTACAAGGTTTCCATTGGGGTTTTTTGTCGCTGTGAAGCCGTATGCAAATGCGTCACCTTTGAGTCCAGATTTGCCGAACCAACTACTGTTGGCATCATTTACGCAGCGAGGACAAATACGTTCACAGCTGCGGCCCCAGAAGTTGTAACCAATATCCCATTGGAAATTGCAGTGCGTATAAGCGAGTTTAAAGATGATTTCGCCTTGAACGGCTGCGCTAACACTAACAGGAATTGTTGAGAAGTTTGCAACTGGTGCGAAGACGCTGTTGAATTGAGCTGATGGTTGTGATGCGTCTGCAGCAGTATCACCGGCCGTAAGATTATTAAATGATGTTGTGTCAACATTGAATTGGCCAGCGAGAGCGTAACGGCTCAACTCTTTGTTGGCGCCTTTTAAGTCAAATGTGCGACGTTGGTGTGCTTTGAAAAGATGGGTAACACAGGCATCAAGATACATGCTGAAGTCACGTGTTTCATCTTCGCTGCACCAGAAACGATAATGTGAGTCCATACCGGCGCCAAGTTCCCAGTGATGGCCTTGACCGACAATAGGTTCGAAGAGCAGGCATCCCTCAGGTCTGTTGCCTGTTGGTGCTGCTGCACGAAGGCTAAAGCCCCAGTAGTAGTTCTCATCCATGAGGAAATTCCAGCCAAGTGCTGCGGTAATTTCTGCTGGGCGAGTACGTGTATCAGGGCAGTTTACCATACGTGCAAAACGGAGTGGCTCATAAGTAATACCGGAGACGTTTTGAATTGAACCTTGTCCGCTTGCAAACTGCTCGAAGCTATTGAGCAAGAAGTCCCTTTGCAGTCCGACAAGATTACCGCTGCCATCGGTTGCTGTCTCAATGGTGTCATTGTAGTAGCCAGGGTCTGCAGGATTTTGGCCTGCGGCTTGTATATTCTCACACATATTAAGTTGCCATTTTGTCCAACAAACTGGCATATGTACTCTGAAGAACAATCCCTCGCACCACTCATCGAACCCGAGGAATAAATTAAAGTCGACGATGAAGTTCTGGATGCGTGGTCTAAAACTGACATTACTGGAAAAATCTGTTGGCAGGTAAAAATCATCAGCAAGCAAAGCGTTTGGGTTACGATTGGCTACTTTTGAACCTTGTACGCTAATGACTGAACGATCACAGCAATCGCCACAACCACCGCCCAAGCCCCAACCGCTACCACGACCACAACCATTATTGCAACCACTGTTGCAGCCGTTATTACAGCCGCTATTGCAGCAGCCAAAGCCGAGGTTGTTTGATACAGATGGTGTCGCTGAGCTTGGTAGCATTGAGCCAACAAGTGCTTGGCCAAATAATGCTTCTGCTAGGCGACAATCCCAAAATGATCGAGTATATTCTGGCGTTACAGAAAAGCTTCCGTAAAAACGACACATGTCATACTTGTTGATCTGTGTTTGCCAGCCAACCATTTCACGGGCTCCGTTGATTCCCTGAGAACGGAAACTCAGGTATGGCACTGCTGCATGCGCGCATGATGCGGCGAGTAGCGTTGCTGCATACATTGAAAACTTCAATACTTGTTTCATCGATTAACTCCTGTGAAACAATACTATACAATACGTATACGTATACTAGATGCGGTAGAAACATTGTTAACTTACTCGATAATCACCCCTCCCTTCCTTGCAGCATTACATTATGAATACTATAAACCTCTTCACGAGCAGTATTGATCAGTAAACAGCACTGCTGATATATTATGTATAGTATGTTCTGTAGTTGTTTGTAAAGAAAAAGTTTTTCGATGCCCTGTCTATTGCGTTAATAAGGCAAAAAAAGAAAAACATCAAGCGCAATCAAGACGTCGTATTAATCTTCGTGTTCCTGCATAACTTAGCATATTGCTACTAAGAGTAAGCATCATGATCGAAGGCCAAAAATGGTATAAAATCTGCTTGGCCAAGAAAGGCAACTGAGCAGTAAAGCATGCCGTATCAAGCACATGAGAGAAGCTGTCGAGTTAAGACAACTTCTCTCATGCAAATTTCGGCGTAAGCTACTCATAGAGTCGCATAGTAGCGATGCTTATACTACAGTATTATTAGTTACTCGAGATACCGGACTCAACATCAAAAGCGAATCTTCGATATTTTTTGTGAAGAAATTCCATATAATATTTTTCTGCTTCATGCCTATCATGTATAGCAAGCCATTGGGTGATATGCGAGAAGGCTTCAAGCCGGACAGGAAGATTAAGCGATGGACGCGTAGGAAATCTTGGGTCATCTGTATCGATGAGCTTTACTGTGTGCCCTTGGATTATCATGTGTCGAGGACGCCATTCTGTATGTGGTGTCTCTAGGGTTTTCCCGATATTTCGTTGTAGTATATCACACGTTGGATAAAGACCACCGCACATCTTAAATGTCACAAGATTGATACCTGGTGACCAGTGACTGACAACCGTTTTCTCAAAGCCCTGAGCAGGTATTTTTACGAGTACTTTCTTTGTATAGGTACTTTCTATGTTGTATGGGACTTTTTTGCGGTGCATAACCCAGGAGCCACGAAGTAGGAGTTTCTTACTGCCCTCTATAAGGTAGAGGCCATCGGCAAGTTGCTGTGCATTTTTTTGTATCATGTACTGCTCTGTCTCAGTTTTTCGGTTGCCACCCTTATAGATTATGGTATTATCACCCAGGGTGAGCACCGTATCTATAAAGTCTCGCCATGCTTCACCATGAGTGTCGAGTCCATTGAGAAGTAATACAACATCAATATGCTCACATTCGCCGAATCGTTGCAGTATGTTTGTCGATAGTTCAGTGTTGAGCACTATAGTATTGGGCAATGCTTCGCTGCTGCATCGTTGGAGAAGACTGTTGGGCTTATCTGTCATCATGACGTATATTGCTTGAGTATATTTTTTTGCAAGAGCGAAAGAGCACGTTGCGTCAGTGGGATTAATGTCAAGGACGGTGAAAGGTCGTTTATATTGTTTGAGAAAATTTTGTATGGCCTGGTAGTGAGACATGCTGTCGCTGCTGGCGAACATACTCAGCGATACGCAGCATATAGCATATAAGTGATAGCAGATTAATTGCACACGCATAAACTTTATCTCCTTGTAATAGCTAAAAAAAGAAAGATTACTTAATGATTATATTTTCTATGCATGTTATGCATATAATAGTTGCAACTTTCTGCGATATCGCTCATAGCAAGCCATTTGCACATATGTGCTAGCAAGTGCTCTCGACTTTTTGAATAAGCAGGATTCTTATGTGATGCTCGAGGATCATTGCCATCGATCATGATTATGGTACTACCCTGAAGAATCATATTCTGTGGGCGCCAATCTTTATGTTTAACCATTTTTATCTGATTAAGTGCTTGCTGCACAATGTTAAGTGTTGGATAGGAGCCAGCATACATCTTGAAGGTCACGAGATTGATGCCTGCTACCCATGGTTCGCGTATCACGTGCGACCATGCTGGATTTGTTTTAAGTATATTCTTCGTCAAAAAGTTGCTTTCGATATGAATGGCAGATCGCGTTGCAAGTAACCATGAGCCGCGAGCAATACTTTCTTTATGGCCTTTATAGACATATAATCTATTGGGTATAAGTTCTTCCTGTTGGTAACCATCGACGACGGGCATCATAAAATGTTCTGTAGTTGGTCTGCTGATGATGATTGTATCTCCAAGTGTTGTAAGGAGCCTGATATAATCATCCCAGGGCATGCGATCTAGAGGTTCGGGCGTTGTGGCGATAACACAATCAAAATGTTCGCAGGCACTCAGGCGCTGTAGGTCTTTGCTGGCTGGTGCCCTTTGCAAAAGTATGAGTTGTTTTCGTGCTTCATGTTGTGTGCACTGCGTTAATAGTTCAGTGCTGTTGCTAATCATAACGCAGGTTGCATGAGTATAGGTTTTGGCAAGTTCGAGCGAATAAGCATCGGCTGGAGCACCAACCTCAAGTGTTGTAATAGTGCGTTTATATTGATCGACAAATCTGTGTATTGCGTTGCTGTAATCTTGGTCATAGCACAAAGCAGCTACGTGTGCTATAAGTACGAACATAGGGGGAATTTTACTTATGTGCACGAGTAATTCTCCTTATTTTGGTCATACCACTATAGAAAGATGTAGCAAGATCGGTGACAGCTTGCTCTAATGCGGTCTGGGCTGCAAGAGGGAGGCTTGTATACGCATGTAGTTCAACCCCGTAAACAGGGTTTACAAATACCTCGCTGTCGACTAAAATGCGTGCCTGCAGATTGACTGCATGCACGAGAGTCTCTGGATTATGTGTCAGTGTATGTATAACTTTTGACAATGGTGTATATGTATAAGCTTCCTGCTGATCAGCTGTCGTGAACGTAGCAAAGGCTGCAAGTTTGTTACTAGTTGTAAGAGCTGGGTCCCGAAGATATGCAAAGAGCGTTGGATTTATGTAAGGGATACCGAGGCTTCTCGATAGATAGGCAATCGTATCTATATGCTCTTTTGGTATAAAAATCTGGTAAAGGGCACCATGCGGTGTCTTCGAACGATAGCGCTTATAGAGCGCCATGAGTTCAGCTGCATAGTGCTCTATAACAGTAGGTTCTGGTTTCGGCTTATCTAGTACGCTGGAAGCAAGTATGTTGGCTGCATAGAATTCAGCAAGATTCGTATATAAACGTTTACTCGTAAGAAAGTACTGTAGCGAACTCTCGCCGAGCCTGTTAATGTTGCCAAATATGGCGAGATTAACAGCAAGTAGCTTGCCACGCATACTGTTATTTATGTATTGTTGTGCTGTTGTACCGGTGCAAGCAAACTTTTTCTGTAAAAGCTTTGCAGTATAATGTGGCTCGTCACAGATATGGCCATAGGTCCTAAGATTCTCTTCAAGTATCTCGTCAACACTGGTATAGCGCGTATTGCACGACACGTTATAAGCACGTAGTGTCATATGGTGCCGCGAAGTGTTATTTTTTGTTGGGTCATTGCAATGGGTATATGCTTGCAGGAATAGATGACCAATATAGATACCGAGATCGACGCCATGATAAAATACCCCATATGCCTCCCCATACTCTTGTTCTCGTGTCAACATGCTGTTGATCATGGTACGTAGCGGTGTTGTTTGGAGTGCTGGTAAAGCGAGTAGCTGGAGCTGTATAAGTGGCATAGCCAGGAGCGCTTCTGTTTGTGTGCGATAGGTACCTGGTCCATGGCAGGCAACTGGGAATACTGGCTTTATCATAAGAGCAGGATGCTCACTATAATATGTCCATAAAGCTTGGACCAAAGGCTCGATATCACTGTCGTCGTCGTTGAGTATGGCACCAAGGCAGAGCGTCATACGGATTATTTGTTTGTCGATATTGCTATTGTTATAACCTGCTGCGTAGACATACCAGGCGAGCTTTTGAAGATAGTTATGCAAGGCTGTATTGACTGTAGTGCTTATTGTATCTGTTAACGATCGACTAACACTAGTATATGCAGTTTGCATAGCAATTAAGATTGCGACGGGAGCTGCAGGTAGGCACTTTTTGTTGAGCAGTTCGCCATTGCTCATGTGGTAGATGGCTGCTTGGCAGCAATATAAAAAGCCCTTATGTGCATAATTTTGCTTAGGGAATTGCGGGGGATCATAGACTAAATCGCCGCCGTTACCGATGCCATGCAGGAGCGCTGCCTCTATTACTATGTCATAAGAGCTTATAGTACGCACGAATACATCATGTCGCTGGCGATAATGCTCTGCTTTGGCGATGCCAGCGATCGCCTGCTCGTAGACGGTGCCGTAGGACTTGGCATCGCTCAGGATGGCTGCATACTGTGTGCATACTTGCTCTAGAGCTGGTGGCATTAGTTCGTTGCTCCATAGAGTGCCAAGAGTGCTGTGCAGACTAGTGCAGATAAGTGCGCAATAAACTACTTTTTTTGTCATATGAGACTCTTGCTTGCCATGTTGCTACATGTATGTACTATACCTGCAAGTACTCTGTGATAGATACACTCTTTTGTGGTTGACATTGGTTGGCCATACCAGAATATTTTTATGCCAGAGTTTTCTTCATGAAGGCAGCTGGCGAGCCCATGCAGGGTGCCCTGATGAATATGGTTGGCAAAATCATCAGTTGCGGCTAATGGTACACAGAACTGCAACAGAATCGTATCATTGGGTACAATGCCGTGCCATGATTGTTCGCCATGAGCAAGAAGCTCGCCAAGGTGCGTCAGAAAAATTCGTTGTTGCACTGTTGGTACGTATGGCTTGAGGATTGCCTGTAAAAATACGCCAAGTCGTATAGTTTTGTCAGGTTGTAGTGTTGCCGCTGAAAAAGCCTGCAGCGATGGTAAAAGTCTTATTGGCTCTGGTGGCAAAACAATATAGTCTTGTCTCGTGTTGCCAGTATAAGCTTTATGAAGGCCTGCTGCGAGATCATAAGCAACCATCATGGCATGCTCTTCTATGCCATACCAGAAGCTATATCCTGGCAATGTTTGTTCGCGTTGCAGTGCTCTATGTATACACGTTGCTGCGTTGTTAGCTAGTGTATGGCAATAGACAGAACTAAGCGCTAAGCAGTACCGTAAGAGCAAGCATCGTGTGTGTTGTTTCTGTTGTTTCATGAAAACGCCTTTAGGTCTTGTAGGTGATTCTGCTGATAGTATAAAAAAATGGTGTGCGTACATACAATGGTTTGTCATCCTTGCATTGAACCGTTATACTTGTATCCATGTTTATTGTTAGCATAGAGCCTGTTATACGCAAAGGTATATGACGTCATGGCTGATGAACGAATTTTCGTTATTAAACGAGCTCATATAGCGCACGATGGTATATGGTCGGGATTGCGTCATGATATTCTTGATCGGTACCAAGCTGTTGTTCGAGAAAAGGGTGAGTTTCAGTGGCGTTCTGCCATGGAAACAGATAGTAGGTATAAACAAATTATTCCTTATATGATTTTTACGTATAATGATGCATTTTTTCTTATGCAACGAAAGTCTAATGCCACAGAATCACGCTTACAAGAAAAATTTTCTCTTGGCATTGGCGGTCATATGAGAGAAGAAGACGTTGCCGGCACGACTATCTTTGAGTGGGCTCAGCGTGAATTTCTTGAAGAAGTCACCTACGATGGTTCATTGACCGTTGAGCCTCTTGGTGTTATCAATGATGAGAGCAATGCAGTTGGACAGGTACATCTTGGTTTTGCGCTTTTATTGCGTGGCGATTCTGGCTGTATACAACCAAAATCAGAGTTTAAGCAGGGTATGTTGGTTGACCGTATGACGTGTGCAACTTATATTGATCGGATGGAACCATGGAGCCAGCTCGTATGGGCAAGGCTACAGCAGGCATATAAGTCTTGTCAGGAATAGTCGATATACTTTTTATCGGGAGAAGCAGCATGAAAAAATATATCATAGTTTCTTTACTTACTCTTGTAGTAGTAACAAGTTGTTTTTACGTACTCTCAAAAAAGTTTGGTACAGCTCATGCGGCTGTGTCAGCACCGGAGGCAAATCAAGTGCAACAGAAGACATATACAAGTAATTCAGGACTTATCGCTACCATTTTGCAAGAAGCCCCCGATAATGCTCAGCGACCGACTCCCGGCGCACGTGTATCCGTACACTATACTGGTTGGCTCGACGAACAAGGCGAAAAGGGCAAGAAGTTTGACAGTAGCGTAGATCGCGGCGAGCCCTTTGTGTTTAATGTTGGTGTTGGCCAGGTTATCCGTGGATGGGATGAGGGTGTTCTTGCTATGAAGGTTGGCGAAAAACGCCGTTTGGTTATTCCGCCACATCTTGGCTATGGTCAGCAGGGAGCAGGGGGAGTTATTCCAGGTAATGCAACACTAATTTTTGATGTTGAGCTTCTTAATATTCAATAACTTTGCGCACTTCTTCTTAGCTTGTTAGCATGTGTAACTATGTTACGTTTGCATTGTGCAAACGCATTTTGCACGTGTATAACTTTTAACTATAGCTCACATGCTAACAAGTTATTAATCTAAACTTGCTTCTACGGTTAAGTATGCTTGATGGCGACCCGTTTGCCCTTGAAAGCAATGCCGAGGGTCATGATTTTGGTGATGCCGCGTGCGCGTAGCGCCTCTGCATAATCAAGTTGCAGAGCTTGTTGAAGTGCAAGATCCGCCATTGCTGCAACAGTGGGTTGTTCGATGGCTGCAACACGCTTAAATTCAATAACAATGCCAAATTTGTTGACATCGGCTGGAATGATGGCGAGATCGTAAATGCCTGAGCCACCTTCACGATTTGATAAAATCTGATATTCCCCATAGAGACTAGCAAAAAGGCCAAAAACAAAGGCGTGATAAAATGCTTCAGGTTCGTTGCCACCAATATCGCGGAACGAAAAGCTATGCTCAACAAAATCAACAAAAAAAGCCTCAAATCGTGTTGCATCACCCCGAGTAAGTGCATCGAGCATGCTGGTAAAATTTCTGGTATTAAGGTGTTGTTGGCACCAGATAGTAACAGTTTTCAAAAAGAATCGTCTGATTTCTTCATTTGGAATATACATATCGGCTTGCTGATCATGGTAGTTGTCAAATGAAAGATAGCCGCCAGTAAGGAGTAAATTCCAGGCGGTGTCGTCCTGAGAATGTAATGTATCAAATGTTATGTTGTCTAGGACCTCTTTATGAATGGTCTTGCCGTTGATCAGAAGTTCGATGTCATTCTGAAGTTCTGCTGCGCGCGAAGCAATAACCTCTTTGATGAGATCATTGCTGCCAGCGTTAATCCAGTATTGCTGAAGCTCGCCGTTATTGTAGAGCATATTGAGCATTGACCATGGGTTATAGATATGCCTGCTTGTACCCATAGAGTAGCCATCGTACCAATGCTTGATCTGATCGAGCGAAACTGGTGGCTTATAATACTCTACAAGTGTCTTGACGTCGTCTTCTGTGAAGCCGAACCATGCGCTGTAAAAGTTACTGGTAACAGGGCATATGAATGCATTATTGAAGCCGCTGAAGAGACTTTCTTTGGCAATTCTGGTGACGCCAGTGATAACCGCTTTATGAAATGCAGGGTTTGTTTTGAGGCCAGAGGTTAAGAATGTTCTCATGAAGCCAATAACAGCATTATAGTAGTCTTGGCTTTTACTCGTGTAAGCTTCTAAAAGCGGTGCATCATACTCGTCAATTAAGACGATAGGTTTGACGCCATGATGGCGGTACAGATAGTCTGTTAAATCACGCAACGCGCTGCTGTATAAATCTGATGGTGCAGTTCTATTGATAACGCTAGTACAATCTTTTTTTTCGGCATCGGTGAGGGCTGCTGAGTTTGCAAGATAAGCATGTCGCCTGAACTCTTTTGCCATTATGCCTTCGATGGTATCAATGCATTTTTCCTGTGTTTTCTCTTTGACACTGCCGAAGGTGAAAAAGATGACAGGATAGGTGCCCTGCTGTTCCATGCAGTAAGCATGCTGACCTATAGAAAGTTGTTCGAAGAAGCTTCGTTTTGAATCCTGCGAGATTTCAAAAAATGATTTGAGCATGAGCATATTGATAGTCTTGCCAAAGCGGCGTGGTCTGGTAATGAGGGTTACCTTCGCGCTCTTATCGATAATGTCTTTGGCGAAGCCAGTCTTGTCAACATAATAGTAATTACCGTCGATAATATCCTCAAAAGAATCGATGCCGACGGGAATTATTTTTTTGGTATGCATGCCTATCATGCCCTTTCTTCTTCTGCTATGACTAATCTATATTGTAGTATAGAGCAAACGGGATGGTCAGCATAGTCTTGGCATAAGGTTAAGTATGCTTGATGGCGACCTGTTTGCCCTTGAAAGCAATGCCGAGGGTCATGATTTTGGTGATGCCGCGTGCGCGTAGCGCCTCTGCATAATCAAGTTGCAGAGCTTGTTGAAGTGCAAGATCCGCCATTGCTGCAACAGTGGGTTGTTCGATGGCTGCAACACGCTTAAATTCAATAACAATGCCAAATTTGTTGACATCGGCTGGAATGATGGCGAGATCGTAAATGCCTGAGCCACCTTCACGATTTGATAAAATCTGATATTCCCCATAGAGACTAGCAAAAAGGCCAAAAACAAAGGCGTGATAAAATGCTTCAGGTTCGTTGCCACCAATATCGCGGAACGAAAAGCTATGCTCAACAAAATCAACAAAAAAAGCCTCAAATCGTGTTGCATCACCCCGAGTAAGTGCATCGAGCATGCTGGTAAAATTTCTGGTATTAAGGTGTTGTTGGCACCAGATAGTAACAGTTTTCAAAAAGAATCGTCTGATTTCTTCGTTTGGAATATACATATCGGCTTGCTGATCATGGTAGTTGTCAAATGAAAGATAGCCGCCAGTAAGGAGTAAATTCCAGGCGGTGTCGTCCTGAGAATGTAGTGTATCAAATGTTATGTTGTCTAGGACCTCTTTATGAATGGTTTTGCCGTTGATCAGAAGTTCGATGTCATTCTGAAGTGCTGCTGCGCGCGAAGCAATGACCTCTTTGATGAGATCATTACTGCCAGCGTTAATCCAGTACAGATCGAGATTGCCGTTTTTAAACAGCGTATTCAATATTGACCATGGGTTGTACATGTGGATGCTCTTGCCGAATGTGTAGCCGTCATACCAGTGGCTTATCTGCTCAAGTGTAACTGGTGGCTGATAGTATTCTACAAGTGCTGTAACTTCTTGTTGCGTGAAGCCAAACCAAGGCGCGTAAAAAGTATCAGTGACTGGATGCGTAGAGGCATTATTGAAGCCGCTGAAGAGACTCTCTTTGGCAATTCTGGTGACGCCAGTGATAATCGCTTTATGAAATGCAGGGTTTGTTTTGAGGCCAGAGGTTAAGAATGTTCTCATGAAGCCAATAACAGCATTATAGTAGTCTTGATCTTTGCTCGTGTAAGCTTCTAAAAGCGGTGCATCATACTCGTCAATTAAGACGATAGGTTTGACGCCATGATGGCGGTACAGATAGTTGCTCAGATGTTTAATGGCGCTACTGTAGAGGTCTGAAGAGGCTGTTCGTCTGGCTACTGCAACATAATGTTCTTTCTCTATGTCTTCTAATGCGGAGCTTTGTAGGAGATACATATGTCGTAAAAATTCTTCGGCAATAAGGCCCTCTATGGTGTTGAGGCATTTTTCCTGTGTTTTCTCTTTGACACTGCCGAAGGTGAAAAAGATGACAGGATAGGTGCCCTGCTGTTCCATGCAGTAAACATGCTGGCCTATAGAAAGTTGTTCGAAGAAGCTTCGTTTTGAATCTTGCGAGATTTCAAAAAATGATTTGAGCATGAGCATATTGATAGTCTTGCCAAAGCGGCGTGGTCTGGTAATGAGGGTTACCTTCGCGCTCTTATCGATAATGTCTTTGGCGAAGCCAGTCTTGTCAACATAATAGTAGTTACCGTCGATAATATCCTCAAAAGAATCGATGCCGACGGGAATTATTTTTTTGGTATGCATGCCTATCATGCCCTTTCTTCTTCTGCTATGACTAATCTAGATTGTAGTATAGAGCAAACGGGATGGTCAGCATAGTCTTGGCATAAGGTTAAGTATGCTTAATGGCGACCTGTTTGCCCTTGAAAGCAATGCCAAGCTTGATGATCTTGGTGATCCGATTGGCATGTAATTCTTGTTCATATTCAAGAGCATCTATTTGTTGTAGTGCCTGCAGAGCTGTTTCTTCGACTGTTTTTTGTGAAACGGGGCTTACACGTTTGAATTCGATGATGATGCCAGCTCTTCGAATGTCGTGTGGAATAATGGCGAGGTCATAGATACCTAAGCCGCTTTCGCGGTTAGAAACTACTCGATAATCTGCTTGTAGACTTGAAAAAAGACCGAAGACAAAGGCGTGATAGAATGCTTCTGGTTCGTTACCACCGATATCGCGGTGTGAAAAACTTGTCTTTACGAAATTAATAAAAAAATTCTCGAATTCGTCAAGATGTCCTTCAGTGAGAGCAGTCAGCATGTCGATAAAATCATGCGTATTAAGATGCTGCTGACACCAGGTCGTGATAGTATCGACAAAGAACTCTAGAATTTCTTTATTGGGTATACAAAGATCAACCATGCGATCGGCGAGATTGGTAAAAGAAAGATACCCACCGGTAAGGAGTAAATTCCAAGCGGTATCATCGTGTGTGTGCAGTGTATCGAAGGTTGTGCTATCAAGAACTTTTTTACGAATGACCTGACCGTTGATCAGGAGTTCGATGTCATTCTGAAGTTCTGCTGCGCGCGAAGCAATGACCTCTTTGATGAGATCATTACTGCCAGCGTTAATCCAGTACAGATCGAGATTGCCGTTTTTAAACAGCATATTCAATATTGACCATGGGTTGTACATGTGGATGCTCTTGCCGAATGTGTAGCCGTCATACCAGTGGCTTATCTGCTCAAGTGTAACTGGTGGCTGATAGTATTCTACAAGTGCTGTAACTTCTTGTTGCGTGAAGCCAAACCAAGGCGCGTAAAAAGTATCAGTGACTGGATGCGTAGAGGCATTATTGAAGCCGCTGAAGAGACTTTCTTTGGCAATTCTAGTAACGCCAGTGATAACCGCTTTATGAAATGCAGGGTTTGTTTTGAGGCCAGAGGTTAAGAATGTTCTCATGAAGCCAATAACAGCATTATAGTAGTCTTGGTTTTTACTCGTGTAAGCTTCTAAAAGCGGTGCATCATACTCGTCAATTAAGACAATAGGTTTGACACCATGATGGCGGTACAGATAGTTGCTCAGATGTTTGATGGCGTTACTGTAAAGGTCTGAAGAGGCTGTTCGGTGTATAATCTTGTCACAATCATCTTTTTCTGCTGCTGTAAGATTCGCTGAGTTTAGTAGATAAGCATGTCGACGAAATTCTTCAACAACAAGGCCTTCTATAGTGTTGAGGCATTTTTCCTGTGTTTTCTCTTTGACACTGCCGAAGGTGAAAAAGATGACAGGATAGGTGCCCTGCTGTTCCATGCAGTAAGCATGCTGACCTATAGAAAGTTGTTCGAAGAAGTTTCGTTTTGAATCTTGCGAGATTTCAAAAAATGATTTGAGCATGAGCATATTGATAGTCTTGCCAAAGCGGCGTGGTCTGGTAATGAGGGTTACCTTCGCGCTCTTATCGATAATGTCTTTGGCGAAGCCAGTCTTGTCAACATAATAGTAGTTACCGTCGATAATATCCTCAAAAGAATCGATGCCGACGGGAATTATTTTTTTGGTATGCATGCCTATCATGCCCTTTCTTCTTCTGCTATGGCTAATCTAGATTGTAGTATAGAGCAAACGGGATGATCTGCATACTTGTATGTCATGCGGGCTTTACGCTATAACGTTAAATCTCCCCAATAATGAAGATTGTATGCTGCATTATAGTTTTTTTAAACAAAGTTATTGCAATTTGTATTTTATATTTGTTAATCTATTATTAGTATGGTTTAGTTTAACTATTAATTTCATACCCCTGGCTCAGAGGTGTGATTGTTGTTGAGTATGTTGTGTATAGTTTTTTTTATCGTTCTCATTAAAAAGTGAAGGGTATTATCATGAAGATGTCTGTGAAAAATAATAAGCAGTACTTGGTAGGAATCGGTATTGCGATGGTACTAGCCATGGTGTTTATGCATAGAGCACCAGTGTATGGCTCTGAGAAAAAGGGTCCAGCGGATGGGGCAACGATTGCTCTACGCAATAGTGCAAGGTCCAATATTTATTATAACTATGCTGATCTTGGTGGTAGCATGGCTGTTGGTTCGCTAGAGGGTAACCCTGTTCCGTCATCAGTTGGCTATGGCCAGTCAGTTGTTATTGATCAGAAGGGTGATGAAGGCTGGATATTGCTATCATCGCTTGATTCTAAGAAATTACTAGCAGCTTTACAGGGCAGCACAGAACAGGTAAAGAAACTTGTTGATAAGGGAGCTGTGCGCGTGCTGAAATTTGGTATCGGTGCTGCTGGTGATTTTGTGTCTACAGCGGCTTTTATTCCAGCAGGTGGCACAATAATACTCGGTGTTACCACAACTAAAGCTGGTGATCCGGTCGATATTAAGCCATACGTCGGCAAGCTTTTTGGTAAACCAGTAGCAACTGTTGATCAGGCATGGATTCGCAAGGCTCTTGAGGCTGGCAAAGAATTTCTACGAGGAGAATACCTCAATTGGTTGCCAACTCAAGAAGAAGAACGTGTAGCGGAACTCAAAGCTGCTGTTGCAAAGCACTTGCCTAAGATGGAGAACATACGCCCAAGGCGTGGTCCAATTCCCGCTGCACCAAGAAGTATAACAGAAGCTTCTGGGATTGAGTGGGTTAAGGAAAAACCAGCGGCTGCGCCTGCTAAGCCTGCTGTGGTAGAAACTGGTTGGGAGACATTTGAAGAAACTCCTGAAGAAACTCCATTAAGACCATCAAGCGTAGCAATAGCAAGCAAGTATGGTTTTACGGAGCTCAAGGAACCGGAAGTGCCGAGTGCGAAACCTGCAACGATGGAACTCTTAACCCCCGAGAATGTAAACGAGCCCGAGGTGCTTAAGACATTTAATAAGCAGGTAACAGAGTTCTTTAAAAAGCTAGATACACTTGCAAGTGCAGGACAAAAGGAAGCGACTCTGGCTTTTAAAGATGCACTACAAGAGATTAACACATACCTAACTTCTTTACCAAAACATTGGCCAGTAGAAAAACCGACAAAGAAGATTGAGGGCGCCATTGATACAATCTCAAGTAGCCCATTATATGAAGTTGTCAAGGCTGATTTATTGCAGCTGGACAAGTCTTATGACAAGGTTATTGAAGAACAAATGAAGCTACCGTTGAGTAATCTATTGATGGCAAGCTTTACTGAGGCAATAAACAACTACACCTCGTTAGTTAACAAATACTCTGGCTTGAAGGTAGACCAGCTCAAAAAAGTGTTGAAATTTGTTGGTGAACGTATAGAGGCGAAGAAACGGGAGATAGCGCTGTTAAAGAAGTTAGAAGAACTTCCAGTTTCAGAATCTGCGACTTTCATTCAACAACGAAAAGAAGAAAGTCGTCGGAACCCAGAAATACCAGCACGGTAATTATAATTGAAGAAATTCTATGTCGTCATATGGGGTGTGATAACCTAGTTTAAGTTAGTATGTCTTTTCTGTTTATGCTCTATATTTAAGTGGCTGGGGTGGTGTTTATGCTACCCCAGCCATAGCGCTATTGGCATAAAAGTTATTCAAATAGATTTTTAGTTGTTGTCTGCGTCTGCGATAATTTTTTTATGTGTGTATGGAATTGAGCAACGTGCTCTATCTATACATAAAAATTGGAGGTTATGAACTATGAAAGTAAACGCATCTCTACAAACTGGCATGCGGTATGTCCGTATCATGATCAGTGGTACTTTTGTAGCAGCGCTGATCTTTGCTGGTGGTATACCGGCCTATGGGTCTGCAAGGCAGCCAGAACCACAAAAAGCTACCGTTGCCATCCATAATAATGGCAGGCGTAATATCGTTTATTTCTATCCTGATGGTACTGGAGAGTTCTCTTTTGACAGTCGTGGTCTTGTTGGTTACGGTCAGTCAGTTGTCGTTGAACAGCAAGGGCCATCGGGCTTTCTTGTTCTATCTTCCCTTGATGCTGATGCGCTTGTTGCGCTACAAAAAACTAACCCGTTTCAGCCCGTGCGAGATGGATCACTGCGTATACTCTCCTTTGGTATTGGCAAAGGGGGTAAAGATCTCGAAGTGCCGGTTACTATGCCGGCCGGTAGTACCATGTTTATTGGTGTTACTGCACGCAAAGCTGGAGATCCTGTTACCGTTGTGCCCTATAGCGGCAAGCTTTTTGGCAAGTCTCAGGCGAGTAATATACGTGAAGCAGACCTTAAGAAAGCACTTGACTTTGGTACCTTGATGTTTCAGCGATGGTTGCAGCAACAAGCTGCGGCGGCGGCTTCATATCGTGGTATACAAACTCGGCCCACTGATAAATACTTTGCTGGTACTATTGCTGCTCGTACGACTAGTAAGGCTAGAACGGTAACAGCAGTGTCTCCAAGGGCTGCCGGCACAGAAACGTCTCTTGAGCATATAGTCCCAGGCGCCAAGGGTACGGAGCCGCAAAAATCAGCGCAAGCTGCTCGAAACGCCCCAACTACGCCAGCTATGGTTCCCGAGCAAGCCCCTATAATGGATGTTATACGTGGCCTATCTGGACCTGCTCCAAGTTTACCAATAGTTGCTCCTGTTCGTGGTACTCAACCTGTTGCACCAGAAAAATCGGTGAAGGGGTCCGAGGAAGCCTTAGAACCACAAGCATCATTTACTGAGTTTGTAGAGCTTGCAAAAGATCTCAAGACACTAAACATTGCTGCGCTAGCACAGCAACTAACTGGAGAAAACAGAACATTATATGATGTGTTTACGGACGCGTTAAATGCTCTCAAGACTGCATTATCTCGAAAAGATCAAAAAACGCAGAAAGCCTTTTTGCAGACTACTTTGAAGAATTATGCTCTTGGCAAAGAGCAGCTCCCTACGAATAATGTTGAGGCCGAGGCAATTATTGCTCCTATGGGTGATTTATACTCTCTATTATGTGATTTGTATGCTGCCAAGAAAGGCATTTCCGCTAGCATGGATTATGAAAAAATAACCAAGGGATCCCCTGCGTTTATCGTTATGAAGGACGCGCTATGGCAGTATAAGGTTTTACTACAAGAAATTTCTGGTAGCACAAATATAGAGCCTACAGAAAAATTTATCGATGCTCTTAAAGAAGGCTTAGTCACGTTTGAACCTAGTACAGCTTCGGCTGAAGAGCAGCAAAAACTAGAAAGTGTCCTCACAAAGACCCCGAAACCAAGTTTGCTTGAGCGTACAGCCTCACAACAAAAACGCGCCAAACAGGAACTTGCTGAACAAGAGCTTGTCAAACAAGTACCGGCTACGCCGCCACCTTCACCGGCAACATCGATGCTTGGTGCTGAGGCTGGTTCTTCGATAGCTCTTCCTGTTGCTACTGTGGAAGCAACACCGGCTGCAGCAGTGCCAGTGGTACCAGCGGTAGTTACAGCAGCTGTACCGGCAAGCGCTGAAAAGGCTGCTGGCAGAGACCTTTGGTTTATGCAGAAGGGGATGACCGATATTGAAGCGTTAAAGCAAGGCGTTACTGGCGCTGTTAGAACTATTGAGCTTATGCATTCTGCGAAGAAGGCTGAATTTGACCGACAATTGGCGCTTATTAAGAAAATAGTACCTGATTGGCGTCAAGTGGCTTTTGCCGGAAACGTTAAGCAAGATGGTGACCGAGGTGTTTTGGAGGCATTTGTACGAAAACATATTGAGCAGGTAGTGATGCCTCTCAATATTCTTAGAACGCTTTCGCCATCCCTGTTTGGTTTGCTGCAGTTGCTATATAAGAACAGGTTGGTTTTGGAGAGTCAAGAAGCTTACACTGAAGAAATCAATGCAGCATTTTTGCGGGCGTTTGCCCTATGCAGCTTTTCGGCTGATGATAGTGCTAATTTCTTTGCACTAGTGCATCTTGATGCTGTGCTTGATAAGCACAACGTGTTTAATGCTGGCGGAATCGAAAAAATAACTGAAGAGGGTTGGCGAGAGATTGCTGATGTTTTTAATAAGAAGATACTTTTGCCGTTCAACCCTTCGTGACGCTCGCAAGGCTCGCCCTCAGGGCGAACGGGTCTCTCGACTGTGGCAGTTAAGTGTTGCAAGTCTATGTGTTTGTTGCCGTTCAACCCTTTGTGACGCTCGCAAGGCTCGCCCTCAGAGCGAACGGGTCTCTGGACTGTGGCAGTTATAGTGTTGCAAGTCTATGTGTTTGTTGCCGTTCAACCCTTTGTGACGCTCGCAAGGCTCGCCCTCAGGGCGAACGGGTCTCTCGACTGTGGCAGTTATAGTGTTGCAAGTCTATGTGTTTGTTGCCGTTCAACCCTTTGTGACGCTCGCAAGGCTCGCCCTCAGGGCGAACGGGTCTCTCGACTGTGGCAGTTATAGTGTTGCAAGTCTATGTGTTTGTTGCCGTTCAACCCTTTGTGACGCTCGCAAGGCTCGCCCTCAGGGCGCATGGTGCGGTGAAGACCATATGGCAAAGTACGATAGGTTGTTATAACATGCATAAAAAAAATAGTAAAAAAACAAAACAGTATAGTATGTTGCGTATGGTGTGCTATGGCATGATTGCTGTTATGCAGCTTGGTATAGTTGGGCGTATGCGCTATACACCGCGTCAAGAGTACACGCAGCAACCATGGCAAACGTTCCAAGAGCTATATGGTTCCAGCATGGGCGGTGTGTTTCATGATCTTTTTGGTTGGCCATACGGTCCAACAACATGGACCGAGCGTCTTAATCATGCGATACGTCATGATCAAGAAAGCCCGTCACCAGATTATGATGCGAATGCGCTTGCACATGTTACCATTAAGAATGCGAGTATACATAGTCTTTATTATTGGGTCGCCACTGATGTTTGCTCGCAGGCCTCGAGCCAGAAGCCTTCGAAACTCCAAAGAATATTTCCAGCGTGTGGACGTCCTGCTTCTCTAGAACCTGATCAAGCAACTTCTTTTCAGTTTAATAGCGATATAGCTCTTGTTGTTTCTTCGATTGACTGGGACCAGGCCAATGGTAAAAGCCTTCTCTATGCCCTTCAGTACGGTGCCATTAAAGTGCTATTTCTTGAAACTGCTGCATCAACGCCGGTTGCTGCTGATGAACGCATTGCGGTGTTGTCCGGTGCGAACTGGCGTCTTGCCCTATTCTCCCATGGTGCTGGGCGTATCCTCCATATTGATCCTAATAGTCCTTATGTCCGTGGCGAGCGCCTTGCGGGAAGTGAAGATCCTCATACCCTACAACAAGCGATTACCAATGCAGCGGTGATGCTGGAGCCAGAGCTTCGGGCAACGACGGTACAATCCATGCGACAACGGCTTGTAACGCTCTGTAAGGAGCATGCTAAGCCAGGATGGCTTTTGAATCTTGCTGCATTAGCTCGCCAGAATGCTTGTGAGCTCAAGGGAGGCCGCTTGTATATCGATACAATCTTGAGCAAGATTGTGGATGCTATTATGCCAACATGGCAAGAATCTCCTGCTGAAGCATATGTTGTTGACGCACGGCATGAGAGACTCGAGTGAACAGGTGTTTCTTGTCCAGTATCGCTTTCTATATGCTTAACCACTATGCCAAGCAGGATTTTTGCCGAATGAATCCTATGATGATAAACCTCTGAGTTGTTATTTATGCATCTTTCTTGTGTTGTGATATTTACTACAACAATTTTTGGTTATTATAGATACTCATAACTTGCCAATCGTTTCTATGACCTGGTAGGTTGATAGTCAAGTTAGGCAATACTTTATCTGTTGACTGTATACATAAGGTTTGTTGGTATAGGCTCAATGTACTTGGAGAAATCATGAAAAGCTACTTGGTTATCGGCACTTTTGCATGGATCTGTAGTGGCATGCTAGCTAGTGCTGCTTCTGACAAACAAGAGCAGAAGTTGGAAATCTATGAACTTTATGCTGATTTATTTGATAGCGAAGTCGGTGTTCGTGGACGAGAAGTAGACATGCTTATTATTAATGCTATAGATCCTGAAGGCTTTAGCTCTCTTTGGTTGTTAACTGAGACAGAAGCATACAACGCCATCAAGCGAAATCCACCTAAAATTGCGACTACGTACCTTGCCGTCCCTTGGCATAAGCTTGGGACTAAGGGAATAAATGCGTTAGTTCAAGAATTTGGCAGCCGGAGGTTTAATGGTGGTTTTACTGTTATCAATAATTTCAGTTGGTTTGAAGGCTTGTTATTGCCATTTTTCGAAAAAATTGGTATCAACCGTGTATTCACGCCATGCACTCGTTGTGGAATGACAAAGTATCATACCATAGAGATTGTACCATTTCCATATCACGCGAAAAGTCAGGTAAAGCCACGGGAATCCAAAGATGTTTTTTATTCGTTTATTGGCAGTACGCCATCATGGCTTATTGCGCATCCTGTACGATTGGCTATTTTTTCTATGGATCACCCTGCCAATGCGATTGTCAAACAAAGGAATAATTTTTTAGATATAGCTGGATTTGCTGAGTATGAAAATGTTTTAGCGCGTTCACGGTATTGTCTTTGCCCTCCTGGGAATGCATCAAAGGATCTTAGTATGACAGCAGAACCAGGTGTCATGAGGTTTTATGAAGCGTTATGTGCTGGGGCCATTCCAGTATTCATAAATGATGACTGGCTCTTGCCTTATGGCATTGATTGGGATGATTGCATGGTGCGTGTACCGGAAGCCAAAGTGAAGGATATTCCAACGATACTGGCGTCAATTCCACAAAAAGTAGAGTTGCATAAGAGACAGGCGTGTTATAAGGCTTTTGCAGCTCTGTCAGGTGAAAATTTTATATCACCGATAAAGCGAGCATATGGTCTATCTTAGTTGAACAGTGCATAACGACTTCTTTATCGCCCATATAATACGATTGACTCTTCTGGGTCAACGCAGTACAATCATGTTTCACATGATAAACAGTATGACTGGCAATACCAAGTCTTGCTCGATAGCTTGTAGTATGCGCTTGCATTTTGTTGATCAGTATAGTGTTAGTATTATGTGGACCAGTTCTGTACTTGGTAGAGGTTTCTTATGTACCGTTATGCGCGACAGCTGTATATTATATTCGTGTGTACTGTGCTTTCTTTGCGTGCTGCCGAGGAGTCCTCACTGGTGCCAGTAAATGACCAGCCTTTGAGTGATCTTGTGAGCAAGGCTATGGGCTCAAATGGTTCTCCAGGACCTTTGGCGCAATATGTAGCCGAGCATAGTTCTCTAGAGAATCTGCGTGCTTGTAAACTGGTTAGTAAACAGTGGCTTGCTACCATATGGCGGAACCCGGTAGCGGCACAACGAGTACAAGAAGAACTGCAGAAAAGATTTGAAGATGATGCCGAGAAAAGTTTATTTAATCCTAATCCTTCGTTGCGAGTTTCTGCTACGCTTATAAGAGCGCCTTACGGTATTCAGGTGAACTTCAATAATAAGGTAGACTGCAGGTACTATCTGAGTAGATCTCTCTTGCTTTGGTTGCGGTTAGCTGATGAGCTGAGGAGAAGTATTGCATGTTCTCTTGATTTTTTACCTTGTACAGATATAATGCGGTCTCCTCTCTTTGTGAATCTTGCCGAGAATAATATTGGTGCACTCGCATCTTTACGGGATCTTATCACGACGGTATATCAAAGCTCGCGAATGCTTGCTGCGTCGCATCTTTATCCCATTATCTATGCACTTGATATGGCTGATAACCGTATCACGTATATCGAACCGGGAGTCTATGACATACTAGGCAATGGACTACGTAAACTTTCTCTAGCCAGGAATAATCTCCGGTCATTACCTGCGGGTTCATTTGCGGGCCTCAGAAGACTAAGATCGCTCAAATTGGACCAAAACCAACTCTCCACGATTGTTCCAGAAGCATTTATTGGTCTGACCAATCTACGCAAGTTACAGCTCAGTCATAACAACTTAACAAGCATCGATAAAGCGGTGATTGCATGGTTGGTTAACTTGAAAACGCTTAAACTCACTGGTAATCCGCTTGATGAAGATGCAATGGTCTCATTACGCACCGCATTGCCACCTGGTGCCAGATTAGAATTCTAGGTAGCATGGTGTATTGGCTCAGGACGGATAACAATTTGCTCATCGAATCGTAGATCAGCAATCCAGGAACTTTTTGGTGTTGGTGAATTTTCTTGTGCAAGAATATAGCGTACGCTATAGTCGCAATAACGCTCAAGAAGGTTGGCCGTTAATAGTTCAGGTCGCCAGACGATCTCTATATGCTTATATGTTTTGTTGCATAGCCGCCATTCGTTGAAGGCGTCTATGCGTATATCATAGGTTTCTAGTATTGCTGCTGGGCATTGTTGAAGTTGTGGCGCAATGGTGTGTGCGGTAGCTTCTCCCCAATCATTAACGGTGATGCAGTGGCATCGCGCATATGCCTCAGGTTTATAGTACTTCAGTGATGCGTACCTGCCATCACTATAGAGTGCAAAGGTGTTGTTAATGCATGCGAGCGGCATGTTGGCATGTATATATACACAGCATAGCCTATGGCGTTGCCGTGTGGTTTCTATATGGCTTATACATGCGTATGTAGATGTTAGCATTGTACCTAATGTTAGGCGCCAGGCAATAGCTGGCTTATAGCATTCTTGTATAGTCTTTTCTATAGCTTCGCGTGCAGTTGCACTGAGTGCAGTATCGCAGATAATGGAAAACTTTCTTGGTGCATGTATGTAACGTGCCAATCTACTTGCCCCTACAAGCATAAGGCCCAGCAATGCCAGTGTTGTTATGCTTTGTGTTATGAGGGCCCTATATTTATTGCGTACCATGCTCTCGTATCCGATCTTGCGTTGCAACACAATAACTGCACCAGTTTAGCAACCCTCGCCCCGAGGGCAAGCCTTGCAAGTGCATCTGTCAACCCCGTTTATTTCGAAGGCAAGCCTTGTAAGCATCCCAATTCACCAACCCGTTGGCCCTGAGTGAGCATTTCACATGAGACCAGCTTGCCCTTGTAGGTGTTACAGATATCTTGCCGGAACCCCGTTCGTCCTGAGTGAGCATCTCACATGAGACCAGCTCGTCCTGGCAGGTTCTGTAGGCATCTTACCCGAGAACCGTTCGCACTGAAGCCTTACGAATGTACCATCAACCCGTTCGCCCTGAGGGCGAACCTTGCGAGCGTCTCGAAGGGTTGAACGGCAACAAACGCATAAACCACTTACTGTAGTACAAAGCCTACGTTCTTACACGACAAATGCCAGTAATGTTATGATACAGCGCTGGCGAGCGGTAAAACAATAAAATAGTGTGCTGCTGGTATCTGTGCTGGTTATACCAAGCTTTGCTTGTCATCTCTTTATGCTGTTTTCTAGCGGTAGTCACGATCATTGGTGACCGTGCTTATTGGTGGTCGTAGAGTACGGTACTTTGTGCACTTTTGTTCTACTGTACTGAACTATTGACTTTCAATAATTTATATTTGTATAATAAATTATGAGTAATTAAGAAAGTTGTTTCATATGTAATGTATTGTATGCATTCTATACTATATGTTTTTGCAATAAAGGGTTTATCATGAAGTACTTTACACTGTACGCCACGTTGTCGGCGCTGATCTTGTTTAGCTTAGCCTCGAATACTATAGACTGTGCTGCACCTGGCGGTGCACCAGCACAGCAGCGCAAAGACTGGCTTTCCTGGATTGGCGTTGTTAGAGCTCCTATTCCTATACCACAGACGCCTTCTGAGCAGGCTGCTGGAGGTAGCGCTGCACCAACTGCAGCTGGTGCAGCGGAGATTGCAGAGGATTTTACGGTTATTCCTGCTGATGAGCCATCTGAGGCAGTAGTGCTATCGGGGACGACAGCTGATGTTGAAGCGAGAGAGGAGTTCTTTGAATCGCTTGCTGACAATTCCCCGTATAACCCTGACAAAATCAGAAGTGGTGCAACGGCGCCAAAGCCTTCTAGATCTCCTGCGGCTCTTGTTGATTTCGGTGGTAGAATCGATGCTGGGCGGTTCTTAAACAAACTGACTTTTCTTTGGACCAGTCTCTATGGAGCCATGCAGGAAGCAATAAAGTTGGGTATTCAGTCTGGTGAATCATCAGTTTCTCCCGATAATGCACCTGTATTTATGAGGCTGTATGACAATAATCTTGGTGCAGTAGGTTCCTTGAAGACATTTATAGATACTTTGCATGATTATACAGAAAGGCTTTATCGCCAGGGTTATGCCCATCCAGTTGTGTATTATCTTGATCTGGATAGCAATAACATAGAGCTTATAGAACCACGGACATTTGAAAAGCTAACGGCATTACGTATACTCAAACTTAATCGTAATAAACTGTCGACTATTATACCAGGAACCTTTAATGGTCTTAGTAGACTTAAAAAACTAGAGCTTCATAATAATCAAATTGCCTTGCTACCACGAGGGGCTTTCTACGGACTGAATAGGCTTATAGAACTTGATCTTCACTTTAACCCTCTAGATAAGATTGCCCCAGGAGCGTTTGCTGGTCTTAAGCATGTCAAGAAGCTTAATCTTTCCCATAGCAAGATTACTGAGCTTACGGAGGAGATGTTTACGGGTCTAGATAGTCTAGAGGAGCTTAATTTAAGTCATATCGCGACAATCAAGTCCTGTGATCCTGCAATATTTGCACGTATGCCAAAATTACGTGTTGTTGATCTGCGAGGGACTCATGCGCTCGCGGGAACGAAATCTACTTATCTGCGGGAGTTTTACAAAAGCACAATCGAAATTAAATGCGATGAATAACATACCTGCAAGGCAGGTCTACTCGGGGCGAACGGGTTTCTTCGCTGCGTCGGTTATTTTGTTACGGGCCCACGCACTTATTGCCGTCCAACTCTTCGAGACGCTCGCAAGGTTCGCTCTCAGGGCGAACGGGTTGCTTTATTGCGATGGTTTTTGTGTTGATAAGCTCCAGAATTTTTCGATGACTTGGCATCACCACATGGCGACTGTTAGCGTGCTTTTTGCTGTTTGAGCAATGGAAGTAACGTGCTTGACTCTCGTTTGAGTGCTTCTAGACCTAGCAAAGCACATCGAGCTCGCTGGGGTCCAAGTGGTGACCCTAGCCATGTCTCAAGAGTGCTCAGTGATATTGTCGCGAGAGTCTCAACTGGTTTGTTGATAAGCAGCTCTATGCAGAACGCTGTTGCAGCCTGGCTGAGAATACACCCGGTGCCCGAAAAGCGCAGTGCTGTAAAAGTATTATTGGCTATGGTGCCATGGATCGTAATCAGATCGCCGCAGGCATAGTTCCCATCGGTTGCGATAATATCTGGTGCTTCCAGTGAGCCACGATAGGTCATGCTTTTATAGTATTCGAGAATACGTTCTCGTTGCGAGCGCGTTGTTGTCACCATGGTACTTGTTACCCTCTATACACTGATCCAATCGAGTATCCCATGTGTACTCTGAGTTCTTGTTGTGGGCTGTGCTCTTGGTTTCTTTGGCTATCTGGCTTGTTGTGTGCCAACGAGGTTGCTTTGAGTGCCGGCTGTATCGTGATAGTATTTTTCTTAAACAGTAATGCTATGGTCGATGCTCCAAAGCCAAAGTAACCCATCTCTTCACCCTTTTTATAAGGTATTCCCGGTATATATGTCTCGTTGATCCTGCCGACGCAAAGAGCGCCAACAGGTACGCAACCGATCTCACCAAAACGCTCAGTCTTGAGCGTAATGATATGTCGCTCGTTCGAAGCAAGCGGTTGTGTTGTTTGAGAATACGCTATTGGGTTGACTGAGTCGAACTTGCCGCAAATTCGTAGCGCATGTGAAGGCACTGCAGCGCATGGAAAATGAAAACGATGGTAATGATGTGGTTCGAGTCGACATAGTACCATGGTCCCACCATAGTATGCTTGCGCAGTGCCGTTGTTGCCAAGAAATGTTGCCATATTAAGGCGGCAGCCTTTGATAAATAGTTGTTGCTCCGGCTCGAGCTCCTCAACCACTGAGATATAGCAATCGGCGGGTGCAACGATATGCTCAGGGTCTGGGTCCATGGGACGAACAAGTCGACCGAAGGTGCTGAGTTTGCGATAAAAAAATTCATTAAATGTCTTGAAGCCCTTAGCTGGTGTTGTAAATTCATCCATATTAATAGATGGGTGCGCTCGTAAAAATCGCGTAATATAGCGTTTACTGATAGCTTTATCGGCGACCCATCCAGTAACCGTCGTTAAGAATCGTTTAGTTGCGATAGTATGACGGGCTACTGAGCCGCTTCGTGTATAATAAAGCCAAGATAGGATGCGTGATTGTTTTTTCATTATAACCTCTCGTATATTCCTTTGTACAAGATATAGCCATATTATGGTATATCCAAGTGATAGTAACGGTCGACATGTTTATCTCAGTTGCCAACATGACTAAAGTTTCTATCTTTAGAATACCATGACGAGAGTATCCAGGCAACCGCTACCAGCATAGTGCGTCGTAGCCATTTTCGCAGGATCACGAAGCCCCTCGTGGAGGTTGAGCGAAGCCTTGAAAGTTCCACGAGGCATTCTTGTGCATTGCCCGTTTTTATGTATTATGCGTTATATAAAGTTCTGTTATTCATGGAGCGATGACCAATTATTGATCCGTTGGAACATTATACGTGCAAGTGGATCGCTGCTTTGCGCTTGTGCTGGGGTGCCGAGAAGCTCTGGAAATGCCTCTTGGCCGAATGTTCTGAGCTGGTCGTAACTGGCTTGGCCATCGCAGTAGGCACCATAGAGTGCATGGCGTAAAAGCGGCGTTATAAAGTATCCTATTTGACGGCCTTTTCTCAGATCGCTGTCTATGGCGGCGCGTGTGGCAGGATCAAATTCTCTGTGTAAGGATCTTACTAATGCAGCTTGCCTTTGTTCCAAGGCACCTGATGCGTTGCGATATGATGTGCCAGCATCGATGCCAAGATATTCGCGTAGTGCTCCAGGGGTACGTGCTAGCCCAACAGCCTCCATGCCATAAAGTAGGTTCTTTTCGTATGTTATGTATGTGTTGCCATAGATGGTCTCGAGACTTGCGACAACGGGGCCTACCTGCCTTTGTAAAAAACGCTCCCATTGTCCAGCTAATCTACGAGCTTGCCAGGATCGTGGCAAGCCTTGTATCTGATTAAAAGAGGTCTGTGAAGATCTCTCGATTTCAAGAAGTACTTGTGCGTAGTTTCTTAAAACTTCCCGACGATGCTGTGGCGTTATGCATGCCATCCCTTGGCAAATATTTTCTTCAGTGAGGCCGTTAACAAGGATGCGTGCTAGTGTCAATTGTCTACGAGGCTGCTCTAAATGTTGATATGTGTGTACTACGTTTGCGGCAAGATAACCAGCGCCGGCAAGCGCAGCAAGAATGGCT
Source organism: uncultured bacterium (assembly GCA_963715605.1). Classification (GTDB taxonomy): domain Bacteria; phylum Babelota; class Babeliae; order Babelales; family Vermiphilaceae; genus JAKASV01. The sequence continues at coordinate 591,198 of OY970257.1, read as the reverse complement.
ATGGTTTTGAGCGGATTTTGCTGTATAAAGGTGCCAGTATGATGGGTCAAACTGGCAAGTTTCTTTGTTGTTGCATAACTTGCGTGCATAGTCATCGGGGCATACGCCATTACCATCGCAAGAAAAACCAATATCCAAGAGTGTTGCTGAGTGTATATCATAGTTATGGTGCCTGTTATGTTGAAACTGATGTACTCATAAGAAAATTTAGGTAACACAGAAGATAGTTTAATGAATATATTCTGGTTTTGGCAAGTGGTTTTTGCTCGTATCTACACAAAATTGTTCAGAAATGAGTGTCATACTTTTTATACTGGGTACTAGATGGCCAACAGTGGCATGTATGATTGGTGTGTATTATTCTATGCGAAAGGGCTCTCATGAAGAGTATTGCGTCTATGAAGATGGCTAGGTATAGTGGTATATTGGGTTTCTTTGCCACTCTTGGTATAGTTTTTGGTAGTACAGCTTCTGATAATCGCTATATACGGCAAGGGCACGCACGTGTTGCTGTTGTTGGTGCTGGTGCCGTTGGTACAACTGCAGCATATGCAATAGCTCTCAGAAATATTGCATCTGAAATTATGCTCATAAGCCGTACTGAATCACATTGTCTTGGTGAAGTGCTTGATTTGTCCGATGCATTGCCGGGCATTACGACGGCGGTCTTTAAACATGGTGTCTATAAAGATGCAGTGCTTGCCGATATTGTGATTCTTACGGTTGGTGGACGTCGGCAGCCTGGGCAATCGAGGCTTGACCTTATAGCGGACAATAAAACGATTATGGCTGAAGTTCTTGAGCAGATGGGAGAGCTAAATCCATCAGCGATTGTTATCGTTGTATCAAATCCTGTGGATATCATGACCGATTTTGTACGGCAGCATGTTAATCTGCCACCTAGTCAAGTTTTTGGTTCGGGAACCATGCTTGATACAGCTCGGTTACGAGTAGCATTAGCAGAAAGACTTCATATAGCTGAGCAATCAATTGCAGCATATATTATAGGTGAGCATGGCGATTCGCAGGTTGCTGTTTGGTCATCGGCAAATGTTGCTGGCGCGCCGTTAAGTGCTTTCTCAACGCTTGATCACGCTGAATTTGACCAACTAGCTTCTGCAGCACGTGCCAAGGGGCAAAAGATTATAGAGCTCAAGAAAGCAACATTTTATGGTATAGGTGTATGTGTTGCTGAGCTTTGCGAAGCGATTATCTTTAATAAAAAACGTGTTTTCCCATTGTCCTGCTTTATTGAAGAACTTGGCCTTTGTATCAGTATGCCTGCAGTCCTTGGTGAGCGCGGTGTTGAGCAAATTTTGCAGGTTCCGTTGGATACCCAAGAACATGATCAGTTTAAAAAATCAGTCGATGTTCTGAAAGCAACTATTGCGTCAATACGTTGGTAGCAGTACGTATGCGCATGGGCGCGAGCGTTGAGTTATGTTATTAACTCAACTTACTTGATTTTTTGTTTGAGTATGAACCATGCCTCTCGTTCTATCTGATGCCGATCAGCAAGTGATTCACCGCGTTGCATGATAAATTTTGCGTATTTTCCACGTGCGTAGTCTAGCATGCGATTGAATGCGGTGCCGCCAGTCTCGTCTGCTGCGAATGCCCTGTAAAATGCCCATCGTAGTGGCAGGCGAGTAAAGTACAAGAGCTGTCGTAGTATGGCTAATTGTTGAGTTATCTGTGGCGGGACTTGAGTCCCGGCTGTTTGTGCTTGCTGATCGAGTTTTGCAATATCGAGCATGAGCTGTTGCTCAGCTTGCTGTACGGTCTTATCATGCGAAAAATTGGTGCTGGCTTCCATGGCGGCTATCGTTTGCTCTCCTTCGTATCCTTTGGCTGTAAGATTTCCAAAGAATCGTTTTCGATAACCTTCGAAACCAAAGTTTGGATCAAAGTAGTTAAGATCTGCAAGATATTCTGTCAATGCTGGATTGCCTTTCGAGCTAAGAAAATTGTCCCATGCATCGATAATCGCTTTGAGTCGGACTATGGTACTGCTGTCTGCTTCTCCTGATGTTGCAATGGGTGCTAGCAGTCTTTCAAGTGCTGTCCTCGCAGTTTTTGATTTCTCTAATATTTCTGATAATGTGGTGTAATACGTATCGATCAGTCTCTCTACGCCAGTGTTATCAAAGGCTGATATTTGTTCCTTAAAGTCTTTAAAGATGCTCGCGGCTTCCTTATACAGTTCGTTAGCACTTTCTAGTGATTTTATGGCCCTGTCTCGAGAAAATCCACGGGTTTGTATTGTTGAGACCATGAGGGCATAGTGGTTGCTTTCCTTATCAAGCCCGACTGAAAGCGTGATGGTAGCTTTTTGCACTAAACCATCATCAAGCAAACTTCTGTAATAACCAATAGTATTATTGAGGCCTTTCAAGTCTTTTGGTTTCAGGCCATTGGGAATTTGACCAGTCCAGTATCTTGGTGGGTCTACGCTGATGCTCGTGATCTTGTATGCTGGTAATGCCGGTATCAGTGCCTCGTGACCGGGAGCTATACTAACTGCCATGGGCTTTTCTGATGCTGCTACGGCAGGTTGCTCAGCGGTATAGTGCATCTTGATATACCAACCTTGTAGTTGCGCCCATCCAGTCCACGCACCTGCCGTACCGTTTTTGATAACAATGCCAGAGTCTTGAGCTCTTGCTGCGCTTGACGCTGGGAGGGCTGCTGATGAGCTCGCGGCTGGTGCAGCGCCCATGGCTTGCATAAAGGCTATGCCAGTCATTACAAAACATAGACAATAGATACTATCTTTTCTACTCATGTTCTTTCTCCAAATATTAATAATAGTGAAACCTTTATAATTCGCCAAAAAATGCTATGAATTCTAAAGTTAGTAAAAACATGCCATAGCTGTCCGAAATGCATCTTGGAGCTCGCCACCAGATAGGACTCTTGGGTATTTTTCGTGAGCATATCTTCGCAGTGCTTCATATGCTGCTTGCCCTCTTGTGTACGCACTAAATATTGCCCATCGTAATGGTAAACTTGTTAAATAACTTACCTGGCGATGTTGCAGTACTTTAAGTGACAGCGTAGGAGCAAGCGCTTCTTTAGAGTCCTGCTGTATCTGGGCGTTTATCCTTTGCAATGCACCGATTACTTCTCTGAATGGTGCGTTATAGGGTATACCTAGATACTTTGCCACCGTCTGCACGTCTTGGTCTAATTTTGCTTGTGCTAGATTTTCAAAGACAAGTTTTTGATACTCTGCATAGGTGTATTCTTCATGAAAATAGTTAAAGTCATCGACATAATTTTTTACCTGTAAAAGAAGATTTTTCCAACCTTCTCGTAGCTTTTTTGGTATAAGATCGCTTCTTTTGCCAGCCTTTTTACATGCCTCTTCAGCAAGTTCTTTGATGCGTGTTATAGTCTCGTAGTATTGGTCTATAAGTTGCTCTCCTTGATCAACACCGTATGCTTCTACGATATTTATGAAGCGTACCTTGAGTTCGTTCGCCTGGTCGAGTAAGTTTTGTTGCTCATAGTACCATGGTTCTGCTGCTACTGTGCGAACGCTTGGTACTAGTTCGTTTATTGCATGTTCTTGGTCAACTTCTTGTCGTATGCATAAGGTGACTGCGGCTTCTGTTGATTGTAGCTGTTCTCTAGCATGTGTTAAAAATAGGTTTATAGCGTCAATCGGTACCGGTTTTGGTTCTTGAAAATGAAGATCAAGGGCAGATGCCTGTTTTTTAACGGTGTCCATATACCCCACGTAGCCGATTGACTTTGCCGCAACCGACGTGAGATAATTTCCCCATCGGCCCGTCGCTCCATAGGTGCTTGTAGGTACAATGCTGGAGAAATTTAGCACATTGTCAGGTATAAGCCACTGGGCACTTGGGCGAAGAAACATACTTGTTGCTGTGCCACTCTGACTGGTATAAGAGATTTGCAAAGGCCAGTTTGTCTCGTTAAGGAGATAGACTCCCTGCATAGGTTGCGTTGACGTTGCAGTAGGTGCTTTTTGGATCGCAGCTCCATGCAGTGGAATAGCTATGACCGCTATTATTAGTACCATATAATACATACTAAACATATTAATTTTAATGCTCATGATATTCTCCTCAACGTTTGCTTGCTTTGTGTACTGTGCACAACTTTTATTGATATTTCTTATCAAGTTCTCTCGCTCTATCGAAGAACCCCGTTAGCCCTGATAATCTCGTCGCAGTGAAGAAGCCCGTTCGCCCTGAAGTCTTACGAATGCACCACCAACCCGTTCGCCCTGATAATCTCGTCGCAGTGAGGAACTCCGTTCGCCCTGAAGCCTTACGAATGCACCACCAACCCGTTCGCCCTGATAATCGTCGCAGTGAAGAAGCCCGTTCACCCTGAAGTCTTACGAATGCACCACCAACCCGTTCGCCCTGAGGGCGAACCTTGCGAGCGTCTCGAAGGGTTGAACGGCAAGAGGCACATAAAGCACTTTTTGTAGTACAAGCCCTGAGCTTGTTTGCCGCACTAACTTTTTAATTTTTAGCACCACTGTATAACACATCACAGGTATAATTTTATTACACTGCTTATACTATTATAGTAAATATTTTATTATTGATTTGTCAATAAAAATAAAATACATGTGCTATAGGTGCTGGAATTTTCTTGCTTATTCGGTTACTGGTTGTGATAGCTCTCAATACCTGATACAATATTGCTGCCTGGTTTGTATAGTGCTGAAGGGCTCAAGTAATTTGAGGGTATGCTCGTATATTTGGCATGAGAGTGACTCTGTCTTTTTTGTCGTAGGATGATATAGTATATCTTTATGTTATTGTTTTAGACTGTTGTTCTTATATATTTACTTGTTGCATGAAAGGTTAGATATGGTTATCACTGCACGAAAGAGCATGTGCATAGTGCTTTTATTAGGACTGTTTATGGGTTCATTGCCTATGTTAAGTATGCAACTGGGAGCTTCAGCCGCCGCTGCTGCTGCTTCTTCTGCTGCACCTCTACCAGTTGGCGCAGCTGCACCAGCCGTGCGAGTCGCACTGAAAGCAGAAGATTCTGCTCCCGCACGATTGGTTGGTCCGCACCGTGGTATCTTGGCTTTTGTATTGTTGAGCGCAGCATTTTATATTTATATACGACCAAGCTGGAACAAGTTGCATCGTGATTTGCGTAGCAGTGCTGCCAAGCGTGTCAATGAAGCAGCTATGCTAAGAAGCCGCGGCATAGAAAGCGACAAGGGGAATACCGATAGCATGCATAGTGATAGCGATACCAACGTTGCTACAGCTGGTCGTGAGCAAGCAAAAGACTCCAGTATGCAAACACCAGATACCACAGCAACACCACCGGCGGGCGTAGAGCTTACCGTAACATCTGGGACGCCAGGAGTTACCTTTACTTTGGCTCCGGCGAAACCTGCGGTGGTTGGCTTAACCGATGAAAAAGCAGCTGAATATTTTGAAAAAACTGCCGATGCGCTTATTAAAGCAACAAAAATTGTTGGAACGATGTTTAAAGTTTTACGCTTTTTTTCTGCGCCAGATGGTGATTGGCTTGTAGCGGGCGCAGGACTTGCATAGCGCATAGGCTTGTATTAGAGCTCTATTGCGTTCTGCTCCGGTGTATGAAAGCGTTAGGGATTTGAGAGAATTTTGGTTTGTAGTAAGGGGCCTCCGGAGGCCCCTTACTTGTATCTTTTATGCCAAGGAGTACCGTATGGTTATGCGGATGCATACACAACAGTTAGTATTGGTTGGTATGTTAATTGTAAGCGGTTATGTACATAATCTGTATGGCATTGTCCCGTTGACCGTGCCAATAACTAGTGTCTCTGCCGACTATAATGTTATTGCATATAATGCTGCTCGGGTAACTAATAACTTATGCACTAAGATAAACATAGTTGCTGGAACAGCATGCATTCTCGCTCATATCTCTTGTGTAATGACAACGAGATTATTAGCACCTCATAGTATGCGACCGGCAGCTGCACGGCTTCAGCAAAAACTTGGCGAGGTCGCACGTACACGGAACGAAGATGACTGGTTAGTGCCTTATGCAAATCTTCCATAGCAGCTTATTTTGTATGGGTGCTCACTTGTTGCCGTTCAACCCTTCGAGACGCTCGCAAGGCTCACCCTCAGGGCGAACGGGGTGGTGGTGCATTCGTAAGACTTCAGGGCGAACGGGGTTTTCACTGCGACGAGATTATCAGGGCGAACGGACTGAATTAAGTGCGTGTGGATCCGGCCTGCAAGGCAGGTCTTCGGGGCGAACGAGTTGGCGGGTTACGACAGTTTATGCAGAACTTTGATGGCCATTTGATGTTTACAGTATTTAGGAGCTTTTTATGTTTATGCAAAATCGTATAGCAACAGTCTTGCTGGCGTCACTGCTGGCTGTAGGGCAGTATGCATGTGGCTCGGAGCGGTATGGCGGTGGTGTGTCGCAACAGCACTCCAACGGTGAGCTTATTGCTGCAGGTATAGCGATTGCCGTTATTCCAGCTCTTTTGTATGCACACGTTATTGTGCCTCTTATCAAACAAGATTGGCGCCGTCGTGAGCTTATAAAGAGGCAGGAAGAGCAAGCTGAGGCTTTTGCTACGTACGAACGAATAGCATTATCCTATGCAGCAGGGATTACTATACCAACATCTAGCAAAGCCTTGCTAGCGGCGCAAGAAGCTATTAAGAAAGATTGTAATACGCTTGAGCGTTTATTCGGCATGTCTTGGGAAAAATCGGCAGACAAAGAGTCGATTAAGGCGCTTATTCTTAAACTCAAGGGTTATGCTGATCTGCTTGCAGAGAAGCTTGGTTATGCAGTTAGTGACGAAGTAATCAATGAGTATGCGCATGAGCTCGTTGTGCTTGGTGATAACTCGGACAGACGTGCAGCGCTTATGCAGGATCTTGTTAGAGCAAAAACTGGTGATTCTTCCTATGTTTTTCTGACCTATCTTGATAAGCTGCGGGATACAATAACTCGGTGCACAGAGACAAATACACCACGTGCGTCGCTGGAAAAATTGCAGGAGTTAGAACGGTTTGTCAAAGCTTCGTTTTCTAGTATGTTTGCTCAAGAACAGGCCAGGCGAGCAAAGGATACGCAAGAGCGAAAAATCTTTGAAGCAGAACTTGCAGGCAAGCAGGCCAAGAAAACGTTCTATACTGGAGCGCTCGACGAAGTCAAAAAGGTTTCTCATGCCGCTGAAAGATGTTCTCGCGCAGCAGACGGTATTGCGACGCAAATAGCTGTCTGCAACAGTCAAGTAGCTATCTGCAACAGTCAAGCAGATCGTATTGTTGATGCTGTACGACAGGAATCTCGCGAAACTCGTCGAACTACCGAAAGGCAGACGGAGCGTACGATAGCTTCAATGCAAGGGTTTTTCAGGGCGATTGGTGAAAAACTTGGTGTTGTCGAAGCGCATGCCAAAGCCGCTGCTGCACCACCAGCATATGCTCCAGGATATGTGCCATTGGCACCGGCGATGCCACCGGCATGTGCACCATCGGCGCCGCCAATGCCACCAGCTGCTTTTGCGCCTTCAGCGCCACCGATGCCAGGAGGATACTAAAGCTTAACTTGTGTAGATATTCCCAAAAAAACTTTACGCGCTCGCGGCTGCTGCGCGCAAATCGACACAAAGATTAAAAAGATAATTATTATTTTTGGTATATTGTAGTATAAAGCCATCCTTTCCTAGGATGGCTTTATCGTGTTTGGTGCATGCGCATACGAGCCAATTAGATTGGATGGGTTATTCTAATGTGTCTCTTTAAAAGCATGCTGGTTGTTTCTGTATGGTTACACAATGGGCATATATAGAGAGTATTGCCAAAATGCGCTTTTTTCTGGTGCGCTGAAAGTTGTGATAACGTTTTTCCCATAAAGGAACAGCCTTGATGCGCGCATCTATGTGATTTTAGTCCTTGATGGGTGGCGAGCATATGTTTTGCCAAGTCTTTGAAGAGGGCTGCAGAATAAGTACAATTGGTACACGTGTATCCTTGTGCAGTTTTATGTTTTTTAATGTGAGCTAGGTATGTCGAGTGATCGTTGGTTTTTATAGTTGGACACAAAGCGCACGAATATAACCATTTGGTTGTGCCTTCAGTATCTTGAGGAGCTTCTGCTGCTACGAGATGAGCTGGCATAATAGCTGCCGGTGCTGCCGCTGGCGCCGCTAAGGAACGTGCAGGATGAATAGCTCCTGCCGCTGCTGTGTCCACCTGCTGTACTGCTTGTAGCGCCCTCATAGCTTGCGTCATTGCTGTTTTTTGTAGAATTATCGCTGCTTGTCTTACTTCTGGTGTTGCTACTTCTTTTGCCATTTGTATTGCTTGTGCCGATATGGCTGTTTGTCGCAGTGCTGCTGATACTGCACTCCGTGCTGCTTGTAGCATTTGTTGTTGTGTAAATTTTGGTTGTGTTTCAGCAACATTAGCCAACAAATCGAGCATTAATGTTGGTGGTGTTATGGTGGCGGACATTGCTGAAGACTGTTCAGAAGTCATAGTGTTCTGTTCAAGAGTGAATAATCTTATACATAGTGTCAAGACTGTGATGAAGGCAATGTTGTTTTTCATTAGGAACCTTTCTGTTGTTGATAAAAAAAATAAAAAAGTACTTTATAGTCCATTAAATCTGTGAAAGTTGATTATGTAGCAGGTGAGAAGAGTTATGGCCATTTTGCTCTGGATATTCTTGCGGAGGCTCATATATTTCCAATAGCAACAGGTATAGTTTTGCACAATTTGCTATATATTGCAATTATTAACCATTAATACTCAGGTAAGCAACTATTATTTATTGTTATGTTACAGTGAGGCCGTACTGTGTCCACAGGGCTCTTCATGATGGTGCGGCGAGCACTTGAACGAAAATTTTGATTGGTCGACAGAATCAAGACATTGCATGCAAAAAATACCTGCATGCATGCTTAAAAGTTGCCTGATATGAAAAACTGTTTATACTAAGCAACATCACTGTGTCTGTATACTGTAACCGTAGGATATAAAAACTATGATCGATCCGGAACGTGCGGATGGATATGTCGGGACTAAGAAACGTCGCTCGAATGCAAGTAAAAAGGAAGTTTCCGGCAATCTTTTACCGCTGTTACCTCTAAAAAATGTTGTCATGTTGCCGAAGAGTATACAGCCCATTCTTGTTGGCCGTAAGGGTTCGATGCAAGCCGTTGAGCACGCATTGGCAGTCGACAAGACAATTTTTATTACAGCTCAGAGAGATGCTAATGTTGAAGTTCCAGGCATAGCAGATGTTTATCCTCATGGCACGCGTTCGACCATTTTACAAATTATGCGTATGCCGAACGGCGCGATCAAGATTTTTGCCGAAGGTATTTGTCGGGCACGAATTGTGGATGCTCACATGGCCGATGATTATCTGATGGTTGCGTGCGAAGATATCCCAACGCCAGATTTAACGATGGGAGTGCCTCTCGAGGCACTATGGCGACAACTCAAAGAAGTCTATCTTGCTTATAGCAAATTGAACGAAAAGGCCCCTGTTGAGATTATGTCGCTTGCCCGTACAGCCCAAGATATGGATTATATTACAGATACCATTGCGGTGCACATACAACTAAGTTTCGATGAGCGTCAATCACTGCTTGAGACATCATCACTGCAAGAGCGTATGCTCAAATTGTCGGCGTATATATCGAAAGAGATAGAAATTCTTGAAACAGAGCAACGCATCCGTGGGCGTATCCAAACGCAAGTCGAAAAAAATCAACGAGAGTACTATCTTACCGAGCAGATGAAAGCTATACAAAAAGAGCTTGGGCGAGATGATCAGAGTACAGAAGTTGCTACTTTGCGCGAGAATATGGCGCGCAAGGCTCTATCAGACGAGGCCAAAGAAAAAGTTGAAAAAGAGCTACGAAGGCTTGAGCAGATGCCACCGCTTTCAGCAGAAGGCGTTGTGAGCAGGAATTATGTTGATTGGATTTTATCATTGCCATGGGGCGAGCGCACAAAAGATTCGATTAGTATTAAACAAGCAGAAAAGATTCTTGATGAGCATCATGCTGGCCTCAAAAAGGTTAAAGAGCGCATTATAGAGTTTCTCGCGGTGAAAAAATTTGCAAAATCCAAAAGCATAGAAAAATCTCCGATTATTTGCTTTACAGGGCCTCCAGGTGTTGGTAAAACATCGCTTGCTCGCTCGATTGCAGAAAGTCTTGGCCGTTCATTTGTACGTATTTCCCTTGGTGGCGTTCGCGATGAGGCCGAGATTCGTGGGCATCGACGAACCTATATAGGCGCGTTACCGGGAAAAATTATCCAGGCCATGAAAAAGGCTAAGAGCATGAATCCGGTTCTGTTGCTCGATGAAATCGATAAGATGTCCCATGATATCCAGGGTGATCCATCATCGGCCATGCTCGAAGTGCTTGATCCAGAGCAGAATAAAACATTTGTTGACCATTATCTTGATCTTGAGTTTGATCTTTCTGATGTTATGTTTATTACAACGGCGAATTCTCTTGAAAGGATTCCTCATCCACTTTTTGATCGTATGGAAATTATATCTTTATCAGGATACACGGAAGCTGAAAAGTGTGACATTGCAAGGAAGTTTCTTATTCCTAAAAATCTCAGCGAATATGGGCTCACGGCAGAGCAGTTTTCGATATCTGACGATATAATCAGTACCATCATACATAGATATACACAAGAGGCTGGTGTTCGGCAACTTGAGCGTATTATTGCAAAGCTTATGCGTAAAACCATCCAAGAGCTTCTTAATAATAAAAAACTCAAATCGGTTGCCATTACTGAAGCTCATGTACAAGAGTGGCTCGGGTATCCCAAGATTAGAAAGCCAGAGCTATCGAGCCAGGAGAATCGTATTGGTATCGCTATGGGACTTGCTTGGACAGAGGTTGGCGGAGAGTTGCTGGAGATAGAGGCTATAGCAGTACCCGGCAAAGGTAATCTTATGCTTACGGGTCAGCTTGGTGATGTCATGCAAGAGTCAGCACAAGCGGCACTTAGTTACATTCGATCACGATCAGAAGCATTGGGCCTTAAGCCAGGTTTTTGTTCGGATCAAGACATTCATATCCATATTCCCGAAGGCGCTACACCAAAAGATGGCCCATCAGCCGGTATAACTATGTGTTCTGCACTGCTTTCAGCGCTTATCAAGCAGCCGCTAAAACCTGGCATAGCCATGACAGGCGAGATTACTTTGCAAGGCAGAGTATTAATGATTGGTGGGCTCAAGGAGAAGCTTTTGGCTGCTCGACAGCATGCCATTAAAGAAGTTATTGTGCCAAAAGAAAATTTCCATGATATACTAGAGATCGAGAAAGAAATTGATCTTCAAGGCCTCAAGATTAGATTTGTATCGACTATGGATGAAGTTTTAGCTATAATTTTTGATAAGCCGTTACAAGTACCAGAAAAAACAGTAGAAAAAAAGAATAAGAAAAAGCGCGTATCGTTAAAACCATAACTACCCAACGAGGAGTTATTTATTATGCAGAAGATTATATCACTGCTGTGTGCTGTTGTTTTTGTTGCAATGTTACCAGGTTGCTGGGGATGTGGCTCTTGTGAAAAGAAAGCTACCGACGTAAAAACAACCGAAGTTGTTGCTACTGTCGAAGAAAAAAGCTCCGCAACGCCAGTAGAAGAGAAGTCTGCAGAAGCAGCTCCTGCTACAGCCGCTCCTGCTCCTGCCGCAGAAAAGGCACCTGAAGCCGCACCTGCAGCAGAAAAACCAGCAGCATAAGAGATGTTATACTTAATGTATACAAAGGACCTCGCTTCGGTGAGGTCTTTTTGTTTATATACAGAGATCATACTATGACAAAAAAAACTTCCCAAGAAGGAGTTCTTGTTTTTGGAGCTCATCCTATTGCCGAACTGCTCCGTGCTAAAAAGAGGCGCCTTTTGGTTGTGTATATGACTCGTCCTGAGCCAAAGGCATGGTCACATATGAGTAAGTTGCTCCCGGCAAAACCCTCAGTGCCTATTCAGTATGTTGCTCGTGATGTTCTCACACGCATCGCGGGAACACCTGATCATCAAGGCCTTGTTGCTTATGCACAGCCTCTTGTTATACGAAAAAAGATATTTGATCCGAAAACGCACCCATTGCTAGTTATGCTTGATGGTCTCCACGATGTTCACAACGTTGGGGCCATTTTACGTTCTGCTTATTGTGCCGGCTTTGATGGTGCCGTGCTCATTAAAAGAGCTGCTGCAGGGCTTACGGCAGCGGCGCTGAAGGCATCAGCTGGTCTTGCAGAACGGCTTGACATATATGAGGCACCAACCGCTTTAGTAGCTGCACAGGAGCTCAAGGACGCTGGTTATACGATCTATGCGACCACATTTGATGGGCAGAATGCCGCATGCTGTGGCTATACGAAACCGCTGTGTGTTATACTGGGAAATGAAGCAACAGGAGTTTCTGCTGATGCTGCACGACTTGGCAAACATATAACGTTACCACAAAAGACTGCAGATATTTCCTATAATGCGTCGGTTGCAGGAGGTATACTACTGTTTCTTATCGGCCAGTTAGATGGCTTCCAGTGCGTTAAGAAATAAGTCATAGGAGGGAGGTTATGAAGCATACGATTGTACTGTGCCTAGCATGTCTGTGCCTACTGTGCGCAGAAGCACGTCCCGGGATTAAAAGAACTATGATAACACCACAACAGGAAAATCTTGCTTTTTGGGCCGCAGAAGCGGCAAATATTCCGTGGTTTACGCGGTGGCACACTTTACTTGATTGGCAAGAACCGTGCGCGCACTGGTTTAAGGGGGGTGAACTTAATGCCTCTTATGCTTGTCTGGACACTCATATAGAGCACGATCATGGCGATAGTATCGCCATAGAATGGTGCAATGAGCGTGGTGACCACGAGACGCTTACGTACGAACAGCTTTATAAGCAAGTTACTACGTTTGCTGCATATCTTCATGCACACGGTGTTGCTTGTGGAGACAATGTTGTTATCTACATGCCAATGGTTCCCGAGGCTGCTATTGCTATGCTTGCAGCAGCACGTCTTGGAGCACCTCATGTTGTTGTCTTTGCCGGTTTTACTGCTCCAGCACTTCGTGATCGTATTCTTGATACAAAAGCTGCTTGTGTTATAACCATGGACTGCTCTTATTATAGGGGCAAAGAAATTCCATTGCGTAAGACTGTACGTGAAGCTATTGCGCCACTATCTCCTAAGCCGCCTGTTATATGCATGGCGCGTCCTCAGGAAGCAGATCTCAAGCCAATCTCTCAAGAAGAGCGCATCTATAGCCGTGCAACGCAAGAAGTGGCCTACTTAGAGCCTGTTGCCGTTGAATCGAATCATCCTCTGTTTGTTCTCTACACATCTGGAACGACGGGAAAGCCGAAAGGCATTATACATGGCACTGGTGGGTACTTAACGTATGTGTATGCAACTATGCAGTGGGCTTTTGGTATGAAACCCCAAGACGTTTACTGGTGTACTGCCGATATAGGGTGGATTACTGGGCACTCATATGGTATTTATGGGCCGCTGATGCATCGAGCAACGGTGGTGATGCGTGAAGGCGCCCCTGATTATCCTGATGCACAGGCATGGTGGCGTTGCATAGATACTTACGGCGTATCGATATTATATACGTCGCCGACGGCGCTACGTATGTTTATGCAATTGGGCGATACCATATTTCAAGGTGTGAGCCTCGATAGTCTTCGTATTCTCGGCTCTGTTGGTGAGCCTATAAATCCTGAAGTGTGGCTTTGGTACCATGAAACTATTGGTAAACGTCGCTGTCCGATTATAGATACTTGGTGGCAGACGGAGACCGGTGGTTTTGTTATTGCGCCAACGGCCGGCAGAAATCTCGTACCATTGAAACCAGGCTCAGCAACGATGCCGATGCCAACACTTGATGTTGCCGTTCTTGATGCCAAGGGCGATCCTGTTGAAGCCGGTACCAAAGGTTTTCTGGTAATACGTAAACCATGGCCTGGCATGGCTATTGGTATTCGCGGTGATGAAAAACTTTTTCAAGAGGTTTACTGGTCAAAATTCCCTGGTTGCTACTATACTGGTGATTATGCCATTAAAGATCAAGATGGGTATTACTGGTTACTTGGCCGTGCCGACGAGATTATTAAAGTAGCAGGCCATCGCATTGGTACTGCTGAGTTGGAAAGCATTGTGCTTGAACATCCAGGTGTTGCAGAAAGTGCAGCAATTGGCATAGCTGATGAGATAAAAGGCGAAGCAATAGTACTCTTTGTTGTGCTTAAAAAAGAGTTTACTAAAACAGAAGATTTTGAACACGATATTATAGCACTTATTAGGAAAAATATCGGGAGTTTTGCGACACCCAAAAAAGTCTACTGCGTCCCTAAATTGCCAAAAACACGTTCTGGCAAAATTATGCGGCGTCTTCTCAAAGCCGTTCTCGAAGGCGTCTCTATTGGTGACTTATCGACTCTTGAAGATTCCATACCATTACAAGAGATTCAGCAACTTGTGCAACTTCGTAGTAAAAAGTAGCCAAGACCTTACGATCTTACGAATTTTGTTTTGAGGCTTTTTTATTACCGCTCAACACCCTGGATCAGCGATATGCTTAAGCAAGCGTGTATCGAAGAGCTCTGAGAGATGTTTTTTGTAATGAATGTGAGTGCTCAATTTCTTATGGCATGTACGATGTGGTGATATGGCGATATGAGAGATGGCTATATAGCCGTATACACCAATGCCCAGCATTGCGGATACAGCATTGCGTCAAAGCAGACAATATTATACACAATACTGGGGCATTACATAACATGGTGATATGAAAAGCGTATTAAAAGTTATAACTCCGTTGGTGCCTTGAGTGTATTTTTTTTAAACCACGAAGCGTAGATCTGTTTTGGTGATAAAATTTTGGATGGTGTAATCTTGCGCAAATAACCAAGCACTGATCTTCTCACGGTAGGACATGCATACCATGTAACCACAAGGCCTGCCAATACGGACGCAGAAACAACAGCAGCAGGATGTTCCGTCCCCAGTCTTACAGCACCTCGTAGAGGACAACAGCACGCTTTAGATGCATCTTCTTTCGGTGCTGTTACCACTTCAGGGTCCCCTGCTGGCATTTCTTCACTCGCCAAACAAGTACTGTGATTAACTACTGATGCAGATAGTAAGCACAGCGCCAACAATATTATCTTACGCATATGTATCTCCTTATGGGAATTATATTGTATGAAACGACTTTACCACAAAAGTATAGAGCGAGCACAAGCAGAACGCAACTATTCTGTGCGATGCAACAGCAACGCTTTGCATAATTCGTGCCTGCCATACAAAGATAGGCTTTAGAAGCACGAATGAACCCTTTATGGCAAATATATTTTGACTTTTAGTGTTACATTCTTTACACTCATAAAGACTTGTGTGAAAGACGGGCGGTTAGCTCAGCTGGTAGAGCATCAGTCTTACAAACTGGGGGTCGCAGGTTCGAATCCTGCACCGCCCACCAGTGAATCAAGTCTTTTGATATATTCCTCGGTAGCTCAGTGGTAGAGCAAACGACTGTTAATCGTTGGGTCGCAGGTTCGAGTCCTGCCCGAGGAGCCATGCTTTTTTGGTAACATGGGGCTGTAGCTCAGTTGGTTAGAGCGTCCGCCTGTCACGCGGAAGGTCGCGAGTTCGAGTCTCGTCAGCCCCGCCATTTTGGCGGTATCTTCATGGAAAAGAATGCAGTAGGCATATGGGGTTTTGGTATTGTTGGTAAGGCAGCGATACATTTTTTCAGTACGTTGGGTATCTCTTGTGAAGTAATAGATGCACGAGAGCTCACAGAAACTGAACGCTCGCTTATCAAGACTTTTGGTGGCACATGTACTCGTGTTGCCGGTCCACATGATTGTACAGCATTTCTTGAACGCCATGCTACTGTTCTAGTTAGTCCTGGTATTGATACGCGTGCATACACTGCCTATAAGCATAAGTTTATTGCAGAACTTGATCTCTTTTTTGACTATTACAAAAAGCCTATTATTGCGATTACGGGTAGTGTCGGTAAAACTTCAGTCACCCATTTATTGTCACAAATACTCTTAATACACGAACCTGGTTGGTGGACTGGCGGCAATATTGGCACCGGTGTTCTGGAACTTCTTGCCAGCAATACTCCATCAAAAGGCGCTCTTATTGAAGTTTCAAGCTTTCAGCTTGATCAATGTGTTCGATTTGCTCCAGACCTTGCTGTCATTACCAATATATATCCAAATCACATCGATAGACATGGCTCTTATGATGCCTATATTGCAGCAAAAAAAAATATCTGTGCATACCAGACTGCAGGGCAGCTTTGTTTAGTTCCGTACGAAGCGAGACATTACTTCGCAGATAATGCTAAGCACGATGACGCCGATAAGCCAAGCATTCATTATGTTTCTTCACTGCCAGTTGCTGCCTGCGATTGCCAACAGATGCCTTCATCAGCATGCATATTCTATAGCGAACATGGTGATATCTATGTTCGAACCAAAGCTACCGTGCACAAATTAGCTGATAAGGCCATGCTGCCAACGATTTCTTTTCCTGAGAATTGGCTTATTATAGTGGCCATTCTATATCTTAAAGATATTCCCATCGACATAGTAAGCACGCATAAAAATAATTTTACTCTGCCAGAACATCGTCTAGAGAAGCTTGGTACGAAACATGGTCTTGCATGGTATAACGACTCTAAAAGTACCACCATGGCTTCGACGCTCGCCGCTGTCAAGCGGCTATCTGGACCTCCTATCATTCTTATTCTCGGCGGTCTTGGCAAAGGTGTTGATCGAGGGCCACTTATACAGGCCGTTAAGAGCTACGTTGCAGCCATTATATGTTTTGGCGCTGAGGCTGATGCGCTTGCGCAGGCATGTGCCCTGCATGGCGTTCGATATCGTTTGGCTACGACTCTTGATAGCGTGATAGAAGCTTGCTTAGATATCGCTGAGCCTGGCTCACAGGTCCTATTTTCTCCAGCTGGTTCAAGTTTCGATCAATTTGCCAATTATCAGCAACGTGGCTCGTATTTCAAGGCCTGTGTGGAGCGGCTATGAAACGTCATGGTTATACCGTATACCATGATCTTAGAATATTGCTCGTTATTGTGGCGATTTTGTGTGGCATCGGTACTATATTTATTTATTCTGCAAGTGCAGTATTTGCATTTGAACGGCATCGGTATGCCAGTTACTTTTTAGTGAGACATGGCGTTGGGCTTATGCTTGGTGTGCTGGGTTTTTTTGGTATACAGCTGGTTCCGCCGAAGGTTCTCCAAACATGGAGCGGCGTTTTTTTTATTGCTGCCCTTTTTATGACAAGCATGACTCTTGTGCCTGGGATAGGCAAACAAATTCATGGGGCATGCCGATGGGTTAGCCTCGGCGGTTTTATGTTTCAGCCGAGCGAGCTTCTTAAGATAGCGACGATTCTTTATTTAGCTGCCATATTAGCACGCAAAGATTGGTCTTATGCATCGTTTATCTACGATTATCTGCCACTCTTATTGTTTATGGCCGTGCCATGCCTTCTCTGTCTGAAGCAACCAGATTTTGGTTTGACGGTAACACTTGTGATTACCGCTATTATGATGTTGTTTCTTGCCTCGGTGAGACTTTGGCATATAGCGATGAGCTTTGCCATGGTCATACCAGCAGCCCTCTTGCTCGTTATTATGGAGCCATACCGTGTCAATAGAATTATGGTTTTTTTGAATCCATGGGCGGATCCACGTGGCGCTGGATTTCAGATAGTACAATCTTTGATCGCCATTGGTTGTGGTAGCTTGTTTGGCCTTGGTATTGGAAATTCACGGCAAAAATTTTTCTACTTGCCTATGCAGCATACGGATTTTATTTTCTCAGTCATTGCCGAAGAATCAGGTTTTATCGGCGCCTGCATACTGATCTTACTCTATGCTGGTCTTCTCTATATTGGGCTACGACTTGCTGTTCATGCCCATACTACCTTTGCATCACTTGCGATAGCAGGCTTCACCCTCCTCATGGGTTTGCAGGCATTAATTAATATTGCCGTTGCCATGGGGCTTATCCCAACGAAAGGTATCGGGTTGCCTTTTGTTAGTTATGGTAGTACCGCTCTTGTTTGTCACTGTGTGATGGTCGGTATCATCTGTTCGCTGGCACGCTCTTCAGTTGACTAATTGCTGGTTGTGTTGTCTCAAATTTGCTGTCAACAACGTCCGCGAACGGTGCCTGTTGCACGCTCGCATATATCTTCGTGTAGTCGTGACTTGGTACACAGACAATGACTACCTGTCCTTCGCGGCCACGTGCCTCATGAAGTGCCTGGTCTAGTGAATCTTGATCAAACATAGGTTTATGCTTGAAAATTCTTCGCACAATACCGACTGGAACTATCTGCATGATGGCTGTCTGTTGAGCGTTACCTATATCGATATATTGCTCTGATAGTAGAGTGCGTTTCAATTTTTTGCTATGTGTTTTTCCCTGATGCTCATGAGTAGTTGTATAGAATACCTTGAGTGGATAGTCAGTTCTGTTGAAGAGAATAATTCTCTGCGCCTCTAATGAGGCTATACTAAAGATTACCGCTACGTAGCACACCAATTTTTTATAGTACTGCATGTGTGCAATCCTTCTCTCTATAACCTATAACCCCAAGCATAAGCTTAGGGTTATAGTAATAAGCAGTTCAAAACTTCTTCATACTAGTGCATACTAGTTGGTATCGACAGTGCGGTTGCAGCATCGATGCTGATGATGGCGCCTATGGTGTCTGCAGTGATTGCAATGGCAACGTGAGCGACCATATCGTCTTTCTTCATTGCTATAGCCATAGCCATCGTCATAGTAGCGGCCTCTTGACGATGCTGCGCCAATCATGGCGCCTGTTGCCATGCCGGTTGCTGCGCCAAGTGCAGCACCCCTGCCACCACCTATTGCTCCACCGAGAGCAGCGCCAGCTAAACCACCTCCAACGAATCCAGCCGCAGCCCGATCGCCTCCATCCCAAGCAGATATTGACCTCGTAATCGTCATAATGATGAGAGCGAGGCACAAAAATTCTGAGTGCAAGAGCGTACGCATGATGGTATCCTCCATAATTAATACCAAATTACTTACCGAACGATTTCTCTTGATAGAGCTTATCACTCTTCATTAATTATCATAATACACTATAGTTGTATATTGCAATAAAATTAATATTTTCAGAGAAAAATATATCGCAACTAAAAACGGTGGTTTTATGATACTAGGTCAAGTCGGGCAATTTGACTATGTTTAAAACAGCATTCTCAAACATAACACTAGTTCCAGAGCCTGATTCAGAGCCCAATTCTATTGAAACTCTATAATTATTAGTTGACCCATCAGCGCCATTTGGGCTTAGTAGGACTATCTGTTGGTATGTTAAAGAGGTTATTGTATCTTTATTTTGTGAAGTGGTTGGCTCTGTAAGGGCAAGGGTTTGGCCCATCACTGATAAAGCTGGGTTATTTACGGAAAATAATGATGCGAACAGTATAAGGTATCCAGGAACGCTAAAATTAAACTGTAGGACCCATGACACCAAATAATACCCTTCTACAAGCACCTGTATAGAGCGATCCGGGGTAAATATAATGTCAGAGGAAATGATTGTTGGTTGGATGAAATTGATATTTATTCTTGTACCAGCTGTAATTGTCACGCCTGGTCCAGAAAATAACAGTACAGCATAGATACCCGGTGCCGGAGCACCAGTTGCACCAGTTGCACCCGTAGCGCCTGTGGCTCCTGTAGCTCCAGCAGCGCCGGCTGCGCCTGTATCACCTGTGGCACCAGTAGCACCCGTAGCTCCAGCAACGCCAGCTGCACCCGTATCACCTGTAGCACCAGTAGCTCCTGTATTGCCTGTGGCACCAGTAGCTCCAGCAGCGCCAGCTGCACCCGTGGCTCCAGCAGCGCCAGCTGCACCCGTATCACCTGTGGCGCCAGTTGCCCCTGTAGCTCCAACAGCACCAGCTGCACCTGTATCGCCCGTAGCGCCGGTTGCGCCTGTAGCTCCAGCAGCACCGGCTACACCTGTATCACCCGTGGCGCCAGTTGCGCCCGTAGCACCAGTAGCGCCAGCTATGCCTGTATCGCCTGTTGCACCCGTAGCGCCTGTATCACCTGTGGCACCAGTTGCTCCTGTGTTACCCGTGGCTCCTGTTGCTCCAGCTGCACCTGTATCGCCCGTAGCACCAGCTGCACCCGTATCGCCCGTATCGCCCGTTGCACCTGTAGCTCCAGCAGCACCGGCTGCACCTGTATTGCCTGTGGCGCCAGTTGCGCCAGTTGCGCCCGTAGCACCGGCTGCACCTGTATCGCCCGTAGCACCAGCTGCGCCTGTATCGCCTGTGGCACCAGTAGCTCCCGTTGCGCCTGTAGCTCCAGCAGCGCCTGTATCACCCGTAGCGCCTGCATTACCAGTGGCGCCTGTATCACCTGTAGCACCAGCTGCACCCGTATCACCTGTAGCGCCAGTTGCGCCCGTAGCGCCTGTATCGCCTGTGGCACCAGTAGCTCCCGTTGCGCCTGTAGCTCCAGCAGCGCCGGCTGCACCCGTATCACCTGTGACGCCAGTAGCTCCTGTGGCTCCAGCAGCGCCAGTTGCGCCTGTATTACCAGTGGCACCTGTGGCTCCTGTTGCGCCTGTAGCTCCAGCAGCACCAGCTGCACCTGTATTACCCGTAGCACCAGTAGCTCCAGCTATGCCTGTATCGCCTGTAGCGCCTGTAGCGCCTGTGGCACCAGTTGCGCCCGTAGCACCCGTAGCACCTGTGGCTCCTGTTGCGCCTGTAGCTCCAGCAGCACCAGCTGCACCTGTATTACCCGTAGCACCAGTAGCTCCTGTATTGCCTGTGGCGCCTGTAGCTCCTGTGGCTCCAGCAGCACCAGCTGCGCCCGTATTACCCGTAGCACCAGCTGCGCCGGCTGCGCCTGTATCGCCTGTGGCACCAGTAGCTCCCGTTGCGCCTGTAGCTCCAGCAGCGCCGGCTGCACCCGTATCACCTGTGGCGCCAGTAGCTCCTGTGGCTCCAGCAGCGCCAGTTGCGCCTGTATTGCCTGCGGCACCAGTGGCACCAGCTGCGCCCGTATTACCCTTAGCGCCGGCTGCACCTGTATTGCCTGTGGCTCCTGTTGCGCCTGTGGCTCCAGCAGCGCCAGCTGCACCCGTAGCACCAGTAGCTCCTGTATTGCCTGTGGCACCCGTAGCTCCAGCAGCACCAGCTGCGCCTGTATTACCCGTGGCGCCAGTCGCACCCGTAGCACCTGTGGCTCCAGCTGCACCTGTATTGCCTGTGGCACCAGCTGCGCCCGTATTACCCGTAGCGCCTGTTGCACCTGTATTGCCTGTGGCTCCCGTAGCACCAGCAGCACCAGCTGCGCCTGTATTACCAGTGGCGCCTGTTGCGCCTGTAGCTCCAGCAGCACCAGCTGCGCCCGTATTACCCGTAGCGCCGGCTGTACCTGTATTGCCTGTGGCTCCTGTTGCGCCTGTAGCTCCAGCAGCACCGGCTGCGCCTGTATTTCCTGTGGCACCAGTTGCGCCCGTAGCACCAGCTGCGCCTGTATCGCCTGTGGCGCCAGTAGCTCCTGTGTTACCCGTGGCTCCTGTTGCTCCAGCTGCACCTGTATTACCCGTGGCACCAGTAGCTCCTGTAGCACCAGCAGCACCGGCTGCGCCTGTATTTCCTGTGGCACCAGTTGCGCCTGTATCACCTGTTGCGCCTGTCGTTCCTGTTTGGCCCCGTGATCCTTGAGTACCTTGAGATCCGGCTGGTCCTGTGCTACCTGTATCTCCAAGAGGACCGCGCGGTCCTCTTGGAAACTGTCTAATCTCATAGATACACCGATTATGACGAGCCTCACTAGAGAAACATAACAACGTCAATAGTATGGTTAAGAACGGTTGTTTTACTGGTACCTGCATTATAATCGATATCCTTTTTGGCATACATAGTACTCATGTAGCTACTCTTTGATTACTACACCAACAGATGTCTTCAATGCAAGAAAGTATGCATATTGTATCGTTTGTGCATGAGATTACGTAGATTATAGTTATTTGTCTTGGGTGTTCGCGATTGTTTTTACAAAATGAAAGTTGCCCAAAGCTATGCTTGCACGTACTGCAGTAGACAGCTTACTGCTTTCTTTTCTATGGCAATCTTCGACTTGTTCTAGTGCATGCTTCGGTATTGGTGCTAATGATAAAAAAAGCTTTGATGTAGCATCATGAATAAAACTTTTAATGGTTGGTCCGTTGTCGATAAGAGTTATAAATATGGTTGATACCCCGTGTTTTTTGTTGCGTGCCGCTAGTTCTCTGTATACCAAGAGAGCATCATCTATAGCGTGCTGTGTTGGCGCATGACAGTACATCCCATCAACCCAACTTTTGTGTGTGGTGGTGTGTTTTGTATGGTGAGTTGGTTTGTCTTCTGCGATGACGAGTGAGCCACAGAAAAAAAATGGGTGAATCGTACCATGCGTAAATTCCGATGTGCTCATAAGATGGCCATGCATTAATGTTAGCGCGTACTCCGCCTCATCAATGATGCGATGAGCCTTATGTCTTCGAATTTCTTGCCATAATGTTCGTATAAAATTACTAGGTAAAGCTGAACGCCTCAGTCCGCTTTCATTGATGAAACAATATGAGTCCACCAGGGCACTATAGTTCCAAGTTGGATGTTCGTGTTCGATATATGCTCCCAAGTCACGAAGCAGATGCTGGTTGCTTTGTATATGCTCAGTAATTTTGTCAAACATTATGCCGCCCTCAGCGCCGCGTAGCGGTACTATGTGTAAAACTTCTATGCAAAAGCATACCATTGGTACCATGTAGCGCATGCCCGTCTCCTTTTTGTGTTGCTATACAAACGCCTACCAGAGAATCTTTTTTACTGAGGTTGCTCTGGTTATTCCACAAGAGTAGCAAAAAGAATATGAGGATAACTCCCTCAATGCATACTATACTACAGAAGAGTATAAAAAACCTATTGTAAAGAGTCTCACACGTTTGTACTATGCCAAGGGAGAACCCAGTCAGAGTATAGAGTTTAATGAAAATGTTTTTGTGGGGCTTTGCCCCAGTGCCCCGCAAACGACTTGCGTCCCTGCGACCCCGGTCCCAACTCGCTATAGCTTGTATCTATGCTCTAGATATTTGATGGAGTTGTTGTGCAAGACCTATTATTTACATAATTTCGAGAGTGTCCGCATGAATGAAAAATTGCCCGAGGATATTGCCTCATATGCTCGATAAAGTAGCATGCTTTTATAGATACCTGGAGTTCCCTCGAGTGTAGTTTGTGGTACTGGCCGTAGGTGAAGAAAAAGATCTGACGCAGTGTCATACATGAATGTATCGACTGATCCAGCATCATCAATAAGTGCTAGAAATAATTTTTTGAGATGGTGTGTGTGTTTCTCGCTATGCCTTTGTTTATAGGCTTTAAATCCGTCTTCGATGACACTTGGCCTTCCCCCATAATCGGTTGTTATATCCCACCATTGCTTTATCGATTGCGTTGTATCTATGTCATGCTGTTGTTCATGCTCCAGAAGAGTCATGGATGTGCAGAAGAAGAGTGGCTGCATAATCTCAAGCATGTAGTTGGGTATTAAGAACTGGTATCTATGTGCTCTTTGCAATGCCTGGTCGTTTTCGACGACTATTCTGCGAGCTTTCTCCTTACGGATTTCGTGCCATAGTGCTCTTATAAAGGTAACTGGTAGTACAGAGCGTTTTGTTTTTTTCTGATTAAAGAAACAGTAAAATTTTGTTAGCGCGCCATAGTTCCATGTAGGGTGCTCATGCTCAATGGTTGCGGCTAGTTCACTGAGGAGATATGGGTTTGCCTGTACGTGGTACCCAATCTGGTCAAGGACAGCACCACCTTCAATTTCTCCTGATGTGATTATTATCGAATAAACACCCAGCATACAAGCAAAGAATCTATGATACATGATTATCATCTCCACTGATACAGAAAACATATGACTATAAAACCAGTATACAGACTATGTGTGCAAGAAAATAATGCCTGCCTTAAATTACTCGTTAGCGGCAATAATTGTACTGTTACGCCTAGTAATATAGTATGTGCTTCGTGCTAAACGTTAAATCTGACATGTATAATGTCTCCATCATGCATAATATACCCTTGACCCTCGGTTCGTACAAGTCCTTGCTCTTTGAGCACTGCTTCGCTGCTAAGTTTGAATATATCGCTACAGTTGAAAACTTCTGCACAAATAAAGCCACGCTCAAGATCAGAATGAATGGTACCCGCAGCAGCTCTTACCGTGGTGTTTTGGACAATTGGCCATGCATGAGCTTCTTTAGGACCACAGGTAAAGAATGTTATAAGTCCCAGGCGATCATAGCTTTTTTTAATGATTGCATCGATGCCACGTTGTGACATGCCGAGCATGGACATCAGTTCATTTGCTTCTGGTACATCTAACTGTGCTATTTCTGCTTCAGTTTTAACACAAATTGGTATAACAATAGATTCGCCAAAATGACTGCAAAGATCCTGATAATGCTTGTTCTCACGGTACGTATCAATATCTTGTTCGGCGATATTGGCGACGACCAGGATTTTTTTGGTGGCCAAAAGGCCGAGATTTTCGCCACCTGGATAGCCTGTTGCAATCTCTTGCGCTTTATGAGCGTTGCCGTCACCTAGTGCTTGCTGAATGCGCATTAGCGCTGTATGCTCTTCACGCAATTTTTTTAGTTCAGCCGGATTGTGTTCTGTTTTGATACTTTTTTCTAATTTTGGCAATCGCTTTTCAATCGACTCAAGATCTTTGAGCATGAGCTCGGCCATAATAATTTCATAATCATTAAGCGGATCAACTGATGCCTGTGTATGAACTATACCGGGATCAGTAAAACAGCGCAATACATGGATAATCAGATCGACTTCGCGGATATGGCCAAGAAACTGATTGCCAAGGCCCTCGCCGGCAGCTGCGCCTTTAACGAGGCCCGCAATATCAACGAAGGTAACCGTCGCTGGCACGGTCTTTTTGGATCCATATATCGTAGTAAGCTTGTCAAGGCGTTCGTCAGGAACTTCCGTGATTGCAACATGTGGATCAATCGTGCAGAAGGGATAATTTTCTGCTGGAACAGATGATTTCGTGAGCGCGTTAAAAAGTGTAGATTTACCAACATTTGGTAGCCCTACAAGGCCGGCTTTAATGCCCATATGATGTATCCTTATATCGTACAAGATTTGAGTGTAGCTTTATTATCTTTGGTCTATCTATGATTAAGTATAGAGAACTCGTGTTCTGTTGCAATTATATCTTCATGAAATTCTGCATAGCATAAAGGAGATTAAGATGTTCGAAACGATTCAAAACACAGTGGAAGATGCTGTAGTACAAGTATTTGCTCAAATTGTAACAGTTAATTGGCTTGAACCGTACACGCTACGCGAGCAGTATGAGCAGCGTGGTACAGGTTTTTGCATCGACCAAGATGGCTATATCATAACGGGAGCCCATGTTGTAGATGGAGCCCAGACCGTATGGATCCAAATCTCCTCATTTGGTCATCAGAGCTTTTTTGTTGATATTATGGGCTTTTGTCCTGAGCATGACGTAGCAATGCTCAAGCTACGTGATGAGGATATTGAACTTGTACGTAATAAGCTCGGTGCACTACCGGCACTACCTCTAGGTGATTCTAATGCCATACGACGTGCTGATCCTGTACTTATTGTTGGTTATCCACTTGGCCAGACACGCATAAAAAGCTCGACTGGGGTTATCAGTGGATGGGAGTCTGAATTTGGCTCTTCACTGATACAGACAACAGCACCAATTAACCCTGGTAGTTCAGGAGGACCACTTGTCGATCGTTGTGGCCAAGCAATCGGCATTGCCGTGTTGGTCGCTTATAATGCACAGAATGTTGGCTATGCCATACCAATCAACGATGTTAAACTCATTCTTGAGAATCTTCGTAAGCCTGGCCTTATAAGAACGCCGAATCTTGGTATTGTGCTCACTTATGGTAGCACAGCACTCGCGAAAGTTCTTGGCAACCCGTTACCGTCAGGTATTTATATAAAAGCAGTTATGAAGGGCTCCATTGCCGACAAAGCTGGGGTGCAATCAGGGGACATGCTTTATGCGATTAACGGTAACAGCGTTGATCCGTATGGTGATTTAAGCATACCGCCAGCGCATGAAACAGCTCCTTTAGTAGACTTTATCGCACGCTTGTCGATCGGTGATACTGTCAAACTTATGATATATCGCCAGGGAGCACGACACGAACTGTCTTCGACATTTGTGCAGGGTGAGCCACCAGCAATTCGGACGCTGTATCCCAATTATGAGCCGGTCGATTACGAAGTTATTGGTGGCTTGGTGATTATGCCGCTGGTAGATAGTCATCTCGAGTTGTTGGCAGAGCAAAATCCCTATCTCATTATGTTCGAGCAAGCAGAATATCGAGTTGATCCGGTGCTCATTATTAGCCATATTTTGCCAGGGTCACCAGCGCACCTGGCGCGCAATATAGCCCCAGGTATGCTTATTAAAGCTGTTAATGGGGTTCCGGTAAACACCGTTGAGGGGCTTCGTGAGGCGATTCGTAAGAGTCTTACTTCAGGGTTCTTGACGGTAGAAACGCGAGATAAAACTATGGTTGCCTTTGATTTTCCTCGACTGATTGCTAACGAACTTCGGCTAGCGCAATATTTTCACTATAAACCAGCGGCAATTTGTAGCGATCCCTCGCTTGCAAATAAAAGTTGATTTGACTTGCGCCTATTATTTAATCAGTGCCTGCAAGGTATAGGTTTGGGGAGGGCGGCACGCCCTCATCCCAACTAGATAAAAATTTCTTAAACCGAATTCTATCCTCCAGCGTACATCCCACGTTATGCCCAAGTAACAAGCTTATTCTGGCATATTCTCAGGGCAATGTTGCTGGAGAATTTTTTCGACGATGTTCACGGAATTTTTAAAGTGTGAGCACTCTATAGACTTATTCTTACAAAAAAGCGTCTGGTAAAGTAAGGTGTGTAGTGCGAGACAATCTATGCATGTTGTGCTATACTGCTTTAAGAACTTGGCATAAATAGTATTGAGTGTGCTCACGCACCGAAATCTCCTTTTCCTGCGCATAGTCGTGATCGAACGCTTTATGTGGCAACTATACGTTAGGCAAAGTTTGCCGATAGGCGATAGAGCATCTATAAAAGTTGCTGCTAGGCTTGGTTCTTACGTTCTACTGCAGGCTAAATCTTGTTGGGAAAATCTTGTTACGGATGAACAAAATTTGAAAAATTTTCCATTTTTTCTATAGTATTATTATATAAGTCTTTATTTGGCATCGTATTTTACGACTTTTTTTTATCTTGTATAAGGATCTGTTATGTCAGTTACTACTTTTCGACGAAGTAATAAAAAGAGGCTTCGCAAACATGGCTTTCTCAAGCGTATGGCAACCAAGGATGGCCGTACTATTATTAATCGACGACGTGCTAAAGGCAGAAAGCGTCTTGGGGTAACATCATATTAAAAAATCTTGCATGTCCCGATAAGCGCGCAAAAAAATTCTCCAAAAAAGATCTCGCGCAATTATTTATAACAGCGCGTCGCGTTATGCGACAATCGGGACTTAGTTTCTCTATCGCAGGTCCAACAGGTGGAGTTGGACGTTTGTTGGTTATTACACCGAGACGGTGTGGTTCAGCTCCGCAAAGAAATTTGATACGGCGACGGCTTAAGCATATCTTCTATGAAGAGCGATTGTTTGAAAAATCTTTTGATATGATTGTGTATGTTTATTCTGTAGCGGCTGATCTACCTTTTTTAACATTGAAGACGCTGCTTTTGGAGGTTCTATCACGGGCCGAAACAACGATAAAGCCATGAATTCGCGATGCTCCTGTGTAGAGCATTATAGCAAAAAAACTCTTGCAGTACTGTTAATGGGAATAAGGCCTTATCTTGGTCCAGCATACTGCAGATTTACTATTACCTGTACCCAATATGCCCTTCTGCAATTACAGCAGGAAAAGCTGGGGACTGCTCTGTGGGCCATTGCCAAGCGGCTCTTACGGTGTGCAGGCTTATTGCGATAATAATCGCCTTTTCTTTGGCTGTTGGCAAGTGCTCAGTAAGTCGTCTATCTTGTGTTCAGGGGCATTTTTGACACGATTAATATTATGAGCGTAAATCAATGTTGTGTTGATATCTGCATGACGAGCCATAATGCGTGCTTCTTGTGGTGTTGCGCCAGCGAGCATGCTCAGGGTAATGGCCGTATGGCGAAGACTATGCGCTGTTATACGGGGATCGACAATATGAATAGCAGCGAGCCTGTTTTTGACGATTCTCGAGACTGAGCGTGTTGTGAGTGATTGGCCAAAATTTTTGTTGCTATGCGAGACAAAGAGTGGCGCTGCGCTTTTTGTGGCACCACGGCTGTGTAAATATTCTTTGATAGGACCAAGCGCTCTCTCTGTAAGGATAACGAGTTCGTCTTTACTATCACGACCTTTGCCTTGGATCCATAGCACCATTGCACCATTATTTTTTGTTATATCTTCAAAGGTTGCTCTGGTAATTTCGATTGTTCTCAGCCCTGTTCTGACCATAAGGTTTATAAGCGCATAATCACGCTTGCCATCAAGGGTTGATCTATCAATTGCTGCGAGTAACTCATATACTTGATCGAGTGTGAGAGCATCTTTCCTAAAGCCAGCTCGTCGCCGTGGTCCACGAACGCTGCGGGCAATATTGGGATATTTCTTGACTGATTCAAGCCATTCAAAAAAGCGCCTTATTGCTGTTATATAGCCGCCAATAGTGAACGCTGTCAGTTGTTTTTTAGTACGAAGATAATCTTTGTATGCAAGAATTGTCTCGCGGTCAGGTGCTGTATAATCTTGACTGCTGAGCCATATAAAAAAGGCCATGAGTTGCCGTTTATAGGTTTCTTTTGATGAATCTCGAATATCAAGTGAGCGTAGAAATGCTTCAAGATACACCGCGATGCTGCTGGTTAGACAGACGGATTCACAGGTTGTTTCATCATGCATAGCCATTACTGCTCATTGCCTTTCGTATTAGTGTGCTACTGTACTTTCTTTGCTTGTACGCAAGCAAGTCTGGAAACCCGTTAGTAGTGCCTATATAGGGTATCTAGGTGTGTATAATCTAGTATACAAGTGAGTTAGTAGGCTTGTATAGAGTAGCAATACAGTGTGTGCCGATTGAGGTGATGTAGGTTCTTATGCGCTTGTACGTTGGTGTGTTGTTCACAATCGTCAAGCCCCTTGCCTGGCGAGGGCGTTATGACTGATTCTTTGGATAAAATATTTTTTAGAATGTATTGATCGAACAAAGCTTTCAATAAAAAAAACCTTGTGTAGTTTAAAAAACCTTGTGTCAAGATAGAAAAGATATGTACAATTGTTTCATGAAAAATGTGATAAAAAAAGGGGCCAATGAGAAGGAGCGTGCATGAAGCAAGTCAGCGATGTAACACCAGAATGTGAGCCAAGCTGTATTGTCTCAGGCACTTTACAAGAGGCATGAAAATAACAAGAGTCACGTTGCAAACGATAGAGCTAAACGGCGGTCTGAAGAATACGTATTCTATAGCAGGGAATTATCTATGAAGCACGGGAAACAAAACTTTGTGTTGTATTTAGTCGGTATACTGTGCATTGTGTTGTACGATGTGCCATTAAGAGCCATGCATTTATACGACTACTTTACTGACGAATTTAAATCATCAAAGCATCAGCAGCATTTGCTTGAATATACAGTGTACAAGCTTCTGAAAGAAAAGCCCCTTAAGGCAAATATTAACTATCTCGCTGTACCGTGGATTGAGCTTGATGCTACGGGGAAACTCTACGACAAAAATTGGATGAATGCTTATAATCTACCAAAACGACTTGCAAGAGGTTTTACTGTATGCACTTATTTTAATGGTCCTAACGATACGTACCCTGAAACTCACGCTATTTTTACACTTCTCAAGCAAATGGGTGTAAACTGTGTCTTCACGACGGATGCATTTAATACTGTTAAGAATTACATGGGTATACGAATTATGCCATTGCCGCTCCATGTCCAAAGCCCTGTTGATCCAAATACCCCAAAAGATATCATCTGCTCATTTATTGGGTTTAATACGTATCCGTTGAGAGAATATGCGACTAAACTTGGCGAACTTGATAACTACTATATTAAATTACGAGACCATGCCCGCGCATTTTATTTTACTAGTGAGAAAGATAAGCGTTTCCTCAGAGAAGAATATGCAGATATTTTGGCTAGATCACGTTTTTCACTGTGTCCTCGAGGTTTTGAGCCAGGGATATTTAGATTTTGGGAATCGTTGCAAGCTGGATCGATACCAATTCTTATCTCTGATGAGTGGAGATTACCAGGTTCTCGGCGTTCTTGGAAAAATTCCATTATCAGAATAAAAGAATCAGACTTTAAAGAAGATCCATTCATTGTTGATCGGGTAATTCGTGCAATAACGCCGGAGCAGGAGATACAAAGACGAAAGGCGTGTCTCGCCATGTATGAAAAATATTCTGGTGAAAATCTTGTATCGGTTATACGAAAGTTTTACGATGGAGTTGCTTAGTAAAAAAAATTATGGGTTTAAAGGAGTAATAGATTATGAACCAACGGAAAAAAATAATTCTAGCGCAAGTTTTATTCGTTTTTTTCCAAGGGCATGCGCTCATTGGAATGCAATTATACGATTATTTTACCGATGAATTTGCTCATTCAAATCATCAACAACAACTTTTAGAATACAAAGTGTATACTTTATTAAAGGAAAATCCTCTTAAGAAAAAGGTTAATTATCTTGCTGTTCCATGGATAGAGTTACATGCAACAAAAAAATTATATGATAAAGATTTTATGAATTCGTTTAACCTGCCAGAAAAATTAGATGGCGGTTTTACGGTCTGCACATACTTTGACGGAGTCCGCGATCCTGAAACAATTACGATATTTAAAATACTTAAAAAGATTGGTATAGATACAGTTTTTACGACTGATGCATTCGTGAATATCCCATCATTTATGGGAATAAAAGTATTACCACTTCCCTTGCATGTTCAAGATCCGGTTAGTGCTTCTGGCACAAGAGACATTATATGTTCATTTATTGGTTTTAACACGTACCCAGCGGTTAGGGATTATACCGCGCAGCTTGGATTGCTTAAGAACTATTATGTCAAATTACGTGGTTCTGCTGCTGCATTTTATTATGCTAAAAAGCATGAAAAAGTAAATCTAAAAAATGAATATAATACAGTACTAGCGAGGTCCCGTTTCTCTCTTTGTCCACGAGGCTTTGAGCCAGGAGTCTTTAGATTATGGGAATCACTGCAAGCTGGAGCAATACCTATACTTATTTCGGATGATTGGCTCTTGCCAGGACCAAGAAAGTTATGGAATAAGGCCATTATTAGAATACTAGAGGAAGATTTCAGACAAGATCCATTCGTTGTTGACTCAGTCATTCGCAAAATTACCCCGGAAGAAGAGGCAGCAAGAAGGAAATGCTGTTTAGAAATCTATGAGAAGTACTCAGGAAAAAATTTAGTTTCAGTTATACGAGATTATTATGATGGCAAAGAAGATAAATAATCTCGTTGTTTTGGATGGGCTAGACAATGAAAAAAAGTATATTTTTGCTGCTCTTTATTGTTGGACTACACCAAACGTCAAATGTATATTCGGAGCTACTAATTCGTAAATTTTTTACCCGTTTTTTCTCCAATGAGCTTGTGAAGACTGAAAGAATGGCATATGAAACTATAAAAAGAGCTCGCTTACCGATTAATACAACGTATCTTGCGGTTCCATGGGAGGCATTGGCTCATTATAAAAGCAAATACCCAGGAAAACTTTACGCAGCCGTACAGAAATTAAGTAATTTACGAATCCATGGTGGCTTTACTGTTGTGCATAATCTAAGTTGGAATGCAAAAATTCTGTTGCCACTTTTTGAAAAGATTGGCATAGATTGTGTTTTTACACCATGTACACTTACAACAAAACCATTCAAGGACATTAGTAAAAAAATTAAAGTGATACCACTGCCATACTATGCAATGAATGGTGTAGATCCAAGTCCTACCAAGGATGTTCTCTATTCATTTATTGGGAGTACTCCTGTTGACTTGATTTCGCATCATGTTAGAGAAACTATTTTTTCTATGGACCATGCTGAACATACGGTCATAAAACGTCGAAAACATTTTTTATGCCCTTCGGGTGCTGATGAATTTAGAGATATTCTTGCACGATCACGGTATTCAATATGCCCCCCAGGAAACTTGCCGCTTCCGGAAAAAACCCCCACTGGAATCCCAGAGCCCGGTGTTATGCGATTTTATGAATCGCTTAAAGCTGGCGCTATACCTATTTTTATCAATGATCTCTGGGAGTTGCCGTATGGATTTGACTGGGATAGATGTATGGTACGAGTGCGTGAGGCAGATGTTCTAAGAATTCCTGAAATTATTGCATCAATAACGCCAGAAGAAGAAACGGCGATGCGCGAAGCCTGCTACGAAGCATATGCAATGTTCTCCGATGATAACTACATAAGTCCAATAAAAAGACACTACGGTATTAAATAGTTATTATGACCCATTGCACACGGTCTACGTAGTAGTGGGTCATATAAAGTTGTATTGCAAATTTTCATCAAGCAAATAACCGTCAAGAACAAATTAAGAGCTAAAGACATAGTGTTATTATGTGAACAAGAAATTATAAAGAAGATTTCTTGTTTTATTGATTTACTTTTAGTGTATCGATATAAGAGACAATATCGCCGATAGTATGCATTGATGCAACAGCTTCATCGTCAATTTCGATGCCAAATTGTTCTTCTAGACGCATAATTATTGCTATGAGATCAAGGGAATCTGCACCTAATGACTGTGTTGTTGAATCTATGGCTATAGAGTCTACAGGAATATCAAGTGTTGCCGCGACAACTGCGCGAATCTCATGGAAGGTACTGTTTTGTGATTCAAACTGGCTCATACATTGGCTCCAGATTTAAAGCGTCTATGTTAAACTCTTTCTGTATCTCATAAAGATCATGCAGCGTGTGAAATGACAAAATCTTGGTCTCAGGAAGGGCTTGTTCGAGATACGAACGCAAAGAATTGCCTGGGCCACTCTCAATAATATAATCATAACCGCGTAGGCGGGCAACGGTTAGTCGCCAGTCAATAGTGTGCGAGATCTGCGATAAAAGTACTTTGCACAAATCTTTTGCATCGCATAAATCCTGTGTATGCATGAGACTCAAAAATGGTACCTTGGGGTCACAGAAATCAATTTTTTCTAGATATGTCTGGAGTCGTGCGAGAACAGGATCCATCAACATTGATTGCAACCCAACTCCAGGAGAGACCTCGCGGACTTTTGTTCTTGTGCGCGCGCCAACCAAGGCGCATACTTCATCAACGGCTGATCGCAAGCCACCAACAACAAGCGCTGTGTCACTATATATAGTTGCTATCGATACAAAAGAACCTTTTTGCGATACTGTCTGGCAAGCTGTAACGACTGATTCGTAGGCAACATTGTTGAGTGTAACAGTTTTGACTGAACCCATCTCTTCGAGAAGAGATTCGAAAGCACATGCATATTTACGAAGTGCATAAAGACCGTCTGGAAAAGTCAAAGCACCATTGGCAAACAATGCCGAAAACTCACCTATATGCATGCCAGCAACCGCTGTTGGCTTTATACCAGCATCTTCAAGGACCTTTGCAAGAGCACAGCTAACCACAAACACAGCTGGATATGCATTTGATAATTTCGATAATTCTATGTCAGAGGATGCAAAACACAATTTTACGAAATTCATGTTGAGACAGTTTGAAGCCTCTTCAAAAATTTCTTGCATTACCCGCGACGAATCATAAATTTCCTTACACATACCAACAGTCTGACTACCATAGCCAGGAAAAACCATCCCTATTTTCATAAACCCCTCATAACCTCAACATTTTTACTTTCATCTATAAGCTACGCAGCAGGTCATGGCCGAAAGCAATAAAAGTGCCATGAGTGCTTATAGCCTTTATACGGTGTCTTCTTCAGTTACCTGAGCCAATTTTTCTCGAGCAAGACGAGCCCACGGCGAATCGCTTAATCGTTCTTGTTTCTGTGCAGTCAAAAGCTCGCGCCATACACGAATGGCCGATGCAATATCTTGATGCGACCAGTGATAGAGTCCCAAGAAATATTGCGCATAGTCTCTATTTTTGTTGTCAACATCATATGCTAAGACGCTCAGCTCATCGAGTCCTTGTTGTTTACTTGCAGCATTCCCAATATCGAGCTTTATAAGGGCCCGCTTAGTCTTGTAGATTGGGTAGATAGGAGAATTTTTCGGTATTGCCGTCAAAGCATTATCTATACGATCACATGCAAGTTCTAATTTGCCGTCATGTACAAGCGCATCGGCCTCTAGCATAAGCAAATAAGGAGCCATGGTTCCCTTCTGGTCTGCATCATAGCTGGAAGCAGATTTTAAGCGAACATCTGTCCATTCCTTGTCATTGCCGTGCAAAGCGCTCTGATATTCATGCATAATTTCTGCGAAGGAAACTTGTGCCTTTGCAAGTCTTTTGCTCATGTAATAGCGATACATAGTTACCATACCGACTGTCACAAGAAGTCCAAATAATGCTAAGGACGCAATGTTTGTTACTCGTGATGAATATTTATGCCAAAAAACGGCTACGTTTGTCCGGTACCATGTTGTTAAATGCTGCCAAAATCGTCCTAAAACCATTACATGCTCCTTTACGTTGTACTGCTACTTCTGTTAAACCTGCTCAGCGGCCTCAGGATTGAGTGCCTTTTGTCGCTCTGCCTCACGAGCAGTTTTCACTTTACGCACTTCGCCTCTGGCCATGGCGCGTTCGATTCTCGTACGGAGAACTTTGACGCCTTTATAGTGGCCACACTCGATGCATATGGTATGTGGAGAAACGACTGCATTGCATGTCGAACAGGACGTAAAAGCTTTTATCTTGAAACCTTTGTTGGCATGTGCTTTAGCTATACGCGAATGCGAACGCTTACGCTTTGGTACTGGCATACTAAAATCCTCGCCCAATATCTACTTATGAAACTAAACCATATTAATAAATAACTGTTTAAAATATCCAAACTAATGTTTTGAACAGTATAACTCAAATCCTAAAAGAAAGCAAAAATTATTGATTTCATAAAAACATACGGTATACTATAGTTTGTTCTTTGTCATTATCAAGTAAGCGGGAATAGCTCAGTTGGTAGAGCATCGCCTTCCCAAGGCGAGGGTCGCGGGTCCGAGTCCCGTTTCCCGCTCCAACAAAGTTTTTTGAACAAATAGTTGCATATAATAAAAAATTAGAGTAGAGTCTGTGTTATGCATCAAGTATAGTTACTTTTTGTTTATTCTTGTACTTTAAAGATTGTGTCGGGGTGTGGCGCAATTGGTAGCGCACTCGCTTTGGGAGCGAGGGGTTGCCAGTTCGAGTCTGGCCGCCCCGACCATTTTTGTTTTAACGAGCATAGTAGTGAAAGATTGTCACTTCTGCGTTGCTGTATAATATGGATCGAAGATATATTAAATGTTTTGACTGGCTAAGCTTCTTGCTTATTGTTGCAATATCATGTTTTGGACTCTTCTTTGTTTTCAGTGCAACGTATAAACCAGACTGCCATTACTCAGATTTTTTTAAAAAGCAATTGTTTGGCATAGTATCTGGTTTTATTATCTATTTCGCATGCTGTACACTTGATTACCGCAAAGCGATGCAATGGGGCTATATTCTATACGTGGCGGTTATTATGCTGCTTTTGTTTACTATCATAAAGGGTAGTATTGCAATGGGTGGGCAACGCTGGCTCAAGGTTGGCTTTATTAAGATTCAGCCTTCAGAATTGGCAAAACTATTTTTTCCCGCATTCATGACACATTATTTTCATGCTCATAGAGATCACTTTGATAATACCTGGTATGATTTTATCCCAATACTTATACCACTCGTTATAAGCACATTACTTGTTCTGAAACAACCAGACCTTGGAACAGCAATTATTATTTTTAGTTCTGGCTTGTTGACATTATGGCTTGCTGGAATACCAAAAAAGTTTTTCATATATGGTATCCTTGGCGTATGTATGTGTATGCCAGTTTTTTGGCATACATTGAAGCCGTACCAAAAGACACGTGTCTTAGTTTTTCTTGGGCAGGGTACTGTAACCAAAGAGCGTTATCAAATAGAGCAAGCAAAAATTGCCATAGGATCAGGCGGTATCACTGGTAAAGGTTTTTTGCAAGGCACACAAAACAAACTTTGTTTTGTGCCAGAAGGTAGGACAGATTTTATTTTTGCTGTTCTTTGCGAAGAGCTAGGGCTTCTCGGAGCAGCATTTTTGCTGTTATTATATATAGTACTTTTTTTGCGCTTATTTGGTATCGTGCAAACTATTAAGCACCCTGATCCCAAGTTATTTGCTGCTGGCCTTATTATACCTATTATGCTTTCAACACTGATTAACATTTGTATGGTGCTTGGGCTTGTGCCAGTTGTTGGTATTTCCTTACCTTTAATGAGTTACGGTATTAGTCAAACCTGGACAACGTTCGCAAGTCTTGGCATATTCGCTGGTATCGCAGTGCGACGTTATTATATAGATGGCTAAAACACAGAAAACATGCCAAAATACGCAGTACTGTGGTATGCTATACTCAAGCATGCATAAACTCTAGTGCACATAATAGTGTAACCGATGGAATAGGATATGGCTGACATCATCAATATTCGAGAGGCCTGGGAAGAGCAAGGGTATGATTTTTGCCCACAAACCTTTGATGAATACCTCGGCCAAGGAGAGCTTAAACGCAAACTTGCTATTTATACGCAAGCTGCCGCTATGCGGCAGGAGGCACTCGACCACATGCTGCTTTTTGGTCCACCGGGCCTTGGGAAAACAACTCTATCACAAATAATGGCAAAGGTTATGGGGGTTGGTATCAAGATTTGCAGTGGTCCGATGCTTGAACGCAACGGTGATTTAGTGGCAATTTTGTCAGGTCTCGAACCACGGGATATTTTATTTATCGATGAAATACATCGTATGCCAACGCACGTTGAAGAAGTACTGTATAGCGCTATGGAACATTTTAGAGTTGATGTTATTA
This sequence comes from uncultured bacterium, assembly GCA_963715605.1. Classification (GTDB taxonomy): domain Bacteria; phylum Babelota; class Babeliae; order Babelales; family Vermiphilaceae; genus JAKASV01. The sequence goes on along the minus strand of OY970257.1, from coordinate 553,907 downwards.
TAGGGCAGGGCGCAGGTGCAAAATCGGTTAATCTGCCGATTAACGTGTTTACCCTTATTGGTGCAACAACAAAAAGTGGTATGATATCGGCACCGTTACGAACACGGTTTGGTATTACCGAACGACTCGATTTTTATACACACGAAGAACTTCAAGCAATTATTCTCCAAAATGCTGCGTATCTTGGCGTAGAGATTACTCATACGGCAGCTTTTAATCTTGCAAAGTGTTCTCGTGGCACGCCACGTATTGCCAAAAAGCTCTTGCGACGTGTTAGGGATTATGTGCAAGTGCAGCAACATACAATCATATCCGACGTTTTGATCAAAGAAGCATTAGCATTTCTTGGTATCGATAGCGAAGGGCTTAACCGAGTCGATACAGCATTGTTGCACAAAATGGTAGAGCTCTATAATGGTGGACCAGTCGGGTTAGAGACACTTGCATGCCTTATCGGTGAAGATAGTAATACCATAGAATCTGTGTATGAGCCATACCTTATGAGGGCAGGCTATCTTGAAAAAACAGCTCGTGGAAGACAAATACCGCATGCTAAGCTTCTTGAGCTGAAAGCAAAAATCTTTGGCCAAAAGAGTATTATATAATAATGCTTACTAGTATAAGTATGTCTCAATGACTTTCTTGTGGTGCTTATCTTGTGCTTTATCGCAGGGCTTTGCCTTAATATGTTCAAAATAGTACGCTTCTATGTCACGATTTTCTTGTATCTCAACCCACTCATGAAGCAAGGCGCATTTTCTTTCCCGTTTATCGTTAAAACCGTGCCCCTCGTGCCGTATCGATTGATCAATTAACTCAAGTTTTACACCTTGTACAATCATATTATGTGCGCCCCAATCAGAATGTTTCAGATATTTTAGCCGTTCAAGATCCTTCTTGATCATAGGTATCGTGGGATAGGCACCAAAAAACATCTTGAATGTTATAAGACTAATACCCGGTTTCCAGTCGGCAATAACAACAACGTTATCATCTGGTCGAGTCTTTATTAATTTTTTTTCCGTATATGTGCTGTGTATCTTAATGGGTGAACGAAGTTGTTTTATCCATGTCTTGCGAACCAATATTTCTTTCGGATTGTCAAACAAAAAAACGTCTCTTGCGTTTTCAACCTGACTGGCCTTGGCAAATAATGCTGGCCTCATCGAAAAATTGGGGGCATGGACAAGAAGATGTTCTCCTAATCTCGATAATTCGTCAATATAGATCTCCAAGCATGATTTATCGAGCACAAGAGGTGCTATAACAAAATCAATATGTTCGCACTCACCAAATCGATGGAGGTCCCACATAGTCGGCATACACTTTAATAAAACACAATTTTGTAAACTTTTATCAATAAGTGTCGACAAAAGTTTTTCGTTTGAGCCGATAATGATAAACACTGAAGACGGAAATAATGGTGCCACAGCGAATGTAGAGCATGTTGCACCATCGCCAACAAATTCAACTGCAGTAAAGGGTCGTGTATACCGTTTAAGCATGGCAATCGTAACGTTCGTGGCATTTATAAAAGCCTCAAGAGGCATCATGAACAAAACTATGCAGACTATACCACATCTCACTAAAAATATCATGGTACTATGACTCCAATATAAGTATTGCTCAACATATTAGCAATGCACGCTTGAGGGAAAAACTAATACACAGTCTCATGGCTAGCGATCCATGCTGCAATATTTAGCAGTGATGTGTTTCCAGTAATACGATTCCATTTTGCGGATATCATTAATGTCGAGCCATGCCACAATACTGTTAAGTCTTTCAGGTCGTTCTCGCTTAGGATAGTGCTCATCCATGCTACCATGAATATCTATAAGCATAACACGAGTACCTTGCACAATCATATTGTAAGCACCCCAGTCTGTATGGTCTTCATATGCAAGCTCCTTAACACTATTCTTAATGGTTTCAGTCGATGGGTATACCCCTGAGCAAACTTTGAAGGTCACAAGATTAATGCCCGGTATCCATGGAGTTACAATGTCATGCTGCGACCGGTGGTCATGTTTGACAAGTTTTTTCTCGCTAAACGTACTTACAATGGTAAACTCTGAGCGACGTGGGTTAAACCATGTCTTACGAATTAATGCTGTTTTTGGTCTATATACCATGTATAGCCGCTTATTACCTTCAACTAAAATGGCTCCAAGTGATTTAAGATAAACCGCTGTTTCGCTATGCAGGTAATTTTTTGGTACATAAAAAAGCGTATAATCGGTGAGGCTGAGCATGGTGTGAAGCGCACAACGCCAATTTTCTCCGAATATCTCAAAAAGTCTCGGCGCAAAAGTAACATCAAAATGTTCGCATTCACCAAGTCTATGAAGCGCCCATAAGCTCGCTTGCTGGTCTAAAGCAATGACATTTTCAGGCTTCTCATCATACAGGCCTTTGATGACGATTGGTGCCGGGGCAAGAAGAACAAAAACCGATGAACGAAATTTTGCTGCAAGATTGAGCATGTTTGCGGGCTCTTCAGGAGCAATAGTAAGCACTGTGAAGGGGCGGTTGTACCACTGCAGCAAAGAATCAATACCATGACAAGTCGGCGCGATAAAAACCATGCCACAAAGAGTAGCAAGAGCGTAAACCACTATCTTATGGTAGCATACCATAACACCCCCTTGTCATAAACATGGCTAAGTATATAACAAATCTATACCTTAACACTACTACATCTAGTTGGTACAAGGCAATGATCGTGGTCAAAATGATGATTGCTAAACTTTATTGCAGCTCGCTATTTGGCTCTGCATCTTGTATGTCGTTCTCTTCTGGTTGATATCCAATAACCTCATTATGCTCGATGGCACGTTCATACCGTCTACCAAGAAAATATGCAACGACAAACCAAACTCCTGTGATGGCCCCGAGGAAGCCTAGGTTTGCCATAAAGAATGCGGCCGAGCCAAATTTTACAACAGCCATATTGAAAAATGAACCTGTCGTGCGCGCAAATTTTGACCCAAACGTGTCTATCCATGATTTTGATTTAAATTTTATTTCTTTAATAGTTGGTATATACAGGCTCTCTTTCAGAGGATAACTAAAGGCGTAATGGACCGCTTTTGTAATAACCGAGGCAACCACAAATGCAAATTGTGTCCTGTTAATGAGAAAATACAGCAGCAATAAAAAATTAATCGCTGGTACCATCATAAGACAGAATTTTTCACCAAACTTTTCAATAAGAGCACGTGTGCCAAATAATGAAATCACTAGACCAACAAGATGCATTATCAATGTTGTTGTATATAAAAACGAACTCATGTTCGACGCAGAACTTGCCTGAGAATCAGCAATCAAGATTCGCTGATAAGCGAATACTGTATTAATAAGCTCATAGAAGAAAACAATGCCAAACATACCGAGAACATAGGGATAGCTTGCAAGCATTGTAACGCCTGACCATATGCCGGTATCGGTAGTACCAGCTTTTTCGCGTTGCTTTTCAACTTTATACACGGCCTCATAGCCATGCATATCGTGGCCTGGAACCTTTTTCATGAGAAGCATAATAAAGGCAGGTACAATGAGGGATATAACCGATGCTATGGCAAGCAAAATTTGGTGATTTCTAACGTCTTGTAGTCTACTCACGATAGCAGTACCACCGCTCATCAGATAAATCGAAAGTACTGCAGCAATAATGCCACCAACTTTTGAGCATGCAACAATAAGACCGTAATTTTTCTTAGCGGCTTCTTGGTTGCTGATAGAGTTTGCAAAAGCCCAAAAGACACTGACGACAAAAGGAGTATACCCTTCAATAAAAAAATAAAAAACCCAGCCTATAAGACGCCATGCACTATGTGATGTATTGAGCATGCCAATTGAAGAATGTCCTAAGAAATAAGTGAAAAGAAGCCCGGCAGAACCATAAAAAAGACTTAAATAACAAAGAAGCTGATATCGTCGAAGACGATCAACAAGTTTTGAATAAAGAAATAAAGGAGCAATAAGCACGATCATCGACAAAATACGTGCAATAGGTACATATTCAACACCGACAGTTGAAGCGAAAACAACATCACGCAGATCTCTTGTAATCGTGTATCCCATAACTATGAAAAAATAAGAGAGTGACAAAAAAAGTAACTTGAGTCGTTCATGAGGATCAACTGCAAGTAATGAACCAACTACATCTTTTATTTTCACCACCATACGAGAAATCATAAACGCTCCTTTCAGCGCACAAATGCCTGCAATAAATCTTTAATACAGCATCGAGGACTAAAAAAGAAGCTTTTTCACCTTTTAGAGATGAAAAAGCTTCACTATGTTTCGCATGTAAACGCCTTTATTACATACCCTCTTTTTTTCTTGGTTGTCGGCGAATACAAACATTGGTTTCCTTGCACGGAGAACCGCCACCGTAAAAATTATGATGGCTTGGTTACACGATACAGATAGAAATAGTATACACGGATGAAGATTTTTGTATACAAAAAATCATCATTACTGCCATGTTTTTTAAACTTTTAAAAATATAGTATCATGGTCCATGAAAAATCCTAGGTGTATTTTTTGGACAAAACCAGATTAAGGGCAGCAATAATTATCAGATGAAGATAGTAACCTCAAAAAAGTATTTTCGTGACAGTGTCTTCTACCGGTAAGCAAGAACTCAGCAATAAACTACTTGATTTTTTAAGTCTTGGTTAAGCATGCGAAAGACCTAGAAAAGCCCGAGAATATGCTATGTCTTCTCGGGCTTTTGATAAAAAATTATTAAGCTAACATTGATCTATGATATAGTACAGTTATAATGGCCAATTATTTGCTTATTATTTGCTTATCTTAGAAAGTACAGGGGGATAGAACGTGTATAGAACAATAAGCAAGCTATTACTATTTTTTTGGCTTGTTATTGTCTGTAGTTTGGTGCTTAGCGCATCAGAGGCTAGTGTAAGCAACGAGGCAGTGCCAATAACACTGATAGTTACCGAGAATGGTTCTAGCCTTTATACTAAGCCAAAGGCTTTTGATGACGCGATCATATGTGCACTTGATAGTGCGTTGCGTGGCCATATTCCGGTCATCACAAGCCCAACAGTCTTGTATTGGCTCTCCAAAAAGGCTTGCTGGTTAAGACAGTTAGAAGGTGAATATCAAGCCTATCTCAATAATGATGGCGACCTTGTTGTGCTACTACCGTACGCCACAATGGTAACGCCAACTGCGATGGGACTTGATGAGTCTTGCCTACAAAAACCGTTGACGACACCATCTACCATGCGAGCAGAATTTGCGCAGCAACAATATGCCCAACAGCCCGTGAATATTGAACATATAAAGAAATTATTTAGACTAGAAACTTCTTGTGCAACGACGCCAATAAAATATTGGTATATTCTCGGTCATGGTAGCGATGCTATTGGTGAAAAGGATTTTCCATCGTGGGGGCAAGCACGAATAGCAGCTTTTGATTTGCCAGCGTTTGTCAATATACTCATGACACTGAATAAACTGAATACCGGAGGAGCTTATGTTGTCAGCTGTTACGGTACTGGCACAAATTTGCTAACAGTTCAAGCACTATTGCATGGGGCCATTACCGACGAACGTTGTGTCCCAATAGAGCCTCTACGATTCCCACTTATTGTGCAAGGCTCAACTGATACTGTGACCTCACTAACTATGGGAAAGTATTGTTCTTGCGAAAAATTTTTTACAGTACTTCAGCAGTGTGCTTCATGTTGTTTTGGCAGAACAGAAGCACAGGAAGCATGGAATGCGCTCATGGCAATGGTTCCAGTCAGCGAACGAGCTATTAATTATCCAGTGCTTCGACAACCAGGGCTTTATCAATCCTTCGTAGCTCTTCCATCGCCATCAACGCATATAATACGTGCTCACGGTGCCCAGCCTTCAACCATTGTAATCGATGAATTAATTGATACGATACAGGTATACAGAGCTGATTTGCTTGCGCAAACAATTGCAATACATGGACAAGTAATGCCACATATAGTATCAAAAATAATTGGCAAGTCTCATCATTGTATCTACGGTCTAACCATACGTGCAACAGGCGATATTGCCGATGTTATGCCAATGCTTTTTTGCACACCAATTCATTTTGATGAAGGCATAAGTATTGGAATTACTGATAAAGCTTGGTTTATTGCAACATGCACTATTGGCGATCAGGTATATACCGGTGTTGTCGTGCATAAAGGCTTTCTCAAAAGGGGAGTTCGAGAACTTACTATACTGTACCGTGATGCTGGCAAAACACTATATAAAATTCAAATACCATATGCACATAAAGCTGCCAAACAGCAAATAGCTAAAAAAAGGACTATCACTGAGTCAGAGTATAGCCGCATGCTCGAAGAAATATATTATGAAACAATGCCTGGACCAGCAGCCCTCGCAGAAGCGCTCGAATACCGAGTACAAGAATCTGTGGAGAGTGCCATGCTAAAAACATTTGGGAATCTTATTGGCACCTCACTCAAAATTTTGTCTCAACAAACGATGGTACAACATGATATTGCCGCATTAGGTCGCTCTGAGATTTCCGTACAAACGTATATTAATTATGTTGCTTATAATTATGACCAAGATTATATTCAAGAGCTTGTACACGCTGCTATCAATCACAACCATATCGAAAGTCAGGATATTGACCATCTATTGTCATGTCTAGCCGATAACGAGCAACATGGTCTTATTAGCATATACACCGATATGCTTGCACAGCGTGCCAAACATGACATTGTGTTATTACAAAGTATACCAAGAGTACTTGACTACCTCGTACAGAGAGATCTTGCGCTCCATGCAACATATAACTTTCATGCAATGCTTCTGGCGTTGCAGAAGGCTCTTCATATGCCAACTACTAATGAACAGAAACAGCTTGTTGCTATGACCGAACATGCAGCAAAAAACTTAATCGATGAGCTTGTGAAAAAATCTTGGTTTGATCTTACGTATGCAACTATAGCTCCGCTGTTTTCCATAGACGATATAGTTGTTCGTGGACTTGGCCTTATTCTTGCCAACACATTACCGACTATACACAAAAACAGTCTGCTTGTTGGTAGACTGGTGGCACATAATAACAACATACTTCGTGAACTTTGCAAAGCGGCCTATGCTGGCGATAGCATTGCTGGACATTTCTATCAAGAAGCCATTGCCATAGGCTGTGCGCAAGCATAGTGATGCACTTATATGTGTTTGAGTGCGTATGCACGGATCTTTTCTTGCATCTTAAACTAAAACGTTTTTGCTGTACAATCTTCATAAAAAATACAGCAAAAACGTTTTATGCGAAAAGCTGCTTATTTAAATGCACCTGCAGACCAAGTTGAATGCCAGTAGTGGATAGCAAAAGATTCTGGCCGTATCCATTTTTTTACCTGTTCGTGCGTTGATATTGCCTCAGAAAATCTTGCTTGATCAGGTAATGGCATAAAAAATGCTTGAGGGAAAATGACGCATCTTCCGGGACACTTATCAAGTGATAGGCTGAGTGCTCTTCTAAATAAACCAGGACCAGAATTCATGAGGACATCCCAGAAGCTCGTAACACCAGGATCTGAATTGCCGAGGAGGTCTATCAATGTTTTCAATATGGTGTTGCCTGGCCGCGATCCAAGATAGCAGATCTCTGCACTATTTTTAAAATTGCCTGCGTAAAAATCACAGGAATGATGAAAAATATCAAATGGTTTAAGGCACTCGGTATCCGTATCAACGTACAAACCACCAATCTTATAAAGTATCTCATATCGTGCCATATCAGCCTGCGTTGCGCGATTTTTGGCAGACTTAAATTTTTCTTCGTTAATGAGTCCCAGTTTCAGTATGTCATCATAAGACCAGAGTTTATATTGCCAATCTGGATGATTTTTAATCCATGTGTCACGCATTGCATGATATTTTTGTGGTAAATCCCCTCCTATCCATATCTGGTGAATTATTTTGGGTATCCTTGGTTGACGATGAAATTTGAAATTCTTTACCATTCGCTTGTTATAGAGCCTGGCTATTTGCTGCATAAACGGTTCATCTTTGGATCGTTCGTAGGTATCGTGAAAGCTTTCAGAGGCAATTTCGGCAAAAGTTTTTGTGAAACACGCTGGCTTTTCAAATGTTGCTTTTGGGGCTGCCATAGTTGTCATGAGCGATAAACATATTGTTTGGCACAATTTTTTCACAATTTTGTCCCTTTCTGCAGAAACAGTTAAACACCGATCATTGTATGGTTTTTCTCTGCTGTTCTTATAACTTTTTATAGTGAGTTCTTCTTAAGGCGCAGTTTTTTGTTTCTGTGCTTTCTCTCCAGAAGGCCATAGTGTCGTTTTATAGCGCTTATAAAGTTTTCACCAGAAAACATTTGATATGCTTCAAAACATGCCTGACGCTTTGCTTGCTCAATCTCTGGGGGTATTGAGGCTACAATCGCTGGTATGTTATGAACATCGGATTCCCTGACTCGGACAATGCATCTGTCCCAGTCGAAACCATCGGGAAGCTTCCAAGAATCATTAACAAATACAGGTATAGCACCAGCGCGAAGTGCTTCATAGAAACGCATAATGCCTGGCTCATTTTTAAACTCTGGATTGCCTGGAATTGGTAAATTCCCGGGAGGGCATAAGCAGTATCGCGACCGTGCCAGTGTGTCCTTATATTCTTCGACTCCTGGTAGATACATAAAGGTACCACGTCGTTTAACGATGGTATTTTCTGGATGAGTCATATTTAAAATTTCTTCCCTTATTGGGTGTGCAAGACCTTTTGGTGTGCTGCCAATAAATGAATAAAGGATATCTTTGATTGGACTTGGGTCTACCCCATGCATTGCGTAGTAAGGGAATCCTATAATTTTTATGTTATTGTATCTGTCTTCTTTATAGGTTGTACATGGCGTAAAGACGCAATCTATCCCAATTTTTTCAAAAAGTGGTAATAATAAATAACCAGTCCATCCCAAATTGAGGATTACCGTGAAACCATGATCAAATTTCAGAGTACTAAGTTTTTCAATAACCTCTGTTTTTAACCGTTTTTGGTAAGGGCCATCCCATGCCAGCACATCCCAAGGGACCGCAAGATAATTTGTTGGGATTCGTAGTTTCTGGTTCTTAATTTCATTGTATGCTGTTAGCTCCATTTTAACAACATCTCTCTCAAACAATTCTGTATAGAACTCGTGTATCTGCAGATCTTTTTTGTGTTTTATATGTTCTACATCGCCAAGCAAGGCCAACGTTGCCATGAAGACCACAGAAATAAATATATAACCTCTCATGTATCCTCCATCTAACAGATATGAAACGGGTGTAACTATCTACCTACAGTTACACGCTTGCATCAACGTTGAGTATTTCTACAACAGCAAGTTGTTTACATGCGCTCTGCCAATACGAGTAACTATGGTTTAAGATATGCTTTTCTGGTACGTAATGCATGTACAGCGGTTAATAGCATATATGTTGCTATTGTATGGTATCGCGTTCAAACATATTGGTATGGAATCCGTAGAAACTCAGTCTTTGTGAGTGCCCTGCGTATGCTAAACATAGGATAACGTATTGCTAGTTGCGTGCCTTCAGGTCAACCTCATTCATATAACAGTATACCATGGGTACTTGTTGCTAATAAAATAAAAGATTGCAAAATGCCGTAAGAAAGCTCTAGGCAAGGTAATAGCATATACTTATCTGGCCATTACCTTGCAATTATCCCCGGGTAATGTAGCAAGCATTTACTTCTTATCGTAATATTCACGTATTGTAGAAATAAGATTTTCACCAGAATATTTTTTATATAAGGCGAGACAAGCCTGTCTTTTTTGCATTTCTTGTTCTGGCGTTACTGCACGGATTACCCGATCAACAATAAAGGGGTCTTTTTTGAAAGCCGCTTCTTCTATTTTGATAATAGCTTTTTCCCAAGATTGCTGCGTACCAGGGAGTCTCCAATTGTCTGAGATAAGTACAGGAATTGCACCGGCTTGGAGTGATTCCCAAAATCTGAATATTCCTGGTTCATAGCCTCTAAGACAAATACAAAACCGTGATCTTGCTAGAATATCATTATATTCGTCCTTGAGTTTTTTTCTTTCAGCTTCACTAACAAAATAGAATGCTGGTGCATGATTCCTTAGTCTTATATAGTAACTGTTAAGTTTATCCAGTGATACAACATATTTTCTAATCGGATGTGATGTGAACCCTATAAATGAACATAGGATATCTTTTATTGTGTTAGGGTCGACTGGATCATGGACATGGAGTGGCAGGGGAAGAACTTTTATATCCATGTATGAGTCTATGCTAACAAATGCATCGGTTGTAAAAACTATGTCTATACCTATTTGTTTAAGAATCGTGAATATGGCATTTGTTTCAGGGTCATTAGGACCATTAAAATAAGTGCATACAGTAAAGCCACCGTTCAATGTATTGGGAAGATTGTAGCGTGCCATAAATTCTTTGTTATAAAGCTTTTGAGTGGCATGTAATTCTATCCAGGGAACGGCAAGGTAATTGATGTTTGCTTTGAGTGGTTGTTCCTTCAGCAGTTTGTAGATAGTATACTCTAAGATATGTTGTTGATGCCTAGAGTTGATAAATTCATTAGTAAAATAGTCATGGACTTTGAATCGGTTGATGGTTTCACTAAGTAAATCGTTATCTTGGTTATCTAGTAGAAGAGAGTCATCAGCAAAGTAATTGTATATAGTCATGCCGTACAGAGACATACTGCACAGAATGATACTTAATAATTGTGCCTTCATAAGCAGCGTTTTTCTGTTCATATTGATTCTCCCAAAATAATTCTATCTTTATGATGTAATCTCAAATTCTCACTGTCATATACTAATCTGACTGGAGCTATAAAATTATCCCCTGATAACGCAGCAAAAGTTTTGAGGCATGCATATCTTTTGCGTAGCTCAGTCTCTTGTGAAATCGATGCTAAAATTTTTGGGATTTCATATACCTGTGACTCAGGTATGCGAACAAGACATGCGTCCCAATCTATGCCGCCAGGAAGACGCCAGCTATCATTGACAAGTACTGGTATGGCACCAGCGCTTAATGCCTCATAAAGGCGCATCATGCCTGGTTCTGCAGTATAACCTAGTTTATCCGGTAGTGGCATGTTGCCTGGAGGGCACAGGCAGTATCGCGAGCGAGCAAGAATATCTTTATATTCAGCAACGCCAGCGGCATCTAAAAATTTTGTTCGTTGCTTGATAACTGTCCCAGAAGGATGCTCCATAGAGAATATTGCTTGTCGTACTGGATGAGCAATAAGCCAGGATGGTGTACTTCCAATAAAAGAGTATAAAATATCTTTGCGGCGTCGTGGTTTTGTTTTATTTTTTGCATGGTATGGAAACGCTATGATACGTATTGCATTGTAGGTATCCTGGCCATATCGTGTGCATGGTGTGAACACATGATCGATACCAATTTTTTCAAATATAGGCAAAAGTATGTGACCGTACCAGCTCAAGTTATTCACAATGGTGAAGCCACCATTGAAGTTAAGTCTTTCAAGATCTTCTATGATTTTGTTGCGATAGTTTGGGTCGCTCATAACCGTTTCCCACGGTACGGCTAAATAGGTTGTTTCAACAGAAAGCGGATTTTTTTTCAGTAAGGCGTATGCTACTGCTTCGGTTCGCACAGCTGATTTTTTGAAGCACTCTGGATATAAGGTTTGGATCGAGAAACCGAAGATACTCCTAACACTGAGTGCCAGGAGTATCAAGCTATGTCTTACGTAAAAAAGTTTTCTTGTTAGAGTACAAGAATATGGCACAGTACTAAGCATATGAGTCCATTCATCAGAAGTTTGTAGTTGCCCTACGATAACCGCTTGATGACGTCCTGATACGTTGTTAACGCATCGTCGATCGCTTGGTCCATGTTGATATATTTATATGTCGCGAGACGGCCTGCAAAAACTACATCAGAACATGCTTCAGCATATTTTTTGTAGCGAGCATAAAGATCTCTGTTGCATTGTGTTGGAATCGGATAAAAAGGCTCGCCTTCTGCGCATGGTGTCTCTCGTACGATAACTGTGTGCGGAGACTGTTGGTGAAGAAAATGTTTATACTCAGCAATACGGACTATTGAATAGTCCATGCCAGGATAATTAACGCACGGGTATGGCTGATAATAAGGTGTATTGAAATAAATTTCCAAGTCAAAACGCATGGATCTATATGGCAGAGCTTGCAGGCCAACATGATCGAAGTATCTGTCAATAGGTCCTGTGTATATCGTCAGCGATGTATTGAGTGAATCTTTGATCGCAAAATAATCAGTATCAAACATAAGATCAATGTTTGGCGACGTTAAAAGTGTCTTGATAAAGTGCGTGTAGCCATGAACGGGGAGTGCTTGGTAACGATCAGTAAAGTATCGTGGGTCAAAATCGAGTCGAACAGGAATGCGTCCCGTTACCGATGCATCGAGCTCTTCCGGTTGCATTCCCCATTGTTTTATTGTATATGGTTCAAATATTTTTTTATACAGCTCTTCGCCAACTCTATTTTTTGTCATTTCTGCTGCATTGTGTGGCGGATCAAAGTGTTGCTGATGTGCAAGAAGCCATGTCTCCATAGCGTCACTTGCTGCTATGTTCGTTTGAAAAAGCATATTAACAGTTGTTATATTGACAGGTACAGTGACGAGTTGGCCGTCAACAAGTGCTGCGACACGATGCTCGTATCGTTGCCATGGTACGAATGCTGTAACATAGTCCCAAACTCGTTGATTATTTGTGTGGAACGCATGAATGCCATATGCGGAAACAAGAATGCCGGTTTTTGGTTCGTGATAATCGTAGCATGCCCCGCCGATATGCTTTCTTTTTTCTATAACGAGCACTTTTTTGTTGGCTATGTTGGCCAGCCTTTCGGCCAGAACGGAACCTGTTAGTCCTGAGCCAACAATAACAACGTCGTACTTTTTTGTATCTGTCCATATAGAACAATGCGTGAGCAATAAAACTATTGCCACGGTTAATAATGCGAGTTTGTGTATCGTCATGTGGTGCTTCATGTCATATTCTCCTTAGGGTAATTTTTATATGGTAGCTAAGCCATGTTCGACAAGATACCGTTCTGCATCAAGAGCAGCCATGCATCCAGTGCCTGCAGATGTTATTGCCTGCCTGTACCGAGCATCATGTACATCACCTGCGGTAAATATTCCCTCAACCGATGTTTGTGTATGTTTATGTGCTACTACGTACCCGAATCTGTCGAGTTCAAGATGGCCTTCGAAAACTTTCGTGTTTGGATTAAGCCCAATGGCAAGAAATACCCCATCTGCTGCTCTTTGTTCTTGCGTGTTATTCTTAACGTGAGTGATAGTAACACCGGTAACGTGTGTCGTATCACCGTGAATTTCGCTGATAGTACTTAAGTATTTGATGGTAACAAACGGGTAATCGCGAAGACGTTGCTGCAGGACTGGTGCTGCTGTTAGTGCTTCTAATATATGCACTATTGTTATGTTGCGGGTATAGCGAGCAAGTGCTGCTACATATTCCATGGCACTATCGCCGCCACCAACGATAATGACTTTTTTATCTTGGTATAACGCTGCATCGCACACAGCACAGGAGCTAACGCCACGTCCCCAGTATTCTTCCTCGCCAGGGCACTTGAGCATGCGTGGTAAAGATCCCGTTGCAACAATAATGGCATGTGCCTGGTAGCTATTGTTCTTATTCGTGTAAATTGTATATGGTCTGCTACCAAAATCAACACGAGTAACTGTTTCCGCAACTATGACTGAGCCCATGGTGCGCGCATGTTGCTCGATACGCATCATGAGTTCAACACCAAGTACACTCGTATCACCTGGCCAGTTGTTGACATACGTGGTGCCTATAAGTTGTCCGCCAGGTTTATTGCCTTGCAGTATTAAAGTTTTTAATCGTGCTCGTGATGCATAGATGCCAGCGGTTAGCCCAGCTGGTCCTGAACCTATAATAATGATGTCATACAATGAGCTTGTTGCCATGATAGTGCTACTTTTTTGTTAAATAAGAGATCAGATAATTAAGAGTTTTTTCACGAAGGCATGACTGTGTGAGCTCTTGTGTTATGATAGGTGCTTCTTGGCCACGTATTTTTGTGCATGGTAACTTAAAATGAATATACTCACGCATGCGCTGCCGTTTTGTTAAGTTGAGATAGTATCTTATATCATCATGCGATGCATCGAGCCGTTCATCAAACGCTATTTGATCGATTAATATTGATTCTTTTACCTGCCGTTCAGCAAGTTGTTCGAAGGTTCGCTGAAAACTTTTTTCCGCCTTGTAGACAAGATAATCTGGATTTGCCTGAATTGTTTCTAATAAAATTTCCTGTTGACGCAGGACAAGAAAATGTGGTACATGAAATGGGTGCTTACTGAGGAGTAACGTGCACGCTTCTTCTACCATTGCTTTTCGTTGGGATATATCATTTCTAAAGGAAAATGCCTCAATGAGCTTTTGATGCAGTTCACGATTTGTTTTGACCCTGAACTGTTTTTTGAGGTGGTCAGTGACAACAAATGCGCTGGGCACGATGTCTTTAATAGTGACACAAAAGTTAAAGTTGCTTCCAGTATGTTCATTAAAAAATTCCCGGAGCCCTTCGTTGCGGGTGTACAGTGTCTCGCCGATGGTCCGATTAATGAAAAGTTCTTGGAATATATCGTCAGACTCTTCGTTACCTATTTTTATCCAAAGATTAATGCTGTACCCATCAATTAAGGGTGTGTTGTCGCTAGTTGCTAGGGTAAGGTCAAAATTTACCCAATCATGGATTGCTATCGTTTCGTTTGTATAAGTTTCCTGTTTGCTATCTTCGTCAGCAATAAATAGTTCAACCTGTTTATCGAGGTCTTTGTAGCGTTTGCGCCTTGGTGCCTTGAAAGCGAAATATTTCCATTCTTGAATATCTATCTCAGGGAAGAGTGTTGCTACAAAGTTATAGTTTTTTTCTCCCCGTTCGTTTGTTGTTATGTCATGTAGGCGTGGTGCACCAGCAACAAGTAATTTTTGCCTGCGTATCTCGCTATGAAGAGTGCCAATGACGAAAAACTTTAATAAAAATTCGTGCACTTGCTCCGTAATATATGCCTCGTATGTTTCCTCAATATATTGTAATGGTGCTGCTGTTTTATGGAGTCCATATGGTTGTGCTTGCTGTTGCTGACCAATAAGCGCTTGTGTGTAGATACACGACACTAGTTCTGCTGGTACTGTAACAGAGAATATCCTTAAAACAGGATTTTCATGATCTAAAACACGCATGTATGATAAAGGTATTGAAGAGACATCCAGGTAGGGTTGCTTCATAAACTCTCCTGTCGTAATATGGTGCAAGAGAAGGGACTCGAACCCCCATTCCCTTTCGGGAACTGGAACCTAAATCCAGCGCGTCTACCATTTCCGCCACTCTTGCCTAAACTACTGGTGGGCTGCCTTGGAATCGAACCAAGAACCTGCAGATTAAGAGTCTGTTGCTCTGCCAATTGAGCTAGCAGCCCATATCGTTAACTGTGTCAACTTCTTCAGTTTACCAGAAGGATGAAAAGTTTCAAACAGTTCTTACATCTTGTTCTTTTTTATGAGCTAGTTGCTCCGCCTTTTCTATATATTGGCTAACAATTTTTTCTAAAACATCGAGCAAGCGACTAAAAAAGTTTTCAGAAATGATCTTATCTTTCTTGCCGTCACGAATAAGTGTGTGAAAATCTTTTCTGATGTTACGGATTGATATTCTTGCCTCTTCTAATTTTTTACCTAAAATTTTAGCAAGCTCTTCGCGCCTGTTGGTACTCATTTCTGGTAGTTGTATGCGAATGAGTACCCCGTCATTTACAGGAGTGACGCCGAGTTCAGATGCACGGATGGCACGCTCAATATCAGGAATAATGGCAATATCCCATGGCTGTATGGTAAGGAGTCGTGGTTCAGGGGCAGCGAGAGCCGCCATTGTTTTAAGTGGTGCCGCTGGATTGCCATATGCTGCTACTTGAATGTCCTCTATGAGTGATGTGTGTGCACGTCCAGTACGAATTTTTAAAAGCTCGCTTTCAAAATGTTTGATTGCCTTTGTCATTTCTTCATGCATAGCTTTTTCAAAGGACTTCGAATCATTTTCGATTAATAAACTCATTTCTGGCATATATTCCTCGTCATATTGGTCTTGGTTGAGTAAGTTTTTTAATACAGGCCGATTTCAAAACGTGCAAAGCGCTTGATTTCGATACGTTCACCTGTTTTTGCCATCAGGTCATTCAGAACCTCGGCAACAGTTTTTTGATCATTTTTTACGAAAGACTGTCGCAAAAGACAGATTTGGTCATATAATTTTTCTATTTTTCCGTTGACGATTTGTTCAAGGACTTTTTCTGGTTTTCCTGATCCGGCTACTTGTTCTTGCGCTATGAGTCTTTCGTGTTCCAAAAATTTTGTATCGATTTCTTCAGGTTTGACATACAGTGGTTTTAACGCTGCAATGTGCATGCATATATCGTTTGCCATGGCTTTAAACTCATCTGTCCTGGCGACAAAATCAGTTTCGCAATTGAGTTCAATAAGCACGCCAACACGACTGCCAGGATGGATATAAGGATGAACAATCCCTTGAGCTGTTTCTTTACCGGCACGCTTTGCAGCTATTGCAGTACCCTTTTTGCGGAGTAAGTCAACTGCTTTCTCAATATTTCCCTCTGTCTCTTCGAGTGCTTTTTTGCAATCCATCATGCCAAGGCCGGTGATGTCGCGAAGTTCTTGAATTCTTACCATTTCAATTTTTGCCATTATGTAATCCTACGTTTGATACCAAAAGATTATCGTTGTACTGTAAACCTCTGCTGATAGTCTGCCAAAACTACTAATTTTGGCAATATGTAATGCAAAAAAGTTCTTAACTAACTTAAGAGATGCGATATGTTTGTACACGCTGAGTAAGGCCATGTACTGTCATATCGTATCTCTTTGCTAAAAACTGTACTTTAGGGGTGTTCTGTGTATATAACTATACTACCGCGACCTTCATGTGCCTTGTCTTCGATGATTGAGAGGCTGCCTTGTGTATCACATTCAGGTTTATATGCACAACATGCTATATGCTCAACGGCCACGCTGGTTCGCTCTTTTGTCAGCCCAGCTTGCACGATAGCATGTGCAAATATTCTTATCATGGAATGATTTGAGATATTTGCCAATACCTGTCCATATACAAGAGCCAAAAATTTCTTGCCTTTAAAGGTATCATGTTTTGTTGATAATGCATACTCGAGTAGCCCTGATGATAAGCCATGGCCGCGGTATGCTGGTACCGTGTAAGCAGAGCCATAATATAGATAACGGCATAATTCCATATTATGTCCGGCACGAATGAGAGCTTTTTGCAGCGGTGTTAATATTGCATCGTCCGGAGTTTGGCCTGTATAGGGGTTGCCTAGCTTTTTTGTACCAACTAAGCCATTAATAGGAAATGCGTACGTTGTATCCTCAAGGACCCGCGCCGGTGGTTTTACATGTAATTCCTTCTCGAGGATTGCATCGAGAGATTCTTGCCGAATAGGGTATGCTTTGAGAAAGCTAACGATGGATTTTTCTCGTGGTTCGCAGGCGACAAAGAATTTTTTGTCAGCAACTGAGTGTGTAATGATATCATGCTGCATATGTAGTGGGAAGGTGAGTACTTTTTCTCTGTCGTCGGCGCTAAAATTAGCAAAGAGGTCTGTGATTGCTGGTATATCTTTAGTGGTTGCTAAGCGGTACTCCATGCTGTTGAGAGTAATGCATGCAAATAATACGGTACAGTATCCAACTACTACTGGCATCTGGCGTAGAACGCTATTTCTGTATGCTTGCATAGTATGGTGCTCCTATGTAAATAGGGTGTACTCTGATAACTGGTACCAGAGTACTATAATGAACTTGGCATTTCAAAGGTTTTTGCAAGTTTTATAGAGCGAGTTATGTGGGTCGAATTTTACGACTATTTTTATAAATACGTTGTCGAAAAATTCTCTATATAGTTTGCATAAATTGTGGCTAATGTGCTCAAACTTTGTTGGTCAACCCATTCGTCAACATGATGGATATTGCCACCAACCGGATTCATCATGATGCAGGGGATATTCTTGCTAACAAAGAAGCGTCCGTCGGATGATGAGTGGCATTTCTCGCGCATAATGGGTCGTCCAAGAATAGATTCGCAGATTTGTATATAAGAGTGTATACAATAGTTTGAATCCTGCGCGTAAAATGGGTCGCCGGTTGCAAGTATTTCTGTTGCTGCTGTTTGATCTAATGTTTGTATATAGCCAAGAATAGATTCCATTGAATCAGTGTGTGTATGGCGTATATCAAGATAGAGGCTTGCTGTATCGGGGACTTTGTTTAAAGAATCACCACCCTCGATCTTTGCTAGATTGAATGAGCTGCGCCAGTCATGGTGAGCTCTTGGTAGAGGATATTTTGTTATGATAGCATCGTAGATGTTGAGCAGTTTAGCTATGGCATTATTGCCTTCCCATACCAGCGATGAGTGCGAACCTGTACCAAAAGTGGTAATTTTTAGCTGCAAAACCCCCTTGGATTCTATGACAAGATTATAATAAAAGCCACCGTCGGGAACAATGGCAACATGTGCCGTGTAATCTTGGTCGAAGAGTAAGTGTTTGGTGCCGTAAAAACCACCGCGCTCTTCATCAGAGGTTAAAAAAAGGGCTATTTTTTTGTCTGTTAATGTTGGTGCCCTACGCAGTATCTCCATCATAACAGCAACTTGCCCCTTCATGTCAGAGACGCCACGTCCACGTAGTATCTCTCCATCCTTTTGCATAGTAAATAGACGGTCTGGTGCCTCGACTACATCGATGTGGCCACAAAATATAATATCGAAAAATTTTGTATCGTGCGTTGCGATAACCATCGACTGTTCGCCGTTACAGGAAAATTCTTGTATGTGTAGATTCGTTCCAGTAAAGAAATTTCGAATATACGTGAAACAATCTCGAAAGCTTTTTGTGTCTGGATAGACAGTTTTAAATGCTACTAGGTCAAATAACAAATCTAAAGTATTTTCTATAATATTCACGATGTGCCCTTACCGTATGCATAAGTTTTCCATCAAAGATTAGATTAGCTGTATCTATCGAGAAACCAGTTATCAGTAGTGAGCCAAGCGAATAAGCAAGGCCGGTATACCCGAATAAAAGACCCGAGGCTATGACAACAGTCATATTAAGAACAACGATGAGACTTGATAGTCTTATGCCTGTATACTGGTGTAATAGTTGCGCTACAAGGCTGAATCCGCCAACGGATCCTTTGCTTTTGAATATCAAACATAGTCCGATGCCCGTTCCAATGCCACCGAGAATCGCCGCGCTTATAGCGCTTGATACAGGAGTTGGTATATATTGAGCGGCAATAATGAATAACGGGATAAGCACTGACCCAAGTGCTGTTTTGATGCCAAATCCTGAACCGCCCAGCCACAGGCCAATAAAAAAAAGTGGGATATTAATGCCCCACTGGATATATGCTGCATTAATATTGAGTAATGCATGTAAAATAACTGATAAGCCAGGAATGCCACCTGATGCGATGTGATAAGGCATTAAAAATAAACTAAAGCTCATAGAAATAATGAAGCAGCCGCCTACGAGTACTAGATAATCGATATACTGTATAAAGGTACGCATGATTGTATCCATCTGAGTAAAATAGTATTAATCTCTTTATTATTTATTGAAGTATCACACGTAAGTGTAAGCAGGCATTAGAAAACGCCTCCTGCTCATGGAGACTCACGAGCAATATTGGCACAAGGCACACAAAACTTAGTAACAGTCTCAGTGCATAGTTAAACTTTGAATGCGGCGCGCCAGCGCCAAGAACCCGATAAGGTAAGATATATTCTGGAAATTATTAATGTGCACATTGCACAGCAGTTTAGACTGTCTTCCATGAAAATCCTATCGGGCTAGGTTTTAAAAATTCTACTACGTTTTTATGCTACTAAGTAGTATTGTTATTGTCAATGGTTGCCGCCAGACAATATTTTTGAGCGCACTGGTTCAGGATACAAGAAAATATTTGAAGTTCATGCAGTTTCTAGTTTTTAAAATTCATGATATAGTGTAACGATGGTGGGTTTTGCCTCTGTTCTGATATGCAGAGGATTGCGAAGAACGTAATGTTCGTTTTTTAAAAATTGTTAAATTTGTAAGATGTAAATACTATGAGTATACAACGCGATTTGTATGAAATTCTTGGCGTTGCACGTACTGCAAGTCAAGACGATATCAAGGCTGCCTATCGAAAATTGGCATTAAAATATCATCCTGATAGAAATCCAGATAACAAAGAGGCAGAAGAGAAATTTAAGGAAGCTGCCTCAGCATATGAAGTTCTTTCTGACGCTGAAAAGCGCCAACAATATGATCAATTTGGTCATGCTGGTGTGAACAACATGGGTCATGGGCAGAGTGATATGGATATGCAGGATATATTTGAACATTTTGGGGATATCTTTGGGGATATCTTTGGTTCTATGCAAGGTGGCAATGGACGACGTGGTAGGGGCAACAGTCGGCGTGCCGGTGGTCTTGCCGCAAAACGTGGCCATGACCTGTCTCAAGCACTAGTAATTTCCCTTCGAGAAGCTTTTACGGGAACCAAAAAAGAGATTGGCTTTAATCATTTTGTGTCGTGTGAGACCTGTCTTGGCAAGGGTACGCAAGCAGGTACTGCCATCTCTGATTGCAAAGAGTGCCACGGAACGGGACAACACCACTATCAACAAGGTTTCTTTATGTTTACCCAGCCTTGTCCAGTTTGCGGCGGGCAGGGTGCAACAATACCATCGCCATGTAAGACATGTCAAGGACAGTCAAGAATTCAAAAATTCGACAAATTTACCATTGCCATACCAAGCGGTATCTTTGATGGGGCTGAGCTCCGCATTACTGGTAAGGGCGATGCAGGCGTATATGGTGGCAAGCCTGGTGATTTAATTCTAGAAGTAAAGGTTTCACCAGATCAAAAGTTTAGGCGAGAAGGTGACGATCTTATATGTTCTGGTATGCTTACCTACCCTCAGCTTGTTTTTGGGAGTCAGCTTGATATTGAAAATATCGATGGTTCTACTGAATCGATTAAGATTCCTAAAGGATGTCCTGCCGGCGAGCGCATCTTGGTCCTAGGGAAAGGGTTCGCGCGCCTTCGTGGTAAAGGTCATGGAAACTTGGTTTTCATTGCTCACTGCCATATACCAAAGAAAATTTCTTCTGAAGCTCGTGAGTTGCTCAGTCGATATTCAGCGGAAATAGGCACTAGCACCGATACTGCCCCAGGCATCATAGCAAGTTTTTTTAAAAAGTTTTTGGGATAAATTGCTAGCCATCTGTAGCGCCTACTGATTATTGATTGGGTATCTATTTTACTTTTCGCATGCTGCGCTGCAGGGTGCGCCTGTCTATATAAAGTTATGGTGTCCAATGTTGACTCTGTAATGCAAAATGCTAGAGTTTAGTAAGACTGCTGGCGGTCGCAGTAGGTGCGTCACGGAAACTGTTGTTGAAGTAGGGAGAACGTAGTCATGGTAGTTATTAATCGTACAGAAACATTACTCTGCCTGTTGCTTGTGGATATTTTTTTGCATGCACATTTTTTTTATGATTTTACAAGGGAAAGAAGTGATCAAGCAAACATTTTTAAGGATGGTGAGAGTCCGAAGGCAAAGGCATTTGTTAAAAAGCGAAAAGATCTGATTAATTGCTTGCCTAAAGGTGGCATTATTGCTGAAATTGGTGTAGCGAGTGGAGTGCTTTCGCAAGAAATTCTGGACACTAATAAGCCATCAGAGTTTTTTTTAGTTGATTGTTGGGAGAGTTACGCCGAGTTTCCAGAGAAAGTCTACCCACCCATGTACACCGGTGTTGTTCAAAAATTTCTATACAATGAAAACATTACCATTGTGCGGCAATTTTCGCATAAAGCAGCAGCCATGTTTCCTGATCAATTTTTTGACTGGGTCTATATAGATGCTAATCATACGTATGAGGCGGCCAGGGATGATCTGCATTCTTGGTTGCCGAAAGTTAAGACCGGTGGTTTTATTGCTGGACATGATTATTTCGATCATTGGTATTTTGGTGTTAAGCGTGCGGTCAACGAGTTTCTTGCAGAGTATAATTATACGCTAGAGTATCTTACCACTGACGATTTTGCTCCTAGCTATGCCATTAAAATTATACGATGAGTAAGTACAAGGCGCTGTCTTAAAAGTCGACGAGCTCGATTGATAACAACATACTACCCGGAACTTCTACAGAAAAGTTTCGGGTAATTTTTTAGGTGGGTTTCGTAGGCTATTATTATCTATTCTTGATAATGGCATAGGGGTACAGGTACATTATTACTATATATAAGGGAAACTGTGTAAGCAATGGAAAAAGAAGGGAGTGGCTTCTATGTATTCCACAAAAATTATTTTTTGTTTGTTCATACCAGTCAGTATGCTATGTATTAATACGCTATTATGTAAAAGCGACGCCGTGCAGGATAAATGCCAAATAGCGAGTTTGCATAATTTGAGTGAGCAAGCTCTGGAAAGTAAATCTGTGGTGCCTCAAGATATTGCTGTAGCGCAGCAATCTAGTAATGCAGTATCCAGGGTGTTTGCAAGACCAAGGCCTAGTAGTGTAATAAATCACGTGCAACCGAAACCAAGGCCTAGTAGTGCGATAATCTCCCAAGCGCAAGCAAAACCATTAGTAGCACATGGACCTATGGGTCCCAAGGGTGAAAAGGGCGATGTTGGACCTAAAGGTCCTAAGGGTGAAAAGGGTGATGCTGGTTCTATGGGTCCCAAGGGTGAAAAGGGCGATGTTGGACCTAAAGGTCCCAAGGGCGAAAAAGGCGATACTGGTTCTATGGGGCCGAAGGGCGAGAAATGCGGCTGCCATGTTTGTGGCAACCTATTGTCAGGTAATACTGAAGGTGTTTATAAACTTGCCGCTGCCGGTGTCTATACGCTTTGTAATAATTGCACAAAAATATTAATTCGTGGCAACGATATCACGCTTGATTTACACGGGTGTACGGTATTCGACGGCGTTGAATTGGGAACCAATAATACAGCTGTTGTTATCAAAGAAGGTACGATTGGTCGTAGAGAAGGCCCTGCAAGCAGCTCACACGGTATACTGGCAACCGGGTGTACTGGGTGTATTGTGCGAGATCTTGTTATTCAGAATATGTCGAATGGGCTTCATTTTGAACAAAGCTCCTATAACAGAATTGATGCCATAACTGCGATTAAAAATCGTGGCGCTGGTGTTATTTTGGGTAATAACTGCCATGATAACGTTGTGTGTAACGTTATTTCTGCTATGAATGCAAATGATGGACTTAAGCTAGTTGCATCAGCCGATAACCAGATAAGCACTGTTGCCTGCAATAATAACACGGGTGTTGGCGTCATATTACTTGGTAGTCAAGATAACACAATGAGGGATGTAACGACATCTGATAATAGTGGCCGTGGTGTATGGTTGTCGAATGCCAATCATAATATATTGAGTGATATTAGGGCTCATGATAATGGATCGGAGGGTGTTTGTATTGATTCTTCCTCTGCCAATAACATGGGATTAATTTCGTGTAATAATAATACTGGCGCTGGTATTTTGCTTATGAAAGCAAGCGAAAATTATCTCAGTGACCTAGCGGCTAGTGGCAACCAGCAACAAGGTGTCTATATCGTTAACGCAAGTAAGAATGCGTTGCGCGGCATAGTTGCCAATGACAATGCAAAACAAGGTTTGTATATGAGTCTTTGCACGGATAATAAGCTGAGCTCAGCCATGTGTAATGGCAATAGTGGTGTCGGTGTTTGTCTTAAGCTAAGCTCGGATAATCAGCTTAGTGACCTGGCGTGCAATGATAATGTACGTAATGGTATGTTTCTTAAAAATAGCTACCATAATAATATTCATGGTGCTATTGCTGATGGCAATAATGCACACGGATTGTATTTGCTTTCTTCAGATAATAATAAAGTACAAGATGTAGAGACTGATGGTAACAAGGGCAACGGTTTATGCATGCTGGTATGTAGCGGCAATACAGTTCGTGCTCTTCAGGCTGATAATAACGCTGGCATTGGCGTCTTTTTGACAGGTTGCTCGGGGAATCAACTTGATGGTCTGACTTATAAAAACAATACTCGAGAAAATATAGTCATAGATGGTATGCCGAATAACGATACTGTAGGTACGCCAACGCCAGCTGATGGCTTTATGCAAGAGAATAATGCGCAGGAAATTATTGTTGTGGACAGTGGCAGTATGCCAAGCGATGATACTGTAGGCACGCCAACACCAGCTGATGGCTTTGTGCAAGAGGGTAACGCACAGGAAATTATTGTTGTGGACGACGGCAGTATGCCAAGCGATGGTGCTGTGGGTACGCCAACACCAGCTGATGGCTTTGTGCAAGAGGATAACGCGCAAGAAATTATTGTTGTGGACGGCTTATTGACCAATAATCCTATAGAAGTCGCTCCAGTCATCATGTAGAAAGAGTTATTGATAAGACGTTCAAAATTTTTGAGGCACACGAACTACAAATTCTTGTATTGTAGCTCGTGTGCTTTTGTTTGTTATAGTTTCTTATGAGTTCTTTATATTAGTAATTTTGCTGTCGTTTACCTGGTAGCCAAGCGCTCGTAGTCTATCGCGAAGTTCGTCAGATTTAGCCCAATTTTTTTGGGAGCGGGCTTGTTCTCGTTCAGCAAGCAATTCTTGTACCTCGGGTGTGATAACAATATCCTGCTTAGGAAGTTCTCTGCATGGTAAACCCAAAACTTGATGAAAGAATAATTTTATCTCGCAGAGTGTCTGAATATCCTGTTTAATTGTATCCCACCGTTCGAACAAAATCCCCATAAGGCCAGGTGTATTGAGGTCATCAAGGAGAATATCGGCCATGGCTCGAACAACTGGTGACTTTATTGTAGAAAACAGTATTGATTCGTTGACGTCGCATGGTATATCTGATAGTAATCGTGTAATGCGTTCATACGTCTTTTGCGCGCTCGATAGCATATGGAGTGAAAAGTCCACTGGAGCCTTATATTGATGGTTTAGGAAATAAAAACGCAATACTGTAGGGTTATAAGCACTAAAAATATCACGGAGGGTGAAAAAATTGCCAAGCGACTTGGACATTTTTTCGTGATTGATCTGGATAAACCCATTATGAAGCCAATAACTAGCAAACGGCTTGCCAGTTATTGCTTCTGTCTGCGCTATTTCATTTTCATGATGGGGAAAAATTAAATCATGGCCACCAGCATGAATGTCAATTTGTTGGCCAAGATAGTGAGATGCCAATGCAGAGCATTCTATATGCCATCCTGGTCGACCAAAACCCCACGGACTTGACCAAAAATTTCCTTCTGGTTCGCGTTTCCACAGTGCGAAATCGAGAGGATCTCTTTTTTTCTCATTGGGGTCAACGCGTGCCCCTGCCTTAAGGTCATCGATATTATGTTTTGATAGGCGGCCATAGCGAGGAAAATCACGTACGCTAAAATAAACATCGCCATCTATTTGATAGGCTTTACCGGCTCCAATAAGCCGTGCTATAAATGCTATAATGGACTCGATATTGTCAGTTACGCGTGGCTCAAAGTCAGGCGGCAAGCAATGCAGAGTGGCCATGTCATCATGAAAATTCGCTATGTATGGTGCGGCAACATCCGTATATCGCATAGGGTCATGATAAAGATTCTGTGCTTTATGTATAATTTTGTCATCTATGTCGGTAATATTTCGGCAGTATCGTACCGGATAGTCTAAGAACTGCAGCGTTCTATAGAGTATATCAAACGAAACGTAACAGCGTCCATGACCAACGTGGGCATTGTCATATGGTGTTACACCACATACATACATGGTAACCCTGCATGGATCGAGTGGCACAAAGTGTTCTTTTTTTCCTGTGACTGTATTTGTAAGCATAAGTGCTGGTGTCATGTGACCCTCTACTTTCTATTGGAGAGTTATAAAGCCATCTATAACATATCAATTGTTGTCAATAATTATTCACAAATCATTTTGTATGTATAGCACACTCTAGTCAAGTATCAAAACAAAGAGTATGCTATGCCTATCATATTGCCTATCATTACGTGCATATAGAAAGCGCAGGAGAGCTTGCATGAAATCGTCTTACATACGAATTATTGGGTACTGGGTTGCATTGTTAGCAGCACCAATAGTGTGTAGCAGTCCACACTTAACGCGGGAAAAACTTATTAGCGACATTATAGTGTCAGGCAATAAGCAAGTGTCAACTGCAGCAATCATTCATCGGTTGCCCTTTAAAATTGGTGAACCATGTAGTCCCATGAAGACTGGTGCCGCCATTAAGGCGCTTTATAGGGATCTTAAGAGATTTAAAAATATTACCATAAAGGGCCGTGATACAGGGCCAGGAACTCTTGAGCTTCATATTATTATTGAAGAAAAGTATCCTTGTAAAGACATGATATATACAGGGAATAGTGCTGTTACCGTTGCTGATCTTAACAAGAAAATTATTCTTGCTGATACCCCTGCAATTGATGAAGGTGATCTGAAAAAATATGTTCGTATTATCAAAAAACTGTATATTGAAAAAGGGTATCACCGGGTTGATATTGATCCAACGCTTATTGTGCACGAAGATGGCACAGCAACAGCGCAATTTGCCATTAAAGAGTATAAAAAATCGATGGTTAGGCGCATTAAATTTACCGGCAACGAACATATTCCAAGCAAGCAGTTACGTAAAATAATTTTGACTCGTGAAGAATGGATTTTGAGTATCCTTGACAAAGCAGGCACTTATTTGCCTGACAGACTCGAAGGCGACCGCCATTTTATTGAAGAGGCGTATCAAAACGCCGGTTTTTTGCATGCTAAAGTCACTACTATTGATGTTCAGACTGATCCATGCAATGGGCAGCTGGCGCTAACCTACAATATCGAAGAAGGTGAGCAATACACCATCAAAGAAGTTCATGCTCCTGGTAATGATATTCTTACTGAAGAGCAGCTACTTTCTGCTTTGCCAGTCAAGCCAGGCACGTTCTATTCGCGAGATGCATTGACCAACAGTATTCATAATCTTGAAATGATCTGGGGTAACCGTGGTTATGTGTATGCTCATATAGAGCCTTCGATTATTCCTGATGACGAAAGTAAGACGGTGACACTCGCATTTAATAGTGAAATAGGCAACAAAGTTATGCTTAATAAAGTAACTATTAAAGGCAATCGAAAGACGCGTGATAAAGTCATCCGTCGTGCCATGTTGGTCTGTGAAGGAGCTCCTCTCACCAACTATCAGATGGAAGAGTCAAAAAATAGAATTGAATCACTTGGGTATTTTGACCAGCGCGAGGGCGTCAACTGGAAGATGACTCGTATTGCAGATGACATGGCAGATCTTGACCTGATTCTTAAAGAGGCGCCAACCGGTAATGCCAACATAAAAATATCCTTTGGTGGTATGGAACGTGATATTAAATCTCCTATTTCTGGTATAGCGGCTGAGGCAGCAGTCTCAGATAGAAACCTCTTTGGTAGCGGCATACAGTTGAACGCAACAGGACGCCTGAGTCGTGATGAACGTTCATTTCTGTTTACACTGGCCAATCCATGGCTTTTTGATAAGCCTCTATTTGGTAAATTTGACATGTATTTTAAGCATCTTAATTATGACGAGTTTCGCAATACTCGTCCTGTTAACGAACGCGATGCGGGTGCGAACATAACGCTAGGTGTTGTTACAGGGTACAGTCGCATACCATGGTTTAGCGACACGTTTATACGAGGTATTTTTGGCGTTGATAGCATACGTTATGGAGAGAAGCCAACTGCTATTATCCGGCAAATCAGTGATCCTGAGGAGCGAGTTTTTGCGACTGCCTCTTATCAGGTAATTCTTAATAAACTCTTTTGTGGTTCTGAGTATGTTTCGTTGGCATTGAATATGGGGCAAGATACCCGTAATCACCCTATTCATCCAAGTCGTGGCCATACGTGGCTTCTACGGGGTATTGCTGGATTGCCTATTCCAGGTGGGTGTATAGCATTTCACAAAGTTGATCTTGATTTTCATTGGTATACGCCGCTTATCGACGAGCATAATTTGATTTTTCATTGCCACAGTTATCTAGGGCTTGTTAATAGCCTCAGGAATCATTTGATTCCGTATCGAGAACTCTTTAATATCGGTGGTCCCGCCAGTGTTCGTGGTTTTCTGTTTGGTCAAATTGCACCAACCTTTTATGCCGGTGGTAATGGTGATCCTATTGGTGGGCGCAAAGCTTTCTTCTGGAATGCAGAGCTCCAGTTTCCCATTACGCCTGATTTCAATATGAAGGGTGTCTTCTTCTATGATGGTGGTACTGGCTGGGATAATCCGTATGTGACACCGGAAAATTTACGGTATATTCGTAATAATTTCTTTGATTATCGTCATTCTGTTGGTGCCGGTATTCGAGTCTATAATCCGGTTCCTGTGCGTATTGATGTTGGTTTTAAACTAGATCCAAGGCCGGGCGAAACGCCATACGAAGTTCATTTTGGCATGGTCTATGATTGGTAACAACAAAGCCCGTACACTGTAAATTTGCGGCTTACAAAGTGGTTGTGTCGTCAAAATGCCTCTATAGTTGCGTAGAGCGTGACTTTTGATGTATTCCATTTTCGGTTTATAATGCAGCTGGGGCAGGCGATTGCGCAGTGATATCAAAAATGTCATGATGGTCAGTATGTTGCTACTCAATAACGCGAGTTTGGAAGCATTGCATCACTGCATAGAATGAGTTGATTAATGTTTATTGCAAATAGACATATAGCAATGCTATGCTAAATATTGAGATACAAGAAGGACTAAAAATATACGACGATGGTTAGTTTTAGCATGGGGGGAGTGAGTATGTGCACTTATAAGTATCGATGGTTTGTGTTTGCTAGTCTGTTCTTAGCAACTAATCTTATGGTTGGCGTTGTCAAACCACGTCTTTATGAGGTTTTCCATCATTGTGTTGAGCTGCAACCGCCCAAGGCTTTACACACTGAAGTAGGTAAGCTTATTTTAGGTTTTACTCAGGAGCCTGTTTTTCAGGTAGCAAACTCGGAGAATCGAGAAGCGAGCCATGCTGAGTGTCTTTTTACGTTTTCTGGCACTGAGTTTCATAACGCTGAAGTGGCTGCTATGGCACAGGCCGTTGCCAGTAAAAAAACTGCTGGTTACACGGTTGCTTTTGAGGCTTTACGTGGGCCAGAACCCAAAATAATCTGCAAGATTATGTTCGACGGAAAAAAAATGGGTGTCACGTATGCCGTTGCTGATACTATTAATAATCATAAGCACTTGATTGTGACTGTATATGATAAAGTAAAATACGAGAAGAAGCCGTTGCTGACTGTCGCCCAAAACTCCTCTCAACAAGTTCAACAAATATTGCCCAAAAAACGTATGGTTATTATTGATTGTGGGCATGGGGGAAGTGATTGTGGAGCTATAGGGCTTTACGATCTCCATGAAAAAATGGTTAATCTCGAAGTTGGACGTTATGTTGCGGCACTTTTGCATAAAGAAGGTTATGACGTCTTTTTAACGCGTGATGATGATGTACAGATTGCGCTTGATGGTCGTACACGTATTCATGGAGGTAACCAGCAAGCGTCTTTGTTAGTTTCAATTCATGCCAATGCTGCACGTAGTCAATATGCTTCTGGTATTGAAACTTTCTTCTTTGATGCGGATACTTTTTGTTCTGCCAAGACAAAACAGGCAAAGTTAGCGAAAGCTATTATGAGTGAGCGGTGTACCAAAAGCAGTGTTTTAGCGCATGCTGTGCATAAAGAAATGCTTGCTCACGCCAGAACGTATCAGCAAGATATTGTTGACCGCCGTGTTAAGCAGGGTTTTTTTCAAGTGCTCGTCGGTGCATCGGTGCCGTCAATCCTTGTTGAGCTTGGTTTTTTGACAAACCAAGCAGAGGCAGCAAGAATTACTAGTAAGCAGTATAAGATTCTCCTGGCACGTGGCATATGTAAAGGCATTAATGTTTATTTTGATGGACTACAAGAAGCGTAGTTCTTAACTGCCCCAGAGTGTTTTTATGGTACTGCCGTAGTTCTAAAAACACTCATAGGATTTAATATAGTTAAAATCAGTCCAGCATAAAGCTCAAATAAAATTGCTATTTTTTTGAGTAACGTTTTTTACTGTTTTTTAAGCGCTGGAAACAGGATAACATCTTTGATCGATGTTGCATTGGTGAGCAACATAGTCAATCTATCGATGCCAATGCCGGCGCCAACGGTGGGTGGCATACCGTGCTCAAGGGCAAGAATATAATCAGCATCGTAATAGTGTGCCTCTTCATCTCCGTTAGCACGTGATGATGCCTGCTCTTGAAATCTTGCTGCTTGATCAAAAGGATCGTTTAACTCGTTGTAGCCGTTGCTTATTTCCATGCCAGCAATAAAAAGTTCAAAGCGTGGCACGACTAAATTTTGTGTTGGATCGCGCTTTGTGAGTGGCGATATCTCTATTGGGTAGTCAGTGATAAATGTTGGCTGCGTAAGTTTTTTTTCTGCTGTTTCTTCGAAAAGTGCCAAAAGCTTGAATCCCCACGATTGTGCTGTATTTATAGTAATATTATATTCACGACAGGTTGCGTCGATACTGTTCGCCGTGAGTTTCTCTGGTGCGATACCGCCGTAGGTAACAACTGCATCATGCATACTAAGGCGTGCGAACGGCTTGCCGAGATCAATCGTGAGATTGCCATATTGGACAGTTGTTGTACCAACAACGTGAGTAGCTATAGTGCGAATCATGGTCTCGATAAAATCCATCATGAAGTAGTAATCTTGGTGCGCAACGTACCACTCAACCATGGTAAATTCTGGATTATGCCGTGTTGAGATTCCCTCGTTTCTGAAGTTGCGATTTATTTCGTAGACTCGCTCGAAACCACCAATAATAAGTCTCTTAAGGTATAGTTCAGGTGCGATACGTAGGTAGAAGTCAGTGTCAAGCGTATTATGATGGGTTATAAATGGACGTGCTGCTGCACCACCAGGGATCGGGTGTAGCATAGGAGTCTCAACTTCAAGAAAACCATGTTCATCAAAATAAGTACGTATTTGTCGAATAATTGCTGATCGTTTTATAAAACGATCTCGGCTTTCTTTATTAGTTATCAGGTCAAGATAACGTTGTCGGTAAATGGTCTCAATATCGGCAAGGCCGTGAAATTTTTCTGGCAACGGGTGCAGCGATTTGCTCAGAAGAGTGTAGTCGGTGGCACGCAATGTTAGCTCACCGGTCTTTGTTATAAAAAGTGGCCCGGAAAACCAGACGATATCACCAATATCTATATAATCAGTGTACTGAGCAAATGCTTGGTCGCCAAGTATATCGGCACGGACGTATACCTGCAATGCCCCAGAGCCATCTTGGATTGTTGCAAACATTGTTTTGCCATGCGCACGCATTGCCATGATGCGGCCTGCTATCGAATATACTGTATCAGCAGGATCAGAACCAAAAACACTATGTGCTTTTGCGCATGAGAGCGTAATCGGCTTTGGTTGTGGCCATGGATCAATATGTGCCGCTCGCAGAGCATCGACCTTTTTTTTGCGTACTGTATATTCACGGGAAGTTGGTTCGGTTCTATCCAGTGTTTCGGGAGAATTCTTCATGTTTTCCATAGAAGTCCATTCATGCGGGTGAAAGTGCCATAAAAATCTTTACTATGTAAGCATTAGGTTAGGTATAGATTACTCTGGCATAGCCTTCTTTGCAAGAAACTGCAGTGAGGAAGTATGCCTACTACAGCGATCGCATAGCGAAGAAGCTTGATCACCAGATTCTTTGTCCTCGAGCC
This sequence comes from uncultured bacterium, assembly GCA_963715605.1. Taxonomy (GTDB): domain Bacteria; phylum Babelota; class Babeliae; order Babelales; family Vermiphilaceae; genus JAKASV01. Next base: position 521,899 of record OY970257.1, on the reverse strand, counting down.
ATGTAGTAAGTTCACGCCAAACTTTATTGAATCTTGGTGCTCCCATAAACCCACTTTGTACAAGACAGCTCTGTATGCCAACAGTTTCTGCAGCTTCAATGTTTTCCTGCTGATTATCAATAAAGAAACAGTCGGCTGGCTTTAAGCCGTATTTCGTGAGCAGGTGTTGATATATTTTGATGTCAGGTTTCAGGAGACCACATTGACCTGATACAACAATGCCAGAGAATAGTTTAAAGAACTCTTCGTAAGCGTCATAGAGATATTTAAAGGATGCCGCGTCCCAATTAGAAAGAATATACACTTGGTGGCCATTGTCTATACAGTCATGAACAAATTCTTCACCAGCGCGTATGAGAAACTGGGCGTCACTAAATTTTTCCGGATTGAATATGGCATCTGCCATGGATTGTAATGTGCCAGGCTCTTCACATAGCGCTTCGCCAACACGTGCTTTAAGAAGCTCGTAAGGAATACCTTTAAGCCAATCGCACATAATTAGTGGTAGTTCTTTGCCATAATCATCGTAAGGTATAGTCGCCGTTTCTGTGAAAGGGGCTACGCGGTGAAGTGCATCGAAAAGAGCACGTCGTGGTGAACATAGGTTTCTGATCGCATAGATTGGTAGTGCAAGTAATCCCATGTGTCGCATAGTAATCGACTTGCGCGTATACATTAAAACGCCACCTAAATCGAAGATGATTGATGCGCCTTGTAAGGGTAACATGGCTAGTGTTGTATAAAAAAACAATAACTTTATACGAAACGTATTGTGGAATATCATAAACTATAGTCCTCCAGAATATACTATATTTTGAAAATATATAGATAAAATTTTATGTACTATTATGAAGATTTAAGTATACTCCATAGTGAGACAACTGCAACTGGTCATGGGGGGCACAATTTTTTTGGACGTTACTATGCCTGTGTTGCAACTGTTACCCTTTGCGACTTTGCTGAGCTTTTGTTACGCTTATGACAAAGCATGTAAAAATAGCTTGTTTCAAAAATAAAATATTATCCCTGAACACTTTCGTTATATGAGAGGTTTCCTAACTATGCTCTTGAAAAAATATATGAGAACGGCTGGTGTTGTAGGATTGCTTACTATTCTGCCGATGCCTGTACAGGGCGTTGCTATGCCAATGACTGCGTGGCATGTCATGTGCGACATAGTGCATAAAACACAGAGTTTTCTGGGTAATTATGCTAGGCCGCTTGGCATTATGGGTGCTGCAGTTGCTGCACTTGCCCTGGGCGAACGTGTAACGCGTCAAACAAGGCATGATGCTGGTGATCGCCTTATGCGAGACGGTGTTGAACATGGAAACCCTGGTCGTTTGTCGATTGCATCATATCTAGGTGGATCGCCAAATGTAACATTTACGGCAACTGGGGGAGAACAGATGCCGGCATTGGCATTTGCTTGCGCTACCGATAATGCTGATGTTGCCAGGCAGTTATTACGCATTGGTGCTAATCCAGCTGCCGTTGACAGCTTTGGATTAACACCAATGCATCATGCATTAGCGCATAATCCTTCAGCGACGTTCGGCCTCTTGGTTGGCACTCCTGGTGATCCAGGTCGCTTTGCAGGAACGAGCCTGCAAACCCCGGTCCATGCTGCTGCTGAGTCAGGCAACACGGATGCTCTTCGATGGCTTCTTGAGCACGGTTATAATCTTGGTGTAGAAGCAGCTGGTGGTGAAACGCCTCTTATCACGGCGCTTCGTCATAGGCGGGAAGGAACGGCACGGTTTCTTATTGGTCATGGTGCAGACGTAGGAGATACACAGCGAAAAATTACGCGAACTTTTCATGCGCTTATACCTGGTGATAGTGCTGCAGTTAATGGGGTATTTGCTGATGCGGCGCAAGAACTTATGGAAAACCTTCGTAATTATCGTATAGATGATGTTCTTGCAGATCTACAAAGGCGTCTAGATCTTCACATACCGTTACCATTTGCGACCTATGATCATGGCAGTTCACTCTTGCATTGGGTCGTACAAGCAGCTGCTCGAGATACAAATCCAGCCAATAGAAAAGGCTACCTAGACATTATCAGGGAAGTAGCTCATTTTCCTCATGCTGCAACTTTTATTGGAGCATCAGATGAACGTGGTGTTACACCACTGCATTGTGCCTTTGCAAACCAACAAATAGACCTAGCCGAGGCACTCATGAGGTATGGAGCATCATTAACATGCCCTGATACCGGTACTGGTGGTACGCCCCTGCATATTGCAGCAGGATTTTTACATGATCACATGCCAGCTTCTATCAGCTCCTATATTACTGCTGAGAATGTGGATGTTCGCGATCGTCATCATAAGACACCGTTGCACTGGGCAGCTAAAAATGGCAATGCACCAATGGTACAGATGCTTATAACCGCCGGTGCTGACTTGCAGGCTCAGTGCAAAGATCTCAATACGCCCTTGCATTATGCTATAGACAATAATCATATGGGTATAGTTGAGCTTCTCCTGGCTCACCATGCATCAGTTACCATGGTTAATAAAGCCGGCGTATCGCCACTCTGTATGATACGCGGTAATCCTGAGCTGGTGCACCACTGCATAGCTCAACGAGATGAATGCGGAGAGCAACTTGACCAAGCAGGATCTACACTGCTGCACCAGGCTGTTAAAAATAGAGATTATCCTGCAATGCTAGCAATTCTGCAGTCTGGTCAGACTGGTGTGGTGTTACCTACAGGAACTTTTGATCCAAGTGCGGCTTCTTCTTCGAACGTTGGCGAATCTTCTTCGCCAACTGTAGAAAAATATGCTCAAACTTACCAAATAAATCCTTCTCAGCGTGATGCATCGGGGAAAACACCGTTGCATTATGCCGCGCAAGCGGGAGATAGCCGCGCGATAAGAATGCTTATAGAATCAGGAGCATGTTGCAATGCTCTTGATGATTCCTACGAAAATCCTCTCTGCAAGGCTGCTAGAGCTGGCGATGATGCTGCTATCGAAGAACTCATACGTTCTGGAGAAAATATTTCCCAAGCACATACATTTGCCGCGACGAATGATCGTATACGTGCATATGCAGCGTGTGCTAGAGATATGTATAAAATTCTTGAGGCAGGAAGCATTGCAGAGTTTTTACATGTTTTGCAACAAACGCTTGAACATGGTTTTTGTTTGCCATTCGCCACCTATGCTAATCGCGAATCTCTGGTACATAGGCTTATAAGAGCTCTTGGTAGGGATCAGCATATTGATGAAGCTTTATACAATAAGGCACTTGGATTACTTGTACGATTTCCGCATGCTCGCCAGTTTTTTGGTGCGTGTGACATACATGGGCAATCGCCTCTCCATTATGCTGTTGCCGCAAATAGTCCTTTTATAGTAGCCATTTTAGCGGAGCACATGGCATCACTCAATATGCATCTTGATGTTTGTGATGCGTTTGGTAAAACACCATTACATTATGCGGTGCAGCATGGCTTTGTTGGCATGGTAGAACTTCTCGTAAGATTAGGAGCCTCAGGTGATGTACCTGACAATCAACATGATACTCCTCTCGGCCAAGCTGCTTTATTAAACAATACTGCTATTATAGATGAGCTTGTTGGCGCTGGTGCTGATGTCTTACGGGCCAAGCACCATGAAGCAACAAGCCCTCACCTGCGTGCCTATATAGAGTGTGCTGAAATGATAAATAGGATGCATCAACAGGGCATGATGCAAGATTTATTACGGCTTCTTGGGGATCGAGCAGCACATAATCAACAGCTTCCGTTTGCGCTCTATAAGAATGGCGATTCTTGCATGCACAGGATTATGCATCTTGCCGCACGAGACCAATATTTACAGGACCATATTGATTGTTATTGCCGAGTTATTAGGTCTATTGGAGAATTCTCCAATGGCCGATATTTCTTATCGGCACGTGATGGGGACGGAAAAACACCGCTGCACTTTGCAGCAATCATTGGTAACAGCGACTTGATTAGCGCAATCTTAGAGTGCGATCGAACTCTTGTTGATAGGATCGATAAAAAGGGTCGGCGCCCAATTGACTATGCGCGAACATGCCATGCGGAAGATACTGCTCTAGCAGCTCTTCTGGCGGTACCAGGTGCTGTATAGCAAGAATTGGGTTCTTGGCATAATGTAGGGTATAGTCTGTTGTTTGTTCGCATAGTAGTGGGTTATACTAATATGATAGTGTTGGGTGTAGCACCACTAAAGTGGGCATAGTGCGTAACGCATGTCTTTGTCCTATGGTTCCTGTATGCTGCATAGACAGAAGAGGCGAGACTTTTGTTGCGAAGTACGAGATAAAAAAATTGACATTAATATAAAATAATATTATATAGTATATCAACACCTCTATTAGGATTATTCCATGCTGAAACTTTTGTGCCAGATATTGGTAGAGCGTGAAATTGATTCGGGAAGTCTGGCCTTTTAAAGTTAAGTGTTCAGCATATATGTTTTTGTCGATGTATTGTTCTAGAGTCTCTGAAAGGAAAGCTTATGCTGAAAATCCATGTGGCTTTGCATGGTTGTGTTCATGTTGTTTTCTTACTATTGCTCCCTTCTATGCAAGCAATGAGTCTTGAAGATAAGGTACTATCAGCTGCTGGAGCAGGAGATTGGCACCAGCTAAGATCGCTCGATACGGTAAGGCTCTCATTCGGTCGAGGAGGAAACTGTGTTACCTCGTATAAGCAAACGCCAATGCATATGCTTGCTGTCCATAAAGATCCCCGTGCTCAATATGCTATTCGTATGCTTGCGGTCTTGCATCATCCAATCAACACAAAAGATGCTTTTGATGAGACGCCTTTGCATCGAGCAGCGCGCGCTCACAATGATGATGCAATAAAGATATTGCTTTCTCTTGGTGCTGGCCGTTCATTACGTATTAAGAATACAAGCGGTCAAACCCCAAGAGATATTTTTCCATCATACCCTGCATGGCCTGCTATCGAGTCATTACATGACTCTGATTACTGTGATTTGAAGGATTTAGCAGAATTTATGGGAAGTATGTTTCACGTGCCAGCATAGCGAATTTTTTGTATAATATTTGTAGTTAATGATGCCTGCGGGCCCTTGTATAAAGAGTCAACATGGCATCATTTTTTTATTTAATATTTTTATTATTGACAAAGAGAAATGTATTTTGCTAAAGTAAATATGTGCTTGGTACACACCAGGGCACCAAGAACCCGGAAATCATGTAGCGTTTGGTTCTCCGCTTCGGTGGCTGTATGAGTCAGATTCTTTAGCTAGCCCTTGCTATGAACAAGTTTTTTATGGTAGTGCAGCGTTCTGATTATTCGTGCTCCATGGTGTGTGCTGTGTACATTAGAGTTTGTGTAATTTCGGTCCATGTAGGTTATTGAGAAAGGGTTTTATATGGCACGTGGAATAGTATGGAAGACTTTTGCTGATTTGGAAGAAGCACTCGAAAATATTCCCCAGTTAATGCAACGTCACGATTTTACTGCTGACGTTTATGAAGAAAAAGATGCAGTCATTGTTGAGATGCACCTTGCAGGTGTGCAGCCTGATCACGTTGAAATAGAGGTAGACGATAATATTTTGACAGTTCGAGGGTCACGCAAGAAGATTGATGAGTTTGGTGACCGTCACTATTATCGACAAGAGATTTATCGTGGCTCATTCGAACGTACCGTTGTTTTGCCCGTTCCTGTCGCTGGCGATCGTGCTACGGCCGCTTTCGAGCATGGTGTTTTAATTGTTCATATACCAAAGGAACATGCAAGAAAACCTCATAAAATTTCGATCAAGAGCAAGAATGCATCGTGAAAGTAATTTTTATGTGATCTTGCTGATAACGAGTTATATACAAGAGGCCAGTAAGACTAGGCATGATGCAATGCAAGGGAGCTTTGTAGTTGTCGAGGCAGTTGATTAGAAAGGCCCGACTCATTGCTCCTGCTATAAGAGGGTAGTTGAATCCAAGTAAAAACCTACGGGTGAGAAGGATTCAATACCCCCTTTTTTTTATATAACGCACATGCCTGTAAGGCAGGTCTACTTAGGGTGAACGTGTTTTTGGATTATAGTAGTGAGAATATTATGTGGCTTGCGCCCCTGTGACCCTAGTGCTTGCAAAAATTTGGTAGCCTTTGGACCTGCCTACAACCGTCGAGCCCATTGCATAGCAAGTATGTTATGACTATCCGGTCTTGCTTTTGGTAAATGCTATTCGGTATCTTGAAACTAAGCAGATACACTAGTTTCGTATAACCTATTGCAAGTATGGTTGATGCCCTTATGAAAAACGTATCTATGTACAATAGTATTGTGCTAGCAATGTTGTGTATGAGTTTGGTATGTGTATGCACCATGCAGGCTAAAAAGTTTCACTTCATTGGCTGCCAAGGTAACGGTTTTTTTTCGAGTTTCATGGGAGTCTTAAATAATCTTCGATGGGCAGAAATACACCACGTGACGCCAGTGGTATACTGGGACTCAAAGAATCCATATTGGCAGCAAGATGGGTTTCATGAGAGCTATAATGCCTGGGAGTACTATTTCAAGCGGGTCTCCAACCTGCATTATGAGGCACTTTGTAATCGGCAACCACTACATCGTAGTTATAAAGCGCCTGACGGCTCAACTATTATTGCTAGTCATACGTGTCCATTATCGGAGTATGCACGTTTGGAGTTGCATAGGCTCATTAGAAAGTATGTCAGAGTACATGACTTTATCCAGGAAACTGTCGATCGATTTTATGTAAACCATATGCAGAACAAGTATGTTATTGGTATACATGTCAGGGGGACTGATAAATATACTGAGGTGCCGAGAGTTTCTTGCGACACATTATTTGATGCTGCAAAAAAAATGGCAGAACAAGCTCCGTCTGGCGTTATTGTTAACTATTTTGTTGCATCCGATGAATCTGCCATGATAGATGAGGCTAACAAGGCTTTTGGTAGCCAGCTCATCGTATATGATGCAATACGATCGAGCGATAAAAAAGCAATTCACAGGTCTAAGACTAGAGTGGATGCTGCCCGTAAGGGGCTTGATGTACTTATCGAAGCACTTTTATTGTCCCGCTGCAATGGCTTTGTGCATACAATTTCAAATGTTGCTTTTGCTGCACTTGCGTTTAATGTAGATCTTCATGAAGTAACAGTGCAGTAGAGATATATGGATTAACGCGAGTTTGATACTTTGAAGCGTCCGAAAAACGCATGAAACTCTAAGAAGCTGTTTTGCTAAAAGAGTCGTTTTATAAGCATTAGGCAAGCAGAGACAGTGATCAATTGCTCTGCCTGCAGTGGATTGATTTCATAGTCCTTTGCAAATCTTCTATAATTACCAAGCCAAGCAAAAAAACGTTCGACAACCCATCTCCTCGGATTAACTTGGAATTCATGTGAATTTAATTTTTTTTGTAATATCGACATTCATTTTTAACTATAGTCTAATAAGCCACGTCCTGTGGACGTGGTAACAAACAAATGCTCTGCAATAAATTTTTTGAAATAAAACTGACTCACTGCTAAAACTTTAGATTGCAAGTTGCGCCCGCAACCTAAACAATCTAAAGGATAACAATGAGTCGTTTTTATAAACTATCACATACGATTTGGCATTGCCAGTACCATATAGTCTGGACGCCGAAATATAGATTTAAAATTTTGAAAGATGGAATCAAAGAAGAAGTTGAGATGTGTATAAGGATTTTTTCTGAGCGACTGGAATGTAAGATAGTTGAGCTCAATGTACAAATAGATCATGTACATTTAATAGTGATGATACCACCGAAAGTGATGGTTTCAAATTATGTTGGTACAATTAAAGGCAGATCGGCGATAAGATTGTTTTGTACCTATCCACAGCTTCGCAAGAAACCGTATTGGGGGAATCATTTTTGGGCAGAAGGGTACTGTGTTGATACTGTTGGATTGGATCTGGAAAAAATACGTAAATATGTGAAATATCAGGGGGAAAAAGAAAAATATTTTGAATCTAAAATATAGTTAAGCCTATTGGGCGCGGCTTGCCTAAAAAGCCCCTTCTAGGGGCTGATCAAAGCCACCCCCTCTGGGGGTGGATTAAAGCTTTACTCATTTTTTATAAAATTTTCTGTTGTTCCTCGATAACCCTGATCAGCGCAAAAAGCCTTTATTGAATCATATTTTTGCCTTGTTTGATACGCTATATCACAGCCCTCGATTGTGTCGCTTTTATTTGCTGCGTGAACTTTTACAAAAAGAAGATTCCCCCATCGTATCGGTGCATACGTGCCTTTTTCGACCTTTGATTTTTTTTTCCACCATCAAAGCCTCTTTCTTGGCCTTGATACTGAGTTTTTACGCTTTGCGCATCAATAAGTCCATAACTTGGATTTGCATTGCGACCAGCGCTTAATCTGCTAATCTTGTTGAGATCAACTAATAGTTGGTCCCAAATCCCACGCTGCCGTAATCTATAAAAATGATTGTAAACCGTTTGCCATGGCGGCATGTCTTTAGGTAGCATTCTCCACTGAGCACCAGTCTTAATAATATAGACAATCGCATTCAATATAGACCTTTTCGAATGCTTGCTAACTGCTCCACGTGGATCAGGTCTCTTAAAATAATGTTCTACCGCTGTCCATTGGCTATCTGTTAAATCTGTTTGATACACTATACATCCTTAGCAAATTGTTTTCTACCAATTCGCTTAGTATATCATCTTTTTAGCAAAACGGCTTCTAAGAATTTTTTTATTGCGTAACCTCTGCGAGCCACGTACAGCGCCACCAAGCTTGATGACAAAATCTTTTACTGTTTATACAAAAAAAAGTGCAGCATGCAATATCAATCACTGTGGATTAGCATTACATGCTGCACTTAAGTAATACAATGGAAAAATTATTACTGGGGCATGATGGTGCCTATAAGATAGCCAGTGCTGACACTGGTAGCAAAGGCTAGAGCAGCAACAAAAGCACCACGCCTCCACAGTGGAATACGTTGGCACTCAACACTGTGCCACCCATCGGGTGCATGCGTAACCTCGTATTCGTAAGCCTGACCAAGAGCCTGCGCACGCCCAACAGCTTGACCGAGTTCTCTATTAACAGTGTCTTTGTCATTTGATCTGACGTTACTTCCAAACGCAAAAACCATCGGGCCAATCGTGATCTCATAGCCGTTTGCTTCCACATGAAAACCTGGTGCCATTGCATGCACAAAGGACTGCCAGAAAAGTACCATTGTGACAACAATGGCTAGGCTATACCGTTTTTTCATATGATCCCACTGTTTTAAAATTACACACTAGTTCTATTAAACTAAGTGTGTATAAATTTACCAATAAATTTGTCGAATGTTAAGGTTACTTTGATTGTCTGGAAAAAGTCCTGGTAAAGAGAAGTGCCATTTTGGCAAAGATTCCACGTCTCCAGAATGGTTTGCGTTTGCATTCAATGATATAAGATGGTAGCTCACGCCCTACTGTAACCGTGCATTCGAAATCATCCCCCAGGGCTTGGCCTTCAAGCTTGACAGCTTCGAGTCTTTTAGCAAGTGCATCTTTGTCGGTGTCCCAGATAGTTGTCTTACAATAAAAAACTTTGCCGTGGTTCTCAAGTTTGTGACGATTCTCTCCCATCACTGCCTGTACACAAGATTGTGTGGCAAGTATTATTGCGGCGGCAATAACTATACAATTTAGCTTCTTCATATAACCTCACTAAGTTAAAAAATAGTTATTTTTTTACATCAATATAAAAATATATTTGATTATATAATAAATAAAATTTGCCCAAAAGTCAAATTTATTTGATTACTCATATTTTTATCGTTACAAGATCAGGGGGCTTTTTACTTTGAGTACCATTGATCGTACACTAATCTCAGTATGTATTAATTTTTAAGTTTTACACGTATCTATCCACCATCATGACGCAAACTCCCCATGTTGCGAGCTGCTCATGCTTAAGGATAGTTGTCGTGGATAGTATAATAGCATGTTGAGGAGGTTAACAATGCAATATTCTTATATAAATAAAATGTTATTGTGCTTATTACTAGTACCAGGAAGTCAACTTCTGAGTCATCACCATCATGGCTTTGGATTTATGGGCGGTGCCCTGATGGGAACAGCGCTTGGCGGTGCCATGGGTGGACAACACGGAGCTCTTATAGGTTTTTCAGCAGGGCTTACTGCTGGGGCCTTGGCCGATATGAGCGCACACGACTGTTGCCATCATGACGTCTGTGAGCCACATTATGTTCCTGTTACGAGAGTATACCATACAACAACTCACGTTCACACAAACACGAGTCATGATCGCGCGACATGTATTGATGCCATCAAGCATCTTGAACATAAACTTTTGCGGGCAAATCGATATATAGCACCACTTGAAGAACGTATTGCAGGTCAACAAAGCGAGATCAAGAGATTAAGCCATGGTCGCGTAACGCACATTGAGAGCTATAATGATGGTTGTGCATACGATGTTACTGAGAGTTCCTATGCCGATCTTGCCAGTATGGATTGGTACGAACTCAAAACAGAAGAAGCGTTTCTTAGAGATGCTTTGCATGAAACACAGACCTATACAAGATCGCTTGAACGAACGGTTGCCAGAAACAATGATATGGTATGTTCACTGCGACGCCATCGATATCACCATGGCTCAATAATCGTTAGATCTTAATAAACGCATACGTAAATCGCTGCATAAATTTCCCAAAATTCCCTACGCCCTTCGAGGCTAGGGATTCTTGGGGGAAGAGATTATTGTTTGTGCCTGCAGCAGGAATCCTGTACGCAATGCCCAGAAACTCTGCAGCTAAATTGTTACCAGCGTCACAACACCGTGAAGTCGATCAGATCGTAGTTTATGAAAGCGGACAAACGTCGGTGAAAGTGATTTTATAATCGAGTAAATTTTCCACAGCGGCTTTTTGGTAACAATTTCATCCAGGCCAAAAAAGATTGTTTTAGCTTGGATGTGCGCGTCATCTAGAATACGCTGAATATTGGGAACTTCCATATAACCACAATGAATTTCAAAAACGCGTAGCCCTTCAGTTAACTGTTCTTTAAAGAAGCCAATAATGCCATAAGGCGTCTCTCGTTGGATAATCGAGATAACAATATTATCGTCATAGACGATGCCATTATCAACGATCGTCTGTACCATATATGAAGGCACTTTATGGATATCTCGAACAAAAAAGAGAGCCGTTCCATGGATACGATTTGCCTTTTGATAGGCGGCAACAAAATCATCCATAAACCATGGCAGCGGCGTTGCCTTTGCAATCGAATGAAGTTTGCGTTGCCCAAAATAATAGATCAGTATAATTGAAAGTGGTACAAGCGCTATGATCAATGACCAATAGCCACCTTGTTCAAGTTTCGAGAGCGAAGCACCTAAAAATATACCATTGAGGCATACGAGAAGACAGGCTATTGCAGTTTTTACATAATCCTGTTTAAACCAATATATGAGTGTAATGCAAAGGCTAGTAATGACCATGGTGCCACTTACTGCAAGACCGTAGGCAGCGGCTAAATGTGTCTGTTGTTTGAAGTGTATCATGATAGCAACAACAGTTGCAAATAGAAACCAGTTTATAAAGCCAATATATACTTGGGCATGAAACCTGCTCGACGTGTAATCGACTTTGAGGCGCGGCATAATGCCTGTTGTCATACCTTGGTAAACAACAGCAAAAACACCACTAATCATAGCCTGCGAAGCAATGACGGTAGCAAGCAAGCACAATATTAAGAGTGGTATATATAATGAGGGAAACTGCGATGCAAGCATACCATGAAAGATCAGTTCAGCATGCGGCTGTGCCAATAAAAAGGCACCTTGTCCCATATAATTAAGAATAAGTGCAATAAAAACAAAGATCCACGCTTTTCTGATCGGTTGACGACCTGTATGTCCCATATCAGCATAAAGCGCTTCGCCACCGGTCGCACAAAGTATAACTCCTGAGAGTATAAACGCTCCCCAGCAGCCATTATCAAGCAAACATCGAATGCCATAATACGGATTGAACGCCTTCAAAATTGCCGGTTGTTGTATAATGGCGTAACACCCAGAGATTGCTAGAACGGTAAACCAAGCAATCATGATTGGTCCAAAAGCCCGTGAAACTTTTTCGACACCATGCCGCTGTACAGAGAATAAAAGAACTGCTACAACAACAGCGATGGTGACGATAGTGGTTATACTCAGTGATTCAAACCCTGGTACCAGTAGTAAACCCTCAACGGCACTCAAAATACTGATTGCTGGGGTTATAACACCGTCTCCCATAAAAAGCGATATACCAACAAAGGACATAAGTGTAACGATAAGCTTGGCACTTTTAGATTGGAGAAAATTACGGAGAATTTCTCGCAACACAATGGTACCACCCTCGCCTTTCTTGCTAAGATTCATGGCAAGCCACGTATATTGTATTGACACAACCGTAATCAACGTCCATATAATAAGCGAAACGGTGCCAAGGACATTATTAATGTTCGTTGGAAGAGCACAAAAAATCGCAGACAACGTATATATTGGACTAGTACCTATATCGCCAAACACAATACCGAGGGATTGTACGACGTCATGTGCTGTTCCGCTCGTACTGTGTACTACACCATCCTGCGAATCAGCACTCATAGGCTATCTTTCATAGTGTTGGTTGTTGCTTAAATTGCTTCAATACGTATCACTGTCTTTAACTGACGATGGCCCTTTTTAACTTGGACTTTTTTACGTCGTTTGAAACGGAAAGCTATAACTTTTGGGTCTTTTACTTGCTTTACGATGACAGCTTTGATAGGTGTTGCAACGTAAGGCCTACCTATTTCTATAGATTCAGAAGAAAGTTTGCGGAGTAATACTTCGGTAAATTCAAGCGCTGAACCATCATCGCCATCGATTTTTTCTATAGCTATCGTTCTGCCCTCAACCGCCTGATATTGTTTTCCTCCGGTCTGGAAAATAGCGTATTTTTCTGCTGTCTTTTGTTCCATAATTGTTACATCCTGATTACGATATATGATTTGATACGAAAAATAACATTCTAACTATACCATTTTTTGCAAAAACGTCCAACTTTTCGAGAACGTAACAAGAATAAACCATGTCGATCACGTATGTTCATCTATGGCTTTTCTAGTATGGCCTTATACAACAAAACTGCAGAGAAGATAGCAATGCACGGCCTGCTCTCTGCAGTTTTATTGTATAATTTCTTTTGTAACTATGCCTTATTAAGGCCAATAAGCTTAAGCAGTAGGGCATCATGTGAGATGCCAGCTTCCTGTGCGCCATCACGGTGGCGAAGCGTCACGGTGCGGTCGTTAACTTCTTTCTTGCCCAGCACAAGCATGACAGGAACTTTTTCTTGCTGTGCGTCTTTAATTTGTCCAGCAATCGGATTCGATGACGTATCAAGTTCTGTCCTGATCCCAGCTTGTTCAAGCAGAGCAAGAATTTCTTGCGCATATGGCTTTTGTTCGTCAGTAATGGTCAATATTTTAACTTGCACCGGCGCAAGCCAGAATGGCATGGCGCCCTTATAGTGCTCAAGCAAAATTCCCATGAACCGTTCAAGTGAGCCATAAATTGCTCTGTGCACTACGACAGGAACCTGCCGTGATTGATCAGCAGCAATATAGGTCAAGTGAAAGTTACGTGGCATATTAAAGTCGACTTGCACAGTGCCACATTGCCATTCGCGTCCCATAGCATCTTCGATATACATATCGACCTTTGGTCCATAAAAAGCGCCATCGCCTTCGCGTACCGTAAAATCTATGTGGTTACTGATAAGCGCATGTCGTAAGGCATTTGTTGCAGTCTCCCATAAGGAAGGTTCACCCATTGCTTTCTCTGGCTTTGTTGCCAGTGCCATACGAACTTTTTTGAAACCAAACTTGGCATATGTATCGCGGGCAAGTTTAATAACATCTGCTATCTCGGCTTCAAGTTGTTCTGGCGTGCAGAATATATGCGCGTCGTCCTGAGTGAAAGCACGAACTCTAAACAAGCCGTGTAACACGCCAGAAAGCTCGTGTCTATGAACAAGACCAAATTCTGCAAGACGCATTGGTAATTCACGGTACGAGCGTGGCTTTTCGCCATATAAAAGCATGCTGCCAGGACAGTTCATTGGCTTAACACAGTGCGAAACTTCGTCGATCTGTGTGTAATACATTTTGTCGCGATAATGGTCATAATGACCAGAAGCTTTCCAAAGGGACTCATTGAGAATGATTGGCGTTCTTACTTCTTGGTAACGGCCACGTTGTGCTGCACGCATCGATTCAATAAGTTTATTGAAAATAATAAGGCCCTTACTCTGAAAGAACGGAAAGCCAGCAGCAAAGTCATGAAATGAGATTAAGTCTAGTTGCTTGCCTATACGGCGATGGTCTGCTTGTGCAGCTTCTTCTTTACGTCGCTCATACTCGGCCAATGCCTCCGCTGTTGGAAAAGCAATGCCAGAAATTCTCTGCAATGCAGTGTTGCTCCTGTCAGCACGCCAGTAAGAACCAGAAATGCCCTGGAGCTTACAATGTGCAAGTTCGCCGGTTGTTGCCACATGACCACCTTTGCAAAGATCATAAAATTGGCCTTGGCGAGATATACCAACTTCAGCATCCGGGATTGCGTCAATAAGTTCAAGCTTAAAGACATTATCGTGAAAGAGCTTACGAGCTTCGTCTTTCGATACTGAACACTGTTCTATAGGCAAGTTGCGGGCGACTATTTCTTGCATTTTTGCAGCAATGAGTACTAAGTCTTCTTCTTTGAAATTTTTTTCTGGTAAGAAGTCATAGAAAAAGCCTTCATCAGTAACGGGACCGATCGTTAGTTTCGTCGTTGGATATAATTCAAGAACGGCGTGAGCCAAAAGATGGGCTGCTGAATGACGTAATTCGTGTAACTTTTGATTTTCCATAGCTTATATCCTTACGATCCATGGAGTACTAAACGATACGATACAAATTTCCCAATGCTAAAATTATACCATACAAGATACAGGCTATTAATGCTTTTGTCACGGGCTAAAAAGAACTTAGTCCTAGCAATCACCCCCTCAACAACCTTGGTACCGCTTTACTCGAACAAGATAAAGCATGCATAAAAATAGACGATCCACGAAGTTGCCTCGTAAGGCTTTCAAGGCCTAGCCATAGTAGTAAGAGAATATTGTTGCGGGGCTTCGCCCCAACCCCCACGAGGGACTTGCGTCCCTGCGACCCTGTGTAAAGTTTT
Organism: uncultured bacterium; assembly: GCA_963715605.1. GTDB lineage: Bacteria > Babelota > Babeliae > Babelales > Vermiphilaceae > JAKASV01. The sequence goes on along the minus strand of OY970257.1, from coordinate 506,638 downwards.
AAGAAAATATTGTTGCAGGGCTTTGCCTTTACCCTATGAGAGACTTGCGCCCTGTGAACCTGTATAGGGTTTATGAGAATAATGTTGCGGGGCTTTGCCCCAACCGCCCACGAGGGACTTGCGCCTATGTGGTACTTTTAGTTTTTAAAAATCTCAGTGACTCTTGCTCACAAAACAATTGCATTAACAAAGAGAGTGCTGCTAGACTTAACTTAATAGGGGGAAAAAGGGAGGGATACTGTATGACTTTACCAATAGTGTACATAGTACAGATTGCGGCACTTTGCAGCTGCGTATGCTTAGCCGATTATGGTTGCATGGAGAAAAGTTACCATCTGAGTCAACTTAATGATCCAAAAGTTTATTATCATGTGAAGGGACCTGATGGAGGACCATGTCCGTGCCCTTGCGACAAGTATATAGTTGCCCATGAGGGTAGGCAACGACGACATATTTGCCTTAAATGCCATCATCTCAGGATACCTAGGCCATCGATTATGGTTCGTTATGATCCTACAAAAAAATATCAAGTATGCGAGAATTTCGCGAGAAAAGGGAGTATAGCATCACTATTCAGTGATATTGCATCTATCCCTTGCTCAATCAAAAAATCGGCGATTTCTGGATAATCAGATGGCGCTTGGCCACAAATGCTTATATATTTTTTGTGAGCACGAGCCGTCGTAATCGCCATACTCATAAATTTTTTCACTGCTTCGTCACGTTCGTCAAAAAGTGTTGCAAGATGGCCAGCATCACGGTCAACACCGAGCGTAAGTTGCGTGAGATCATTGGAGCCTATGGAGAAACCATCGAAATAAGCACAGAATTTGTCCATTAAGAGTACATTTGATGGTATCTCGCACATCATATAGAGCTTGGTATCGCGCTTGCCACGAATAAGTCCTTGCTGAGCAAGGATGTCCTTGACACGAGCTGCTTCGGTGACTGTTCTGACAAAGGGCACCATGAGAGCAATATTGGTAAAACCAAACATATCGAGATTTTTTCTGATTGCTGCTACTTCAAGTAAGAAGGCGTCGTGAAACTGTGGACTATAATAACGTGAAGCTCCGCGAAGCCCAAGCATAGGGTTCTCTTCGACCTGCTCGAAGAGCTCTCCGCCAAGTAAATTGCGATACTCGTTGCTTTTAAAGTCAGACAATCTGATAATCACTGGCCGCGGATAAAATGCCCCTGCGATCATACCGATGCCACTGGCGAGCGTCTCGACAAAAAATTCTCGTGGTGTTGCGTACCCGTACGAACGTTCAGCAATTTTTTTTCTTAGAGCCTCAGGCAATAGGTGCTGATCAAGACATGCATTGGGGTGTATACCAATATATTGAGAAATAATAAATTCAAGACGCGCAAGACCAACCCCAGCTACTGGCAACTGCTGCAGTGTTGATGCTTGTGCAGGATCACCAATATTCAGCATGATGGGTACTGGTGGTACTGCTTGGTGCTCGAGAGAAATATCTTGATAAGAAAAATCTAGTGCTCCTGGGTATATAAATCCTGTCGACCCCTGGTGTGTATCAATGGTTATCGTATCACCAGTATGGAGGACCGTTGTCCCGTTACCAGTGCCGATAATTGCAGGCTTGCCCAGTTCACGGCTGACGATAGCTGCGTGACATGTACGACCACCCTGGTCTGTGATAATACCAGCAGCTCTTCGCATAGCCGGTCCCCAGTCTGGATCAGTCATAACCGTTACGAGAATTTCACCTGGTTTGAGCTCATGGGCCTGATCGATACTTGTAATAACACGTGCTATGCCTGTTACCATCGCATGTCCAACACTTTGGCCATAAGCTATTGGAGCTTTGTCCACCGAAGCTTTGTCGACCGTATACTGCCTTAGCATATGCGTAGTAACGCGGCTGTGCACAGTTTCTGGGCGTGCTTGCACTATATAGAGCTTATTGTCCAGGCCATCTTTGGCCCATTCTATATCCATGGGCATTAGCCTGCCAGCAAGTTTAGAATAATATTCTTCTATGCGATGTACGCTGGATGCGAGCTCTAGTACTTCTTGATCAGTAAGACAGAACTTCTGCTGGTCTGCTGGCTCAACAGGTACTTGTATAATACCTGTGCCATGACTATTAAACATAAGTTTTTTTGTACTGCGGCCAAGCTTTTTCTGAATCAGTGGTCGATACCCCAAGGCCAGTGTTTTCTTATGGACAGTATACTCGTCAGGTGTTGTGTGACCTTGCACAACAAGTTCACCAAGACCGTAAGCACCGTTAATAGTTATAAAATCATGAAAGCCAGACTCAGGTTCAAGCGAAAAAGCAACACCAGCACAAGCAAGATCAGACCGTACCATTTTTTGGACACCAATCGAAAGTCCGACAGCCATATGATCAATCGATCGTTCTTGCCGGTATATAAGAGCACGTTCTGTGAATAGTGATGCAAAGCATCTCTTGCAAGCATCAAGTAACGCATCGACGCCATAAATGTTCAGGTATGTCTCTTGCTGCCCAGCAAATGAGGCATCTGGCAAATCTTCTGCGGTCGCCGATGATCGTACGGCAACAGCAATAGCACCACTGCCATACTTCTCTGATAACGTTCTGTAACTCGTGCTGATAGCTTCTACCAGCTCTACAGGCATAGTACTATGTTCGAGATACTCTCGTATAGTTCTACTAGTACTGTGTACAGCCTCGAGTGTTGGCGTGTTAGCAAGTTGTTCAAGTAGGTTACATATGGCAGCATAGTGCGTGCACGAGTGCAAAAAATCAGTATATGCATCAACAGTAATAGCGAAGCCCTGTGGCACCAGTATATTGTGCGATGTGAGTCCGTATATCATTTCGCCAAGCGAACTATTTTTACCACCAACACGAGCATTGTCGGTTAACCGTATAGCATCAAACCAGAGAATATAAGACATTGTCAGATCCTATGTTGTATTAACGCACAGCGTTCTTTGTCCTCTCGACATAAAGCTCGGCAACAGTATCCCAGTTAACAACATGCCACCAGCTATCTATATAATCAGGCCTTCTGTTTTGATATTTTAGATAATAGGCATGCTCCCAAACATCAACAACAAGAATAGGTGTTAGATCATGTACCATGGGAACATCGTGTCCTGGCGTGCTTACGATAACAAGATTGAGCATTTTATCAACGCAGAGCCAGGTCCATCCGCTGCCGAAGAACCCGCGGGCCTCTTTGCCAAATATTTCTTTGAAGGCAGCTATGCTGCCAAACTGCTTTTCGAGTGCTGCTGCGAGAACCCCTCCTGGCAAATTATCAATACCATCTGCAGGAGCAGCGCGCAGTATTTTCCAAAAAAGTGTATGCGCAAAGTGACCGCCACCATTATTACGAACAGCAGTTCGTATGACAACAGGAATACGATCAAGCGTGACAAGAAGTTGCTCGAGAGGTATTTCTTGTAGCTCCGGATAATCTTTAAGGGCTTCATTAAGTTTATCAACGTATCCCTGATGATGTTTTGTGTAATGAATCTCCATAGTCCGTGCATCAATATACGGCTCAAGGGCACTGTAGGTATACGGTAACGTTGGTAACGTGTACATATATCGCTCCTGTATAATTCTTGGATAATATATCTTTGTCCTGCAGGTTCGCCGCCGTGCTTTGCAAGATCCTTTTGGCGAGCCGTCTAGAAGAATATACCCAGATATTACTAAAAATACGAGACTTAGCATACATAAAGATCTTTTCATGGCAACTCCTCATTACCTATGAGTGCAGTACTTATAGGGCAACAACAACCTGCATATGAGTCATGATACCATGAAGCACAAAGCTATAGCCACTAAAGAATAGCAAGCCATCAAGCATACGCTCTCCACTTACGCTTATGCTATAATTGCTCGCAGAGACGCTTGCAGAAAGCATCTTCGATGTCATGTTTATAATCAATCATACACGTAGATTGTAGGTTCCCAGGTGCTGTTGATTTCTGTATAAAGCCATTGAGCATAATAGTAAATATAATTGGCATTGCTGGTTCAGCCGTAGGTATAAGATACCCTGCAAGGCCTGAAACGCCGCTCATGGTACCAGTCTTTGCGTAGATCTTTTGTGAAATACCAGTAAGCCTATCGGCTAGAGTACCAGGTTTGCCTGGCTGTGCAAGAGAGCGAGCATACGGGCTATATAAAGCACAGTTCTTATATACCCATGCCAAGACGTGTGCAATAACCTTGGGAGTTAGAAGATTATAACGTGATAGGCCAGCGCCATCAATTATTTTTATACCGCTCGTGTCGATGCCAATAGTCTTGGACAAAAACTTTACCAATGCTTGAGATCCCGACTGCCATGTCCCCACCGAGCCTGGCATAAGACTACCAAGATACTTAAACAGTGCATTCGCATAGAGATTATCTGATTCTTGGAGCATTTGTTGCATGAGTGTAGCGAGTGGCGCTGAACGGTGGCGTACAAGAACCTTCGCGCAAGCAGGTGTTCTACCGATACGGACTGGCCCACGTACTATAATGCCAGCACTGCGACATAGCTGCGCGATAGTCTTAAAAAAGCCCTCGTATACGAGTTGTGGTGTTACGGTTTGATGGCAACCGTTATCTATATCGTTATGGTCGAGTATAAAACCAGTGATTGGTGACATATCCGATTTTCCTAGATCGTCAATGCAAAACCCTGGACCATAACAGCTCGTCGGGTTCTCTTCAAACATCGTTCCATCTATAAAGAGAGTGCCTTGTATATGACGTATACCACGTTTTCTAAGCACGATTAATAGGTGCTTGAGATCATCTTGCATGAAGCTTGGATCACCGGACGCTTTGATATAGATATTACCTCGTAACATACCTTTATGTACTGAACCATGTGCAAGAATATCGGTCGTATAACGAAAATCAGGACCAAGCATAGAAAATGCTGCCGCCGCTGTTATTACTTTCATGAGGCTTCCTGGTGTGAATAGACGTTCGGCATGTTTTGCGCATAGGCAGTGCTCTGGATCGTTCGCATAGGCAACATAAAAACCTGCGTTTACGGTTCTATCAGCTCGTCTTATTATCGTAACCATGTCTTGCTGTAAATGCCCGCTTGCAAGGCACAGATTTGTTATCAACAAAAAACACCATGCTTGTTTTATTATAAGCATATAGTTCTCCGGTCGATTGGTCAGTCACATCTATGTATGCTAAGTTAGTGGAGGTAAGACTGCTTTTCTGTCATCTGGTTAGCCAACCTGTTTTTATTAAGTCACGAGACACAAGACTAACTTGTCTGTAACGTTACTGCAATAGTTTTGCCATGATATTTTCGAGAACGAGGCGTGATAGCGAGTGTGCTGGTGAGTCTTGCCCAAGACGCTTATGCTGAGCCATGCTCAGTGCTTTTATGATGCCTGCTGCCTGGTATATTCGAATACGATCATATGGTATCGTGTGCTCAACATCGGGAGGACATTTTCCTGTTTCATCAGTAATGCTGACCGATGCTCCGTGCTCAAGCAGGTTTTTAATAATGGATTCGAAAACCCTATCGACAGAAAGACCGAACGAAAAACGATCATAAAACGCATAGCGCTCAAATGCGTCATGAAGCGGCGTGCGCCGCCAGATGTTTTGTGCGTTAACCGGTGCATGATATGCAAGAAGGAGATCAACAATATCTGGATTGCCCAGATAAGCTGCCGTGTGAAGCGGTGTGATATCGCCTCGGCCTGTGATTGTTTGGTTAGCCTCGACTGCAAGCAATTGTTTGACAATAGCATACTTATTGAGTTTGACAGCCTTAAACAGAGGTGTTTCACCAGAGTCATCACGCGCATCAATCGAGGCACCAGCTTTGATAAGTGCATGGATAACCCTCATGTTGCCACCAGAGACAGCATCATGCAGAGGTGTTCGTTGAAATGCATTGTGGATCTCGATCTTCGAACCACGATCAACGAGAAACTGTGTTGCTTCATAGCATCCGCTAAATGCTGCTTCATGCAGTGGCGTTATGCCAGCGACAGGGGCATAATCTACGGGGAAGCCGCGCTGAAGCAAAATATGCATCGCGCTCGTGTTATTTGCGGAAGCTGCTAGATGTAGCAGAGATTTGCCATCGTATATGTGGCTATGGTCAATGGTAGCACCATGATCTGCAAGCACGTGCAGCATGTCACTTGTAGGTGATCGTGCTGCAACTTGCATAATGCTAGGTAAACAGCTACTAATAGAGCACTTTGGATCTGTGCCTTGTTCTAACAAAAAAGTAGCACCAGGCACGTCATTGCGAAGTACCGCCCTATATAGTGGCGTCATATCGCTTGCGGCAGTTCCGTCCGCAGTATTGTTGGTGCGTGGTACTGCACCTTTATCCATACTATGAGCTGTTCTAGGTGCTATGATGCTCAAAAAAACTATAAACAATATTGGTGATGCATGCATAACGATTACTCCCCAGCTTTGCACGCACTATGCTCTAGCGGCCAAATAATTTCAGCATAACAAAAATATCATAATATCCTGGTGATCATGGACACAAGAACTGGGGAGAGACTGGTACGTTAAGTAGAATTTCTGGGTGTACAATGGTGGTGATTTAGGCAGGCTTCATAATGAGATCAGTAAAATTAAGCTGTTAAATTTAATCCCCATGTCTTGAGACTTTTTTCATTAGCAATCTCAAAACATGGGGCATTTTTCCGATAGGTAAAATAAAATTTGAATTATTTGAAAAACAATTTGAGTCTAAGTTATTTGTAGCTTTTGATCAAAAATTCATAGCGTATCGTGTTACTCTTTACACAAATCATTCATGGATGAAATCTTCTGCATTATGTCCTTAGTATTTCATCCAGATAATTGAATACCTGTTTTGTTTTTATTGCATGATTAGTCCCCGTTTCCCAACTTGCACTACGATAATGTAAAAAGGTATTATGCAATAAAAATTCTATGCGTGCTGGTCCTTTTTGTAAAAAAACAATAGCATTTTGGTCAAAACCATACTGTTGCAGCAGTTGGGCATTGTGGTTACAAGCAGCATTTTTAACCGCTTTGCATGAAGGGCAAAGTAGATTGACATTGTCGTCATCGCTATTAACTTTTATGTTATTCATTAGGTAAAGCCTCAGATTAGGATGCTTTGCTAAGTAATAGTGCAGCTCTCCGCCGGTATCAGTGTAAACGTTATTTACTAAACAGGGGTTCCATCTTATCGTTTCCTTTTTATAGATTACGGCAGCGTGGGATTTGGGACCAACTATTAGTTGATCTCAACAAGATTAGCAGATTAAGCGCTGGTCGCAATGCAAATCCAAGTTATGGACTTATTGATGCGCAAAGCGTAAAAACTCAGTATCAAGGCCAAGAAAGAGGCTTTGATGGTGGAAAAAAAAATCAAAGATCGAAAAAGGCACGTATGCACCGATATGATGGGGAATCTTCTTTTTGTAAAAGTTCACGCAGCAAATAAAAGCGACACAATCGAGGGCTGTGATATAGCGTATCAAACAAGGCAAAAATATGATTCAATAAAGGCTTTTTGCGCTGATCAGGGTTATCGAGGAACAACAGAAAATTTTATAAAAAATGAGTTAAAAATGAATGTCGATATTACAAAAAAATTAAATTCACATGAATTCCAAGTTAATCCGAGGAGATTGGTTGTCGAACGTTTTTTTGCTTGGCTTGGTAATTATAGAAGATTTGCAAAGGACTATGAAATCAATCCACTGCAGGCAGAGCAATTGATCACTGTCTCTGCTTGCCTAATGCTTATAAAACGACTCTTTTAGCAAAACAACTTCTAAGCAATTTGCAATAAATATTTCTTCGTTGCGAACCGGTAAGAGTCCGACAATTTTTGTATTGCGTGCGCTTGTGAATATTGGTTGAGAAAGCATTATAACAGTCGCTAAAGCACAGATTTTTCGCATGCTCAACTCCTTTATCAACACCAATTATGACATAATAGTGTTTGTACTCTCCCTCTAAGAGGTTTAGCGATTGGTTGTCGGTACATAAGTTTTAGTTTCTCATATTTTCTATCCTCTGATTTTATTTGCATGACTGATTCAGTAATACAAAGAAAATTATTATCCCAACAATGCTTGTCAGGATATATAATTACTTTATAATCACCCATAATTTGAGCCACACCGGAATAAGATGAACAAGGCTTAATTATGCAATCAAATTGAGTCATTCGATAAAGGTCATGAATGGGAGTAACGTACCATGCGGACTTAGTGCCCAATTGTATAGATATATTCTTTCCCTTACATTTGCTACGAAAGGCTGATAGCATCGTATCTGGTTCACGATCATCAGTAAAAATTTCGACATATAGCGAATGTCCTTCTAATGCCTCAGCAAGGGTGTTAATCTGATCGACATAAAATTGTTCTGGTGGAAATTTTAGTGGAAAAACACAATCATGAAATCTTTGTGTTACATTAGGAATACGGCAAGATGTAATATTAGCCACATCTTTAAAGCGACTCGAATAAAGCTGGCCATCGTAACCACCCCCTGTACGAACATGAACGGCGAGTCTTACAGTCGATGATGGCAGCATTATTGCTTGAGGATTAAGAAAACGTATCCTGTTCTTAATAAGGGCATAATAAGTAATGTCCTCTAACATTTTTTCATGAATCTCATCAGCGAGAAAGTTGACCCAATGGTCATTAAGCATCGATTTATTTCCTGGATCTGCGACATGGGGTTTTTCCGTGAGAGAGGTAAACAGATCAATGGTATAAAGAATATTATGTTCTTCCTTGTTTATATCTGTCTTCGATTTAACTTTTTTCGTGGCTCGAAATAATGTATCCCCAGTATATGGGTATTGCTTATGATAGGCATGAGTGCATAGCTGATCTGAAAATGGAAAGGGTTTATATATAATCGGTAGGCCATAATACATAGCATAGTACTGTGCCTTACAGTAAATTAAGATACAATCTCCAAATCGTCCAGCACCATCAAATGTGTACGTAATGGCAGAATTTTTATTATCAGCATACAAAGTGCCGAGCACACACAAGAATAAGGCTAAAGCCAAATTGAATATTTTTTTATGACTATCTGTTTTTTCAATAGTCCTATTCATGATTACCCCGTTTTTCTTATACAACTCCATGAAATACCAGACAGGAAAGTGTAGTTTTCTTCTGTATTATTCTTTTTTTGGTCAGCCAGAAAAAGTCTCTGGCCCTACCTTTCTTCATAAAATTTCAAGATATAATTTTGCAATAATGCAATAATAGACGAAGCGTTATCCACCCCACAGGTTCATGTATTTGCATAATGGTTTGCAGGGCACATAAAATTGTGCTAACTTGCTTTCACGAGCTGTCTCATAACAATTTCTGCATTATATTCGATGTGTAAGTGAGTTTCGCCGCAACCAAGGTGCAATCTTATATCAGCATCCTTGGTAATTATGCCAAATCTCTCAAGTTATATATAAGCATCTATACCACCGACAAGCTTTTCTTTGCTCATAAGCAACCAAGGAGATACTAGTGCATTACTGATACATACGTATGTTATGATGAGGATAAAATTTTGTACTTTGTCATAGACATAATGCCTCATAAAGACACCTTTCTTTTATACTGTTTTTAAACTGTTTTTAAAAAATGCAAAGCGTAATCCATGTGTGTTGAATTATTTTTCATGCCATAAAGCAAAGAAATATCAATTCTCAATCCATCGTTAAACATAATAAGTAACTGTTCTGGCGACCATGCATTCATATGACTGTTTGGAGAAACATTCTGTACACGATTTGTCGGGATATTAACAACCACCGAATCATAGAAGCATAGCCCTTTCTTACTAAATATAGTATGCATAACGTACGAGCCGTAATACTTGTGATTGAGACCTTGGATGCCTGCTGAAATCCCATATACCCACGGTGATAACATCCATCGATTACCTTGAGAATCTAAATCAAATGCATCAATAACTCTTCGCGTTGTCATCCAAGCCATACTGTGAGGACAATCAACAAAAAAATAGCCATGTTTTTCTATGTACTTAAATATATTGTGCAGAGGCGTTAAAACAACAGCACCAGCATCAATATAAAAGATAGTATCAAACATATCGAGAGCTTGTTTAATAACAACTGGTTTCCATGAATACCAGCCACGAGCAATTTTATTGCCGTCACGGACGACAAACTGCTTGAGTATATCGGGATTTGTTTGCTCAATTTGGTATACTTTAACTTTTTGCATCATTGATAGTGCCTGTTTATTATCGCTATCAAGACCTAAGTCAAAGACAGATATTTCTGCAATATCGTCAAAATGTAGCACATGTAAACTACCGATAAAATTGGTAAGTCGAGAATAATATTCTTTATCGGCAGCTGTTACAATGTGATAACCAGCAGCTGTTAAAGATTTTGTGTGGAAAATTAATACCATGTTTACAAGAAAAAATTTTATACAATTTGCAAAAACCTTCAACTCAAGGGTCTCCTTGTACAAAATATCTCTATCCAAAACACTCTACTATTCGCTCTAACACTTTATACCTTTATCTCTTTTTATATTTCATCCAGCCAACCAATTTTTCTAAGCTGAATAGCTCGATCTTTAGGGTTCATAATATATTCTACAGGAATAACATTATTGAAATTTCCTTGAGCATCATCTAACAACATTTTTACGAAGTTGCACCTGATAGCCCATGATTGCCTCATTTGCGCCATAATCATCATGTTTTTGATATCGGGATTTAGTAAAATTGCGCCTTGGACCACAGATGAGTAAGCATGAATGAGGTACTGGCAACGGGATAATAAAGCAGCATCTATAAGAACATCAAGACCAAGTTTAAACTTGTCTCGACTAATATAATGTACTGGCAACTCATCAGCACTACGTATTGCGTTATAAAATATAACTTTCGAGGCAAGCATTTTTTGTGCAAGTTCAATAGTTGCCGCTTCATCAGTAGCGATAAAAAACCTTATTCTTTGTTGACCAAGTTTGTCAGCCAACTCCTGAGCCAATGACAATAAAAGACGTGGATCTATGGGGTTGCATTCATCTTTCTTATCAGTTCCACGTATATGTATCCCAATTATTGTGTAACCACGCATAGTGGCGTCATAGAATTCATCAACCTGTTTGGTTACAAACGGCTTTATTCTGACATACTTATTAAATAGTCTGTTAACTTCATGACGAATATTTCTATTTGTATACATGAGTGAGTCTGAAATTTCATGTATCCATGCGCAATTTCCTGCCGGAGATCCAGGCAGTAATGTTTGACCTGCAGGTTGCTCAAAATAATATTCCCAGGCATTTTGCGTATATGTTATTGTTGGATCATAATATAAAAAAGAAGAATCCCAGTTTACGACCGGTACTTTGTTGGTTCTTTCACAATACGCAAAATGGTTAATGGTTTGCATAAATACCGACCAGAAACCGGTAAGAGGGTAGCCGCGTATTACATAAGTATCTTGAGCATTGCATAAGAAGAAACCGTTTACGCATAACGGTACAAGAAGGACTAGTAAATTATATCTATTAAAGATTTTTTTTGAATATTCTATATGAAAAAACACTTCAGCTGCCCTTTCACTAAAGAATCGCAAACGGGATTCTCATAAGCTCACCATGCGATACCTCATAATCGTAAACCACACCTGGAGTGTAGTTTCGTTTGCAGCTAAGGTGCTTATGACAAGACTGTATGGTAAGACACGGATTTAAAACTGTGAGACCAACTTCACGGGCAAAGTAACCGATAACATAATCACAATTCCAGGTGCCCAAAGAAAAAAAGTCTTTCCTGAACTTTCGTATGGGCGTCTCAAAAATCCAAACATCTTGGGATGTTTCAGCATAATCGAGCCTAAAGAATCCATTCGCATCACGCAACCAAAAAAGATTAAGTTCATTCGCTTGTGTGACTTCCCAGCGCGTTAAGGCCAAAAACTTATCTTTGAGATCATAATCCTCAAGTGTATGCAGAGTCTTATTAAAATAGATATCAGCATTACTTAGAATAATTTCCCATCCTGGGTATAGTTCGTTAACAAGCTGGAAACAAAAGCCAAATGAAGGCCTTTCCTGGACATTTGTCATCGTTATATTCTTAGACTCAAGATAGGGTCGTATAATATTTTCACCCTCATTATCAAGTGATGTATCGTATATAACATGTACTTTAGTTATTAAAGGATGCTTTAAATTTTTTTCTAAGCAGTCGATATATTCGAAAGCACGTTGTCGATGAGTCTCATTATACAAGTGTGTTAGCAGGAGAAAATTTTTTGCATGGATGTTTCCGTACCACACAAAGACAAAAAATAAAAAAACATGATGAATACGCATTGCTCTTTCCTAATCAAAATACTCACAGTGCCTATTTTAACATACTGTGTCGGACATAACGGAGAAGCTCTAGCTTATGTTCCGGACCAACCGTCCAGTTGGCGTGATGCATAACAATATCCTGTGGAACAGGAAACTCTACACCAGGGTACCATCGTTGATCTCTCCCCAATAATCCATAGGAGAAAAATTGGTTGGGCAAAAATCTAAATTTTACACCGTATTTTGGTTCATGTATTAATTTGTTAAGACACCGCTGATCATTCACCTCTATGGCACTATTGTAATAATAATCTCTCAGCGATATAAGCAGTGCCTTAATATCTTGCCACAGAGACAAAGTTCTTTCGTTACCCACGCAAGCAAAGAATCCAGCACATAATTCTCCTGATAAAGTATCGCGTTGGAAGGCCATGTCATAACCTTGCATAGCCTGAAAAATCATATCTTTGGTTTTTCCAAAAAATTGAATATCAACATCGGCGTGAATAAAAATCTTATGCCAATTTTCTTTAATCGCATGAATAATCAGGTCAACTTTTTTTAACATTGTATCATTCCAACCAGATTCCAAAAATGAACCTGAGCGACATTGTTGGATTTCTTCTTCAACAACTACTTCAAAGTCATCTTGTAGCGATGGCAAAAACCATTCATGGAACATCATTTCATGAGATGGCGTATACATGACATACATTTTTATATGATCTTGAGAAGCAATACTCTGCTGCACTATGAACAAAAAACATAAAAGTATGCCCAGTAAACATTTAATTTTTGCTATAATCATAAGAACCTTCCGATGTTCTAGAAGTTATTCTGATTTAGTCAATTATCAAAACTTTTTAAACTCATTGAGCCAACTAACTCGCCAAATATCAAGATCCCTAAAAAAATTGCTCCCGTACTTATTCATCCACGAAACAATTTCCTTTTTCCTTTCTTCATCCAGCTTAGAAACACGTGAAAATACAGTCATATCAAAATTTTTGTAGTCATACCATACATTAGGTATAACATTTGTATGAGTATTAGTTGTGCAAAAAAGTGGCGGCTGTTGCTTTTGCCTTGCAACATGGTACACGAAGTTAATATCTTGCGCTACAGTAGCCCTTTCTTGTTCATCAGAATCAAACCACTTATGTATAAATTCCAGACACATGTACCAAATAAATTTTGTACGAGCAACGTCTAAATCAATGTACTGAAAATGAAGAATACTATGAGTCACATCGTAGACTGGGATAGCTATAGTACGAAGATTTTGGAGATTCCAAGGAACTCTGTTCACATGAATTCTCTTCGATGGTCCCCAAACAAAGTTGGATGAATAACTACAAGAACCATCATCAGCAAAAATTGGATCAAGCATATATGGCTTTGCTGCGTTGCAAAACTCATCGTTACGGTAGCAAGTATGACTTCCCCAAGTATGTAAATAAGGGAATACCAAAACCTCACCTGGCTGCAAAGCATAGATCCTTTTTCGTAACCAGGCATCCTGCATACAGGTAGCAGGAAAAATTTCATCAGCATCGAGGATCATAAAATGAGTACCACCAATTTCTCTACCAGCTTTCAATAGAATTTCTCTATCCGCCTGCTCATTTCGATCCCATACATTTTTTTCTATAATGCGCTCTATATGACATTCATCCTGAAGAGATCGAACAATGGCCAATGTCAAATCTGTTGAAACATCATCCAAAACAACTATAGAATCAGTATAAGCGGCCATAGCTCGCAGACAATTTGCAATAAATAATTCTTCGTTGCGAACTGGTAAAAGCCCAACAATCTTTAAATCTTGAGTGATTATGTTACCAACGTAGCACGCTAATAAACTTGCTATAAAAAAACAACTTTTTCCCGCACACATCTTCATGATTAAATACCTTTATGGCACAAAAGTGCTTGTATTTGATTCTTTAATACACTTTCTATTGGCTGCTTATACGCAAGTTTTACTTTGTCGTATTGCCCAGTAGCTAACTTAATATGCATAATTGATTCTTTGATACAAAGAAAATTGCCGTCCCAGCAATGGTCATTTGGATGCATAATAATCTTGTAGTCACCCACAAGCTGCGCGGTTCCCGAATACGATGAACAGGGCCTAATAATGCAATCAAAGTGTGCCATGCGATAAAGATCATCGATAGGAGTCGCATACCAAGGGAATTTAGTACCAAGACATATGGTAATATTTTTTCCAGCACATTTACTTTGAAAATTTTCTAGTATAGCGATCGGGTCACAATCATCGGTAAAAATTTCAATATACAGAGGATAACCATCAAGAATCTCTGCAAAAATATTGGTCTGCTCAATATAAAATTGTAGTGGCGGGAACCTCAAAGGAAAAACACAGTCATGAATTCTCTGTGATACATGTGGCACACGACACGAAGTTGTCACAGCATTCTCTTTAAAGTTTTCTGAGAGGAGTGCACCATCATAGCCACCACCTGTACGAACATGGACAGCAAGCCGAACACACGATACTGGTAGGGCAACATCAGCAGGATCACAAAGTCTTAACATATCTTTGATGGTATTTTTATAGGTATTATCCTCCAGCATTTTTTCATGAACTTCTTCAGTAAGGAAATTAATCCAATGGCCAACGGGGCCGGTTGTGCCATCAGAAATTCCTATACGTGGTTTATCGGAAAGGGGTGTCAATAAATCGACAATATATAGAATATTATGATCATTCGAGTCGATATCAATAACTGAGTTAACTCTTTTACTAGCAGCAAATGGTGTCTTACAAATATATGGATATTCTTGATGATACCTATGTGCATAAAGCTTATCAGAGTGAGGGAAACACTTATATATCAACGGAAAGCCGTAGTGTGTGGCATAATATTGAGCCTTGCAGTAAAGCAAAACGCAATCACCAAATCTACCGGCACCATCAAATGTATAACTAACGGCACAGCCTGTATTATTCTTGGCTAATACATGCAAGTGAACTAGCAAGAAAAATATACACGATATAATTTTTTTTTTGCAGGTTGCATGCGTATTCGCAATTAATAACATAATAGTTTTTGTACCTTCTTTTTTAGAGAGCAATGAACAGGCTGGCCATAGGCCTTAACTTTATTGTAACGATTCTCGCTCTGATAAATCTTCATAAACATGACCAAGAAACTGTATCGGCAACTGTTGCCGATACAGTGCATCATGAAACCTATGAAACATGTTTATCCTTAGTTATTCAAAAGGTGGCGTACTTTGCGGCTTGAGTAGCCTTCCAAGATCAAAACAGACTCTGTCAGGCAAGATTTCTGAACATTAGCACTTGCAATACTTTTTAATACATGGTTAATGAGTGATTGTTCTCGATTTTTTTCAGCGTTGCAAAAAGACAAGAACATTACCATATTCATACAGAATAGTAAACTATAGTTCTTAATATTTACCATTTCTTTACTTTCGTTAATTTTCGATTGCTTTTAGTCACAAGTAACCTAATTCTATTCCTAATTTATTTTCTGGAATAATAATCGCGAATAACACTTACCAGATTTTCGCCAGAAAACTGCTCCGCTGCATTTAGACAAGCATTACGCATAGATTCCTCTTGCTCAGGTGAAATGTCTTCTAATACCCTAGGAACCGTACCCACTGCAGATTCTGGTATTCTAATAATCGCTGAGCTCCAATCAAAGGTCTCGGGCAAGCGTACTGTATCAGAAATAAGGACAGGAATGGCTCCAGCCTGAAGAGACTCCCAGAAACGGACTGAGCTGCATTCATTGCCTCGTGGACATAGCGAGAATCTTGAACGTGCAAGAACATCACGATACTCTTGACCAAGATTTTCTTTTTCCCTAGGTGTCAGCGTACTAAACCATTCTCTACGTTGTTTTATAACGGCATTTTTCGAGTGAGACATGGAAAAAATGGTATTACGTACATGATGTGTGGCGGCACCTATAAATGAATAAAAAATATCTTTTTTCGTGCTTGGCTCTAATGTTACCATGGGCGCATAAGGGAAGGGCTCTATATGGATACCGTCCCAAACGCGAATTTCATTGGTAGCATTTGCCGTAAAGACGCAGTCAATACCGATCTTCTTAAGCAAACCTATGATATCCTTGAGCGCGTATGTATCAAGACAACAAACAGTAAATCCGCCCGATAATCTTAAATTACCAAATCGCTCATATAACTTATTGCACCCACCATAGCCGAAAAAAAGCACGAGCGACCAAGGTGCTGCAATATGATTTGTTTTTACTACCAAAGAAGTTTTTTTGAGCAATTCGAGTGCCCGATACTCAGTAACTTCCCGTATGTAATGCAGGCCATCCATAACGGCATTGAAGTCACAATATTCGTATATTTTTAAAGCATTGTCATGAGGAGTGAGCAATGACGAGAAAAGTTGCACATTTACTATCAAATTTAACACAAGAAAACATCTACGCATAAGCATTATCGACCTCCTAAGCTTATTAGAAAACTCATTACTTTCTCGCTACAATACATGCTTAATAAATATTTGTTTTTAAACCTTAACTCATGATATTGAACGTGTTAGTCATTTAATGAGTTGCTTTATTTTGCTGCTTGCATTACAATCGAGAAAAATATCCTCTAAGCGCCATAATCCTAGATGCTTCCCTAGTTTCTCTTGTTCATCAATCAATAACAAAGGTTCAGGAAAATTAAATGGTTCACGCTGCATATTTAGCGAGCGCCAATCAAAACCAATTGTTTGCAAATCTTTGTTACGCTGCAGTGCTGGATAGGTTGTCACGAGGAGATACTTTACACCACTCCTCTTTATATTGAGTAGTATTTTCCACGCCGAAGCGAAGGTATGGTGTACAAGACAATCACGACATAAGAGTAAATCAGCACTCGGCAGGGCCTCCTCACCCATATCAAGGCATATAAAGGATCTATGATCATTGCCATATAGAGCCTTGTTACGGTCAATGAGAGCGCGAACAACATCAACACCAATATACTTTTCGCAAGGCAAATCGATTTCTTTCATCCAATTAAAATCGCCACATGGCGCATCTAGAAGTGTTTTTATGGAATAATTTTTCACAATCTCTGGAAGTTTTTTTCTGATGACAACGGTCTCCTTTAACTCAGATCCATTACCAGAAACAGACTCTTTTGACGACCAATAATGGGGTGTTTCATATATTTTTGTAAAAGCATCACTGCAATTTGCCAAAAAATTCAAAGAAAAAAATAAAAAACTACACATAATATATTGGTAAATAAACATGTTTGCTACCTCTTTATTAGTATGGTCAAGACAATGAGTATGATAATGCACCGAGAATGATTTTTTTGATTTCACTTTGTAAAGCATTTTTATTTTCATCAAATTCATGATATTGAACGTGTTAGTCATTTAATGAGTTACTTTATTTTGCTGCTTGCATTACAATCGAGAAAAATATCCTCTAAGCGCCATAATCCTAGATGCTTCCCTAGTTTCTCTTGTTCATCAATCAATAACAAAGGTTCAGGAAAATTAAATGGTTCACGCTGCATATTTAGCGAGCGCCAATCAAAACCAATTGTTTGCAAATCTTTGTTACGCTGCAGTGCTGGATAGGTTGTCACGAGGAGATACTTTACACCACTCCTCTTTATATTGAGTAGTATTTTCCACGCCGAAGCGAAGGTATGGTGTACAAGACAATCACGACATAAGAGTAAATCAGCACTCGGCAGGGCCTCCTCACCCATATCAAGGCATATAAAGGATCTATGATCATTGCCATATAGAGCCTTGTTACGGTCAATGAGAGCGCGAACAACATCAACACCAATATACTTTTCGCAAGGCAAATCGATTTCTTTCATCCAATTAAAATCGCCACATGGCGCATCTAGAAGTGTTTTTATGGAATAATTTTTCACAATCTCTGGAAGTTTTTTTCTGATGACAACGGTCTCCTTTAACTCAGATCCATTACCAGAAACAGACTCTTTTGACGACCAATAATGGGGTGTTTCATATATTTTTGTAAAAGCATCACTGCAATTTGCCAAAAAATTCAAAGAAAAAAATAAAAAACTACACATAATATATTGGTAAATAAACATGTTTGCTACCTCTTTATTAGTATGGTCAAGACAATGAGTATGATAATGCACCGAGAATGATTTTTTTGATTTCACTTTGTAAAGCATTTTTATTTTCATCAAATTCATCTTTATACCAGGCAGAATGGCCAAAAATGTCAAAAAAGTGACGATTACATGGTTTTTTCGATAAACAAAGATATTGTAATTATTCATAGCGTAACACCGATCCATGAACCAACATAGTAGTGCACTACGAAAGATTCTTTTCGCGCGACTTTGTCAGTAGGTGCAAAGAACGTCATAGGAAAAATTATGTTAAGACCATCATGTATTGCTTCATAATTGTCAAGAACCTTGGTAAGATGTATTGGTCCCGCGGTTGAAAGTACTCGATAGTGCTCTGAAGCAGCCATAGCATACTTACCAATGCTACTGATGCACTGGTATAGAATGGGATTTTTTGCAGAAGCACCAAAGCAGCCATTGCAAACACTAACATGGGTTCTTTGTTCCTCCATACCGGCAAAAAAATCATATTTCAAAAGTGGTTCAAAATTTCTTTTGCATTCCATATCAGTATCAGCGTAAATTCCCCCAAATGTATAAACTATTTCATAGCGCAAAATATCTGCTTTTTCCGCATAATTCTTTGCCTTATTAAAAAAAAATCGATTATATATTTTAAAAAAATTGAGATCACCAACTAAAATTTGCCCGCTACAAGATTGTTCATCTATGAGAGATTTAATTTGATCAGGTTTTAAGATTCGCCCAGTCCTGGCATCCTGAGGAAAATCGGACCATAAAATATGTATCCAGTCAGGGTGATAATCAATCATGCTTTGGCGAAAACGAGCCCATGCCTCTGGAAATTTACTACCAAGCCAAATCAGATGAATTACTGGTGGAATTTTTCTTTGTTGTGCTCCATCGAGAACATACGGATTGTTCTTATTATAAAGCTGCTCAAATTTTTTTATAAAATCACGTCCTGGCATTTTTATACCTGGACCTACAATAAAATATTCACATTGTACCTGTTTGTCGTAAAGGGAAGCTCCATAAGATTCCCTAAAATTCACTAAAGCATTTAGATGTAAAAAGCCAAAGGCAACCAGAAGGGCAAAGATCATGAAACACAAACTTAATTGCATGAATTTGATGCTTTTAACCCACCGCACTGTATGAACAATGCCTATAATAAAGCATTTCATATTGCCTCCAAAATTACCAAGGGTACAAGAAAACAAGAGTATTGGTAGTATACAAATTCTTGTATAGGCACATACTTTGTCAAGGCTATACCACATAAACCAAAATCTCCTCTTCAACAGTAATGCAAGATTTTTCTCATTGCGCTATAATTTCATACCATAGAATATGTGTGCTTAAGATATAAACTACCCACAACATCGATGACTCTCCCTCTCTTCATAGAATCTCAAATTCTCGAGTAAATGCTTATCGTCAGGATTATATTCAAGCGCTTTTTGTAACGCTTGTTTACCAGCCTCAAATTCACCTATATACCATGCACAGTGGCCAAGAATATCAAAACATGTGTGGGTGTACATAGTCTTTTCGACAAACAGTGTATCGTGTGTTGGATAAGGCATTTCTGCAGCGCGCTTTGCAAATAAGTAAGCGACAGCATGGTTGCCCTCGTGCAGATAGTGTTGCGCAATGCGTATAAGTGGTTCAATGCGTGTTGGCCGCATTGCATAGGCTTTCATGTAATACAAGAGTGCCGTTGACCAGGTATAGATCGATGCTTTGCCAGTATCAGTTGTAATAAAGCGTTCTACCGCCTCGCCTAGTCGGTATAGGGTCATAAAATTCTCTTCATCCCAGCTTACAAGCTTAACACGTAACTGATAAAAACGAATCGCCTCTTCCCATTCCCCAAGGCAGGCATACGTTTGTGCCAAATAAAAAGCTGTTCGAGAGTTTGTGGGTTCTTCTGCTAAGTGCTTCAGCAAAATTTTGGCATCTCGTTGCCAACGGATATGCGATTTATCGTCGCCGTATTTTGTTGATTCCCAGTAAAAGTAAGCTTCTGCAGGAAGTTTGCCGACTATGGGGCTCTCGAGATATTCATGAACAGGGCTCTTGAAACGCGCATGAGAGCTACGACGAATAAGTCTATCGACATCATATTCAAGGCCGCCATTGCGAAACATACGAACCATATACGAGCTGCACTTGTCTTCTTTGTGGTTTTCGCAAAATGCAAGCAGCGACTTGCCATTACGCAAAAGCCATTCCGCATCAGGCATCAAGATAAACGTTGCCTGCGGAAAATGTTGGTCAACAAAATCGAGAGCCTTGTTGCGTGATGTAGCAAAATCAGCAAATGGCTCTTGTTCTATAACGTAGTTCGTGATGCCCTTGGCTGCAAAAAATGTATGCACCGTCGCTATCGTATCATCGGTGGAGCCAGTATCATAAATCAAGAAAGAGTCGATGCCGCCGTCGACCATGGGTGTTAATGTTTTTTCGATAACTGGTGCTTCATTCTTGATCATGAGTGCACAGACAAGTAGCGGATCCTTGCGAAGGGCTTGGACTTCAGCGTTCACGGTTGACGCGCTTACCCATACTAGGGCAAGCAGGTATGCTAGCGCCATATTTTTTTGCATGTAGTTACTCCGTTAGTATAAGTGGTACATTCTCTACAGGTTTTTCTCTGTTACCAGGCATATGCCTGGCAACAGGTATAGTTACGGTGTTGGCCATGACGAATCCCACATATGGATTGCAAAGGTCTCAGGCTTCAGTGAACGTAAGACATTACCAGTTGGTCTCGGTTGGCCATACAAAGGGTACCATGGAAAAAAGTAGCCGCTGGGGAATACGACAGAACGATTGCTAGTACGTGCTGGATCCGTGAATTCAGCACGAATGGCACGAGTTAATAGACCAGGCCCTGTTCTGGCACACGTTTGCTGCCAGTGTGATTCACCAGGTTTGGCTGGTTCTATCATATTTATGCAACGCTTTATGATCGGGTCACCGGCTGCACAACCAATGAGTGAGTTGCCAACGGTCAAAATAACTTCGAGACAGGCATAAAAATCACAGCAGTGGTGAAAAACATCCATCGGTTTTAGACACTCGAAATCTGTATCAGCATAGAGACCACCAAAACGGTATAGTATTTCGTAGCGTGCAATGTCGGCACGTTCGGCATTATTGGGTGCGGCTTCATAGGCATGCTGATTAACAAGGCCGAGAGCTTCGATATCCTTGGTGGTCCATAACTTGTACTCCCAGTCAGGGTTCATGGCCTTCCAGCTTACTTGCCAATCCCTGTAACGAACAGGTATATCACCACCAATCCATATCTGATGAATTACCTTAGGAATACGTGGTTTTTCAGCGTACTCAAGATCATCAATAATAATTCTCTTATACTCGTTACGGAGCATGCACCAGACAGAATCTTCGTCAAACGTTTTCTTATTATAGGCAGGCCCTAACTCAAGTTCCATTGATTCATCAAAGGGCGCGCCAAATGCTGCTGGAACTCGGTGATCACGATGGCTGACTGGCTTAGCGCCATGTGCTGCGCGACTTCGATAAAATGCTAAATTGCCTGCTAAACGTTGATCTTGAGGGTTTTTTGAGTACACTTTGGTGAGAGCTTCTTCGCCAAGATCATACTCACCGAGGTACCAAGCAGTTATACCGACGATATCATGCGAAGCATAATCATAGGCAGCACGATCTATGGCAAGCCTATCCAATAACGGATACGGTAAAGCGGCTGCCTCTTGCGCAAACAAAAAGGCCACATGCTTATTGCCACCCTCAAGACTTTTTTGTGCCAGACGCACAAGTGGTTCAGCGCGCCAAGGTCTCATAGCATGAGCTTTAAGATATAGTTCTCGCTGAAGTTTCGCTGCTTCCTGTTCTTGTGCAACTACATTGTCCAATGATTCTGCCATTCGATAGACAGCGAGGTAATCCTCTTCTGGGTCGCCATGCAGGGATGCACGCTGCATATACAACGCTTGAGCCTTGACTAGATCTCCCGTTAGCGCATAGTTTTCTGCAAGACTAAAGAGAATACCTGGAGCATGAGGTGTTCGTTGATGATGAGCTTCAAGTTGTGCTCTATCTCGCATATATCCCTGGTAAGTATGGTTAACACCGAGGCGCGACTCTTCCCAGATAGCCGATATTTCGCGTGGCATATTCTGCAACGTAACCCTAGTGGCTGGTCTTATGTGATATATCCCCTCAAAATGCAACGGCTCTTTGCATCGACACAGACAAGGCTCATACCAATCCTCTTTGTCACTTGCGGGGACAACTCGAAGATTATACACATCACATGTATCAGTGTCATGGGTAGTGCACCATGATACAAGTTGATCTAGAGAGCGCAAACGCCACCCTGCTTTTAGTACCAAACAAAAGATTGCTGTACGCATGGTATTAGCGCGCTGTAGTACTTGTGTCCATGCTTCTGCACAGAAATTTCCAGCATACTCTTCCCACATATATTGACTATGATGCTTGGTAAGGTATTCGATGCATTCACGACCTGCAGAGCTTGTTGCATTACCACAGATTATAACGCCGTCATCAATAAGCGTTCCACAGGACTGAAGAGTATCTATGGCAGCTCCTGCATGATCGCCAAGAATAATTGCTGGCAGAATAAGCCGTTCTGCTAGCATGTGCACATGCACAACAGTTATTATAGCCAGTATAATAAGATGAATTCTTGTATAATACATGAACGATCCTAGCGATTTTTTGCTTTAGACTGTGCCATACTTCTATAAAAAGTAAGATTATCCTTAAGACGTTTGTCATTGGGGTTATAGTCGTAAGCTTTCTGCGCAGCCCACTGACCTATTTCATACGCTCCAACATGCCATGCTGCTATGCTTAATAGATCATAGCGGGTATACATATAGAGAACCCTATCTCGCACTTCGTTATAATCGGCTGGAATAGCCATCTCGCATGCGCGACGGGCGAAAATATACATGAGTGGCATCTGTCTTGTTTTATAGTAGTGAGAAGCAATATTAACGAGAGGCTCAGCGCTTGTTGGCTGCAAGCCAGTTGCGTCTAAATAGCTTGCAAGGGCCATACTCCATACAGTTTCTTCGGTGTCATGGGTTTTTTCGAGGCCTCTAGCAACTGTCATATACGTATCATAAGCAGCATTTTTTGTGACTGACGCGTAGAGCTCGCGAATGCGTTCGTCTTCATCTTCTTTTGCTTTTTTACTGGCTGGCGCTGTCTGTAACCCTTGTGGATTGCAATAATTGAGAGCATACATTCCATCTATTTTTTTGTATTGAGCGCCCTTTGAAACGGCACGAAGCCACATTTCCCAATCACCAGAATATCTCAATGACTCATCGAACATGCCATAGTGTGTATGCATAGTACTGCGCCACATCGGGTTGGATAGTGGCCAACAAAATTGGTATAGCGCCTCAGGGGAAAATTCTGGCGCTATAAGCTTTCTTGTGCTTGTGTTGTGTTCGAATGTCTCGTTCGGAATATCAGCGAGTGCTCTATCCGAATATACAAGCATGATGGAGGGGTCAGCGTCAAGGGCTGCCGCATGTACCGCATAACATATCGGTGCCAATCTATCATCAAGATTTGCGTTGGTTATATACTCGCCACGGGCCATACCGATGGCTATGTTCCATACAGCATAAACGCCTGGGTCTTGATCCAATTTTTTATAGATGATATTGGGGTACCAGGCCATATACTTCTTGATGACTGGCTCCTCGTTACCTGGCGACTGAGCATTAATCATAATCAATTCACATTGATCAAATATTGTCTGACGAGTAATATCTGCTAAAAATTGTTCAATAAACTGG
This sequence comes from uncultured bacterium, assembly GCA_963715605.1. Lineage (GTDB taxonomy): Bacteria > Babelota > Babeliae > Babelales > Vermiphilaceae > JAKASV01. The sequence continues at coordinate 482,359 of OY970257.1, read as the reverse complement.
TCGCCATTATATACAGATGTAATAATCGAAATTCTTGGTTTATCGTTACCAGTAAGTGCTAGATTATAGGCAACTAAAAATCCTAGTAACAGTCTATAAGCAACGATGTATGGCACTAAGAAATACTTGCGCGTGTTGTACATGGTATTGCTGCTCTCCTGATTTAACATGACACCGATGATACTCTGAGAGAGTCATAACACAGAACAACTGTAATTGCCACTAAATTCTGCAAAAAATTTTTAGGTGCTATCAGGTGATCAACAGAAGTTTTTGGCGATTGCTAAGCTTAGCTCGTAGGGTATTTTTATACAGTTTAAAGGCTTTCTAAAAATCTATGGCCTGCTGTCATAAGCAAGTGCTTTTCTAATAGTTTGTATAAAGAAGGTCGTTGAAAATGGGTATGCTTTCTCGCTTTGCAAGAAATCTTGTATGTTTTTGATATAGCCTTGGTATGTCTCAATGCTCATATTTTTGATATATATATAAAGATCCCTGTTATTTGCAAATGTTCTTCTGTCTATGTAGCATCCCGAGGGAATATAGTCACTAATATTATCGGCTCCCCAGTATATAGGAACACAACCGGCTGAGAAACAGTCAAATATCTTTTCTGTGATATAGCCATGTGTCTTCGCCAAGTTCTCATAACAAATTGCAAACCGGTAATATCGTAGATAATCTAATTTTGTCTGGTGCGCAATAGCAAGATTGGCAGTATCTTCTGATCGTCTTTCGCTGAGAGGAATAACACCTCTGTAGGTCTTGCTACCAGCAGTCCAATACCATCCCCATAGATCAAAATCATTGGGCGCGTAGCACTCAAAAAAGAATGCAGCCTCTTGGCGTTTTCGGTATAACTCGTTGGGATGCTCCCAGAGTTTATTGCTCGCTATCATGGTGCAGAGCTTTTTACTTGAAAAATCAATAGGTTCTTGAACCATCTGTAAAAACGGTTGCGGGATATAAAATTTAAAATACTTTTTATTATCAACAAGATCATCGTTCCAAGTAAAAACTCGTGCATATCGAGCATGGAGTGCTTTGTCATACCCCCATGGTTGCACGTGCTCTGGTTCCCATAAAAACAGTATGCGATGATCGTGCGAAAATGTATCAATAAAATCCTTGCCTGGATCGAACCAATGATCAAAAACAAGCAAGAAATCCTGAGGATGTATGGTGTCAGGGCAGGAGGCAACGAATTTCACCGTCAAGCCGTCTTCACGAAGACTTTCTATAAGGTCCAAAAAACAGCGGCGACAGTTATAATAGGAAGCGTATCTGTTATTCATATCTAAAAGAGCTGCTTCGGTCGAAAACATATACTGGTCAAAGTGCTTGATAAATACTGTAGGCCTTTGCTCAGGAGCGATTGGCTCATTATATGCACTACTGCATACCGTAGCAGAAAACGCAAAGAAGAGTAGTGGAAACCATGATATAACGGTATATAGACTACACAGCATTGCATGCTCTCCTTATACTACGTAACGCATGATACACTATACAGCAGCTCCTGAGACATATCCCAAAGAGTAAGAAAACGCCTCGCTAGCATACACGCTACTGTACCCGGATGTACTTTGTCAAGCACTATGGCTTACTTGCATGAAGATCTTATGAAGCTGTCAGGTGCGTTGCTACATAATGGTATATTTTTTTATTCTAATGAGATTTGGCAATAGGGGTACCAGTCCTGTTCGTATCTGTATTTCGTTTATTTTTTTGCATTTTGTATAAAATATGGTATGATTGTATATATAATTATATGGAAAGATAGCTTCGCCATCGCACTCTAAGAAATACCCTAGATTTGCAAGCTGTACAAACTTCCAGAAATTACGTTGTTATATTATCATAATTACAAAAAACAAGCACGGTACTGGTATAACTATCAGCGAGCTAAGCGTGCGACTTGGCTCTTCAGTACTATACAAATCGTGTAAGAGCCAAGGATGTATCTATGCAATCACAAAGTGAACATAATAATTTTATTAATTTTTTAACAAATCCGCTTATTCAGCGGAACATACAGGCTGCTGGCTATGAAAAGCCAACGCCTATACAAGAACAAGCAATACCACGCATCATAGCAGGATCTGACATACTCGGTCTGGCTCAAACAGGAACTGGCAAAACTGCCGCTTTTGTATTACCTATGTTACAAAAACTTCTTGATCGACCATACGGACTACGGGCACTTATTGTAGCTCCAACACGAGAACTTGCGGAACAGATCAATCAGGTTGTTCGATCTTTTTCTCAGAAGACTAGAGTTCGTAGTGCGACTATTTATGGCGGTGTTGCCAAACATGCGCAAGTACGAAAACTTCGCGAAGGGATCAATATAGCCGTTGCGTGTCCAGGAAGACTGCTTGACCATATTCATGATGGGACTATCGATCTTAGAAACGTCGAATTATTAGTTTTGGATGAAGCTGATCAAATGTTTGACATGGGCTTCTTACCAAATATTCAAGAAATCTTAACATTTTTACCTGAGAAACGGCAAACACTCCTATTTTCAGCGACCATGCCTGCTGCTATCAAAGTTCTTGCAGATACGATACTCAAAAATCCTGAGACTATCCAGATTGCCAATAATAGCCCTGTGCCACTGATCAGTCATGGCACATACTATGTTGACAAGCACAACAAGATGACGTTGCTTACGACAATACTCGGAGAAGCTGGTGAAGCCCCTGTTATCGTTTTTACACGAACAAAGTTTCAAGCGATGCGGCTGAGTGAACAGTTAAAGCGCTCTGGCTTTAATGCAACATCGATTCAGGGAAATCTTTCCCAAGCTAAACGGCAACAGGCAATGGAAGGATTTCGTCATGGGCGCTTCCAAATTCTTATTGCAACTGATATAGCAGCACGCGGTATTGACGTTTCAGATGTTGGCTATGTCATTAACTATGACATGCCCGATACCCCAGAAGCATATACACATCGTGTTGGCCGTACAGGAAGAGCTGATAAAGCTGGACAGGCACTGACATTCGTTACTCATGAAGATCTTTACACACTCAATCTTATTGAGCGTATTATGGGATCGGCCATGGAACGAAAGACAGTTGCCAACGTCACGCTTGAAATGCCAGCAGTAAGACCTAATCAGGGTTCACAACGACCTCGCTATCGTGGTGGTTCTTTCCAGGGACGCCAAGATCGCCGCAATGATCAACAACGAAGAAGTTTTCGTCGTAACGATAGGGGCGGTATGAGACCACATGGTGATCACAGGTCGACTACAAAACAGCCGTTCGCTGCTTCCTAAGAACACAGAGTCATTGCAGATAGGCATCATGCAATACTACTAAACCTGCTATTTGACAATGGCAGCAAGAAGGCATGTTGACTTCTAATCTCAGCAACAAGAGATCATATTTAAACTAAAAGCCAGTACCGGTTGAGCAGACTCAACTGATACTGGCTTTGTATGTTTTTATTCGCCGGTGAAAGCGTGTTAACCACTTAGTAAATTTGCTGGAAGTAGCAACGTGTGCCTATGATTTCGGAGTAACGGGTGTGCCGGGCGCCGTAGCAGCAGGTTGTGACACAGCAGGTGCATTAGGTACCGTAGATGAAGCAGGCGTGATTGTAACAGGTGCAGCAGCAACAGGTTGTGACACAGCAGGTGGTGTGGCAGGTGCCGGAGCAGGAGCAACCGGTACTGGTGAGGCTACGACGGATGGAGGTATGAGCGTGGCCGATATCACCTGATCCTGATCACGAGCCTTGGTAAACTCAGTAAGATTTGGTACAACACCAAAGAAATAATCTTGATTTCTGGCCATATTGCTTCCCGGGGTATCTTTAATGCTTTTGCCGACAAGCGTACGGACCGGTACTGAGGCATCCAGAGACTTACACGTTAGGGTTACACCTCTACAAAGCCAACCGACGGTATTTGCGAAGATCAAATTACTGCCGTCCGTATCAGCATCGCAGCCACCCTTTGCGCTGACATTAAGAATGATAATATCGCCACCGTCAGCCTTAACCTTAAAATCAACATTAATGTCAGACCACCAGACAAGATCAAAAGTAAGATGATACTCACCTGGCATAAACATAAATGTTGGTCCAAACTCAATGGTATGCGTATATGCAACGATCGTGCTACTAGAGCCTACCATTAACAAGAATAGGCTCACTAATAAAGATATATTTTTGTTCATATGAAATCCCCTTTGTATAACCGGCTTATAGCTAGCATAAATTAATCTATTCAGTTGCTGGCGCTACATGATTTGTAGCCGAGTTCGCACTTGGCTTGATAGCTAAAGTAGCATTGCTATCCTTATGCTGTTTTGCAAGTTCATCAAGCTTTTTATAATCATCTTTGGTCATTTTATGGCCAATAAGTTTCTTAGTCTGTGGATCGATGTCAACAAGAAAAATATGCCCAGCACACTGATTTTGCGACGATTTGACAGGTATTGTGATAAAGTTTGTCCGGTCGTTAAAATCAGTTATCGTGACGCTTTTAATACAGAGAACTTTGCGTGTAGCTTTAATAACGCTTTCCGGATATTTCTCATCTAATTTAACGCGATCGTCATTAATTTTTGCGGTACCATCCTTGGCAAGGCCAAGAAAAGGGACAGGTTTACCTTTATCATTCGCTGTCGCTCTATTAAATTTTACCGTAAACCGTATATGCTCATTTGCGCCCAAATAATCGATATCAACCATGTAGCGCGTTGGTACACGCGCACCAGGAAGGGTAACAGTGCGTAGCAAATTATCACCAAAGACAATGCGCTGATCCCACTTTATAAATGATATGCCAATAGCCAGGCCGGCGAGCACGACAACGGCAACTACAACAATGGCGCCAACACCAGTCGCAGAAAGCCCTCCAGCGGCGGTTGTAAGAGCACCAAGTATGCCGGCACCAGCTGCACCACCACCACCAGCACTACCAACCGCACCTGTAATTGCACTACCTACAGCACCAGCTGCCGTGCTAGCTGCGCCAGCAGCTGTGGAAGCTGCAGAGCCAATAGCGCCGGCGGCGGTAGTTGCGGCAGCACTAAGAGTAGTACCAGCAGTTGTAGCAGCACCGCTAATTGCTGAGCCAATACCAGATAAAGCTCCTGTTATGCTACTGCCAGCAGTACCAGCTGCAGTACCAGCCGCGGCTACCCCTTCAGCAGCAGTGCCAGCGGCAACAGTACCACCAGTAACACCGGTGCCAACGGTAGCACTAGTACCAACACCACCAATGCCCAAAAGGCTGCTGCCAGCACTAACGACTTTACTTAAAACTTTTTCGCCAACGCTTGTTGCTGGACCCTTAACCTTGTCCAAAATAGCACTTCCAACGCTCGAAGCGCCCTGTTTGGCAAGATCTAGCGCTTGTGTTTGTATGCTACTACCTTGTTGTTGCTGTGGTTGGGCCTGCTGTTGTTGTAAAGCCTGTTGTTGCGCTTCCTGTGTTGCCCTTAAATCTCTAAGTTCTTGTTGCACTAAATCCATGCTAGTGCTAGTAGAGCCACGCAAGAAGTCATACTGCAAGAAAAAAAGCACAAAAAATGGGGCCGTAAAAACCCAATTATCACGTATACGAATCATGTGAAAAGCCTCCTTGTTTTACATTATGGAAAATCGTTAAGCAAAACTGAATATGGTACTCAACATACTACTGTTCATACTAAGTATAAATTATTTATTTATTATTTGTAAATACTTTTGAAATCGCACACAAAAAAAGTGCTGTAATCTCAGCACTTGGCATTACCTAAACTGCTACTCAGTCCATACTCCTAGGCTTTTAGGGGGGGGGAATAAAAAAAATTAGGAGATCGTTACCATGAACGGCAACAATCTCCTAAGATATATGCAGAGTAATACGCATATGCTATGAGGTGATTAGTTTTAGGCAGGGCTTAGATTAATAAGCATTCTAAAAGCATATTCATCCTCTATGCGAGAAAAACTGAGCATAAGATTTTCGAACTCAGCTATATATGCCGTCACCGTCGGAAAGACTGGCTGTTTAGGCATCTTTGTTGTCAGATCGATCTGCTTTTCAAGAAGCTCCATAGTGCTATTTGTCAAGTTAAAAAGATAGCGAGCCTTGCTGAAGGCATCTTTAGCATACTCTGGCTGCGCAGACCAACATGAACCAGTATACCCAAGATAAGCAACAGCGCGAGCTATATCTTGTAATAATCGCTTCATATTTTGTACGAGCTGGGCTGTATGATACTGCTGGTCAAGTATGGTAGCAACACCAGGGCCGCCATCCGCAATTCTAGCACTTGTCAAGATCTCTTGAAGGAGCTGACCACGAATAAACGACCGTATTGTAGCACCATATTGTTCTTGGCGCTCGTGTATTATACCAAGCGATGTATGCCGTTGTATATACCAGCCAATTGTCTCATCATAAAATATTTTTTGTGCGAAATTTTCCGCCTTCTCTTTAGCGAGCCCTACATACATATTGATCATGATGGCCGACTGCAAGATATATAAACCAAAGCTTTTAAACCAAGAAGTTGTCCAAGCAGATTGGCTTCGGGTACTAAAATACGCTTTGATCGTATTCATGTCGCCCGCTATCGACTCAAGAGTTGCAGGCGCTGCGGGAACTGGCATAACGGGTGTTGCAGCTGTTGGCTTAAACCAAAAATACGTGATAGCGCTTATACCGGCGACGGTACCAACCGTACTACAAATATGCATTAAATTACGAATCTTCTGGTTCCGTTTGTGCTCCGCGGCGATATCCCGTTCAATAAGATTTATTGGTTCATCAACCAAGCGTCCGATAAAACCGTTAGTGGAGCTGTCCGCATAACGTATGAGTAGCATGAATATGCATATTAAATATCTTTTTGCCATGATCTAACAATTGCCTCCATCAACTAATAGTTGTTTCTTTTCTCATGATTGGCCTGGTGTGCAAAACCTATACATATAATCATATAGGTATTACTGTCAACATCTAACGGTACGTAGGTAACACTATTTAATCTAACAACATTACTAAGAACCTTCAAGAGGATGGCAAGTACTACGCCATAAAGTGTGAAAGCCATATCAATAGCCAGCGCGTTTGCCAGATACAGAGATGCTTGCTACACTAAATATTCATAAGATGCCGTATCTTTCAACACGCATTGCTCGATACAGCTCTGGACGTTAGTAGCGCAGTAGGATCACGCCATCATTTGCGCTAGATCAATCGACCTGCTGCTTGATAAAGTAAGTGCTATAGTAAGCCTAGAACAAGGAACAACGTCATGAATAGACTCAACAATCATGCCAGAGGAAAACTTGAAGTAATTTGTGGACCAATGTTTTCTGGCAAAAGCGAAGAACTTATGCGACGCTTACGACGGGCAATAATCGCTAAGCAAACGATTGTCTCATGTAAACATGCCGTTGATACTAGATTCATGGAGCACCATGTTGTTTCACATAGTGGTACTACTATGAGTGCCTTTGCAACCAGTAATCCTGCAACAATACTTGAGTATGCCGAACAGTGCAATGCGGATGTTGTAGGTATCGATGAAGTCCAATTTTTTGACGAGCAGATTATCGTTGCCATTAATACACTGTTAGAGCAGGGCAGGCGCGTTATCGTTGCAGGCCTTGATCTTGATTTTAGAGGTCTGCCATTTGGTCCCATGCCGACATTGCTTGCGCTTGCTTATGACGTTATAAAGCTTAAGGCGATCTGTACGTTGTGTGGCAACGATGCTGCCTTTAGTCAACGACTGGTCAATGGCAAGCCAGCGCATTATGCTGATCCAACAATTCTTGTTGGTGCGCAAGAATCATACCAGGCACGGTGTCATACTTGTTATACCATCGAAATTGACCCCACAACGCACAAACGCCCATGAAGACTCTGGAATTATCGTGAAAAACATCAAAAAATCTTTTGCCTGTAGTTCCTGTGACTATCAATCAATCCAGTGGATTGGGTGTTGTCCTGGTTGTAAGACCTGGGACAGTTTCGTCGAACAAACAGTACAAAAAACCGGCTCAATCAGCAAAAACTCTCATAACCATGTTGCCATGATGCCGCTTGCAGCAGTTTCGTGTACACATAAACCACGCATGATCAGCGGCATTGAAGAGTGGGACAGAGTCATTGGCGGAGGCATTATGCCAGGCTCCCTGCTTGTTTTGACTGGTGACCCCGGTATCGGCAAATCAACGTTACTACTCCAAATAGCCTCACGTCTTGCTGACCAGTACACGGTAAATTATTTTTCGACTGAAGAATCTCTTGAGCAAGTAAGATTACGGGCATCCCGAATTATTAATATCGATGCATCGAAACTTTTGTTCTCCGATAATGCGCATAGTAAAGCAATTCTAGAGCATGCTATGGCAGCAAGGCCAGATGTTCTCGTGATTGATTCGATCCAAAACTGCTATAGCGAAGAAGCTCATTATGCCCAAGGCAGCATTAATCAACTCAGAGATATCACCTTTCAACTTATGCGCCTTGCAAAAGAACATGGTATAGCAATTCTCTTTAGCGGCCACATAACAAAAGATGGTCTTATCGCCGGTCCAAAAACACTCGAGCACATGGTTGATGGTGTTTTCTATCTGCAGGGCGACGACCGATGGCAAGCTCGCATTTTACGATCGGTCAAAAACCGCTTTGGCACCGTTAATGAACTCGGCTTTTTTGAAATGAGTAGCACTGGTATGCATGAAGTACATAATATTAACGAGCACCTGATAAGCGAAATGACACATGCCCAAGGCTCTGTTCTCATAAGCTTTATTGAAGGCTCGCGCCCCCTGCTACTCGAATTGCAAGCACTGACCATCGATTCAAAATTTGGCATTCCACAACGTGTCGTCTCCGGCGTTGACCAAAAACAAGTGGTCTTAATTGCGGCCATTCTTGAAAAGTACCTACACATAAAATTATCGAGCCAAGATATATTCTTTAAAGTCAGTGGTAGCTTCAAAATTAAAGATAGTGCAACTGACCTTGGCATAGCATTAGCGTTATTATCAAGTTATTTCCAGCTCGCATTGCCCAAAAAATCGATCGTACTTGGTGAAATAAATCTCACCGGTCTTATTCAGCCGGTTAACCAAATCAATAGCCTTGTGCATGAAGCGGAAAAATTTGGTGTTGAACAGTTGCTTATAGCAAAGCATCAAAAGCTTGATACCACATCGTTGACGGTCAGACGTTTCTCGAATGTCTACGAGCTTTTATCGTTATTTCAGGATTAATTAACTCTTAGGTTGGCGCATGACTATGCTAGAGCACGATCTGCGTATTGAGTACCCGTAGTAAGCGCGCTTGTCATAACGTGACACGTCAAAAAATATGTAAAAATGCCTCGAACACCTGCTGAGGTGTTTTATAAGCGGTGTCTATAGTATCGATACGAATCCTGTGAGCATGGTAAAAATCAAGCAGTGGTACCAGCGTTGCCTGGCATACTGCTATTCGCTCACGAATGGTATGTACATCATCATCACGGCGCTTGATAAGCTTATGTCCGCACGCTATGCAACTCTTAGTATGCGTACTTTGTATCGAAAATACCGCTTGGCAAGCGGTATTGCTGCATACTAGACGATTGTGTAATCTGGCTACCAGTGCATCATCTGTTACCAGCAACTGGACAACACGCATAGAGTAATGCTGAAAGTTTTTTTGCAGAACTTCAAGAATAAGCCTTGCCTGGAGAATAGAGCGAGGAAAACCATCAAGAATAATTGGCTTCGCATGTACAGCGTTGTCGGTAAGCCACAGAGTAACAATCTCTTGCAGTGTGTCTTCAGGAACCAGATGACCTGCATTGATGGTGCGCTCAATAGCTATGCCTATACTCGTTTTTCGTGCAACGTGATCACGTAAGACATTGCCAACGGATAAGACCTTAACATCGAGACTTTCTCTGCAACGATTCGCTAACGTGGTTTTTCCTGCACCGGGATAACCAATAAGAGAAATCACCGGTACCGGTATATCTTGTGTTGCCATCGCTTAAGCTCCCATCTTGTATAATGCCATACATGACATAACATAGGTGGCTGCGTAGACACGAATAATGCCACACGGAGCCACCTATCTTTACTGTAGCTTAGAGCTTGTTACTTAGTGCAGTATTTTCTTAAATTCCTCGAATATTATCTCTGGGCTTTTATTTTCTGTTTCGATTGTTTCTATTGGCAGGTGAGCTTGTTTATAAAAATTCACCAGGGCATCACGAGTTTCATGATAGACTTTAAGACGATTTCGAATGACTTCTTCGCTATCATCAGCACGTTTCATCAGAGGGCTCTTGCACTTTGTGCAAACTGGATGCTCGTCGCCCGTATACTGACTTGCTGAGTAGACGGCAGCGCAGCTCTTATTGCTGCAGACGAGCCTATTAGAAAGTCTACGGACTAACTCTTCTGTAGAAGCCCCGAGTTCTATGATACGTAATTTCGCTGCAGGAAATTTAGTGGCAAGCATGTCTTGCAATAATTTTGCTTGTGCTGCTGTTCGGGGGAATCCATCAAGTATGATGGTCTTGCAGGTTGTACTGTGAGCTTTGAGCCATTCATCGACCATCGATGCAATAATCGTATCAGGAACCAGCTTTCCACTGTTTGTATATGCTTCTAGTTGCTTGCCAAGATCTGTTTGCGCGGCAGTATGACTTCGGCACAAATCGCCTGTTGATAATTGCGTGAATCCCAGCTTCTCAACTGCTTGTGTAGCCAGCGTTCCTTTGCCAGAGCCAGGGGCACCAAGAAAAGAAAAAATTGCCGGCCCATGAGGGCACGATCGACGGGATCTGTATACATAGAGCGCTGCGCCGATTGCCAACACAAGAAGGCATAACAAAATAAGACGTTGTATGTCCATAGTCTTAAACTCCTCAACATGGCTATTGTAGTATTATACATACTAAGTAGCTTACTTATTCGTGCAACAAGCGCAAGTGCTTTATAGTCTACTATGATGTTTAGCGTTAGCATGCCAGATACTATCGAGCAGCAACCTTGTGTTGTTTAGGCGCATGATTAAGCTCTTATAGCTCCAGTGAATGCATGGTTTCCCTGTTGCTTAAGAAACTCTTCGTGCCTAGCTTTACTTCCCTTGCCAAGCCATGATCCTGCCCACAGATGGACCGCTAGTGTTTCTTGATGAGCAAGTTTCATGATTGTATAGAGTGGTAAACAGGCCTCACTAGCACTAATCGGATAAAAATAGGTGGGTGGCAATACAATCGAGCGAGTAGTCTTATCTGCAGTTAGTGCCGAGAAGAGACAGTTGCCGAAAAAGACTGGTCCCGTCGTACACACAATATCCCAATCGCGTATGTTATGAACACGTTTGTGTGCTAACTCTTCGATGCATTTTTTGAGAATGGGATGTCCTGGTTTACAGGCTATAAGTGCCTGACCAATAATAAAATTTCTATCTAGGCCCTCTTTATCACGTATAACTGGTTCCATGCCTGCATAAAAATCATAACAATGGTGCAGAATATCGAATGGTTTCAAACATAAAAAATCGGTATCGACGTAGAGGCCACCAAGGCGATATAAAATTTCATAACGTGCTATATCGGCCTTTACTGCGGGAACGGTAGCCTCATCAAATTGTTTCTGATTGATGAGGCCAAACCTTTCAATATCACTGCGCTGCCAAAGTATGTAGCGCCAAGCGGGATGATGCCGTACCCATGTTTGCTGTAACTGTTTATATATAGCGGGTATCGCCGTGTCATCTTCAGTAATATAAATTTGATGTATTATTTTTGGAATTAATGGTTTCTGCTGAAAATGTATATCGCCTAAAAAGCTTGTATCATAGAGCTTTTTAAGTAACATGAGTCGATTATTGTGTTGCACATTCCTACGATTATAGGTGTCAACAGTATGTATCTTTCTTGATGCAACGGATTCCCACGATTCATGAAAGCCTACACGATACAGGGACTGCACCGTTGCAACAGGTAGCATAAAGGCCGTATGTAGTGTTATAAAGATTACAAGTAAATCTAGGTTGGTATATATGTTTACATGCACGTTCTTTGTCCTTTGCTGGCATATTTGAGAGCGCCTTACTGTTGGTTTTGTTGCGTAATCGCACTTATGACTGTATTTATGAAATGATTCGTTGAAAAAAGTCTCGCCTGATCACTTCTCAAAAAATTTCTTATGTTCTGGATATAGTGGTTAAAGCATTTTTCATCGATGGTTTGTATGTATCGATAAAGCTCATAAGGCTTTTTGAACCGTCTTCCATCAATAAAGCAATCTGTCGGGATATAATCACCAATATTTTCGGCGCCTTTATAAATTGGCACGCAGCCTGCAGCAAAACAATCAAATATTTTCTCAGTAATATAACCATATTTTCCAGCAAGATTTTCATAGCATATTGAGAACTTGTAGCGCTGTAGGCACTCTATTTTTGCTTGGTGTGCTATGGCTAATTTTAATGGCATCGTATGATTTGGTTGCTTGACTGGTATGCAACCTCGATAGGTTCTTAATGTTGATGGCCAGCTTGCACCCCAGAGATCAAAATCTTGCGGTGCATATCGCTCAAAAAAATCAACGATGCGCCTTCGCTCTGGGTAGAGGGCATGCTGGTGCTGAAAATTTTTATGGGCGTTGATCATACTACAAAGTTTTCTATCACCGAATGGGATTAAGGGACTTTGTATGGAGAGGCATGGTTGCGGCCAGTATAACTTTTTGTATTTTTTGCCATCGACGAGCTCATCATCCCATGTGAAAATAGTCGAAAAATAGTCATGTAAAGTTTTACTATAGTTTTCATGTATGACATGTTCTGGTTCCCAGAGAAACAATATGCGGTTATCTTTTTTATTATTGGCAAGCTTTGCGGTACTCATCTTTGTCTTATCAAAACAAAGAAAAATATCATGCTCAGTAAGTATCGGTTGTTTCTGTACTATCTGTACCGTATGGCCAAGACTTTCTAGCCTATCAACAAGCATCTGTACTGAACGTCGACACACAAAGCCAGCGTATGGATTGCGCATATCAAAGAATTGCGATCGGCTAACAAAATGATGCGCATCGAAAGGCTTTATGTACACCGTTGAACAGGATAGCCGCCCTACAGGCAAGAGGCACAGTAATAGTGTTAGATAGCATAGCTTGTGCATATATTTTGTGTGAAAGTATGCTGTAGTATGTATGGTTTGCTCCAAGATTTCTCCTTAATATTTTATTGAACGGTGACTAACGATTGTAGAAGTTTTTTTGTATCAATCGTCAGCAAGCGTAATGCAGCATCATTTTCACCACATATAAGATGGAGTATATCTCTTTCATGGTCACGTTCAACAACGAATCCTGACGGAAATATCACCTTAAAGCCAGAATAAGCTGCAGGGGCAAAGCGTGATTGTGCACTATAGAGGCGCCTGCAGAGGATTGGATGCGCAGAAATTTTTGTTATCGTAAACGGATATTTTTTTGTAAAGGTTATAGCCCCGAAGACGTATAATTTTTTACGATTAACCGTATAATGGCTGTGAAAAAATTCAAGATACTCGCCACCGATGTCGATTGCAGGAGTGCCGCCACGAATGACGCCCCATCTGTCTTCCCAATTTTTTTTGATAAAACCTGAGTGTTCGTGTTGAACAACTGTCTTCAGGATATTGTCATTGGTAACCGTAACGATCTCAAAAGGATTATGCTGGTACACAAAATAAAGTTTTTCTGGGTCTTTGCTGTGTTCCCTGTAGGAAAAAGGGACCCAGTTTTTTTCTTTTCTTGTCCTTACCGGAAGCTGGTGTATGGCACGTGCGTGCAGACTTGACTGATCAAGCGAAACAAGAATTGGTACTGCCGTAGGAGCATTATAAAGCCCAACAATCATATGCAATGTGCCATTGTACATAAAAATTCGTGGGTCCTCAAGACGAGCATTGGGCATACCATCAAGAACTGTTGCAGGCGTTAATGCGTCAAAAGCACTGTCAAAAACAGCGCTATAAATACGCGAACTAATCATAGCATGCTCTCGTGTTTGTTCTCTGAATACTATCTGATAGTTATGTGTTGCCGGCAACCGTATAATGGTCCCATTAAAGGGAAATGCTGAGCCAGGAACATGCAGTAACTTTGTGGCAAGAATAATTCTCTGGTCATCTGCATATGGTACTGCGTAATTGCGGTGCAAAATCGTTGGTAAATTGTGTTGCGCATGCAGATGTAATGCCACAAGGACAAGATATACACCTGCTCTATAATTAGTGTGTATCATATTAATATAGCTTACCTCTATAATTGTGCCATAGATGCGAAAAGCTTTGCTTTGTCTATTGTTACTATTCTTATTGCTACGTCGTTTTCACCGCATGCAACATGAAATATGGGGCGCCCTGCGGTGTCTTGTACAAGAACAAATCCTGCTGGAAAGAGCACTTTTTTATGTGTATCGTGCTGACTGTTTTGTCCTGGCATGGCTGTATAGAAATTTTTTCCTATAATCGGCTTTTTCGTTATGCTGGTAATAGTAAATGGGTATACTGCTTGGAACCTTAAAGCACCCATATAATAGATTTTTTTATCATTCGCCATAGAAGAACTATGAAAAAATTCTACATATTCCCCATCAACAAGGTATGCCGGCGATCCACCACGTATTTTACCCCACTGATTTTCCCACAGACGTCTTAGCGCCACTGAAGAGCGTGCGTGCACGACTGGTATGAGCTTATCATGTCCATGATGGGTAATAATAACGAGTGGATTATGGTTATATATATAATAAAGCTTCTCTTCACCGTACTTGTTGGTATGTATATAGGGAGTCCAATTCTTTTCCAAGGGACTTCCCGTGTAAGTTAGTAGTTCGTCTTGTATAATGTTCTTGGTGTTGAGGTCAATGGCCGTGAGTGCTTGCTGGACGTAAGGCGGTGTATTGCGTGCTGTGATTAACATTAATTGGTGGTTGCATAGAATTGCGCGCGGATCCTCTACTCTTGATGATGGGACACCAAAAAATTTTGCCGGTGTCGGGTTACTAAGATTTTTGTCCATGTATGACCAACCAATTCTTGAATGTATTTTTCTTGGTGACACACGATCTTCTCGAAATATAAGCATATACCCATCGTGATAGGGAACAATAGTTGGGTTAAAGGGGCACACTGTACCTGGAATGGTACAGAGCCGAGAACTGATAACTGCCTCTGTAAGTGCACAGTTATGCAGCAGCGGTGCGCCCATACTGTCACTGCAGTGTGGTAATAGCATGCCTATGCACACAAAAAACGTGTGTTGGTCTATAAAAAGGTCAAGTAGGCGTCGTGTACAGCGAAAATTTAATGGACAGTTTTCACTTCTCATAGTATCCTATGATAAGAATTTTTGTTGCATGGCCCCATCGTCTAAGGGTTAGGACATTGCCCTCTCACGGCAAAAATAGGGGTTCGAATCCCCTTGGGGCTGCCAGAGTTGAAGATCAGTACAATGTACGATCAAATCAAACAGCTTTTGCATGATGAACCTCACTCAAAGTATCAATAATCTTGTTTTTCTCGCAACCATTTTGTCTCACGCTTATCATTATACTGGGTACAACGGTAATTAGACAAGCCATTAATGCTTTTCAGGGGTTATAGCAAAGCCACACTATCGATGATGCGGTCAAATTCACCACACTCGGTCGTATAGGCGCTCTTACATAACCCCCAGAGACTTTTCATATTATTCTTGACATTGACGTAGCTTTTGTGCTACAGTATTTTCATGGATCACATAAAATTAATCATTTACACAACAGGTGCTGGCAAATCACCATTTCTTGAATGGCTTAAAAGCCTTGATAAGACAACAAGATTTGTTATAAGGTCAAGGCTCGAGAGAATAAGTGTTGGCAATCTCGGCGATATCAAACCTATCAAAGGGGTTTCGGGCCTTTTCGAGCTTCGTGTTTTTTATGGATCAGGTTATCGCATTTATTGCGCAAAAAAGGAACATCAAATTATCATTGTTTTAGCTGGTGGTGAAAAGGACAACCAGGAACGTGATATTATAAAAGCAAAACGCTATCTAACAGAATGCGAGGATTTAAAATGAAAACAAGATTTATAGATTATCATGAAACACTCTTGGAGGCCCTTAAGGATCCGGAAGAAGCAGAAGGGTACCTTAATGCATGTCTTATGGATGAAGATCCAAGAGTTTTTCTGTCGGCGTTAAAAAATGTTTTACAGGCTCAGGGCGGAGATATGACAAATTTAGCCAAGAAAGCTGATCTAAACCGAGAGAATCTGTATCGTATACTCTCTAAAAAGGGTAACCCTAAACTTACTAGTATCATAGCAATTCTTAATGCTGTCGGACTTCAACTTGCCGTTCAGCCATACAAAACAAAATGATGCTTAAACTAAGTGGATTTAATCCCCCGAGGCTTGCCTCGTAATCCTTACGCTTATCATTATACTGGGTACAACGGTAATTAGACAAGCCATTATGCTTTTCAGGGGTTATAGCAAAGCCATACTGTGTACATCGCAAAAGATCACGGTAAATATACGGCTATCCGGCATGCTTAAAATGCTTTTTGTTAAACCGATCTTGTATCTGTTGGGCATGGTCAAAGAGCAATTTAGCAATAAGTGTATGGTGCTGAAACATATACTTATTATTCTTTTTTTATATTTTTATTGCAATTAGAAAGAATTTTTTAGTAGAATAGTAATAATAATGCCGGGTGAAGCTTTACTTTTATACTTTAAAAAAATATGAGGTACTTGGCATGGGAACTTTTCCAAGAATTGAATATACATTTGAACATCTTTCTATTTTTTAAAGGAGCATTGTTATGGAACATAGAAAAAAGGCTACGCCATCAAATTTAAAAGTAAACAAAAGTGCTTTTAACTTTGCTAAAAATCTTATTGAGCAAGGTAAAATAGATTGTACAAGCCAGTGGGGTAAGCATGCGCCTATCGCCGATAGTGAAGATCGATTTCTAAAAAATCATACAATGCAAGAATATGGAACATGGTTTTTGGCAACTACAGAGGGAACTAACAATCGTATCAAAGCACATTATGAGTTTCCCTTGGGTGATTTCAACGTTATTTATCGCGAAGGCGTTATTATGGCGAAAAAACGCGCCGCGCAATATAAACATGAATTGGTAGAAAAAGCAGCCGATGCATTGCTGAGTATACTTGATAAAACCTGTAAAATTTAAGGAGAACTATGAAGAATATAATGCATACCACTCGCATAAGTTTGCCTGAAAAAGACAGAATTGAAATAACTGCACTTCTGAATACAACGTTAGCATCTGTGTTAGATCTATATGCCCAATTAAAACAAGCACACTGGAATATTAAAGGTACTGACTTTATTTCCCTACATTTATTATTTGATACCATAGCAGAGGAAGTAGAAGGGCACGCTGATGTAGTTGCTGAGCGCATAATGGCTTTGGGAGGCTCGGCATTAGGTACTATTCAAGAAATAGCAAAAAATACATCTTTAAGAATCTATCCTACAAATATCTTTTCAGGAGCTCAACATATTGAACATTTAACCCATAATTTTGCAATTTTTGGAGAATTGTCAGGAAACAATATTGATCTGACCGAAGAGTTAGATGATATGGTCACCAATGAAATCTATGTCGATTTAAAACGGATGCTTGATAAAAACTTATGGTTTCTTGAAGCTTATATGCAAAAATAACGGGTTGGTTATAAAAATTTAATAAACCAATCTCGTTGTTCTTTTGCGCGAGGTAAACGCTCTACGTCATTGGATGTTTACTATAAAATTTACTATGTTTCGCACCTAAAATGTGCTTATTTGCAAGTGAGCTCACCACATTAAAAAAGGAGATCTCGATGTCAAAGCAAGAGACCAATCAGGACCAAGGACATACTAAACATCATGAAAAGAAGCATGAAGATAATCATAAACGCCATGCTGAAAAACCTTATAATAAAAAACATGAATGGCAAGTATGTAATCATCACGAACATCATGAAGGTGAAAATCCTCATGACAAAAAACATGCATGGCGTCACCAACACCATCATGGCCACCATGAGCCTAATAAATAAATAGAAACACCAAGGGCTGATATGACTGGCCGTACTAAACCAAGTAAGTGTTAATGTGTGACTATAATGTTAAAGACTCCTAAAAAAAATCAGAAGTTATTTTGATTGATTTTAGGGGTCCTTTTTTTGTGCCAAGAGTAGAGACTCGCACAACATGTTTGTTGCTCAGGGGCGAGAGAGCTGCTACGGGGCCAACATGGTGTTGCATTGTTCTTAATATGCAAATGCAGGTAAGCATTCTTTTGCCATACGTATTGTCATTGATTGTGCCGACCATATCATAGCTCCGAAACCGCGTTCTGTCATATCAGACTCGATTTGCCCGTTCCTGCATGCTTCGGTAGCGTAGATAGTGAGCAACAGCTAGGGAACGAGATTGCGCCCTAACCCTATAAGAGGTTTGAAAAAGTACTTTGTAACTTCAGATCAAAAGCTGAAAATGCCGTCTGAATAAGCTTTAGCATAAATCCAAATCTCAACCTGTTCGTTTCTCAATGTGCCAGCTAGATACTGCTACTAATCAACAACGCGAAAAGATCCTCTATAGTCCCTGTCTTTGGGAAATGGTTCTACTTTGAGGCCATCGGCATCAATAGTAGCAGTTTCTTTATGCAGAAAATCAACAAAGTCATCGACGTTTTCTTTATGACCATACACGCATACTTTGACTGTTTTGTCGCCACGCGCTATCTGTGCAATTCCCTCAAGTTTCAACTGCTTTGCCTTGGACTGAAGGCAGTTTTTGAGAAAATGGTCCGGTGCGTTGGCTATAGAAAATGTTATCCGCAATCCCTTGTGCATAGCGATCCCCTTTTTTATTATGCCCTCGGTAGTACTAGCAAACAACGTACCAAAAACGAAATTTGTGTGTCAAAGAAGCGGCTTAGTCTTTCTGTATTAAGCTATCTGATGAGAAAATTACAAAAATTCTCCAGCTTCCATAAGTCGGTTGGGCATATGCCGTAGTTGAGTAACAATCCCTTGTTCCTCTAGACTATGCATTACGGCGATAAATTGTTGATGCATATCGTTGGGTACAAAGAATTCAAAAATACTGTGGTTGTTATCAATAGTACGATCAAACATCATATGCTCATACGAGCGCACAATTGCAACGAAGAACCATGCATACGTGCGCGTAACGGTTGCTTGGTAGTACATACAATAATCTTGCATATATTTTCTCTATAGTACTGAGGTTTTAACTAAAGACCTGTTTTGAGTGTGTTGCTGATGATAAGTGGTATCTTGCAAAGTTTACGTTGTTATGCAACACTAAATCATCATTTAGAATACACCGTCTTGTTGAATATACAGAAGAAAAACCAAGATGGCAAAAGATGCCCATGCTAAGGCTCTTGGGTACTTCCATAAGGAAAGGATGAGAATGCGTAATGTGTATCATACGTTGAACATAGTCTTGGTATCTGTACTTAGTATGGTACCGCAACGACTGTTTGGTCAACTTTCATCGTATTCAAAAAATGATCCATATCCTATGTATACGATCGTGGATCCTCACACGTTTTTATATAATCGTGTCAAACAGGTTCTCAAGGGCGAAGACCCCATCTATGAGTGTCCTGAATATTTTGCGGTGCATGTTTCACCGTTCGCGCAGTTCGCCACGTGCGCTAAAGATCTTGCCGGTTGCAATATTGCTCTTGGCGACATAAATGGCCGTTGGAGCATGATTTCGCTGCTTTTTGGCCATTTTCCTGAGGGCGTAGACACCTATCCGTCAGAACAACTTTCTATTGCCCAGCAGCACCTGTACCCAGAACAACGACCAGGTTTCATTGAAGAACCAGAAGACATACGCTATCCATGTCCATCATGTTCGAGTACAGTAAATCCTGATGGCTCTGTATCAATAAACTGTGTCGTTGAAAGTGCTACAGGAGACACAAACCTTGGTTTTATAACCATTCCCCTCTACTACAGAAAGTGGGGATTGCGTACGGAATTTGATTTTCAAATCACCCGTGGCCTGGGTATCCTGATGCAGCTTGGTGTTGCCGATATAACACAAATGTTATTGCCTGTTGATTGTCCTCAAGGTGGGACTTGCTGTACTGATGCTACGAAAGATGCAGATTTTATAGCAGGTGTTAAGTCTTATCTGACGTGCCAGTATAAGAAAATAGCAGAAGAGCTGTGTCTCGAATTTGCGCCTTTTCATAAGACGGCGATCGAAGATTTCCGTGCTATTGGCTATTGGCGTCGCGCCTTCCCCGTCAACACTGGGCGTGAAGAGTGGCCTTTATTTTTGGCAATCCCGTTCACGACACTCGGCGGCACGTTTGCTTCGGGCAAAGCAGCGAATCCGAGCGATCTCTTTACTGTTTCTTTTGGTAATAATGGGCATAATTCTGTCGGCGCCAGTTTAGGTATCGATATCGATTTTGCAGAGACACTTGAATTTGGTGGTGAAGTTGGCCTTACCCATTTCTTTAGCCGTGAAGTATGCAATATGCGTATCCCAACGAGTCCTTATCAGTATGGCATTTATCCGTTTGCAACGACTGCTGTAGTCTGTCCAGGTGCTAACTGGCATTTCGGTCTTAAATTACAAGCTTGGCATTTCTTAGAGCATCTTTCATGCTATTTTGAGTACATGGTTATTCAGCATCGCCGTGATAAGATCCATCTTAAGAAATGCGATCCAGCATTTTTGCCTGATGTTCTCGAGGACCGCTCCTGGTGGCAAGCGCAACTTGGCAATGTTGGATTCTACTATGATATTTCGCCGTCAATCACCTGGGGCTTCTTATGGCAGATACCATTCGCACAAAAAAATGTCTATAGGAGCTCTACACTGCTGTTCTCCTTTGTTGCATATTTTTAATGATACAAAGTTAGCTCTTTTAAAAAAGGAAAAAACGGGTATCATTATTGTACGGCACTCGTATATAACGCGAGGAGAGATGGCTGAGTGGTCGAAAGCGACCGCCTCGAAAGCGGTTATCCCGTGAAAACGGGATCGTGGGTTCGAATCCCACTCTCTCCTCCATATGTTTACCGCCGGTTATGAGCACAATTTTTGACAGGAAGCCGTATGATTCACAATCGTTGTACGATTATAGCTGTTATTATTGCCGTTATTGTTATCCATGTGCCAGTGCATGCGATGGTCTTCGATAATCGATATATGCCACTCTTCCAGCGGCAATGGGTTGCTCCCGAAGATGGTCGTTCCCACGCAGCATCACATGTTTTTGCTGTTACAACAACACGTGCATTCGATGGAGAGGGACAAGAACGCTCTTGGCCACTCATGTACGGAGAATATAATCTTGCAAGTCTTGGTAAAGCTGCCGCCATGTTAGGTTGTCCGCCTATCATTAAAACAGAATGGGCCGGCCAGTCGATACCGTGGGCTCTCAATGGCAAATATGAGGGACAGGGCATAGATCTTATCTATCAACAGGCACTTAGTGACCATGTTGCACTCGGTTTTTCCCTCTTTGCGATGCGTCTTGATACAAGATTTTCTTATGCATTGCAAGATTGCGCAGAGCTCAGAGGAAGCGGTTTACTCTTATCGAGTGAAGAGCTTGATGATCTTCGTCGTGCACTACAACAACAACTTGGTATTTGTAGCGACTACTGCCACGAACGTGGTATCAGTGACCTGGATATATACTTCAGATTCGGTGAGTTTTGGGAATACACGTGTCTCTGTAGGAGCATACAAGCCGGTGTACGACTTGGCTGTATAGCGCCAACAGCACAGCAGCGAAATATTCACTATCCGTCATCGATTCCCTTTGGAGGCAACGGTCATTGGGGCATCTATGGTGCCATAGATGCTATGGCTGAGCTTCGAGAAGACCTTAAAGTTGGTCTCTATGTTCGAGCTAATAAAAGATTTTCTCGTGTAGAAAGCTGCCAGCGAGTGCCTATTGCAGGTGAACCACTCGTATTCGGCGCCTACCAGGGGCCTGTGCGCGTTGATCCTGGCGTTACGTTTGTCTTTTCGCCACTTGTTTCTTTTGAATGTTTACGTGGTGGCTTTGGCGCACGCATCGCATACACGCTAACAAAACACTGGCGTGATCGTTGGTGCCCGCTATACAATGCGCCGCTGGTTGCCGAAGATGGTGTAGCAGCTTCTGTAGATCGGCCCTATCAGTGCCACCAAGGGTGGGGTTCTGATTATTTTTCAGTGCATCTTTTCTATGATTATGAAAAAGTTAGATCCAATATGTCCGTTTATCCAGTTATAAATTTCTGCTGGGATATTCCATATCCAGTGCTTATTACGTATGATATACCACGGACACACAGGATTTCGTTAGGTGCTGAGGTTAGTTTTTAATTTAACTAGTACATACATATATAGTGCCTATTAAGGTACACGTTAGGAGTTTATGAAATTTTTGCCCGCGAAAAAAGTATTTAGTCTTTTTTCTAACGATCTCGCGATCGATCTTGGTACTGCTAATACCGTCGTCTATGTTCGTAAAGGTGGCATTGTTCTCAATGAACCTTCAGTTGTTGCAGTAAGAGTTGGCACCAGCCAAGTCCTTGCCGCGGGAAGAGCCGCAAAAGATATGCTTGGCAAGACACCAGAAAGTATTATCGCATGTCGTCCTATGCGTGATGGTGTCATCGCAAATTTTGAGCTTACTGAAAGCATGTTACGTTATTTTATTAGGCTCGTCCATAATGACCGCAGGACGCTCATTAAACCGCGTATGATTATCGGGGTGCCTTCTGGTATTACCGAAGTTGAAAAACGTGCTGTTAAAGACTCTGCTATGCAAGCAGGAGCCCAAAAAGTATATACCGTTATTGAGCCAATGGCTGCTGCTATTGGTGCTGGACTGCCAGTACAAGAACCATCTGGCAACATGATTATTGACATCGGTGGTGGCACTACAGAAGTCGCTGTTATTTCACTTAAGTCTGTTGTCTTCTGTCGCTCTATTCGTATTGGTGGCGATGAGATGGACATGGCGATTGTTCAGTACGTTAAACGAAAATATAATCTCTTGATTGGCGAACGCACGGCAGAGCAGATTAAAATAGAAATAGGCTCCGCGCTGCTATTACAGGATTCTGCCAAGCAGTCACTTGAAGTCAAGGGTCGTGATCTTATTACTGGTGTTCCAAAAACTATTACCCTGACAAGTCAAGAAGTCAACGAAGCACTTATTGAAACCATCGCCAATATTATCGACGTCGTTCGCATAGCTCTCGAGAATACACCGCCTGAGTTATCGTCTGATCTCGTTGATTGTGGTATTACTATGGCAGGTGGTGGTTCACTCCTAAAAGGCCTTGATCAACTCATAGCGCGTGAAACAGGCTTGCCTGTCCGTGTTGCAGAAGACCCTCTTTTCTGTGTCGTCAAAGGCATTGGCAAAATGCTTGAAAATCTAGACTTCTTTAAAGAAGCACTCATGGAATAACGAACACAAGCATATAATCATGAAAAAAAACCACGGCAAAGCGTCTGGTATTCCACTTAAAAAACAGTATGGGCAACATTTTTTGCGAGATGCCAGAGTCGTTCAGGAAATCGTTAACGCTGTCGACTTGACAGCAGATAGTAGTGTTTTTGAAATTGGCTGTGGGGATGGCTTTTTAACGAGAGCCATCCTCACGACACCGATCGCACGATTATTGGTTTTCGAGATAGATCCAGCGTGGGCTCAGCATGTTGGTACATGCTATGCTGACCCACGCATGCAGATAGTTACAGACAATATTCTCGATGCTGATCTTTCGCGTATGGAAGCACATAAACCATGGATTCTACTGGCAAACTTGCCGTACCAGATAACATTTCCAATCTTGTATAAACTGCAGGCTCATCGCCATCTGTTGCAAGAAGGCGTTATTATGGCACAAGAGGAAGTAGCGCAAAAAATCGTCGCCACGCATGGCAGAGGCTATGGCTTGCCATCACTTTTTTTCCAATATTATTTTTCATGGCGATTACTATCTAAAATACCTCCAGGTGCATTTTATCCACCGCCTAAAGTACACTCACGATTACTCCACTTTAAAGTGCGTTCTGACGTGTTGCCAATTCCCCATGAAGAGCGATTTTGGAAATTTATCAAAGCTTGCTTTCGGCAGCCCCGTAGAACACTCAAAAACAATCTTATGCAAGCAGCGCTACCGATAGAACGTCTATCAGATGAGATTCTCAGTTATCGTGCCCAGCAGTGTAGTTTTGCGCAGCTTCAGGATATCTGGCATACGCTTATCTCTTGAATTTTGTAGAGTAGCTATGTCACCTTAAAAGTATCTTGCTGCTACCGATAAAGCTCGCACACGCTGTCTATTATTCTGGAGAGTTACTGGCATGCTAACTAAGTGCAATTATATACTTATGCTACTGGTATCAGCATTGCTATGCCATACAGCTATCCTGCCCTCTGCTGATGCGTTCTTGTGTTCGATGGCGGCAAGCATAGGCAAGCATATTGTGTGCAATTACCCACGCATATGTATACTTACTCTGGTGTTGTACTACCGGCATCAACTGTGTTATACAATACGTGATATTACCGTCTATGCAATGCGTAAGTATCCTAGAGTTACACTTGTTACCGCTTGCTGCGCGCTTGGTATACTCGCCACTATGCTGGATACGTGTGCATTGCACGAAAGCGCAGGTAACTAAGCAGTAAACGAGTCTGCACTGTGTCTCAAGGCGTGAGATTATTTGAGCCAATCGCTTTACCATGAAACATGGCCTCCATAGTATCGTACAAGAAGAAACCTGTATTGCAATATTTTTTTTTATCGATACACTTGGAGGTGATCTTTAGCTTTCTTCGAGTACATCGCGGTGAATGTAGCTCAGTTGGTAGAGCACCAGGTTGTGGCCCTGGGGGCCGTGGGTTCAAGTCCCACCATTCACCCCAAAAAACTTTTTTAGGAATGGTTGTCTTTGCCATGAAAAACAACTCTCTTGCACCGATGATTCTTGGTCCTTTATGTATTTTTTTTGGCATTGCCATTTTTGTAGACACGTTTTGTGGCATTAAATTTCCGCTGAAGCGTACATTATGGGGTTTCCTGTTAATCTATTTTGGTTTCCTGATGCTTGTTGGCTACTACAAGACTTCAAAGTCCGGAAATACACAAGCGCGGTGAAATAGGGCTGTAGTTTTTGTTTCTCTCTAAGCGGCTAGGTTTTTTATTATGAAAGTTCGTTCCATGCCAATTTTACTGCTTGGTGCTTTTTTTGTTGTACTTGGTATAACATTTTTGCTGGAAGCTCTGTTCGGAATCCATATACCACTTATGCGGATTTTTTTCGCATTATTTTTTATTTATATTGGCTATGCGGTCATTACAGGTGATTCGTACAAAAACTTTACCTGGGAACAATACTTTCGGACTGCAACATCCGGTCAAGGCTATCAGTTCACACACAGACGAAGAGGCGTTGTCGCAGGTACGGGACATATTATTGTTGATGCAAATTATATTGCCGATGCAGATACGTCAGAACTTGAGTATTCAACAGTGATGGGCAATCTTACCATTGATTTCTCTAGGCTTGAGCTAGCAGCATTGCAGCGAGGAGAAACGCTGCATATATACGTAAAAACTGTCTTGGGAAATACTACCGTTCGTCTTAATAAAGACATCCCAGTACGTATTTACGGCCATAGCAGTTTTGGTAAAATCAGCATGCCAAACGACACTGATACAACCTTCGGATCCGATGTCTATTTGTCGCATGCCGCTACCGTAAAACCACTCTGTATCATTCATTGCAAAAACGTCCTTGGTTCGACAACATTTGTTTACTAAAATGTTTTTTGTGCGAACATAGCATGTAACAGCATACTGCACGGAAAAGACTAGTCATATAGCGTTTTATGCGATTGCCTTATTGTTCATTTTTGTTATACTAGTAGAGCAAGATTAATCAGTGTCTCATGGTATCTCATATGAGTGAACTGCAGTAGTTTCAAACCCCTTTGCGAAAAAGTGAACAAATAGATGGAATCGACGGAAAATAAACGCATGCCGACGGTTCAGCCCGTCCTTATTGAAGAAGAACTTAAAACATCATTTTTAGATTATGCTATGTCGGTGGTTATTAGCCGAGCCATTCCCGATATACGAGATGGTCTTAAACCCGTACACCGGCGTGTTTTGTACACGATGCATCAGCTCGGTTTTTTCTATAATAAGCCATATCACAAGTCTGTACGTGTTGTTGGTGATGTACTTGGTAAATATCATCCACATGGTGACCAAGCCGTGTACAATACTATGGTTGGCATGGTGCAGGACTTTTCCAAACGATATCCATTGCTTGATGGCCAAGGCAACTGGGGTTCTGTCGACGGTGATAACGCTGCTGCTATGCGATACACCGAAATTCGTATGGCAAAGATTTCCCAAGAAATCCTTGCTGATTTGGACAAAGAAACCGTCCAGTTTGTGCCGAATTTTGACGAATCAACCGTGGAACCCGTTATTTTGCCAAGTAAGCTGCCAAACTTGCTCGTGAACGGTACCTCTGGTATCGCTGTTGGTATGGCGACGTCGATACCACCACATAATCTTCGCGAAATTATTAATGCTTGTTTAGCTCTGCTCGAAAATCCTGCTCTTACCGATCAGGAACTCTTTGATCTCGTGCCTGCACCAGATTTTCCGACTGGTGGCATTATCTGCGGCCGAGCTGGTGTTGTGCAAGCCTATACAACAGGGCGTGGCAATGTAATCGTTCGTGGCGTTGCCGAGATCGAAGAATCGAAAGCTGGTTCTCATATTATTATTACCGAGTTACCATATCAAGTTAATAAAGCGGAACTTGCTATAAAAATAGCAGAGCTGGTCCGTAATAAAATCATTGAAGGCATCACGAATATTCGTGATGAGTCCAATAAAAAGGGTATGCGCTTAGTTATTGAGATTGGTCGCGGGCACATGGCGAGCGTTATCCTAAACCAGTTATATAAACATACGGCACTACAAACTTCTATATCAATCTTGATGCTTGGATTGCTTGATAATCGACCGTTAGTGTTTACATTGCGCCAACTGATAACGCACTTCTTGGCACATCGCAAAGAAGTTATTCATAAACGCACACAGTACAATTTGCGACGGGTTCGTGCACGTGAGCATCTTCTAGAAGGCTTTATTATTGCGTTACGTAATATTGACGAAGTCATAAGCATGATCAAGCAGTCCGTAACGCCAGATGAAGCAGTACAAGCTTTGCATAAAAGATTTTTATTGTCCGCTGAGCAAGGTAAGGCAATTCTTGAATTACGGCTCCAACGTTTAACGGGCATGGAACAAGATAAAATTCATCAAGAAATTATCGATATTAAGCAAGAGATTGAGCGATTGACAGCTATTATTGAGCATGAACACATGCTCGTTGCTGAGATAGCGCAGGAGCTCCGTGAAGTCAAAGAAGAATATGGCGATGAACGTAAAAGTCGTATTGAGGGAGCTATTGATATTCTTACGGAAGCCGATCTCATACCTGATGATGACGTTGTCGTCACGCTGACCATGCGTGGCTATATCAAACGTGTCCAGCTTACTACCTATGATGTCCAACATCGTGGCGGCAAAGGTAAAATGGGCATGTCAGCGCTTGATAACAGCGAAGATGTTGTACAAGACATTTTTGTTACCAAGAATCACGATGAGCTCTTGTTCTTCACAAATCTTGGCCGTGTCTATAGTCTCAATGTCTTCGAGGTTCCCGAAGGGTCTCGTATTGCAAAAGGCCGTGCTGTTGTCAATTTACTGCCTTTAACGCCTGATGAACACGTCGTTAAGCTCTTATGCACACGAGGCATGGAAGGTAAATTTATTGTTATGCTTACCAAAAATGGCATCATTAAGCGTACCGATGCTATGGATTTTGCCAAAATTCGTTCGACAGGTATTCGTGCGGTATCACTCAACGAAGGCGATGAACTTGTGCACTGCAGCCTGAGTAACGGTTCATGCGACGTTATTATCGCGACTAGAGGCGGCAAGGGCATCAGATTCCAAGAAAGCGAAGTGCGTTCAATGGGGCGTCAGGCAGCAGGTGTTATAGGTATCCGCTTGCATGAGGGTGACAGTGTTATTGGTATGGAAACTGTTGATAAAGATTCTGTTGGCGATCTCTTATTTGTAACATCCGGTGGTTATGGCAAGCGGGTAGCTCTCGTTGATTTCAGAGTAGCGCATCGTGGTGGTCTTGGTGTTCGTACGATTCCGACAGACAGGCGCAATGGCAACGTTGTAGGCCTTGCCTTGATAGGTGACCAGTCACACATCTTATTGATAGACCATGCAGGAAAAATTATTAGACTATTGCCAAAAGAAATCAGGACATTAGGCAGACAGGCAAAGGGTGTACGGCTCGTTAGACTTGACCAAGGCCAAAAGGTTTCCGTCGTTGCTGTTTTTGACCAAGAAGAAGAGCAGGCTACACCAACAGATGATCAGGTTACCGTAGAAGCATGACAACGTCAGAAACTATACTGCATTTATCACTCATTCCCAACGTTGGTCATGGTACGATCGACTCGATTATCCAGAAGAAACCCTGGGATATCGGGTTGCCAGACTTGTATGAGATGCGGCGCAGTGACTTCATGCAATTTTTTGGCATCTCCAGTGCACGTGCCGAAAAAATTGTTGCAGGACTTGCCGATATGGCTGTCCTCGATGCCGAACTCAATAGAATCCATAAGCATAGGATATCCTGGATGACTATGTATCATGCAGAATATCCTACGCTGTTACGGGAAATACATATGCCTCCTGTAGTTGTATATTGGCGTGGTGCTGGTTTCAATAATGATGAAAAAACGTTAGCTGTTATCGGCTCGAGAAGTGTCAATTATTATGGCATAGCGGCTATCGAACAGTTTGTACCGCAGCTTGTGCATCACGGATGGACGATCGTTAGTGGTGGTGCCATCGGCGCCGATAGCATTGCTCATACAACAACACTTGATGCTCATGGTAGAACCATCGTCGTTATGGGGTCTGGTTTATTGCAGCCATACCCAGTATCTAATACACGATTATTTGATCGCATAGTTGAGCGTGGCGGCACTATAGTCAGCATATTTGGCTCTATGATGCCACCTATGCAGGGAAACTTCCCTACACGCAACCGTGTTATAGCAGGACTTAGCAAAGGGTGCTTGGTAATTCAGGCAGCGCGACAAAGCGGCACTCGCATTACGGCACGCTATGCCCTTGAGGCAAATCGTGAACTGTTTGCTATACCAGGACCTATTACTGATCCGCTTAGTGCTGGGTGCCATGCACTGTTACAGGAGGGGGCCAAGCTTGTCTCTTCGGTACAAGACATACTTGTTGAGTTCGATCCAGTCCTTCATAAGAGCTCTACGAGGGCACTTACTGAAAATATCCCTGCTAGTTCTGCAGGGCCCATGGCAGAGCCATACAGTCCCGTGAAGCCATCTGAACAGCCCTATATGGCAGAGGGACATCGTGCTACTATTCTTCGTGCTTGTACAGAGCCCTGCGCTCTTGATGATCTTGCAAGCAAAACGGGTCTTTCTATAGCGGCTCTCTATGGCGAGCTCTTCGAACTCGAACTTGCCGGTCATATACAGCAGCTTCTGAATGGCTTATGGCACCGTCGCTGATAGTTATCTACTGCTACTATAGTTTTACATGTGATGCTGTATGGCACCCTCATACCAGATATACTAGTATAGTACGTATACGCCAGCAATCTCGTTAACGCCGTAACCAGGGGGCCAATAAGATCATGGAAATGCCAATACAACGCAAAAGACTCGCTTATGGTATAAGCGATTTTGAAGACGTCATCGGTAATAACTACTATTATGTTGATAAATCTATTTTTATTGATGAAATCTTACGAAACGGTGCTAAAGCAAAGCTTATTCCGCGTCCACGGCGATTTGGCAAAACTCTCAACATGACCATGCTCAAAGCCTTCTTCGAAACAACATCAGTGTCGAAACGGTCTCTCTTTGATGGGCTCGCTATTACAAACTACCCAGATGCCATGCAACATCAGGGTAAATATCCCGTGATCTGGCTTACCTTCAAAGACATTAAAGAGCCATCCTGGGAATTGTGCTATACAGCAATTCGCCAACTTATCAGCAAAGAAATCGAACGGCATAAAGAACTTTTTGAAAGCCAAGGCCTAACCGTCTATGAACGGCAGATACTCGATACAATGGCTCATGAACAGGCGGATACAATTAAATATCAGTCTGCGTTGGTTTATCTTTCGCAATGTTTGCATAAGCACCACGACAAACGGCCAATTATTTTAATCGATGAGTATGACGTGCCAATGCATGCAGCATTTACTCATGGCTATTACAACGAGTGTATTCAGTTTATGCGGGGATTTTTAAGCGGCGGCCTCAAAGATAATGCTCATTTAGAATTTGCTGTTTTAACTGGCATTCTCAGAGTAGCAAAAGAGAGTATTTTTAGTGGTCTTAATAATCTACTTGTTTGCTCAGTGCTCGGTGATTTGTTTGTCGATGCGTTTGGATTCAATGCTCAAGAAACTCAATGCATGCTTGCTTATTATGATCTTGGTGACATGGCACAGACTGTACGAACATGGTATGATGGCTATACTTTTGGCACCCGCACTGACATATATAACCCATGGTCGGTTATCAATTTTGTACATAGCCATGGTCGTGCAGCGCCACACTGGATAAATACCAGTGACAATGCAATTATAAAAAAGTTGATCAGCAAGGCACCGACATACGTCCAAGAAGATATCGAAAAACTTATGCATGGCAACACGATTTATAAAGACATCAGCGATGATGTGACGTTTGGCGATCTCGAGCAAGGCGATACTGCTGTTATGTGGAGCCTCTTTCTTGCTAGTGGCTATCTTACAACACGAGCTGTCTCCACCGATAAGCTCTCAGCAGAACTTATAATTCCCAATCAAGAGCTCATGCATTTTTACGAATCGACTATTCGTAGCTGGTTCCGTGAACCACGTGTCCGTGATTATAACGCATTACTGAACTATCTTATAACCGCAACACCAGAAAGCTTGTCCATGTTTTGTTCACTGTTCAGCACTATTACGTATGAAAGCTTCAGTTATTTTGACGTAGGTGATGCAACAACGCCTGAACGATTTTATCACGCCTTTGTGCTTGGCCTTCTTGTCGATTTGCGGGCTGACTATAACGTCACTTCAAATCGCGAGAGTGGTACTGGCCGCTACGATATGATGCTTAAACCGCGAGATGCGACAAAACCAGGTTTTATCGGAGAGTTCAAAAAAGTTGTTGCTGGTAACGATCTTATGGCTGCTGCCAACGAGGCACTCGCACAGATCAAAACACGATCGTATGCAACGCAACTCAAAAGCGAAAACATAGCACCAATAATCTATCTTGGCTTCGCCTTTGCGGGTAAAGAATCAAAAGTTGTTTTTGAGATTGGTGCATAACAAGAACGTTACTATAAGTCCAAGTTGGTGTTTCGCAGCATAATCTTGCAATTTGGCATCGCAGATGCCATAATGAGTCTCAAAGTGGCGAAAGCGATGCCAAATTACCTAGTGGCTTTTGGGCAATCGAAATTAAGAATAACAAGACTGTTAGACCACAAGATCTAAAGTCGCTGGAAACTTTTTTGCAAGACTACCCAATGGCACGGGCACTATTACTCTATCGTGGCTCAGAAAGATTTTTAAGAAACGGTATATTGTGCTTACCATGTGATGAGTTTCTGCGACAGTTGCGGCCAAATAAGCCTCTTTGGCAGCAATAGTTTAGAACAGGCTTCACCTTTGCAGGTAAAGAATCAAAATTAGTAAAGTGTGAGTATTGCATGTAAAGCAAGTGCGAGGGGAGCCACGAGCTCCCCTCTTTCCCAATTACTGAGCAGCAAAATTATAGAGTGGGCTACTTGATGTATAATCCGTAGTAGTACGGATTATTTGTTGACCATAAGCAATATCGTTCTCATATGCAATATTTGAAATAACAAGATTGCCGCAGTCATTGCCATACATGCCATACGCCCCACCGGTTGGGCTATTAGCGCTATTTGTTACAGTATTCGCCTGAATAATAAGATTGTTGCATGGTACCTCAAAGGCAGTTACATAACCTACAGTGTAATCGCTATTAGAGCCACCGACAGCCAATAACCTACTACAGCCGCCATCGCAGCACCAATCAGGAACAGCAGATTGCCCAAATGAACCTTGTAAAGCTTGTATAGGCACAAACCCGAGTTTATTGGCGTTTAACTCATAGACAAGGATACCACTTGCGGCGGGATCTGACGTATATTGTACACCAATAACCAAAAAATTATTGCCCGTACCATTGCAGCACCAAGCGATGGCATTGACTCCATTGCCAAAGGCTGCTGGGGTACCTGGATCATCAATACTAGCAAAATTCCAAGTTGCGGGATTCGTAGTAATATCTTGGCTCAACGTGAATGCATGGACATAACCAGACTGAGGAGCGCCTGCATTAGAGCCGCCGACTGCCAACACTCTATTATTGTTTCCGTCGCAACACCAAGCAACGGTATTAGCCGATTCACCAAACGTACTTGGCGATGGGTCTGGATTACTGATTTGTGTAAGTTGAGTCAAATCACTACTCAGCTGAAACGCATTAACGTAACCGATGCTTGTTGGGTTTAGGTAACTGCCGCAAACTGCCAAAAATCTATTGCCGCTACCGTCGCAACACCAAGCAACAGCATTAGCAGATTGGCCAAAACCACTTGTCGGATTAATCATGATTGGCGAAAATGACCCACTGCTACCTAGTTGATACGCATTGAGATAGCCCATGTTGCTTTCACCAACGCTATAGCCACAAGCTGCCAAGAATCTATTGCCGTTTCCGTCGCAACACCAAGCAACGGCATTAACGGCTGCGCCCAAAGTAGTAGTATCAGGGTCACTTAATTGTGTAAAACTTATACCATCGCTATTCAGTTGGTATACATGAAGATAGCCTGCTGGCGACGACCCATTACGTCTAGCAGTAGCGTGAGCGCTGCCACTGCCGCCAGCCGCCAAAAACTTATTGCCACTTCCATCGCAGCACCAAGCAACGGCATTAACGGCTGTGCCCAAATCAGTTGGTGTAGTAGTATCAGGATCGTTGATTGCTGTAAAACTAGTACCATCATTATTCACTTTGTACACATGGATATAGCCAGTAGGTTGATTGCTGTTTTGACCACCAATAGCTAATAATTTGCTGCCCGTTCCATCACAGCACCAAGAAATTGAGTTGACCGTGACCCCGAAATCGCCAGAAGGACCAACCATTGGATAAAATTGCATGATGGGAAAATCTATACCATTCGCCTGGGCGCCAGTTCCTGCGTATGTACCCTGCGCTAGGCAGTACCGTACGACGCTGCTTAGCTCATTATTGCCTATACTAAACCCAGCAGCAGTGTATCCTGATGCTCCAGAATTTGTGTCTTGCGCAGTACAATGCTCCAAGACATTTTTTGAGCCATTGTCGAGTCTGAAGCCATAGGCATTGCCAACTGTGTTATTGGTATTTTGTGCGCTCGAATCTGCCACCGTTACTAGAGAGCAGCCATCGAGGTTATAGCCGGCGATGCTATTGTTGTTTGCAGCGCAGGTATTGATGTTTGATTGTTGCGTACCTTGCAATAAAAATCCATAACTATTGTTGTTTACTAGGCACCGTTCAATGGATATATTGCTATTATCGCCTGGCAAGTAAACACCGTAGGTATTTGCTGAGGCATCTGGACCAATAATACCATTCGATATTGCTATGTCATGTGCGCCAGTCGCCACCAAAATACCAGCAGCACCATCAGACAAGTTTGGATAGACGCGATAGCCGTTAAGATTAAGAGTCACACCATTGCTCTTAACGATAATGCCACCGGTGACTCCCTGGCTCAGCGCATAATAACCGGGTGCAGTAATCTCACCGCCAGTCCCGTCAGTACCGAGTGGCGTTGGTGATGTTTGGCCAATTGGATACACTATCTGTCGAACGCCAAAAGTGGATTGCGAGACGGAACCACACAAGAAACCAGGGCTCCCCATAAGAACGACCAGCAAGAAACTTTTCCTATAATACGTATATTGCATCATCTAGTCTCCTTTATAAAACTACACAGACGGTTCTCTACACGCTATATTCCCGATAGTATACAAAACATTGTGTAAGATGATCAAGCACCATTGTTGTACTAAGATTGCGTACAACATTCTATTCCTGCATTATGGTATTACTGGTACCAATTTGAGTTTCTCAATGAGGCATTAATAATGTTTGATAGCCTCAAATAATCTTGTGGAGCATTTATGTGAGACTTTTCTCGAGCGTTTTGATAGTAAGCTCTATATTCTTATCGAGCTGTGCAGCTTGCTCGATTTTTTTGATTGCATGGGCTATCGTTGCGTGGTCACGATTGCCAAAATATTTGCCAATCTCGCGTAGTGAACCATCTGTTAGTTTTTTCATCAAAAAGACCGCAATATGTCGTGCATGCGTAAGCTCTTTTTGCCTACTTTTTGATGTTAGTTCACGAACAGTATATTGAAAATGATGAGCGACATGTTCGAGAATCATATCAACGGTAATATTAGCCTGTTGGGACTGTCCGATCTGCGGTACAACTTGTCCAAGCAGCGAGTCAATAAGATCAGAAGAAATTTTCTGCTTGGTTAATGTTGTATACGCAAGTATACGAATGATAGCTCCTTCTAGTTCACGGATATTGTTATAGGGGCGCAACGCTATAGCTTCTGCAACAGAATCTTGCAGAGCAATGTTATTTCTGAGCAGTGCTTTCTTCTGAATAATCGCCATTTTCGTTTCAATATCAGGAATGCCAATATCGGTTACGAGCCCCCATGAGAATCTTGACTGGAGACGTTCGCTGATGCCAGTCAATTTACTTGGTGGTGTATCAGACGAAAAGATAATCTGTTTATGATCATCATAGAGCTTGTTAAAAATATGATAAAAAGCTTCCTGCGTCTGTTCTTTGTTGGCAATACACTGAATATCGTCCATGAGTAATACCTCTGCTTTTTCATAACGAGCATGAAACTGAGCAATATTATTAGTCCTTGCTGCGTTAACAAATTCATGCACAAAGCGATCGGCTGCCTGATAAATGACGGTGCGTTCCTCATGGTGTTGTCGCATAGAGTTACGTATTGCGTGCAATAAATGGGTTTTCCCAAGGCCAGGCCCACTACAAATACAGAGTGGATTGTACATAACGCCAGGCTCTTCTATAACAGCTTTAGCTGCAGCGCAAGCGAGTGCGTTCTGTTTGCCAACAACAAAAGAATCAAATGAATAGAGTGTATTGACTGCACAGGACATGTGTGTTGGATGTATTTTAATGAGATTGCTTTTGGGGCTGGGACGATGTCGAGCATGAGCAACTTTATCGAGGCTGGTAGCCTCAGTTTGTTTGACAAGCTCTTCTTTACGTCTGGTATCAAGAATAATAACTCGTGGTTCTTGGACTTGTAACAGCCTCCCTAAATGTACTTGCATGAGTTTCATGTAATTGCTTTGTATCCAGTCTCGTACAAAAGCGTTGGGGGCCTCAAGATAAACAACCTGCAGCAGTGGGTCCCACCGCTGCAGGGTAACTGCCTTGAACCATGTCTCAACGACACGACTGCCAACTTCTTGACTAATAAGAGCTAGGAAATCATCCCAAATCGACGATGTCATACCACCATTCTTCCGACTTACGCTGTAACGGTATTG
Organism: uncultured bacterium; assembly: GCA_963715605.1. GTDB lineage: Bacteria > Babelota > Babeliae > Babelales > Vermiphilaceae > JAKASV01. Next base: position 446,523 of record OY970257.1, on the reverse strand, counting down.
TCCTGACCAGGAGACCGTTGATGCGTACTACTCTGCGCGCTAGCATTCCAGGCTAGCGCCAATTCTTTGTTGAAGGCCGATACAGGATATCTATAATCATATGCTAACATAGGTTGCTCACGCATAACTTTATCAAAAGGTAACACAACAAATACATGATCAGATACACGCATAACGTTATCAGAAACCTGCAACGTTAGGAAGCCTGTTGTTAAACTTTTTTTCAATGCTTTTCTGAATTCATCGAGTCCGTGGACGCTTTGACCATTAACTTGATTTATTGTTGTTCCTTTTGAGATTGTACGCGTACGTGCCATATACGACGTAGGAAATACGTGCGATATAATAAGCACGGGATCTGCCTGATTCTTGAGCTCAGCGTACTGTGCCAAACCAGGGACCTTGTTAGCCATTGCAGCAATATGGTTTATGGTAAGCTCCATAACAACCATGCCGGCAACAGTTTCGTAGGCTATCTCTTCATATGCCGGATATACTTTACGAATTGAAGGCAATGCCATTTGACTGAATGGTGCCGTTAACTCTTTTCGCTTACCGTTTCTATAGATCACCATCTTGATTGTGTCACCAATAGAAAGACGCGCGGCATAATCGGTAATAGAGATTTTATCTTCGCTCCAAGGTACATTCATGTCACCATACATATCAATACGATGGCCGTTTATCTCATAGATCATATCACCACGAAAAACACCGGCTTTATATAATGTGCTGTTTTTAACAACCTCAACTATATAACAGCCACCTGGCTTTGGGTTGCCAAGATACTCTGTCAATGCCTCAGTACCGTTGTTGTAGAGTATTCCCAAAAATGGTTTACGGAGTATTTTTTCCTTGTAAAGATTGGGCAAGACAACTTTGACTTCATTAATTGGTATTATATAACCAATATTTTGTGCTTCTAAAATGCCGGCAGTGTTGATACCAACGACCATCCCGTTCAAATCTAATAAAGGTCCTCCTGAACTGCCAGGATTGATTGGTGCACTCATCTGAATAAGATTCGACTCGCGCCCACTGATAACGCCGGTTGTGCTTTTGAGCGACTCTTGGCCTAATGGATACCCAAGTGCCATAACTTCATCGGAGCGGCATACTCGATCAGAGTCACCAAGTGTAAGATGCGGTACTTTTTTGAGTTCTGCTTTGATACTTTCGAAACCTTCTGGGCAAACACGTAGAAGCGCTATATCATGGTCTGGCGCAAAGCCGACAACGGTGGTATCAAATATACGTTTACCAAATGATGGGATTTGGATCCAAACAGCCTTTGCGCTGGCAACTACATGGGCATTTGTTAAAAGATATCCTTGGTCGTTAATAAAAAAACCACTACCAGTTGTTTTATACTGATTCGGTGTTTTGAATGGTTGTTCAATATCAATTTCAACGTTCTGACTGAAAACCTGAACAACCGTATCTTTAATTTGTTCTTGGACTGGTCGCCATATTTCGCCCTTGCTACTGATTATCCTATCTCTTGCTGCTTGCGCTTCAGGGGTGCTTTGAATAGTTGTCACGATGCGTTGATCAACCTGCTGCGCCTGCATTGCCGTTATGGCTTTTTCAAGCTCTCCATAACGGTTTTGATTGGTCCTGTAGACATACACAGAAAAACCAGTTGAGACACCCACTACTATGGTTGCTACTGCGACTACGGTACTATACTTGTTCACAAACTACTCCACATACATAATAGATAATAACTAAGCATAACCAACGATAAAAACATTTTTAGTATACCATGATCATATTCTGTAGTATATCGGTCGTCGGCGTCTTGTCACGAGGTACTTGAGCAATACACGTAACTTCCGTCACTTGCAAAATAACGAACAACAGCGGTATACTTGCATGTGTTAGTATAGTATGTATCTTCGCCGACATTAGTGTTGAGGTGCTACCACTATAAAGGAGACTGTCATGGTAAGACTAGTAGTACGGTACATGTTTATGGCACTCGCAGTAAGCACTGTTTGCAAAAAAGTCTACGGGAATATAGCAATATCACGAAATTCGCCACTGGCTATAGTAACACTCTCTGTTGGCGAGGGCCGATCAGCACTCACAAAGTGTACGCTAAGATCACTTGAAAGCTATACAGCAAAGCATGGCTATGGTTTTTTTTCTTTTTCTGAGTCGCTTGATACAACACGGCATCCATCGTGGAGCAAAATTCCCGCACTTCTTGCCGTTATGCGTGATTATCACTATGACTGGGTCGTATGGATCGATGATGATATCTGTATAACTGACATGTCTAAAAAATTCGAGACATTTATTGCTGAGCATGAGAAAGTCGATATTATTATGTCATATGATGCATTAAAAGGCTATACCCATAAAGAGTTACCAGTGTTACCGGAAGACGAGTCAATATTCTTTAATGCCGGATTTTTTTTAGTAAAAAACTCAGCATGGTCCCGTGATTTTCTACAGATGGTATACCAGCACTATCGACCAACCATGTATCTTTGGGAACAAACATCGATGCTTGAGTTGTATCGACAAAACAGCGAAATTTGTGACCATTTTGCGCTTTTGCCTGTACGGCATCTGCAGTCGTTTTTTATTGGTGATCAGGCAATGCGTTGGCAGCCCGGCGATTTTGCTGCGCATGTTGCCATGCTTCCATTGCAGGAAAAAGTCGCCACAGCACAACGCATTATGCGCTTGTTAGGGCTATCGTAGGACCATAATTGCATGCATAGTGACAGATCTTGGCAGTAGTTTTTTTATACGCGAATAATAGTTCTGTCTCTTCTTTACGTAAGAATCTCGCTCAAGCTGTTCTTATGAACTTACTAGTTTGTAGGAAAAAAACTTAGATCTCAGACCACGTCGACACGACGTGGTTTTTCTTTGGGCATTTCAACTGCTATTACAGTAACACTTTACATGTAAAGACTTTTTTAGTATTAACTAGATCAACCTTGTAATTATATCTACTGACAAAAAGGAGTTGACTGATGCGATATCGAAATGTTATGGCACATGCAATGCTGATATGCACGGGATATACCTATGCCATACCACCACTAAACACCGTTGACACAAACACATTCTATACGAGATTGCAATCACCCGAACATACTGCACCTGCACCATGTGAGCAACAAAGCCATAATGAACAACTTTTGTCTGTACAAGATTATACAACAAAGGCAGAAAAAGCTTCGCAGACCGGAAACCATGCACAGGCTATCTACTATTGCAAAGAAGCACTCAAGCAACATAACACAGCAGCAGTAAAAGCTCATATACACCATATACTTGGGAATGCACATAGTGCGAACAAAGCTTATAATGATGCCCTTAAGGCCTACAAAGAAGCTTTAGCATGCGATCAAACAGATGCAGGTTTACACTATGCGTATGGTCTGTGTCTCGAAAAAACTGGCAACATTGACGGTGCAATAGCTTCAATGCAAGAAGCTATTAATGTGCGACAAGCATTTGGTGAGGCTCTTGTTGTTTTGGGTAGGCTATATCTCCGCAAAGGCGATCAACAAAATGCTAATATAGTACTGAGTTCCATTATGCAGCTTACCGTCATAACTGACGATATGCTCTGTGAAGTCGGTGCTCTATACCGAGAACTGCGACGCCATAACGAAGCTATAGAGGTTTTTCGTGCGGTACAGGCAAGAACGCCAACGAATATGCATGCCAAACACCAATTAGCAAACACATTATGTCTCGTTGGTGAGTATGAAGCGGCGCTTGCTCTTTATCAAGAAATATACGCACAACACCGGTATGATGCCGGCATTCTCTATAATATCGGCTTTGCTTTATTTCGTCTCGACCGTGTTTATGAAGCAATTGAGATGTTTATTGATACCATTAATCAAAGGCCCGACGATGCCAAAGCACATTTTGGCCTAGCACAGTGCTATTTAGCACTAGGTTATTACGAACGTGGATGGCAAGAATACGAGTGGCGATGGGACGCCTTCGGTGAAAAGCAAGTACAACAACCAGGTACTCAATGGTACCAAGCAGGCAATTCTCTGCAAGGCAAAAGAGTACTTGTACTTGGTGAACAAGGTTATGGTGATATGTTTTTGTTTATACGATTCGCAAAAACACTCAAAGATCGTGGTGCCTCGTATGTGGCATGCGTCACCTATAAAGAATTGCGTGATATTATTAAAGTTGGATGTCCTTATATTGATAATGTGTACGCTTATGGTGAAACTGCACCAACGTTTGATGTTCAAATGAACCTTATGAGCCTGCCTTTACTGCTTGGTATCAACTCTATGCCTACCTATAGTCCCTACATGGTGGCAGACAAACAGTACAAAGACTACTGGTCTAAAAAAATGGACGCTGATACGGACTATAAAGTTGGTCTATGCTGGCATGGAAATTCCGTCGCGAATGATGTTTATATAGAACAATTTTTTGCTTCACGCTCTCTTGATAGTACGCTCTTGGAACCATTGTTAAACACGTCTGGATGTAGTTTTTATAGCCTTCAAAGAGACCAAGCAGTGAGCTCGTGTTTCAGTAGCTCTAGGCTTAGTCGTATGAAGCTTCCAGATGAACCTATTGACCAAGAGCATGGACGATTTATTGATACGGCGGCTATTATTGCCAATCTTGATCTTGTTATTACGATTGATACCTCAGTTGCCCATCTTGCAGCAGCCATGGGCAAGCCAACATGGATTTTATTACCAAAACCAACTGATTGGCGATGGATGCTTGGCCGTGCTGATAGCCCATGGTACCCACAAGCACTGTTGCTACGGCAAGAAAAACCTGGCGATTGGGGACCTGTTATTGAGAAGGCTAGATCGCTCCTTGTTGAGCGAGTTGGCGCCCATCTACGAAAAAAACTACTACCTAGGTCGGCCGCACGTGTTCTGCTGACTGAACCTGCTTCATCGCAAAGTTCAATAAGTCCTTTTGAGGACATCGTGCATAAGGTTGTCAGAGCTGTTCATGATCCCAACGCATGGGTCAATGTTAGTACTCTACTGTTGCAAGCAGGCATAGATAAAGAAATCTCAACTCTTTATATGGAGGCACTACGTAAAAACCCCAGCATCTTGTGCCTAACACAGGCGCTGATCACCACGGATCAGCTACTGGGCCTACTAGAGCAGGAGTTACGTACAACCAATGTTCAACAGGGGTCAGATAGTTGGTATGAGAAGGCCTCCAAAGCAGGATGGCTTCTAGAGTATAAGAAACACCTCAGTGAAGAGCTAAAGGGACTAAACATATGAAATTAGCATTATCAACCATTATGCTACGGCGTATGGTTATGGCCGTAAGTATGGTGCAGCTCAGCATGAGCATACAAACAACAAAGGCCTGCAGTCAGAGTATTACAAAAAATATAGCAGAAAAAAAGTTCGATGAAGCAATAGCACTCGCAAGAGCCACACGTTGCAATCAGGATGATCTTAGAAATGCTCGACTTGAACTTATTAAGGCACTCGAAGAAGCGGCACGATACCGTGATGCAATAGATATATGCACTATTATGCTTGATTATTCACCATCTGATACGCAGGTGTGCAACAAAATCGCTGCATTGTATAACCAAGCATCGCTTTTTGACGAAGCTTCAATGGCCTACAGAAAATCTCTTCTCCTTGATCCAAAGAATCCACAGATTATGCTTGAATTTGGCAATCTCCTCAATATGACCAATCAGCCAGAAGTTGCTTATGAAATGTATGACGCAATCGTTGATCTTGGCATTAACAATAATAGCGTTGAGTATAATAAAGCTTACTCAATAAAAAAAATGGAGCGCTACGATGAAGCTGCACGACGATGTCGTGCTGTGATAGCAAAAAATCCTGAGTACCCTCAGGCGCACTTTGCCCTAGCATGTATATATCTTATACAGGGTAACTATGCGGATGGCTGGAAAGAATATGAATGGCGATGGCAACAGGCGAGTATACCCGAACGAAAATTTGATGCTCCCCTCTGGGACGGATCTCCCCTCAATGGTAATATTCTCTATCTGCATGCTGAACAAGGGCTTGGGGATACGCTGCAGTTTATCCGCTATGCGATTATTGCAAAAGAAAGAGGTGCGCATGTCATTGCAGCAGTACAAAAACCACTGATCAAACTTCTTCAGCGATGTCCATATATTGATCGGGTAGTACAAATAGGATTCCAACCAAGTATCATGGCTGCCCATGCGCCCTTGCTAACTCTGCCACGTATTCTCAACACCGAAGAAGCATCTATTCCAAACTATTTTCCCTATCTTTTTGCTGATCCAGAGCTTACTACCGAATGGGCCAATACATTAGCAGCTGATACTCACATTAAGATCGGCCTATGTTGGCAAGGTAACCCAAACTACTCGACACACTTCTTGCGAACTGCCGTTGCACAAAAATCAGTTCGTCCAGCTCTCTTTGAACCACTCAGCAGGATACCCAATATATCGTTCTATAGTCTTCAAAAAGATCATGCAACGAACATGGATGAACAACTACCCGAAGGATTTATTATCAAGTCACTTGGCGATGATTTTGATGTCTCGCATGGTGCCTTTATGGATACAGCAGCTGTCATGCGAAATCTTGATCTTGTCATTACCGTTGATACGTCGATTGCGCATCTCGCCGGTGGCCTCGGTGTACCGGTCTGGGTGTTATTGCCAAAGCCAGCCGATTGGCGTTGGCTTCTCCATAGGCATGATACCCCATGGTATCCAACAATGCGATTATTTAGGCAGCATTATATGGGTCACTGGGAAGATGTTATACAAGATATGTATAAAGCCCTTCAGGAATTTGTTGGCACCTTGCGAATCACCCATGAACCATCATAAAATTATGCTCCTGTTCGGTATAGTTACGTATACCAACTGTGGCAATAACCAAAAAACTGATCTACAAGATGTACGTGCGTGTATAGCCAGCGGAGCATATTACGAGGCGCGCACAGCCTCCCATAATCTTACAAGAGATTATCCTGGTAATGCAGTTCTGCATTACACTATAGGTGCTCTGTGGCTACAGCAGAGGCGTTACGCTGAAGCTATCCCCTATTTTGAACATGCCCTTGAACTTGATAGTACCTATGAGTTAGCACGTATAAGTTTCGCAAAAGCTTGTATAAAAATTGGTGACTATGCTCGTGCGAAAAAGCATCTCGTGCCACTTATACAGCAGGGTCCACAACTTGCCCATAAATATGCCCTTGCGTGTGCCAATCTTGGCCTATCAGTCGGCCTTATTGATGAGAGTGTTAGTTTATTAGAAGTCCTCTACGCAAGTTCAAAAAACTCACATGCTATGCTCTATGATCTTGCTTATGGCTACGGTGTGGCGGGGCGACACCAGGAAGCAATAACTATGCTCGAAAAATTTTTACATGAAAACCCTGCATCAGATGATAACCAGTTTGCCCTAGGGCACTTATATTTGGCTAAAGGCGATTTTGTCCGTGGCTGGCCACAACATGATATATTTCTGCGGCGCACAGAGCGGTATTCTCCTTGTATAACAACATGGATCAACCAAAAAAAACTTCGCGGCAAAAAAATATTAATATGTCCAGAAGGTGGCCTCGGCGACATGTTTCAATGGATCCGTTGTGCAATAGACCTACGAGCAATGGGCGCAACTATCGTTGTTGCACCACAACCAGCGTTACTGCCATTACTCCGTTTATGTCCCTATATTGATATACTTGTAGATACTCGTGAGCAGCAAGAAAGTTCGTGCCATGCAAAAGTTTCTGTCATGTCTTTGCCAGTCATATTGCGCATGCAAGAGTCATCTATGGGACGGCATGTACCGTATTTATACGCTGATGAAGCGCTGGTCAAGCAGTGGCAACAACGGCTATTGTCAGATACAAACTATAAAGTTGGGTTGTGTTGGCATGCGGATCTACTTAATGATAAAGATCGTCCTCTTATCTCCCACCGTTCAATTGATCCTGCTTTGCTGCAGCCGCTTGTTAATAACCAGTATGTGACGTTCTATAGTCTACATGCCTGTGCCGAGCAGGACCCTGCGACTGAGAAACTTCGAGCTATGGGCATACAGGTCTTTACGGAGGATTTTGACAACTCTCACGGAGCCTTTATGGATACAGCAGCGTTAATAGCAAACATGGATCTTGTTATTTCTGTGGATACCTGTTTAGCGCATCTTGCTGGTGGCATGGGCAAACCTGTTTGGATGCTGCTACCATTTCATGCTGATTGGCGCTGGATCTATGGTCGTCGTGATTCACCATGGTACCCAACAATGTCTATCTTTAAACAGCGTGAGCCATTATGTTGGGAATATGTCATCAACGAAGTTTGTACAGCTCTTCATGAAAATATAGTCTTGGAGCACTATACTTAATATAGGACTATGCTTGTGTTGGGCTACCAGTTATTGCACAAGCTTTATGTTAAACAACAAAAGTTGAGTATAACCGACTAAAATTTCTTGAGTCATGTATTGACATAAAATATATATTTTGATAAATATAATATAAACTTAATGTAGTAACAATTCTAGTACAAACAGGCACTCAAGAACAGTATAAAAATACGTGAGGATTATATGAAAAAAATTATAGGTATAGACCTAGGTACAACAAATTCTGTTGTTGCCGTTATGGAGGGAAGTGCAACGAAAATCATTCCCAACAAAGAAGGTTCCAATATAACACCGTCTATTATTGCATTTACTAAAGATGGCAAACGACTGGTTGGTATTTTGGCAAAGCGCCAGGCAGTAACAAATCCTGAGAATACAATTTTTTCAGTGAAGCGATTTATTGGTCACAAGTACAGTGAAGTTAAACACGAACTTGCAAATATCCCCTACAAAGTTGTTGAACTTTCAAATGGCGATGTTGGTATCGAGGCGCAGGGTAAAGAATACTCGCCACAAGAGATTTCTGCGGCCATTCTTGCACAGCTTAAGCAAACGGCAGAAGACTACCTTGGTGAACGTGTAACAGATGCTGTTATTACCGTACCTGCATATTTTAACGATGCGCAACGACAGGCAACAAAAGATGCGGGCAAAATTGCTGGCCTTGATGTAAAACGAATTATCAATGAACCCACAGCGGCAGCACTTGCCTATGGCTTTGATAAGAAGAAGAGCGGTACCATCGCAGTATTTGACTTTGGTGGCGGAACTTTTGATATCTCTATCTTAGATGTAAGCGATGGTGTCATCGAAGTAAAGTCGACAAATGGCGATACGCACCTTGGTGGCGATGATATTGATATGTTGCTTGTTTCCTATATTGTCGATGAGTTTAAACGTGAGCATGGTATAGACCTTCGCGCTGATAAAATGGCATTGCAAAGACTCAAAGAAGCAGCCGAAAAAGCAAAACAAGAACTATCGAGCATGCAGGAAACTGACATTAATTTACCATATATAACTGCTGATGCATCTGGACCTAAACATCTTACGATGAAATTAACCCGTGCAAAGTTTGAATCACTCTGTGCAACAATTTTTGAGCGTTTGCTGGTACCCTGCAAAAAAGCGGTCTCTGACGCAAAAGTCAGCACGAGCGATATCACCGAGGTGATTCTTGTTGGTGGATCTACCAGAATACCTAAAGTACAGGCACTTGTTAAAGATTTCTTTGGTAAAGAACCAAATAAATCAGTCAATCCCGACGAAGTTGTTGCAGCAGGTGCTGCTATACAGGGCGGTGTGCTATCTGGCGATGTTACTGACGTTTTACTGCTCGACGTTACGCCTCTCTCGGTTGGCATAGAGACCTTAGGTGGCGTCCTTACAAAGCTTATAGAGCGCAATACGACAATCCCAACCAAAAAAACGCAGGTTTTTTCAACGGCAGAGAATAATCAAACGGCGGTTGAGATAGCTGTTTACCAGGGTGAACGAGAGTTTGCAAAAGATAACAAATATCTCGGCGGCTTCAAGCTCGAAGGCATTCCGGCAGCACCACGCGGCGTCCCTCAAATTGAAGTAAGTTTCAATATTGATGCCAACGGCATCATGAACGTTTCCGCTAAAGATAAAGCAACCAATAAAGAACAAAAAATAACCATTACCAACAGCGGCGGCCTCTCTGAAGAAGAGATTAAACGTATGGTCCAAGAGGCAAAAGAACACGAAACAGAAGATAAAAAACAACGACAGATTATTGAAAAAAGAAATCGCCTTGACTCGTTGATACTCGATATCGAAAAAACTATCGCAGAACAAAAAGAGAAGCTCTCTGAAACTGACATTCAAACAGTCCAAGCTGCTCTAGAAAAAGCAAAAGCAGCTCTTAAAGAGCATGCCGATAATGACGTAGAACTCGAAAAGGCGACCCAAGAACTTATGCAGGCTTCCTATAAAGTTGCAGAAATCTTGTACAAGCAAGAAGAAGCAGCGAAAAAGCCAGAAGGCCAAAGCGATACGACACAAGACACACAAGAACCTATTGATGTCAACGTCGAAGAGTAAAGCTATCAATAATTTCGCATTAAACTTATAAAGCATAAAGCCGGGGCTTAGCAAGACTATGCCCCGGCTTTATGCTGGTATACAAGTACTTAGTTGGCATGCTTTTTAAATAATAGCCAGTGTTTTGGATCGTCACCAAACTTGACCAGTACGTACGGACCGCGCAGTATAGCACCATGCAATGCTATTTCTATCTTGCCACGCTTACATGCCTCAGTCATCGATAGCTGCTTGCCTGCATGACGATTAAGATTGACGTACGAACCACTGTCCCATATAGTTACTGCCCCAGCACCATAGTGGCCTTCTGGGATAATCCCTTCAAAAGTTGCATACGAGAGAGCATGGTCTTCAGTAAGAATTGCTAATCGTTTTTCACCAATTATAACGGATGGTTCTTTGGGAATCGCCCACGACTTTAAAACACCATTAACTTCAAGACGAAAGTCGTAATGCAGATGCGTTGCTGCGTGCTTTTGTATAACAAAAACGGGGAAGTGTGATTTTACCATATTTATACCCTTCGACATAGCTAGTCTCATACGGTTTATGGTTCTTCAGCATATTCTTAACTATAGCATACTTATACTATTATACTGTTATAAAATCATAGGTATTAACTATGTGATCTTGACCTGGCAAGAGTCTATAAACAGGAGAGGCACCATGCTTGACAAAGATAATCAGCCACTTTCTTATTGGTGGAGTATACCAAGCGACCAACTTATAGAGACTCTCAAGATTAATCTACAAGAGGGACTCACTAAAAACCAAGTACAAGCATCACGTGTTCATGTTGGTTCTAATAAGTTATACACGCACAAACCAACAAACATTGTAACTCTCGTACTCGAAGGCGTGCAGGAACCCATGATGCTTGTTCTTATTGCTATCGCAATACTTTCCCTAATGTTTGGTCAATTGAGTAAAGCGGTTACCATGATATTTGTTGTTGTAGCATATATTTTGGTTGAATGTCTCAATACATACCGCACTGATCGAGCCATGATGAAACTTAAAAAATTGGCTACCCCAACTGCAACTGTCTTACGCGATGGGAAAAGGCTTTCAGTACCAACCGAGGATATTGTCATAGGAGATATTTTAATTATAACTGAAGGCACACTTGTTCCAGCAGACGCACGGCTTCTTCGTGCTGTGGGACTTATTGTCAATGAAGCATCTCTTACTGGTGAATCTTTTCCAGTGCATAAAAAATCGGATGTTGTGCTGGACAAAGATGCACCACTTGCTGATCGTATAAATAGCATATTTGCAGGAACTTTAGTAGTTAGTGGTGAAAGTATAGCAGTTGTTATGGCAGTAGGTACAACAAGCGAGTTTGGTAGCATTGCACAAAAAATTCAACAAGCTCAACAGGAGAAAACTTTCTTACAAATATTCATGACAAAATTAGCCGCAGTGCTGGCTATTTTTGCACTTATCCTTAGTGCCCTTATTCCCGCTATAGGGTTTATCAGGGGGCTAAGCTTACAAGACATGGTGCTGACTTGGCTTTCCCTAACATTTTTGATGATCCCAGGCCAGCCACCTATCATTATTACGATGGCACTAGCATTAGCAGCTTTTGAATTAGCCAGAAAACAGATTATAGTTAAGCGTTTACGCGGCGTAGAAATCCTTGGCCAAACCACTGCTATTGTCAGTGACAAAACTGGAACTATGACAGAAGGCACTATGAAAGTGGCTACCTTCATACTAGCTGATGGGAGCCGCGTCATTTCTTTGCCTGTAGGTATTCGCGATATCATAGCCCTCGCTATACCGGCATACAGCAATGATCCAACTGATACAGCTGTGCGTGATGCGTTACACATACATCAGATACCCAACCTAGCACCAGTTGCTTATAAAGGATTTTCAGATACACAACCATGGCGTGACCTAGCATATGAAAAAAATGGCACGGTGGTTCATGTTGTTACAGGTCCCCCAGAACTTCTTCTTGATGCGTCAACACTACCCATACATACACAACAACAGCTTAATAGCCAGGTCAGCAAAGAAGCTATAGCAGGCAAAAGAATAGTTGCCTACGCTTTGTATGAGCACGCGAATACGCGTGAGTTACTCAGCAATATTCAATGTGTTGCTTTGGCAGTCCTTCATGATCCTGTGCGTCAAGGGGTACAAGAAGCTGTTCGAAAGCTTGCAATAGCGGGTATTACTACGTATATGGTCACCGGTGACCATGCGGCAACAGCACAGCATATTGCAAAAACAGTTGGCATAGCTGGTTCCGTAGTCAGCGGTGACCATATTGAACGTATGAGTGATCAAGAATTGGCGCAATCTCTTGCAACTTCTCATGTTTTTGCTCGCATAGACCCATCTCAAAAAGTCCGTATTGTTTCTCAGCTGCAAGCACGTGGTGAAGTTGTAGCAGTCATCGGCGACGGTATTAACGATGCCCTGGCTTTGAAAAAAGCAGATGTTGGTATAGCCATGGGCCGACTTGGAACAGACCTGGCACGGGAAGTAGCTGACTGTATTGTAGCTGATGACAGTTATGTTCATATTCCAGAGGCGATTGCTTTGGGAAGAAAAGCACTTGATAATTTTATGAAAGGCCTCACATACTACTTATCAGCAAAACTAGTTCTTCTTTTTATCTTTATTATACCACTTATACTGGGTGTTCCATTTCCCTTATCACCTATGCAGATTATTATCATTGAATTATTGATGGATCTGGCTTCATCGACAATATTTGTTACCGAAGAAGCAGAGCCAGATCTTATGCAACAACGTGCTAAGAGGGCAGAAAATTTTATCAACCGCTCGTTCTTGTTAACTATAATAAGAAACAGTCTGGGCCTAGCACTTGGAATAACATGTATCTTTCTCTATCTGTATGCAACACATGGCATAGTTATGGCACAAACGGCAGCACTGGTTACGTGGCTTATGGGGCATATTTTCTTGGCTCTCAATCTAAAACAGCGACAAAAGCCTCTGCTTTGTCAAGGGATTTTTGCCAATTATTTCGCGTTGTGCTGGCTCGTAGTGATAACCATATTTTCTCTTGTGATCACTACAGTCCCATGGTTGTACACATATTTTAATACAACTTGGTTGACGTTCAATGTTTGGGTAGCGATACTATTAACGAGCATTGCTGGAACTTTCTGGATCGAGATTAAAAAAATAATCAGGCTTAAGCTAGCTATTCCAGCTTAACTTGGCTTACCAAAAAGAACTAAAAGATGCCACATATAGCTGCATATAACTTTTCATAAGATAAGATATTCTTGCCACCGCAGATAATCTCTGCGCCAATGAAAACATTGAGTCGATCGGCAACTGGCGCCAATAGATTAGCAAAGATAGCATGTTGATGGGTAGCAAAGCGTTGCTCAACGATTGCAGTATTAAATTGTTGATGACTGTGTTCAACTACGGTAAGTTTCGGTACAGATTTCATGAGAAACCTGTAGGCAACAGAAATCGACACAGAAGAGTCACAAATGTTCTCAAAAAAGTTGCCAACCGTACCGATGGCACGAATACTATGGCTAAGCCTTACCCACGGTGCTTCATCAGCAAACTGGCTATAGCACGTATCTTGGTAGGCAAAAGGTGCAACTGTGTAAAGCTGGTAGTCTGATGGCATAAGAAGATCGCTCGTTTGACGTTTTAGCTGCGGCACTCTCAGGTGTTTTGTCAAAGAACTATACAACGTACATGAAGCATAAACATAGGGATTTACACAATGGTGTCCTGAACTGGTTACCATACCGCCAAAACATGTGCATCCTGCACAATCATGAGTTTCAGGTATAAGGCCCCATAGGAAACCAGGTTGCTGCAAAGACGTGCCAGGAAATACAAGATTAATGCCACCATAAACCCACGATAGATAGCGTGCTGTCGGTGCATATGAGACTTCGGCAAAGATATCCCATGATGGTACACCAGATGACTCTATAAACGGAGCATAGGTAATGCCTTTAGGTGCCAGCACTGCACGACGTATAAAATCAATGAGATCAATATTATATTGCCGTAAGTACTGTGTAATATTATTTTCGCCGAGCATGGACCCGACACCAAGGTTGCCACCGGCTATAGCAATATCTAAAAAGTTACGCTTACGAACATAGGGAATATGAGCACCAAAGGTGAGTTGCGTCCTGCTATGGCACGGCAAATTTATGATAGTAGCAAGATCAATTGATACGCGTGTTGATTGTGTATGAGCATTAAATAGCAACTTCGTTGCGGCAAGATGAGCAAGATATTGCTGTTCTGCACAGCCACCAACCGCACAATCCCCTGGTAGCGATAAAAATCCGCAAGCGGCTAATTTGCTTGGCAAGAATATATCACGAACATGTACTGTGTTGCCAAGAAGCGCATTACCAAGTTGGCAATGGCACCCTCTTGTATCGTATGCGCAGTAGCTGCTACGAAAACTTGTCGTACATTGTGTTACACAATAGCGGTCACAGGGTCCAATAAATACTTGTGGTGTAGTATAACTGTATGCATGGGGAGTGATAAAAAAGAAAGTTTTATCTGGTGTGCGTTGCTCTAGAACGTCTGCGGCATGAGAGACTAGGCCTGATGAGTAGTTTGGAAATTGGCTCGCAGTTGAAACTACACAATAGAGCAGAGCGATAAGATAAAGAAGAATTGCACTGATGTTATGATGTTTCACAGAGATGCCGTCGGCTGTAAGCTTTGGATATCGATACGATCCGTCTTCTTGAAAAGAACCCCGTACTCATCATAACCCCATAAGAATCCAGCATTATCAAACCACATCGTGTGAAATCCACGATAAATTTCATAACAAAATGTACTATCTGCTGCTGGCTTTGCAAAAAATTGGCCGTTTAAGGCCATAAGAGTAATACAGGGGCTTGTGTCTTCCGCGATTTTAACCCAAGGCTCACAGTAAGTTTCTTGTTGTACAGCCAGCACTAAGGTTGAGTCAAGCCTTGATAATGATGCACGCATAGCAAGAGTCTTTTGTTCAAGATCAATCAAAAGATCTTTGGTATTGCTGATCGACACCATGGCATTATCGTAAATAACTGTATCACTGTCGGCATGCACATTCGTTACACAAAATACGAAAAAAGATTGACTACAAAGCAACAGAGAGAAAATTTTAGCATACATGGTATGGTTCATCTATGGGGTACTTATTTGTCTCTGCATGCAGGAAAACTGCATGCAGAGAGCTATTATATTAGTTACAGAGATCTAGTTTTGTTGTGCTCAATAATGGCTGTTCTACTGCGCTGTGTTGGGCTATACGCGCCAACAAAGCATTGACATTATTAAGAAGCACGGTTTTCTGCGCTACCATAGCGTCATATGCATTTGACGTGTCGGTCGCATATTGGATAAATGTAGCGGCAAGATTTTCGTTGCCAGCTGTGACGGTGGCATAGATGCTCTGGAGATTTGCCAGATTAGCATTTGCAGCATCGCGCTGAGCAGTTAAACTGTTAATTTCAGCCGTTGTTGTTGTCTGAAGGTCCAGTAACTGTCCTTGTAAGAGCTGTAAGGCAACTTGGTCTGAAGCAGAGATTGTATTAGTATCACTGACACACTGGTCTAATGTACTCTGGAGCGAGCTAAAGCGCTGATCAACGCATGAAATAACAGATGCAACGACTGATTCATCGCGATCAAACGTACCATTTAAACTGAGAACTTGTGAACATTCACTGGAGAGTGTCTCGGTGCCACTTTGGAGCGCATCAGTAAGTCCAACGAGGGCCGATGTAAGCTGACTTGCATATAACTGCCAGTCTGGAACCTCGATCGTGCTGTCAGCAACAATTGCTGGGACAACGCATAGAGACGTGACAAGCAATGCAACTAATTTCTTCATATAAAAATCCTCTCAAGATAAGTTACCAGGTTATTGTTGACAGATAAGTGAAGCAACAGTGCCAGAATATTTATTAGCGAGGTAATCATATGCAACAACTTTGTCAAGAAGCGTGTTGAGCTGGCTTAAGAATGCTTGTCGCGATACAACCGACGTGGTATACAACGCTTGCGCTTCCGTCAAATCAGCCAACGCCTTTTGTGCACTGTTTGCATCCATTTGTACAAGGGTTCCTATGTTGGTATTCAAGGCATTAATTTGATCGTTAAGACTTGCTATCAAAGTATTAAGATCTGCAATTTCTGTGTTAGTTTGGTTTGTTAGGCTGTTTATCTGTGAGAGAAGATTAGCTTGATCAGTTTGGAACTGATTAATAATCGCTTGCTTGTTGCTTTGGCACGCATTAACTGATGCCAATAAGTTATTAAAACTAGTGGTAAGACAGGTATAGAGATCTTTGCGCTGTTGTTGAACCGCCATAAGCGTGTTTAATCCAGCAAGTAATGCATTGGCAGTACTATTGTAAAGCGCTACATCATTGGTAAAATCATCTTTGACTGATTCAAGTTTCTGAAAAAAGCTTGATATCACAGTGTAGTTAATAGTTGTTGGAGATGGCTCTGGTGGCGTTGGAACACCGTCTCCTGTTACACCAGTATCATCAGCAAGGATGCGGAAACACAAACTGCCCAAAAAAAATCCAGATACAAGTAAGAATCCGGAACGCGTTAACTGCATTATAAACTCCTTAAAAAATAAGATAGCAAACAACTGTATCACTAAGCGCTGAGAGACTCAAAACCACAAAGTCAACTTACATACATAAGAATTTTGTGGTAGCCTCCCACTTTTCCATAACTTGCTTCTCCTTTCCAAGATATGTGTCCATCAATATTGATAGTTCGTGTAAACGCTTGTTATTCGTGCGAACTTGCTCTGCCAGTTGGTCGACAAATATGAGAGATCCCTGTAGCTTCTCGTTCATAGTATCTATCATGGTTACTTGCGATTGGTGAGTATACTTTGTCGTACTTATCTGTTGAAGCATAGTATCAGACAGTAGCAGCGTTTCTTGTATTGTACTAACTAATATCTGCGCGAGAGTGTCCAGATTTTTCTGTATCGTAATGAGGTGTGTACTGGCATAGGATGCGTGAGAACAAAGTTTTGCATACGCTATCGCGGGCGAAACTACGTACATGCACACAAAAGAGACCAATACATAAACTCTCTTCATAAAGCCCATACCCCTTTTTGTTACTCTGAAAATGCTTCGTATAACTTTTCAGCTGATTTTGTGAGTAACATGACTACTCATGGGCATGTACGCTGAAAAGTCACGCATAACTTTTATATAGTTTTGTATCCTGTTAATAGGATGATCAATCCACTTGGATAGGCTAGTATATAACACCTAAGCTTGTCAAATTTTTGTGAAATTTTACGGCCGATACACCTAAGGGTTTAAGAAAATATTGTTGCGGTGCCTCGCTCTAGTGAACACAAGGGGCTTGTGTTCCTGCGATCCTAGCCTGTCTGGTGAGGACATTATGACTCATGGGCGCAAATTTGTTTGTTACTCACATTGAACAACCATTGGGTAAAGAAATTTGATATATCTGAGCAGTTCTGCCACCGAAGAGAGCTATTATTTTCTGTCTAAGCTCTGTTAATCTATCGATTATTAGCTGTTTTTGGCCATCAATAGTGACATAGATGCAGTTGATTCCCTGCAATGACTGGAAAATCCAGCGTGCCGTTGGATTTTGGGTTGGTTGCTTTATTTGGTTTGGTATTGATTCATGAAGTTGTTTAAGACGAGCTCTGATGAGGCGTTGTGCTATAGAATAGACAAGTAAAGCCAGGGTCATAACCATGAGAAGTCCTTGAATTCTTGAGAGATTTTTTAGGAATAGGGAAGAAGCGAAAAATGAAGGGCTTTTGAGAAAAGTAAATCCTTTCTCAACTTTGTCTTGTTGTTTATAAGCGCTAAGTATATCAGCGGAAGAGAATATATCTAAGGGTAGATTAGAACCGAGAATAAAACAAGATCTAAGTAATATCTCGTGGTGTTTACTTTGGTCTGATCCAATTTAACCTGAGCACTTATTTGATAACTGATGCTATCAGAATTTTTATCTGTCGCTGGCCTTCCACGTTGTGTATAGTGCTCGTGCTTAATAACCTCTATATTGTCAGCGGTGTGATATTTCATGGCATCGATAATCTTTGATAAAGCAGCACGCGCATCGTGCTCACAGGCATAACGCTGTGCCTGAACATGAAAAAGCGCCTTTTAATAGCTGACTCTTGCTGTATAGCATTTCGTTCAACAGATTTTTTTGCGCGTTCATTAGCATGGGTCGAGTAGTATACAGTCCATCTTTGTTGCATTGCATAATGTTCAACCATAAATCCACGACACTTGTATTCTTTGTTAATCACCTGCCATATATTTTCTTGCAAAGCTTTGCCAATCGATTCTGTTTCAAGCTTGATTGTCGATGGAATACGGGTTATAAAATAAAGCTGTTTGAGCTGTTCGACATTATCTTTGTAATAAAGCTTAGAGTCAGCAATAAGACAACGTAATGACGCGTCATGTTGAAATATTTTTACAAGTTCACGCACACGCTTTTTAAACACTTTGCTATCAGAGGTGTTGCCACTCCATGTCCTTGTGGCCAGCGGAATACCTCCATCTTGACTCACAATGAGTTCCTGTACCACCTGCTTCAGGTCTGCCCTATGGTCTTTTGAATAACCGTGAGTAATCGTAACTTCGCTACCATCCATCTCTTTATCATATTTACCACTCAACGAGAATGTTGTTGTATCACAATGCTGATACCTCAACGAAACTTTCTCTTCAAGGCAAGCCTTAAATGCTAGTTCACTGAACAATTGCTCGCACCCATATTCATAGATTTTATCAAGTGTACGACTAAGCTTATAGCGATTAAAACTTGATGAATCTATCTGTCTACCAAACAACTGAGTCAATGCCTTGTCTTCAAAAAAATTAGGCGTTAACATAAGTGACTGATCAACAAAACCAAGTCCGTTTATAACCATTCCTGCCACGGCTTCCCCAACACTAATAAGCTCCTGCTTATCAGTTCCAATTGCGTGATCTATCATGCCAACTAGCCCTAAATCATGCATAACACCGGCAATAACTCCAAGATGATCAATTCGCTCAACTTTTATGTGCATTAGATTACCCGTTTTAATGTATAGTAAAATCTATCCATTAAAATTTAAATCTTTTTTCTTTTTTAGCAACCTGCCCAATGGGTGCTCTATTGGTTTTTTGTGTAATTTTAGCAAAATACTTGCAACTTATAGGTGTCATCTGAGAGAATTAAAGTGGTGTAAATACGATTTTGGGCAAGTTGCTTGGTTCGTGACAAGAGGCACCACATATTTATCAAAAAATATAAAGGCTCAGTCCGTAATGGTAGCTTCGTGATGCACTGGAGATTTTTCATGAGGTTAAAACTTTTTCATAGAATAAAGCTTCGCCCGGCTTAAAAGCCGGGGCTTCGCCGCATAGGATTTATTGATTTTGAATATACTCGCGAATCACGGTCCAATTTACTTGGCCAATCGTTTCTGAAAAATATCCATCAGCCCAAAAACTATCTCCCCACAAATGTTCTTCTAATTCAGGAAATTCTTCTCGAATTACTTTGCTACTACCTCCTTTGAAATATTGAACTGCTTTGCTAACACTTATACTAGGTGTCAATTGAATGAGCATATGAATATGGTCAGGTTGCACATTAAGTTCATGTAACTCCCAACGATTAACCTCCGCACACTGGCGCAGTAATTCTTTGACCCTTGCAGCTATTTTACCCTTCAATACTCTTTTCCTGTATTTAGGAATCCAAACTATATGATACATATGCCTATGTTTTGTATGAGCTCCTGTCCAATACTTCATACTCATTAGTATTACAAAACGTGTCTCGCTTCGCAAACCCTCGGTTTGCTACGCTCACTCATTTGATGACCATTCATCCCCAGGCTTATAAAGCCTTGGGGTTTTCTGGTCATGGGAATAAATCTCTTTTCGTGTCTTGACAAAGGGGGCACTATAGGGCTACATCAAGACCATCTTCTCTGGCCGTGTTTCAAGGCTCATTTCTATTTTATAAAAAGGGTTAAGCATATGCGAATAAACTTTTTCTTGTTTTTTTATTTGGGCTCACATTTAATTCTTTCTAGTTCCCAATTAAAGATGTTGCTTCCTTTAAGAATTCGACGTCCTATACCTGATTTCAGGTTGCAAGATATGAATATTTGTTCATTTGGTGCAAGCGTAACGCAACAAAAGGATAGCATATGGGATCATTTCGTAGAGGAACTTAATAAGGTTACTGGAAGAAAGCATAAACATATTAAAATGGGTTACGGGGGTGAGCATTTATACCCAACAGCGAGTTGTCACATTGATGATGTCATAGGCCAGAGACCTAATATTTGCATCCTAGATTGGTTTGATACAGGTTATAAAGAAATTTCGAAATCAACAAAAAAGAGCATAGAAAATTTAATCCGAAAACTCTCTGAGATAAACTCATACATAATTTTGTTTTATCACATCAGAGGGGATATGGATGAGACCAGAGCAAATTTTATTGACTTTGTTGATAGAATTTGTCATCATTATCAAATATCTTCTTACCATGAGAAAGATGCATTGCAACAATATGTAGAAATACATTTGAATGATATTTTGCGTGATGTTGTCCATACGACATCATACGGAAGCCAATTTCTGGGAAAAATTTTTTGTGATTACTTCTGTAAAATCCCGATTAAAAACAAAATAAACTCTGTTAATCTCCCACCTAAAAACAATTTATATGAAGTAGAAAAAATAAAAATAAACAGTGAAATGATACAGGGTTCTTTTTATGTAGATGAAGATGGATATTATGTTTTTGGTAAAAAAGCATCTTTAAATATGAATCTAAACAATAAACATTTTCTTGGGATTAGAGTGAAAAAAGGTCCTTACGCGCCAGTAATCAAGGTCATCATTGATGGTCATACTACATTGATTTACTCGATTTGGGATCGTTGGTGCTATTATGAGAGGACTTCTGTTGAAGGAATTATTGATAGTTCACCAAGAAGTATTAACATTATGATATCTGAAATTGAACCTGCCTACAAAGAAAGTGGTTTCGGGGAGGATAATTTAGTATTTAATGTAGAAAAAAAAGTAAAAATTAAAGAATTTTTTGTTTGCCCTGATAAATAGAGATGCAAAATCAGAATCTATCGATACCGCATTAGATCTCACATTGAGCAACCATTGGATAAAGAAATTTGATATATCTGAGCAGTTCTGCCACCGAAGAGAGCTATTATTTTCTGTCTAAGCTCTGTTAATCTATCGATTATTAGCTGTTTTTGGCCATCAATAGTGACATAGATGCAGTTGATTCCCTGCAATGACTGGAAAATCCAGCGTGCCGTTGGATTTTGGGTTGGTTGCTTTATTTGGTTTGGTATTGATTCATGAAGTTGTTTAAGACGAGCTCTGATGCGGCGTTGTGCTATAGAATAGACAAGTAAAGCCAGGGCCATAACCATGAGGAGTCCTTGAATTCTTGAGAGATTTTTTAGGAATAGGGAAGAAGCGAAAAATGAAGGGCTTTTGAGAAAAGCAAATCCTTTCTCAACTTTGTCTTGTTGTTTATAAGCGCTAAGTATATCAGCGGAAGAGAATATATCTAAGGGTAGATTAGAACCGAGAATAAAACAAGATCTAAGTAATATCTCGTGGTGTTTACTTTGGTCTGATCCAATTTAACCTGAGCACTTATTTGATAACTGATGCTATCAGAATTTTTATCTGTCGCTGGCCTTCCACGTTGTGTATAGTGCTCGTGCTTAATAACCTCTATATTGTCAGCGGTGTGATATTTCATGGCATCGATAATCTTTGATAAAGCAGCACGCGCATCGTGCTCACAGGCATAACGCTGTGCCTGAACATGAAAAAGCGCCTTTTAATAGCTGACTCTTGCTGTATAGCATTTCGTTCAACAGATTTTTTTGCGCGTTCATTAGCATGGGTCGAGTAGTATACAGTCCATCTTTGTTGCATTGCATAATGTTCAACCATAAATCCACGACACTTGTATTCTTTGTTAATCACCTGCCATATATTTTCTTGCAAAGCTTTGCCAATCGATTCTGTTTCAAGCTTGATTGTCGATGGAATACGGGTTATAAAATAAAGCTGTTTGAGCTGTTCGACATTATCTTTGCAATAAAGCTTAGAGTCAGCAATAAGACAACGTAATGACGCGTCATGTTGAAATATTTTTACAAGTTCACGCACACGCTTTTTAAACACTTTGCTATCAGAGGTGTTGCCACTCCATGTCCTTGTGGCCAGCGGAATACCTCCATCTTGACTCACAATGAGTTCCTGTACCACCTGCTTCAGGTCTGCCCTATGGTCTTTTGAATAACCGTGAGTAATCGTAACTTCGCTACCATCCATCTCTTTATCATATTTACCACTCAACGAGAATGTTGTTGTATCACAATGCTGATACCTCAACGAAACTTTCTCTTCAAGGCAAGCCTTAAATGCTAGTTCACTGAACAATTGCTCGCACCCATATTCATAGATTTTATCAAGTGTACGACTAAGCTTATAGCGATTAAAACTTGATGAATCTATCTGTCTACCAAACAACTGAGTCAATGCCTTGTCTTCAAAAAAATTAGGCGTTAACATAAGTGACTGATCAACAAAACCAAGTCCGTTTATAACCATTCCTGCCACGGCTTCCCCAACACTAATAAGCTCCTGCTTATCAGTTCCAATTGCGTGATCTATCATGCCAACTAGCCCTAAATCATGCATAACACCGGCAATAACTCCAAGATGATCAATTCGCTCAACTTTTATGTGCATTAGATTACCCGTTTTAATGTATAGTAAAATCTATCCATTAAAATTTAAATCTTTTTTCTTTTTTAGCAACCTGCCCAATGGTGGTTTGTTACACTTTCCCCGGCGATTTGCAGTACGCTATAGAGAGGGCAGTATACCAGATACACACAATTATTTAAGGAGTTGGATACCATGACACATAAATATAGTAAGCAAGCTTTCCTAGCGCTTACTCTTCTCTACGTATACATGCAGGTCTTTGGTGCGGCAGAACCACCTGCTAAACCTGGTATGCGTAATGCCGTTCTTGTTGTTAACAACAGCAGTTATCCTGCATCAGTATTTTGTACACAAAGAGGTATGGCGGCCACGTGGAACAGTGTTGTCAACGCTCATGATATTATTAATCTGGGACAAGACAGCGATTTTGATGCAGTGTCGATAACTGGTTATGGAAAATATACCCAAAGTCTGAGTTCTCTTCACACGTGTAGGCGAGAAAATCTTATAACAGCAAGTGATAGTAATAAATATATTTATATTACTGATGGACGTTGGTTTGGTGTACCAACATGGTCGGTTGCACCACGGGCCGAAATAGCAAACCTCAAAGATCACTTTATACCATATTCCTGCACCCCATGGGTCCATCAAGCACGAGGTATCATCGACACTGATGTCTGGAATGCTTTTCCTGGCATTCAAAGGGTTGGTCGTAGTGATCCAATATTACCATCATATATTCTTAATGTCGATCGCTACAGAGCAACGGAAAGCATGATACATGGCCTTTATGCTCGTTTACGAGACCAATGGAGCCAGCGTACTATGCCAGGCAATGCTCAGACTATCGCAAAAATCAAAGCGATTATTGATCTTGCGTACGCACATAGCGGCCGCGAACAAGCCTTATTGGGACGCACCATGAGGCCTGAAGATGAACAACATGAGCGACAACAGCTTAACCTATGGGCAATATTCGAACAGCGTGTACCTATCGAGCAGCCTATGGCTGTTCCAGAACATATAAGTGGCGAACAACTTATTCAAAGCATTATGCTCGGAGAAAGTATCGGCAGTGTTAATGAGCATGCCCTTAACTATGCAGTGACACTTGTCGGAACGTTATTGGGTATCCGTGCAATGAACTTTACGCAAGGAACTCCAGAAGAACGTCTCCACTGGCTTGTTAGCGGTATTGACCAATTAAAAAAAATATACCAGACAGTCCAACAAATGCCGGTGCAGGCCACAGATCAAAAAGCAACACCAGCGGTGCAAAGGGAAGAGAAGCCATCTGTTGACCAACGTTTTGTAAAATTATTGCGTGATATAGACGCTGCTGTGGAACCGTTTCAAGCAAAAAGACTACGTGCTATTGTAACAGTAAAATGGACTTCATGGAGCGAAGGTCAACGAACAGCTTATGCTGGTATTCCAAGAAAAGTAATTGCAGCACTAACATGCTGCCAAAAAGAAGAGCAAATAGAGGGAATGCTTAAAGTTTGGACTGGGCTTTACCCACACGTACAAACTGCATGGTGTGACCATACGATAACGCCGGAAAATCTTGCTCATTTTCTTATACAACGTGATGACATGAGTAAACAAACACCAACAGGGCGAGGCGTTCAGATGCTCGAAAAAATTCAGCAGTTACTCATTGTCACGGAGCCAACAGCGCCAGAGCAACACCGTGAGCCAGCCAGACGCATGCTAGAAAAACCAATAGAAACTGCTGCAGAGTGGAGTATTCAGGAACTGCGTCGTGCTTTTACAAGGCGACAACTACAACTTGGCAAACTAACCGGTGATGCCCTTACACAGGCTACCAGCGAAATAGCACTTCTTGGGAATCTTATTGACAAGAAAGAGGCGGAGAACCCCTGAGTGAAACTCTCCGCCCCTAAACAAAGTAGCGTGCACTTAATTAAAAGCAACTCCACCCTTAAGCCAGACACCCCATTGGGAAATAGCGTACCCAGAACAGCATGTTGACTTGTCATTACAGCAGCGAATAAGTACTGTATTGGTAGTCTGATCGATCACATCAACGCTTGCTGAGCCATTATTGCAACATGAAGATCCTGAGAGATTTCTGTTGCTGCGATAACCAAATTCAACTTCGGCACCAATCCCTAAGAATGGTATCCAATCTTCGCAATCTTCCCAGTTGTAGCCGATATTCGTAAAGATTTTATTCGAGATGCCGCTCGCAGAAGCGCTCGAGAAATCAAAATCAGCCGCTTGAATAAAGACTGGATCAGACGACGTATTAACCCGGTCTGTTGCCAGCGTCAGCGCTTGCCCAGTTTCATTCGTGTATAACGGTGCTATTATACCACCAGTAGCATTTGATTGCCATGCAGGCACAGGATAATCAATGCCACCATTTGTGTTCCAGGCATTCCCACCAATACCAGCTGGGTAACCGTTAGTGCCACTAAAGATAGTTGCATTGCTCTCCGTTGCAGATAATGCAACACCAGGATTTACAAGTACAGGATTGTTGGCCTGAACGTTAGAGCTGCTTTGGAAGCCAAACATAAAGGCATCACCTTTGAGAGCCCAGGTATTCTCGCTGAAATTCCCGTTTGTACAACAGTTACCTCGTGGGCATATCTTCTCACAAGAACGTCCCCAAAACTCATAGCCAAGGTCCCATTGGAAATTGCCATGGGAAAAAGCAAATTTGAGTGCAGCGTCACCTTGTACTGCAGCACTAACATCAACAGGGATTGTCGTCAAGTTTGCAACTGGCATATACTGACCAGTGAATTGCTCATCAGGTGCATCAAATTGATTTGCTGGGCCACCAACAAGATTTTCTACGTCATGAGAGAACTTCATAGCAAGCATATAACGGCTCAGAGGCTTACCAACCAAATCGAACGTTCTGCATTGATGGGCTTTGAACAGGTGTGTTACGTTAGCATCAAGATAGAAGCCAAATGCATCGCATTCATCATCACTTTGCCACATGTCCCAACGGAGGTTCAAGCCACCGCCAAGCTCCCAGTGATGGCCTTGGCCAACAATTGGCTCGAAAAGATAGATTCCCTTAGGACGATTGCCGGTTGGTGCAGCGGCACGAATATTCAGTCCAAAGACAACATGATCGCAAGAGACCATGTTCCAGCCAAAGGCGGCCGTTAACTCTGCAGGACGTGTCTCAGTTTGACCACAGTGACTAATAATAGCGTGGTTAAGACTTTCACACTGGATACCTGCAACGTTATTGATGGTCATACAGTCACTGATGTAGTTTTCAAATGAATTAAGCAACTGCGATCGGGGAATACCATACTGCTCAACTGAACCAGGAACAGTTACAGTTACATTGCCATTGAAGTAGCCTGGATCATAGTTATTGGCACCTTGATCATTAATACGCTCACAGACTTTTACGTGCCAACGTGTATGACAAATTGGTGTATGTATTCTGAAATAGAGACCACGAGCCCAGTCATCGAGGCCAAGATATAATGCAAAATCAACTAAGAAATTCTCGATACGAGGATCGAGTGTTACGGTACTATCAAAATCTGTTGGCAGGTAGAAGTTTTCGGCCATAAGAGAAGTTCGATCGCGATTGGCAACTTTAGTTCCCTGAATGTGAATTGACGGTGCCTGCTTATCGCCGCAACCGCAATCAATGGCATCGCCAAAAAGCGCCTGTGCTATGTTTTGTGGCCTAAACGTTTGTGTGTACTCAGGCATAATATAGAAAGCTCCATAGCAACTATCCATATTTGGCTTATTGATAAGCGTTTGCCAACCAACAAGTTCACGCGCAGCATTAAATCCCTGCGAACGAATGCTGAAATATGGCAGAACGTTGCCATAGACTATACCGGTAGCGACCAGTGCTACCATAACGATACAAGAACGACACAATAATTTTGTGTTCATTAGACAAACTCCTTACATCTACGAACTTCACCAATACGTTTCAGTCGCTCCTCCCATTAATATACATACTTCCGATCGATATGCCTCCTTTCTCATCGTCATGGCCTCTCGTTTCAAATTACCCCCATTATAATACGCCATAAATCGGTGTGTAAAGAACGAATCATATCGATATGCCTCCTTTCAACCATACCCCCCATTGCGATAATGCGCATGGAAAGCATTGATCCTGTACACAAGGTACTGTTTGCTGCGAACAACAACTTGCTCCTTTGCAGGCGCTTGACTGGCAACATGGCGTTGAGCAACCGTTGATTTCACAAGCATCATTATGGTCAGCAAATTCACACTCTGCTCCAAAACCAACATATGCTGTGTGCTGACCACAAGAGGTCCATGTATAGTTAATATGCATAAATATTTTTTGTGTCATGCCAGTACAGGTACCCTGATCTATAGCAAGACTATGCGCGTCAATAAATACAGGTGGATTCGATGTGCCAACTCTTTGCCAAAGAGCCTCCCCATCGTCTTGGTGACTGCCTATAGCATGTGTAAGCAATGGCTGTTCAGCCTTATCAGCAGCAGTTGCAAGATTATCAACACCTGGATTTTGGTTCCATGCGAGAGATACGCCATTAACAGGGAGCCCTGCCGGCCAATTATTGGTACCATAGAATATGGTCGCCTTTGTCTGCGTTGCTGACAACGGCATTCCTGTCGCATACTGAACAGGCATCGGCGAGTCTTGTGCAGACGGGAAGCCATAAACAAAAGAATCCCCCTTGAGCGACCAAAAGCTTGAACGCTTTCGGTGACGTCGCACTGGTTCTATCTCTTCGCAGCTTCTTCCCCAAAGATTATAGCCAAGATCAAACTGAAAAGGGCCCTCATTATATGTTAATGTAGCAACAACCTCACCTTGAGCAGCAGCAGACACCATAACTGGAATAGTAGTAAGATTAGCTACTGGCGAACAGATACCGGTATACTGGTAGGGCATTGTTGCATACTGTTCAGTCACTCGCAAAGGACTGTTTTCGTTATTAACATAGGCACAGGCAAGCATATAACGGCTCATAGGCTTATCGCCGCAGATATCGAAGGTTCTTCGCTGGCACACAGGGAATAAATGCGTTATATATGCATCAACATAGAGATTAACAGCACAATCATCATAACAGCCACGGCCGAGACACCAGTGCGATGTAATACCCATGCCAAATTCCCAATGATGGCCTTGACCAACAATTGGTTCAAAAAGCCAGGTGCCGTCAGGAATGTTACCAGTTGGCGCTGCTGCGCGAATATTAATACCAGCATGGTAATCATCATTTGTCCATGGATTGATACCAAAAACAGCAGTGATTTCTGCTAACCGTGTTTTTGTTAACGCCTGCGTGCTCATGCGTGCGTATCGCAATGGCATAGCATATATCGACTGGTCCATGAGAGTGCCGCAATGGGTAACATAGTCGGTAAAAGTTGGCAGCATAGCATATCGAGAAACGCCATAAACAGTGGGATTGCTGGCATCACCATGATAGTTTGGACTTGCATAGCCGGGATCGTAGTTATCGATGCCGCTGGTCAGTACGCACTCGTGCATGCCAAGATCCCACTGAGTATAAACCAATGGGGAATGCACGCGCACATAGAGTCCTGGATACACCATATCGAGACCGCAGAACCAATTAATATCGACCAAAGCATTACTTATGACCGGATCAAACGAAACGATACTTGAAAAATCTGGTGGCAAATAAAAATTTTCTGCCATCCAGGCATTCGGGTACCGATGATCTGCCTTGGTACCCTGGATACGAATAGTAGACTGTGTTGCACAAGAACCTGGACAATGGTGGTACTTATAATCCTCAGCAAGTGAGTCGTCAAATAAATACTCAGCCATATAAGAACCCCAAAAAGATCTAGTGTATTCTGGAGTTATAGAAAAGCTCCAGTTTAATGAGTCCATATCGTGGCGATTAATGGTTTGCTGCCATCCTACAAGTTCGCGGGCTAAATTGGTCCCTTGCGAGCGAAAACTCAGGTACGGTATAACACGTGCTAACAGAATCTCCGGCATACACAAGATGAGCAGTAACGGTAACAAGCTTCTCATTGAGCGTACTCCCTCGTAAAATCAATCGGCTTACCGAAAGCATGCTATAATGGAGCCATGCTATGCAAGAGTTTGTTATTATTGCATCATGTGCTATAGTTATAAGAACGATAGTCCTTATATTACATGCTCCTCTTACTGTTGTTGTATACCAACAGTTCTTACGCATACTATTGCATATTTCATGGCCCTATCCGTCTGCGAAACCATATTGACGAAGAAACTGATTTGCCACTATGATAATGAGATGAACAGTACAGAAAAATTTTCATCTGATACTTAAGTATCATTATGAGCTTTTTGTCTCGATCGAGCAGAGACCAAGGACCTAACACGATGCAAAATTTACCAGTTGGTGTAAGCACCTTTGAGAAGATCATCAACAGTAATTGTACGTATGTTGATAAAACAAAAATACTTTATGAACTTATACAGAGTCCAAGTGCTTACTTTCTCTCTCGACCCCGTCGATTTGGTAAATCTCTTACTTGCTCGACACTAGAGGCTATTTTTCAGGGCAAGAAAGATCTATTTCAAGGTTTAGATATTGCCAATACTGACTATGATTGGCAAGAATATCCCGTTATTAGGCTCGATTTTAGTGACATCATACACACAACTATGCAAGCACTGGAAGAGTCACTAAAACTCGAATTTGCAAGAATCGCTCAACGTTATGGTACTGACCTATCAACAGCAAGCTCTGCAGGCGAGCAATTTAAAGATATTATCTTACAAGTAGCTGCCAAGCATGGTCCTGTCGTTATTATTATCGATGAATACGATAAACCCATTATCGATCATATTGGTAACCCAGAGCTAGCATTTCAGATGCGTAGTTTCATGAAAAGTTTGTATGGCATTCTCAAGGGTGCCCATGTAGAAGCAAATCTCAGATTTTTGTTGATGACTGGTGTCAGCAAATTCTCAAAAGTTTCTGTTTTCTCTGAACTTAATAATCTTAATGACCTAACTCTCGATCGACAGGCTGCAACGTTATGCGGCTATACGCAAAGCGAGTTGGAGAACGTCTTTTCTGAGCATATTGCCAGGTTGGCACAGGAACTTAACCTATCACGGCAAAAGACCCTTGATATGTTAAAATTTTGGTATAATGGGTACCGATTTAGTGATGCTGGACAACGAATGTATAACCCCTTCTCTATACTGAATTGTCTCCATAAAGGAAAGTTTGCAAATTACTGGTTTGCAAGTGGCACGCCAAGTTTTATGATGCACTTTGTGCAGAAAAATCCCGCCGTTACGCAACAGATTATGACACTTGAAACAGAACAAATAACTATTGCCCAAATGGATAAACTTTCACTCGAAACATATTTTGATAATATGGTGCTGATTTTCCTACAAGCAGGGTACTTAACCATTGCAAGTTATGACGATGCTACAAGACTTTATAATCTTTCGTACCCCAATTTCGAAGTGCGCTTATCTATGACAGAGCAGATCTTTGAGCTTATTGCTCATATCAATGCCCCCAAAGTTGCCTCCATGGAATATCGCCTCAAGAAAGCGCTTCAAGAAGATGACATACAAGGCTTTTGCCATGGTATGCGCGACTTTTTCGCGCTTCTGCCCCATACCGTTGTTATTGAGCGAGAAAAATTCTATCAGGGAGTCTTTTTTACTGTTGCCAAACTTATAGGCGCTCGTATCGATGCTGAACAAGCAACCAGTCGCGGTTTTATCGATGCCGTGCTCGAGGGGCATAAAAACACCTATGTCATCGAGTTTAAGAAAGATAAGACTCCAGCAATAGCCCTCAAGCAAATACAAACAAAAGAGTACGATACCAAATTTGGTATCGAGGGTACCAAACCAGTAGTTCTCGTTGGTATAAACTTTGACTATTCGCCAGACACCGGTGTCACGCTTGATTGGCTTGTACAAGAACGGACAAATCTATAACACAGCAACAAATGCTGAGCAAGATAGTCATCAGGAAGGCTTCCGTTAAGTAGCAGACTTTAGTACTCTATACAGTATACAAAACCATACTCTTAAACCATTGAGGGGTTTACCTGTGAAGAGCCTACCAATTGGCATCCAAAGTATTCGAGATATTATTGAACAAGGGTTTGCCTATGTTGATAAAACAGCGATTCTCTATGGACTCATCAAAAAAAAAGGTGTTTACTTTCTCTCCCGACCTCGTCGATTTGGTAAATCTCTTACTTGCTCGACATTAGAGGCTATTTTTCAGGGCAAGAAAGAACTATTTCATGGACTAGATATTGCCAATACTGATTATGATTGGAAAGAATATCCCGTTATCAGGCTCGATTTTAGTGACATCATACACACAACTATGCAAGCACTCGAAGAGTCACTAAAACTCGAATTTGCAAGAATCGCTCAACGTTATGGCACTGACCTATCAACAGCAAGCTCTACAGGTGAGCAATTTAAAGATATTATCTTACAAGTAGCTGCCAAGCATGGTCCTGTCGTTATTATTATCGATGAATACGATAAACCCATCATCGATCATATTGGCAACCCCGAGCTAGCACTTCAGATGCGTAGCTTCATGAAAAGTTTGTATGGCATTCTCAAGGGTGCCCATGTAGAAGCAAATCTCAGATTTTTGTTGATGACTGGTGTCAGCAAATTCTCAAAAGTTTCTGTTTTCTCTGAACTTAATAATCTTAATGACCTAACTCTCGATCGACAGGCTGCAACGTTATGCGGCTATACGCAACAAGAACTCGAGCTTGTCTTTGCTCAGCATATTGAAAACTTTGCATCTCACGCTAACATAACAAAAGATGCCTTGCTTGAGAAGCTACAATACTGGTATGATGGCTTTAAATTTAGTAAGTCTGGTGCAAGAGTTTATAATCCATTTTCTATATTGAACTGCCTCGACAAGAAAGATTTCACCAATTACTGGTTTGCAAGTGGCACGCCAAGTTTTATGATGCACTTTGTGCAGAAAAATCCCGCCGTTACGCAACAGATTATGACGCTTGAAACAGAACAATTAACTATTGCACAAATGGATAAACTTTCACTCGAAACATATTTTGATAATATGGTGCTGATTTTCCTACAGGCAGGGTACTTAACCATTGCAAGTTATGACGATGCTACAAGACTTTATAATCTTTCGTACCCCAATTTCGAAGTGCGCTTATCTATGACAGAGCAGATCTTTGAGCTTATTGCTCATATCAATGCCCCCAAAGTTGCCTCCATGGAATATCGCCTCAAGAAAGCGCTTCAAGAAGATGACATACAAGGCTTTTGCCATGGTATGCGCGACTTTTTCGCGCTTTTGCCCCATACCGTTGTTATTGAGCGAGAAAAATTCTATCAGGGAGTCTTTTTTACTGTTGCCAAACTTATAGGCGCTCGTATCGATGCTGAACAAGCAACCAGTCGCGGTTTTATCGATGCCGTGCTCGAGGGGCATAAAAACACCTATGTCATCGAATTCAAGAAAGATAAGACTCCAGCAATAGCCCTCAAGCAAATACAAACAAAAGAGTACGATACCAAATTTGGTATCGAGGGTACCAAACCAGTAGTTCTCGTTGGTATAAACTTTGACTATTCGCCAGACACCGGTGTCACGCTTGATTGGCTTGTACAAGACGAGTGCTCGTTGAAAAAGTCTCATGTTTAGTATATAGTTAGATGCAAATCAGTACACTTTATCTTACTCACCACCAACCAACAAGGAACACGCCATGCGTATACTATCAATCTTGTTTTTGCTAAGTTTATCTTGTTGCCTCAGTGCACATAACCATACATTTCGTTATGCACCGACAGCAGAAGAGATTGAGCTAGCTGAGATACGTAAAAAAATAGCAAAAACTTATATGCACGTTATGCCAGATTATCGCTATGTCAGCCATTGTTATGCTGGTGACCATGTCCAAGAAGGATGCCCAGCATGCCGAGAGCGTAAAGACAGAATTGATCATGAAGGTTTTTGGGGCTTTATGCGATCACTCTATAACGGCACTTCGAGGACCTGCCATTGTATGTGGCAATACCCAAAGACAACAGCAGCTCTAGTCTTGGTACCATGCGCAGCAGTTTGTCTCAGCAAAGCACAGGTGTCATTTTCGTGCAGTACCAACAAGCAAAAAAACCCACAAGCATGAGCAATTATAGAACAAAGGCAAGACTGTGACTCTCAATGCATTTATAGCTCATGGTGGTATCTGTTCACGGCGCGCAGCAGTGAAACTCATTCAAGAAGGTCTCGTGACGGTGAACGGAACTGTCACCCAGGAACCGGCATACCGTGTTCAAGAGACCGATGTTGTTAAAGTTTCTGGGCGTCATGTACGTGTAGAACAGAAAGTGTATATCGTACTCAATAAACCGAAGGGCTATATCACGACAAGCTCCGATGAAGAAGGACGAGCCACCGTTCTTGACCTCATAGGCGATGCCATTCGTGAAAGAATTTATCCTATTGGGCGTCTTGATAGAAATTCAACAGGGCTTCTACTGCTTACGAATGATGGCCCCTTTGCACAAGCACTTGCACATCCTAGACATACTGTACAAAAAGTATACCAGGTTATGTTACATGCTGACCTGACCGATGCTGTCCTTGAAAAAATTCGACAGGGTGTCTATCTTGAAGATGGGCGTGTTACCGTCGACCATATAACATTCTGCTCACCAGCATCGAAACGATCCGTGTACGTAACTATACATAGCGGTAAAAATCGTGTTATCAGGCGTCTTTTCGAAGCCTTAGGTTTCTATGTTGATGCCCTCGATCGTATTGCCTACGGTGATATCGTATTACGTGGTCTGCCGAGGGGTGGCTGGCGCCATCTGAGCAACCAAGAAATCGGTCAGTTAACACATACTCATAAACGCACTATGAAGAAGAAAGCATGAAAATAGCGGTATTGCTATCAGGTGGCGT
Organism: uncultured bacterium; assembly: GCA_963715605.1. Lineage (GTDB taxonomy): Bacteria > Babelota > Babeliae > Babelales > Vermiphilaceae > JAKASV01. The sequence continues at coordinate 412,317 of OY970257.1, read as the reverse complement.
TGATAGCTCCGTTGCATTACGACTCTTGCATGACCAGGGCCATGAGCTCCATGCTTTTTATCTCAAAATTTGGCTTGAAGATGAGATGGCATCGCTTGGTAGCTCTTGCCCATGGCAAGAAGACATGACATATGTTGAGGCTGTATGCGCTGGGTTGGGAGTCCCTCTCAACGTCGTTCCACTCCAGCGTGAGTATTACGATACCGTTGTGGCATATACGATAGCAGAAGTTCGTGCTGGTAGAACACCAAATCCTGACGTATTTTGTAATGCCTACATTAAGTTCGGACTTTTTTTGCAGCATATTGATGACTCGTTTGCCTATGTTGCCACGGGCCATTATGCGCATGTTATACACACGCAGCATGGTAGCATCTTAATGGCCACACCTGACCCCATCAAAGATCAGACTTATTTTTTGGCCTATCTTACGCAGGAACAGCTCAAACGTGCACTGTTTCCGCTGGGGACTTTAACGAAACAGCACGTAAGAGCTTTAGCACACGATTTTAATCTGCCAACCAAAGATCGCAAAGACAGCCAGGGCATATGCTTTCTTGGCAAGCTCAAATTTAACGATTTTTTACGCCATTATCTTGGTGAGCGACCTGGAGAACTTATCGACTATGAGTCTGGTTCTCTGCTGGGCTCTCATAAGGGGTTTTGGTTCCATACTATTGGGCAACGCCAGGGATCAGGATTGCCTCATGGACCTTGGTACGTTGTCGCAAAGGACCCAGCAGAGAATAAAGTTTTTGTTTCACGTACCTACTATGCACAAGATAAAATACGCGATACTATTGCCATTGAGTCGATACGTTGGATCCCAGATGCACCTACTGTAGAGCAATGTACATCAGGAACTATGCGCGTCAAACTTCGTCATGGTCCCCATACGCACTTATGTATGGTTATGCCAACTGGCAGCAACAGGGCAACTATTAAGCTTATTGATAGTCGCGATCAAGGTATAGCTCCGGGACAATTTGCAGTTCTTTATGATGGTGCGAGATGCGTTGGCGCCGGTATTATTTCGTTGTTATAGTTTTTCTACTGAACCCCTCGTTGCGCAGTGACAACTTGTTGTCCAAACCACAACCAGACTACGTACTATTATGGCTAGGCCTTCAAGGCCTCACGAGGCAACTTCGTGGCTCACCTGTTTTTAGTCAGTATAAGCGCGAGTCTTATATATTCTGCACCTATATGCATAGCTTTAGTGAGCGCTGTTTCTTGTGTTATATACGTGAGCACTACTAAAATTTATATAAAAAAACTGGTATACTATGTAGTATAAGATAATAAGCTCATATGTAACCGCATTATATTTGCCACAACACATGATAGGAAATCTTCTATGAAAAAGAAAAAAGGCTTCCTATGGCTACTCGCCGTAGTTGGTTTGGTACTTCTCAAATTTTTGCTCGGTAAAATTATAGTTGCAACATGTTTATACCGATGGTTTACGCTTGAACAACTTAAAATGTACAGCATGCTCTTCAAAGACTACGTACAAACGAACCATCTCACAGCTGTACTGCTCTATGTAGCAATATACACAGCTACCATTGCGGTTGGGGTGCCAAGCGTGCCTTTACTATCGCTGTTGGGAGGCTTTGCTTTTGGTTTTTTACCAGGCGTTATCTACGGAACAGTTGGGGCAACCGCTGGATCAGTCATCGCTTTTGCCATTGTTAGATATTTTCTTCGAGACTGGATAAGAAGACGTTATGCAGAACGGTATAAACATTTTAACGATCATCTTGAAAAATATGGCGCAAGCTATCTCTTATCAGTGCATTTCTCTTCGGTTATTCCATTCTTTTTTATTAATACTCTTGCGGCACTGACCAATATTTCCTGGTGGACGTTTGTCTGGACAACAGTGGTTGGTTTTATTCCACTAGGCTCTGTATATACTTTTGCAGGGCGGCAATTGAGTTCGGTTACCTCTGTACATGATATACTTTCGTGGCCAATTATTACGGCTCTTGTTATTCTTATCATAGCTGCTATACTCCCAGTAGTTATTCGTTATATGCGAAATAGTGATGAATTAATAGAACCATAATACAATAGGAGATTACAAAAACATGGAAAAGACTAGCACCATATGCCAAAGTTGCTCTATGCCAATGAGCTCAGCAAATCTTTTTGGAACCGAAAAAGACGGTTCGCCAAGTAAAGAATATTGCGTTCATTGCTACCAACAGGGAAGTTTTACCAAGCCTCATGCAACACTTGAGGAGCTCATTGAGCTCTATGCACCACAATGGGGTGCCTGGACAAATAATCCGACGCTTTCTCTTGAGGATGCAAAAATCGCAGTCCGCAAAGCCTTGTTACCACTCAAACGGTGGCAACAAAAATCTACACGCCGTTGCTGCTGCTGCGACTAATCTCGCATAGCAACCTGTATAGACCTTATTGAGGGAGCTACTGCTCCCTCTTCTTGTTGGTACGCATACTACAAGTACATAGTGTGCACACGCAAAAAATAGCTTTCTAAGAGCATTATTAAGACATAATGAGTTGAATATACTATAGTTTATGAGTATACTATCTTCTCCCTATTAACCATGCCATAGACTTTGTACTATTAAAGAGAAGGGCTCATATGCTTTTAAAAATTCGCAGTATGCCGTTATCAGCTGTTTTTTTGATCGTTGTTGTACTATGTACACAACTGCTTCATGGCGACGAAGAAATCAATGGCTTCACGATTGCAACACATACAGCAACAACAACTATCCCGGTTGCCTGTTCGTGCCCAGTTAAACTTAAAGAACCAGAAAAACCAGTAAAACAGACAGGTGATATAAAGACCTGTAAAAAAATTACCGTGCCTTATACTCTCTATGATCGTGGTAGCGATACGCTTATTATTATGGGCCAAGGTCTTAGTTCAGGGCGCGAAGAAAACGAACGTTATACTCGTATATTTCCAACATATGATATTGTTATGTTCGATTATCGCTGGCGAGATATGGCTTCCTATGTACGCAGGAAAGATACAATCACCGCACCGTATAAAGAGCTGTTTATACTTGAAAAATCAGAAGTTATTCATATCGTTGATATGATGCGAACACGGAAGAAATACAGTAACATAATAGGCCTAGGAACGTGCTACAGCGCTCTTACTTTTCTTGATGCGCAGCAGGCCGCTGCAAAGGCTGGCTTTCATCTTTTTGATCGCATGATTTTTGATAGCTGTCCATTATCTATTGCGGATATAGCGCGCAATGTTGGTATTGATCCAACGTTAATAGCAAATCCCCGTTTGAGTCGTCTTCCCGCATGGGTCAAACAGCTTGTTCGTGGTACGCGTGTCCCCTGGCTTTTTGAGCGCATTACTGGGTTCGTTTTACCATCATCGACAACAAAGTTATTGAGCATATTGCCAGAAATACCAATACTTTTTATCCACGGCAGAAAAGATCAGCTTATACCAATAAGTTCATTCGAAACGATCTGGCAGTCAGCCATGCCGAAGCACTCTCTTGCGTGTATAACGCCGTATGCGCACGTAGAAAACACCAATAACGAACGTTTTTATAACATAGTTTGCACAGCATTTATTACAACGGCAACGCCGGAACAATGCATTGATAAAGTTGTCGAGTATTATCGTGAGCAATAAACAGTCTATGTGCTAAAGACGATTGGCCCTTCTTGTACTTTTCATCAAATTATAGTATTCTTATACAGTTATCAATTTACTACAAAGAAACTTAAAGAACCAGTTATTCTTTAGAGCACGCAAAAATTTTATATGTATTATAATGGAGTCATAGAGTGTTATATATAAAAAATTAATCTTAATGCCCATATTCGTGGCCATACTCGCGCTTTTCGAGCCTTTTGCAAATGCTATGCAGGTTTTTAAACCAATAAACTATTGTGATGAAAGAGACTTAAGCAGAAAGCGTGACGCTTTAGGCAAGAAAAGTTTGTTCCTGGAGACATGGTTCAACGACGAAACCAGCGTTGTTCAATTACTTAAAAACGAAGTTAATCCAGATGAACCATTGCCCCAAGAATTACGCAAGGGTGACCTTACTACAAGCTTTCGTTTTTCATTACGAAGAAGTCCAGATATCTATGCTAGTAGTTACTTATTCGGGGTACATACACCACTGGAAATCACTTCAGTGAGGATTTCTCCGGAAAGCACGACATTAGCAAGACATCTTCTCGATTATGGCGCAAATCCTAACGGGACGGGCCAAGAAGGTTTTACGCCACTCATGAAAGCATCGCTTGTAGGGAATGTTCCTATAGCAGGCCTCTTGTTGCAGTATGGTGTCGATACCAAAAAAACGTTTAATCTACTAACAGCGCGAGATTTAGCTGATGAATTCTGCCATCAAGCCATTGTTAAACTTATTGATGCCGCAGATCAAACAGACGTGATAACACATGACCAAGTATCCGCACTCTCCCTTGGTTTACACCCAAGAGTAGGGCAAGACAGTCCTATTACACTACTTGGCCCAGACCCTGTACGTCATATAGCATCATTCGTGCGCCTGTCAAATCGAGCAGAACAATTACCAAAAGAACAGCATATGCAACTTCTTCAGCAAGTACGACTCCCAAAACAACGTGGCTTACATGAGCCTAAATATCGTAATCTTACTTGTATCACAGCCTTGCCAACAGTATCAGTACCAGTGCCGCAAAGCCCTGTGCCAGCAGCAAGTAGTGTAGTGACTGGCGCCGTCGTAGCAGATACAGCACCAGAAAAGCCTGCAGTTCAAGAAAAGCCCATAGAAGAAGCTGCCGCTGCCGCAGCAAGTGGCTCTCAATCTTTGGTTATGGGCACAGCGCATATGGACGCTCCATCAGCAGTAAGCAGTGCATCAGCTAGTGCAGCAGCCGCAGCCTCACTAGCGAGTCTGCCTCAAAACGATACTGACGATAGCGATGAAGAAACTGACACAAAATCTGCAGGAGACACGCTACTTGAACCAGCAGCTAGTGCTGCCAGCTTCAAGTACAACAATACAAAGTCCAGGCGCCTCTAGCGCATCGGTACCAGTAACCGCTGGTAAGTTTACCATAGGATTATCAGGTGCCTTAATCGACGAAGATGGTGATGAAATACCAGTACTTCGTCCTGTGAAATTTCACCGACCAGCAATGCCAGGAACAGCACCAGCTCCAATGCCAAGCATGACAGTACCAGCTGCTGGTACTACTATTCCACCTGCAGAGCCCGCAGGCGGACCTTTCCACGCAACACCAAGCTTTCCACCAGTGCCACCAAAAGCATCGGGAGTTATTATAGAATTCCTAGACGACGAACCAAGTGCAGTACATAGAGCACCTGCAAGACCAACCCGTGTACCCAGGATTATGCAGGGTCTCGCTGCAGTAGCTGGTCTTGGCGCAACTTATTTACTTACCAAGCCCTTATGGCGTCTACTTGGATCATTATACGCAGAAAATCCAGGCGCTACTGGTAGCCAAAGCAACCCTCCGATACAATCAAATATCCCAAGTATGCCTGATACTACGCCTGCTAGTGCTGACAGCACCGGTATGGCTACTCCAGAAATCGTAACACAAAGCACAGCCAGTACAGATAGTAGCACCGGTATAGCACCAATAAGCAGCTCTTTGTGCGGTGATCAACAAGACGCCTTTGCTATTCATTGCAGTGCACTTACTGAACAATCCAGGCAGTACGGACAATCTCTCTATAATGGTATTAAGGCAGTGCCGGAGGCACTTATCAAGGCGGCCTGCAAGCACCCTGTCATAGCAGCAACGGCTGCTATTGGTAGCACAGCAGTTATTGTCGGTAGTATTCTTGCCTATCGATACGGCTTTCTACGTAAGTTTGCACCGAGCGCTCATGTGCAAGCAGCTGCCTTACCAGAAAAAGTTATTACACAGCCAACGGTTAAGCCTTATGCAACCTGGACACATGCAGAAAAAGCAGCATTGTATAGCCATGCTTTAACTCTTGTAAGGCACTTTAAGGCTACGTTGCAACAAGCAGTGAGTGCTCTGGCCAACCAGCATGTAGAAGATTTTCAGCAGTCATTGAACTCGCTTCAGGCGATCCATAAAAAGCTCAAAGCACTGTTTGCCTTAACGAGTCACACTGCAAGTCTAGCTCCCGTTGATCATGCATTCACTTTTGTTGCTACGGCGGCAACAGCCCCAATGCCAGCACTTGAAGATAGTTATGTCTTAGAAGAAAAGGCCTTGCAAACTTTTGAGAGACGTCTAGAAAAAAGCTTGGCTACCCATGCACAGGTAGTTACTCCATAATTTTATGCATGAGCTTATACATAAAAATTGCATGCTTTGTTTTGGTGATAACTACCAAAGTTACTACATGCTCTAGGATTATCCAGCAGAAATATGGTAAAATTTTTGAAGATGGAGTAGCCATAACCAGCCCTATATGGGTATATCAAGAAACCACTCAATGACCTTACTGATATGCTGCTTGCCGCAGTCTTGTTCAAGGTGCCAGGATTGCCACAAGCAGAGCGAATTGCACTTATACTAACCAAGCAAGTGTAAATTTTGCATAACAAAGAGACTTATATATATATTCGCCTGCAAATACATACTAAAACTACAAAAGTAGCAAATAACTTTGAGTCGTTGAGTAAAAAAAGGGAGGCAAAGCGTGTTACATAGTGCACTATATAAGCAGTCGGCACTAGCCAGTCAATTAGGCACCAGCATATCTTTTGGTGCTACAGCTGCTATACCGGCAATGACAGCTGGGCGTTTTTCTACGCTTGGAAAATGGCATACTGTCATGCTGATAGCACTACTCTCTACAAGGCAGGCATACTCAATGGAGGAGCCTAATACAGAACACCTACTAACAGTTGAAGAAGCTTTGCAGGCACGTCACGACGAACTTGTAGAATTACTTGATAGAGGGCTTGATCCTGATATACCCATTGAGGAGAAAACGGTATTTCAGGAAGTACCCACTGAGCGTATGGCTATGCCAGAGTATACACCTGTTAGCGTGACGACACTCTTAGGTCATTTTGCGATGATTCATCACAAAAAAGCCAGCAAAATCATAAAGCTCTTATTAGCACATGGTTCACGTGTTAACGGCAATATAGAAGATGTATTTACTCCACTCATGCAGGCTGCGATACTTGGTAATACCCCTCTAGTACGGATACTTTTACGGTATGGGGCCAACCCTAGAATACGATCAAAAACACCAGAAGGGTTGACTGCTAAGCAATTGGCACATAAGTTTCAGCATGACAAAGTAGCGGCACTGATCGAAAGAAACGTACAATCTCGTGACATTGCTCATGATCAAATATCTGCACTTTTGCTTGGCATGCATCAAAGGTTAGGGGACTGTAGCCCTGCTGTCATGCTGTGCACAACCACGGCACATCATATTGCATTGTTGCTCATTGCTGCGTATTTTCAAGATGAGTCAAGTGAAGAAGATCTCAGAGAGATACTAACTGTGATACGTCTTCCATCACAACGCGCGCTTCACCAAGTTGGTTATGCTAACACCGCTACGACTGAAGATAAACCTAGCGCAGTAGCAACTCTACAACGGTCACAACGGGGCTACACTGATCTTATTTCCAAAAAAAGCGTACTACCGTACACAGCATGGTTAGCAGCACTTGGTGTTGCTTATGCACTCAAAAAACCATTAAAACGATTACTCACGAGCGCTCAGCAAAAGTGCACATCGCCGGCAAGAATAACTGAGACAGTGTTACCATAATCAGCATTTTATTGCATCGAGCAGCTTGCTCCAGTTACATCAGTTTCTTTTACAGAAGATATGGTTGCAGGATGTCTCGTATTGCCTGTGGCAAAGAATTAAATGTAGCTTGTCGCATAGATCCTTCAGGAAGCTCAATACGGCGATTATGAGACGCTGCAGAGCACCACATAGTGAGTGCATAGAGTTGACCAATGGTCAGTGACTCAAAAGCATCACATACATGGTGCGGTAGCTCCATAACTTTCCAGAGTCGTACAGTGTTATCAGAAGATCCGGAAGCAAGTTGGGTGCCATCGGGACTATAGACAACGAAGAGAACGTCTTGTGTGTGACCAACGAGGCTCCTTAGAAGCTCTCCAGTTCTTGGATTCCAAAGTCTTATGCTCGTGTCCCAGTGCCCGGAAGCAAGTTGGCTACCGTCAGGACTATAGGCAATGGAGTGAACATCTCCCGAAGCGGCACCGAGTGTACGTATAGGCCTCCAGGTTTTTGGACTTAATAGGTCTATATTTCTCGATTCTGGGCATATTGTCGCAATTTGTTTTCCATCGGGACTATAGGCAAAAGAGCAAACACGTTGCCAGTAGTCACCGAGGTTGCGTGTATGCTCCCCATTTTTTGGGTTCCAAAGTTGTATTGTCCCGTCCGAAGAAACAAGTTGGTTGCCATCAGGATTATAAGCAAGGCATCTAACAAAGCTTTTGTGGCCGTTAAGGATGCGCAGGCAGGTCCCAGTTTTTTGGTCCCAGAGTCGTATAGTTTTATCGCCAGACCCTGAGGCAAGTTGGGTGTCATCGGGGCTATACGCAACAGCCCAAATAGCCTTTGTATGACCATTAAGCGTATGTGTATGTTCCCCTATTCTTGGATTCCAGAGTCGTATAGACCCATCCATGCATCCAGCAGCAAGTTGGTTGCCATTTGAATTATAGACTACGGTCAAAACATAGTCTGTACCACTATTGAGCGTACGTATATGCTCTGCCGTTTTCGGATTAAAGAGTTGTATGGCTTCATCTTGAGGTGCAGAGACATGCATGCCGTCACCTGAGCCATGGTACACGGAGGCAAGTTGGTTGCTATCTGGGCTATAAGCAATGTGGCAAAGGGAAGCCGCATACATGCGACCTGTATACGCTTTCAAGATTTTATTTTCAGCCCTATGTTGTTTGTAATAAAGTTTGTTTAATTGGCTATATACGCGAGGTGCAAGATGCTGCCATTGCATGTTACTGTCAGCAGCTTGTACGACGGCGTGCATGTAATCAAATGTAGTAGACACTTCAGACGTCATTAGAGACCTTGAAGCCATTAAAATAGCACAGGTGACCAAAAGTTTTGTTACTCGTAGGAATGTCTTCATACTCGAAATCCTTGTAATCTCAGAGAACTCAATCTTAATGCTTATGAAGTTTGCTCATGTCTTTGCACGCCAAGGTGACGAATGAACGTGTATTACGCAATAGTCTCTCTTCATGTTTGGCGGTATATTGGTACGGATGCAAGTATGTCTCTTGTTTAACGATAGTGCTTTGGATGCATAGTATGCCACTCTGTTGCTTGCTCGTAAGCATAACCAGCACTCAAAAGACGCTCTTCAGACAAATGCGGCCCAACAAGTTGCAACCCGATTGGGAGCCCAGCTTTCGAAAAGCCGCAGGGTAACGCAAGTGCTGGAATGCCGGCCAAATTCATAGCAACGGTAAAATAATCTTGAAGATCCATGGTCAATGGGCTCGTGAATTCACCAATTTTGCAGGCCGTACTAGGTGTTGTTGGCATTAATAACACATCGACATGCGCAAAGAGGTTCATGAAGCCCTGGCGAATTAAATGCTGTACTTTTTTCGCATTTTCATAAAATGCTGCTGCATGACCAGCCGATAAAACATAATTACCAACGAGAATACGTCGGCGAACTTCGGTACCAAAGCCTTTGCTGCGGGATTGCGTATACATGTCAAGAAGAGTAGCAGCACCTTTATCACGATAGCCATAACGGACACCATCAAACTTCGATAGATTAGAAGCTGCTTCGGCACGGCTAATAACGAGATACGCCGCTAAAGCGTAATCAAGCACCGGTAATGTTACATGAGAAATTTTAGCACCAAGTTTTTCAAACTGCTTTATTGCCTGTTCTATCGAAGTAACGATCTCGTTATCGACGCCATTGGCATAAAGAGCATTATCAACAATGCCAATACGGACATCTGTTGGCATCGTACCATCAAGATGCGCCGTATAATCGTGGGGACCGACAGCGACACTGGATTGGTCATGGTCATCTTGTCCCGCAATAACGGAAAAAACCATAGCAGTGTCATACACGGACCGTGTTGTAACACCAATTTGATCAAACGATGATGCATACGCAACAAGGCCATAGCGAGAAACACGTCCATAAGTTGGCTTTAATCCAACAACACCACAGACGGCTGCAGGGTACCTGACAGAGCCACCAGTGTCAGTTCCTAGTGCCCATGGCACTAGACCTGCTGCAACAGCAGCAATTGAACCACCGCTTGAGCCACCAGGGATACGTTCATGATCCCATGGATTGCGACATTTTTTATAGGCCGATGATTCGTTGGTAGTGCCCATGGCAAACTCATCGCAATTTGCACGGCCGAGTATAATGCCACCAGACTTTTTAATGCGTTTGACCGCGGTTGCATCATAGGTTGCAACAAAGTTTTCCAATATGCGTGAAGCGCATGTCAGTTTTCTATTTTTTTGTGCTATGACATCTTTTACAAGTCCTGGAATGCCCTGTAACGGTCCCTTGTACGAAACTGCATCGGGTGATGGTATGACCGATTTGGGATCAAAAATTTCGAGAGCAGAACCAAGGTCTTCGTCGTGCATGGCAAACCGGTGTGCGTAAAATTCTACGAGATCTTCTTGGGTAATATCGTTATTATCGAGCAAGGTGCGAAGCTCACGGACCGTTGCAAAAGGCATCAATGACATAATGGGGAAGTCCTTCTCGGTGTTATTCGTTTTCTACTATAACCGGCACAACAAAAAAACGTTCGTCTCGCTCAGGAGCATTTGCCAGTAATGGTTCCGCGTTGCTCTTTTTAGGTTCATCGAGACGGAATCTATTGACAGGTCGATGGGTTGGCAAGAGCTCAGGAGCGGTTGCCGAAATTTCTTGTACACGCGCTGCATACGTCAATATCTCTTGGAGATCATGGATGAATTGGGTAATTTCATCTTCGGTAAGCGTAAGTCTTGAGAGGTTTGCAATATGCACAATCTCCTCACGCGTAATCGTAACCATTAAGCATCTCCTACTTGTTGTAGTCTCTTTCGGCGTTTGAACTGATACCAATAACCAAGACACATGAATATATTACCTATGTAGAAAGAACTATATATTAAAATAAACCTAATGTCATCACGAATTGGCAGGCGACTCATGAAATAGATCATTGGACCAATAAATAGGAGACAAGCACATAAGCGAACAAACATGACTGATCGTACAGCTGAAGCGCCCCGTAAGGCGCCTGCAGTAAGCACTTGAATCAGATCAAATATTGTGCATAAACTTACCAATGGAAAAACGAATATCGCAAATTCAGCAAAATTACCAGCCTGATCAAAAAGATCCAATATTTGTCGCGCATAGACCGTCAGTGCAATCAAGATAACATACATGAAAGCACTTGCTAGATATAAAATCTTGATCAAATTACTTTTAATACCAAGCCAGTTGTTTTTTCCCATATCGTTACTGACTAAAAACGTAATGACCTGTGCAAATGCTATAGCTGGCAAAAAAGCGAAGCTCTCCATGTCGCGGACAACCCGGTACGATGCAGATGCATTCGTGCCTACACTACCCATTCGTACTGAGAGCCACATATATGCAGCAGCCAGTAATGTTTTATCAAGCATGACTGGCCAACTAAGGCTAAAAAGTCTTTTTGATAAGTGCAAATCTATTGGTTTTGATAAAAGTTTAATGGCGTAGACACGCATCGACCGGCTTGAGAGTATATACGCAATAACACCTGCTGTTGCAGCTAGATACTGGATAACAGAAGCAACTGCTGATCCAGAAAGCCCCATTGCAGGTAATCCAAACTTGCCAAATATGAGCATATAATCTACGCATACAAACAAGATCGAGCTACCAATAAAACTGAGCATAGGAACTCGTGTGTTTTTTATGCCACGTAGAAAGCCTATGCACGCTTGATAGACGAACATGCAGCCAATACCAATAGCTCTTATTTGGAGATATCGAATGCCATATTCTTGCATGTCGAGAGGAACGCCGGACAATGTATACATGCTTCGCGCCCCTAGGTAGAGCATGCCGCTGAGACTAAACCCAAAGACGCAGGATGCCCAAAAAGTCCCACGAAACACTCTGCCTGCACCTTGATAATCACCAGCACCATTATGTTGTCCTACCATAATAACAGCTACAACGCTGAATGCTTCGGCGGCCTTAATAAGAAGGTGCATAAGGGCATTGGTAAGGCCACTTGTTGCATACATACTTGTTGATCTAAGTGATGCAACAAAAAATGAATCGATCAATAATGGTAGCGAATACAGCAAAAGACTGCTCACAAACTCTGGCCAAAAAAGTTTTATGATAGAGCCATAGCTCTCGCCATGCGTTGTTTCGGTCGTTGCGGCTGTCAGAAATCTTCGAAAAATATTCTTTTTCATAGATGGCCCTTACGTGCTAAAACAACAAGTGTACGATGTCGATCACCAGGTGCATAGTGATAGAGATGACGAATATAAGGCTGCACGGATACCGGTGCTTGCCAGTGCTGTGAAGCCCAATAAACCAGCGTTGCATCTTTATACTGGGATGTTCGATCAAAAATTGGCACAAGAACCTCGGGCCGCAACGAAGCACGAGCACAAAAAATATCAATAGGTGTTGTTGATTTTCTAGTGTACGTGAGCCAGTCATACGGTACTATCGTACTATTGGTAAGTCCCAACTCGGCAATAACGGTCTCAAGAAATTTGATCTTTTTCTTGGTAACTTCGATGAGATACACGTACAGGTGAGGATACTTAATAAGCAGCGGCACACCGGGAAAACCAGCACCAGACCCAATATCGGCCAGTATGCGTGGCGTGGTAAGGGTCATTGCATGACCAAGCGCAAGAGAATCACAGAAGTGATATGCGATGATTGCCGATGGTTCTGTGATGGTAGTCAGGTTCATATTGTTGTTCCAAGATATCAACAATTGTTGGTATACCTTGAACTGGGCTAGCTGTGTATCCGTTAACTGTTCTTGCTCTTGAAAAGACCTCCACACACGGTCAATCATACCGCTATTCCTTAAATTGTAGATTTTTTTGGCTCATTCATGGTAATATAAAATTGACAAAAAAGCATTTTAAAAAAGAAAGTAACCATGAAAATCAATATCATTATTATCGCTCTTATTGTACCATTGTTAGGCTATAAAGCAAAAACGTTCTGTGCTTCGCAGCCGATAATGACCTTATTTATGAAGCCTTACCCAGTGGATGACGCAGAAAAACAAGCAAAGGTCGTTACTAAAAAGTTAAAGAACCCAGAAAAATTCGCATCATATCTGGTCCCTGACTTTGGTGCAGAATCGGTGGTTGGCGGCATATTCTCCACCTATCATGGGTATCTGGGTGTTTCCGATTTTCAAGGGCAAACGACATTTCCGTTGCAACACGAAAAAACTATCGTGTACTATCTGATAACACCAAAGATATTCCCGGTTATCATGTTTGGCAATACAGTACACCATTGGGAAATTATCAGAGAGTTGCCAACCGCACTCTACAAACTGGAGCAGAAAAAGGAAGAAGAGCTTAACCAATATTACTGGCAAGTATCTAAAGAGCCGCTTCCTGAGAACAACATAATATCACGTAAAGCAATTGTCATTTTTGCGGATCCCAAAAAAATATATGTACCTGAAGGTATAACACCAGTAGAAAATTCGCCACACAATATTCTCCCGCCCGTGTATATAAAACGTGGGTTAGCAAAAGCTCATAACGTATTTTATGTACTTTCGATCCGGCAATTTTTTCAACCAGCCAGCCAGATATTTATGCATGACGCATTGCGTAAAATAATTAGGCAGCAGTAAGCTGCTATATGGAGCATACCATGAAACTACAGGTAGCATTTGATATAACCGATATTGAGAAAGCACTACACACTGCCGACACTATTGCCAAGTACGTTGATATTTTTGAAATTGGCACCATACTTCTCTATGCACAAGGAGTATGTGCGATAACACGCTTTAAGGATCGTTATCCTGATCAAAGTATTCTTGCCGATGCAAAAATCGTCGATCGTGGTCATGAAACAGCAAAGCTGCTCGCCAATTTTGGTGCCGATTGGATAACCGTTATCAGCGGGGCACACACTAATGTTATCCATGCCGTCTGCGCAACGGCACACGAATTTGGTAAAAAAGTAATGCTTGATTTGCTGGGAGCTGCAAATACTGTAGGCCAATCGGCACTTGAGGCAAAGGGTCTTGGTATTGACGCTATCCTATTTCATGATATAGGGCAACAAACTGACACGACAGCAATACTTGATACATGGGAACTAGTCAAAAGCAACTCTGCATTGCCACTCTTTTTTGCGGGGCCCGTAACACGAACAACAGTACCCGACATTATAGCTTTAAAACCAGATGGTATTGTTCTCAGTAGCTCTTTGTTCGAAGGTCCAGCAGGCGAGCAAGAGGTATGTGCTATAGCCACCATGATACATGATAGTGCCCAGTAGCAACCTGAGGCCCTGCAAGAGTTATGTAAGCATGGATGTTTACACATAAGGGCTATAGGCAGAAAAATTTTGTAGATAATCAAGAACTAATATATACTAAGTACTGCTGTTCATAACCAAATACCTTACTTAACCTTGTTGGCTTATATGTATTTTCTACTACATGTATGCCCCTCGATGGTACTGGTAAACAGATAATGAGCAGCGAACTTTTTAGTTGTTGTTTACGAATCTTTATTGTTCTATGGCACTTAGGAACACCATGAGTAATCGATTCAAAAGTCCTGTATTTAATAACGCATATCTCACAAATCTCGAAACATTTCTTGCCAAGGAGTCCATCGACGCTCCACAAAAAATATTATTATTAACACGTCTCCAAAAGGCTATCAAAGGCACTATGCTTGGCGAACGCAGTGATGCATACCGCGAGCTCAAAAAGAGTCCAACGGAAATAAAAGCGATAGAACTGATTATCGAAAAATTTGTCAAAAAGACAGTTGAGCTTCCAATGGTACCGAGTGACTATAGTGAAGGTCTCTTTAGTATTATACGCAAACATGCAAAGCCTCTACAAGACGCGATTGTTACTATAGTCACGCAAGAGCTACCATCATGTACGTTCCCAGAACCGACAAGTATTCGAGATATGCTTGATAATAGGCTCCTCAACAATAGCATAGAATCACTTGATGTCCTTTTATCGCTACGCTCAGAAATGCCAGATAGAGGTACTAGCTCGATTACGTATACTTGCGAGCAACTCATCAATTACATATGCTCCATCTGCGATCGCATTGCTCAAGCGACAAAATCACAGACTTTTACGAGCCTGCAAGAAGCCTATGAGTGTTTGGAGCTTTGTAGAGGCTACCATGACCAGATTTGTGATCTATGGGGCCGTCTACGGTTCATGTTCCTCATGACGAATATGCGGGAATATATTCTTGCAAGAGCCCCTCAGGAAACATCTACAAAAGAGGCGCAAGAAACACATGAAACGGCAAAAAATCACACAGGAAAGTATATCTTTACCCCTGATGATAACACCACCACTGCACCAAAAAGCGAAGCGCACTGCGATAGTGAATGCTCCTGTGATAATCACTAAAACATACTATATGCGCAGTTAGAATAAAACTTTGGGCTCCTCTCAGAGGAGCCCAATACAGTAACACAATAAAAGAAAAAACTGTTAAGAAAAACCTAGTCCATTACGGAGTGCAGTGCATGACCTGCCCCTAGAATACCTAAACCAAGCCTCCAGATACCGCTCGCAATAGCACCATGAACATTCTTTAATCCTTGTTTGATACGATAAGCTATTGAAGCTTCTTTTATTGCTTCTTTTTTTCTTTTTTCTATATATTCCTGAGTATACCATGTTGTCTGATGTTTGCCGAGTGAACGACAACCGAGTTCATTATCATATGCAAAAATCTGGTAAGAATCTGTCTCAATATATTCGTATGGTTTAGATATCATCTTATCGATATTAATATATCGAGATTCTCCTTGTCGAAGATCCTTAAAGTTAGACTCGATCATTTTATGTACAAGATCATACGACGAAATTGATTCGAGCTTTCCCTTATTTTGATCATAACAATAGAGATTTCCACTTTTATGCAAAAATTCGTAAATTTGTATTGTAACATCATGACCAGAAGATTTTTCATAGATAGTAACGCTGAGCGGTATGTGTAATTTCAGGTCGCGTATGATGTTATTCGATACAGTACGATCCATTGCAGATAAGGACATGTGCAAGCCAGATAGTAACGATATAAAAGTTACTGTATTCTTGAGAAATTTTGTCATTTTTATTTCCTTCATTAGAATCTATTTTTATTATTATAAAAACCAACCATATAATTTATATATATCATTATTATTCTTAATTTGCAACTTTTTATAATATATTGCGCTGTCTTTTAATCAAATGGGTATATGCTCTATCTTCGATAAAGGTGCAAGAAACACATGAAACAGCAAAAAGCAACACAGGGAAATATATCTTTACCCCTGACGATAACACCACCACTGCACCAAAAAGCGAAGCGCACTGCGATAGTGAGTGTTCGTGTAATAATCACTGAATTACAGAACTTGCACAGCTGGCTGCAAGCTTTTGATAGTGCTAACACTTTAAAAATTCCGTGCATATCATCGAGAAAGTTTCTTCAGTAACATTGCCCTTGAGGATATGCTAAAGCAGGTCTATTACTTGGGAATAACGTGGGATGTACGCTGGAGTGTAGAATCGGTTTAAGAAATTTTTCTCTAGTTGGGATGAGGGCGGCACGCCCTCCCCAAACCCATACCCTGCAGGTCGCGAGCGCCCCAATCAGACGGAACGTTTAAACTGTGACTACTAGAATAAAAATTGACTCCTATTGTAAGCTAACGTGCAATGCCTGGTATAGGAACCCAACTTTTTATATCCCATTGACGTGATCATTGCCATACTTATATGCTATAGATGGTGCGAAAAGCTGCGAAGGAAATTTGAGGACCCAAATATATGCAAAGTCTGCCAGTCGGAATCCAAAATATACGTGATATCATTCTACAAGAATTTACCTATGTTGATAAAACTGGTATTTTGTACGAATTCATAAGAAAGAAAGGTTTATATTTCTTTTCTCGGCCACGCCGTTTTGGCAAGTCACTGACATGCTCAACATTAGAGGCCATTTTTCAGGGTAAGAAAGAACTTTTTAATGGTTTGGCAATTAGTCAAACCAGCTATGACTGGCAGCAGTATCCCGTTATTAGGCTTGATTTTAGTGATATAACCCATACTACCATACACTTCCTGGAAGAGTCGTTGAAATTTGAATTTGCAAGAATAGCCCAAAGCCATGATGTTACTGTATCGACGGCATCATCTCCCAGCGAGCAGTTTAAAGATCTGCTCTACAAAATAACTGAAAAATTTGGCCCTGTCGTGATTATCATTGACGAATATGACAAGCCTATTATTGATCATATCGGTAACCCAGAGCTAGCGCTTCAGATGCGTAGTTTTATGAAAAGTTTGTATGGTATCCTGAAAGGGGCATATATAGAGGCAAATCTCAGATTTTTGTTCATGACCGGTGTTAGCAAATTTTCAAAGATTTCTATATTCTCTGAACTTAACAATTTAGATGATTTAACACTTGATAAACGTGCTGCAACGCTCTGTGGCTATACGCAGCAAGAGCTTGAGCTTGTGTTTAACAAACATATAGATGCATATGCGCAGCATACTGGCATGACCATACCAGAGATGCTCGATAAGCTTAAGTATTGGTATAATGGCTATCAGTTCAGTAAGTCAGAGACAAAAGTCTATAACCCTTTTTCCATACTGAATTGTTTGAACAAGAGAGATTTTGCGAACTATTGGTTCGCAAGCGGCACACCGACATTTATTACACATTGTATACACCAAAATTCTGCTGCCGTGAGCCAGCTTATGTGTCTTGAGAATGAGCAAATCACGATAAGCCAAATGGATAAACTTTCCGTCGAGACATATTTTCAGGATATTGTTCTGCTGTTTCTTCAGGCTGGTTATCTAACTATCAAGTCATTTGATGATCACACGCAGCTTTATCAACTTGGGTATCCCAACTATGAAGTTAGATTGTCTATGACAGAGCAGATTTTAGGTCTTACCACACATATTACTTCTGTCCAAGTAGCAGGCTTTGTAGCTCGTTTTCGTGATGCACTTGTAATTGACGACATTAATGCTTTTTGTACTGCTATGCAGGACTTTTTTACGTTGTTGCCCCATACAGTGATTATTGATCGAGAGAAATTTTATCAGGGTGTCTTTTTTACCGTTGCCAAACTTATTGGTGCCCGTATTGACGCAGAACAAGCAACTAGCCGAGGCTTTATCGATGCCGTTCTCGAGGGACATACAAACACCTACATCATCGAGTTTAAAAAAGACAAGGCACCTGACATAGCACTTCGTCAAATTAGCGATAAAAAATATTACGAGAAATTTATTATCGATGGCTCTAAGCCAGTTGTTTTGGTCGGCATGAATTTCGATTATTCGCCAGATATGGGTGTTGCTGTTGCTTGGAAAATACATGGACCTGTAATCGCATGAGATCGTTTTTGTGAAAGCGTTTTTGTAGTGCAGGGATAGAATGCAATGAAAATGTTACCAGTTGGTGTTAGTAGCTTCGAAAAGATAGTAAAGAATAACTATTCATATGTTAGAGCAAAGTGATAAGTTCCTACTATAGAGCAAAGTAAAAAGTTCCGGTTTTTTGAGTATGATTGAGGTTTTGATATCAACTCAAGAAATCTCAAAAAAGGATCCGGAACTATGTACAAAGTTACCATGAGTAGGAAAGAAATGAAACAGGTAAAAGTATTAGAACGGCTAGTTAAAAAAGATATTACACGAGTAGCGGCTGCGCAAATGTTGAATATAAGTGAGCGTGGCCACGCAGGGCTTATACATAGAAATTGTGGCCAGGTAAGTGACTAGATGGTGAGATAAAGAAGAACGTGAGTTTGTAATCACAAAATTTGCTCTTGAATCTATGTTTTTAATCAGTCGGAATCCGCACTGCTCTGAGGTACCAGCTGCCATTATCATGAGCACAAATATATGCTAGTGCAGTAACCATAGGATTTGCTTTTTCCTGGTACATATGAGGACATGAAGTCACTGTGAATACTTGTGAGCTTTCCGAAAGTGGGTAGAGTGTCTCTTGGTCAAGTGGTCTATATATCCCGGTATCTGAGAGCACACCTATATTGCCAATATGCGCCACTGCACTATGGTCGTGTGCTCTGATAAGACAACTCACACAGACGCTTGGCTGCTTTGCGTCGCTAGCAATCCTTGACATTTTCCGCATAATACCACGCGCCAAGGCACTATTGTATACAAGGCCAATGCCACGTTCAACATTCTCGCATGCGGCAGCAGCACGTTTTGTGCTTTGCAGCTCTTCATGGGCTTTTACTTCTTTGACATCGCTCCACACATAGTGCTCCATGCAAGCAGCATCTTTGTCGGTTTTAAACGTTTCTTGACGTATTTTTGTGTTCTGAATAAAAACTCGCAGTAAGCTCTGTATATCGCAGTGCATACAAAAACCGCCATGGCTAAACATAAGAAAATCCCAAAAATTTGTTGCACGACGGTTGTGGCCGATAAAGAGCGCTAATGGCAATTTCTCCCAGAGCGACTGCATAATTGGCCAGTATTCGCCACCAATCGTATACGAGAAGCGATCTTTGAATCCCATCCCCGTTTTCTCTAAATCGTAACATTCGTGATTGCCACGTATGATAAAAACATTGCTAGGATTAAGTTCGGCCAAGTATAAAATATTTTTCCAGCAATCAATATCAAGGCGCAAACGATCCCCTATATCGCCTAGAAATATAAGTGATAGCCTTTCTGCTATGACTCCTGTTGCGGAGATAAGATTCTTTTCTGTTGCCAGCCATACTAATGCATCATTAAGTGCTCGTTGATCGCCGTGCAAATCGCCAATAGTTGCGATGCGCGAGCCTCCATGTCTTTCCGGTATAGTACATATTTTGATGCTAGCAGGAAGATCTTTTGTATGATTTTCTAGGTATTTGTGCATGCTACGAATAAAAGCTTCTTTGTACGATGGCGTACGAATTTCCGGTCGCAATAATCGTTGCCAGAAATCTCCAAGCCTACGCAACTTTTCGCCAGGAACTGCTTTCCCTTGAACAAGCATATCACGTGGATTGCCAGTATGAATAATGTCTGGCAGAAAAATAGAAAACGTTGCACAGTCACTGTAGTTAGTTATGGTACGAAGTGCACCAAAATACCAACATGCTTCACCCAAGGGTTGGTAAAACACAAGGTCTCCAGCAGCAAAATCCTTAAGAGGTGTCTTCTTCGGTTCCCCAGCAAGGGCAATAACAGACGACTCAGGTAGTGCGGTATCAAATCTTCTAGGGATTGCATGTGATAGTATTGCCCGCAGGGCACTAATTTCTAGCACTGGCTGTTGATAAGTATGCTTAATAACTGTTTCTGCGGCGCTTAAGACCAGTGCTGTATAGCAGCACGGTGCTATCAAGATAGATCTTACAAGCATTGCTTGCCATCCCCAACCATAGTGTTGTACATACAATATTATTTACAGCCTGCATGAAGTTTAGGGGAAAAACTTTGAAAGTCAATACAATATTATTTCTTACAGCATAACAATACGTTATAGCATGAAAGCCATGAGCAAGGGAGACGAGTATTTTATGAAATACTTTCTTCTTCCAAATCCTCTAACAACGTTGCAGCGTGTTCCTGCGCACTTTGATAGATTTTTTTCATGGTTGGAACGCATGGTTCAGTCGCACGCCACCACGGTAACGGTCCAAGCTTTTCTATATAAGATGGTTCAGTACGAGTGCTTGGAAATTTAATAATGGGCATATGATAATGCCAGAATGTTTCTTGTGTTATAGTATCAATTGCTTTTGCTTGTTCTTCTATATGCTTAACAGATGTTCTTCGGGGCTTTTTTGCTCTTATTTGTTCTATGACCTGTTTCTTGAGGGTTTTAACCAACTCTTTATAAGATTTCCCGCGTAGCGTACACACTATGATTGGCTGTCGATCAATTTCTTCCGCAATAAGATATGCAACTGCTGCGACATGTTTACAGACGGGTACCCAATCATGACAGGTGCAGGAACAGCGGAGTTCTTTGTTGTCTGGCAACAATGGCTCGTGCATAATACTAAAGATACGCTCAAGTGTGTCTGGATCCGTACCAGTCAACACGCATGCCGTATATACAAGATTGTTGTTTAAGACGGCAAAAAAATCATGCCAGACATTGTCAGTGTAGACGGGCAGCTCTATCTTTACAGTATATTTTCCATAGGAGCCATTGACTGTCGCGCGTACAACACCAGGCTTTATGGTCAACGTCTCAACCATACCGCGGCGAGCATATGATTTACCATGAGTTAAACGCTCAGCATCGCTTGCTTGCTCTAGTAGTGCTACCCATTGGCGAGCAAGCACACTAGCACCAAAGTTGCCACGTTTTGTGTGCGCTCGTATACCGTCACTACGGGCCTGTTTTTTTCTACGGTAATGCCAAAAAGAATACCATCCCATATGTCCTTATTCTCCTAGTGCGTCACGGCGAAGCTGAAACAAGTTTTTGAGTTGCGCCGTGTCGAGTTCAGTAATCCATTGTTCGCTACTGCCAACAAGATTAAGTGCCAGTGATTTTTTTTCGTCGAGAATCTTCTGAATTCGCTCTTCAAGGGTACCTGTTGTAACAAATTTATGAACTTGAACATTTTTACCTTGGCCAATGCGAAATGCTCTGTCTGTTGCCTGATCTTCAACAGCCGGGTTCCACCATCGATCAATATGAAAGATATGATTTGCTGCTGTTAAGTTCAATCCAACACCACCAGCCTTGAGCGATAAGATAAAAATTGGCGGGCCATGGGGATCATTTTGGAATCGGTTTATCATAGCATCTCGCTCTTTCTTCGGTGTTTGACCACACAAGAACAATGGTTCGACCCCAAGTTCTTGGAGCAAAAAATCTTTCAAAATGGCTCCCATGGAGGCAAATTGTGAGAATATCAACATCTTTTCACCGACTGATAGAATTTCTTGCACCATATCAAGCAATCGTGCAAGCTTACCAGAACGATGTCCAATCGGCGAATTATCTTTAAGAAAGAGCTTTGGGTGATCACAAATCTGTTTAAACTTTGTTAGAGCAGCAAGGATAAGCCCTCTCCTCGCTATGCCATAGTCAGTCTTTTTGAGCGACATGTCAATCTCCTGCACAAGAGATTGATACAGTGATGCCTGCTCTTGTGTAAGATTGCTGTAGACAATAGTTTCTATTTTTTCTGGCAAATCCTGAATAACCTCTTTGTCCGTTTTAAGGCGTCGCAGAATAAATGGCGCAGTCAACTGCTGAAGTTTTTTAAGAGCAACTTCATCTTTATTAACATGTATAGGCACAAGAAATCGTTGTTTAAATGACCCTAAGGTGCCCAGAAAGCCAGGATTGAGAAATTCCATGATCGACCATAGGTCACCTATCGAATTTTCGATGGGTGTTCCTGTCATAGCTATTCTATACTTTGCGGTAATACTGCGAGCGGCTTTTGATTGTTTTGTTGCAGCATTTTTTATGTTGTGTGCTTCGTCAAGAATAAGTATTTTCCAAGGTACTTCTTGTAGATATTCGTAATCTCTGTGTAGTAGCGCATAGCTAGTGACAACAAGGGCAACCTGTGAGGCTTCTTCAATAAACTTTGTATGCTTGCGACGGTCTATGCCGTGATGCACAAAAACCGGCATGGTTGGCGTAAACGCCTGCGATTCTTTGAGCCAATTTTCAGTCACAGAGGTTGGACACACCAACAACGATGGCTGTTTCTGCTCATCTATGTTCCAGTAGTGCTGCAATAAACTAAGTGCCTGAATAGTCTTGCCAAGGCCCATGTCATCAGCAAGACATGCTCCAAGGCCGAACTGATGCAAAAAAGCAAGCCATGAAAAACCTACTTGTTGGTATGGACGAAGAGTTCCTATAAAATGTTCCGGCTGTGCAAGTAGGCTGTATGGCTGTTTTTGTTCGAGGCGTTGCAAAGTTTTGCCCAGCCATGTTTCTTGCGAAATTCCATCAAATGTAATGCCCCGCAATGTATCGTCATGCCACCCAAGTGACCATTTAACAAGTTCATCTACGGAGGCTCTTTGTGTACGCTTGAGTGTAGCGAGCGCTTCTTGTATGGTGTTTTGGTCGAGATACATCCAGATTCCACTGATATTGACCAGTGGCTCCTGGAGAGTGGCAGCCTCAGCAAGTTCCTGCTGTGTTACCTGGACATTGCCTATGGAGACTTTCCAGTCAAAATCGACAATATCGCGCATCGACAGAAAACCACTTGAAGGAACATAATTTTTTTTGATTGACGCTGTCGCCCGTATAGTTGTTTGCCTCTTCAGCCCGGCACACCAAGATGGAACTCTGATAAAAAAGCCGGCGTCATGGAGCTGTTGGGCATATTCAGTAAGAAATTGATACACCTGGTGAGTCGTAAGACTAATTTTTTTTGGTAACTCCTGCTGAGAGATCATTGGGACAAGCATTGGACATAGCTGTGCTAATTTCCCCAGCGCCGTCAGTATATACTCCTGATTATCAAATGCGCATCGTTTGAATAATGCTTTAAGTTTTTGCGATGGCAAAAATGCCTCATAGAGCGACAGTGCAAAAGCATCATCTCGGACACTTTGCATATGAAAACTTATACGCCATAGTTCTTCCGCTGAGTCTTTACCAAGCGGCTCGCGCACAGTAATGCAAAGTCGATAAGGGCTGTTATGCATACGATCTATGGGAAGCGTCCATGCTTGTATGTCCTTGGCGAGACTTGCAATCTCTTTTTCGTTCTTATAATTGATGCTGTTCGAGCCCGTACATAAAGCCCTGATGTACGCCTCATGTAGAGAGTTTCCCGTGCATGCAAGCGTAGCACTGCATCCAGGTGATTTTCGTACCATGGTGTCAATAAACGTCGTTATGAGCCAGTCAAAACGCAGCTCTTTTGGGGCTATGCTTGGGAGCTCTAAAGGCCTATCGGGCTGGTACACAAGAACATTAACTCGAAGAGAATCCGGCATGGCACATATAAATTTTTCTCGTATGGCAAAGTCTTCTTGTGTATAGACCGGACGCCAGTGTGCTATAAGTCCGTGTATATGCGGAAGTATGGTGCCTCTGGTGATAAGATTGGCTGCATAACGTGCGATATGCGCGCTTGCTCGGATATCATCGCCAAGAATTATGGTTGGCGTAAGACTATCCTTATGGCCATGTTTCAGAAGAAATTGCAGAAGACTATAGCTTTTTACAGCAACGGCATTGATAAGCCAAGGCTTTAATGCAGCAGGTTCACTTTGATGTGATTCCACAGGGGTAGCGTGATTTGAATATAGTGGCATACCGTTATCAGCGGTTGGTAGAGTAACAACAATGGTGCACACGTTATCCTGTAATCCATCAGTAACAAGCCCATACTTTTGACACAGTGTATGCAAGCCTAGTTGGTCAGCTTGGTCTGGCAAGAGTAGCGACTCACTAGCTTTTCTGGGTGCTGCACTATGCTGTGATGCTTCGGCCCATATAAACCGTGCATTTTTCCCAAAAGATATATGTAAAACGATAGTGTCCATGAGATAAACTTTATAGGGTTACAGGGCTTCGTGATTTTTATTATAGTTGTTATCGATAGTATACCACAAGACAACTAAAGGGCGAATGATTCCCTAACGGCTAAGCCACTCACCCTTGTTAGATGCATCATTTGCCGAAAAACCCATGTACTTCCCTATACAAGCTTATTGCAAAAATTTTACAAATGCTGCATTGGCAGTGGCATTATTTTCTTGTCCAGCTGTGGCTTCATAGAGAGCTTCATCGGAGGCACGAGAATCGTCAAACCACTGTCCAATCGTCTCTAACGTATTTGTCGCTAGAAACGGGCATTGAGCATTTGCTTGTGAAGGAATCATGACGGCAAGATTTTTAATGGTATGATCAACACCACCCGTAGTAAGTCTAAGTGTATGGATAAACCAAACTTTGGTGGTTAGACCACTTTTACGGGTGTGCTTATACAAGTTATAGAACGTCTTTACAATAAAATCTTGCAGCGCATCTTCGATGGTACTAGCGGTACTCTTATATTCAATCGCCTCAATAAAGTGCTGTGCCTGGCCAGGTATTTTTGAGATAAAGGTAGGTTCGCCGCCTTCCTGAATATGAAATATGCAATCAGTGAGATCTGTTGTGAATACTTGTACGTACTTAATATGCCTTGCAATAGGGATCTCAATAAGATCAGGCTCTCGTTCTGGTGCTTTTGTAGCTGTAGCCTGCAATGACGCAGCTTCTTCGCCAGACCGTATAATCTTACTTGCAGCTGACGCCAAAGATTGTGTAGCCGCTGCTTTAGATTGTTCTATCGTACTAGCTGACGAAGATGGCGCAGCATCTCGTCTGAAGCCTGCAGCTGCCATTTTTTTCTCAATAATTGGCAATAAAGCCTTTTGTATGCGTTTTCGCTGCAGCGATAACCATGTTATGATCTCCATTTCGCCAAGATCAGCGGCACGGAAAAAAGTGTTAGTGCCAGGAAAGCGTACTGATGTTAACCCACTTGATTCTGCTGGTCGTGTTATTGTGTTCATAATCTGATGACCAAGGAGCTTGCTCGCTGCTTGATAACTGATTGGCCTCTGAAGAGCTTTAAAGATAGCTGTTATATCCTGCGCATCAAGGATACCCCTGTGACGTTCAAAAGATTCGTTCATCGTATTGAAAAATTGACCTATATTGAAATAAAAGTGCCCAGTCGTTAATAGAATATCAGACGTTGCTTGAATACTTAAGTACCCATCAAAATGCTTGCTTGGTACTGTAGTATAGGACATACTTGGTTGACGAGGCGCTTCTGGTTTGCCGAGGTTAAACAGCTCTACTTTTTTGTGTTGAGCGACTGCCATCTGTATATTTTTCTGCAGTAGTAAAAGATTACTGCCACCTGTAAAACAAGAATTTATGTGTACAAATTCCACGCCCAATTCACCAAGTTTATCCAAGAAATACTGAAAAGTTGCAGGAGTTAGCTGAGCGATAAGATTTGTATAGCCATGGCCAATCAAGATAAAACGTGTTGGCCGCTCTGAAGAATGTTCATCGACCATTGCTCGAAATTCGCGTACAACCTGCTCAGGTTGTGCAACAGATAAATGCGTAAAAATTTGCCTCCTCCATGCGTCTAACGATGCAGGTTCGATATAATCGAGGCCAAGAAATCCATATTTCTTCTGTATGTGCTCTGTTATAGCCAATTTTTGTTGTTCGTGAATGGTTTTAACATCTGTGGTTAACGTTGTTTGTTCAGGAACAATGAGACAAAGGTTGTGCGATTCGTTGCTGGATTGTAAAAGTTGCCACTGCCGCGTAAGCAATAAGTTTTTAATGTAGGGAATATAATCAAGCATTTGCTCGAAAAGTTTTGCTGTACATATAACATTCACTTTCCCAAATAATAAGGCTGATAAAACTGTTTGAGCAACTGTATGCTGAGTGTCTTCATGGGGTAGAGTACATGATACGAGACAATTTTTATGCCGTGTTTCTTTAAGCACAAAATCCTCATTATACGACATCGATGTAAGCAAGAAATGCATGAGATCACTTCTGTAAAAAATATCATCTAGGGACAGTATAAGTCTTTTCAACAGATTTTCTTCGAGCTTGCTACTGGTAAGCGATTGTACTACAACCCTTAATGTTTCGCTGTTGATAATGACAATAATTTTTTTATTAGATAGCAACTCTTGCAAAACAGAGAATTTCGTATTGCTACGAGTATCAGTGTCGAACAATAGTTGTAGTATGCTAGCTTCGCTGTTAACTATTGCGTGCATATAAGAAGACAAGCCATAGAGATCATGCTTTTGGGGATCGGCTCCTCCGTGCAACAATAATCTTACTATTTCAGCATTAGCTTTGCCCCCAGGTGGAACTTTTGCTGCCAGTTGTTCATTCATGATAGCGAGATCAAGAGAGCGTAAGCGAGATTGTGCATAGGTTGGGTTACCAAAACTTACTGCATGCATCAATGGCGTGTAGCCAAGATTATCTGGCTGATTAGGATCAGCGCCACCAACAAGCAGCACAAGTACCATGCGAGCATTATCTTCATCAATAGCTGTGCATAATGGTGTATTACCAGATGAGCCTATTGCATTAGGATGTATGCCGCTCGCCAGAAGTTGTTGTACCGTAGTCGTATCGCCGCTCTTTATTGCAGCGATAAGCTTATCTGTTGGCGCTGTAGCGTGAAGATGTTGCGAAACAGCTGTAGATGCCTGTGAGGCAAGGTAACCTAAACTTTCAGCGGTCCCTGCAAGAGCAGCGCCAACATTGTGCATCATTCTTTGCAGCCTCTGTTGACTAATAGCGGAGCTTTGTTCTCTTAGCTCGGCAGGTGGCGCTGCAGGATGTGAAGCAAAATATATGCTACAGACTAACAGCAATACAAGTGCTAGCGCATGATTCTTCATGGTAATCCTCTCAATATAATATAACTTCTATTTTAATATTATTCTACTATATATAGATTTAAATTCTCCAGTATATAATTAAATATAGCTATATAACTACTTTTATTCAGCAATTACAAGACTTTCTTTTTGCTATAGTAGTCACATTTTAAAAAATAGTGGTCACAAATGCTTTCCACGCGGAACTTTTAAAATGTGATCACTGTATGTTATTTTTGGAAATTGTGTACCTGTAGACATGTTTTAACATATAAGGCATATTAGTAGCCAAGCACACTGTACTCAAAAAGTATGCTACCATAATGTAGTGTACTATTACTCCAAGGAAAAGAGTTTGTCATGCAAAAATCACTGAAAATACTATTAATCATGGCTATATGTTTATATTGGCCAGCAGCACATACAATGCATCAAAATATCGATACGAGGAAGGCTATAGACAACGCCTTGCACTGCCATACGCAAAAACGCGAATTTCGTGGTCGCGATCAGCAAGAAGTTATGCGAGAGATGAATACTGAAGGCTTCTATTGCTACCCTCCTGAAGATCTTGGCGAAGGCGTTTTTATTATCCGTGGCAGGTCACCATATCAATACCATGCATGGGCGGCAGTCGTGGCAACAGCTCTTGGTGTATCTTTGGCAGCCGCAGCAGCACTTCACTACCTCGACAAATTTTTAGCACGGCATAAGCCTATCGCGAATTAGTTGGTTGCATGCTGCTCTCTTGTAATGCAGTTTGCATCTCCTGGATCCATGGCTCTGCGAGAAATTCCTGCTCGTTGCTGGCATACGATAGTCTGCCACATAAATAAGTATTGTAGAGAAATTGTGGCATGTTGTTTTTGGTGGCATAGTCGCTCAATATAGCATGGCCGCATCTTTCACTACCATCGTCATAAAGTATCTTTGGTACCATGTCATGTCGTATCAAATAGGTGTCATACACACGAGGAACTTGTATATACCCTTGTAAGGTGCCATCAAGTATTGGTTTATATAGTTCGCTTTCTGTGAAATAGCCCTCTTGTACACCACTGGCATGAGAATGTGCATCGGGCGACTGGTCTCCTAGACGTAAAAGTGGAGCTACAAGAGGCAAGTTTAGTGATGCAAGGAACTTAAGAGCATCTGGGTATAAGAAAGTATTGGCACTAACGACACAATAAGAGGCGCCTCGCATTGTTGCCCATATGACTGATTCTTGACGTATATAATTGAGCGCAACTGATTGCTTAATGCATGGAGGAACGCTGCTAGTATCAAAATACACGCCAGCATAATCTTTACCAATATGATGCAACCATGCTGTAAGTATATCAATAGTGTTATCGTTGTTGTTATATGTTTTTATATAGAGATAGGTCTTGTTCTTTGGCCATGTCTGTTGCTCTATACAAGCGAGATATAAGGGCAAAAAGTAGTTTTGATTCCCGATCAACATGGCTATTGTTATCATAGTATGGCTACTGCTCAGTATCTGCTCATCATGGCGTTGCTCTGATATGGTGGCGAATTCTTGAATCCATGGTTCAGCCAAAAGCTCTTCTGATGTTGTAGCGAACGTAATTCTCCCATATTGTTGCCTCGTGTCAAGATACTGCGGTATGCCTTTGCGACGTGCATTATCACTGAAAATAACGTACTCATAGCGATAACTATTATCATCGTAGAGCATTGTATCTAGCACATCACGGTGTATAAAGTATGCACAATGAACGACCGGTACTTCGATGATACCCTTAATGGCACCAAAAGCTATACGATCATAATACGCATGTTCTGCATAGTACCCATTGCTGTCTACGGCAGCATGAAAATTGGCATATCGACTCGCGTCTACTGGTCTTAATAAAGGAGCCACAATAGGCAATTGTGTTGCATGGAGCATTTCAAGCGTCGTCGGCTTAATAAAATTGTCGCAGTCGACGACGAAATAATGGGAATTATGCTCCAAGGCCCATGCTATAGAGTCCTGGCGTATTTTTCCGAGTATCTTAAAGCGTGTACTATTCCACTCATGTTGTCCATAGTGCTCTATCTTTTCACCAATGTCCGAGTCATCTATGAAAATATCAAGATATTGGCTTTGCATTTTGTTGACCCAGGCATGTAGCACAGCTACTGTATCGTCAGTATTGTTATTTGTTCTGATATAAATATATGTCTTATTTTTTGGCCATGTCTGTGCCTCGATACAGGCAAGGAAGAGTGGCAGCGTATGTGCTTTATCTTTCGCTAATATTGCTATAGTAATAGGCATGTCATCAGCACTGCTAGGCACGGCGATTCCCATACCTAGTAAGCATATCAAGATAGTACATAGTTGTTGTCGTAAGCTCTTCATTACGGTCTTTCTCCAATCAGGCTATGGGTGGTATACTGTCCTATAGTTGTGCCATCACGCTACTTGACCGTTAGACTAGCAAAAAATAGTTAACCAAGAAACAAATTTCAAGAAATTTAACCTGCTGGCTATCGCTGAAAACTGTTGGGATTAAGTTTGCTGTGTGCAAGCAATGCGAGTAAGTTTGCATATTAAGCAAAGCACATCCAATTCTTCTTGCATTGGCCTTATCAAGAAAAGAAATAATTTGGTACTGACATGCTTTTTTGCTAACAATATTTTTTGCATATTTCTTGCGATTGTCTCTTCAATATGAGAGTGATAAAGGGACGTTTGCCTCTCTTCGGCAGGCTCATCTATTGGCGGCACAGCACGACGCTTGTCTATGGGTACAATACTCCAAGACAAAAAAACGGCACAACACATGAACATCATACTACATGTCTTCATATACACTCTCCACTATATGAAATACCCAAATATGGCCTACAACGAAACTTAACCTAGCAAACAGGTACCAAATGAGTCAATAAAGCTATGAAAATTGGTTACAACGTTCTAGTGTCACTATGCACTAACTGAAATAAAAATATGAATAATAGTTGCTAGGTAGTAAAATAATTAAATTATTGAAATTAGTATATAAAATTTGCTATAGTATTATTACAGGTATAATCAAGAGTTTGATTACGGCCATGTAGTACCAGCCGTTACGCGTCTTTTACTTGGCCATCGCATGTATCACGCATGTTGGTGTAGCGCTCAAGGCAGCGTTTGTGCACATAAGCATCGACCTAGAATACTGGGTATATGGTATTTGATTGTTTAATTTTTACGTATGGTATAAGTACTTAAACTATTTTAAAGTTAGCGAGGTATTATCATGAAGATGAACAGCATTTTTCGCATGCATGTATTGCTAGGCATTCTTGGACTCATAACCACACTCGATACGATAGGGTATAGCATAACGGTTTTTAATAAAACACCATTCTTAATAAAAGCTCAATGCACCAAGGTTGGATTGATGCCAACATCCGCGGAAACTATTAACCCGCATGATGATGAAGAAGTTGGTTGTGGCGGTTTGGATTGCATCACAGGTATTAATATTTCATACCTTGATAGTAAGACACAAGAGTTTAAGTTTTTAGCAAAAGTATCATTCCCCATCAAATATAAGGGTACGATAACCAATGCTTGCGGCAGTCAGGCCATTGTCGTTGGCACTGAACCGTTTATACATACCAAACAAGGTCAGTCACATGGCGGTGGTGCAGAGAGAGTTACCATCGAAACAATCAATGAACTGAGATTTTACGTCGTGAGAATAGCTTCAGACCCTGTCGGCAACGATGATGCAGCATACGTACTCAAAGTACAATAAAATGACGCAAAAACAAGAAAACACGCAGCTTGGTACATACAACGCCAAAGATAAACAAAGATAAAACTGAAAAAAGTTTAGGAGATATACAAGATGCGCATGAAATATATATTCTCTATCATGGGGTTTGTAGTGCTTACAACAAACACTGTTTTTGCCGTGGGAATAACAGCCGCTGCGGTACAGCAAAATAGCCCCAATGATCCCCTCATAGAAGCAATACAAACCATGGGCCGTACCTTGAGCAGCTTGGTTTCAACAGGTAACTATGCTGCCAGCGACGAGCAAACGATATACATAATGTCATCTATGATAGATCAGATATCTGCCAACATTGATGCTTATATTGGCATAAATATCAAAAATACTGCCACGCAAGAGGCCTTAAGAACACAGAAGAATGCCCTTAGCAGCGCAGCAAACGATCTACTCAGCAAGGTGTCCATGATTGCATCAGCACGGCCAAAAGACCCAGCAAGACGCTCCACGCGGTATGCAATGTACGATGATCAAGTGCCTGATCCATTTGATCGTATACTTGACACTATACGGTCGATAAAAAGGTTGCAACCCGTAGCGGAAGCATCGACAGCAGAAAATGCCTGCTTGGGCCACATACAAGAAGTCATAGACATCTATAGGGCCATGCTTGAAAACATAACAAAACTTGTCAGTACTAGGTACAAGGTAAAAATTCTTGGCAAAAAGCCATAGTCGCATGGGCCTTGCCGTAAAAAGTTTATAGAATGAGCGCAATAATCATTGCAGAGATTAAATTTGCAAATGTTGCACCAAGAAGTGCCCGCCAACCAAGTGAGCTCATAATAGCTCGTTTTGCTGGCGCTAAGGCACCGATACCGCTTATTTGGATCCCTATCGACGATATATTGGCAAAACCACAAAGGACATAGGTAACTATAGCAAGTGTCCTTTCTGAGAAATTATAGAGAGAGACTTTGCTATAAGCAACCATTTCATTAATAGATATCTTTGTTGCCAGCAGTGTGCCTACGGCGTGCGCCTCTTTATCGGTAAATCCCAAAAGATATGCGCACGGTGTTCCCACGGAAGCGAAAAGCGAATCCAAGTGAAATACTGGTACCCGCCAAGAAAACTGTAGCAAAGTCAATATCCTGTTAATCAGACTCGAGCCAGTTTCGAGTAGCATATCACAAAGAGCAATAAGTGACACAAATGCGATAAGTGCCGCTCCAACATGAAGTGCGACGGTAAGCCCGTCGCTCGTACCATGTGCAATAGCATGCATAGCACTCTGAGAATGCTCTTGTGAACCAGGTGCTGAGCCATCATGGTCAGTAGAGCTTTTTGGTACTTCCGTTTCTGGGTATAAGAGCTTGCTAATAAGTAATGATCCTGGGATCGCCATGACACTCGCAGTCAATAAGTGCACAATGGGAATTCCCATGGCAGCATAGGCAATCAGTATGGCACCACTTATGGTGGCCATGCCGCTTACCATAACGGTATAGAGTTCTGATGCCGTCAAAAAGCCAAGTTTATTGCGTATGAGTAAAGGTGCTTCGGTTTGACTTAAAAAACTATTGGCAACGACGACTATTGTTTCGGAAGGACTCGTTTTAAACAACGGGACTAGCATGGCACCAAAGAATCTTGTTATTGCTTGTATAACACAAAAATGAGAGAGCAAGGCAACGCAGGCAGAAAAAAAGACAATAATTGGCAAGACTTTGACGGCAAAAATAAATCCCCAAGACCCTGTTGCATCGGTAAGATTACCAAATACAAAGGCAGAGCCAGCCTGTGCACAGGAATAGAGTGCTTGCACCCCTTGTGCAATACTCCCTGCAGCCAGTTGCCCAATAGTCGTTTTGAGCATGCATAATGCTAGCAGCACTTGCAAAGCAAATGCCCACGCAGCAGCCTTATAATTTATAGATGATCGCTTGTAAGAAAGTAATATACTAATACCGAGAATAAGCACGATGCCAATAATATTCATATAACGATTGTGTACCAAAAAATACATCATGGTATATATCCCTACGTAGTCCCTACTACTGTGTATTTTTAATAATCACTTAAAATGGGTTTTCTGCGCCTGTCTGCGCGTTCTTTTTCACGAAGAGCATCAAGAATGGGATCAAGCTCCCCAGTGATTACTACATCAAGATTTTTAAGTGTCAGATCAACTTGATGATCAGTGATTCTGTTTTGCGGGAAATTGTACGTTCTGACCTTTTCGGCACGCTCACCGGTTCCAACTTGTTCTCGTCGCTGCTCGCTTCGCTCACTCGCCTGTTGTGCAACCTGCGCGGCCAAGAGGCGAGACTGCAACATTTTCATTGCTTTTGCTTTATTTTTATGTTGTGATCGTTCTTCTTGACACGATACAACAACACCGGTTGGTATATGCGTTATGCGAATAGCCGATTCTGTTTTGTTAACGTGTTGGCCTCCAGCACCACCTGATCGATACGTATCAATACGAAGATCAGCAGGGTTTATGGCTATTTCAACAGCACTAGCTTCTGGTAACACAGCAACGGTGGCCGTTGATGTATGAACACGCCCAGCTGTCTCGGTCGCAGGAACTCTCTGTACACGATGGACGCCAGACTCGTGTTTAAGGTGCCCATAAACACCTTCTCCAGCGATATGAATAACGGCCTCTTTATAGCCACCAAGATCAGTAGTGCTCGCATCCTCCAAGACAACTTTCCAGCCCTTACGTAATGCATAGTTTGTATACATACGCAAAAGATCTGCCGCAAACAGTGCAGCTTCTTGCCCACCTGTACCAGCACGAATTTCAAGATAAACCGAGCGACTATCTAATGGGTCAGCAGGAAATAAAGTTTCTTCCAGCTCATGTATCGTGCCTTCTCGTTGTGCCATAAACAACGTACGTTCTTCTTGTAAGAGCGTCACCAAAGTTTCGTCATCACGATACGAAGCAATTTGTCCTTCAATTTCATCAATCTTTGACGAGAGATCGCTGATGCGGCCACGGAACTCCAATAAAAAAGTTAATCGTGATGCTTCTTTTTGTAGATCTCGACGTACAGTACTATCAACTGATGGATCAGCGAGCTTTTGAATAAGAAAAGCCTGGCGCTCTTCTATGGAGCGCCAGTCAATGGTATCTACCATAGATTATACTATTTTTTGCCTTGTTTCTCGTAACGTCGATTAAACTTCTCTATGCGTCCGGCGGTGTCAACAAACTTTTGATCACCGGTATAATATGGGTGGCACGATGAGCAGATTGTAACTTTAAGCTCAGAGTCGGTCGAACGTGTCTGAAACTCTTTGCCACAAGCGCAATGGGCGGTTACATCAAATAATTCTGGGTGAATGTTAGCTTTCATAGAATGATCCTTCGATAGCTTTTACTGCTATTGTATGCATAACAACTTTTTTATTTTAGTATCGCTTAAAAAGTAACTTTTGTAAAGGGACCTGTAAGTAGCCACATGATAAGTCCCTATTTTAATGAGACTTACTAGACAATATTCGTAGCAACAAGAGATGCAAGCATAAACAAACTGCTGTCAGTCACCAACATGTCTCGCCATAGTTGCGTTGACTAATAAGTCATATTTTTTCTATGCTAAAAAGCAGTGTTATCGGCTATACTAATTGATCGTAGCGGCCCAGTTTGAGATGCAGGGATAAAGTTTCATGAAAATGTTGCCAGTTGGTGTGAGTTCATTCGAGAAAATTATCAACAATAACTGTACCTATGTTGATAAAACAAGCATATTATATGAACTTATACAAAGCCCAAGTTTTTACGTTCTCTCTCGTCCCCGTCGCTTTGGCAAGTCATTAACGTGTTCGACGTTAGAAGCTATTTTCCAGGGTAAAAGAGAGCTTTTTAATGGCTTGGCCATTAGTCATACTAACTACGATTGGAAAAAATATCCTGTTATTAGGCTTGATTTCAGCGATATAACACATAAGACACCAGAGGTTTTTGAAGAATCCTTAAGATTCGAGTTTATGCGTATTGCAAAATGCTATAACATTGTGTTGTCTGCAGTGTCCTATGTACAAGAACAGTTCAAGGATCTTATTTTGCAGCTAGCGGCACAATACGGCCCTGTTGTTCTTATTATCGACGAGTATGACAAGCCTATTATTGACCATATTGGCAATCCAGAGCTGGCCATAGAGATGCGCAGTTTTATGAAAAGCTTCTATGGAATCCTGAAAGGTGCTCGCATTGAAGAAAAT
The DNA here is from genome assembly GCA_963715605.1 of uncultured bacterium. GTDB lineage: Bacteria > Babelota > Babeliae > Babelales > Vermiphilaceae > JAKASV01. The sequence goes on along the minus strand of OY970257.1, from coordinate 376,708 downwards.
CTCAGATTTTTATTCATGACAGGCGTCAGTAAGTTTTCAAGGGTCTCTGTTTTTTCTGAGCTTAACAATCTTAATGATATGACCCTTGACGAGCGTACTGCAACACTCTGCGGTTATACCCAAGAAGAACTTGAAGCTGTTTTTGACAAGCATATAGAAAGCCTTGCGATGTACACTGGATTGGCAGAGGATGCACTGCTTGATAAACTCAGGTACTGGTATAATGGATTTAAATTCAGTAAACGTGGTGCAAAAGTTTATAATCCTTTTTCTATATTAAATTGTCTTGATAAAAAAGACTTTACAAATTACTGGTTCGCCAGCGGAACACCAAGTTTTATGCTACATTTTGTGCAAAAAGATCCTGCTGCGGTGCAACAGATTATGATGCTTGAAGCTGAACAGATAACTATTAATCAGATGGACACGCTATCGCTTGAAACGTACTTTCAAAGTATGATTTTAGTTTTTCTACAAGCTGGCTATCTTACCATTGCTTCGTTTAACGATCAGTCGCAGGTGTACCAGCTTGCATATCCAAACTATGAAGTGCGACTTTCAATGACCGATCAGGTTTTGCAGTATGTTGCTCATATAAGCTCCGTGCAATTAGCAGGTTTTGTTGTTCGTTTTCGCAATGCTCTTATGGCCGACAACATAAACAGTTTTTGTGGCGCCATGAAAGATTTTTTCGAGCTGTTACCACTGACCGTTATTATGCATCGAGAGAAGTTTTATCAGGGTGTCTTTTTTACTGTTGCCAAATTAGTTGGGGCACGTATTGACGCTGAACAAGCAACTAGTAGAGGTTATATTGATGCCGTTCTTGAGGGCAACAAAAACACGTATGTGATTGAACTAAAAAAAGATAAATCTCCCGATATAGCGCTTAAACAGATTGAAGATAAGCAGTATTATGCCAAATTTATCGTTGATGGTACAAAGCCTGTTGTTTTAGTTGGTATGAATTTTGATTACTCGCCTGATACCGGTGTAACCCTGGATTGGAAAATAAAAAAGCCTGCCATCTGCGAAACAAAAGTGGTCCAGTCTGAGGTGTAGGGAGAAAGTTTCATGAAAATGTTGCCAGTTGGCGTGAGTTCATTCGAGAAAATTATCAATAACAATTGTACTTATGTTGATAAAACAAGCATATTATATGAACTTATACAAAGCCCAAGTTTTTACTTTCTCTCTCGTCCTCGTCGCTTTGGCAAGTCATTAACGTGTTCGACGTTAGAAGCTATTTTCCAGGGTAAAAGAGAGCTTTTTAATGGCCTGGCCATGAGTCATACCAACTATGATTGGAAACGGTATCCCATTGTTAGGCTTGATTTCAGCGATATAGACCACAGAACACTGGATGTATTACAAGCATCTTTATCAAGGAGATTGGCTTATATAGGGCAGGAATATGCTATCAATCTTGATACTGCTGTATCTGTTAATGATCTATTCTTTTATCTCATCGCCGCATTATATGCTAAGCACGGCCCTGTTGTTCTTATTATCGACGAGTATGACAAGCCTATTATTGACCATATTGGTAATCCAGAGCTGGCCATAGAGATGCGCAGTTTTATGAAAAGTTTCTATGGTATTTTGAAAGGTGCTCGCATTGAAGAAAATCTCAGATTTTTATTCATGACAGGCGTCAGTAAGTTTTCAAAGGTCTCTGTTTTTTCTGAGCTTAACAATCTTGACGATCTAACACTTGATCGTAGGAGCGCAACGCTTTGTGGCTATACCAAAGATGATCTAGAGCATGTATTCCTCCCACATGTTGATCGTCTAGCGCAAGAGCTTGAGTTACCCCAACAAGAAGCATTAGATAAGCTACAATTTTGGTATAATGGATACAGATTCAGTGATACTGGTGAGAAGGTCTATAACCCATTTTCCATTCTCAACTGTCTCAATAAAAGGAAATTTGCGAACTATTGGTTTGTCAGTGGTACACCAAGTTTTATGATGCATTTCGTGTATAAAAATCCGTCTGCGGTACAACAAATCATAGCCTTAGAAGCAGAGCGGCTAACAATTTCACAAATGGACACGCTGTCGCTTGAAACGTACTTTCAAGACATGGTTTTATTGTTTCTACAAGCAGGTTATTTAACAATAGCGTCGTTTGATGATCAATCGCAGGTATACCAACTTGCTTACCCGAACTACGAAATAAGGCTTTCTATGACTGAGCAAATCTTACATCGTATTGCTCATATAAGCTCCGTGCAATTAGCAGGTTTTGTTGTTCGTTTTCGCAATGCTCTTATGGCCGACGATATAAACAGTTTTTGTGGCGCCATGAAAGATTTTTTCGAGCTGTTACCACTGACCGTTATTATGCATCGAGAGAAGTTTTATCAGGGTGTCTTTTTTACTGTTGCCAAATTAGTTGGGGCACGTATTGACGCTGAACAAGCAACTAGTAGAGGCTATATTGATGCCGTTCTTGAGGGTAACAAAAATACGTATGTGATTGAACTAAAAAAAGACAAAACTCCCGATATAGCGCTTAAACAGATAGAAGATAAGCAGTATTATGCCAAATTTATTGTCGATGGTACAAAGCCTGTTGTTTTAGTTGGTATGAATTTTGATTACTCGCCTGATACTGGTGTAACCCTGGATTGGAAAATAAAAAAGCCTGCCATCTGCGAAACAAAAGTGGTCCAGTCTGAGGTGTAGGGAGAAAGTTTCATGAAAATGTTGCCAGTTGGCGTGAGTTCATTCGAGAAAATTATCAATAACAATTGTACTTATGTTGATAAAACCAGCATATTATATGAACTTATACAAAGTCCAAGTTTTTACTTTCTCTCTCGTCCTCGTCGCTTTGGTAAATCGTTAACGTGTTCGACGTTAGAAGCTATTTTCCAGGGCAAAAGAGAACTTTTTAATGGCTTGGCCATTAGTCATACCAACTATGATTGGAAACGGTATCCCATTGTTAGGCTTGATTTCAGCGATATAGACCACAGAACACTGGATGTATTACAAGCATCTTTATCAAGGAGATTGGCTTATATAGGGCAGGAATATGCTATCAATCTTGATACTGCTGTATCTGTTAATGATCTATTCTTTTATCTCATCGCCGCATTATATGCTAAGCACGGCCCTGTTGTTCTTATTATCGACGAGTATGACAAGCCTATTATTGACCATATTGGCAATCCAGAGCTGGCCATAGAGATGCGCAGTTTTATGAAAAGCTTCTATGGTATTTTGAAAGGTGCTCGCATTGAAGAAAATCTCAGATTTTTATTCATGACAGGCGTCAGTAAATTTTCAAAGGTCTCTGTTTTTTCTGAGCTTAACAATCTTAATGATATGACCCTTGACGAGCGTACTGCAACACTCTGTGGTTATACCCAAGAAGAACTTGAAGCTGTTTTTGACAAGCATATAGAAAGCCTTGCGATGTACACTGGGTTGGCAGAGGATGCACTGCTTGATAAACTCAGGTACTGGTATAATGGATTTAAATTCAGTAAACGTGGTGCAAAAGTTTATAATCCTTTTTCTATATTAAATTGTCTTGATAAAAAAGACTTTACAAATTACTGGTTCGCCAGCGGAACACCAAGTTTTATGCTACATTTTGTGCAAAAAGATCCTGCTGCAGTGCAACAGATTATGATGCTTGAGGCTGAACAGATAACTATTAATCAGATGGATACGCTATCGCTTGAAACGTACTTTCAAAGTATGATTTTAGTTTTTCTACAAGCTGGTTATCTCACCATTGCTTCGTTTAACGATCAGTCGCAGGTGTACCAGCTTGCATATCCAAACTATGAAGTGCGACTTTCAATGACCGATCAGGTTTTGCAGTATGTTGCTCATATAAGCTCCGTGCAATTAGCAGGTTTTGTTGTTCGTTTTCGCAATGCTCTTATGGCCGACGACATAAACAGTTTTTGTGGCGCCATGAAAGATTTTTTCGAGCTGTTACCACTGACCGTTATTATGCATCGAGAAAAGTTTTATCAAGGGGTCTTTTTTACCGTTGCCAAATTAGTTGGGGCACGTATTGATGCTGAACAAGCAACCTGTAGAGGCTATATTGATGCCGTTCTTGAGGGTAACAAAAACACGTATGTGATTGAACTAAAAAAAGACAAAACTCCCGATATAGCGCTTAAACAGATAGAAGATAAGCAGTATTATGCCAAATTTATCGTTGATGGTACAAAGCCTGTTGTTTTAGTTGGTATGAATTTTGATTACTCACCTGATACTGGTGTAACCCTGGATTGGAAGATCATGGCAGTCTAATGGGTAGTCTGCCAGCACAGCACGCTGTGTGCCCAAGTTTAAGCTCAGCATCAAACCAAGTACTCTTACACGCAACAAAGTTCTTTATATGAACATCTGGTTTGATGCCATATAAAGAACTTAAGAGTATAAATAAAGCTTAGTTAGCTTGTGCGCTATTCAGCAAAGACTGTGCTTCATCGTTATCCCCATAATAAGGTTGAGGATCGATGCCAACGAGCTCAATAGATAGGGATGCGCTATTTGCGCCGAGCGGTGGTGTTATGATCTCAAGATTAAGTGCTCCTTGGTAAGGAATAGTTTCTAATTGATAGTGCTTGGTTCGTAGTAGTTTAACAATGGCTTGGCCATAAACAGGCATATAGCTATTGGCCTCTAGCGCTTGTATGGATGTTACGAGTGTTCCCGGTACAATAGCACCATTTTCGTCTTTAATACACAACCCTAGCCCAGTATCAGCATCAACATCTTCAGTTGTGTGTACAGTTGCCATGTATGATAGTCTGTAGTAGCCATCAACTGAAACAGTAAAATATCGGTTGCAAATGCTACGAACTGCGCGGCTGTTAGTCGCGCTTACTGATTCCAAGATGATTGAATCACCTATATTTTGAGACTCTGAGCTATAAAACGATGAAATAATCGTTGGTACCGCTGGGGTACCTGCTCCTGTTGGCGCGCTCTTCTTTGTATGAATAACAACATGCTGGCAACAGCATGAATGGACATCTTTACGGCATTTTCTCCTACAGCCCCGCGCATGTGCTATGCCTTGGAAAAGTATAACGCATACTAATACTACTAAACAGTATACTCGCGCTTTTTCCATATTGATTCTCCTACTTTTTGCCCATCAATACTACACTCAAACATGCGATTACAGTACCAAATTATAGGATGCAAAGCAAGTCATATGTCAAAGCAAAAATCAATGGTGACATACAGACGCATTGGTAGTCTAAAATATGATGGTGCCTTTGATCCAGAATGAGTACTGTGAGAGCGCGTATTCATCGCCAAACTCTACCTCTCCACCGATGCCAATGGATGGTAGCATTCGTGTGCATGGGCAATAGTGTGGCGTATAACTAATATGTACGAACAATAAGTTTGATAAGCCACGTGTTGAAGCTCCATCGATATCAAGCTCGTCCAGCGTTATACCCTGTGGATCAATCGATGTAAAAACGGGCAGCCAGAATGTCGTTGGATGTTCACCGTTATGCGTTACCAGTGTTGGCTGTGTAAAGCCTTTAGGATCATTGATGCCAGGATTTTGATTCCAACTGTACTCGTCTGAGCCAGGCCAGTTATTGGTACCATGGAAGAGCGTGGCATGTGATTGTAGAGCTGATAGAGGTATTCCTGGTTGTGCTGGCGTGCCCTGAGAAGTTTCTTGAAAGCCATACATAAACGCATCGCCCTTGAGGCACCAACTACCATTGAGGTTTTGTTGGCATAAGCATGAACAACAGGGTTTTATGTGCTCATAGCTACGGTACCAAAGGTCATAGCCAATGTCACATTGCACAGGGCCGCTGGCGTAGCTTAACTTCCAAGCAGCATCAAGATGGACCGGTATTGAGACTGATGTCGTGATAGTACTTATGTTTGCTACTGGTGAAAATATACCCTGAAATTGTCCTGTTGGCACTACGACCCCGTAGTCCGTCGCGACTTGCAAGTTGTTGACCAGTTTTTGCATATGAGAAGCAAGCATGTATCGACTGAGTGGAATTCCTTTAAGGTCAAAGGTGCGACATTGCATGGCAGAAAACATATGCGTTATAGCTATGTCCAAATGGGTGCTTAGGGCGTGATCATGCGTTAGTGATTGCCAGCAGTACCAGTCAGTGAGTAATCGTGCGCCAAGTTCCCAATGGTGGCCGTTGCCAATGACTGGCTCGAAAAGAAATTCGCCATGAGGGCGTGTTCCTGTTGGTGCTACAACGCGTAGTGCTATACTTGCGTATACTGCGTTGTTGGTGACAAAGTTCCAGCCTAGGGATGCTTGAAGATCACTTGTATGGGAATTTGCTATGCGAAATGGGCTCATACGAGCATAGCGTAGAGGTTCATAGTTGGTTCTTTCTACGTCATCAATGGATTCTTTGTGAAAAATAAAGTCAGTAAATGTTGAAACCATCTGACTGCGTGGTAATCCTATAACAGCGCCTGTATCTGTTATCTCGTAACTATCATTAAAATAGCCTGGGTCATAGGGTGCGCTGCCTCTGTTGGTAGAGCATTCTGCATAACCAAGGTGGTAACGGGTAAAAACTCCCGGTATGCGAAGTTCGCCGTAAAGACCATGGCAATCTCGTGGTGCTCCTGCATACCAGTCAAAGTCGATCAAAAACATGTCTATGCAAGGGTTTATCGAAACATAGCCGTTATAGTCTGTTGGTAAGTATGCATACTCTGCGAGCCATGAGTTATATTTTTTTTGAAGAGCAGTGGTTCCTTGTACGGAAAAACCTATACAACCATGAGATTGGCATGAAGTGCCTTCTAAAAGCTCTCCAAGAAGCGCGCGGGCAATAGCCTGATTATCAAATGATCTGCTGTAGGTAGGTATAATTGATAATGCACCATAGAGGCAGTCGCTCACCATATAGGGCCGAGTATGATTACCAGCAAGTAACCTTTCAGCATGCACTGTTTGCGAGCGCAATGAAAGGTAAGGCACAACCGCATGACACCTACTCCATTGCAGCGTTGCAATAACAATAATCGATGCAAAAATACGAAAAATTTTTGTATGGTTTATCATGTGATTGTCCTCTTTAAAAAATCCGTTCGATCAGCTTAGTATTGTGACCGAACGGATTTTACGTGCTACGTTGTAGTTTTTATATCGCTATGCTAATTAAATGAAACGCCGGCTTTTATCCAAACACCCCACTGTGATAGGGAGCAATAGGAACGGCAACATGATTGTGTGTCATTTTTACAGCACGAATTACGTATGCATTCACCAGATACGGTATTGTTATTGCATGATGAAATGTTTTGTCGGCAACCACAGAAGTCCCCAATAGCTGGCGTCTCACCAAGAACTGGTGTATTCAGAGCTGTTGTTGAGCCTAGTCTATTGAGACCAAACTCTATTTCGCCGCCAAGCCCTAAGAACGGTGTCCAATCCCTACACTCGTTATTCCAGGTGTAACCAAAATGGGTAAACAGTTTATTGGATAAGCCACGCGCTTGAACGTCATTGATCGCTAAGTCAGTTTGATCAAGCAGGACTCCTTGGAGTGACGTAAGAACTTGCGAAACTACGCCAGCTGCTTCTTCGGTATATAATGGGTAGTTTTGTGGGTTGACGTTTGTGCTTGTTGCCCATGCTGGATTATCAATGCCGGGATTTCCGTTCCAAGGAACATTGACGTCGGTGCCGTTCACCGTAACTGTTGCGCCACCTGGGTAATCATTGGTGCCGCCGGTAATGGTGGCATTACTTTGCGTTGCTGATAATGGAATGCCACTTGATGATAATGTTCCATCTGCTAACTTATTAAATCCATATACAAAGGCATCACCTTTAAGGGCTAGGCTGCTCGTAGGGAAATAGCTCGCGTTCTTACAGTCGGTAAGTGGACATACATGTTCACGGGTTCGTGTCCAGAAGTTATAGCCAAGATCCCACTGGAAGTTGCAGTTCGTAAACGAGAACTTGAGCACAACGTCCGCTTGGACTGCAGCACTTACATTGACAGGGATTGTGGAGAAATTTGCCAGTGGGCTCAATTCACGAGAGAATTGATAGTCTGGTGCTGTTGCTTCTATAGGATTTTCCGATGAAATTGCATAAAGACCATTTGCAGGAGCTTGCATTGTTTCAACAAGCATATACCTGCTCAGGGGGTTGCCTTCAACGTCAAAGGTACGGTATTGGCGTGCCCTGAATAAATGTGTTATGTTTGCATCCAAGTACATTTCGATGCTCTTATTGGCACATTCGTTTTGGCTGAGGGTACAGTGTGAAGTAAAGCCTCCGCCAAGTTCCCAGTGTTTGCCATTACCAATAACAGGTTCAAATAGGAGTTTACCTGTTGGTCTGGTACCTGTTGGTGCAGCGGCATAAATATTAAAGCCACAGTGTGCGCATTCGTTTGCGACAAAGTTCCAGCCAAGTGCCATACGAAGGTCAGCAAAGCCTGTTTTATATGCTGGGCATCTGCTCCAACGCGCGTTTTCTAATGGATTATACTGCTCGCCGGCAAAGTTTGCACTTGTGGCCGTCGCTGCTCTCGCTTCCAAAGAGTTCCGGTCGTTGACGTATTCTTCAAAACTTCCGAGCATTGCATCTCGTGATACTGTACTCTGTGAGAAATACCCTGGGTCATAACTTTGACTACCACTATTGAGTTTCGTCTCATTATAGTTGAGTGCCCATTTTGTCCATACAACAGGTCCATGCGCTCTAAAGTATAGTCCCTGAGCTATACGGTCAAGGCCTATGTACATATTAAGGTCTATCAAAAAATTCTCTATGCGAGGATGGACTTCGACAACGCTTTTGTAATCAGTCGGGAGATAGAAATTTTCTGCCATAAGTGCCCGAGGATCACGATTATTAACTTTTGTGCCTTCTATTTTCAATGCAGGTTGTTGACATGAGTCACCTAGAAGATAATCACCAAAAAGTGCATAGGCCAAACAATTAGATTTAAATGAGCGGAGATACTCGGGGGTGATAGAAAAACTTCCATAGGTATCGCACATGCAACCCTTGTTGATTTGTGTTTGCCAGCCAACAAGCTCACGTGCATCATTGATACTTTGTGATCTCAAACTTAAATACGGTAATACACTTGCCGAGGATGGCATTGTGCATATACAAATTGATAGAACAATCGCTATGCGTACAGTATTATTCATGCGACTACTTCCTTTCATATAGGTCTACACTCTATAACAACAGCAACTTCTCATTTATGATCGTACATATCTCGATAGAGGCCTCCTTCATCACCAGTTCTTGTGTACTTACTCTTCATTACACAATATACGGTTTACGCGGAGTATGCAAGATTCTCGTAGCCGCCCATACAGACAAGTTGCCAGGGTAGTGTGCAAATATTCATGAAATTTTGAGAGATATTTCGTAATCTTTATCAATTTTCATAAGCATACAATTGGGTAATTTTAAGTGTGTCAACCGTTACGATTTCATGATCATACATATGAACATACGATTTGGGTTATTCTGATTATGAATACTGCTATGTACATGCATTTTGATGGGTTCTACTCACATAAAAATCTATCTGTCAATAAACTGATTTACTTGACAACCTTTAAAAAAAAAGTCATTATTTTCGATTATAATAGAACTGTGCTGCAACGTAGTTCGTTTATTGTATGTTGAAGTATGCTAGAGAATCGAAAAAAACCGGAGAATACCGCATGAATCTGCGTGAGAGTTTTATACGCGATGTCATAACAGACGTTGAGATTTATGGTCCATTACCGAATGATGTTAACTTTGTTATTGACTCGAGAACTATTCGGCAAGGTGATATTTTTGTTGCCTTAACTGGGGATACCCATGACGGACATTCATTTATTGCTGAAGCGCTGCAACGTGGTGCCGTTGGTATTATGATCGATGCTGACAAAAAGATGTTGCTTAATACTCTTACCAAAAAACAAAGAGATTCTGTTTGTATCATTATTGTCAAAAAAACACTTGATGCTTTATATGCGCTGGCTGTAGCGTGGCGTAAACTTTTTACAAAGCCTATTGTTGCTGTAACCGGTTCTATTGGCAAAACTTCAACAAAAGAAATTGCAGCAAATATCATGCGATACCACGGTAAGGCATGCTTTGCTTCATTTGCAAACCAAAACACAAAGCTTGGTGTTGCGATTAATATACTCCGTATTCGTGATTATCATGACTGTGCTATCTTAGAGGCTGGTATCAATGCTCGTAACGAGATGACTGATATTGTTGATTTACTAAGGCCTGATTATGCAGTTATTACTGGAATTGCCCATAGTCATCTTGAAGGGCTTGGCTCAATTAATGATGTGGCTGCTGAGAAGCGTGCTATTTTTAAATATTTTTCTGAGCGGCATATTGGTATTATTAATGGCGATCAAGCGCTTCTTGCTCAAACTGGCTATCACCATCCGATAGTAAAATTTGGACTTAAAACAACTAATCAGATACAGGCTCGCAAAGTTCGACCTCATACGGACCATATAGCATGTGTTCTTAAGATTTATGGCGAAAAATTCCCTGCTAAAATACCTCATGCGCATCAGGGTATTTTGATTAACACTCTTGCGGCTTCGGCGATAGCTTATTTGCTCGGGGTTCCGGCAGCAACTATAGCAGCAGCTGTTCAAGCATCGGTATCTATTCCAGGTCGATTCGAACACCGAAGACTTAAGAACAATAAAGGCATCTTGATTCACGATGCTTATAATGCAAATCCAGAGAGCATGAAAGCCGCTCTTATGACATTATCAAATATGGATACGAAGGCTCGTAAAATCGTTGTCATCGGGGATATGCTTGAACTTGGCCCTAATAGCGCTTTTTGGCATCGTCAATTGGGGCGCGTCTTGCGAAAAATGGCGGCATCGCATCACATCATACTTGTTGGTAACATGGTGCAGTGGACCAAGAAGGCTCTGCCGGTAGGAGCTTCCGTCGACGCCGTTTCTTCGTGGGAAGAAGCTATACCTGTTCTCGAACAAAAACTGGTTGAAGAATCTGTTGTGCTTGTTAAGGGTTCACATGGTACTGGATTGCATAATTTAGCCGTTGCTATGAGCGAGTAATATGTCTTCAAATAGTTCTAGCATACCTCATAAGCCAGTTCTCGTGAGTGAAGTTATACAGGCTCTGCAAATACGACCACATGGAATCTATCTCGACGCAACGTTTGGTTCTGGAGGCCATACGAAGGCAATTCTTGATGCTGAACCAACATGCCGAGTTATCGCGATCGATTGGGATATACGAGCAATAGAGCAGTTTGGCATACCATTGCAAGATGAGTATGGTGAACGATTAAAGCTCATATGGAGTAATTTTTCATTGCTCTATAAATTTTGCAAAAAAGAGCAGATTATCAATATCGATGGCGTTTTGGCAGATTTTGGCACATCGCAAGTTCAAATTCGTGAAACACCCGGGCTATCCGTGTATGTCGATGCGCCTCTTGATATGCGTATGGCGCCATCCTATGAGCAAGTTACAGCAGCTGATGTTCTTGCTACTGCAAGTGAAGAGAAATTACGGCAAATTTTTTGGCAACTTGGTGAAGAAAAATATGCCAAGCAGGTTGCCAAGGCGATTATCGCTATGCGACCGCAAAAGCCACTGGAGACAACACTACAACTTGCCGAGTTGGTTGCCAGGTGTATTCCAGCTCATACAAAGAAGCATATACATCCGGCAACAAAAGTATTCCAGGCTTTACGGATCTATGTCAACAAAGAGTTAGCTCATATTGAAGCTTTTCTTGCAGCTGCCATACGAGTTCTTAAGCCAGGCGGATCTATCGTCTGCATTAGTTTTCACTCACTTGAGGATCGGATTGTTAAACAATTTTTCCAGCAGCAGACACTCTTGGGGACTATTGCCCATAGCGTAGACCGCCCAATGATCGCATCACCCGACGAGCTTTCTATGAATCCATCGGCACGTTCGGCAAAATTACGTTTTGCTAAGATTCAGCAAGGTTGACAAATGCATATGGAACGTTTAAAGTATACGTTAATAACTAGCTTTTGGAATAGTAAAGAGGGATGGTACGGCGTAATCTCTAAGGGTTATACATGAAAATAACTGAAGTTAAGGTTTACCCAGCCAAAGAAAACGGCAGTAGACTAAAAGGATATGCAACACTTGTTTTTGAAGATAGCTTCATTATTCGTGATCTCAAGATTATAGAGGGGGATAAGGGGTTTTTCGTATCCATGCCTTCGCGCCGTCGTAAAGATGGTACGTTCAGGGATATAGTACATCCACTTAACTCTGAAACACGAAGAATTATTGAGGACATGATCGTTCAAGAGTATAAGAAAGTCATTGAAAGCGGCGTTGTGCCTAAGGATGAAGACTCGTTTGGCAATGACTAGTTAAACATGCTTCTTGCTGGGGCGTAGCCAAGCGGCAAGGCACCGGGTTTTGGTCCCGGCATCGGAGGTTCGAATCCTCCCGCCCCAACCAGTATTTTTAGTAATTTTGTAATCATTAGTCACCGGTGTTTCATCGGTGATTTTTTTTATACTACAGAGCTTTATGATACTACGACTTGATGATATATCGCTTGCCTATGGAGAAAAGACTTTATTTAACAATCTCTCGTGCTCTATCCAGATGCACCATAAGATTGGTTTGGTTGGAGATAATGGATCAGGTAAAACGACATTGTTAAAAGTGATCGCAGGTACTCACTATCTTGACCATGGTACCGTGCAAATTCCCCTGAGTACACGTATTGCGTATATGCCGCAAGAGATTATCTTAGCATCGCAACGAGCCATATGGCACGAAGCTGTCATGGCATATCCAGATATTGCGCCAGTCTTAGATGAGTATGTCATGCTTGATGAGTGTATTGCATTAGAAACAGCTACGACAGCCGATTTTGAGCGCTATGCCGATCTCAGCCACACCCTTCAGGAAGCTGATTATCCCGCGAAACGTGCACATGCTAGTAAAATTCTTACTGGGCTTGGCTTTACTGACCAGATGCTTAGCGTCGAAACCCTCAGTGTCGGTTGGAAAATGCGTCTTGTGCTGGCAAAGCTATTACTACAGGAAGCTGATTTTTATCTTTTTGACGAACCAACCAATCATCTTGATTTGGCGGCAAAAGATTGGCTTATGCCCTTTCTCGAGCATGCACCATTTGGCTTTTTACTGGTGTCCCATGACGCATATGTTCTTGATACAGTCTGTGACCACATTATGGAGCTTGATCGTGGCGATCTAACAACCTATACCGGCAACTATACTAAGTATAAAAGCCAAAAAGAAGCAGCTACAGAGCGTTTAGAGCGAGAGTACCTTGAGCAGCAACGATACATAGCACAACAAACGGCCACTATAGAACGCTTTCGCGCATCAGCGAGTAAAGCGAAAATGGCTCAGAGCATGCTGAAAAATCTTGAGAAATTGCCTCGTATGAAGCCTCCAGCTTCAACTAGGCGCGCTATGCATCTACCCTTACAGGTTATGACGCAACCTGGCAAAGAAGTACTCACAGTACGTAATCTGACTTTTGCCTTTGCGACAAAAAAAATCTGCACCAATGCATCGTTTACTATTATGCGTGGCCATAAAGTCGCTCTTGTTGCACCAAACGGCGTTGGTAAAACAACTGTATTACACGTTATTATGGGTAAGCTTATGCAGCAGCAGGGTAACATAGAGTTTGGCCATAATGTCGTTTCAGCACTATTTGAGCAAGATCAAACGACATCGCTGCATCAGCAAGAAACAATTCTTGACGAGGCTCTATCGTACTGCAAAACTAGTGAAGAAAGATCACACGTGCGAGCTCTTTTGGGCGCCTTTTTGTTCACTGGAGATGATGTTCACAAAAAAATTGAAGTGCTGAGCGGCGGCGAAAAAAATCGCGTTGCTATGGTGACAGTGTTATTGCGTCGTGCAAATTTTCTTATTCTTGACGAGCCAACCAACCATCTTGACATACTTTCAAAAGAAATTTTACTGAAAGTTCTACAGCAGTATCCAGGGACTATTCTGTTTGTGTCTCATGATCGGCATTTTCTCAACGCTCTCGCAACCGATATTCTAGAACTGCATGACCAAACTACGCACCTGTATGCTGGCAACTATGATTCATATCTGGCACAAAAAGCTGTTGCAGAGGCTATAACAGAAAAGGTTGCTTCTGCTATGCAGCAAACGCAAGTACAATCAACTAAGCAAGCACTTCCCAAGGCAGACCGCAAAAAGCTTCAACATCTTGAAGCTTCTATCGATAAACTCGAAAAGCGACGTGCTGTAATCATTAATCAGTTTACTGATCTTGCGTATGGTACTCAGCAGTACCACGATGCTGTTGCTAACCTGAAAGTCCTGGACGCCGAGCTGGCCTCATTGCAAATGCTGTGGGAAGGGTATATGCAACAGGAAATTTGATAAATCCTGTTCATATATACCGTCGTTAATTGGTTACTATTCGGCAAAGTTGGCGCTCTATTGGTTTTTGTGTAATTTTTGCAAAATGCTTGCAACTTATGTATACCATTTGGGAGAATAGTAGTAGTGTAAATACGATTTTTGCTAAATTGTTTAGTTCGTGACAAGTGACGCGTATTCATCGCAAAATATAGAGACTCAGTCCGCAATGGTAGTTTTATGACGCATTGAAGATTTTTCATGAAGTTAAAGCTTTTTCATGGAGTAAAGCCGATAACTTTTATTCCCATGACCAGAAAACCCCAAGGCTTTATAAGCCTGGGGATGAATGGTCATCATAATTCAGGCAAATTATTCAGCTGAAGAGTTATTTGATACAATTGATCCGATTTTGGCTTCTTTAAAATCATAGCTGATAGATATCGTAATCGTAGAAAACGCTTTGCACTGAAATTTAATCTAATCGCAAGTATTTATAATTTTGCTTATGTTTTTCCCTATCATGAAGGCTGTGCCAATCAATTAAAGAATCCAAGGAAGCTGTTTTACAGTTCGGAAAAGCAAAAATAAGCATATCTAAATATTTTATTAAAGTGATTGGACTAGGTTTCTCATGCAGTTACGTATGTCCTCAGCATTACGCTAAAGGGCTGGTAAAATCTAAATTTTGAGGAAAGTAATCATGAGTTCTATTTTGTTACATTACTTCAGAAACTTTGTTTTTTTGACTCTTTTTATCTATCTATACGTGGTTTCTAAGGAGAGTTTTTCTGTTGAAGAATGTTGTTTTTCATACAGCAGGGCTTATTGCGATAATTTTGAAAAAATGAAGATTTATACGTGTCAAGAGGCTTTTTTTTTGGTTGATAAAATTGAATCTGAGTATACCGCATACCGATTACTCAAGAAAAATCCAATTAATAAAAATATAACCTATCTTGCTGTTCCTTGGACTCCATTTATAAATAAGAATATTGACTTTAATAAAGTTATCCCAGAAATTTTTTTGGGGCAAGGCTTTACAATATGTCAGCATATTAAATTTGATAAAATTATTGACATACTAAAAAAGCTTGGCATTAATGTGCTATTTACGCCGCATGTGGAAAAAGGCAAGGTGTATTCTGGTATTACTGTTCTTCCCATGCCGCATGTCGCTGTGAATGCCTCTGGTTCTGCCGCTAACAAAGATATTTTGTATTCATTTATTGGTTATGATACACACCCAGTAAGAAAAAAAATATTTGCCTTTAAAGTACAAGGGCTGGATAATGTCGTCATTAAAAAACGTAAATCTTGGCATTTCGTTGTTTCTGATGACCAACAGAGATTATCAGAAAAGCTTGAGTATGAGGACATAACGAGTCGTTCTCGCTTTTTACTTTGTCCAAGGGGCACAGGAGTAAGTACTGTGAGGTTCTGGGAGGCCTTAAAGTCTGGGGCAATTCCGGTTGTTATTTCTGATGGTATGCTTTTACCTGATGGATTTCCTTGGGATTCTTGTTGCCTATTTGTTGCTGAGAACAAAGTTGAGACTGTGCCTGATGTTATCAATAAGGTTTCTCCCGACCAAGAAATAAGAATGCGCCAGGCTTGCCTTGTTGCATATGAAATGTTTTCTGGGGAAAACTTTGCAAGTTTTGCGAGGCGATTTTATGAGTGTCAATAAACTTAGGTACCAGGTGACTTAAGCTAAAATGAAGTGTAAAACGTTTCTAACGTATAATTATTTTTAGACAACAATGATTGTACAAAAGAAAGAGGTGTTGCATGAGAAAGTATATAGTGGTCATATTTTAAAAGTTCCGTGTGAGAAGTATCTGTGGAAAATTTTTTTAAAAAATATAAAATCCACAATATGAAATTTAAGAAAAAGATAAGCGAGGAGCAGCTGGTAGCTCTCCGAGAAAGTATATCGAAAGCGAACGACACAATTTCGATGCGACGTATGCAAGCAGTGACTATACTTGAAAAAAGTCTTTCAGCAGCAGCAATTAAAATATTTGCATCAGGACTTTACCCTGGTAGATTTTTTGTAGGAAACAATTGACAAAAACCGACATCGGTGGTTCTAGTTTGGGACTTTAAAATACTAAAATTAGAAAAACCGATGTCAGCGTTAATTCAGAATATAAGAAATATTTGCGGAGTCAAGTTGCAGAATATTTGTGTGGGCTACTGTAGACATCACATTTTGAAAACTGACTAAAAGTAGTATACTTATTTGATCAAAATAAGGATCAGATAAGCATGAATAATAAAAGAATTAAACTTAGCAACTTGCAAGTGAAGAATCTCGACGTTTAAGATTCAAGATGCTCTCAAAGATACGAATACAGTTGTTCTTGTTGAAGAAGAAATGATATTATCGACTCAAGCGACCACTCAAAAAATTTGGCTGCCACGTGGAGAGTTTCCTAAAATTGATGTTTCAAGCAAATGCCAAAACCGCTGTATTTATGGTTTTTTGAATGTAAAAACTGGGTGTGAACATGCATTTAAGTCACTAGGAGCCAACTCTGAAGAGTCATGCCTGACTCTTGAGAAAATTGGCAACAAATACAAAAATAAGAAAATCGTTTTAATTTGGGATAGTGCTTCCTGGCATAAATCAGCTAAAATTAAAGAATTCTTGAGCAACACAATGCTCCTGATCTAAATCCTCAAGAACATGTTTGGAAAACTGGAAGATCTCATGTTGTTCATAATGAATTCATTGAAAATATTGATCTTGCTGCTGATCGATTTGTGCAATATTTAAATGACACTCTTTTCGAGTATACGTTCCTCTGATTAGTCTGTTCTCAAAATGCGTGCTCTATGTTACATGGTAATCGCAAAACGTGTTCATGGATGGCCCGTAAAATAGATGTTCCCGTCAAAAGAATGATGTGCAATTTACATAATTTTTAATAGTGAGGTACCCATGGCGATATTACGTATAATTTGTGCTAAGGGCGATTACTGTTTTTTAGTCCATCTAACCTTTAGAACAATAATTATGTGCTTATGTCCTATGACCTTTGCAAACTGTTCTTCTCCTGCCTTCTTGATAACAAATGTTGAAAAAAGTTCTAGTATAAGCAGAATGGGAGACAAGGTAGTTGATTACTGTAAGGCAGAATACCTTTCTCGCAAGTATAATATTCCCTTTTTGTTGAATTATTCCAGTGATTTTGATATTTTTGCGTTATCTCTTCAGAAAAAACGGCTAAACGAGGCTATGCGGAAAAATTATGGAGTACACATCATTGTTAAAACAGAAAATGATATCAGGGAAAATCTTAAAACTCAGTGCAATGTTCTTTTTTTCATTAATGCTTACACTAAGCTTGATTTAAACGATCTACCGAATACGGGAATAACGTATGATTCGAGAAATATAGAGCAGATATTCGCTTTGATGCAAGTTGATAATAATTTTAAAGAAGAAATAAAAACCAGGTTATCTCTACAGAATTTTAAATGTTGCCAGACCGTGAAACGGCAAGGTGAGTTATCGGTTGCTGTACAAATTAGAAGGGGAAATGGTTTAGATAAGGAGATTTTCTTAGGTGAATCGATTTGCTTGTCGGAACAATTTTTTGGTTCTTGCAGAAAGATTATTTTTGCGGATCTTGTACATCCGACAAAGTTTCCACCTACGCAATATTATGTTGATCAGATAAATCGTCTTGCCGAACTATTTCCTAAAAAAATTTTAAGAATTTACTGTGTTACAGATGAAGATGATCCTGTAGGACTTATAGAGATACTCAAAAAAAACATCTGTCATGATAATGTTTTGTTAGAATTATTTAGACCTTCCGGTGATACTTTTCAAATGCGTATTGCCGAGGATCTTTACCGACTTGCCACGGCTGATTGCTTGATAAGGTCAACGTCTCATTTCTCTGGCGTTGCACAGCTTATTGGCAACCATAAAATGGTCATATGGCCTAATGCTATTAAGTGGATTGATAATCCGAAGCGGTTATTGGTTACATCTACCGCAGTAGCAATAAGATTAGAGGAGTCAGGCCCGAGCCAAATTTTTTTATTGGAGCAAATGTCTTCACAAGAGTCTTTATTGCTAAAAACGCTTTTTGACAACAATTAAGTGAAGAGATCGACAATTAGTAGAAGTATAATGAACTCCGAAAAACAGACTACTGAACTTAGGAGAAAATTGAGCAAGAAAGATGGTATAGTGGCCACATTTTAAAAGTTCCGTGTGGGAAGTATTTGTGGTAACCTTTTTTAAAAAAAGGTAAAATCCACAACATGAAATTTAAGAAAAAGATAAGCGAGGAGCAGCTGGTAGCTCTCCGAGAAAGTATATCGAAATCGAACGACACAATTTCGATGCGGCGCATGCAAGCAGTGATAATGCCTGCAGATGGTCCTTACTGCTATCATAAGCAAGAGGGTCAGTGCATCAAATTCAACTCCATTCATTGTTCTCCAAAGAGCCTTATACCAGAGTTTTATACTAAGAGTAAATGTATATTATAATGACCACTATAAACTGGGCATATATAATTTGAAAAATATTAAGGTAAAATGGTGCTGTTATTGAACATTATTATCCAGGAGAAACAATGGCAAGAATATATAAAAAGTATATCAGTAAATTCCTTGCGCCGCGGCGCAAGGAAGGTGCAACGTTACAAAACCATTTAACATACCAAAGCAGCGTTTCGTGCAAACGCTCAACCTTGTTAAAGCTAATGCAGGAGCTGCGGGGGTTGATCAGCAATCCATCGCAGACTTTGAGAAGGATCTAAAGAACAATCTGTACAAACTTTGGAACAGAATGTCGTCGGGAAGCTATTTCCAACCTTCTGTCAAGGCGGTAGCAATACCGAAGAAGCAGGGAGGCGAGAGACTTCTGGGCATACCAACAGTGTCAGATCGTATTGCGCGGGCAGTAGCAAAATTAGAATTTGAACCATGCGTAGAGCCACACTTTTGTCAAGATTCATATGGGTACAGGGCTGGAAAATCAGCGCTAAATACTATAGGAATAACAATGCAAAGTTGCTGGAAATATTGATGGGTACTCGAGTTTGCCATACAAGGACTGTTTGACAACATAGATCATAAACTGATGATGAAAGCTGTGAGAAAGCACATGGACAACAAGTGGGTGATACTGTACATTGAGCGCTGGCTGAAAGCTCAAATGCAACTTCCAGATGGAAGTGTTGTAGCAGCACAAAACCGTGATACACCGCAGGGCGGTGTAATAAGTCCACTCCTAAGCAATATATTACTGAACTATGCATTTGATGTCTGGATGAACAGAAAGTATGGCGCGGTGTCTTGGTGTCGTTATGCGGATGATTGACGTGTGCATTGTATTTCCAAACCGCAAGCGCAATTGGTATTGCGAGGACTGGAAGGACTTTTCAGAGAGTGCGGTTTAGAGTTGCATTCAGAAAAGACAAAGATTGTTTTTTGTAAAGATCATGAACAAAGAAAGATGTACCCACACAATGAATTTACATTCTTATGGCACCACTTTAAAACGCGGTGGGTGAAAAGTAAAAAACACAATCGTATGGTTGCTGAATTTACTACCGAAGTAAACAAAGCTGCACAGAAGTCTATGCGTGAAAGAATTCGCGAAAGCGGGTTGCGCAGAAGAACGGAGTTGAGTTTGGAAGAAATCGCCAAAATGTTCAATCCTATTCTGAACGGATGGAGGACCATACTGCCATACGGGCTTGTATGGCATTCTGAGGCATTTTAATCAGACTCTTGTTGCATGGGCTATGCGCAGGTACAAATAACTCCATGGAAAACGAATAAAGGCTTCACTTTTCATGCGGAAAACAGCTAAAGAAAAACCATATTTGTTCGTTCTATGGAAGAGGGGTATGATTGGATCGTTTGTTTAATGGGAGTCGTATGATGCGAGAGCATCATGTACGGTTCTGCCGGGGGCTGGCGGGGAAGTTTCGCCGGTCTACTGACCAAATTAAAGTAAGGTGTTTGATATGAGAAAACTCAAAATGATGCTCCTTTTTTTGCGTGTTGATGGGCTGATTTTGGTTGCCAGTAATTTATTGATTGGTGGTATGACGACTTTTGAAAAAATAGGTTTCCATGAATCGTGGCAAAAGCTTATGGCTAATGGAATCGACATAAGAGAATTTTATGATGTTCCTCAGGTCGAGAATAATAAGTGTTTTATGAAAGTCAAAGAAAGCTATGACAGGTTGGTTTTAGGTGATTTAGTTTATAACACGCATCAACTAATTCCTAAGATTATCCATCAAGTATACCTTGCTGAGGGTGAGTTGCCGGATGTTTATAAAAAATTGCAAGCAACTTGGCTTAAGTACCATCCAGATTGGTTATACGTACTTTGGAGACGTTCTGATATTGCTAATTTTGGACTTATTAATCAGAAAAAGTTTGACGAGGCAACTAATCATGCGGCTAAGGGGGATATAGCGCGTTATGAAATTTTGTATCGATTGGGTGGTCTTTATGTCGATCTTGATTACCTGTGCCTGAAGTCATTTAATGTTTTACACCACTGTTATGATTTCTATGTTGGCATTGAACCAAGACTTAGAAAGAATATAGGTGCTAATCGTGATTTTCTTATTGGGCAGGCTTTAATCGCCAGTCGGCCAGGGCACCCTGTTCTTGAAAGATGCGTACAAGAATTATCCAAAAAAAATCCTCGAGGTGAAGGCAAATGGGGTATACTTGCCGCAACGGGACCGATTTTTTTTAGTGATTGTCTTTTTGAAACTATGGATTTCGGTTTGCACTCGAGGTCTGTTATTTTTCCACCGACATACTTTTATCCAATCAGTGCTAAAGAAGGTTCCTTGAGACTTGATTCGATATTGCGACTAACGGGGCCCGAAACTTTTGCTATCCACTTATGGGCAGGGTCCTGGTTGGGTAAGAATGAAGCGGCAAGGAATGAGGATTTTCTCAAATTGAATGTGTAATAACTTTTTAGAGGTTATTTTTATAATGAATCCCGAAAAATAGACCACTGAACTTAGGAGAAAATTGACCACGAAAGAGGGTATAATGGAGTTAGAATTTGTTTTGAAATAACTCTAATTTTCTCCGAGAGTCCAGGTATGGAAGGTAATATAAAAAAAGAACCATAGCGATAGCTTTGAATTTCGAGTAACACTGGCTGCTATTAAGGGCGAAAGGAGTACTGCTGAGTTGTGTCAGGAGTTTTACGTTGTATCGAGTCAAATATATGCATGGAAAAAATTCCTGAGGATAAAGGCATATCAATATTCAAGGACAAGCGCAAGGATAAGAAGCAGATTGAGGCAATTGAAGGTCTCTATACAGTTATAGGAAAATTCTTTACGGAGCGCGATTTTTTAGTGCGTGTGCTCGAAAATTCCAAGGTTTTTTTGTCTGAAGTTGCCTTTGAATTACTATGCTTTACGTAAATTTTTTTGAAATAAAACTGACTCACTGCTAAAACTTTAGATTGCAAGTTGCGCCCGCAACCTAAACAATCTAAAGGATAACAATGAAAGGGTACTGTGTTGATACTGTTGGATTGGATCTGGAAAAAATACGTAAATATGTGAAATATCAGGGGGAAAAAGAAAAATATTTTGAATCTAAAATATAGTTAAGCCCATTGGACGCGGCTTGCCTAAAAAGCCCCTTCTAGGAGCTGATCAAAGCCACCCCCTCTGGGGGTGGATTAAAGCTTTACTATCAGCTTAACGGTTGATAGGAGAAATACATGCAAATATCATCATATGAAAGTTTAAGTCATTCGAAATGGGATTGCAAATATCACTTAGTCTTTATACCGAAAGGTCGTAGGAGGGTTCTATTTAGACAAATCAGAAAATATTTGGGACCTGTTTTTCGGGAGCTTGCAACGCAAAGAGAGTGTAAGATACTTGAGGGTAATATGTCTCTTGATCATGTACATATGGTTCTGAGTATACCGCCGAAGTATTCTGTTGCAGAGGTTATTGGGTATATTAAGTGGAAGAGTGCTATAGTAGTTGCACGCCAATTTGGTGGTAAGCAACGAAATTTTAGCGGTGAAAAATTGTGGGCTCGTGGCTATGCTGTTTCAACGATTGGTTTTAATGAAAGCCAAGTTAGAGTATATGTCAGGCATCAACAAAATATCGACGATAAAACATCAAGCGAGTTCGGAAATTTTTGCTTGTTAAGATAATCACATAACTGGCAGTCCTTGGGACTGCTCACAACCGGCAAGCCCCTTGCCTGGCAAGGGCGTTATGACTTACTGGAGAGTATTACATTTTGTGGGGGCGATATGTTTTTTTATGTGTTAAGTTTTAAGTTTTTTATGTTGCTTTGGCTGTACCAATTTTTTTTGCCAATTTGCGCTCAGGAAAATTGTACCAAGGGTCTTGATGGGCTTGATCTTAATGTTCCTGATGAGTTTTCTGTGCCATATTCTGATGCTCCTGTTGTATCAATTATTATTCCAGTTTTTAATAAGTTTGATTATACAAAAAGATGTTTATTCCAAACATCGAAGACTACTGGTTTTATACCAGTTGAGATTATCGTTATTGATGATTGTTCGACGGATGAGACTGACTACAAGCTATCTTTGATACACGGAATTAGAAGGATAACTAATCGAAAGAATCAGGGTTTTCTGTTGTCAACGAATGCTGGAATTCTTGTTGCTCGCGGTGATTTTATTGTGCTTCTTAATAACGATACCATTCCGCAGCCAGGTTGGCTTGAAGCCATGTTGAAAACATTTCAAAATCACGATAAGGTAGGGCTTGTTGGGGCTAAGCTTTTATTTCCAAATGGCAGGATACAGGAAGCTGGTTGTATGGTTTTAAAAAATGGTGTTGACTGGCCTTACGGAAAAGACAAAGATCGCTTTGATCAGCGTTATGGCTATGTTCGTAGAACAGATTATTCTTCGGGGGCGGCGATTATGTTGCCAGCTTCACTGTTGCGTCAGCTCAATGGGTTTGATTTGCTATTTATGCCGGCATATTTTGAGGATACTGACTTGGCATTTCGGGTTCGTGCTGCTGGATTTCATGTGTTGTACCAGCCGAAAGCAGAGGTTGTCCATTTTGGTAGTGTTACATATGGCGATATGGGAGGTGTCCAACGTGAGCTTTCGAGACAGAATAGAGTGAAATTTGTTGCGCGTTGGAAAAGTATTCTGTCTTCTCATTCAAACAGGCGTGCTGAAAATCCAGATAAAGAATTTTGGCATCTCTACAAAAATATTATTCTTTTTGTGGGCTTGTCACCCGCCGAACTAACCGATGATATGAGTGCATGTATAAAAGGATACTCACGTCGTGGCAACAAAGTTTTTTATTTGTTAGACGCTCCAAATTGTTCTTTGAGTGAAGAATTTGCGCAGTCTGGCGTTGAGTTTCTGCCGCCATACGCTTTGCATTCCGCTGATAGTTGGTTGATGACTAACGGTCGAGTTCTAGACATGATAGTCATTTTGGATGAGCGATTCAGAGACGCCGTCATTTCGAATATCAAGCGAGTCGCAATTCAGCCGAGGTTGCTCAGTTGGTTTGACTTTTACCGTGGAGAAGGTGCATTATAATGAGACCTGCAAAATAGACCATCTTATAGTCTCATAGGCAAACTTTTTATGAAACGCAACTTTTTAGCATGTTCGCTCGATAAATCGTTTCGCAAACTTCTAGGTTATTGGTTAAGTTAATCTTTCTCGGTTATGATTAAGTTATGCGGGAAGTAGGTTATGCCAAAAACCACGGTATATATAGTATAGTGGTCACATTTTAAAAGTTCCATTACTCCTGATCTGAATCATCAAGAACATATCTGAAAGGAAATGAGAGAAAAGTTTCTTAGTAATATTTTGCTCCATGATATTGATAAGGCCGCCAAGCATGCAACAGAATTCATTAATAATGCCATACTTAAATATAAATTTTTCCGAGGCATTCACGGAACTTTTAAAATGTGAATACTATATCCTTGTGTGCATAATCGTGTGGAAGTTATGAGTTGCTTGGCTTCTTTTATGTTGCAAGCGAGGAGCAAGAGACATTGAAAGGCTCTATCTATGTGTTTGCCTTATGCTGAACTTAGAACGAATGTTATTTTTTGTTCATTTTTGTTTGTTACTCAACCAAGTTTTAGTGATATACTCTTTGATGCAGTACCTGAGCTAAGAAATGTGCCCTTCGCTGACGACATCATTCGCGAAACGAGACTTTTGCCTTGCATCGACGGTACAGAAAATGCTTATAATCCTGGACTTGAACGTTATGGTACAGGAACATTTCTTATGGTTATTAGGGATGATCGACGTAATTATCGCTATAATAGGTTGTCTCTTATCCTGCTGAATAATGATTTTAGTGCTGTATCGAGCTCCGTAATCATTAAGACACCGGAGTTCGTGCGTCCTCAAGATCCACGTTTATTCTATCTTAATGGTCAATTATATATTCTTTATTCTAAAAAGAATACTCATCCTGGGGAATTTTTGAAACTTGTACAGGCGAAACTTTCGCCTGATGGAAGTCTTACTGAGTGTCAGGTTTTAGAATATGAGAAAAAATCACATGAGAAAAATTGGGTACCCTTCGTAACTGACTACAAAAAAAAGCAAAGGCTTTATTATGTAAGTAAATTTTCTCCTTTTACTGTTTTAGAAACAGATGAAGAAAAGGTATCAATATCAAAGTGTATTGTGGAGCATCCAATCGACTATGACTGGGCGAAAAAGTGGGGTGAGTTGCGTGGCGGTACGCCTGCTGTTAGGCTTGATAATGGCAATTATCTTGCTTTTTTTCATAGCTCATTTTCGAAAAAGAAAGAACATGTTTGTGATGGCTATTGGGTGTATGTGTTCGGTGCAATTGTTTTTTCTGGTTCTTATCCGTTCAGACCACTTATGATATCGCCTTATCCAATACTTTTTAATGGATGTTATAAAGCTGCTATATCGCCATTAACTTGGTTTTGGAAGCAAATTGGTTGTACAAAAACTTTCATTCTTTTTCCGACTGGCCTTGTTGCTGGGCAAGGTAGGGATCATAACTTACTGTATGTTACATGTGGTGAAAATGATAGTTCGGCAAGGCTTATAGTTTTTGATAGAGAAAAATTATTAGCAAGTCTTGTGCCAATCGGATAAAGAATGGCATGAGCTAGGTGATTGATTACTGTGACTATCGACTATAAATCGGTAGATTTAAAGCCAAAACCCATTTATAAGTTTGTGACTTTGATGGGTTGTCAGGTTTTTTGTGTGCTTTATATTTTACTCATAAAATAGTCTGATAATTTTTCTTTTTTTCCATCGAGATCGTTATAATTACGGCTCCTACTCTTTTGTTTTTTTTATATAAAAGATTATCGGTCTACTTGGTCTATTTTGTTTGTAATATATCCCCGATAATCTTTTATATAACTTTATATTGAAATTCAAATATAAATTCTGCTATACTCTTTTTAAGTAGTTCTGTTGAATCTCTTGTTGATTGATTAAATCATATAAAGGATTTGATCTATGATTATAGTGACTTTATTGTTATTGATTCTTTCTTTCGATACTGTTGCATATGTTGCTATGCCACCTTTAAATATGCCTAAAGCCGATCTTTTGCAGCCCGTGCTCGACGATGCCCCTATTGCTCCTGGTCTTGCTTCAACAGTGTGGGGTGAACCAACTTGGTTCAGAACAACTGCAACCATAGACGAGTGTAAAGATGCATTGGAGTCAAAAAAATGGCACCCAGATGCCGTTGGATCAGATAGGCAAACTGGGCTGACGTTCGCTGTTATGAGTGTCAAGCCAGACCTTCTCAAGTTATTGCTCAAACATGGTGCGTCGCCAAGTGCTAAATCGCCGATTGTTAGCGAAACTCCGCTACATTCGCTAATCAGAAAAGGTTATATCCAGGAAAATGATATGATTATGCTTGATGAACTCTTAAAGGCGAAGCCAGATATAAATGCCCAAGATTGGCGTGGCAGAACACCAATGCATCACATAGGAATAGTTCAAAACCCAATCTATAGAACGATTATCTTTAAAAAATTGTTTGATCATGGCGCGTCTCTCAATGCGCAGGACGATAACGGAGACACACCTCTTCATTATATGTTCCAGATACTACAGCGAGATTACTCTTGGTATCGCGATGTCCTTTTTAAGCCACCTTACATAGGTCAGATCAATCCTACGCTCAAGAATAAGCAAGGTTTTAACGCTCTTGAACAGGCGCGCGCCAATAATTTTCTGATGGTTGTTCAACTTTTAGCCAATACTGGTTTATGGCCTGCTACTGCCGATGACAAGGAAGCTACCCTGTCTGACAACACCGGTTTTCCACGGCCTAACCTCATCTAGCATGAAGCGTAACACATTTCTGCTTCTACAATAATAACTGTTTCTTAAGCCTTTAACGCATGCATAAAGATCGTTCTTTGCGCTCTTGCAAGAAAACTTTTGTTGTAAGAGCATCTTGTTCGCGCGCCTTACATTGGTTTCCCCTGAGGTTGCTTTCCTCCCGATTCACGGAACCATATTTTTGGAGTATACTGATTATTGCTGAAGGGGATTTTTCTGAGCGAAGCTCTTTATACTGAAAGGGTAACGGATGTTTTCCCTCAATGAAAAAGTGGTATATCCAGGGTATGGTGTCGCACAAGTTAGCCGTATTATTGAAAAGAATGTTGGCGGCTGTAGTATGAAATTTTATGAGCTTATTCTTCTGAGCACTAAAATAACAGTTCTTATTCCTATTGATAGTCTTGCCGAAACTGGTATTAGAAAGATCAGTTCAACAGAGCAAATAGAAGGAATTTTTAAGATTCTTGAAGCGCCGGTTGATAAAAGGACCATTGAAACGGTTACATCAAACTGGAGTAAAAAAAATAAAGCATACCAGTGCGCACTACGAACTGGCGAGTTAGGGCAAGTTTGCAAAATATATCGAGAGCTTGTCTCTATTTCATCACAAAAAGAGCTTTCCTTTGGTGAAAAAACACTTCTCCATAAAACAGAAGGGCTCCTTGTCGAGGAGATAGCGATTGTGACTGATACATCGGAAGATCTTGCTCGCAATAGACTTAGGAACACGGCACAACGGACACGCTATGTACAGCACATGCCGTGAAGACACATTGACAGTTTTGTGCTGAGGCTTTACCATAGAACAAAACTGTTATGTATAGTGAACATATTACTAAAGAGTTTTTATATGGATTCAGATAGGCGGCATATATACATACTACATGGGCCAACGGGTGCTGGCAAAAGTGACTTTGCTTGTTCTTTGGCGCCACGGATACGGGCTGAAATCATCAATGCCGACTGCGGACAATTGTATGCACCCTTGTCTATTGGTACTGCAAAACCAGCATGGCAGCAGGAACATACCCCACACCATCTCTTTGATGTTCTTGACGAACCACGTGATTGCACGGTTATCGAGTATCGTGATCTTCTTGTGCCGCTGGTGACTAGCATTTTAGAAAAAGCGCATAATGTTATTATCGTTGGTGGTTCCAGTTTTTATATACAGTCTATTCTCTTTCCACCATGTGCATTGCAGATTCATAAAGAAGAAGATCAAGTAAACATAAAAATGTCTGATAATAATCTTTGGCAAAAACTATATGCTATTGATCCTGCTCGTGCTGCTAAGATACACCCAAACGATGCTTACCGACTCAAACGTGCACTGTACATGTGGCAGAAAACACAGATACAGCCATCATTATGCGCACCTCAGTTCTGTTTGCCTTACGATATAAACACAATCAAAGCGCCGGTATCTATAACCGTGGTACATGTGACACGAGATCGAACTGATTTACACGAGCGTATCAATAATCGTACACGACAGATGCTGAAAGCTGGATGGCTT
The DNA here is from genome assembly GCA_963715605.1 of uncultured bacterium. Taxonomy (GTDB): domain Bacteria; phylum Babelota; class Babeliae; order Babelales; family Vermiphilaceae; genus JAKASV01. The sequence goes on along the minus strand of OY970257.1, from coordinate 348,415 downwards.
GACGAATGCAATACGCTTCTCGGTACCCCGTGGGAAAATTTTTTATATCGTAAAAAACTTATCGGATACCCTCATATTATGACATATTTGAAAACAGGACAAGACGATATAGGTACCGTCGTCGAGGTCATACAACAAAAAACTAGGGCTTATGCGAAAAGGCAGGAAACATTTTGGAGAAAACTCAAGCGTTCATATGCCGTTGTGGCAGAGGTTGCCGTCGAGGAAATCAATCTGACGTTGCAAGACTATGCTCCGCATATTGAACGGTTACTGTCGAGGGTATTGTATTAATCAGATGCAAGCGGAGCAGGCGATGAGAGGAAGTTTATTCCAACGTATCGAAACATCATATTTAGCAATGGCACTTATTATTATTGTTGTCATGAACGTGGGTAGTTTTAGCATTGGTTACCTTTTCGGCTTTTTGAAGAATATACAGCCAACGCTGGCAACGATAGAAACTGCTGCTTTTGCTGATTATGTATATACAAAGCTTTATGCGCAATCGCCACTACACGTCTCTCCCTATCCTATATGTAGAGATTATCACGTAGATAATGATGTACTCAGCATTCTAGCAAAAACAGAAATAACCGAATTTGATGAAGATACTACTCACAACAACAATGAAAACGAAAGAGAGTCGGACGCACGAAGGCCTTTGTATGTCAACTCTCTTGTACATTCATACTATAACCAAAAAGGGCTTACTCTATGATCATGTCAATGCGTCGATATCTCCAGGGATATGGGTTTAAGATAATTATGTTTTTGATGCTTTTTGCCATGGGCGTAGTACCATTTTTCGGTGGTACTCGTATGTTTAGGCGATCATCACGCGGAGAAAAATCTGATGGCCGCACAGTTATAACGGTTAATAATGAGCCTATACGAGAAAAGGATTTTGAACGTACGGTTGCAGTCAATGAGGACATCATGCAATCGATACGAAGACAGTATGGGCAACACGCTGACATGATTATGCATCTTATGGGTATTGGTACTGATGTACGTAAAGTAGCCCTTGAAAGTACTATTCGCAATACTCTTATTAACCAGGCTACAGATGCATTAGCCATCCCGATAACATCAGGATATATTGAAGCAATATTTTCTCGGCCAGGAGCGGCACATCAAGAACTTTACGATATCTTACCAGCATCACTTTTTGAAAGAGATGGTAGTATTCGAGAACGAGCCCTCAGCGTCTATATGAATCGCATGGGAATAACTGGTGAGCGCTATGATCGCCTCATAGAAGAAGCTCTTGCGCGTCACATGACTCTTGAGTTGGCCGGTCTAGGTTATTATGTCCCAGGATTTGTTGTCCAAGAAGCATACATCGCAGAACAATCTCGTAAGAAGTTTTCTCTATATATTCTTGATCATGACCAGTTTGTTAAACAAGAGGCAGAGAAAAAGCCATCTGCTGAAGCTATCAAAAAATTCTTTGATGAAGAAAATAAACGGTCTCAACGGTATTATACCCCGGAAAAGCGAACTGGCATAGTATGGGTGTTCGACGCTACCGGCTATGGCATACAGCCATCTGAGCAAGATATAGCCGCTTATTACGAAGAACACAAGAATACTAAATTTGTTGAATCTCCATCGCAGATCCAGGTGCGTACCATAGTCATCAAAGATACAAACAACATGGCGCAGGCAAAAAAGATATATGAAGACCTGCTTGCAACACCGTCTCTCTTTGCCAAAAAAGCATCAGAGCTCTCTGAAGATCAAGAAACAGCCAAACAGGGTGGCCTTATGCCATTCTTTGCTAAAGGAACTCAGGATGCGGCGCTTGACAAAGCAGCGTTCCTGCTCAAAGCAGACAATGACATTGCAGAACCAATTACAACAAAACGTGGCATAGAAATTATTCAGCGCGTAGCGAGAAAAGCTGCCATCTATAAACCTCTTGCGAGCGTATCTGATGAGATTAAAAAGGCTGTTGCAACACGTTCCTTTAAGGATGCTTTTGCGCAGGACATGGCAACCATTATCGACAACGACGAAGACAGACTTAATATAGGAAAAAATAGTGCTTTCTTGGCACTTGTGACAAGTAAAAAGGCTTCTCAGAAGACAATTGTCGCAGAGTCAGATGATAAAACTGCCGTTGGTGCACGACTCTTTAAGATTCGTGAAAAAGACGGCTACACACATACCTTTGATGGAGACACTGCATGTGTAGTTCAACTAACAGGTATAGACAAGAAACGCAGTTTTCCTCTTGCAACAGTACAAGATCGTGTCACGACCGATCTACAAGCCAATAATGCTGATAAAGCTTTCAATGAAGGCTTGAAAAAACTTACCAGCCAGGTATTAGTAGGTCATGGTGAGAAAGTAGACCCATCTATTACAGTAAAAAAGACCGATTGGATAAAGCCAAGTGACGTTGAAGCCATTAAAAAAGTACTTGATGGAGTACACGATGTACCGCCAAGCGATACATTTATGAAACTTGAAAAAATCGGCTCTGTTGGTACGTATAGAGGCGAACGACACGGTTATGTTATACGTGTTGACGATATCGAGCCTGTGGAAGAAAAAGCATATTCAGCAGCATCAGATGCTATCAAGGCAAAACTTATGCGAGAGTACAATCAACTGACAACAGCCGGTTTTGTTGCGTCTTTATACAAAAATGTTACAATAGACATGAGTGGAGTCGATACTAAAGACACTACCCATGATACAGTAGATGACCAGGCCGATTATTATTTGTAAGGTTCATATAAAGACACTATGAAACAAAAAGAAAAAGAAGCGCCAAAAGAGAGACCAGACGTATCTCAGGATGCGTCTGGTAAACTTAAAGTTCTCGAATCAACGCTATCACAAATAGACAAGCAGTATGGGACAGGAGCTGTCATGCGTTTGGGGCAGGCTGATCTTGCCAAAATAGACGCTATCTCCACCGGTTCGATTCTCATCGACCAAGCGTTGGGTGTTGGTGGTTTACCTGTTGGACGGATCATAGAAATTTTTGGTCCTGAAGCATCTGGTAAAACCACTATTGCACTGCATGCTATAGCGCAGGCCCAAAAGAAGGGTGGTATTTGCGCTTTTATCGATGCTGAACATGCGCTTGATCCTTCGTTTGCATCACGTATAGGCGTAACTATTAATGATCTCATTGTTTCACAACCAGATTATGGTGAGCAGGCACTTGATATAGCGGAAATGCTTGTACGGTCTGGCGCCATAGATATCATCGTTATCGACTCGGTTGCTGCCCTAGTACCCAAAGCAGAGCTTGAGGGCGATATGGGCGATACGCATGTCGGACTTCAAGCCCGTTTAATGTCGCAAGCACTTCGTAAGTTGACCTCAGTTGTTCATCGTTCCAAGACTATTTTGATTTTTATTAATCAGGTACGTCAAAATATTAACGCAATGGCTTACGGTAACAAAGAGGTAACCACTGGTGGCAACGCATTAAAATTCTACTCCTCGGTACGACTTGATGTACGTAAGATCGCCAGTCTCAAGCGTAATGAAGATCATTATGGCAATAAAGTTCTTGTAAAAGTCGTCAAGAATAAAGTTGCGCCACCATTTAAAAAAGTCGAAGTTGACCTTCTTTTCTCAGAAGGTATTAGCCAAGAGTTGGATCTGCTCGATGCATCATTGCAGTACAACGTAGTGAAACAAAGCGGTTCGTGGTTTTCTCTTGATGACGAGAATTTTGCGCAAGGACGTGATCAAGCTCTTCAGTCCTTCCGAACTAATAAGCAACTTGCTGAAACAGTGACATCTCGAATATACAAAGCTATAGCAACAGAACATCAGAACCATGATTAACGAACACAGTATACAGAGAGGAACCTTTCATTGAAAGAAAAGAAGGAACAGGCACCACTTATAAATGAGCAAATCCGCTTTCCAAAGGTGCAGCTTATAAATCATCTGGGTGAAAATATTGGTGTCGTTAGTAGGCACGAGGCTCTCCGTTTTGCCGAAGAGCAAAGTATGGATCTCGTGTTGCTAGCACAGTCGGGTCGCGAAGACGTTCCCGTGGTCAAAATCATGGATCTTGGTCGCGAACTTTATGAAAAGAAAAAAAATCAGGCAGAGGCAAAAAAGAAGCAGAAAGTAATTCAAGTAAAAGAAGTCAAGATAAGGCCAACTATCGGTGAACATGACTACGAAACGAAGATAAACCATATCATCGACTTTCTTGTACATGGTAAACACGTAAAAATCACACTCTTCTTTAAGGGACGTGAGAATATACTAAAGCAAGAACGTGGTAATGAGTTATTCGAACGAATTAATAAGACATTCGAAGAGCAAAATTTGCTACAACACTTAGTCCAAGAACGGGATTCTCATATGGGACAAGTGTGGTCACGTATTTATTATCTTAAAGATTCAAAATTAGGGTTACCAGGATATCACCATGCCAAAGATGAAAACACGATCGACAGCTAAAAAGCGTTTTACTAAGACCTCAACAGGACTTATTAAACGTGCACAGGCGTATCGCCGTCACCTGCTGACTAAAAAGACCTCAAAACGTAAACGTCAGTTGCGGTCAGGCGTCTACATACACGCCTCTAACATGCGAGCGGCAATTCAGCTTCTCGCCAATCATTAATAGAATCAAGCGTATTTATTGTACAAAGACTATGTGGAAGTAAAGCATGACAAGAATTAAAGCCGGTGTGATGACCAAGAAACGTCACAAAAAAGTATTAAAGCAAACTAAAGGCTACTGGGGACAACGTAAGAATGTTTTCAGACGCGCCAAACAGACCCTTTTGCGTGCAATGTCGTACGCAACAACTGGCCGTAAACTAAAAAAACGTGATATGCGTTCACTATTTATAGCACGTATTAAAGCGGCTGCTCATGAGCACAATGTTTCTTATAGTGTTCTCATGCACAGTCTCAAGCAAGCGAATATACTCATCGATAGAAAAATGCTCAGTCAGGTTGCAATAGCAGATCCAGCAGTGTTCACTGCTATTCTTCAGGCAGCCACTGCACAAGGAGCTTGACAAATAGTTCGTTGTTTGTCTAATCTTGGAGCATGTCTTTAGGTATATTGAAGGTGTTTTAGAAGACAAAGGAGATCAGATATGGAGCCATTACAAAAACTAGAAGAACGCATGTTTTTTCTCGTTGATGCAGTGAAAAAACTTAAAGAAGATAACGTACGGCTTGTCCAAGAAAAAAACCAGCTCGAGGAAAAACTCATCGAGCTGGAGCTCGTTGCTTTTGATGGAGCAAAACGCCTCGAAGAACTTGACCTTGAACACGAAAAAACGAAGAGTATTGTTGACAGCCTTATTAAAAGCATCGACGATATCGTTGAAGGCGAGATACAACCATGAGCACAAAAATGGAGGAACATGCTGTTACTATTTTCGGTGATAGCTATACCCTGCGAACTGATGAGCATGATAACCTAGTCTTGCATGCAGCTACACTTGTTGACACCACGATGAAAGAAGTTGTTGCCAGTGCACCTCGTCTCGATACCAAAGGCATCGCAACTCTTGCTGCAGTACGTATAGCTTATCAACTCATCGAAAATAACCAGAAAAACATGGCATGCCATGAAGAACTCGTACATTGTATCGATGCACTCCTCGAAGAAATACAAGAACGTGTGTAGTACTGGTAGCACGGAATATATATAAAAAAATTGTTTTTTATACAACCACCGGACTATACCGGTGGTTGTATTTTTTCTTATATAAAAATTCCTATGAGAATTTTCCTGGTATTTATTGTTCTTTTCTGCTATAGTATATTCATGGATACCAACGAATGAATACTACAGCAAGATACATTTATGAAGATTTATGAAGATTTATAAGACTTTTTTAGGAAAATACTATTATGACTCTTGAAATTCCAATACTCATGGGAATAGCTATAAACGCCATTGCCGTTCTTGCGTGGTGTTTTATGCTCGCTCATACAAAGAAAAAGAATGATACGGCCAAACACCTGATCAAAGAGGCTGAGCACACACTCAAAAACTCACAGCAGGCACTAGAAGCAGAAAAACGCGAAGCCATGATGAGAATAAAAGACGAGCTCTATAAAAAGCGTGTTGACTTCGAACAAGAAGTCAAACGAGGACGATTAGAACTTGATAGGCTTCATCACAAATTAGATGAAAAATATGAAGCTCTAGAAAAACGAGAAGCTGCCTTTGATGAACTTAGAAGTGAATTGCAACAAAAAGAACGACGCCTATCACGCACAGAAGATATACTACGCGCTGACGAAATAAAAATAAAACAAATTCAGTCAGAATTGCTTGCAAAACTTGAACGAATAAGCAATTTGACAAAAGACGAAGCGCAACATATGCTCTTCGAACTCCTTGAGGCAGATGTCCGCCATGCGAATCAGAAATGGCTCCAAAAAATTGAAGAAGAGGCTCGCCACGAGGGCAAAGAAAAGGCAATCAATTACGTCATCTCTGCCATGCAACGATTTGCTGCTGAGCAAGTAACGCCGCATTCGTCAAGTATCGTAACGCTCCCGAACGATGAAATGAAAGGCCGTATCATTGGCAAAGAGGGTCGCAATATAAAAGCCCTCGAAATGAAAACCGGTATGGAATTTGTTATTGGTGAAACACCAGAAATAATCACCATTTCGGGATTCAACCCAATACGACGTGAAGTCGCACGCAGATCTCTCGAAAAATTGATCGCAGACGGCCGTATAAATCCAACCAGAATCGAAGAAATCGTGGCCAATTGCGAAAAAGAAATGGATGATGTCATCAAAGATTACGGTAAAAAAGCAATACTTGAATTCGGCATCCAAGGCGTCCACGAAGACATAGTAACCTTACTTGGCAAGTTATACTTTAGAACTAGCTTCTCTCAAAATGTTCTAGAACACAGCCGAGAAGTAGCTCTATTTGCACGCATGATCGCAGAAGAAATCGGTCTTGATGGCAAAATTGCCATGCGAGCAGGACTCTTTCACGATATTGGTAAAGCCATATCGGCCGAAGTCGAAGGACCCCACGCCATACTTGGCAGCGAAGTAGCAAAACAGTGCGGCGAAACACCGATCATCGTAAATGCTATCGCTGCACATCATGAAGAAGTTCCATTCACTTCCATGTACGCACCGATTATCGTTATAGCCGATACCATATCAGCATCAAGACCTGGTGCACGCCGTGAGACTCTCACTGCCTACATAAAGAGACTCGAAGCACTTGAAGAAATAGCAAATTCCTTTGACGGCGTCAAAAAAGCATACGCTTTGCAGGCAGGACGAGAAATACGAATCATTGTCGAAGAGAATCGCCTTGATGATGAAAAATCAATGATACTCGCCCGTGATATTGCCCAAAAAGTCGAACAAGAACTATCATTCCCAGGACAGATCAAGGTTAACGTTATTCGTGAAAAACGAGCGGTAGAGTATGCACGATAATCGTATAAAAATATTGATGGCTGGAGACATTGTAGGTGCCTCCGGCCGTGCCATCTTTAACCATAATATTGCTAGAATCTGCTCAGAATCAGCCATAGATCTTGTTATTGTGAATGGCGAAAATAGTGCCCATGGTGTTGGCATAACACCGAAAATAGCCGACTTCTTCTTTGATAGTGGTGTCGATATCATCACTTCAGGTAATCATATATGGCATAAAAAAGAAATTTTTCCCTATATTGCCACCCATAATCGTTTGCTAAGACCAGCAAACTTTCCATCAGGCGTACCTGGCGTAGGTGTCACTACCATAGCAAAAAACGGTGTCTTGTACGCCGTTGTTAATCTGCAGGGGCGCGTCTTTATGCGCGAAACACTCGATTGTCCCTTCAAAACCCTCGAGACTATATTGACTTTTTTGCGTGATAAAACGCCGATTATTATTGTCGACTTTCACGCCGAAGCAACATCTGAAAAGCAGGCCTTAGCACGTTATTTTGATGGTCGCATCTCAGCTTTTTTTGGTACACACACCCATGTCCAAACATCAGACGAACGTATCCTGCCAAAAGGTACCGCCTATATCACCGATATAGGTATGTCAGGGTCCCTCGATGGCCTTCTGGGTATGGAAACACAGCCTATAACACAGCGTTTTCTGACGCAGATGCCAACAAAATTTGCTGTAGCTATGCAGCCACCTTACTGCATGGACTACGGCATTGTTACCATCGACCGTACATCTGGCAAAGCAGTTAACATAGAACGTTTTCATCTCGTAGAAAATACTACATACGACGATACTCCCAACCACGTTAACGACTATCTTGGAGGTTTTTGAGGTCAGCATGCTTCCCGTACTCTTGCTCTATGCGCTTTTCTCTCTCGTGTACCCATTGTCAAAAATAGTTTTTGAGAACTATGCACAGCCAATTTTTTTTACCGGCATTCGTATGGCCTGTGCCGGCAGCATCTTATTGCTGTACATAGCTTTTCGCCATCGAGAAAGATTATTTATTAAGGCCATACACATAAAGCCATTACTTGTACTCACACTGTGCAATATCTATCTCACGAATGTCTGCGAAGCATGGGGTCTCTTATATCTAAGCTCCGTCAAAACCTGTTTTATCTATAATCTCTGCCCCTTTTTTTCCGCCATTATATCTTATTTCGCTCTTGGTGAAACTTTATCGGCTAAGAAGATTCTTGGCTTTCTCATTGGCTTCCTCGGCTTTATCCCGCTCCTCTTGGAAAAATCTGATCATGAATCTCTACTCGGTGGCTTTTCTTGTTTTTCCTGGGCTGAGCTTTCCCTGGTTACCGCAGCACTCGCTACAGTGATCGGCTGGATTTATATGCGCAAGCTTGTACAAATGAATTTCTGTCCTATAGCCGCCAATGGTATTAGCATGTTCGTTAGTAGCTTTCTTATACTACCAACATCATTCTATGCTGGTGAGCTTTGGAGCCCGATTCCAGTAACCAATATGCTTGCTGTGCTACCCTATCTTATTGCTCTCATGCTCATATCGAATATACTTGCCTATAACATCTATGGCACTCTCCTGAATCGCTATACGGCAACATTTTTGACTTTTGCTGGACTGACCAGTCCACTCTTTGCAGCATTATCAGGTTGGCTCATTCATGGCGAATCAATAAGCTTCTCTATTCTTGTATCGGTAGCCTGCGTTACCATTGGTCTCCTTATCTCATATGCTGATGAACTTGCATTATCACGTAACAAAGTCACCGTGGCGTGATATTGAGAACTCCATGTTTTTATCTGTCCCAAGCGATCATCAGACAAGACCATCATAATCATCGCCAATATCGCGTCTCCATGGCCTATACAATTCCAGAGCCATAAGCACGAAGATTATACCAACTAAGAATAGCAGTGCTGTTGCAGGTACCGACAAACCAAAAATTGTGTCAAACGTAAGTTTTTCATGGGGATACCCATCAAGCATTGGCTTGAGCCATGGTTGTACAAGAATAAAAGTGAGAGCTCCACACAATGCACCGCAAGCTGTGGCGATACTATCTTTGTAACCTACACCTATCTGTGCAAAAATAGTCCCAGGACAGCCACCTGCCAGTGCTATGCCTATGCCAAGCAAGACCCCGCCAATGATATCGGCCGTATACACGGTAAACTTCCAATTGAGCCGATCAAAGCCAAGCGCAAAGAATGTGGCAAAGACTACCATGCTTGACGCAATAGCACTCAAAAAAACCTTGAGCATAGTGAAATTACGCAGTTGCAACTGGCCTATGATCATGCCTGGCTCAAAGACTCGTGACTTTTCTAGAAGAAATCCAAAAACTATTCCCATACACACACCTGAAAGCAGTTCCAAGAACATATACTCACCGATCATTTATATTTTTTTGTAACAATGAGCAACTACTATGCCACTCATAAACATACACGTTATAACAAGAACAGAACCAACCGAAAGCAAAGCAATGCCTGAGATACCATTACCGCTCGTACACCCATCAGCGATACGTGCTCCAAGCAACATGATAATGCCCGCTATAAATGCCATCGAAAATCGTTTAAACACCGAAAAATTTACCAAAGCCCTTGACCAAACGGTTGCTATACCAAAACGCTTGGTATGAGAAAGCCTTGCTGAAACATAAGCGCCTATAACTATACCGATAACAAAGCCAACTTGCCACCAGTGTTTTGGCATCGGAAAACAGCGCGTTGTTATTGCTTGTTCGTTGGTACCTGAAAAGAACGATATGATACTACAAGCAATGCTATGAAATGACATCGAGCTGCCAATGGAGGCATGTAATGTATAAAAAAGGGGGATTTGTAGGAGGCCAATGAGAATACCCGTGTAATAAGGTGACCAATAAGGATATTTCAGTATATTCATAGAGTCCTTTATAGTGTTAGAGGTGCTTACCTATATATTCCTGTATTCGAGGTTAATCAATGCATAGAAAAAGTGCAACTTTCCCTATGATGATTTTTCACATATTGGCACACTATACTATCAGATCTTTGGTTATACACGGCAGGATTCTTCACCTCAGTTTACATAGACAAACCTGAATAGAAATCCGGTAACAAGATTATGCAGAAAAAGTGGCACAAAAATTGTTAAAATTGGCATTGATGATTTTTGTGTACTTTGACCTTATTGCGATGGAGTTTTTCATGCAGATATTTACCCTTGTGGTCAGCAATTTATTACTATGTATGATAACAATTTCAAGCTACGCTGCTACGCCTCCGGTGGTACAGGCAGATGCAGCTGTATCCGTACCATTTGACGAGGCTAGGATGTTTCAAGTTATCAGTGCTATCATGAATAACACTGATAACCCTGCTACAAGCGCTAGACTTGGTGCCATGTCAAGATATTGGCATACTATACACCTACAAAAACCTCTTGTTCAACAAATCATGCAGCGCTATGGCGAGACCACCTTAAAACCACGTCTTATCAAATTCAAAACTAGGTTAAACAGAGAAAACTTTGCCGACAGTAGCAAGGCCGTACTACAAGAGTTTGCCACACAGGTAGATGATAAAGTCGGTAGTTGCATAGCTCTCCAGCTTGCCGAGAAGGAACTTGGGTTGCTACATGAAGAACAACTACAGGACCTTATACATGCACTTCGTAATCATGCTTATTATGCTGGCGTTAAAATAGTTAAACTTGATCTTACGTTTAACCATCTTTCATCGCTATCACCAGTATTATTGCAGGGTTTTAAACATATACGAGAACTTTGGCTGCAATACAACTGCTTATCAACTTTACCAGCAACGTTATTACGGGGGCTTCACAGTCTACAAAAACTCTGGCTTAATAATAACCAACTAACTGTATTACCAGAAGATCTACTCCATGGGCTTGAAAAATTACAGTTACTTGTACTTGATAACAATAAGCTTACAACATTACCTACTGGTCTATGCAAAGGTCTGAAAAATTTACAAAAGCTTTTCGTTGAAGATAACGCCCTAGCAGAACTGCCAGCAGGACTATTTTCTGATCTTGATAAATTACAAAAACTTTGTTTGGGGCACAATCAAATAACAAACGTACCAACAGCATTATGTGTTGGCCTTAGCAATCTAGAGCAAATTTGTTTTTTGCATAATCCTTTATCTGCACAAGCCTTACAGCTTATCCAAGAGCAGTTCTCTGTACGCCATGTACAAATTTGGTGATGCGAACGCCTATGTAGCACTCTACAGTCACGCACTGACACTTTGTTTGCATTGTTGAGCGCATGCCTTGCGCTAAGTATATTGGAATGCACTGACTACGCGTGCCGTATAACAACTTGCTTACCTTTAAAAGCTATACCAAGTTTGATAATGTTCTTAATACCACGTGCCCGTAATTCCTGCTCATAGGCCAAATCCTCCAGTTGCTGGAGCGCCAATGCGGCCATATCATCGATCGTCTTTTTTGTAGCAGGGTTGACGCGCTTAAATTCAATAAGAATGCCAGCTCTGCGTATATCTTTTGGTACGATAGCAAGATCATAGATCCCAAGACCACTTTCGCGATTTGAGAGTACCTGGTACTCAGCTTGTAGACTTGCAAAAAGCCCAAATGCAAAGGCATGATAAAAGGACTCTGGTTCTTTACCGCCGATGTCACGAAATGAGAAACTCTGCTGCACAAAGTCAGTAAAAAAACTTTCAAATTCTTCGAGATTCCCCTCCGTCAGTGCCGTTAGCATCTCCGTAAAATCTGTCATATTAACCTGTTGCGTACACCAGTGCATGATCGACTGTTTAAAAAATCTACGTAGCTCTTCATTGGGTATATACAAATCAGCCTGCTGGTCATGATAATGCTGAAACGAAAGATATCCTGCTGTTAGCAGCAGGTTCCATGCTGCGCAATCATGCTTATCAAGCATATCAAACGTTGTATGACCAACAATATCTTTACGGATCACGTGACCATTGATCAATCGCTCAACATCGTTTCGAAGTTCACCTGCTCGTTGGGTAATAACATTTTTGACGAGGTCATTATTACCGGTATTAATCCAATATTGTTGAATATCACCCTGCCTAAAAAGCATATTCGTTATTGACCATGGATTATAGATATGATCATGGTTTCCCATACGATACCCGTCGTACCATGCTCTTACTATATCCATGCTAACTGATGCTTCATAGTAATCCATAAGAGCATTAACCTCGTCCTCCGTAAACCCAAACCAAGAGCCATACAACGTATCCGTGACGGGATGTACCGAGGCATTATTCAGACCACTAAAGATGCTTTCTTTGGCAATACGGGTAACACCAGTCAGAACGGCTTTGTGGAATGCTGAGTTTGTTTTGAGACCATCCGTTAAAAATGTTCGCATGAAACCAACAACATATGCATAATAATCCTGATTTTTACTAGCATATGCCTCAAGAACTGGCGTATCATATTCATCGATGAGTACGATGGGGCGTACGCCATAGTGCTTGTAGAGCATATTCGTTAGTGTATACAAAGCACCGTTATAGAGCGATGAGGTTCGTACACCTGCTAGGATATCCTGCAGTCCTTGCCTTTCTCCTATTGTTAGCGCTTTGCTCTCGAGAAGGTAAAGATGGCGGGAATATTCACGCGTAACAAGTTCATGGATCTTCTCTTCGAACTGCTCTTGTGTCCCCACTTTGATACTGCTAAACGTAAAGAATATCACGGGATACCTTCCCTGGTGCTCCATGCAAGCGACATCTTGGCCTATGGAGAGTTTTTCGAAGAAACTCCGTTTTGCATCTTTTGAGATTTCAAAAAATGATTTGAGCATAAGCATGTTCAATGTTTTGCCGAAACGGCGTGGCCGTGTAATCAGCGTGACTTTTGCGCCCCTTTCAAGTATATCTTTGATAAAACCTGTCTTATCAACATAATAGTAATTACCTTCTACTATCTCATCAAATGAGTCAATGCCAATGGGAACTATTTTCTTTGATTCCATAGCCATGCTTTACTCTTTCGTTTTAATAGCAATCTCTCTGCAGTTTAGTATACGTAAAAAAGCATAGCTTCACCATGCCAACTAGAGCGTAACAAAACAACACCCGAAAATAGAGAACTTTCGTGCGCGTTGATGCAAAGCGCTTCTACAGTGGAACAACCACATGGTATACATGCCCTTCATAAGTGCTACTTGATGTGATGTTATAAACTAATAGTATAAAAATATTGCAATTTGGGCTTTATATCTGATACCATAAAAGTAGAGATATGAAACTTATTTTAATAATAGGCTATATTCCTTATTAGTATGAAAGGAACGCTTGTGAATTATACGCTATGACTGATGACTGTACCGTGCAAGATATGCTATGTACTATAGCATGTTCTTCCCATGTGCGGCGATGACAGAAATATACCGTACATGGATAAACACAATAATGTAAGGAGATTTTATATGGCTCTTATAAAAAAAAGTAAAGCAAAAGCAAAAAAACATATACATGGTGGACATGGTACCGCCAAACGATCAATAATAGCTGGACACCGGGGCAATAAAAGGACCGTGCATGCACGTAGTGCCATTGCCGGCACTTTTGTTAATCATGCACCATACGGTAGCATGCAACATCGTACACATGCAAAGATTACCAAAAAAGCGGTAACTCATCATAAAAGGCGCACGCTACTGAGTGCCAGTGAACGAAAGTCTATTGTTCTCACGCTCAGAAGTAAAACACCTAAACACGTTGGAATCCATGGTACCCATTGGACCGTGAAAACTTTAGAGCACTTTCTTATGAGTAGCCACCACGTACACTATAAATCGCGATCTTCGCTGCATCGACTTTTTAAACAAGCCAATCTGGTGTATAACCGTAAAACTCATCAGTATATTCATCATCATTAGTTCTATACTAATTTGAGTGAATAAAATAGTACCCCAGTCATTAATGCTATGTCTATAGTTTAGAAGAGGCACTTATGACTGGGGGTAACTACTAGAAGAGTTATAGTTACTGTGAGGCTAATATGGTAGTTTTTTTCATGCCCTTCTACATACTACTCGCAGGTGTCTTGCTGACAAGCACCATGCAATATGGCAGTATCAGTCCCACACCAACTGCTACGCCAACCATTAGACCAGCCATCAAAGTGGGCTTTAGTCAACCGCAACAAAACGTAGCGCAGTCTCAAATACAGCCTTCTGGGGTATCGGCGCCACAACCAGTACCAATGAGCACACCAGGTATTCTATCTTCATCCGGTACTGGTATTCCTACGCGGAATATTCCTAGTCCACAACCAGTACAAGTTGCTTCTCAGTCACCAGCTGGCAGGGCTCGTGCCGTTCTCTATGGTGCTATCGTTGGAGAGTCAATAGGCTTTCCTCTGAGTTCGACCATCACGAATACTGTTGCACCTATGCTTGGTGCACGATTAAACGATGACAATGCCAGATTTGATGACAAAGCAACGCAGGATGCATACGACAACGCGAGGATAGCCATTCGCCAACAATTACTGTCAGCGGGGTACACATTCTCCCTTGATACTTCCTATACGGGATCTATGAATATTGGTGGTCTTCAAAAATTTTTTGGCTCTCCATGCCCAACGGCGCAAACAGCACCGACAGCTTCTCTGCTCCAAGCTTCTGCAACCGCTTCCTTTGCGCTTTCGGCGCATAGTCGTCTCATGCTAGCAATAGGCGCTGCATTACCAACCATTGTTGGACAGGATGTACCAGGTGCCATGAATATGGTTCTTCAAGCAATCGTTGCCGATTCAAAGAGGAGCAATGGTTTTTCTGCTGGATGTCGTAAGGGCGCAGATTATTACACGACGAGCAGTGGCTCTCTTGGCAGCATTGTACAGCGGCTTCAAAATGCTGTAGGAGCACAAGGTGCCGCAGCTAGTTTAAACGCTCGAGGGGCCCCTTACTGTACTGTGCCACCTTTAGCTGCAACTGTTTCCCATGCCATACCGTTTGGTATAGTCCTCTGCTCACCTGCTGGAAGCGGCACTATCGATGCTAACGCAGCATGCCTCCAGCAAGCCGCTGAACAGTCGAAAATTATCTTTTGTGAGCGACCTTCCACACTAGCTGCCTGCCGAGCTATGGCTGCTGGGATAAGTTATATTATACATCACGGTGCGAGCACGAGCGATAGTAAAGGATTTCTTCAAAATATTATTAGTGAAATGCAAAAAGCGGCAGAAAAGGCCGAACAAGATATAACTGTCGTTAATATCACGCAGCCAGGAACAGCTGGGTCACTGAAGACAAAAAATCTTATGTATTTTGCCTACAAAAAAGCAGAAGCAGATGCAGAGGGAACCAAGCAACCAACAGAACTTGATCAGGTCCGTATGATTGAGTCGTGGGGCGGGGGCTTTACCCCTAAAAGCGCACTTGCTGCAGCAGTGTATCTTTTTTCATACTATGTCCTCAAGAATCGGCAAAAGGCAAAAACTGCAGAAGATTATCAAACTATAGTGCTTAACGTTATACAAGCATCTTGTATGGCTGGGTGCGTTAACGCAGCTGGCATCGGCGCACTTGCAGGTGCTTTGACTGCCGGTTATTACGGTTTTGATAGTATTCCACCAACTTGGCCTTCGCTGCTCGAAGGACAGACAGAGATAACAAAGATGACAGGAGGACTCTCAACACGATAACGCCAAGTTTTCATAGAAACACCGTTATGAGACAGGATTATTCAGTAACGTAGTATATGGTATAGTGTTAAGACAATAAAGGAGATTATATTATGAAGAAATTACTAGTATCAATCACTATTCTTTATGTAGTAAGCCTGGCATTAAACGTATTCTCGGCAGCGCCGCCTACACATGCTAAAAATCAGGCTCAGGTACCCCTCCCTCCGCATCTACCAGATGATGATGTCAGGGACCAAGCATTGTTCACACTATTACCATCATATCTCGATGCTCAATCTGCTGGACGTTATGCACAAACATCACGCCAAATGCGCCGTGCTATTGCCACGAATCGTGAGGCACAAAGTGTCATAGAAAAGTACAAGATAGCACACCGTATTGCTATCGAGCCAACTGCGACCTATACTGGCGATGTTGATGCTTTCGAAAGAGCTGTTTATGCAGATATTAGAGGACACCTTGAAGGGCACCATCCTGGTGGCAGGTATGTTGACTTGTTCCTCTCTCATAAAAACCTTGGTCGCTTGTCGCCACATGATTTATTGAACGTAATGCAGCATATTAGCGCTTTTGTTACAAGTTTTGGTGCAAAGATAATTTTGCTTACGTTGTCTGGCAATGGTATAACATGGTTGGAGCCAGGCATATTTGCTGGTTATCCTGATCTTCAGTTTCTCGACCTTGGTCATAATGCGCTTACTATTTTAGCAGTCGGGGTATTTGATGGGCTTCAAAATCTTACTGGTCTAGGTCTTACTGATAATAAGATCATTATGTTGCCGTCAACGGCCTTTGCCGGTTTGCGCAAGCTCCATCATATTTCTCTTGCAGATAACGCGTTAACACGTTTGACACTGGAACTGTTTAATGATATTGACAAGTTAGACTTGCTCGTTATTGACGGGAATAGCTTGGCACAGGGTGACAAACAAGATCTTAGAGTTGAGCTACAGACAAGATTTCCAGGTATACACATAATCGACTAAGGGTACCTGTTGATAACGTTTTTCTATACTTACGTTAAAGAGACCTAAGCGGTACTGATAGATTTTATTTCCCAGCGAGGGGATAACACACCAACGTTAGCTTGGCTATAGATATGAGATATATATAAGAGAGTTTTTATCTTGTTATTACCAAGGATGTGTACCATGAAGAATAGAGCAATACTAGTTTCATTAGCATATGTAAGCACGACAATGCTGTCATTAGCTGCCGCAGCACCATCTGCCAGCGGTACTGCAGGTGGCGAAGAACCATTAGAGGTTGGGACGAGTAGACATCAGGCGTTGCGTGTAGCATCTCACTATTTTTCACCACAAGCACGAGGAAGATTTGAGCAAGCCTCCAGAGCTGCACGTGATATCGTCAAGGAGACTCGTCAAAGTCCGTCTATACAAGAACAAGAAACTGCATTTAGGAAAGCCATACTGGATCGGCATATAGCAATTGGTGCACCAATGGTCTTAATGCAAGGCTTCGATAAGTTTGCACAGATGATATATCAGTCTCTTCATGAAAAACTTAGAGGCAGACCGGGAAGTCTGGTTACCATTAATCTTAATGACTGTTGGCTTGATACACTTGAACCACCATTGCTACTCCAGCTTATACAGTCAATTAACAAAATAGTGCGGCATTATGATGGTGAAATCATATCTCTGCAGCTTACCAATAATAATCTACAAGTTTTACCTGAAGGCATATTTACTGATCTTACAAACTTGCGAGAACTTTGGCTCCAAGATAATCAGCTAACAACACTACCAGCAACTATAGTTGCTGGTCTCAAAAAATTGCGCACACTACTTCTTCACAATAATCAGATAACTACATTGCCTGAAACGGTATTTGCCGATTTGGTGAATCTACAAAACCTTCTGCTTAATAAAAACAAGTTAATTGTGCTTGATCCTGGTATTTTCCATGGTCTTACCAACCTGCAATTAATCTCTCTTGAGAATAACTTACTGGTCGAGCTACCGCACAACATATTTGCTGGTCTTACTAATCTGCAGCAGCTTATACTGAGAAATAATAAGCTAGTCACGTTGCAGCCAGATATCTTCGCTGGTCTTGCCAGGCTACAACTGCTCAGCCTCAGCAATAACCAGCTGACAGCGTTGCCGCGTGGTCTTTTTCATGGCCTCACAGGCCTCCAACAGCTTTGGCTCGGTAATAACCAGATAAGCACAGTAGATAGAGATACATTCGATGGTGCAGTGCATCTTAAGATGCTTTACCTTGTCAATAACCCATTAACTACTCTAACAGCAGATTCACTTGCCAAGCTACCCAATCTAACGATCTTTGCGCTGCAAGGCAATAATCTCCCAGACGCAGATATAAAACGTCTTCGCGCTGCTTTTCCTGAAGTTTCCATCAAGTAGGCTTTGTAGTTACTGCAAGGCATGCCTACTCAGGGCGAGACTATGCATAACCCACAAAAAATGTTAATCTTGCGTGAAGAAAGACTGTTCGCGTAAGGGGAAAAAGATTCGAGTCATGCATTGTCATGGCGAACAGGTGTATCCTGGCATCGTTAAGATTGTCTAGAGACAGCTATTCATGAAAATACAAGAGTCGCAATCTTACATAGATTCCCGGAGTTTTATGATAAAGAGAGTATCACTTTTTGCAGCATTACTTTACGTGGTAAGCATGGCTTCAGCTATAATTGCAGCAGTGCCTCCTGCAAACGGAGATGACGAAGACAAGCATGCTCAGTTACCTTTACCGCAACACTTATCAGATGCTGCTGTCAGCGACCTGGTGCTGTTAACACTATTGCCGTCCTATCTCGATGCTCAATCTGCTGGGCGTTACGCACAAGTATCACGGCAAGCGAACCGTTCCGTCGCAACTGATCGTACTATACAAGAGCGGATAGATCGCTATAAACTGGAAAATTCTTTTCGTGTGAAACCATCTGGTACATATACAGGTGATCTTGATGCTTTTAAGTATGTTCTCTACGCTGCTATCAGAAATAGACTTACTGGGCATAGGGTTGGTGGTCGATTTATAGAAGTTGATCTATCGCATAAGAATCTTGGCTTTTTACGTGATACATGCGACTTAGCGGATATTATCCGTGATGTGCATAATATTATCAGTGATCTTGATGGTATATGTATATCCTTAAACCTCAACGACAATGATATTGATGCATTGCACCCAGGCGTATTTGGCGTACTCCAGCATCTTCGCAACCTTTCTCTTGCCCATAATAGGCTTATTGCGCTAGAACCAGGAATATTTCATGGACTTAGTAAGCTGCAAACACTTGATCTCGGTGATAATAAGATAGCAGTGATACGTCAGGGAGCCTTTGATGTTATACCTCATATACAGCAACTCTATCTCTTTGGTAACCGGTTGGCAGCATTGGAGCCTGGTATATTTAATAGATTAGATAGGCTGCGATTGCTCTCTCTTGCACGCAATCAGCTAACAACATTAACACCAGATACGTTTGGAGCATTGGCCAATCTTGAACGGCTTGATCTATGCTTTAATGCATTCATAACGCTTGCTGTTGGTGTATTTGATGGACTGTATAGCCTTAAATATCTCGACCTTGGTATGAACCAGCTAACAACGCTGAACCAAGAACTTTTGCATAAGCTTTATAATCTTGAGAGTTTATCACTTGCGCATAACAATCTAACAATGCTAAAGCCTAATATGTTTGATTTCTTACACAAGTTACAGGTTCTAGCTCTAAGCAACAACAAGTTAACAACGTTAGCACCAGGACCATTAAGACAACTTGGCAACCTTCAAAATCTTTATCTCAATGGTAACCGTTTGGCGGCATTAGAGTTTGGTTCATTTGATGGGCTTCATAATCTTCGAGTACTTTCTTTGAGAGAAAACCAGCTCGTGACCTTAGCACCAGGCATATTTGGGGGTCTTACACAGCTTGAAGAGCTTTATCTCAGTAATAATCGGCTAGCATTGTTAGCAGGCACAGTCTTCGCTGGTCTTGATAATCTTCAACACCTTGCACTGAGTGGTAATGAGCTCCCCAAGGCCACTGTAGAAGAAACCCAAGCATTGTTAGGTACTATCGTAAACTTCGAGATAATGCATGATTCTTAAAGGTCGCGCATATGCACTGAACACGCACTAAACCGCAGAAGTTATTTCCAGCAGACCCACAGTATAGTGGTTCTCAGGCACTAAAAAAACGTAATTTCCGTTGTTGCCGGCAGTTCTTGGCGAATGGCCTCCTGCGCCTCTGGTAACAGCTGGTTGCCAAACAGGTAAAGCTCCTGTAGATTGGTAAGGCCAGCAAATATGTCGGGAGGTAGCATGGCAAGCTTGTTACCATTCAGTGAAAGAAATTCTAGATTAGTAAGGCCAGCGAATATACCAGCAGGCAAGGTGGCAAGCTGATTTCTACCAAGCCAGAGCAACTGTAGATTAGTAAGGCCAGTAAATATACCAGGTGGCAACGATGCGAGCTGGTTTTCATAAAACCAGAGCTCCTGTAGATTAGTAAGGCCATCAAATATGCCAGGTGGCAACGATGCGAGCCTGTTTAACTCTAAATGAAGCACCTGTAGGCTATCAAACTGATCAAATGCATCCTCAGGGAGCGTTGTTAAACCATTACCATATAGATTCAGCTGCGTTACTATGCACTGGTGACCAATAACAATGTCATTTACTGCATGCATTAGATCAACAAACTGACTTGGGTTGTTACGTACTAATTCTCCAAGATTTCTATATGATAAGTTTAAGGTAACTCTATGATTTGTTCCTATCTTAACCAGCTCATCATGGAGGTAAGCAATAAGAGCATCCCTAAAACTTTCGTAATCACCTTCATAGGCTTTACTTAACGGCAATTCTATTTTTACCGCTGGTCCTGATAGTATAAGGTTTCTACGTACTTTTTCCAGTATTGCAGTGGTAAACAAACCACCCTCGCCTCCAAAGTGTTGTGCAACTTCTTCGATGCTTGGTGCTGGATTTCTACCAGCCTTGAGCCAATCCTTAGCAAGCTGTTGTGCTAATGCATCAGGCATGAGCGAGTGGAAAAGCCACATGTCTTCCAGATTACTCGCAGCATCTTCCGATGGCTTATAAACCTCTGCATCACCTGCACCACCTGGTGCGGCAGCATAGAGCCCGGTTATTGCATAACTTAACAGTAGTATTGTTGTTAAGATCATTTTATTCTTCATAGCTTTATCCTTTCTTATAAACTCATACAATAGATTCTCTACATTTTTATTACGTAATAATGTGTATACATATAACTCTCACTTGGCACCATGGCATGCTAATACACATGGCTACACAGCGTTCGTCCTGAGGCAGGCGCGTTCCGCGCCGACACGAAGGATGAATCCCCTTATATGTCAATATGGAATACAGCATGGTGTACATACAAGCTGCATACACTATACTGCAGGAGCTATTTTCAGCAGTCCCTGCAGTATAGTTGGTTCTCAGGTACTAAAACGTAATTTTCGTTGTTGCCGGCAGTTTTCGGCGAATAGCCTCCTGCGCCTCTGGTGGCAGCTGGTTGCCAAACAGCCAAAGATTTTGCAGCCTGGTGAGGCCAGCAAATATATCAGGTGGCAACGTTGCGAGATGGTTTTCATCAAGCCAAAGATTTTTTAGATTACTGAGGCCAGCGAATATATCAGCAGGCAAGTTGGCGAGCTGATTTCTATTAAGCAAAAGATTTTGTAGATTGGTAAGGCCAGCAAATATGCCAGGTGACAAGGTGGTGAGCTGATTATTATTCAGCCAGAGCCCCTGTAGATTAGTAAGGCCAGCAAATATGCCAGGTGGCAAGTTGGTGAACTGGTTACCATGTAAACAAAGCTCTTGCAGGTTATCAAATTGACCAAATGCATCCTCAGGGAGTGTCGTTAAACCATTACCATTTAGATTCAGCTGCGTCAATATGCACTGGCTATGATCAATGGTATCATATATTGCATGCATTAGATCAACACATTGATCTGGGTTGTTACGTACTAATGCTCCAAGATTTCTATGCGACAAATCTAATATAACTCTATGATTTGTTTCTATCTTAACCAGTTCCCCCATGAGGTTATTCTTAAAATTTTCGTAATCGCCTTGATAGGCTTTACTTAACGGCAATATTATGTATTTCGCTGGTCCTGATAGTATAAGATTTCTACGTACTTTTTCCAGTATTGCAGGGGTAAACAAACCACCCTCGCCTCCAAAGTGTTGTGCAACTTCTTCGAGGCTTGGTCTCGGATTCCTACCAGCTCTAATCCAGTCTCTGGTAAGTTGTTGTGCTATCTTGTCTTGCAATTGTGGTTGGGATTGTAGAAGCCACATGTCCTCTAGGCTGCGCATAGTTTCTTCTGATAGGCTTCCAGCCTCTGCAGCACCTGTACCACCCGGTGCGGCAGCATAGATCCCGGTTATTGTACAACTTAACAGTAGTATTATTGTTAAGATCAGCTTATTCTTCATAGCTTTATCCTTTCTTATAAACTCATACAGTAGATTCTCTACATTTTTATTACGCGCTATGCTGCAGGAGCTATTTTCACCACGCCCCATAGCATAGTTAGTTTTTAAAACCTAATAAACCTACTATCTGTTATTGCTTGCAGTTCTTGGCGAATGGCCTCCTGCGCCTCTGGTGGGAGCTGATTACCACTCAGTGTAAGGTGTTGAAGATTAGTAAGGCCAGTGAATATGTCGGCAGGTAACGTGACAAGTTGGTTATCATCAAGCCAGATTGTCTGTACATTGGTGAGGCCAGCGAATATACCAGGCGGCAAGTTGGTGAGCTGATTATCACTAAGCCAGAGCTCCTGTAGATTAGTAAGACCAGCGAATATACCAAATGGTAAGGTGGTGAGCTGATTATGACTAAGCCAGAGCTTCTGTAGATTAGTAAGGCCAGTAAATATGTCCGGTGGCAAGGTGGCGAGCTGGTTTTCATCAAGCTCGAGCTTCTGTAGATTAGTAAGGCCAGCAAATATGTCAGGTGGCAAGTTCGCGAGCTGATTATCACCAAGTAAGAGCAGCTGTAGATTAGTAAGGCCACCGAATATACCAGCAGGCAAGGTGGCGAGCTGGTTTCTATGGAGTGAAAGAAATTCTAGATTAGTAAGGCCACCGAATATACCAGCAGGCAAGGTGGCGAGCTGGTTATTATCAAGCAAGAGCCGCTGCAGATTAGTAAGGCCAGCAAATATGCCAGGTGGCAGTGTCGTTAAACCATTACCATTCATATTCAGCTGCGTCAATATGCACTGGCTATGATCAATGGTATCGTATACTGCATGCATTAGAACAATACATTGATCTGGGTTGTTACGTACTAATTCTCCAAGATTTCTATATGATAAGTTTAATGTAACTCTATGATTTGTTCCTATCTTAACCAACTCACCATTGAGGTAAGCAATAAGATCATCCCTAAAACTTTCGTAATCGCCTTGATAGGCTTTACTTAACGGCAATTCTATGATTACCGCTGGTTCCAATAATAGAAGATTCCTACGTACTTTTTCCCGTATTGCAGTGGTAAACAAACCACCGGTACCTTTGAGGCGTCGAGCTATATCTTTTGTACCTGCTCCCGAACGAATGCCAGCTTCGCTCAAATTTTTGGCAAGCTGTCGTGCTATCTGGTCTTGCAAATGTGGTTGGGAATGTAGAAACCACATGTCCTCTAGACTGCGTTCAGTCTCTTCCGATGGCTTATAAGCGGCTGCAGCACTACCAGTTGATGAAGCACCAGGCCTGCCTCCTGTAAGCCATCGACGGGTACCGCTATATGCATTAGCCAACGCCTCACCTGTACTTCTGGCAGCTTCTGCTGCATAACTAATGGCGCTGCCAACGCTACCCAATAGACCAGACCTTTGCATGCCTGGAGCAATGCGTGGCATTGCTTGTGGCCGTCCAGTGCTATTCCCAGCCTCTGCATCACCTGCACCACCCGGTGCGGCAGCATAGAGCTCGGTTATTGCACAACTTAACAGTAGTGTCGTTAAGATCATTTTATTGCTCATAACTTTATCCTTTCTTATAAATTCATACAGTAGATTCTCTACATTTTTATTAAGCACTATGCTGCAGGAGCTATTTCCAGTAGTCCCTGCAGCATAGTTGGTTCTCAGATACTAAAACGTAATTTTCGTTGTTGCCGGCAGTTCTCGGCGAATGGCCTCCTGCTCCTCTGGTGGCAGCTGGTTGCCAAAGAGCGAAAGAATTTTTAAATTGGTGAGATCAGCAAATATGCCAAGTGGCAAATTGGTGAGCTTATTATTATTAAGCCAGAGCTCCTGTAGCCTGGTGAGGCCAGCAAATATACCAGCTGGCAAGGTGGTGAGCTGATTATGATTAAGCCTTAGCCTCTGTAGATTAGTAAGGCCAGCGAATATACCAGCTGGCAATGTGGCGAGCTGGTTTTCAGCAAGCCTGAGCTCCTGCAGATTGGTAAGGCCACCGAATATATGAGCTGGCAAGGTGGCAAGGTGATTATTATTAAGCCTTAGCCTCTGTAGATTAGTAAGGCCAGCAAATATGCCAGGTGGCAAGGTGGTGAGCTGGTTTTCATCAAGCCAGAGCGCCTGTAGATTAGTAAGGCCAGCAAATATACCAGCTGGCAAGGTGGTGAGCTGATTATTACTAAACCTGAGCTCCTGTAGATTAGTAAGGCCACCAAATATACCAGCTGGTAGCGTGACAAGCTGGTTACCAAAAAGGTAAAGCCCCTGTAGATTAATAAGGCCAGCAAATATGTCAGGCGGTAAGGTGGCAAGCTGATTATTATGAAGCCAAAGAAACCTTAGATTGGTAAGGCCAGCAAATATACCAGCAGGCAAGGTGACGAGCTGATTACCTCTTAAAAAAAGCCATTGCAGGTTATCAAATTGACCAAATGCATCCTCAGGGAGTGTCGTTAAACCGTTATCGCTTAGATCAAGCTGCGTTACTATGCACTGGTGACCATTAATAGTGTCATTTATTGTTTGCATCAGATCAACACATTGACCTGGGTTGTTACGTACTAATTCTCCAAGATTCATATTTGATAGCCTTAATGAAACCCCATGATGTGCCCCTATTCCAGTCAATCTATCATCAAGATAAGCAATAAGATCATCCCTAAAACTTTCGTAATCGCCTTGATAGGCTTTACTTAACGGTAATTCTATGAATTCCACTGGTCCTGATAGTATAAGATTTCTACGTACTTTTTCCAGTATTGCAGGGGTAAACAAACCACCCTCGCCTCCAAAGTGTTGTGCAACTTCTTCGAGGCTTGGTCTCGGATTCCTACCAGCTCTAATCCAGTCTCTGGTAAGTTGTTGTGCTATCTGGTCTTGCAATTGTGGTTGAGAATGTAGAAGCCACTTGTCCTCTAGTAGACTGCGCATAGTTTCTTCTGATAGACTTCCAGCCTCTGCAGCACCTGTACCACCCGGTGCGGCAGCATAGATCCCGGTTATTGCACAACTTAACAGTAGTATTGTTGTTAAGATCATCTTATTCTTCATAGCTTTATCCTTTCTTATAAACTTATACAGTAGATTCTTTACATTTTTATTACGCACTTTACTGCAGGAGCTATTTTCAGCAGTCACTGCAGTATAATGGTTCCCAGGTATTAAAACTTAATTTCCGTTGTTGCCGGCAGTTCTCGGCGAATTGCCTCCTGCGTATCTAGTGAAAAGTTATTATCATCAAGTGAAAGGTTGCTTAGGTTGATGAGGTCAGCAATTATACCTACTGGTAGCGTGGTAAGCTTGTTATCATAGAGTGAAAGAATTTGTAGGTTAGTAAGGCCAGCGAATATACCAGAAGGCAAGTTGGTGAGCTGATTTCTACTAAACCAGAGCTCCTGTAGCTTGGTGAGGTTAGCAAATATGCCTGTTGGTAGCGTGGTAAGCTTGTTACCACAGAGTGAAAGAATTTGTAGATTAGTAAGGCCAGTAAATATACCAAGCGGTAAGGTGGCGAGCTGATTATCACTAAGCCAGAGCTCCTGTAGATTAGTAAGGCCAGCGAATATACCAAGTGGCAAGTTGGTGAGCTGATTATCACTAAGCCAGAGCTTCTGTAGATTAGTAAGGCCAGTGAATATACCAGATGGCAAGGTGGTGAGCTGGTTTTCATCAAGCCAGAGCTTCTGTAGATTGGTAAGGCCAGCAAATATGCCGGGTGGCAAGTTGGTAAGCTGGTTTTCATTAAGCCAGAGCGCCTGTAGATTAGTAAGGCCATCGAATATACCAGCTGGTAGCGTGACAAATTGGTTACCATTTAGTAAAAGAATTTGTAGATTAATAAGGCTAGCAAATATGCCAGGTGGCAACGTTGCGAGCCTGTTATCCTCTAAATGAAGCGTCTTCAGGCTATCAAATTGACTAAATACACCCTCAGGGAGTGTCGTTAAGCCATTATCGCTCAGATCAAGCCCCGTCAATATGCATTGTTTATGATCAATGGTATCGTATACTGCATGCATGAGATCAACACATTGATCTGGGTTGTTATGTACTAATTCTCCAAGATTTCTATGCGACAAGTCTAATGTAACTCTATGATTTGTTCCTATCTTAACCAACTCTTCATTAAGGTAAGCAATAAGATCATCCCTAAAACTTTCGTAATCGCCTTGATAAACTTTACTTAACGGCAATTCTATGTATCCCACTGGTCCTAAAAATAGAAGATTTCTACGTACTTTTTCCCGTATTGTAGGGGTAAACAAACCACCCGCACCTTTGAGGTAATGTGCTATATCCTTTGTACCTGCTCCTGAACCAATGCCAGCTTCGCTCAAATTTTTGGCAAGTTGTCCTGCTGTTTCCTCAGGCATGAGCGAGTGGAAAAGCCACATGTCTTCCAGATTACTCGCAGCATCTTCCGATGGCTTATAAACCGCTGCAGCACCTGTACCACCCTGTGCGGCAGCATAGAGCCCGGTTATCGCACAACTTAACAGTAGTATTGTTGTTAAGATCATTTTATTCTTCATAGCTTTATCCTTTCTTATAAACTCATACAGTAGATTCTCTACAATTTTTATTATGCACCATACTGCAGGAGCCGTTTCCAGTAGTCCCTGCAGCATAGTTGGTTCTCAGATACTAAAACGTAATTTCCGTTGTTGCCGGCAGTTCTTGGCGAATGGCCTCCTGCACCTCTGGTGGCAGCTGGTTGCCAAACAGCCAAAGATTTTGTAGCCTGGTGAGGTCAGCAAATATTCCATTTGGCAATACGATAAGTTTGTTTTCATCAAGCAAGAGCTTCTGTAGTTTGGTGAGGTCAGCAAATATGCCGGGAGGTAGCATGGCAAGCTTGTTACCACTCAGTGAAAGAATTTGTAGATTAGTAAGGCCAGCGAATATATCAGCAGGCAAGGTGGCGAGCTGATTACTATGAAGCGAAAGAAGCTGCAAATTGCTGAGTTCAGCGAATATATCAGGCGGCAACGTTGCGAGCTGGTTTTCATAAAGCCAGAGCCCCTGTAGATTAATAAGGTCAGCAAATATGCCGGGTGGCAAGTTGGTGAGCTTATTATTATTAAGCCAGAGCCCCTGTAGATTAATAAGGCCAGCGAATATACCAGGTGGCAATGTGGTGAGCTGATTATTATTAAGCCTTAGCCTCTGTAGATTAGTAAGACCACCGAATATACCAGGTGGCAAGGTGGTGAGCTGATTATTACTAAGCAAGAGCAACTGTAGATTAATAAGGCCAGCGAATATACCAGCTGGCAATGTGGTGAGTTGGTTTTCATTTAAACTAAGCTCTCGTAGGCTACCAAATTGACCAAATGCATCCTCAGGAAGTGTCGTTAAACCATTACCATTTAGATTCAGCTGCGTCAATATGCATTGGTTATGATCAATGGTATCATATACTGCATGCATTAGATCAACAAATTGATCTGGGTTGTTACGTACTAATTCTCCAAGATTTATATTCGTTAAGCTTAAATTAACTCTATGATTTGTTCCTAACTCATAATTGAGGCAAGCAATAAGATCATCCCTAAAACTTTCGTAATCACCTTCATAGGCTTTATTTAACGGCAATCCTATGTATACCGCTGGTCCTGATAGTATAAGGTTTCTACGTACTTTTTCCCGTATTGCAGTGGTAAACAAACCACCAGCACCTTTGAGGTGTCGAGCTATATCTTTGGCACCTGCTCCCGAACGAATGCCAGCTTCGCTCAAATTTTTGGCAAGCTGTCGTGCTATCTGTTCTTGTAATTGTTGTTGGGAATGTAGAAGCCATATATCTTCTAGACTGCGTTCAGTCTCTTCCGATGGCTTATAAGCGGCTGCAGCACTACCAGTTGGTGAAGCAGCAGGACGGCCTCCTGCAAGCCATCGAAGGGTATCGCTGTACGCATTGGCTAATGCACCGCCTGTACTTCTGGCAGCTCCTGCTGCATAATTAAGGGCGCTGCCAACGCTACCCAATAGACCAGACCTTTGCATGCCTGGAGCAATGCGTGGCATTGCTTGTGGCCGTCCAGTGCTATTCCCAGCCTCTGCAGCACCTGCACCACCCGGTGCGGCAGCATAGAGCTCGGTTATTGCACAACTTAACAGTAATGTCGTTAAGATCAGCTTATTCTTCATAGCTTTATCCTTTCTTATAAACTCATATAGTAGATTCTCTACATTTTTTATTACACACTATGCTGCAGGAGCCGTTTCCAGCGGTCCCTGCAGCATAGTGGCTCTCAGAAACGTAATTTTCGTTGTTGCCGGCAGTTCTTGGCGAATGGCCAATTGCACCTCTGGTGGCAGCTGGTTGTCAAAGAGCGAAAGAATTTTTAAATTGGTGAGATCAGCAAATATGCCATGTGGCAAGGTGGTGAGCTGGTTTTCATCAAGCCAGAGCTCCTGTAGATTGGTAAGGCCAGCAAATATGTCGGGAGGTAGCATGGCAAGCTTGTTACCATTCAGTGAAAGAATTTGTAGATTAGTAAGGCCAGCAAATATGCCAGGCGGCAAGTTGGCGAGCTGATTACTACCAAGCCAGAGCTCCTGTAGATTAGTAAGGCCAGCAAATATGCCAGGTGGCAGTGTCGTTAAATCATTACCATCCAGATACAGCTGCGTCACTATGCACTGGCTGTGATCAATGGTATCGCATACTGCATGCATTAGATCAACACATTGATCTGGGTTGTTACGTACTAATTCTCCAAGATTTTTATATGATAAGTTTAAATCAACTGTATGATTTGCTCCTATCCTCGTCAACTCACCATTGAGGTGAGCAATAAGATCATCCCTAAAACTTTCGTAATCGCCTTGATAGGCTTTACTTAACGGTAATTCTATGTATTTCGCTGGTCCTGATAATATAAGATTTCTACGTACTTTTTCCAGTATTGCAGGGGTAAACAAACTACCCTCGCCTCCAAAGTGTTGTGCAACTTCTTCGTGGCTTGGTCTCGGATTCCTACCAGCTCTAATCCAGTCTCTGGTAAGTTGTTGTACTATCTGGTCTTGCAATTGTGGTTGGGATTGTAGAAACCACACGTCCTCTAGGCTGCGCATAGTTTCTTCTGATGGACTTCCAGCCTCTGCATCACCTGTACCACCCGGTGCGGCGGCATAGAGCCCGGTTATTACACAACTTAACAGTAGTATTGTTGTTAAGATCATTTTATTCTTCATAGCTTTATCCTTTCTTATAAACTCATACAATAGATTCTCTACATTTTTATTACGCACTATGCTGCAGGAGCTATTTTCAGCAGCCCCCACAGCATAAATGGTTCTCAGGTACTAAAACTCAATTTTCGTTGTTGCTGGCAGTTCTCGGCGAATAGCCTCCTGCTCCTCTGGTGGTAGCTGGTTTCCATAAAGTCTGAGCTCCTGTAGATTAGTAAGGCCAGCGAATATATCAGCAGGCAAGGTGGCGAGCTGATTACTATGAAGCGAAAGAAGCTGCAAATTGCTGAGTTCAGCGAATATATCAGGCGGCAACGTTGCGAGCTGGTTTTCATAAAGCCAGAGCCCCTGTAGATTAATAAGGTCAGCAAATATGCCGGGTGGCAAGTTGGTGAGCTTATTATTATTAAGCCAGAGCTCCTGTAGCCTGGTGAGGCCAGCAAATATACCAGCTGGCAAGGTGGCAAGCTGATTTCCACCAAGCCAGAGCAACTGTAGATTAGTAAGGCCAGTAAATATACCAGGTGGCAACGATGCGAGCTGGTTTTCATAAAACCAGAGCTCCTGTAGATTAGTAAGGCCATCAAATATGCCAGGTGGCAACGTGGTGAGCCTGTTTAACTCTAAATGAAGCACCTGTAGGCTATCAAACTGATCAAATGCATCCTCAGGGAGCGTTGTTAAACCATTACCATATAGATTCAGCTGCGTTACTATGCACTGGTGACCAATAACAATGTCATTTACTGCATGCATGAGATCAACACATTGATCTGGGTTGTTACGTACTAATTCTCCAAGATTTTTATATGATAAGTTTAAGGTAACTCTATGATTTGTTCCTATCTTAACCAGCTCATCATGGAGGTAAGCAATAAGAGCATCCCTAAAACTTTCGTAATCACCTTCATAGGCTTTACTTAACGGCAATTCTATTTTTACCGCTGGTCCTGATAGTATAAGGTTTCTACGTACTTTTTCCAGTATTGTAGGGGTAAACAAACCACCCGCACCTTTGAGGTAATGTGCTATATCCTTTGTACCTGCTCCTGAACCAATGCCAGCTTCGCTCAAATTTTTGGCAAGTTGTCCTGCTGTTTCCTCAGGTATGAGCGAGTGGAAAAGCCACATGTCTTCCAGATTACTCGCAGCACCTTCCGATGGCTTATAAACCGCTGCATCACCTGCACCACCCGGTGCGGCAGCATAGAGCCCGGTTATTGCACAACTTAACAGTAGTATTGTTGTTAAGATCAGCTTATTCTTCATAGCTTTATCCTTTCTTATAAACTCATACAGTAGATTCTTTACATTTTTTATTACGCACTATACTGCAGGAGCCGTTTCCAGCAGTCCCTGCAGTATAGTTGGTTCTCAGGTACTAAAACGTAATTTCCGTTGTTGCCGGCAGTTCTTGGCGAATGGCCTCCTGCACCTCTGATGGCAGCTGGTTGCCAAACAGCCAAAGATTTTGTAGCCTGGTGAGGTCAGCAAATATTCCATTTGGCAATACGATAAGTTTGTTTTCATCAAGCAAGAGCTTCTGTAGTTTGGTGAGGTCGGCAAATATGCCGGGAGGTAGCATGGCAAGCTTGTTACCACTCAGTGAAAGAATTTGTAGATTAGTAAGGCCAGCGAATATATCAGCAGGCAAGGTGGCGAGCTGATTACTATGAAGCGAAAGAAGCTGCAAATTGCTGAGTTCAGCGAATATATCAGGCGGCAACGTTGCGAGCTGGTTTTCATAAAGCCAGAGCCCCTGTAGATTAATAAGGTCAGCAAATATGCCGGGTGGCAAGTTGGTGAGCTTATTATTATTAAGCCAGAGCCCCTGTAGATTAATAAGGCCAGCGAATATACCAGGTGGCAAGGTGGTGAGCTGATTATTATTAAGCCTTAGCCTCTGTAGATTAGTAAGACCACCGAATATACCAGGTGGCAAGGTGGTGAGCTGATTATTACTAAGCAAGAGCAACCGTAGATTAATAAGGCCAGCGAATATACCAGCTGGCAATGTGGTGAGTTGGTTTTCATTTAAACTAAGCTCTCGTAGGCTACCAAATTGACCAAATGCATCCTCAGGAAGTGTCGTTAAACCATTACCATTTAGATTCAGCTGCGTCAATATGCATTGGTTATGATCAATGGTATCATATACTGCATGCATTAGATCAACAAATTGATCTGGGTTGTTACGTACTAATTCTCCAAGATTTATATATGATAAGCTTAAATTAACTCTATGATTTGTTCCTAACTCATAATTGAGGCAAGCAATAAGATCATCCCTAAAACTTTCGTAATCACCTTCATAGGCTTTATTTAACGGCAATCCTATGTATACCGCTGGTCCTGATAGTATAAGGTTTCTACGTACTTTTTCCCGTATTGCAGTGGTAAACAAACCACCAGCACCTTTGAGGTGTCGAGCTATATCTTTTGTACCTGCTCCCGAACGAATGCCAGCTTCGCTCAAATTTTTGGCAAGTTGTTCTGCTGTTTCCTCAGGTATGAGTGAATGTAGAAACCACATGTCCTCTAGACTGCGTGCAGTCTCTTCCGATGGCTTATAATCGGCTGCAGCACTACCAGTTGGTGAAGCAGCAGGACGGCCTCCTGCAAGCCATCGAAGGGTATCGCTGTACGCATTGGCTAATGCACCGCCTGTACTTCTGGCAGCTCCTGCTGCATAATTAAGGGCGCTGCCAACGCTACCCAATAGACCAGACCTTTGCATGCCTGGAGCAATGCGTGGCATTGCTTGTGGCCGTCCAGTGCTATTCCCAGCCTCTGCAGCACCTGCACCACCCGGTGCGGCAGCATAGAGCCCGGTTATTGCACAACTTAACAGTAGTATTATTGTTAAGATCAGCTTATTCTTCATAGCTTTATCCTTTCTTATAAACTCATACAATAGATTCTCTACATTTTTATTACGCACTATGCTGCAGGAACCGTTTCCAGCAGTCCCTGCAGCATAATTGGTTCTCAGGTATTAAAACATAATTTTCGTTGTTGCTGGCAGTTCTCGTCGAATAGCCTCCTGCTCCTCTGGTGGCAGCTGGTTGTCAAACAGGTAAAGTTTTTGTAGCCTGGTGAGACCGGCAAATATACCATCAGGCAACGTTGCAAATTGATTACTATTAAGCCAAAGATTCTTTAGATTGGTAAGGCCAGCAAATATGCCAGGTGGCAAGGTGGCGAGCTGATTTCTATTAAGCAAAAGATGTTGTAGATTGGTAAGGCCAGCAAATACGCTAGGTGACAAGTTGGTAAGCTGATTATCATTAAGCCAGAGCTCCTGTAGATTAGTAAGGCCACCGAATATACCAGCTGGTAGTGTGACAAGCTGGTTACCAATAAGGTAAAGCTCCTGTAGATTAATAAGGCCAGCAAATATGCCAGATGGCAACGTTGCGAGCCTGTTATCCTCTAAATGAAGCGTCTTCAGGCTATCACATTGACTAAATACACCCTCAGGGAGTGTCGTTAAATCATTACCATTCAGATTCAGCTGCGTCACTATGCACTGGCAGTGATCAATGGTATCGTATACTGCATGCATTAGATCAACAAACTGACCTGGGTTGTTACGTACTAATTCTCCAAGATTCATATTTGATAACTTTAATGAAATTCTATGATTTGTTCCTATCGTAACCAGCTCATCATAGAGGTAAACAATAAGAACATCCCTAAAACTTTCGTAATCGCCTTGATAGGCTTTACTTAACGGTAATTCTATGAATTCCACTGGTCCTGATAGTATAAGATTTCTACGTACTTTTTCCAGTATTGCAGGAGTAAACAAACCCCCCTCGCCTCCAAAGTGCTGTGCAACTTCTTCGATGCTTGGTGCTGGATTTCTACCAGCCTTGATCCAATTCTTAGTAAGTTGCTGTGCTAATGCATCAGGCATGAGTGAATGTAGAAGCCACATGTCTTCTAGATTACTCGCAGCATCTTTCGATGGCTTATAAACCTCTGCATCACCTGTACCACCCGGTGCGGCGGCATAGAGCCCGGTTATTGCACAACTTAACAGTAGTATTGTTGTTAAGATCATTTTATTCTTCATAGCTTTATCCTTTCTTATAAACTCATACAATAGATTCTCTACATTTTTATTACGCACTATGCTACAGGAGCTATTTTCAGCAGCCCCCACAGCATAAATGGTTCTCAGGTACTAAAACTCAATTTTCGTTGTTGCTGGCAGTTCTTGGCGAATGGCCTCCTGCGCCTCTGGTGGCAGCTGGTTGCCAAAGAGCGAAAGAATTTTTAAATTGGCGAGACCAGCAAATGTGTCAGGTGGCAAGGTGGCGAGCTGATTTCTACTAAGCCAGAGCTCCTGTAGATTGGTGAGATCAGCAAATATACCAGGTGGCAAGGTGGTGAGCTGATTTCTACCAAGCCAGAGCTCCTGTAGTTTGGTGAGGCCAGCAAATATGTCTACCGGTAGCGTAACAAGTAGGTTACGAAGAATTGAGAGACGTCTTAGGTTGATGAGGCCAGTAAATATGCCACGTGGTAACGTGGCGAGCTTGTTATTACCAAGCCAGAGCTCCTGTAGATTAGTAAGGCCAGCGAATATGTCTGGCGGCAACGTGACAAGCTGGTTAGTGTCTAGTGAAAGTTCTTGTAGATTAGTAAGGCCAGCAAACGTGTCAGATCGCAATGTAGCGAACTCGTTGCCATCAAGCCTGATGCACCTTAGATTGGTGAGGCCAGCAAATATGCCAGGTGGCAACGTGGTGAGCCTGTTTAACTCTAAATGAAGCGCCTGTAGGCTATCAAACTGATCAAATGCATCTTCAGGGAGCGTTGTTAAACCATTACTAATCAGATTCAGCTGCGTTACTATGCACTGGTGACCAATAACAATGTCATTTACTGCATGCATGAGATCAACAAACTGACCTGGGTTGTTACGTACTAATTCTCCAAGATTTTTATATGATAATTTTAAATCAACTCTGTGATTTGCTCCTATCCTCGTCAACTCACCATTGAGGTAAGCAATAAGATCATCCCTAAAACTTTCGTAATCGCCTTGATAGGCTTTACTTAACGGTAATTCTATGAATTCCACTGGTCCTGATAGTATAAGGTTTCTACGTACTTTTTCCAGTATTGCAGGGGTAAACAAACTACCCTCGCCTCCAAAGTGTTGTGTAACTTCTTCGAGGCTTGGTCTTGGATTCCTACCAGCTCTGATCCAGTCTCTGGCAAGCTGTTGTGCTATCTGGTCTTGCAATTGTGGTTGGGAATGTAGAAGCCACTTGTCCTCTAGTAGACTGCGCGTAGTTTCTTCTGATAGGCTTCCAGCCGCTGCATCACCTGTACCACCCGGTGCGGCAGCATAGAGCCCGGTTATTGCACAACTTAACAGTAGTATTGTCGTTAAGATCAGCTTATTCTTCATAGCTTTATCCTTTCATGGGATTAATAAGGTCTTTGTGATACAGAAACATGAACGTCTTGAGTTGAAGCATAAGGCTTTGTTCTTACTAAATTATACTACAAACTGAATAAAAATTGCAATAAAATAGATACAATTAATTTCAGAAAAAATTCCCAGCTCAAGAGCCGGGAATTTTGTACATAAAGCAAGCTTATGTATAAGGATTTTTGCGGAAAGCCTGCATAAGACTAAGCAGCAAGGTTCAGCACAACACCAAGAGGTAGAAACCTGTGTTTTATGCTGATCAAATAGTATATAAGAAAACTAAGCAAGTCCTCTTTATATAGAACCAAACTTTCGCCACAAGGCTGCATACGCAATAGCGACAGAAGGTGGCGATCCAACATGTGTATCAGGAAGTATGGCTTCTTCAGTGTATGGGATCGAAATTGGCAATGATCTTCTCATACTATTCTTATAAAATGCGCATCGTTGCCATCCAGCCTTGCCTTTGATACTTGGCGCTATCGTCTGTGTCATGGCATGCTCCATCATACCAAATAAGCTGCAGCTGCTTGCAAGTAACAGAGATGCCAGCAATATTTTGCGTGTCATAAAAATCCTTTATAGTTGTAATGTAGAAAAAGTACCCACCAATAAAAAACCCCGGCTTTTTGCCGGGGTTTTGACTATGTTTCTTTTGTTATTTTCTCTAGTAATACATAATCCCCAGCTTATAACGTTTAATCGTACAATAAATTCGGTTAAACATTACAATAATACCATTGCTAAAATGCCAACAAATTTGTTGTATAGCATGTGTTAGTTGAGGAGAGTATGTGAACGGAGAATCTTGGTGGCAGATCATTGCCATGGATAGACCTTCTAATAAAAATTTCTTTTTCAATGGTTTCCACCACAGTATACTATGAGTGTATCTAACTATTGGATGCATTGTCAAGTATATTATGGCTTGTGATCATAACACCCTAGCAAGAAGGCAAGGGGCTTGACGATTGTGAGCAATCCTATTTTTATTTATGAATTCAAAAACTGCTCCAACAGATTCCACAGTATAGAACGGCTTTCTTGGCCAGCTGTTGCTTCAAAAAGCGTCTCCTCTGATGGCAATGTCTCAACAAACCATTGCTCAATGACAGAAATTTTTTGCTCAACACTGGTCATTGCAGCCGTTGCGGGTTGCTCGCTTGGTAAGTGCTCACGACCACTATAGGTGTAGGTAGGAGTAGTGCTACCGCTAGGGATCATAACGCAAAGACGTTCAAGAACATGATCACCGCCAAGCAGGTGCAGTCGTAGTGAACGAATAAACCATGCTTTACTGGTCATACCAGCACTTGTTTGTTCATAAAAGCGACCAAATACTTTGTGCACAAAATTCTTGAGAGCCTCTTCAACGGTAGGTAGATTGCTCGTGTACTCTATGCCCCCGATAAAATGCTGCATTGCACCAGGGCCCTTGGAGATAAGTATAGGATCACTGTGTGGATCAAAGTTCAAGCAAATATCATGAAGATCTGCAGGGAATAGTTGCACATATTTGATGCCTCTCTGTATACGTAGAGGTATAAGTCTTGACTGCAAGCTAGTTTGAACAACTGGAGCAGAGGATGATGCTGCAGTAGCTTGCTGCTCAGCTAAGCCTTGTACGGTTCGGTCTCTTATGTGAGCCGATGGAGCTGCAACAGGCGCTGATATTTTCGTGTGCAACAATTTCTGAGCAAGCAATGGTACTAACGTATGCTCTAATCTTAGCTTTTGAAGCCTAAACCAGGTAATAATTTCCATCTCACCAAGATCAAGAGTGCGGAAAAATGTATTTGTGCCAGGGAATCTTACCGAGGCTAATGCACTAAGATTGGCAGTACCCAAAGCCTGTACAACGTCTTTCAGCTCTTGAGCACTGAGCATTTTCACAAGCTCTTGACGCTTGATAACCTCGACAGGCCCAATGCCCTTTTTTGTCATCTGTTTAGCAAGCCAAGATTCAAGCTTTGTTTGACGTTGAGCAACAACCCCTTCAAACTTTCTCAACATGTCTCCAATATTGCCAACAGAACTTAAATTAGTGTCTGATGTTGCTTCAATAACAAGAACACCATCAAACATAGCAGGCATAGCCTTTAATCGCTGTCCTTCTCGTAATTGAGGTCGAATAATAAGCTGTGCTTGATGCCTAGTATATTTCTCAAACATGCTTTGCAACGCCTTTTGCAAGAGCAACAGATTTGTACCAGCGGCATTACATGTTTTTACAAACAAAAATTCCGTACCAATCTCGGCAAACACATGCAGCAATGTAGACATTGACGCTAAAGGTATATCTGCAAAAGTACTAAGACTTCCATGCCCATGCCATACAAAACAAGTGACGTGCTGCGGCAATGTTACGTCAATCAGTTGACGAAAGGATTCTATAAGCTGCTGCGCTGATAGCATTGGTCGATCCTCTGCAAGAAGATTGCCGATCTGAGCGCGATCAACCGTATTTATGTTGCGCAAACCATAGTCTACATGTACCTTTGTTGCGGCAAGAACATTACTGATCCGAGCTCGATCAGCTGTACTTACGTTAGGTAAACCCTCGTCTGCACACACTTTTTCTGGAGCATAGGCGCTGTCAGGTACAATGATGTAAAGATCTTGATGTACGCTCTGTACTAGTAACCATGCGCCTGACTCTAACTGTTTTTGCACAATTGGATATTTAATGCAGAGGTCTTTGAGTATATGATACGTGCATATTACTAGAGTCTTAGTTGCTAAAGAATTGAGTATTGCGTTTATAACGGCATCGGTGTAGTCATGTTGTGTAAAAGTTATATAACAGCTTTTGCGTGGCATGCTTAATCCAGGGGAACTGGTTTCGTTGAGTGTAGTTAATAAAAGTCCAACAACTTCTTTATGCCCGGCATACGATGCCACCATGAGTGCAGTGTTGCCCCTTTTATTACGCTTATTAAAATCTGCACCAGCATGCAATAACAACTCAACGATTTCTTTTTGGTCTTTACTTGCTGCACAGATAAGTGCAGTATTACCATCATTATCAGTATGGTTCTTATCTGCACCAGCACGTAATAATAACTCGACAACTTCTTTATGCCCTGCATACGCTGCCAACATGAGTGCAGTTTCACCTTTACTATTTACATAGTCCTTATCTATACCAGCACGCAATAACGATGCAACAATTTCTTGATGCCCTGTATACGCTGCCGAGAGGAGTGCAGTACCATTACTACCTGTAAGCCATCGACGGGTTCCACCATACCAATCGGCCAAGGTACTGCCTGTACTTCTGGCAGCCTGTGCTACATAACCAAGGGCACCACCGATGCTACCAAAGAGACCTGATCTCTGTATGCTTTGAGCAATATCGCGTGTTGTTCGCGCTGACTCAGAACTGTTTCCAGCCTCTGCATCACCTGCACCACCCGGTGCAGCAGTATAGAGTCTGGTGGCCATACAACTTAACAATAGCAGCGTTGCTAGTAGTATCTTATTCTTCATACGTAGTAACCCCTTAATAAAAATTTTATTGCATGCCTAGTATGCATAGCATGGCTTCATGGCTAACCTTTCATAGTATCTATAACAAGCTATCGAGCTTAAAATTTTCTTAGTTAGATGCCCCCCTCATACACATTTCTTTGTCATTACCCGCTATACATAGTAAATTTTATAAAAAATTATTGTATATCTAGATGCGTATATAGCTATTAATTTTATAATAGCATATACTGTACAAACAAAACAAGCGAATACCAGCAAAGCCCTGTAACTACTCAATAACTCCTGATAACGGTATTCCGTGTTAGCAGTTTGAGCCAGTTGGGTGGGCTGCGTTAAAAATCAATGACGTCATGTCCAGGGAATTTTACATAGAGGGCTGCAAGTTTTCTAAGAAGCAGCTTGCCATTACCGCGAAGCTTGATTCTTTGCAGTTTAGTAAGTCCATCAAATACAGAAGGCTCTACTTCCGTTAGTTTATTGCGTGCAAGTGAGATTAATGCAACATCCCGAAGCCCATCAAATGTGCCGGGCTCAAGCATTGCTATTTTGTTGCCATGCAAAAAAAGAAGTTTGAGGGAATGAAGTCCAGCAAATGTTCCAGGGACTATTTTTTTAAGTTGATTGCCACTTAGTGAAAGAATTTCCAATGAACTTAGCGCATTGAATATTCCTGCAGGTAAGTATGTAAGGTTATTCTTATCGAGGTAGATTGTTCGTAAATGAGAATATCCATCGAACATATCAGGGCTTATCGTTTTTATCTGGTTATCAGTTAAAGCAAGCTCTAAAATTTGGCATGCAGACCTTCTCACGATTTCACCGAGCTCTTTAACTAATTTTTTTAGTCCTTTTTGATGCAATAGTCCAAGATTGTTTGAGGCTATATCGACACTCATAAAACCAGTCCCCTGGTCTCTAATTTCGGTGGCAATGACGTCGGCAAAAGTCTCTTTAAAATCTTGTATGCTACCCCTATAACTGTCACGGAAAAGAACCTGTATTGGGTGCACTGTAGTATCTTTATAGCTATTTTTCTGTTGCACACTACTGTCCTGGGTGCCACATTGTTGCGCATGGCGTGAAATGCTTATGACACTGTCAGGTGTTTTAGTATCCAGGATAGGTGATGCTTTTTCCAAACCTCTAAGTCTTACAACAAGGGCATTGGTATTGCGAGAAGCTTGAGCAAATCTACCTAAAGATTGTGTATCAAGAGATGGTAGAACGAGGGACAAGGCACGATATTTGCTACTATCTGCTAATGCCAACGGCTGCTGCCCCGGTGTTTGAGTTTCTATCTTCTGCGATGTGTAAGTAGTTCCGCAGCATACTACCGAAAGAGCATAAACATAAAATTTTTGGGTACATGTGTTCATCATGGGACCTTTATCGTCATGGATTTTATTAACCATAGCAGCATCGCATCGCAGTGATAAATCATGGCCAAGCTATGAGTAAAGAAACTCTCATGAGCATGTATTACAGAACATAGCAAATATTTCCATATGCAAGTGCTATACGATCTACACAAATCATGAGAGCGCTCAGCGTTCTTATACCTACGGTGGTAATTATGTATAATCAGCTTAGTCGATTTAATTAAGTTTTTCAATAAATTGTGTGTATCCATATATGCGCCCAGGCGGTTCGCCCCGAGTAGACCTGCCTTACAGGTTGGATCGAGAGGTTGAACACAAAATAAAGCTTAATTTGCGATATTCACAATAAATTTGTTGTAATTTTTATTCAATTTGTACTATACTATAATTGCAATATAGTATGAGACTTCGAATGAGCGCTTCCGTGTTCCTCTATCACCACAAAATAAGAAGCATACGGGGCTCACTCTATAAAAAATTTCACGATTAAGGATATTACTATGAACAATGCGAAGATCTTAGCGATAGTACTGTTAACTAGAATATCTTTCGCTTTTTGGTAACCAGTTACCGCTAGATGCACAAGAAGCAATTCGACGAGAATTACCGGCAACAACAAAAATTGGGTTTTAATGTCTAAAAAACAAGCAGCAGGGGCTGCTGGCAATAGCTTTTTCGGCGTTTTATACGAATTTATAAGAAAGGATAGTGCTATGAACAATACGAAGATCTTAACGACAGTACTGTTAAGTTGTATGATCACTGGAGTCTATGCTGCCGCACCCGGTGGTACAGGTGCTGCAGCGGTTTATAAGCCATCGGAAGATGCTGCGAGTAATCTAGAAGACATGTGGCTTCTACATTCGCTCATGCCTGATATATTAGCACAGCAGCTTGCTAATGATTGGCTCAAGGCTGGTAGAAATCCGACGCCAAGCATCGAAGAAGTTGCACAACACTTTGGAGGCGAGGGTCGCATGTTTACTCGTGCAATACTGGAAAAAGTGCGTAGAAAGCTACTGCAATCATCACCTAGTAGTCAAATAGCGATACCGGACGAAATTTCCTATTATGACGATTATGAAAGTTTTAGGGATGCTCTTATCTCTTACCTCAACGATGAGTTGGTTAAAATAGGAACAGATCATGGTGTTACATTAAACTTATCACGTAGAAATTTAGGCATGCTGGTATATAGTGATCCAGGCAAATTTGTTGATCTGATGCATGCCATACACGACGTCATTGATCGCCATCAGTGCATAGTGACAAATCTTGACCTAAGTGCAAATGGTTTCATGACGCTTCCGGAGGATGCATTTGGTCAATTTGATAGTCTGGAGTGGCTTCGTTTAGGAGATAATATGCTTTATACTTTGCCTGCTGGTATATTTGCTGGCCTCACCAATCTAAAAAAGCTTTCGCTTCGTGGTGACCTGCTTGACACCTTGCCAGCTACTCTATTCGCTCGCTTAACCAGCCTCGAGGCACTCGATCTTGGTCTTAACCAACTTGACACGCTGCCATCTGGCATCTTTGCTGGCCTTACCAACCTACGGCGACTCTTACTATGCAATAACGAGCTTATCACGTTGCCTGCTGGTATATTTGTTGACCTCGTCAATCTAGAGGAGCTCTCGCTCCACCATAACAAGCTCGCCACGCTCCCAGACGGCATCTTTGCTGGTCTTACCAAGCT
Source organism: uncultured bacterium (assembly GCA_963715605.1). Lineage (GTDB taxonomy): Bacteria > Babelota > Babeliae > Babelales > Vermiphilaceae > JAKASV01. Next base: position 306,629 of record OY970257.1, on the reverse strand, counting down.
GCATGAGCTTGGGCTTTTTAATAACCAGCTTTCACCAGGGGTGCGAGAGGCAATTCGACGAGAACTACCGGCAACAACATATATAAGATTTTAAGAAGAACCAAAACTATACTGCAGAGGCTATTTAGCATAATGCTCTGCAGGTTGATATATGCAACTGCTTGCACGCATACCATGCTGCGTTACGTTGGAAGTTCATGAAAGGACAATGCTATGAAGAATATAATGATCTTAACGATAATAATGTTAAGTTGTATGATCACTGGACTGTATGCTGCGGCACCGGGTGGTGTAGGCGGCGCACAGGCTAGGAGCAGCGCAGGTACTTATGAGCCATCAGACGAAGCTACGCGCAACCTGGAAGACATGTGGCTTTTCCACTCGCTCATGCCTGATGCATTAGCACAACAGCTTGCTAAGGATTGGCTCAAGGCTGGTAGAAATCCAGCACCAAGCATCGAAGAAGTTGCACAACACTTTGGAGGCGAGGGTCGCTTGTTTACTCGTGCATTATTGGAAAAAGTACGTAAAAATATACTGGTGCTAGCAGAAATGCCGATCATGGTTGAGCCAGAACGTAAAATCATTTATCAAGGTGATTACAGAAGCTTTAGGAATGCTCTTATTGCTTACCTCAATGATGCATTGACGAAAGCTGGAGCAGATCATGGGGTTGCATTAAACTTATCGTCAAGCAATCTAGGAGGACTGGTACGCGATAATCCTGGTCAATGTGTTGATCTGATGCATGAAATACATGCTACCATTGATCGTCATCGGTGCATATTGACGCAACTCAATCTAAGCGATAATGGCTTAACGACACTCCCCGAGAATGTGTTTGGTCAATTTGATAGCCTGGATGGGCTTAGTTTATCGAATAACCAACTTGCCACGCTGCCGCCTAGTATATTCGCTGAACTCAGCAATCTGCAGCTTCTTTCGCTTGATCGTAATGAGTTTGCCACGTTGCCAGTTGGTGTATTTGCTGGCCTTACTAATCTACAGAAGCTCTGGCTTAATAATAATCAGCTCGCCACCTTGCCTGCTGGTATATTCGACGGCCTTACTAATCTAGCATTTCTTTCACTCTATAGAAACCAACTCGCAACGTTGCCATCTGGTATATTCGGTGGCCTCACCAAACTACAGCAGCTCGCGCTTACTAGAAATCAGTTCGCCACCTTGCCACCTGGCTTATTTGCTGACCTCACCAAGCTGCAGGCGCTCTTGCTTAATGAAAACCAGCTCACCACCTTGCCACCTGGCATATTTGCTGGCCTTACTAATCTACAGAAGCTCTGGCTTACTAATAATCAGCTCACCACCTTGCCACCTGACACATTTGCTGGTCTCGCCAATTTAAAAATTCTTTCGCTCATTGGCAACCAGCTTTCACCAGGGGTGCGAGAAGCAATTCGACGAGAACTGCCAGCAACAACGAAAATTGAGTTTTAGTATCTGAGAACCAACTATGCTGTGGGGGGTGCTGGAAACGGCTCCTGCAGTATGGTGCATAATAAAAAATGTAGAGAATCTACTGTATGAGTTTATAAGAAAGGATAAAGCTATGAAGAATACGATGATCTTAACGACAATACTACTGTTAAGTTGTGCAATAACCCGGCTCTATGCTGCCGCACCGGGTGGTGCCGGCGGTACTTATGAGCCATTAGACGAAGCTACGCGTAACCTAGAAGACATGTGGCTTATGCACTCGCTCATGCCAGATGCATTAGCGCAACAACTGGCTGAGGATTGGCTCATGGCTGGTAGAAATCCAGCACCAAGCATCGAAGAAGTTGCACGATATTTTGAAGGTGAGGGTCGCATGTTTACTCGTGCAATACTGGAAAAAGTACGTAGAAACCTTATACTATTAGTACCAGTGAAATACATAAGATTGCCGTTAAGTAAAGCCTATCAAGGCGATTACGAAAGTTCTAGGGATGCTCTTATTGCTTACCTCAATGATGAGTTGATGAGGATAGGGGCACATCATGCGGTTTCATTAAAGCTATCAAAGATGAATCTTGGACAGTTAGCACGCGACAATCCAGGCCAATGTGTTGATCTGATGCATGCATTAAATGACATTATTAATGGTCACCAGTGCATAGTTACGGAGCTTGATCTGAGAGATAACGGTTTAACAACGCTCCCTGAGGGTGTATTTGGTCAATTTGGTAGCCTGCAAAAGCTTTGTTTAAATCAAAACCAGCTCGTCACACTACCGCCTGGTATATTCGCTGGCCTTACTAATCTACAACATCTTTTGCTTAGTGATAATCAGCTCGCCACATTGCTACCTGGCATATTTGCTGGCCTTACTAATCTATGGGCGCTCTCGCTTGCTGAAAACCAGCTCGCAACCTTGCCAGCTGGTATATTTGCTGGCCTTACTAATCTACAGCAGCTTTACCTTATTGGTAACCAACTTGTCACGCTACCATCTGACATATTTGCTGGCCTTACTAATCTACAAGGGCTCTTGCTTAATGAAAACCGGCTCACTACGTTGCCAGCTGGTATATTCGCTGGCCTTATTAATCTAAATCATCTTTCGCTTCATAATAATCAGCTTGCCACCTTGCCACCTGGTATATTTGCTGATCTCACCAATTTAAAAATTCTTTTGCTGCTTGGCAACCAGCTACCACCAGAGGAGCAGGAGGCCATTCGCCGAGAACTGCCGATAAGAACGAAAATTGAGTTTTAATACCTGAGAACCAACTATGCTGTGGAGGCTGCTGAAAATAGCTCCTGCTGCATAGTGCGTAATAAAAATGTAGAGAATCTATTGTATGAGTTTATAAGAAAGGATAAAGCTATGAAGAATAAAATGATCTTAACGACAATACTACTGTTAAGTTGTGCAATAACAGGGCTCTATGCTGCCGCACCGGGTGGTGCAGGTGGTGCAGCGGTTTATAAGCCATCGGAAGATGCTGCGAGTAATCTAGAAGACATGTGGCTTCTACATTCGCTCATGCCTGATGCATTAGCACAACAGCTTGCTAAGGATTGGCTCAAGGCTGGTAGAAATCCAGCACCAAGCATCGAAGAAGTTGCACAACACTTTGGAGGCGAGGGTGGTTTGTTTACCACTGCAATACTGGAAAAAGTACGTAGAAACCTTATACTATCAGGACCAGTGAAATTCATAGAATTACCGTTAAGTAAAGCCTATGAAGGTGATTATGGAAGTTTTAGGGGTACTCTTATTGCTTACCTCAATGATGAGTTGGTTAAGATAGGAACAAATCATAAAATTTCATTAAACTTATCGCATAGAAATCTTGGAGCATTAGTACGTAACAACCCAGATCAATTTGTTGATCTCATGCATGCAGTATACGATACCATTGATCATAACCAGTGCATATTGACGAATCTTGACCTGAGTGTAAATGATTTTACGACGCTCCCTGAGGGTGTATTTGATCAGTTTGATAGCCTACGAGCGCTTAGTTTAAATGGTAACCAGCTCACCACCTTGCCAGCTGGTATATTTGGTGGCCTTACCAACCTAAGGTTTCTTTGGCTTAATAGAAATCAGCTCACCACCTTGCCATCTGGCATATTTGCTGGCCTTACTAATCTACAGGCGCTCTGGCTTAATGAAAACCAGCTCGCCACCTTGCCGCATGGTATATTTGCTGGCCTTATTAATCTACAGATTCTTTCACTGAATGGTAACCAGCTTGCTATAGTGCCACCTGATATATTTGCTGGCCTTATTAATCTACAGATTCTTTTATTGAATAGTAACCAGCTCGTCACGTTGCCACCTGGTATATTCGCCGGCCTCACCAGGCTGCAAAATCTTTGGCTGCATGGCAACCAGCTTTCACCAGGGGTGCGAGAGGCTATTCGACGAGAACTGCCAGCAACAACGAAAATTGAGTTTTAGTACCTGAGAACCAACTATGCTGTGGTGGCTGCTAAAAATAGCTCCTGCAGCATAGTGCGTAATAAAAATGTAGAGAATCTATTGTATGAATTTATAAGAAAGGATAGTGCTATGAACAATACGAAGATCTTAACGACAGTACTGTTAAGTTGTGCAATAACCGCGCTCTATGCCGCCGCACCGGGTGGTGCAGGTGGTGCAGCGGTTTATAAGCCATCGGAAGATGCTGCGAGTAATCTAGAAGACATGTGGCTTTTCCACTCGCTCATGCCTGATGCATTAGCACAACAGCTTGCCAGAGACTGGATTAGAGCTGGTAGGAATCCGCGACCAAGCATCGAAGAAGTTGCACAACACTTTGGAGGCGAGGGTCGCATACTTACTCGTGCACTATTGGAAAAAGTACATAGTAAACTATTGATGCTAGCAGGAGCGCCGATACGTGTGCAGCCGAGAGGCGATATAACCTATCAAGGCGATTACAGAAGTTTTAGGGATGATCTTATTGCTTATCTCAACGATGCGTTGGTTAAAATAGGAACAAATCATGTGGTTGGATTAGATGTATCGCATAAAAATCTTGGAAAGTTAGTGCGTGATGATCCAGGTCAGTTTGTTGATCTGATGCATGAAATACATGCTACCATTGATCGTCATCGGTGCATATTGACGCGGCTTGATCTAAGCAGTAATGGTTTAACGACACTTCCTGAGGGTGTATTTGGTCAGTTTGATAGCCTGAAGAAACTTGATGTAGTGGGGAACCAACTTGTCACACTACCAGCTGGTGTGTTCACTGGTCTCACTGAGTTAGAGCAACTCTGGCTTAATAGAAATCAGCTCGCCACCTTGCCACCTGGCATATTTGCTGGCCTCACCAATCTACGGTGTATCTGGCTTGATGACAACAAGTTCGCTACATTGCGATCTGGCATGTTTGCTGGCCTTAATAATCTACAAGAACTTTCACTCTATGGTAACCAGCTCGCCACATTGCCACCTGACATATTTGCTGGTCTTATTAATCTAAAGTGGCTTTACCTTTTTGGCAACCAGCTACCACCAGAGGAGCAGGAGGCCATTCGCCGAGAGCTGCCAGCAACAACGAAAATTGAGTTTTAGTACCTGAGAACCAACTATGCTGTGGGGGCTGCTGGAAACGGCTCCTGCAGCATAGTGTGTAATAAAAAATGTAGAGAATCTACTGTATGAGTTTATAAGAAAGGATAAAGCTATGAAGAATAAGATGATCTTAACGACAATACTACTGTTAAGTTGTGCGATAACCGTGCTCTATGCCGCCGCACCGGGTGGTGCAGGCGCTGCAGCGGCTGAAAGCCTATCAGAAGAAGCTACGCGCAACCTGGAAGACATGTGGCTCCTACATTCACTCATGCCTGATATATTAGCACAACAGCTTGCTAAGGATTGGCTCAAGGCTGGTAGAAATCCAGCACCAAGCATCGAAGAAGTTGCACAACACTTTGGAGGCGAGGGTCGCATGTTTACTCATGCAATACTGGAAAAAGTACGTAAAAATATACTGATACTAGTAGAAACGCCGATACGTGTGCAGCCGAGAGGCGATATAACCTATCAAGGCGATTACAGAAGTTTTAGGGATGATCTTATTGCTTACTTAAGCGATAAGTTGACGAGGATAGGAACAGGTCATGTAGTTGGATTAGAAGTATCGCATAGAAATCTTGGAGAATTAGTACGTAACAACCAAGATCAATTTGTTGATCTCATGCATGCAGTATATGATACCATTGATCGTCATCAGTGCATATTGACGAATCTTGACCTGAGTGTAAATGATTTTACGACGCTCCCGGAGGGTGTATTTGGTCAGTTTGATAGCCTGAAGGAGCTTAATGTAGAGGAGAACGAACTTGTCACGCTACCAGCTGGTATATTCGCTGGCCTTACCAATCTACAGGAGCTCTGGCTTAGTTATAACCAGCTCGCTACCTTGCCACCAGGTATATTCGCTAACCTTACTCATTTAAAGGGTCTTTGGCTTAGTGATAATCAGCTCGCTGCGTTGTCACCTGGCATATTTGCTGATCTTACTAATCTACAGGAGCTCTGGCTTGATGGCAACAAGTTCACTACATTGCGATCTGACACGTTTGCTGGCCTTACTCATCTACAAAAACTTTCATTAGATGCTAACCAGCTTGTCACGTTGCCGCCAGACATATTCGCTAGCCTTACTAATCTACAGGAGCTCTGGTTTGGTTATAACCAGCTCGCCACGTTACCTGGTGGCATATTCGCTGGCCTCATCAACCTAAAAAGTCTCTCAATTCTTCGTAACCGGCTTGTTACTCTACCGGTAGACATATTTGCTGGCCTTACTAATGTACAGACGATCTGGCTTGATGGTAACCAACTTGTCACATTACCTGCTGACATATTCGCTGGCCTTACCAATCTAGGGTATCTTTCGCTTTTTGGTAACCAGTTGCCGCTAGATGCACAAGAAGCAATTCGACGAGAATTGCCGGCAACAACAAAGATTGGGTTTTAATGTCTAAAAAAAGCAGCAGGGGCTGCTGAAAATAGCTCCTGCAGCATAGCGCGTAATAAAAAATGTAGAGAATCTACTGTATGAGTTTATAAGAAAGGATAAAGCTATGAAGAATAAGCTGATCTTAACGACAGTACTACTGTTAAGTTGTGCGATAACTGGGCTCTATGCTGCCGCACCAGGTGGTGCAGGTGATGCAGAGGCTGGGAATAGCACTGGACGGTTGCAAGCAACGCGCGATATCACACCAGAAATGCAAAGGTCTGGTCTATTGGGTAGCGTTGGCAGCGCCCTTAGTTATGCAGCAGAAGCTGCCAGAAATACAGGCGAGGCGTTGGCCAATGCGTATAGCGGTACCCGACGATGGCTTACGGGAGGCCGGCCTGCTGCTTCACCGACTGGTAGTGCTGCAACCGCTTATGAGCCATCAGACGAAGCTACGCGCAACCTGGAAGACATAAGGCTTCCACATTCACTCATACCTGATGCATTAGCACAACAGCTTGCCAAAGATTTGAGCGAAGCTGGCATTGGTTCAGGAGCAGGTACAAAAGCGGTATACATAGAATTGCCGTTAAGTAAAGCCTATCAAGGCGATTACGAAAGTTTTAGGGGTACTCTTATTGCTTACCTCAATGATGAGTTGGTTAAGATAGGAACAAATCATAGAGTTACATTAAACTTGTCGCATAGAAATCTTGGAGCATTAGTACGTAACAACCCAGATCAATTTGTTGATCTCATGCATGCAGTATACGATACCATTGATCATAGCCAGTGCATATTGACGGGGCTTGATCTGAGCGATAATGGTTTAACGACACTCCCGGAGGGTGTATTTAGTCAATTTGATAGCCTACGAGCACTTAATTTATATGGTAACCAGCTCACCTCCTTGCCGCCTCGTATATTCGCTGGCCTCACCAAACTACAGCAGCTCTGGCTTTATGAAAACCAGCTCGCAACGTTGCCACCTGGCATATTTGCTGGCCTTATTAATCTACAGATTCTTTTATTGAATAGTAACCAGCTCGTCACGTTGCCACCTGGTATATTCGCCGGTCTCACCAGGCTGCAAAATCTTTGGCTGTTTGGCAACCAGCTGCCACCAAAGGAGCAGGAGGCTATTCGCCGAGAACTGCCAGCAACAACGAAAATTAAGTAGTATCTGAGAACCACTATACTGCAGGGGCTGCTGAAAATAGCTCCTGCAGCATAGTGTGTAATAAAAAATGTAGAGAATCTACAGTATGAGTTTATAAGAAAGGATAAAGCTATGAAGAATAAGCTGATCTTAACGACAGTACTACTGTTAAGTTGTGCAATAACCGGGCTCTATGCTGCCGCACCAGGTGGTGCAGGCGCTGCAGCGGCTGAAAGCCTATCAGAAGAAGCTATGCGCAACCTAGAAGACAAGTGGCTTTTGCATTCGCTCATGCCAGATGCATTAGCACAACAATTGGCCAGGGATTGGCTTAGAGCTGGTAGAAATCCAGCACCAAGCATCGAAGAAGTTGCACGATATTTTGAAGGTGAGGGTCGCATGTTTACTCGTGCAATACTGGAAAAAGTGCGTAGAAAGCTACTGCAATCATCACCTAGTAGTCAAATAGCGATACCGGATGAAATTTCCTATCAAGGCGATTACGAAGGTTTTAAGAATGCTATTATTGACTATTTAAATTATGAACTGGTTAAGATAGGACTAGATCATGGGGTTGCATTAAAGCTATCAGGTATTAATCTTGGAGAATTAGTGTTTCTTAATCCAGGTCAATGTATTGATCTGATGCATGCCATACACGAAGTCATTGATCGCCACCTATGCATACTGACAAAACTTGATCTAAGCAGTAATGATTTTACGACGCTCCCTGAGGGTGTATTTGGTCAGTTTGATAGCCTGAAGGAGCTTAATGTAGGGGAGAACCAACTTGTCACGCTACCAGCTGGTATATTCGCTGGCCTCACTGAGTTAGAGCAACTCTGGCTTAGTTATAACCAGCTCGCTACCTTGCCACCAGGTATATTTGCTAACCTTACTCATTTAAAGGGTCTTTGGCTTAGTGGTAATCAGCTCGCTGCATTGCCTAATGGCATCTTTGCTGACCTCACCAATCTATGGTACATCTGGCTTGATAACAACAAGTTCGCTACATTGCGATCTGGCATGTTTGCTGGCCTTACTAATATACAAGAACTTTCACTAGGTAGTAACCAGCTTGTCACGTTGCCGCCAGACATATTCGCTGAACCTAGAAATCTAGAGGCAATCGGGCTTAGTAATAACAAACTTGTCACGCTGCCAGCTGGTATATTCACCGGTCTTACCAAACTCAAGCACATTTCGCTTTTTGGTAACCAGCTGCCACCAGAGGCGCAAGAGGCTATCCAACGAGAACTGCCGGTGACAGTAGAGATAATTTTTTAAGAGCGGCTGCCAGTTTATGCAGCAGGGCCTGCTGGTAATAGCTCCTGCTGCATGTTATACAAATTTTAAGAAAGGACAATGCTATGAACAATAAAATGATCTTAACGACAATACTACTGTTAAGTTGTGCAATAACCGCGCTCTATGCTGCCGCACCCGGTGGTACAGGTGCTGCAGCGGCTGAAAGCCTATCAGACGAAGCTACGCGCAACCTGGAAGACATGTGGCTTTTCCACTCGCTCATGCCTGATGCATTAGCAGAACAGCTTGCCAAAAATTTGAGCAAAGCTGGTATTGGTACAGGAGCAGATATAAAATATGTAGCACATTACCTCAAAGGTGCTGGTGGTTTGTTTACCCCTGCAATACAGGAAAAAGTACGTAGAAACCTTATACTATTAGGACCAGTGGAATTCATAGAATTGCCGTTAAGCAAAGCCTATCAAGGCGATTACGAAAATTTTAAGAAGAACCTCATGAGGGAGCTGGTTAAGATAAGAACACATCATAGAGTTATATTAAACTTATCGCATAAAAATCTTGGAGAATTAGTACGTAACAACCAAGATCAATTTGTTGATCTAATGCATGCAGTATACGATACCATTGATCATAACCAGTGCATATTGACGAATCTTGACCTGAGTCTAAATGATTTTACGACGCTCCCTGAGGGTGTATTTGATCAATTTGGTAACCTACGAGAGCTTAGTTTACATGGTAACCAGCTCGCCACCTTGCCGCCTGGTATATTCGCTGGCCTTACTAATCTACAAGAGCTCAGGCTTTATGAAAACCAGCTCACCTCCTTGCCGCCTCGTATATTCGCTGGCCTCACCGAACTACAGCGGCTCTGGCTTTATGAAAACCAGCTCGCAACGTTGCCACCTGGCATATTTGCTGGCCTTACTAATCTACAAATTCTTTCACTCTATGGTAACCAGCTTGCCACATTGCCACCTGACATATTTGCTGGCCTTACCAATCTATGGAAGCTTGCACTAGGTGGTAATCAATTTGTCACGCTACCAGCTGGTACATTCGCTGGCCTTACCAATCTACAGGAGCTCATGCTTGATGAAAACCAGCTCACCACCTTGCCACCTGACTTATTTGCTAACCTCACCAAACTGCATCAGCTGCGGCTTAGTAATAATCAGCTCACCAACTTGCCACCTCGTATATTCGCCGGTCTCGCCAAACTACGGGAGCTTTACCTGTTTGGCAACCAGCTGCCACCAGAGGAGCTGGAGGCTATTCGCCGAGAACTGCCAGCAACAACGAAAATTATTTTTTAATACCTGAGAACCAACTATGCTGTTGGGGCTGCTGGAAACGGCTCCTGCAGCATAGTGTGTAATAAAAATTGTAGAGAATCTACTGTATGAGTTTATAAGAAAGGATAAAGCTATGAAGAATACGATGATCTTAACGACAATACTACTGTTAAGTTGTGCGATAACTGGGCTCTATGCTGCCGCACCCGGTGGTACAGGTGCTGCAGCGGCTGAAAGCCTATCAGACGAAGCTACGCGCAACCTGGAAGACATGTGGCTTTTCCACTCGCTCATGCCTGATGCATTAGCACAACAGCTTGCTAAGGATTGGCTCAAGGCTGGTAGAAATCCAGCACCAAGCATCGAAGAAGTTGCACAACACTTTGGAGGCGAGGGTCGCTTGTTTACTCGTGCATTATTGGAAAAAGTACGTAAAAATCTTATACTATCAGGACCAGTGAAATTCATAGAATTACCGTTAAGTAAAGCCTATGAAGGTGATTATGGAAGTTTTAGGGACGATCTGATTGCTTGCCTCGATGATGAGTTGGTTAAGATAGGAACAAATCATAGAGTTACATTAAACTTGTCGCATAGAAATCTTGGAGAATTAGTACGTAACAACCAAGATCAATGTGTTGATCTCATGCATGCAGTATACGTTACCATTGATCATAACCAGTGCATACTGACGGGGCTTGATCTGAGCGATAATGGCTTAACGACACTCCCTGAGGGTGTATTTGATCAGTTTGATAGCCTACGAGCACTTAATTTATATGGTAACCAGCTCACCACCTTGCCGCCTCGTATATTCGCTGGCCTCACCAGGCTACAAAATCTTTACCTGTTTAACAACCAGCTGCCACCAGACGCGCAAGAGGCTATTCGACGAGAACTGCCAGAAACAACGAAAATTATGTTTTAATACCTGAGAACCAACTATGCTGTGGTGGCTGCTAAAAATAGCTCCTGCAGCATAGTGTGTAATAAAAAATGTAAATAATCTACAGTATGAGTTTATAAGAAAGGACAATGCTATGAACAATAAAATGATCTTAACGACAATACTACTGTTAAGTTGTGCAATAACCGCGCTCTATGCTGCCGCACCCGGTGGTACAGGTGCTGCAGCGGCTGAAAGCCTATCAGACGAAGCTACGCGCAACCTGGAAGACATGTGGCTTTTCCACTCGCTCATGCCTGATGCATTAGCACAACAGCTTGCTAAGGATTGGCTCAAGGCTGGTAGAAATCCAGCACCAAGCATCGAAGAAGTTGCACAACACTTTGGAGGCGAGGGTCGCTTGTTTACTCGTGCATTATTGGAAAAAGTACGTAGAAATCTTATACTATCAGGACCAGTGAAATTCATAGAATTACCGTTAAGTAAAGCCTATGAAGGTGATTATGGAAGTTTTAGGGACGATCTGATTGCTTACCTCAATGATGAGTTGGTTAAGATAGGAACAAATCATAGAATTTCATTAAACTTATCGCATAGAAATCTTGGAGCATTAGTACGTAACAACCCAGATCAATTTGTTGATCTCATGCATGCAATATACGATACCATTGATCATAACCAGTGCATATTGACGAATCTTGACCTGAGTGTAAATGATTTTACGACGCTCCCTGAGGGTGTATTTGATCAGTTTGATAGCCTACGAGAGCTTAATTTATATGGTAACCGGCTCACCTCCTTGCCGCCTCGTATATTTGCTGGCCTCACCAAACTACAGCAGCTCTGGCTTTATGAAAACCAGCTCGCAACGTTGCCACCTGATATATTTGCTGGTCTTATTAATCTACAGATTCTTTCACTGAATGGTAACCAGCTTGCTATAGTGCCACCTGGCATATTTGCTGGTCTTACTAATCTACAAATTCTTTCACTCCATAAAAACCAGCTTGCAACGTTGCAACTTGGTATATTCGGTGGCCTTACCAATCTATGGAAGCTTGTACTAAGTGGTAACCAATTTGTCACGCTACCAGCTGGTATATTCGGTGGACTTACTAATCTACAGAAGCTCATTCTTGATGAAAACCAGCTCACAACGTTGCCACCTGACTTATTTGCTGGCCTTACTAATCTACGGTTTCTCTTGCTTAGTAATAATCAGCTCGCCACCTTGCCGCATGGTATATTTGCTGGCCTTATTAATCTACAGATTCTTTCACTGAATGGTAACCAGCTTGCTATAGTGCCACCTGATATATTTGCTGGCCTTATTAATCTACAGCTTCTTTCGCTTGATCGTAATGAGTTTGCCACCTTGCCACCCGACATATTTGCTGGCCTTATTAATCTACAGTGGCTTTACCTTTTTGACAACCAGCTACCACCAGAGGAGCAGGAGGCCATTCGCCGAGCACTGCCGATAAGAACGAAAATTGAGTTTTAGTACCTGAGAACCACTGTACTGCAGGGACTTCTGGAAACGGCTCCTGCTGCATAGTGTGTAATAAAAAATGTAGAGAATCTACTGTATGAGTTTATAAGAAAGGATAAAGATATGAAGAATAAAATGATCTTAACGACAATACTACTGTTAAGTTGTGCAATAACAGGGCTCTATGCTGCCGCACCAGGTGGTACAGGTGCTGCAGCGGTTTATAAGCCATCGGAAGATGCTGCGAGTAATCTGGAAGACATGTGGCTTTTCCACTCGCTCATGCCTGATGCATTAGCACAACAACTTACTAAGAATTGGATCAAGGCTGGTAGAAATCGAGCACCAAGCATCGAAGAAGTTACACAGCACTTTGGAGGCGAGGGGGGTTTGTTTACCCCTGCAATACTGGAAAAAGTACGTAGAAATCTTATACTATCAGGATCAGAGAAATTCATAGAATTACCGTTAAGTAAAGCCTATAAAGGTGATTATGGAAGTTTTAGGAATGCTCTTATTGCTTTCCTCAATGATGCATTAACGAAAGCTGGAGCAAATCATGGGGTTGCATTAAACATATCGTCAAGCAATCTAGGAGGACTAGTACGCGACAATCCTGGTCAGTTTGTTGATCTGATGCATGAAATACATGCTACCATTGATCGTCATCGGTGCATATTGACGCGGCTGAATCTGGATGGTAATGGTTTAACGACACTCCCTGAGGATGCATTTGGTCAATTTGGTAGCCTACGAGAGCTTAGTATAAATTTTAACCAGCTCACCACCTTGCCACCTGGTGTATTTACTGGCCTTACTAATCTGCAGGAGCTCTGGCTTGATGGCAACAAGTTCGCTACATTGCGATCTGACACGTTTGCTGGCCTTACTAATCTACAAAAACTTTCACTAGATGCTAACCAGCTTGTCACGTTGCCGCCAGACATATTCGCTGGCCTTGCTAATCTACAGAAGCTCTCGCTCAATGGTAATCAGCTCGCCAATTTGCCGCCTCGTATATTCGCTGGCCTCACCAAACTACAGCAGCTCTGGCTTAATGAAAACCAGCTCGCAACGTTGCCACCTGATATATTTGCTGGTCTTATTAATCTACAGATTCTTTCACTGAATGGTAACCAGCTTGCTATAGTGCCACCTGATATATTTGCTGGCCTTATTAATCTAAAGATTCTTTTATTGCATAGTAACCAGCTCGTCACGTTGCCACCTGGTATATTCGCCGGTCTCACCATGCTACAAAATCTTTACCTGTTTAACAACCAGTTACCGCTAGATGCACAAGAAGCAATTCGACGAGAACTACCGGCAACAACACATATTGGGTTTTAATGTCTAAAAAAAGCAGCAGGGGCTGCTAAAAATAGCTCCTGCAGCATAGTGTGTAATAAAAATGTAGAGAATCTATTGTATGAGTTTATAAGAAAGGATAAAGCTATGAAGAATAAAATGATCTTAACAACAATACTACTGTTAAGTTGTGCAATAACCGGGCTCTATGCTGCCGCACCGGGTGGTACAGGTGCTGCAAAGGTTTATAAGCCATCGGAAGATGCTGTGAGTAATCTAGAAGACATGTGGCTTGTGCACTCGCTCATACCTGAGGAAACAGCAGAACAGCTTGCTAAGGATTGGCTCAAGGCTGGTAGAAATCGAGCACCAAGCATCGAAGAAGTTACACAGCACTTTGGAGGCGAGGGTCGCTTGTTTACCACTGCAATACTGGAAAAAGTACGTAGAAACCTTATACTATCAGGACCAGTGAAATTCATAGAATTACCGTTAAGTAAAGCCTATGAGGGTGATTACGAAAGTTTTAGGAATGCTCTTATTGCTTTCCTCAATGATGCATTAACGAAAGCTGGAGCAAATCATGGGGTTGCATTAAACATATCGTCAAGCAATCTAGGAGGACTAGTACGCGACAATCCTGGTCAGTTTGTTGATCTGATGCATGCAGTATATGATACCATTGATCATAGCCAGTGCATATTGACGCAGCTGAATCTGCATGGTAATGGTTTAACGACACTCCCTGAGGATGCATTTGGTCAATTTGGTAGCCTACGAGGGCTTAGTATAAATTTTAACCAGCTCACCACCTTGCCACCTGGTATATTCGCTGGCCTTACTAATCTACAGGAGCTCAGGCTAGCTGAAAACCAGCTCACCACCTTGCCAGCTGGTATATTCGATGGCCTTACTAATCTACGGAAGCTCTGGCTTAATAATAATCAGCTCGTCAACTTGCCAGTTGGCTTATTTGCTGGCCTTACCAATCTTCAGGAGCTTTACCTTTTTGGTAACCAACTTGTCACGCTACCATCTGACATATTTGCTGGCCTTACTAATCTACAGGCGCTCTGGCTTGATGAAAACCAGCTCGCAACCTTACCTGCTGATATATTCGCTGGCCTTATTAATCTACAGGCGCTCTGGCTTAGTAGTAATCAGCTCGCCACCTTGCCACCTGACATATTTGCTGGTCTCGCCAATTTAAAAATTCTTTCGCTTTATAGTAATCAGCTGCCACCAGAGGCGCAGGAGGCCATTCGACGAGAACTGCCAGCAACAACAGAAATTGAGTTTTAGTACCTGAGAACCACTATACTGCAGGGACTTCTGGAAACGGCTCCTGCAGTATAGTGTGTAATAAAAATGTAGAGAATCTATTGTATGAGTTTATAAGAAAGGATAAAGATATGAAGAATAAGATGATCTTAACAATAGTACTACTGTTAAGTTGTGCAATAACCGCGCTCTATGCTGCCGCACCGGGTGGTACAGGTGATGCAGCGGTTTATAAGCCATCGGAAGGTGCTGCGAGTAATCTAGAAGACATGTGGCTTGTGCACTCGCTCATACCTGAGGAAACAGCACAACAACTTACCAGAGACTGGATTAGAGCTGGTAGGAATCCGCGACCAAGCCTCGAAGAAATTGCACAACACTTTGGAGGCGAGGGGGGTTTGTTTACCCCTGCAATACTGGAAAAAGTACGTAGAAATCTTATACTATCAGGACCAGCAGCAATCATAAGATTGTCGTTAAGCAAAGCCTATGAGGGTGATTACGAAAGTTTTAGGGATGATCTTATTGCTAACCTCAATGATGAGTTAGGAACAAATTATAGAGTTGATTTAAACTTATCGTATAAAAATCTTGGACAGTTAGCACGCGACAATCCAGGTCAATGTGTTGATCTGATGCAAACAATAAATGACACTATTAATGGTCACCAGTGCATAGTAACGCAGCTTGATCTAAGCGATAACGGTTTAACAATGCTCCCTGAGAATATGTTTGATCAATTTGGTAACCTACGAGAGCTTAGTTTACATGGTAACCAGCTCACCACATTGTCGCCTGGTATATTCGCTGGCCTTACTAATCTACAGAAGCTCTGGTTTAATAATAATCAGCTCGCCACCTTGCCGCCTGGCATATTTGCTGGCCTTACTAATCTACAGTATCTCTGGCTTCAGAGTAACCAGCTCACAACGTTGCCACCTGGTATATTCGGTGGCCTCACCAAGCTACAACAGCTCGCGCTTACTAGAAATCAGCTCGCCATCTTGCCACCTGGCTTATTTGCTGACCTCACCAAGCTACAGCAGCTCTTGCTTGATGAAAACCAGCTCACCACATTGCCAGCTGGTATATTTGCTGGCCTTACTAATCTAACATTTCTTTCACTCTATAGAAACCAACTCGCAACGTTGCCATCTGGTATATTCGGTGGCCTCACCAAACTACAGCAGCTCGCGCTTACTAGAAATCAGCTCGCCACCTTGCCACCTGGCTTATTTGCTGACCTCACCAAGCTACAGGCGCTCTTGCTTAATGAAAACCAGCTCACCACATTGCCAGCTGGTATGTTCGCTGGCCTTACTAATCTACAGGCGCTCTGGCTTAGTAGTAATCAGCTGCCACCAGAGGAGCAAGAGGCTATTCGCCGAGAACTGCCAGCAACAACGGAAATTATTTTTTAATACCTGAGAACCACTATGCTGCAGCAGGGGCTGCTGGCAATAGCTTTTTTGGTGTTTTATACGAATTTATAAGAAAGGATAAAGCTATGAAGAATAAGATGATCTTAACAATAGTACTACTGTTAAGTTGTGCAATAACCGGGCTCTATGCTGCCGCACCGGGTGGTGCAGGTGATGCAGAGGTTTATAAGCCATCGAAAGATGCTGCGAGTAATCTAGAAGACCTGTGGCTTGTGCATTCGCTCATGCCTGATGCATTAGCACAGCAACTTACTAAGAATTGGATCAAGGCTGGTAAAAACTCGAGACCGAGCCTCGAAGAAGTCGCGCAACATTTTGGCGGTGAAGGCCGCTTGCTTACTCGTGCATTACTGGAAAAAGTACATAATAAGCTAATGATGCTAGCAGAAATGCCGATACGTGTGCAGCCAAGAAGTGATATCACCTATCAAGGCGACTATAGAAGCTTTAGGGATGCTCTTATCGCCTACCTCAATGATGCATTGACGAAAGCTGGAACAGATCATGGGGTTGCATTAAACATATCATCAAGCAATCTAGGAGAACTGGTACGCGACAATCCTGGTCAGTTTGTTGATCTGATGCATGAAATACATGCTACCATTGATCGTCATCGGTGCATATTGACAAGTCTTGTTTTGAGTAATAATGGTTTAACGATGCTCCCTGAAGGTGTATTGGGTCAATTTGATAGCCTGAAGGAGCTTAATTTAACCAATAACCAGCTTGCCTTATTACCAGCTGACGTATTCGCCGGTCTCATCAATCTAAAAAAACTCGTTCTTAGTTATAATCAACTCGCAACGTTGCCAGTCGGTATATTCGCTGACCTCATAAATCTACAGGAGCTCTCGCTTGCTAATAACCAACTTGTCAAACTGCCAGCAGGTATATTCGCTGGCCTCACCAATCTACAGCGGCTTTGGCTTGATGGTAACCAGCTTGCTATAGTGCCAGCCAGTATATTCGCTGGTCTTACGAAACTACAGCAACTCTTTCTTTCTCATAACAAATTTGCCACGTTACCAGTAGACATATTTGCTGGACTTACCAATTTACAGTTGTTCTCGCTTAATGATAACCAACTTACTACGTTGCCAGCTGGCATAATCGCAGGTCTTACCAAATTAAAGCACATTTCGCTTTTTAGGAATCTACTGCGACCAGAGGTCCAAGAGGCCATTCGACAAGAATTGCCGACGACCATAGACATTTGGTTTTAATATTTTTTCATGGACCAGCTAATTTGCAGGGGCTGCTGAAAACAACTCCTGCAAATTAATGCATGTAGCCTCACGCATACCCGCACCCTAGTGTTAACGAATATTAATGTGCATACAAATTATTGCATATAAAAAATACATATAGAATCCACCGTATTAATTCTAAGAAAGGACACTATTATGAAGAAGAATAAGATGATCTTAACAACAATACTACTGTTAAGTTGTGCGATAACCGGACTCTATGCTGCCGCACCTGGTGGAGCAGGTGATGCAGAGGCTGGAAACAGTTCTGGACGGCCACAAGCAATGCCACGCATTGCTCCAGGCATGCAAAGGTCTGGTCTATTGGGTAGCGTTGGCAGCGCCCTTAATTATGCAGCAGAAGCTACCAGAAGTACAGGCAGAAGAACAGGCGAGGCATTGGCCAATGCGTATAGCGGTACTCGACGATGGCTTACAGGAGGCAGGCCTGGTGCTTCATCAACTGGTAGTGCTGCAGCCGATTATAAGCCATCGGAAGAGACTGAACGCAGTCTAGAAGATATATGGCTTCTACATTCCCAACAACAATTACAAGACCAGATAGCACGACAGCTTGCCAAAAATTTGAGCGAAGCTGGCATTCGTTCGGGAGCAGGTGCCAAAGATATAGCTCGACACCTCAAAGGTGCTGGTGGTTTGTTTACCACTGCAATACTGGAAAAAGTACGTAGAAATCTTATACTATCAGGACCAACAGCAATCATAAGCTTGTCGTTAAGCAAAGCCTATGAGGGTGATTACGAAAGCTTTAGGGGTACTCTTATTGCTTACCTCAATGATGAGTTGGTTAAGATAGGAACAAATCATAGAATTTCATTAAACTTATCGCATAGAAATCTTGGAGAATTAGTACGTAACAACCAAGATCAATTTGTTGATCTGATGCGTGCAGTATATGATACCATTGATTCTCATCAATGTTTATTGACAGAGCTTTATCTGAATGGTAATGGTTTAACGACACTGCCACCTGGTATATTCGATGGCCTTACTAATCTACAGAAGCTCTGGCTTAATAATAATCAGCTCGTCAACTTGCCAGTTGGCATATTTGCTGGCCTTACCAATCTATGGAAGCTTGCACTAAGTGGTAATCAATTTGTCACGCTACCAGCTGGTACATTCGCTGGCCTTACCAATCTACAGGAGCTCATGCTTGATAATAACCAGCTCACCACCTTGCCACCTGACTTATTTGCTAACCTCACCAAACTGCATCAGCTGCGGCTTAGTAATAATCAGCTCACCAACTTGCCACCTCGTATATTCGCCGGTCTCACCAAACTACGGGAGCTTTACCTGTTTGGCAACCAGCTGCCACCAGAGGAGCTGGAGGCTATTCGCCGAGAACTGCCAGCAACAACAAAGAAAAGATTGGGTTTTAATGTCTAAAAAACAAGCAGCAGGGGCTGCTGGCAATAGCTTTTTCGGCGTTTTATACGAATTTATAAGAAAGGATAGTGCTATGAACAATACGAAGATCTTAACGACACTACTGTTAAGTTGTGCAATAACCGGGCTCTATGCTGCCGCACCGGGTGGTGCAGGCGATGCAGAGGCTGGGAATAGCACTGGACGGTTGCAAGCAACGCGCGATATCACCCCAGAAATGCAAAGGTCTGGTCTATTGGGTAGCGTTGGCAGCGCCCTTAGTTATGCAGCAGAAGCTACCAGAAGTACAGGCAGAAGAACAGGCGAGGCGTTGGCCAATGCGTATAGCGGTACTCGACGATGGCTTACAGGAGGCAGGCCTGGTGCTTCATCAACTGGTAGTGCTGCAGCCGATTATAAGCCATCGGAAGAGACTGAACGCAGTCTAGAAGATATATGGCTTCTACATTCCCAACAACAATTACAAGACCAGATAGCACGACAGCTTGCCAAAAATTTGAGCGAAGCTGGCATTCGTTCAGGAGCAGGTGCCAAAGATATAGCTCGACACCTCAAAGGTGCTGGTGGTTTGTTTACCACTGCAATACGGGAAAAAGTACGTAGAAATCTTCTATTATCAGAACCAGTGGTAATCATAGAATTGCCGTTAAGTAAAGCCTATCAAGGCGATTACGAAAGCTTTAGGGATACTCTTATTGCTTACCTCAATGATGAGTTGGTTAAGATAGGAACACATCATAGAGTTATAGTAGATTTGTCGTATAGAAATCTTGGAGAATTAGTACGTAACAACCAAGATCAATTTGTTGATCTGATGCGTGCAGTATATGATACCATTGATTCTCATCAATGTTTATTGACAGGGCTTAATCTGAATGGTAATGGTTTAACGACACTGCCACCTGGTGTATTTACTGGCCTTATTAATCTACAGTTGCTCTGGCTTGGTAGAAATCAGCTTGCCAATTTGCCGCCTGGTATATTCGCTGGCCTTACTGATCTACAGGAGCTCAGGCTTGATGGTAACAAGCTTGCTATAATGCCACCTGATATATTTGCTGGTCTTACTAATCTACAGATTCTTTTATTGAATAGTAACCAGCTCGTCACGTTGCCAGCTGGTATATTCGCTGGTCTTACCAATCTACAGAGGCTCTGGCTTAGTGGTAATCAGCTCGCTGCGTTGCCAGCTGGTATATTTGCTGGCCTTATTAATCTACAAATTCTTGCACTCGGTGTTAACAAGCTTACCACGCTATCAGCAGGCATACTTGCTGACCTCACCAAACTACAGGAGCTTTACCTGTTTGGCAACCAGCTGCCACCAGATGCGCAAGAGGCTATTCGACGAGAATTGCCGACAACCATAAAAATTTGGTTTTAATATCTTTCCATGGACCAGCTAATTTGCAGGGGCTGCTGGAAACGGCTCCTGCAGTATAGTGTGTAATAAAAATGTAGAGAATCTATTGTATGAGTTTATAAGAAAGGATAAAGCTATGAAGAATAAGATGATCTTAACAATAGTACTACTGTTAAGTTATGCAATAACCGGGCTCTATGCTGCCGCACCGGGTGGTACAGGTGATGCAGAGGCTGGAAACAGTTCTGAGTCAGCGCGAACAACACGCAATGTCGCTCCAGGTATGCAGAGGTCTGGCGTGTTTGGAAGTGCCCTTGGTTATGCAGCACGGGCTGCCAGAGGCACAGGTGGTACGCTGGTTGATTGGTATAGCGGTACTCGTCGATGGCTTACAGGGGGCCGACCTCTTGCTGGTCAACAAACAGTAGTAGATGTCAACCAACCAAGTACAGCGCCTAGTAGCGCCGGTGTCGCACCAACAGGTGGCGATACTAGTGTTACTGGGCTATCAAAAGAAGTTATGCACAACCTGGAAGATAAGTGGCTTTTACACTCACTCATGCCTGATATATTAGCACAACAACTTACCAGAGACTGGATTAGAGCTGGTAGGAATTCGAGACCAAGCCTCGAAGAAGTTGCACAACACTGTAGCTCTCAGGTATACCATATGATCCTGAAGAACCCTGTTTGATTTTTTATGTGATGTTTGTGATTGTCTTTGTTTGATTATGGCCGCTTCATGAGAATTATGCTATTATTGTATAGCACATTGCAATGAAGAAATCCGTTCGCCACGAGTAGACCTGTTCTACAGGGAGGATCGAGGGGTTGAACACAAAATACCAAGTTTTTTTTGGAGTGCTTCTCTGTTCTATTTCATAGAGGAATCGTATGTTCAATAAGTTTTATGCGTTACTACTTATGCTATTACTGTTGACTGTTGGAAATAATTACAGAATAGTGTGTATGGATTGCCAATGCGAACTTTGTGTAGCTTTTATAGTAAGAAGCCACTATCAAGAATCTATGTTATATAGCAATGGCATGCCAAAATCACAACCAATCAACATACCTACAGGAGACGTCTTGCCAGACTCACATTTCGGCGCTCCTCCTTCGACTACAAGTACCTACACGCTTATAAGGAACATATGGTCACGATTTATGAATACCTATAAGTGATTTCTCATTATTGTTATAAAGAGCATTTTTTTAATTATATTAATTACTGTAAGTCTATATATATATTGGCTAGATGCCTATGGCAACATAGAGCGATAATGGCGATTCTTTTACTACTGACTATCAATGATTATAGCGAATGAAAAAAGATTTGATCAGGAGCCTATTTTAATTTTTCTTAGTATGATTAATTACAAGTATCAAGGTTTTCACTGGTGCAAGTCTGAATATAACCCATCCTTTGTGTTCAACCCCTCGATCCGCCCTGCAAGGCAGGTCTACTCGGGGCGAACGGGTTTTTCACGGGTTTTTCACTGTATCTGGAACAAACTCCAAAACAAACCCAGCATTAAGTGTCTTTTAGTGGTTTAAACCAACCAGCCTTGTGGGTGGTTTACCGGTAGCACGTCCCATGGCCTGTGAGCGTAGCGAATCAGTGTCATGGTTACGTGCGGGAAGAGGATCCAACAGGCTGTTGGTGCCGTTTGGTCAAGGGCTTTGGGCAAGCAAAGCCCTTGTGCTCGCCTGCACAAGGCGTCCATAAACTATTCTAAAAAATAAAGTATTAAGCTCGTTTGTACATTCGTATTTCGTATTTTGTGTTCAACCCCTCGATCCGACCTGCAAGACAGTTCTACTCGGGGCGAACGGGTTTCTTCGCTGTGTCGGGAATAAACTCCTGTTTTGTGTTCAACCCCTCGATCCGACCTGCAAGACAGTTCTACTCGGGGCGAACGGGTTTTTCACTGCGTCGGGAATAAACTTCTGCTGCCACCTCCCCAAATCCAACCATACAGGTAACGATCATACTTTTCTACCCCCATTCTCCTCAAAGACATGCAATGATGGTCATGATATAATGCCGTGTTATAACTATTTTGTATGTCCAAAAATTTTTCATTACAGACATACAGCGCAAACACACTGAAGGTGGCATAACAATGTTTGCATACATAAAAATAAGTAATCCACGAAATCTCCTCATGAGATTTTTAAGTTAAAGGCCAACTACGTCAGATGATAAAATTTAGGAGAATATAGTATTGCAAGGCCCTGTTCTTAACCGTCAAACCCCTTGCAAAGCAATGTTGACATAAATTTCATAAACAAATTTTTGCTATAATTCTGCGTGACATGAAAATAATATAATCGCTGTTGCATCTTTTTCATGTGCCTCATAAGTTTACACTAAAAATTGAAAAACAATGCTGGCAGAGCGATTTCATGATAATTTTATAAAAATTATCATTATAATGAACATTTACAATCTATATGAAAAAAATTAGTAAATTTATTTTCAAATATTATAGTTGATAAATAAAGCATACCCAAGGGTTCCCGTGAAGCTAGAGTTGTTCTGCGTAGAACACTGATCTAATTTTTATGTGTTAAGATAATTTTTTTATTAATTTATAAACATAAATATTGCATTTTTTAAATAAATTCTGTTATTATTAATGTATATAAAAATAAAAAGATAACTAATTCAGTTATAATATATCATTAGAAAATTACTCAACATACCCATAGTATTTCGCATCTAATATGGTTCAGTAACTAGTATTCACTTTATGTTATAAAAAAAGGAGTTGGTCATGAGAATCTATACCGTTATCGCTGTTTTAAGCTTGGCAAGTTGTATACCATTCGCAGTATTCACTGCAGCACCGCCGACTACGGCACCTGCGCAACCTGGCGTGGTGAGTGATGCCATGCAGGAAAATCTCGAAACATGGTGGGAACTGTTGCAGAGTGACAGAGCAGGCAGTATTGCAGAGCAACTCGCCAAAGACTATCTTACTCAAAGCGGTGATCGAAGCCCGAGTTTGCAAAAATTACATAAGTACTTTAATCGTGACACTGGTCATGTATTGCCACCAGCGTTGCTACAGCTTACGCATGGGATATTATTGAACATGTTAAACCCCATCGTTATTACACCTCCGGCTGAATTTACTGGTAACTTCGATACATGTATGGAAGCATTACGCGATGTAATCCAACGCACACTCAAAGAAAAACCTGGTAGTTATGTAAGTCTTGACCTTAGCCGTAAAAATCTTGGCGCTATGGATCCCGACCTTTTAGCACGGTATATACAAGAGGCTCATGGATTTATTATGAGTATGGGATGTGATTTAATCGAACTTAGACTTAATTATAACGAACTAACAATCTTACCTGGAAAAATCTTTCATGGACTGCAGGATCTACAGAGACTTTATCTTAGTGGCAATCAACTAACAGCTTTACCTGAAGAAATCTTTCATGGCCTGCAGAACCTACAGTTGCTGAATCTTACTCATAATCAACTAACAACCTTACCTGGAGGAATTTTTCATGGTCTGCAGAATCTACAGATGCTGACTATTGATCATAATCAACTAACAGCTTTACCTGCAGAAATCTTTCATGGCCTGCAAAATCTATTTGCTCTTGCTTTTAGCGATAACAAATTAACAGGTTTACCTGAAGGAATCTTTCATGGCGTGCAGAATCTGCTACACCTGTTTCTTGATAATAATCAGTTAGCAGCCTTACCTGTAGGGATATTTGATGGCCTTCAGAATTTAAATCATGTAGTACTGGTAAATAACCCTATAGCGGATGATGCAGCTGCTATAGAAATATTACAGCAACAGTTCCCACAAATAACAATTAAAACATCATGGTGATACTAAAGTACTCACGTTTTACCTGATTTTTCGTAAAAAATTTTTTCGAACCAAATTTAACGATATATCTAGAAAGGATACTTTCATGAGCATACTTCATGCAAACATAGTTTTTAGTTTGATAAGTTGTATGACGTTCGCAGTATTCGCTGCAGCACCACCGACTACAGCACCTGCGCAACCTGGCGTGGTGAGTGATGCCATGCAGGAAAATCTCGAAACATGGTGGGAACTGTTGCAGAGTGACAGAGCAAGCAGTATTGCAGAGCAACTCGCCAAAGACTATCTTGCTCAAAGCGGTGATTTAAGCCCAACTATGCAAGCGTTACGTGACCACTTTAATCGTTACACTGGTCATGCATTACCACCAGCGTTGCTACAGCTTACGCATGGGATATTATTGAACATGTTAAACCCCATCTTTATTATACCTCCGGCTGAATTTACTGGTAACTTCGATACATTTATGGAAGCATTACGCGATGTAATCCAACGCGCACTCAAAGAAAAGCCTGGTAGTTATGTAGGTCTTGACCTTAACCATAAAAATCTTGGCGCTATGGATCCCGACCTTTTAGCACGGTGTATACAAGAGGCTCATGGATTTATTATGAGCATGGGATGTGATTTAATCGGTCTTAGACTTAGTGATAACCAACTAACAACCTTACCTGGAGGAATTTTTCATGGTCTTCAGAATCTACAGGAGCTGAATCTTGTTGGTAACCAACTAACAGCTTTACCAGGAGAAATTTTTCATGGCCTGCAGAATCTACAGAATCTGGAT
Source organism: uncultured bacterium (assembly GCA_963715605.1). GTDB lineage: Bacteria > Babelota > Babeliae > Babelales > Vermiphilaceae > JAKASV01. The sequence continues at coordinate 281,372 of OY970257.1, read as the reverse complement.
CTTAGTAGTAACCAACTAACAGCTTTACCAGGAGAAATTTTTCATGGTCTGCAGAATCTACGGGAGCTCTTTCTTCGTAATAACCAACTAACAGTGTTACCTGCAGAAATCTTTCACGGACTGCAGAATCTACTGGAGCTATGGATTTATAACAACCCTATAGCGAATGACACAGCTACGATGGAAACATTACGACAACAAATTACCAGCTACAATAAAAATTTTAATATCTTGATCAATTATCAGTCGAGTTAAGTCAAAGATCGTGTTGTAACAAAAATAAACGCATGAAGGATACTAGTATGAAGATATTCAACACAAACATAGTTTTTAGTTTGATAAGTTGTATGACGTTCGCAGCATTCGCTGCAGCACCACCGACTACAGCACCTGCGCAACCTGGCGTGGTGAGTGATGCCATGCAGGAAAATCTCGAAACATGGTGGGAGCTGTTGCAGAGTGACAGAGCAAGCAGTATTGCAGAGCAACTCGCCAAAGACTATCTTGCTCAAAGCGGTGATTTAAGCCCAACTATGCAAGCGTTACGTGACCACTTTAATCGTGACACTGGTCATGCATTACCACCAGCGTTGCTACAGCTTACGCATGGGATATTATTGAACATGTTAAACCCCATCTCTATTATACCTCCGGCTAAATTTACTGGTAACTTCGATACATTTATGGAAGCATTACGCGATGTAATCCAACGCGCGCTCAAAGAAAAGCCTGGTAGTTATGTAGGTCTTGACCTTAGCGATAAAAATCTTGGCGCTATGGGTCCTAATCTCTTGGCACGGTGTATACAAGAGGCTCATGGATTTATTATGAGCATGGGATGTGATTTAATCGGTCTTAGACTTAGTGATAACCAACTAACAACCTTGCCAGGAGAAATTTTTCATGGTCTTCAGAATCTACTGGTATTGATTATTGATTATAATCAACTAACAGCTTTACCAGGAGAAATCTTTCACGGACTGCAGAATCTACTGGAGCTGAATCTTAACTACAACCAACTCATCAGCTTGCCTGGAGAAATTTTTCATGGTCTGCAGAATCTACGGAAACTGGATCTTAGTAGTAATCAACTAACAGCTTTACCAGGAGAAATTTTTCATGGTCTGCAGAATCTACGGCAGCTATGGATTTATAACAACCCTATAGCGAATGACACAGCTACGATGGAAACATTACGACAACAGTTACCAAGAATTGAAAGAATACTTTATGAAGGATACTAATATGAAGATACTCAACACAAGCATAGTTTTTAGTTTGATAAGTTGTATGACGTTCGCAGTATTCGCTGCAGCACCACCGACTACAGCACCTGCGCAACCTGGCGTGGTGAGTGGTGCCATGCAGGAAAATCTCGAAACATGGTGGGAACTGTTGCAGAGTGACAGAGCAGGCAGCATTGCAGAACAGCTTGCCAAAGACTATCTTGCTCAAAGCGGTAATCAAAGCCCAACTATACAAGCGTTACGTGACCACTTTAATCGTACCACTGGTCATGCATTGCCACCAGCGTTGCTACAGCTTACGCATGAGATTTTATTGCACATGTTAAACCCCATCTTTATTATACCTCCGGCTAAATTTACTGGTAACTTCGATACATTTATGGAAGCATTACGCGATGTAATCCAACGCGCACTCAAAGAAAAGTCTGGTAGTTATGTAGGTCTTGACCTTAGCCGTAAAAATCTTGGCGCTATGGATCCCGACCTTTTAGCACGGTGTATACAAGAGGCTCATGGATTTATTATGAGCATGGGGTGTGATTTAATCGATCTTAGACTTAGTTCTAATCGGCTAGCAGCATTACCTGCAGAAATTTTTCATGGCCTTCAGGATCTACAGCATCTGGACCTTAACTACAACCAACTTATCAGCTTGCCTGGAGAAATCTTTCACGGACTGCAGAATCTACAGAATCTGTATCTTGTTGGTAATCAACTAACAGAATTATCAGCAAAAAATTTTCATGGCCTGCAGAATCTACGGGAGCTATGGATTTATAACAACCCTATAGCGAATGACACAGCTACAATGGAAACATTACGACAACAGTTACCAGCTACAATAAAATTTTTAATGTCTTGATCGGTTATCAGTCGAGTTAAGTCAAAGATCGTGCTTTGTTAAACGTCCTCTTGTAACAAAAATAAATGCATGAAGGATACTAATATGAAGATAATCAACACAAACATAGTTTTTAGTTTGATAAGTTGTATGACGTTCGCAGTATTCGCTGCAGCACCGCCGGCTGGCGCTACTAGCAATAGTGCACCTGCTGTCGATACAGAGACTATAGAAGAATATCTGGTGCCATGGTGGCAGCTGTTGCATACCATGCCAGGCGGGGTTGTTGAGACGCTTGCTCAGAACTATCTTGATCAAGAAGGCAACACGCAGCCAAGTATAGAAGATCTTGAGACATACTTTAATAAAGATAAAGGCCGTACTTTTTTACCAGGCGTGGTACAACGTGTTCACCAGATCTTGCATGAAAAGTATAACAGTAAGAAGCCAATTACCTTTGGTTCTGAGGTGGCCCGATATACAGGTGATACCAACGAATTTCAAGAAGCACTACGTGCTGATATTGACTATAGATTACGAGAGCAGAAAGGTAGTTATGTGATTATTGACTTGAGCGAGAAAGATCTTGATGCTATGAGTTCTGAGGACTTATTACAAAGCATACAAGCGATACGTGCACATGTTATGAGCATGGGATGCTATATACTAGAACTTAACCTTGATGATAATAATCTAACGAGTTTACCTGTAGGATTATTTAATGGTTTTCATAATCTACAGAAACTATCGCTCTATAATAACAGACTCGAAGACTTGCCTGCAGGGATATTCAGTGGTCTTCATAATCTGTATAGTCTTGGCCTTGCTCATAACCAACTAGCAAACTTACTTGTAGGGACATTCAGTAGTCTTCATAATCTGCTTAATCTTGATCTTGCACATAACCAACTAACAAACTTGCCCATAGGAATATTCGATGGGCTGCAGAATCTGCAATGGTTATGGCTTGGTAGAAATCAACTTGAAGACTTACCTCTAGGAATATTTCGCGGCCTTCATCATCTGCAAAATCTTGATCTTACTCGCAATCAGCTAACAATCTTGCATGCTAATATATTTGATGGCTTACATAATCTGGAGGTTCTACGGCTTATGGACAATCCTATAGTTTATGATGCAGGTGCACTACAACAGATACAACAACAGGTACCACGAGCACATATAAGAATAAAATGGCGACAATAACATAAATTTTGTTACCTAACTCATTGTTACAGGAGGTTTGAATATGCGTTATGTATATATTACTATTGCTTGTATCGCCTTATTGTATGGACCTAAAGGTATGTATAGCAGTACTTCTCCCTCAACAGCATTCATTTCTCCAAAGCCACTAGAAAGGGCCAAACAAGAACTGATCATACTTAATGGCATGCTTAAAGAATATCTTGATGCAAAAAAAACTCGCGAAACTGCATTGTCAGGGCAATGGGCAATGATTGGGCAAGCAATTGCTCAAAATATTATCCCTTTCACGATTACTCTCTTACCATGCTTCTTATCGCCTAGAGCGGCAGCTGCACTGCAAGAAACTATGGATTTTTCTGATCAGGTTGAAGCAGCACAACAAGCAGCCGAAGGTAATCTTTCGCCCTCTGAAGGACTCCAAACAGTTCTCGAAACAGGATTACAGGTCGCACAGACTATAGCAAGTCAGCGACAAGCAAGTTCGACATATCAACGTTTGGGTGGTGAAATTACCGAACAGATAAACAAAGTAGTTAAAGCCTTGGATGAGGCACAGGCCGTATGCATGCACCGAAAACACATGCCAGAGCATCTTAAAAAAACAGCCGCTGAATTACCAGACCTTGTGAGGCAGTGTAGTACTTTATTAGACCGTTATGAGCAGGCGTTTCAAGGGCAGTCTGGGTCTACTATGCCGAAGATTAATAAATCTCTGCTAGGGCGCTTGCAAGAAATTTTCGATACATATCAAAAAGTTTTAGTACCATAAAAACTCAAGAGTTTTTTTACTGCTTTAAGCTTTTGTTCATGGGTAACTGCGGCTATACTATGTATTATAGTATGCATATTGAAGAGACAAAGATACTTTATTGACCGAAGGATGAATATGGCGCAGTTACCATCTCGTGATACACAGTTTGCCGATTGGTACCAAGAAGTGATTTATGCCGCAGAGCTTGTTGATCAGTCACCTGTTCGTGGTTGTTTTGTTATTCGTCCTTATGGTTATGCCATATGGGAACATATACAACAAGAGCTTGATCGCCGTATCAAAGAGACAGGGCATCAGAATGCAGCATTCCCTCTGCTTATCCCAGAGTCTTTTTTAAAAAGAGAGGCAGAGCATGTTGAAGGTTTTTCGCCTGAATTGGCCGTTGTTACACATGCCGGTGGCAATAAACTTGAAGAACCGTTAGTCGTCCGACCAACATCAGAAACTATTATTCATTATATGTTTGCCCGATGGATACATTCATGGCGCGACTTGCCTATCAAGATCAATCAGTGGGCTAATGTTGTACGTTGGGAGATGAGGCCACGCGCATTCTTACGTACCACAGAATTTTTTTGGCAAGAAGGACATACGGCTCATGAGACAGAGCAAGAGGCTCATGAAGAAGCTCTCTGCATGCTTGAACAGTATAGACAGGTTGCTACGGACTTATTGGCTATCCCGGTGATTGTCGGCGAAAAATCTCCTGGCGAGAAGTTTCCCGGTGCCGACCGTACCTACACTATTGAAGGCCTCATGTATGACGGCAAAGCTGTACAAATGGCAACATCGCACTTGATTTCGAGAAACTTTGCACGGGCATTTGAGATGACATTTCAGGATAGACATGGCGCTACTGACTATCCATACCTAACGAGCTGGGGCGCTACAACACGCCTTATTGGTGCCATGATCATGACGCATGGAGACGATAAAGGGCTTATTATGCCGCCACGCGTTGCGCCTATTCAGGTCGTTATTGTACCAATCTTGAAAGAAGGTTCTGATACACAAAAAATTCTTAATGCTGCTCATACATGCGCTGCAGCGCTACGTTCTCAGGGCATACGTGTTTGTGTTGATGATGACACGCAAAAGACCCCTGGTGCTAAATATTACCATTGGGAAGTTCGCGGTGTACCACTGCGTCTTGAGCTTGGTCCTCGTGATATTGCTGCTGGTACTGCTGTTCTTGTTGATCGACTCCATGGCACAAAGGTTACACACACACTCACAGAGATACCGGTCATAATGCAATCGCTGCTCGATACGTTTCATCAAACACTTCTGCAGAGAGCTTCTGACCGACGAGCACTGTTATGGCACCACGCTACAAAACTCCAGGATATTGCACAACGGCTTGAAGAAGAGGGTGGTTTATACCAGGTTGGTTGGTGTGGCAAGCCTGATTGCGAAGCCGTCGTTAAGACGTATAAAGCGTCGATTCGTTGTCTTATTTCAGAGAAGCATGCTCGTGAGTGCTTTCACTGTTCTGAGGCGAGTATTACGGATGTGCTTATAGCAAAATCGTATTAGTACTATAAGAACTAGAGCGGATCGAGGGGTTGAACACAAAATACGAAATACGAATGTACAAACGAGCTTAATAATTTATTTTTTAGAATAGTTTATGGACGCCTTGTGCAGGCGAGCACAAGGGCTTTGCTTGCCCAAAGCCCTTGACCAAACGGCACCAACAGCCTGTTGGATCCTCTTCCCGCACGTAACCATGACACTGATTCGCTACGCTCACAGGCCATGGGACGTGCTACCGGTAAACCACCCACAAGGCTGGGTAGTTTAAACCACTAAAAGACACTGTGGTGAACGCTGCGCTACTTATAACTAATGCTTTGTTATTGGGGTTAGGGCTACGCACTGCTGGTTGCGGGTTAGGGTTTGGGGAGGGCCGCTAGGCCATTATTCCCGATGCAGCGAAGAAACCCGTTCGCCCCGAGTAGACCTGCCTTGCAGGGCGGATCGAGGGGTTGAACACTCCAGTCACATTCGAGTGTTTGGGAGAACTATACATAGGTAATATTTAATGCCGCTGCGTATGCATAGTATGGTATAGATTTGTGGTGGCAGCTAGTTTTTTGAGTGCAGCCATATGTTCAGCAAGGGTGGCCGTCTCTACGCATGCCCAAATATTTATGCGAAGATAGCCTGCTATTTCACCGTATTTTGCGACAAAAAAATCTTTGAGTGTAGCTGCTGGTCCATAGACTTTTGCACGGCTTGTTTCACACAAGAGCTGTGTGCAAAGTTCTTGATACATCTCATGGGATATAAGAGCATACTTTATATTGTCTTCTTGATGGCTCCCGCATGCACATATACCTTGTTGTAAAGTAGCTTCGAGATGCGCAATATCAGTATTTTGCCGCAACACAAGACTATTGAGCATGTCTGCATATGCTGCTGTAGATGCCGTTTCTTCCTGTTCTGCCGCCCAAAGTTTGTCGATACTCATGGCTGCTTGATCATACAATGGCGTATACTTACGTACTAGTGGTCTTGTTGGTTTTTGGGGGAATGGCTGAAACAGCACAGCAACCTGGCCTTCTGGATTATAGCAGTAAGGGGCAGAAGAAGATTCGCCACTATGCTGTTGAGCATGTCCATATATACCGTCGCAAGCGATTTTTGGTGGCTTCGCATGGCCTTTCTTATGGAGGTATAGATAGCCGCCGAGCACAGAGCAACCTAGCATTGATGCACCTATAAGACACTGTTTTTTGGTTGGGCATCGCAGCCGTATATGGTGTATGCCACGAACTATCTCGCGTGGTCCTGTACATATTGGTGATGACAACCATAATGCTACGGCTAAAAAATTATAGATTGTATACTTGTGTGATTGCATCACTTACTTACTCCTTGATGCGTTTTGCATTCAAATACTAGCACTCAATAACGGGCTCGTGTTGCCTAACGTATATGTTACTGCTGCTGATATGCGTCATCACGTTGTCGTTTAGACGACCTACCAGTTTCAGTTGGTGGTGTATTACGTTTTATGGTTCCTGAGGCATACGATATCATACTAGCATTTTGGCTCCTGAAGCCCAAAAAACTCGTTGGCGAGGATCCCAATTGTTTCGGCGGAGATCCTGTCACCAGTACTTGTACTCGTTCGAAACGTGTTGCTTGATGTGCTGTTACTATCATATTGGCGGTAGTGTCGTATGTTTTTGGTGGTGTTCCTATACACAACGGTGGCCGCTCTGGTCGTGTTATTTCTCGACCTACTATATATCGTATTGTCATAGCGCTCTCATCGGTCGTTTGATAAGCAGTATGGACTGATGGGATACGAGGCCACATGTCCTGTTGAGTATCATCCATAGTAATGATCTTGCCGACCATGAAAAGCACTGCGAGAAGCAGTACTAGATCTAGCCGAATATGCATGGCGATAATCTCCAGAAGTATATCAACAAGCATCAACTACTAATATATATAGCATACAAATGAACACATTGCATGTACACAAATTTCAATTGTTCAGTCACTAAGCACTGAAATCCCCCAAACCCAACCCCTCGATCCGCCCTGCAAAGCAGGTCTACTCGGGGCGAACGGGTTTTCCGCTGTGTCGGGAACAAACTTCTGCGGCCCCCTCCCCAGCATTAAGTTTCTTTTAGTTGCATCAAACCACCAAGCCTTGTGGGTGGTTTACCGGTAGCACGTCCCATGGCCTGTGAGCGTAGCGAATCAGTGTCATGGATTCGTGCGGGAAGAGGATCCAACAGGCTGTTGGTGCCGTTTGGTCAAGGGCTTTGGGCAAGCAAAGCCCTTGTGCTCGCCCGCACAGGGCGTCCATAAACTATTCTAAAAAATAAATTATTAAGCTCGTTTGTACATTCGTATTTCGTATCTCGTTTGTACATTCGTATTTCGTATTTTGTGTTCAACCCCTCGATCCGCCCTGCAAGGCAGGCCTACTCGGGGCGAACGGGTTTTTCTCTGTGTCTGGAACAAACTCCTGTGGCACCATTCCAGAACCCAACCCTGCAATGAACAATCCAAAAAGCTAACTTTTTCTTGCGCGAAGTAGTATAGAATCGCTATAGTGATCTTGGTTGTAGCTGAAAATATCCTAATAGAAGGAATATCGAACTATGGACATAGATATAGAAGCGTTCAAGCGCTTTCTCATTGAAGAAAAAAGGGCTTCTCATGAAACTGTAACAGCATATTGCTCTGATCTTAAAGTTTTCAGAAGTTTTATTGCTACACTACCTGATGGTGAAACACATGAGTATGAAGCAGCTGCTTCGTTCATTGCCTCGTTACAGCAGTCCCATACGCCGTCTGGTGTTGATCGCAAAGTATCGTCTTTAAGAGCTTTTTTTATGTTTTGTGGTATACCCAAGAACAAAGTCAGCAAAGCATTCGTTGCGGCAGACAATCGAACCTCGCAAGTACAAACCTGTATACATATAAAACCTGCTACCGTTATTATTGATGAAGATATACTCGCGCTTATTACTGTTGGTTTACGAGACTGTTCGTTGACGGGTATGCGCAATCAACTCATGATCATAGTGTTGGCGAGCAGTCGTATGCAGATCGGTGACATGCTTGCGCTGTCCCCTGATTGCATAGCAACATCGCTTGATAGTACCGGATCCACTATACACACGTATGTCTGCTCAAAACACAAAAAACATACGGAGACAGTTATCAGGCCATGTATCTATGAGCTTCTCTGTGCTTATAGGGAACGGCTGCTGCACTACCGACCCACTCCAGAGTTTCTGTTCCCTATTTTTACGGCATATGGGCAACGACTCATGGATAGGCAAAGTTTTATGTTGATGGTGAGAACCTTATGGACACAGACAGGTATTGCACGTCCCTTATGTCCTAACAATATACGGCATATGACAGAGCTGAGAGTTCTATATGATTTTTTGGATGAGCATAAAGACAAGATACTGCACCAAAGTGACTTAACGCCTGCCCATAAGGCTCGTCATGGCACGTTGGTTCCTGATCAGTGCATGAGGGATATGTATAATACAAAGCATCCGCGGTCATAAAATTGTAAAGTTGCCGAGCAGGTGCGGTGGTGTGCCATGGTATAGGATCCTTTAACAACTGCATTGCAGTTGCACTCTTGTTTGAGTATAGTGACGCTAGATTGGTCACGGTGGTTCGTGACCAAAAAACTCTTAAGAGGGAGTAGTATATGCGTGTATGTATGCGCTACTGCGTGTTGTTGTGGTTCTTGCTGATGGCAGTGAGCCCCGGCTTTGTGTATAGCTCTGTTTCATTTCCCACCTATGGAGTTCGTCAGATTGTATATCCAATAGGGGAGACATCGCCAACACCGTTTGGCGATAATCTGACGGGTGGATCACTGAGCAATCCTGGTTTCTATGCACTCAGTAACGACATCAACGGTGGTATCTCTATTGACAGTGATAATGTTTATCTTAATCTTAACGGCTATAGGATTCATGTAACAGGGCAAGGGTCACCAGTTGTTGGCGTTAATCTTGCTACAGGTAAGCATGATATTACCGTCAAGAATGGTACGATTGGTCCCGATAACCAAGTACCAGATACTCTTGGGATTCAGCTTAACAATAATAGCAATGTTACTATAGAGAGCTGCAAGCTGGTGAATAATGCTCAGGGTATGGTGCTTAACAATGCCAATAAAGTGTTTGTACGTAACTGCAAAGCTCTTAATAGTACAGTCAATGGCGTTGCGTTACAGGGGTGTTCAGGGGTGCGTGTTGCTAACACCATAGCAGCGGGGACTCGTGGGAATAGCTCAGTTAACGGCTTTCTAGTGGCGAATGGGCAACACAATAGTATTGATGGGTGCACTGCACAAGATACGGTCACCGATGGTACTAGTACAGGTTCGTATGCCGCAGGGTTCCAGTTTGTTGGTACAGAAAATAAAAGTATCTTGCAGAACTGCTTGACGCAGGGGTCGTATGCGGCAACAGGGGGAAATGCCTATGGGGTCTTGTTACCCTATGGGGTATTGTTCCCCAAGTTTGTATCACTAGCTGGCATAGTAAATCCACCAGCAGGGCAGGGAGACTGGGTTGAGAATAATCAACTTGTCTGGTGTTGTGATGGAAGCAATCAATATCTTGCTGTAGCGGGAGCTACTTTTAATGGTACGACACATGGCTACAGTGTGGTAATCTCAGATGCAGTGGGAACAAACGTGTATTCCATCAACCCCAGTAAAACTAGCAGCTGGTCTTCTGTTGATCAGCTTTCCTGGTGCTGTGCTGGAGACAAGCAATACCTTGCCGTAGCGGGATATACTAATAATTATACCGGTTACAGCGTGGTAGTCTCTGATCCAATGGGGCAAAACCCAGTACCCATGCACCCCAGTAAAACTAGCAGCTGGTCTTATGTTGATCAACTATCCTGGTGCTGTGCTGGAGACAAGCAATATCTTGCTGTCGCGGGATATATTAATAATGATACCGGTTACAGTGTGGTAGTCTCGGATCCAATGGGGCAAGAACCAGTATCCATCAACTCGCCAACTGGCAGCTGGACTTCTGTTGATCAACTATCCTGGTGCTGTGCTGGAGACAAGCAATATCTTGCTGTCGCGGGATCTATTAATAATGATACCGGTTACAGTGTGGTAGTCTCGGATCCAATGGGGCAAGAACCAGTATCCATCAACTCGCCAACTGGCAGCTGGTATGATGTTGGTTGGCTCTCCTGGTGTTGTGATGGAAGCAATCAATATCTTGCCGTAGCAGGACATATTAATAATTATACCGGTTACAGCGTGGTAGTCTCTGATCCAATGGGGCAAGAACCAGTATCCATCAACCCGCCAACTGGGCAGGGCAGCTGGTTTTATGTTGATTGGCTCTCCTGGTGCTGTGCTGGAGACAAGCAATACCTTGCTGTAGCGGGAGTGACTGATCTTTCTCCTTACTACAGTGTGGTAGTCTCGAATCCAACGGGAAAAACCGTAAATTCCATCAACCCGCCAACTGGGCAGGGCAGCTGGTATCATGTTGATCAACTCTCCTGGTGCTGTGCTGGAGACAAGCAATACCTTGCCGTAGCGGGACCTATTAATAATGATACCGGTTACAACGTGGTAGTCTCGGATCCAATGGGGCAAAGCCCAGTATCCATCAACCCCAGTCAAACTAGCATCTGGGGACATGTTGATCAACTCTCCTGGTGCTGTGCTGGAGGCAATCAGTACCTTGCTGTAGCGGGAGATACTAATAATGGCTACAGTGTGGTGGTCTCGGATCCAATGGGGCAAGAACCAGTATCCATCAATCCGCCAGCTGGGCAGGGCAGCTGGACTACTATTGAGTATGGACCTGAAAGTATTTATCCTCAGCTCTCTTGGTGCTGTGGTGGAGGTAATCAGTACCTTGCTGTAGCAGGACCTACTACTGATGGTAATGGTTATAGTGTAGTAGTCTCGGATGTGTACGGAGACATCGTACCCATCAACCCGCCACCGGGGCAGGGCAGCTGGACTATTGTTGAGTATGGACAATTAGAATTTATTTCTCCTCAGCAGCCCTCTTGGTGTTGTGGTGGAGGAAATCAATACCTTGCTGTAGCGGGACCTACTACTGATGGTACTGGTTATAGTACAGTAGTCTACAAGTTTGCAAGTAATAACCTGATTATTCGTTCGAATACGGCAACAGATAGTACGTATAATGCTACCGGCAATGCGTATGGCTTTTTTGGTAATGATACGGCAAATCTGGTTATCTCGAATAAGGCCTACCAAAATAGTACAAATTATAACGATCAGATCCAGCATGTAACAACAGACTATGCGACAGGCGCATATCTCTATAACTTCAGTGCAAACTAAAACCGAGTAGAATAAAGTCCGCGAGACAATCTTGGTTCTATTGAAGCCCTGGCAACAATGCTGGGGCTTATTAATAGAGGGTCACAGGGTCGCAAGCCCTGCAAACACTGTGGACTACCTGTTTTTATACACTTTTTTATACACTATGGTATATGATCCTTTAACAACTGCATTGCAGTTGCACTCTTGTTTGAGTATAGTGACGCTAGATTGGTCACGGTGGTTCGTGACCAAAAAACTCTTAAGAGGGAGTAGTATATGCGTGTATGTATGCGCTACTGCGTGTTGTTGTGGTTCTTGCTGATGGCAGTGAGCCCTGGGTTTGTGCATAGTTCTGTTTCATTTCCCACCTATGGTGTTCGTCAGATTGTATATCCAATAGGGGAGACATCGCCAACACCGTTTGGCGATAATCTTACGGGTGGCTCACTGAGCAGCCCTGGTTTCTATGCCCTCAGTAACGACATCAACGGTGGTATCTCTATTGACAGTGATAATGTTTATCTTAATCTTAACGGCTATAGGATTCATGTAACAGGTCAAGGGTCACCAGTTGTTGGCGTTAATCTTGCTACGGGTAAGCATGATATTACCGTCAAGAATGGTACGATTGGTCCCGATAATCAAGTGCCAGATACTCTTGGGATTCAGCTTAACAATAATAGCAATGTTACTATAGAGAGCTGCAAGCTGGTGAATAATGCTCAGGGTATGGTGCTTAACAACGCCAATAAAGTGTTTGTACGTAACTGCAAAGCTCTTAATAGTACAGTCAATGGCGTTGCGTTACAGGGGTGTTCAGGGGTGCGTGTTGCTAACACCATAGCAGCGGGGACTCGTGGGAATAGCTCAGTTAACGGCTTTCTAGTAGCGAATGGGCAACACAATAGTATTGATGGATGCACTGCACAAGATACGGTCACCGATGGTACTAGTACAGGCTCGTATGCTGCAGGGTTCCAATTTGCTGGGATAGAAAATAAGAGCACCTTACAGAACTGCTTGACGCAGGGGTCGTATGCGGCAACAGGGGGAAATGCCTATGGGGTATTGTTCCCCAAGTTTGTATCACTAAATGGCATAGTAAATCCACCAGCAGGGCAGGGAGACTGGGTTGAGAATGATCAACTTGTCTGGTGTTGTGATGGGAGTAATCAATATCTTGCCGTGGCAGGAGCTACTGTTAATGGTATGACACAAGGCTACAGTGTGGTAGTCTCGGATCCAATGGGGCAAAACCCAGTACCCATCCACCCCAGTCAAACTGGCAGCTGGGATAATGTTGATCAACTTATCTGGTGTTGTGATGGAAACAATCAATATCTTGCTGCAGCGGGAAAAACCGTTAATGGTACGACACATGGCTACAGTGTGGTAGTCTCGGATCCAATGGGGCAAAACCCAGTACCCATCCACCCCAGTCAAACTGGCAGCTGGGTACAAGTTGAATACCTATCATGGTGCTGTGCTGGAGACAAGCAATACCTTGCTGTAGCCGGAAATGTTAATTTTTCTCCTTACTACAGTGTGGTAGTCTCGGATCCAATGGGGCAAACCGTAAATCCCATCAAGCCCAGTACAACTGACAGCTGGGATTATGTTGAACGACTATCTTGGTGCTGCGAAGGAGACAACCAATACCTTGCTGTAGCGGGAAATACTAATAATGGTTACAGTGTGGTAGTCTCGAATCCAACAGGAACAAGCGTGTATTCCATCAACCCCAGTACAACTGACAGCTGGGATTATGTTGAACAACTATCATGGTGCTGTGCTGGAGACAAGCAATACCTTGCTGTAGCCGGAAATGTTAATTTTTCTCCTTACTACAGTGTGGTAGTCTCGGATCCAATGGGGCAAACCGTAAATCCCATCAACCCCAGTACAACTGACAGCTGGGATTATGTTGAACAACTATACTGGTGCTGCGAAGGAGACAACCAATACCTTGCTGTAGCGGGAAATATTAATAATTATAATGGTTACAGTGTGGTAGTTTCTGATCCAAAGGGGAAAACCGTAAATCCCATCAACCCGCCAGCTGGGCAGGGCAGCTGGTCTTCTGTTGATCAACTATCTTGGTGCTGCGAAGGAGACAACCAATACCTTGCTGTAGCGGGAAATACTAATAATGGTTACAGTGTGGTAGTTTCTGATCCAAAGGGGAAAATCGTAAATACCATCAACCCGCCAGCTGGGCAGGGAATCTGGGTTTATAATCCCTTTCTTCCTGCTCAACTTTCCTGGTGCTGTGATGGAAGCAATGAATATCTTGCTGCAGCGGGATCTACTACTGATGGTACTGGTTATAGTGTAGTAGTCTCGGATATGTACGGAAACATCGTACCAATTAATCCACCATCGGGTCAGGGTGGCTGGGAGAAAGGATCTTATAATCAGCTCTCCTGGTGCTGTGATGGAAGCAATGAATATCTTGCTGCAGCGGGATCTACTACTGATGGTACTGGTTATAGTACAGTAGTCTACAAGTTTGCAAGTAATAACCTGATTATTCGTTCGAATACGGCAACGGATAGTACGTATAATGCTACCGGCAATGCGTATGGTTTTTTTGGTAATGATACGGCAAATCTGGTTATCTCGAATAAGGCCTACCAAAATAGTACGAATTATAACGATCAGATCAAGCATGTAACAACAGACTATACGACAGGCGCATATCTCTATAATTTCAGTGCAAACTAAAACCGAGTAGAATAAAGTCAGCGAGACAATCTTGGTTCTAATGAAGCCCTGGCAACAATGCTGGGGCTTATTAATAGAGGGTCACAGGATCGCAAGCCCCGCAAACACTGTGGGTTACCTGTTTTTATACACTATGGTGTAAGGTCTTCAACAACTGTATTGCAGTTGTAGTCTTGTTTGAGTATAGTAACGCTAGATTGGTCACGGTGGTTCGTGACCAAAAAACTCTTAAGAGGGAGTAGTATATGCGTGTATGTATGCGCTACTGCGTGTTGTTGTGGTTCTTGCTGATGGCAGCGAGCCCTGGGTTTGTGTATAGTTCTGTTTCATTTCCTACCTATGGTGTTCGTCAGATTGTATATCCAATAGGGGAGACATCGCCAACACCGTTTGGGGACAATCTGACCGGTGGCTCTCTGAGTAATCCTGGTTTCTATGCCCTCAGTAACGACATCAACGGTGGTATCTCTATTGACAGTGATAATGTTTATCTTAATCTTAACGGCTATAGGATTCATGTAACAGGGCAAGGGTCACCAGTTGTTGGCGTTAATCTTGCTACGGGTAAGCATGATATTACCGTCAAGAATGGTACGATTGGTCCCGATAATCAAGTGCCAGATACTCTTGGGATTCAGCTTAACAATAATAGCAATGTTACTATAGAGAGTTGCAAGCTGGTGAATAATGCTCAGGGTATGGTGCTTAACAATGCCAATAAAGTGTTTGTACGAGACTGTGAAGCACTTAATAGTACAGTCAATGGCGTTGCGTTACAGGGTTGTTCAGGGGTGCGTGTTGCTAACACCATAGCAGCGGGGACCCGTGGAAGCGGTGCTGTTAATGGCTTTTTAGCTGCTGGTGGACAAAACAATATTATTGATGGGTGCACTGCGCAGGATACGGTCACCGATGGTACTAGTACAGGTTCGTATGCCGCAGGGTTCCAGTTTGTTGGTACAGAAAATAAAAGTATCTTGCAGAACTGCTTGACGCAGGGGTCGTATGCGGCAACAGGGGGAAATGCCTATGGGGTATTGTTCCCCAAGTTTCTATCACTAGCTGGCATAGTGAATCCACGAGCGGGGCAGGGAGACTGGGTTGAGAATAATCAACTTGTCTGGTGTTGTGATGGGAGTAATCAATATCTTGCCGTGGCGGGAGCTACTGTTAATGGTATGACACAAGGCTACAGTGTGGTAGTCTCAGATGCAGCGGGAACAAACGTGTATTCCATCAACTCGCCAACTGGCAGCTGGGATAATGTTGATTGGCTCTTCTGGTGCTGTGCTGGAGACAAGCAATACCTTGCTGTAGCGGGACCTATTAATAATTATAGTGGCTACAGTGTTGTAGTCTCGGATCCAACTGGAAAAACCGTAAATCCCATCAACTCACCAATTGGCAGCTGGGGGAATCATGTTAATCAACTCTCCTGGTGCTGTGCTGGAGACAAGCAATACCTTGCTGTAGCGGGAAATATTGATTCTTACCCTGGCTACAGCATGGTAGTATCGGATCCAACGGGAAAAACCGTAAATTCCATCAACCCCAGTAAAACTAGCATCTGGGAACATGTTGATCAACTATCCTGGTGTTGTGATGAAGGCAATCAGTACCTTGCTGTAGCGGGAGCTACTTTTAATGGTACAACAAAAGGCTTCAGTGTGGTAGTCTCGGATCCAACGGGAACAAAGGTATATTCCATCAATCCACCAGCTGACCAGGGCAACTGGGATTTCAATCAGAGTCCTGCCCAACTATCCTGGTGCTGTACTGGAGACAAGCAATACCTTGCCGTAGCGGGAAATATTGATTCTTATCCTGGCTATAGTGTGGTAGTCTCGAATCTAACAGGAACAAGCGTGTATTCCATCAACCCAAGTCAAACTGTCAGCTGGATAAATCATGTTGATCAACTTGTCTGGTGTTGTGATGGAAGCAATCAATACCTTGCT
The DNA here is from genome assembly GCA_963715605.1 of uncultured bacterium. Lineage (GTDB taxonomy): Bacteria > Babelota > Babeliae > Babelales > Vermiphilaceae > JAKASV01. The sequence continues at coordinate 264,787 of OY970257.1, read as the reverse complement.
GTAGCGGGAAATACTAATTCTTATTCTGGCTACAGTGTGGTAGTCTCGAATCCAACGGGAACAAACGTGTATTTCATCAACCCAAGTCAAACTGTCAGCTGGATAAATCATGTTGATCAACTTGTCTGGTGTTGTGATGGAAGCAATCAATACCTTGCTGTAGCGGGAGCTATTAATAATTATCCTGGCTATAGTGTGGTAACCTCTGATCCAACAGGAGCAAACGTGTATTCCATCAACTCACCAATTGGCAGCTGGAATTATGTTGATTGGCTCTCCTGGTGTTGTGATGGAAGCAATCAATACCTTGCTGTAGCGGGAAATATTGATTCTTCTCCTGGCTACAGTGTGGTAGTCTCGGATCCAACGGGAACAAACGTGTATTCCATCAACCCAAGTCAAACTGTCAGCTGGGTAAATCATGTTGATCAACTATCCTGGTGCTGTGCTGGAGATAATACTCCATACCTTGCTGTAGCGGGAAATATTGATTCTTATCCTGGCTACAGTGTGGTAGTCTTTGATCCAATGGGGCAAAGCCCAGTAACCATCAACCCGCCAGCTGGTCAAGGTAGCTGGCTGTCGCCCTTTTATTACGAATACTCACTTTTCCCTCCACTGTCTTGGTGTTGTAATGGAACCACTCAGTACCTTGCTGTAGCAGGACCTACTACTGGTGGTACTGGCTTTAGTGCTGCGGTCTATAGTATGGCAGCGAGTAATAATCTTATTATTCGTTCGAATACGGCAACAGATAGCGCATATAATGCTACCGGTAGTGCGTATGGCTTTTTTGGTAATGATATAACAAGCTTGGTTGTCTCGAATATGGCCTATCAAAATAGTACGAATTATAACGATCAGATCCAGCATGTAACAAACGACTATACGACTAATCAGATTTTTTATAATTTTAGTGCTGACTAAACAAGCTTGTTGGAAGTCTTTAGGATGAGAAGCACTTTAACTGTATTGCAGTTGCAGTCTCATTTGAGTATAGTAACGCTAGATTGGTCACGGTGGTTCGTGACCAAAAAAATTTCAGGAAGGAGAAACGTATGCGTATATGTTTGTACACAGGCTCAGTCTCAGTTGTTATGCTGTCGCTGATGAGCGCAACCCTGCACTGTTATGCTGCAGAAGATCACAATAAGCATAATACTAAAGCTAGTAATGAAGTTGTATTACCAAGGGTGCCAGTTGCTAGCCCGGTAGCCGTGCCTACACCATCGGCGGGATATGTGTGGGGCAATGTTCGCCTTGTTGATTGGAGCCAGTCTGGAAATCGCAGTTTTCTAGCTGTAGGGGACAATGATGCTAGTACTATGGTTGGGAAGGGTGTTTATATTTACAGCTTTAATGGTATAGGATTTGTCCCTCAAGCTCCGATTGCCGTGCCTGCGCAATTTACTATGTCTGCACCATTGACCGTGCCTGCGCCATCGGAAAGTGGCTGGGGAAATATTCGTTCTCTCTCATGGGGTCAGTGCGGTAGGCAGAGTTGTCTTGCCATAGCTGACAATGACCCTATTACCATGGCCGGTAAAGGTGTCTATATATATAGATTTAACGGACCAAGATTTATCGCTCAAGATCCAGTTGTAGTGCCTGCGCCATCAGAGGGTGGATGGGGAAGCATCTCCTCTGTCGCCTGGTGTCACCAAGGCAGAGCGGTATATCTTGCCGTAGCTGATAATAATCCCAGTGCCATGGCAGGTAAAGGCGTCTATATATACACATTTAACCCGTCAGGAACCGTTACTCAAAGCCCAGTTGTAGTGCCTGCGCCAGCAGCAGGCTGGGGAAGTATTGCCACTCTTGCCTGGTGTCATAGTGGTGGACAAGCATGTCTCGCGGTAGGGACTGCAACGTCTCCATTAGGTGTTTATACCTATCGGTTTAACGGTACAGGATTTGCCACTGATGATCCGATCGTAGCACCAGCGCCAGCAGCAGGTTGGGGAAGTGTTTCTTCTGTTGCTTGGTGTTCCCAACGCAATCGTCAGTATCTTGCCGTTGGTACCGTCAGCGCACCTCAGGGAGCCTATATCTATAGGTTTAACGGATCGCAATTTGCCGCTGATGATCCGGTTGTAGTACCGGCACCATCAGGAGCAACTGGTTGGTCTAATATTTCTTCAGTTGCTTGGGGATATGGCTATGGCAGGAATAGTTATCTCGCTATTAATGCTTTAAGTTCTCCAGACGGGGCTTATGTGTACAGATTTAATGGGTTAGGATTTGCTCCTGGTGATCCGCTCGTGGTCCCTGCACCTGCTAGTGGTTGGAGTAATGTCTACACGCTTGCTTGGTGTTCTATGCGTGGACGGGCATGTCTTGCTTTGGGTGACTTTGGTCCTGCAAAGGGGGCGTATATTGTTAATTTTGCTGGTGGCCTGTTTAATAGGTAGGTACTACGGTACTAACTATAGATAGTAACCATACTCAATATCTTACACCCGTTTATCCTTTGTGTCGGCACGGAGCGTGCCTGCCTCAGGATGAACGGGTGTTTTTATGCATACCATTTTTCTTGTTTTCTTGTTACTCAAAAAACTCCCCCTCTTGTTGTTCAAAAAACTCCCTCCGTCCGTTCGCCCCGAGTAGACCTGCTTTACAGGTCGGATCGAGGGGCGGAACACAAAATACGAAATACGAATGTACAAACGAGATACGAAATACGAATGTACAAACGAGCTTAATACTTTATTTTTTAGAATAGTTTATGGACGCCTTGTGCAGGCGAGCACAAGGGCTTTGCTTGCCCAAAGCCCTTGACCAAACGGCACCAACAGCCTGTTGGATCCTCTTCCCGCACGTAACCATGACACTGATTCGCTACGCTCACAGGTCATGGGACGTGCTACCGGTAAACCACCCACAAGGCTTGGTGGTTTGATGCAACTAAAAGAAACTTAATGCGGGGTTTGTTTTGGAGTTTGTTCCAGAAGCCGTTCGCCCCGAGTAGACCTGCTTTGCAGGTCGGATCGAGGGGTTGAACACAATGAACTTACTTGGAAGTGTAATACATGCCATTTCTTTTTGCCAAAAAAACGTTTTTCTGTAAACTAATTTCTGTATACTGTTGGGTTACAGGAAAAAGTATCAACGTCATATTTGTTCACGTAACTGAGGTGCCATAGATGATTTTATTATGCAACACTTGCTTGCATTGAACATCTTGGTACACTAGATAGTTATAGTGCATCACTATAGTATACGTGTTGATACTATGTTAACTAGTTTATGACAATGCTTAAGAAAGATCATGGGCATGCAAAATCGTTGTACAATTCATCAGAAATCATTGATGAACATTCTTTCCTCCATGCAACCAATCTGCACCAAGAGGACCACTTTAGAAGCAACATCTTCTATCCTGTTTGAGATGGGCTATAAAGAGATGGTTCTGAAGGCAACTGATATGGAAATTAGTCTTCAGTCCAGTTATATTATGGAAGATGGTTCCATTGAACAGCCATGCTCTTTTTTGGTTCCCGGCAAGCGTATTTTCGATATTGTTAAAGAACTTGAGGGTACCATTGATTTCTATGTTGATGGGCAACAGGTCAATATCAAGACAAATTCTATAGACATGTCTTTACGTGTCAAAGATGCACAAGAGTTCCCTCCTTTCCCTGAGCGTATCGAAAATCTTATGCAGCTCGCTACAAAGGATCTTCTTGAACTTCTGAATAGTGTTGCTTTCTTGGTTCCACAGAATAATGCTAATCCTGCTCTTAACGGTTTACTGGTCGAGTTCACCAAGACAGGTTTAACCATGACAACGACTGATGGACATTGCCTCGCGCAGGCTTCTAGTAAGCAGTATGTACTCGAGGAACCAAAAACATGGTTGCTACCAAGAAGAGCCATTTTTGAGCTCAAAAAACTCTTGGAAGGACTTGAAGATCAGGTTGTTTTTATTGGCATTTGCGGCAATCAGGTCGTCTTTTCAGCAACAACATTTAATTTTTTTACTCGTTTGCTTGTTGATCCTTTTCCGAGTTATGGCGCTGTCTTACAGCGTGACGGATTTTCATCGGCGACTGTTGATCGTAATATGCTTATTAAGGCATTACGTCGGTCATCGTGTTTACTCTCGGGGCAGTTCATTCCAACGCGCTTCGCCTTTACACCAGAACATGTCGATATTTCGATCGTCAACAAAGAAGTTGGCTCTCTTGAAGAACGAGTTCCTCTTATGCGTTTCGACGGTGGCATGTGTGATATAAGATTTTATGCCCCATATATGTTGAATGGTTTACAGGTATTTACCGGTGATCAGGTAGATTTTATGTTAAAGGGTCCTCAAAACCCTATTATTTTTACATCAGTGCGTCATGATTTTCAGGTTCTCTATCTAGTCATGCCGATATCACCAACACATGTTGCACAATACTGATTGCATAATACTGAGCTGCTATACAGACTGATAAACAGCAAGAAAAAGACTCGTGAATATCAAAGCAATAGAACTCAATAATTTTAGGTGTTTTTCTCGCTCGGCATTTTCTTTTGATAGTCCCATATCGTTTATACACGGTCACAACGGATGTGGCAAGACATCGATATTGGAGGCTATTCATTACGGATGTTATTTGCGGTCATTTAGAACACATAATCCAAGAACCATGCCGTTGCATGGTCATGATGCCTTCTCGTTTGCTATCACCTTGGCTGATGAGATAGGAGGGTTGCCATTCGAACATCATTTGCATGTTGGGTGCAGCATGACAGGTACGAAGGTTCCCGGTACCGCAAAAAACACACTCAAAAGATCCGTTAAATTTAATGAGTCTGTTGTTCGTTCTTATAAAGAGCTCATGGATATATATCGTGTTGTGACTGTCACCGAGGACGATATCAATCTTGTCGCTGGCGAGCCTGAGCAGCGGCGCCTTCTCTTGGATCAGTCAATGATGCTCACACAATCACATGGTGCAAAGATGTTAAGCGACCTTCGTCGCATTGTCGAGCAACGATCAACTTTGCTTGCCCGTGGCGTTGGATCACGTTCCTGTGATACCAGTGAGTATATGGTCTGGACAGAGCGTTTATTCAAGCAGACAGCTTTATTACAGCAGGAACGATATGAGATTATCAGACGTTTGGCTACATGGACAGACCAAACTTTACATACCATATTTCCTAGTGCACACACATCAGATTCGTGTATCACCATGACCTATATACCTAAAGTGCTCTCATGCGCGGGCGACATAACGTTTGAAGAATGGTTTAACACGGTTGGCAGTGGGTTGCAAAAAAGAGAATACGAGTACAAACGAACACTCTTTGGCGCTCATCTTGACGATTGTTTGATAGAGTTTCATGGTCGTTCTGCAAAGGTGTATGCTTCCCGGGGGCAACAAAAGATAATTGCTCTTGTTATACGGCTCGCTCAAATGCGCGACATTGTTGCGAATCGTGGCAGCATTATAGCGTTATTTGACGATTTTTTGACGGATCTTGATACCGTTCGCATTGAGCGCATGTTGGAGATTCTTTCAACATTCGATGCCCAATGCATTCTTACAGCGCCCTACGCACCAAGTCATATTGTCAGTTTAATAACAGCGTATGGTGGCGCAGTTACGAATATCACACCATAAAATATATATAAAATATATTGAGATTGCTGAGCTCAATGGTGGCAAAGTCCCGTTCTATTCTTGCTCTGTGAATTATAACGCCTACTGTACACGACTTTTATTTTATAAAAACTTGACAGATACAACAAATGGTATAGACTAGTTGATAACTAACATTGAAATGCATGTAAAATAAAGCATGTTTCACAACGAGGGTGCTTGACATACGTAAAAACATCTTTATACTTATATCTGTGAAGACTAACTGTCCTGGTTTACAGTATCAGGGAAAGCGGCTGGTTAAGTATATTAACAAATCTTATTACAGCATGCAGAAAGTTTTCACGCTAACATAAGGCTTCATTACTACTCTCCTTTTTTCCATCGCATTGATTTCGGTCAGTGCGATGGTTTTTTTATCACAATATTACCAATTATTTTTCAAATAATTTAATTTTTTTTACCGCACAACAAAAAGTATGACAATTATTTTATACGATCCAATCGTTATTATTAATATATAATCAAAAAAAATCTTTGTGTTTTTTAAAAAGATATTGCGATTTGTGATTAATGTTTGGTAGTATGAAATTGAGTAGAGAACAACCCGCGGTGGCCACGCAGGATTAAGGAATCGTAAGAGTGTCTAAGTCATACATACTAAACGGAGGAAATTAGTATGAAGATTATGCAAAGTCTCGTCGCTGTTATGCTCGTTACAAGTTTTTACGCCCAAAGCTCTGGGGACGATTTCGACGGTATCGATACGCAGGCAAACTGTGAACCAGCTGTAGTCAGGGAAAATTGCCAAGAACCAAATGTTGTGGCAATGTGCAAAGAGATAAAAAGACCAGAGATTAAACTCGTCAGCAGCAAAGCAAGTATTTGTCAAAATGGTTCAGGCGCTTGCATTAAGGTAACCGAGGCAACAAATGCTGAAAATACCTATAAAATAGAACCTTGGAATGCTAGCGATAGCTGCTCAACACCAGAACAATGCGAACCAGCTTGTGCTCCTGCATGCGCACCAGCCTGTAAGCCAGCTTGCGAAAAGCCTTGCTGCAAAAAATCACATTGCTGCTCAAAACAAAGAAGATGTTGCCATAAGAAACATCAGTGCTGCGAAGAGCATAACTAAGAGAATTAACAAGTGTTTGACCTAGTGACCTATTGAATATCAAATGGAGGAAGTAATTATGAAATCAATGAATATGTTGACTGCATTAGTCATCCTAACTGGTTGTTGTGGCATACGTGCCATGGAAACCCTCGAAAATGAGAATGTTGTCGGTGCATGCGAAAATGCAAGCGTTGCCGCTGTATGCCGTGAAATTCATCCACCTTGCTTAGAACTCGTCAGCAGCAAAGCCAGTATTGCCCAAAGTGGCTCTGGAGCTTGCATCAAAGTTGTCGAACAAACAACAGCAGAGAACGTATACAGGATCAAACCTTGGAACGCCTGCGACAATTGCGCAACACCTGAGAAGTGTGAACCTGTTTGCGCTCCAGCACCTGTTTGCTGCCCAGCAAAAGTTTGCTGCCCAGCAAAAAAGTGCTGCAAGAGAACACACTGCTGCCCAAAACGTAATCGTTGCCATTGCAGCAGATAACGTATAGATAGTTAATTTAGTCTGAAGTTTTAAGATACTATTATATTACACTAGGTCACTGAAAGTACGGGGTGTCAATGCCGGTTGTTCGGTATCGGCTCCCCGTACCACTGTTTATGCAGAATAAAGAATATCAGAAAATTTTGAAAGTATGAGCACCATAGGCTTTAGCGAGAGAACGACAATAACTGGGACGAGGAGAGATGAAATGTTAACCAAGATACTAAACAAAAAGTTTTTCAATTACTTTCATCTCTCCTCGTTACCATAATAAAAATGAAGAGAAAGCTATTGATGCTCTCTCATGAAATCTTAATTATCAGACTTTTTTAAGTATAAAAATAAATACACCAACGTTGCTTTCTACATAAAGACTAATTAGAAAGACCTCCAAGGCAGTAGTACTATTGAGAATGGTTGTTGCGGGGCTTCGCCCCAACCCCCACGAGGGACTTGCGTCCCTACGACCCTGGTGAAATAGTTAAAAAGCCAATGCAGGCAGCATGTAGAGTTTGTTGCGGGGCTTCGCCCCAACCCCCACGAGGGACTTGCGTCCCTACGACCCTGGTGAAATAGTTCAAAGGCCAACGCAAGCAGCGTGTAGAGTTTGTTGCGGGGCTTCGCCCCAACTCCCACGAAGGACTTGCGACCCTGCGACCCTGGTGAAATAGTTCAAAGGCCAACCCAGGCAGCGTGTAGAGTTTATGAGAATATTGTTTTGCGGGGCTTCGCCCCAACCCCCACGAGAGACTTGCGTCCCTGCATAGAGTTTAAGAGAATATTGTTGAGGATACCCATGTATGTTGAGATACGAAAACAAAGTTATCTGATTTACTTAGCTATAAAAAAAATCGTACTGATAGTATGCGTGTTCTTTGCATGTACCACCAAACAACAGTTGTATACGCAGCTTACCTGTATTCCAGAGATTACTGGCTTTTATCCATCAACACAAGAAGCCATGCAAACAGCTTTAGAGCAGTACTTTACTAAGGCTTATACTACTTTTCGTGTACCAGGCAACCCAAACGCCATACGAGCTCTCATAGTTCCCCATGCCGGTTGGCACTACAGCGGTCTATGCGCGGCGGCGACATATGGCGCCCTCCTACGCAATAACGATACCAAGAATACCATGTATAACCGTGTTATACTTTTAGCGCCAAGCCACTATACGCCATATTGGGGCGTTGCGCTGCCACATTGCACCACATACGAAACACCACTCGGGACTGTACCAATCGATGTAGAAGCAGTACACAAACTAGCACGGCAAGATTTTTTTACCTATGATACAACAAATATGTACCAGCAAGAGCATGCCGTAGCGGTTCAAGTGCCATTTTTACAACACACACTAGAATCCTGGAAACTTATCCCTTTGATTGTCGGCACAGCCGATACAGCTACAATACGTAGCATAGCAAGAGCATTACATACAATTATTGACGAGCGGACGCTCGTGGTTGTGAGTTCAGACTTTACCCATTATGGCAAAGCATATAACTTTGAACCATGGCCGCCACACCAACATTATGGGAAGAATCTGCTCTATAACCTCGATATGGGCGCTGTAGAGAACTTTATGACGCTTGATCAAGAAGCTATACAGAAGTATATCACCACAACACAGGCAACCATATGTGGCATAACGCCAATCAGAATCTGCATGGCATTACTGACTCTTGCTACGCATGCACCGCTTAAAACACGACTGGCGGCATATTATCAATCGCCTGATATCGTGTCGCAGAAGGCACGCGACTCTGCCAGTGTTAGTTACACCGGGATAGTCATAACAACCGACGAGCATGCTGCGCAAGAGCTTACACAGTACGAACAAGAAATGCTTATTCAGTACGCTCGTGATGTACTTATACAGTTATATAACCCAGAGTACCCAGTACGACAACCACCATTACTGCCAGTGTATCAGCAAAAAAGAGGCGTTTTTGTAACACTCAAAAACAGTGATGACTCCCTGCGAGGGTGTATCGGTACCGTACAAGCAACAGAGTCTATTCTTGCATTGACACGTTCCATGGCGCTTGCGGCAGCATTGCATGATAGCCGCTTTACACCAGTTACGCAGGCAGAACTACCATCACTCGCTATAGAGATTAGTATCCTCACAAAGCCTACAACAATAACTGATTACACTGATATTAGAGCAGGGACTGATGGCGTTATTTTGCATAAGCTTGATACAGCAGGTCGCGAGATAGCATCAGCACTTTTTTTACCAAACGTCGCCGAAGAATTTGGCTGGGATCGAGAACACATGCTACAAGAACTGAGTAAAAAGGCTGGCCTCGATGCCAACGCTTGGCAGCACGATTGTCGTTTCGAAACATTTCAAAGCATACTCGTTAAAGCATCACCTGCTAAAGACTGAGTAAAGCTATCCGGCCCAGTCACCGTAATATATGACGCTATTGCGCGATCTAAAGCAGGACAATCTTCAGGTGGAAACAACTGCGCTGGCGAGGTAACATGCTTCGGAAACTGATCTTTATACCTATCAACTAAGCAGGCAATAGTAGCTAGAACAGAATCATTGCGCGAGCAAAATTCTTTACAGGCGGATAAACCATAGTGCAAGAAGAGCGTTTTGAGTTCTCCTCGACTATGAGAACTAGCATAGGCATGTAAGCTTTCTGGCGAGCAATGCTCATTAAGTGCCATGGAAGTATGGATGCGTCCAGCATCAAAAAATTGCGTAACGTAGTATGTAGGTACTGACCGTTTATAGGTAAGCACAACTGTTTTCCATAAGTAATTTCTAATTGGATTGTACGATGGCCAAATAACTTTATAGCAGCTGGCATGGGCATGCAAGCCAGTTGGCGTAGGCCAAAAAACATAATCCTGGCCGGCAAGAAGTTTAGCATGACAAAGCCCACACTGATTTGAAACACCAGCAACATAGGAAGTTTTATGTGGCACTATCGTTATAATACGTGAAATTGGTGCATGAATGCTACTCTTAATAGCTTCGGAAGTATAACTGAAACTGCAATAAAGCATAAATATAAGAAGACCTGCTTGCATCATAGCGTGCTCCAAACAAGATACAGTAACCATGGATATGGAAATAATAATTAGGTAACAATAAAGAGAGTTACGAAACTAGTGCGCAAAGCATTAAGCATTACGATGCCTATAACACCAGTATTGCCAAGCATGCTGCAACATAGTCGTCATCATGCTACCGACAAAAGTGATACATGAAATAGTTGCTGTGATATGTAGCGTCTTCATCATATGCTCCTCGACCTTTGCCGGTGAAAATATAGGTACAGTTCTATACAAGAGTTTTACTATAGCAGCCCATAGATAGCAAGAAGAAGTTATATGAATAGGCAAAAACTGTGCAAAAAAGCAACTAAGACTAAATGCCCCTTATGCCTAACGCCGTCCAACCCTTCGTGACGCTCGCAAGGCTCGCCCTCAGGGCGAACGGGTCTCCTGGCTGTGGCACTTATCTTGTTACGAGTCAACATGTTTATTGCCGTTCAACCCTTCGAGACGCTCGCAAAGCTCGCCCTCAGGGCGAACGGCATGGTAGTATGCTATGAACTTATCGAGTGAGACGCTCGCAAAGCTCGCCCTCAGTGCGAACGGGTTGGTTAATGCACACGCTTTGCTCGCTCTGCCGACTCCACCAAAGCAGCTATGCACGCTAACTCCTGCTTTGTGAATACGCTGCGATAGCCGGACAGGGCGAACGGGTTTCTTCACTATCGCGCTGGCTTAGTATGCCATAAGCCACACAGCGTGATCGCTAATGCATCAGTAACATCAAACGTCGTCGCTTGGATAGCTTTGGTAAAAAGTTGCCCTACAACACGAGCGACTTGCTCTTTACTGGCACCGCCAAAACCAGTAACAGCAACTTTAACTTCACGTGGGGCATACTCATGTATAACTAAGTTATGCTGTTGCGATAGTAGATAGAGAATACCACGAAGATATCCCAGTTTTAAAAAATTTTGTGCATTTTTACCCAAAAACGGTGTTTCTAGTGTCAGATCGGTCACTTGATGAGCAGCAATCTTATCGGCAAAAAAATCGTGAAACTGTGTAACACGCGCGGCGAGAGTATGCCTCGGAGAAAGACGAAGAGCACCATAATCATGGATTGTAATTGTCTGTGCAGTTCGTTCCATAATGGCATACCCAGCACACTGAAGACCAGGATCAATGCCAAGCATCTTCATGTAGGTCCTGATGATTCATACTCATGATTATCGAATCTTGTTAAATCACGTTCAAAATGGAGATAAACTGTTCCAGTAGGACCATTACGTTGTTTGCCGATAATAAGCTCTGCCACTGATGGATTTTCAGTTTCTTGATTATAGACAACATCACGATATAAGAACATGATCAAATCAGCATCTTGCTCAATCGCACCAGATTCACGAAGATCTGATAAAATTGGCCGCTTATCCATACGACTATCAACGGCACGTGACAACTGCGATAATGCTATTATCGGAATGTTAAGCTCTTTAGCAAGAGCCTTAAGAGATCTTGATATCTCAGAAACTTCCTGATGCCTATTTTCATGTTTTTGGGGACTATGAATAAGCTGCAGATAATCAATAACAAGCATCCCTAACTGATGCTCAGCTTTCAGTTTACGAGCCTTTGCGCGAAGATCGGTAACCGATAATAATGCTGTGTCATCGATAAAAAGCTTTCGCTCGGCAAGACGCGCAGCAACGGTTGTAAGCTCAATCCATTCTTGGGAACTTATGCTAGCATTACGAATATTATGATGTGGAATACCTGATTCAGAGGACAAAAGTCGCAATGTCAGTTGCTCAGCCGCCATTTCTAATGAAAAGAAACCAACAGTAGCACCAACTGTAGATGCCTGCGCAGCAAGACTCAGTGCAAGAGCTGTTTTTCCCATTGACGGTCGTGCTGCTAAGACAATAAGATCACTTTTTTGAAAGCCTGACGTCATAACGTCAAGCTTTTTATAACCGGACGGGATACCGGTAATTCCCTTGCTATGACTCTTAATATCTGACAGGTGTTTAAAGGTCTTTTTGAGCCATATATCTAACTGTACAAACGATTGTTGCGTACGTTTATGCGCTATCTGAAAAATAGTTTTTTCAGCATAATCAAGTACCGCCTCAATCGCTTTGTCATCTTGATTGTAGCATGTTGAAACAATACTCGTGGCCGAGTTAATAAGTTCACGCAACACCGCCTTGTCTTTTATAATACGAGCATGCTGTTCTATAAGACCTAGCGCTGGTATATCTTCTTGCAGTGATACCAGGTAGGAAAGACCACCAACACTGTCAAGCTGTTCCCGTTTTGCCAGCTCATTTTGTAACGTTATCAGATCTACTCGTTCTGTACGACGAGTAATAGCCAACATCGCTTGATAAATACTCTTATGTGCAAGCACATAAAAATCATCTTCAAGTAATATGTCCATTACTTGTTGCAGGCCAGCTTCATAGAGCAGTAAAGCACCAAGAACAGCACGTTCCGCCTCCTCATGAGCAGGCGGCATGCGTCCAAGAATGGTATCGACAGCAACAGCATCCCGCCGTACCCTAACGGGACGCTTATCATGCTGATGTTGTGATTGCATGAACAAATCCTCACTATAGTATTACTCGGGAATGATGGTGACCTTCACCGTTGGCTGCAAACGTGATGAAAGCTTAATAACAACGTCGTACGTCCCTTGAGACTTTATTGATTTGGTAAAGACAATCTGGCTCTTCGAAACAGAAAAACCTTTTTCGGCAAGTTTTTCTGCAATTTCTCCAGCACCCAAGGCACCATAGAGCTTGCCATCGTTATGCATTTTTTTCTTGAGCGAAACGGATAATCCTTGAATTTTTTCTGCAAGCATAGATGTTTGCGTAGCAAGAACCTCTTTGCGATTTTCGAGAGATCGCTCACGAGTCTTAAAAAACTTTTCGTTACCAACGTCAACGACAACGCCTAAGCCCTGTGGTAACAAAAAGTTGCGGGCGAAACCCTCCTTGACCTTGATTATCTCTCCTGCTAAACCAATTTTTTCAACATCTTTTTTTAAAAAAACTTTCACAAAAAACCTTTCTATCGACTGTATCTAGAGTATTTCAACAGAATATGTATGAGTATAAACAAAAAAGAGTCAGTTGCCAAAACTTCTTCATGCTTTTATCGTAGTCTAATGCTATCGTGAAGCATCTGAAGCCTCGCACGTAGAGCTTCATCTTGTGTCATCGTCATACACTCCTCAAACCGTCTACGAGTATAGGCACCGGATATTCTTGAAGCGATTGGCATGATAGATTGCAAACTATGTTCTATGGCACGATCATTTTCCACAAGGCGAATATGCGCTTTATACGCATTACAGGCACTATCAACAAGGAACAAACATGCATGAGCCCATGAAATGCGTCTTACTGGATAGTGCATTTCACCTATTATGCGTGCAGCTGAACGCATTTCGCCAAATTCTGTATCAAGAAATCCCATCACAGAAAAGATTCCTTCCGTCACCATATATTGCAAAGAAACATACGACAACGTGGTGAGAAAATTTCTTGTTGCATGTTCGGAATTTTGATTAAGCTCGTCACGAGCACGAATGGCAAGCACGAGCGATTGCATATAGCGTTTTAAACATCGACGAGTGCTGCTCGCTTCAACAGTTGTTAAACAACTACTACACACTAGACAAAAGCTTAAATATATAATTGATTTTTTGCTTGTTATGTACACGGATGTTATTACTCCACTAAGAGGCATTTTTAGTGCCAGCAAATAATTAAGAACGCACTTATACTATACAACACATAGTGAAAAAAGACAGGGTTTTGGCGTTTTTACGTGAAAAACGAGAAAAAAAACATACGTGTATCAAACAGGTTTTTATAGCGTCATTAAAAAACAGGTTACTTACGCTACAATACATGCAGCTCTTTAGAAGTGTGTTGCATTTCGTTATAACCGTCACAGTGAAGAAACCCGTTCGCCATGCGAGCGTCTCGAAGGGTCGAACGGCAATAAACATGTTGACTCGTAACAAGATAAGTGCCACAGCCAGGAGACCCGTTCGCCCTGCGAGCGTCTCGAAGGGTTGAACGGCAATAAACATGTTGACTCGTAACAAGATAAGTGCCATAGCCAGGAGACCCGTTCGCCCTGAGGGCGAGCCTTGCGAGCGTCTCGAAGGGTTGAACCAAAAATACAGATTGCAATAATCTAAATAATTAATAGATATATAACTGCATAAAAATTTTGACTTGTTATGGCATTAACTATATAATAAAGTCATATGGGAAATATTAATTTTAATAATAGTTATAACAAAATGCTATAACTGTAGTAAATAAGCGACAATGAGAGGTTATGTATGACTATCAGAAGACTCTGCCTTATAAGTGCCACACTCATAGCACAAGGGGCAACCTTATGCTCACCAGCAATAAAGCCAATGGAGCCAATTGCTGCTATGGCAGCTATCATGGCTCAAGAGCATGTCAGTACGACAGGCAAGCCAGCTACAATAGCTACGCAAGACAACTGTGGTAGCGGCACAGACGCAACTGGCACACACATCGTAGAGACGCTTAAAAAATGCTGCTTATCACTAAAAAATATGGCACTTGATACACTCAAAGTAAAACCACCGACAACCATGTTTCCTGACTTGTCTGTAGCAACAGCAAAAAGTATCGGTTCAAGTCTTTTAACACGATGCACTCTTGCTGCCATCTATAAGAGTATTTTATGGTGCATTCCTGCTGCTGCCACACTCAACCCGTTAGCACTCGGTATGGGTACCATAATCTGCACCTGCATTGCAGGTGACTTAGTCGATACCTATGCCATACCAGCTGTGACTAGTGGTATAACCGGTTTACTGCGATTGGCACTACGCACAGCATGATAACGCGCTGAGAACCATAGTATTTGTGATTAAATTAATAAATAAAATAATAATATTTTTCTTATTTTATTTAATTGCTAATTGATATAATTAGATGATATACTACTTGTAGAGAGGACAGCAGCCAGAGTATCACCTACAGTAAACACCTAGACACTTTTAGGAAACATGGAGGAAATATGAACGTATCGCATATGTATAGAACACTATTTGTCATACTCAGCATTATAGCCATATATGGTAGCTACTGCAGTGAACAGCAAGTACCATCACCGGCATATAGCATACTGTGCAAAGAAAAAGAACTTGCAAAAAGGCTTGAACGGTACTGCTCTGCATATCCCAACAAGATCGGCAACAGTCTTGGCATCACCGGACAAAACATACTTTGTGAATTGATACCAACAGAACCATCGAAACTAAAGCCAGAGGAATTTTATAAAGACCACATACTTCCCCTCGTAGCAACTGGGCATACACCGATCATCGTAGCTTATGGAGAAAGTGCTATTGCGGTCCAAGAAATTCTCAAAGCTATGCCAGACAATACTGTTCATACCGTGATTCTTATCGATCCAGTTGTCGCAACCTATGCATTCACACTAACAAACCTCTACAAGGCAACACCACTTGATTTTGCTTCGCAGAAAGTCTCTCACCGCATTTACAACTTGTATACTGAATCTATTACACGAGCATGGCGAAAAATTGCCCCCGTTATAGGCCACGATCAACACGGCAGCCCCATGGTAAAGGCGGTCAACATAAAATCGAAAATAATCGATAAGCAATGCTTACCAAATGATATTCCTTGCAAAGATAGTTCCCTTAAGATTGACAGCAACGCTCTCTGGATACAAAATATTGCTGATGCAATCGAGAAAATAGACGCCAACTTCTTGATCAATGCAGATCTCATAGCTTACTTGGCCATAGATCCCCAATGCGGTCAATACCCATTTAATACGGAAAAAGCCCAACAGCACATTCCCATGATTGCAATTAATAATCCAACGGTTATCAGTCAAAAAAGTGGAGACAGCAAGAATAGTATCGTAAGTTTCACGTTAGCATCCGATCCATTCGGCATGCAAGGCAACACTGAATGGCACTCCGAACCAATCTCTAATAAACTCGCCAAAGCAATCAATAAGCAGTTGCATAGTGAGGACGCCATCAACAGTGCCACTGTAGATGAAGCCCTCATGATGCTACCAACACTCAAAAGTGCTTCATGGCTCAGCAGAAACATTACGAGTAATCTACCAACACCGTTACAACAAGGCATTGCCGCATGCGATTTTTATACAAATGCCTTCAAAAAACAGGCAGATTCTCTTCCTGAGACAGGGCAAGTAGCACATGTACGAGTCAGCAACGAGCTCGACCCAAGCGAAGTACAAGCACGTGTAACAAGGCAAGAAATGAAGGTTAAGCCGACAGTTGCAAAGATATGCCATCAAGCGCAACAACCATATGATGGTACTTATGTGCCAAATATTGTCGTTGTTGCGAGCGGTGGTGGCATACGAGCCATGCTAACCACCTTTGGTTTTCTATCAGGACTTGAGCAAGCAGAACTTTTAGATACCATAACCTCTATCGCAACACTATCAGGATCAACATGGGCGGTAGGCTCATGGTTCGCAAGCGGCCAATCACTGCAAGATTGCATACGGGCAACGCAGCAGCGGCTAGCGCAACAACAAACAGCGCCATTTGGGTTACCAGTACCAAAACCAAGCAATATACAGAGCCTTCTCTGCGCCGGAATCGCAAAAAGCGATATCAGCAACCAACCTTGGGGTGCTATAGATATCTACGGTAAATATCTTGCTGATGATATATTGCCACCAGTGAAACCAGGTATGTATAAACCGGTAGATGGCGAGCCTTTTTACAAACTTTATCACAGACTTTCAGAACAAAGAACACCAGTACTCAGTGGCTCCTACCCACTGCCAATATATACAGCAATATCCCTCAATAAGCGAGAACAAGCAGACCATTGGTATGAATGTACCCCTTTTGAGATAGGCTGTTTACAACTCAACAGCAAGGCTGGTTGCTTTGTCCCTTCATGGGCATTCGGCCGACGTTTCTTTGAGGGTGTATCGACGGATCACGCCGTTGAACAATCACTCGGTTTTCTTATGGGCATCTTTGGATCAGCGTTCTCAGCAACATTTAATCATATCCTAACCGGTGTACCCTATAAAGAACGACTAGGAAGCGTCACTGATCCACTACTCAACTTTACCCTTGGTGGTCGTCCTTGTAATGGGGGCATAGTCAATAATTTTATGCAAGGCATGAACAATACAGACTATACCGGAGAATTTATGGCACTCGCAGACGCTGGACTAGCAAATAATCTGCCATCACCTCCGGTCAGCGGCGAAAGAGGCCGCAGAACACCGGATATTATTATCTTTGTTGATGCCTCGAGCGATAAGCCTGGCCGCGAGGCCGCCGCCCTTTTTGGTGCGGCAGCCTATGCACGCAAACATGGATGCGCATTCCCTCAAGAAATTCCTGACAGCTCCTATCCAGCGGATGTGAAAAAAGCATATGGCGAACGCTTAAAACAGCAAGCAATAACAGCTTTTTGGGGGCAGCCTGGAACACCGACTGTACTCTACATGCCATTAGTAAAAGAGAATACTCGTTTGGATACGTTAAAGCATGGCACCGATGACATAGCGCGTCTGGCACGCAAACTCGTGCCAATGGAACTTAGAAAGCCAACAGGGGAACTCGCCAACACATACGACACATTCAATTTCCGTTATCAACAATCGGCTTCAGAGGATCTTGTGAATCTCATGGAGTTTAATGTCTTGGCGAACCAATCTGTCATTATTGAAGCGATTACCCGATGGGCAGGGCAACAACAATCAGGAGCCGCCGCAACAAAAGAATGATGCTAGAGATACCACATTATATGTGTATATGCGTGCACCACAAACATAAGGGGCTGCATGGATACAGCCCCTCGAAAAATTAAGTATAAAAATAGACCCTTATTATGGTGCCGGCAATGGAGGATAAAAAAGATTATTATTCGTTAGTATATTACTGCTATTCCCAGGGGGTACCAATGCGGACTCACTACCACAGTTTGTGATAAGCATATTATTAACAAAATTCGGTGTCCTCATATTATTGCTGTTATTATTAGATAGGACCCAGATCCCTGTTTCACCAGATCCCATACAAATAACTTGGCCATTACTAATTATGTTTCCTTCGCTATCATCAGTATTGGAAGATCCAATGCTTATGCCAGCACTGCTTGTATACACTGTTGCGCCGTTAATGATATTGCTTAAAGAATCACCATCAATCAAGATACCGTTAGTAAGATTTTGGCTGAACGTTACTGTCACATTATTTGCTATATTATTGTTTGAACCGCTAAGAATGGAAAGACCATTCTCCGAGCCACCGATTGATTGAAGGTTATTCATTTGAATAAATGCACAATTATTATTTAAAGAAAAGTTATCACTACTGCTCCCACTGACCGTAATATTTGTGAGATTCGTGGACAAACAATTATTAAGATATACGCCATTGTTCATGTTTTGTATTGTTAAATCTTGTATGGTGCAATTCGTGCAACCAAATGCATGGATACCGTTTTGACCTGCAGGTGTTGCTACAACCGTAGTACCAATAGTACCACCGCTCACCGTAATCGCTGTTAGACCAGTGCCCGCTCCAGTTTCCATTATAACACCATCTATTATTGTGTGACCACCCAAATAAAGGGTAATGTTACTTTTACCGATCGTGACGCTATTACAATCGCTGCAAAGGACATAGGTGCCTGGACTAGTAAGGTTGTAATCGGCATCCGAACCGCTTGATAGATACGTTTGACACGTACAGCAAGTTCCTGTCGGCCCTGTAGCCCCCATAGCGCCTGTTGAACCAGTGTCTCCAGTAGCACCTGTATCACCTGTCGGTCCTGTTGGTCCTGTGTCACCTGTGCAACATGGCCCTGTTGGCCCCGTGTCGCCTGTGGCGCCTGTATATCCAGTAGCACCCGTAGCACCTGTTGGACCAGTATAACCCGTTGCACCAGTAGCACCCGTATAACCCGTCGCGCCCGTTGGTCCAGTATAGCCCGTTGCGCCTGTATAACCTGTGGCTCCTGTTGAGCCGGTGGCTCCAGTAGCGCCGGTATAACCTGTCGCGCCCGTTGGTCCAGTATAGCCCGTTGCTCCCGTAGCACCTGTTGGACCAGTGTCACCAGTAACTCCAGTGGCACCTGTATAGCCAGTGGCACCTGTATCACCTGTTGGACCAGTATAACCCGTTGCACCAGTAGCACCCGTATAACCCGTCGCGCCCGTTGGTCCAGTATAGCCCGTTGCGCCTGTATAACCTGTGGCTCCTGTTGAGCCGGTGGCTCCAGTAGCGCCGGTATAACCTGTCGCGCCCGTTGGTCCAGTATAGCCCGTTGCTCCCGTAGCACCTGTTGGACCAGTGTCACCAGTAACTCCAGTGGCACCTGTATAGCCAGTGGCACCTGTATCACCTGTTGGACCAGTATAGCCCGTTGCACCAGTAGCTCCTGTATTGCCTGTGGCGCCCGTTGGGCCAGTGTCACCAGTAGCTCCAGTAGCGCCTGTATAACCTGTGGCTCCTGTTGAGCCGGTGGCTCCAGTAGCGCCGGTATAACCTGTCGCGCCCGTTGGTCCAGTATAGCCCGTTGCTCCCGTAGCACCTGTTGGACCAGTGTCACCAGTAACTCCAGTGGCACCTGTATAGCCAGTGGCACCTGTATCACCTGTTGGACCAGTATAACCCGTTGCACCAGTAGCACCCGTATAACCCGTCGCGCCCGTTGGTCCAGTATAGCCCGTTGCGCCTGTATAACCTGTGGCTCCAGTAGCGCCGGTATAACCTGTCGCGCCCGTTGGTCCAGTATAGCCCGTTGCTCCCGTTGGGCCAGTCACGCCTGTGGCACCGGTATCTCCTGTCGCACCAGTATAGCCCGTTGCTCCCGTAGCACCTGTTGGACCAGTATAGCCCGTTGCACCAGTAGCTCCTGTATTGCCTGTGGCGCCCGTTGGGCCAGTGTCACCAGTAGCTCCAGTAGCGCCTGTATAACCTGTAGCTCCTGTTGCACCAGTATAGCCTGTGACCCCCGTTGGCCCTGTCACGCCTGTGGCACCGGTATCTCCTGTTGCACCAGTAGCGCCCGTTGGACCAGTGTCACCAGTAGCTCCAGTAGCGCCTGTATAACCTGTGGCTCCTGTTGCACCAGTATAACCTGTGACCCCCGTTGGCCCTGTCATACCTGTGGCGCCGGTATCTCCTGTTGCACCAGTAGCGCCTGTATAGCCAGTAGCTCCAGTGGCACCTGTATAGCCTGTGGCTCCTGTTGCACCTGTATCACCTGTGCAACATGGCCCTGTTGGCCCCGTGTCGCCAGTGGCGCCTGTATAACCTGTAGCGCCTATTGCTCCTGGGTCACCCTTGTTTCCTTTGGCTCCAGTAGCGCCCTTGGCACCTGTGGCTCCTGTAGCGCCCTTGGCACCTGTTGCTCCTGTCGGCCCTGTTGGATCAGTACCCTTTGTACAACATGGCCCCGTTGGGCCCGTAGCTCCAGCTTTTCCAGTTGGCCCCGTCTTACCACGTCTACAGCATGGGCACGAACTGTTACGACAGTTGGAGCCATATGGGCATGCATGGTGCTTCTCGGCGCCGCTGCGTCGAGCCATACCATCCAAACACTCGCTGGCTAATGCGTACTGTCGCATAGTCGCATTGAACTGCTCGCTGCACATACCACACCAACAAGAGAGTAGCATGCTTGCATATACCAGCCTACTAAACATTATGTGTATACTCATCTTACATCTTTTCATGCGCTCTCCCAGTTTCAATATACTCTCTCATGAATAACACCTTGCAAATTGCATAGCCCAACAACAAATTCTTATCACCATCGCAATAACCATTGCTCATGCTACAAAAGGATAACAAGGCCCAGTAAAACCAATCAGCTCAATAATAAGTGTAACGTTGGGGATAACCTTTAATTGTGGCACGATCGAAGATGGAGGCAAAGGATAGAGGGCAACATCACTGTTGGCATCAGCATAAGCATAAAGTTGCAAAAATGCTGCTGGATTGATCGTACTACCATAGGCTTCAAGATATACAATCGCCTGCCCTGTAAGTTCTCCGACTGCATCATAGTAAATTTGATCAGTTAAGATCTCTGATTGGCTGCCTGGTACTATGACGAAAGCACTATTGCTAAATTGTTTCCGTAAGTACATACCAAAGGCCGCTTGCACTCCCGTAAAATTCTCTGCGATAAACGTTGGACGCGCTATGAAGGAGACACGGTAGTAACCAGTCTGCGCAACAATTATTTTGGTATAATCTGTCGGCAACAGCGTTATACCGTTTATTGGGTAACATCCATTCGTTGCGGTACTGGTTAAAGGGACGTCAAATTTTACCGGATAATTAGCGACAGATTGGTTCTTCGTACTGAAGAAAAGGGCATACACACCGGTAGCAGCTTGCCCAGTTGCACCGGTTGCGCCGGCAGCACCGGTACTTCCAGTAGCACCAGCAGGCCCGGTTGAACCAGTAGGCCCCGTTGGACCGCTTGGCCCAGGCGGGCCACCATAGGGCCCCGTAGGCCCGATCCGTCCTGTATCCCCAGTTGGACCAACAGCACCTGTATCGCCTGTAAGACCTATATCCCCAGTATCGCCTTTGGGACCTGTTGGACCAATCGGCCCTGGTGGACCACCATACGGTCCAGTCGGCCCAATTGGACCTGTTGGTCCCGATTGCCCATTAGAACCTGGATAACCGCGAGGCCCCTGCGGTCCTGGCGGGCAAGCAGGACAAGTCTGCGGGCAACCTTGAGCGCAGCCACGGTCAACAGGCCAGACCAACCAAGAGACAGCAATCATAGACACTGTCATGAATACATATCGTTTCATCATGATAACTATCCTATGACACACTCTCGCTAAGCGCTATAAAGCTCATACAACATAAACCGTTAACAGATACAATCTCGTATAGGCTATATCTGTTAACGGCAATCTCATGGTACTACATGTACATCACTGTATATTAATGAGGCTTCACACCAGCTGCTACCATACGTTTAAAGACAGCAACAATGGAGTCTTGTATATGAGGAACATGCGGATACTCGCGCAATAATTTCGTTGTATCAAGCTCATTATTAGAACGGCGTGATACAAGTATCTTATCTTGTTCTTCTATCGTAAAATTTTCATACTTGAACGATGGATTCAGGTACTTTTTGTAAAGATCAAGAATCTGGTTATGAGAGATAACACCAGGGTTGACGAAATTATAGGCACCGGTTAATTTTCTTTTGGACATATCGATAGCAACAGGCAATAGGTCAGTTAACACCGACATAGAATTTGGAATATTAACAACTTTTTTGTAGCGCGAGATTTTCGTGACAAAATTTTTCTGGTGCAGATCATCAGAAATTGGCATTCTCAAACGAAGGTTCAAAACATTTGGATAGGCCTGCAATAAAAGATCGAGCATCCCCTTCGTTTTCGAATAAAAAGACCCATCGAAATTTGGCTTATCTTTTTCCGTGAAACCCTTACCACTTCCCAATGGATGGTCTTTGTCATATTCATAGATGCAGCCAGAACCAAAATTTGTCATATGAATACCACGAACAAAGCAAACATCAGCAAGCGTTAAGGCACCAACGACATTGACACGAATAGTCTCTTGTTGGTGACTCTCACACCAATCAACATTGGGAACTCCCGTCAAACCAGCAGCACTTATGACGCGGTCAGGTCGCACACTGTCAATTTCTCGCTCTACATCATTACGGTTCTCCAACAATGACTGTGCTGGTATAACAGTGTCACCGCGTTCCTCCAAGAGTTTCGTCACTAAACCGCCTATCCACCCAGTTGAACCAAATAACAAATATCGATCCGCGCGGCAGCCGAACACTGTGATGCAGGCAATGCCAGCACAAAACATACGTATTAAGTTTCGGTTAACCATATACAAACCCCTTTCTTAAAGCCAGAAAACTGTCAACTATTCTGTGTTAAAATACTAGTAATACGTCGGTAAAAAAGTCAACGAATAATCATACCTCTCTTGACAACATCGTCTGAAGCTGTACCTTCATGACAATGCAGAACAGTATAAGATTATGCAGCAGCAATTGACTCTCAATAAAAAGTATTTATACTTTTCTATATAATATTATTTAAACATGCTTTAACCATGTTCTTAACAATCATAATGATGGAGGTATCCCGATGCTGTATGTACGAACATATCGCATAGTGTTATTGTACGTACTCTTAGCCATCCCTTGCATATGTCTTGGGAGAAAATCTACGTCATCGTGCACATTGCCAATATCGCAAACATGCATACAATTTTCAGACTGTACCATTATGCATATCCTTTCTGGCACGGGCAACGCCTGCGGTCACAGCGTTGTCGAAAATGCTGTCGCTATAGCCAATGCTCATACCACTCATGGCATCTCGCCTAAGACCGTATTCGCATGTTCGTGCGCTTACAATAAACGATTCACAGGAAAAGGCTCAACAAACAATGAGCAAGTTGCAGCACTTGCACGTACTATACCTGGCTTTTCAGATGAGATGGCCATTTTCGATCACACACCCAATGGTTATATATTTCTTAGCGCATCCAAGCATACTAACGTACAACACCCACACATAGGCAAGAAAGCCCTTAAAGAAATCTTGTGCAACGTAAAATATGGTGCTGCACACAGGGCACATTTTGTCTATAACACTGGCAACCATTGGGTACTCGTATCGATTGTCAAGACTCCAGGACAAAAACCCTGCATGGTCTATATGGACTCATGCAATAAGCCGGTCACACCAGAGCATAGCATACTTGGCTTTATGAAGTATATCCATGCGTGCTATAAAGCTGCATAATCATGTATGGTATCAGTGCCGAAAATTTGTTTATCACGAGGCGAGGCATGCATTGATAGACCTGCCTTGCAGGGCCGACCGAGGAATTGAATGATAGATGCATACTGGCCCGTAGTGCAATAGCTGTCACGATCCAGGGACCAGTTCGCCCTAAGCTTCTTACTAAGGCATAGCCTTAGCTGTACTTGCAAGTAACTTCAATCATTTCTCTATGAACTTACTTGGAAGGGCGAGCCTTGCAGGACGTCACGACAGAAACAGTGATTGAGAAAAGTGCTTTTCTTTGGTACAGTTAGTATATACTGTGGCGTATGACCACCTGTATTATGTACTGAATCTTAGTATAGAAGAGTATGCGGGCTATCAAGACATAAGGGAATCACATGATTGCACGATTGTATCGTTGGATAAGGGCCGATAGTAAACGTGAATTTGTTGGCTTATTGGGCCTTGTTGTGCTTATACGAACGTTTGGGTTTGGTTTGTATCAAGTACCAACACCATCGATGGAGACAACGATGCTTGTTGGTGATAGATTTTTTGCCGATAAATTGACACCCGTTTTTATCAAGCCAAAACGTGGCGAAATAATCTCTTTCAACGACCCTTTATATGCATACTCTAGCAATCCTTTAATACGCATCTTTGAAGAATATTTTTGGGGTCCAGCTAATTGGACCAAGCGCGTTATCGGCCAGCCTGGCGATTTTATTGATGGCAAAATAGAAGATGGGAAACCCGTCGTATACATCAACGGCAAAAAATTAGACGAGCCATATATCAACAAGTACCCTATTATGCTCGTCTTTAAGCAGGATATCGACGCCTTCAAGGAAGCCGTGAAAAAAGAGATTCAAAAACTTGATCCTCGCCAAGAGCTCACCGACCAGCACTACGTTGAGTTATACAATAAGATTGGCAGCAATCTTATAACTCGTGAATCGTATGATCCCAGCAAACCGCTCAGCGAGCAGCCATTTTATCGCATGCATGAAAACAGGATTTATCCTGATAATGACAATAAACCAATTCTGTCATGGCCATCTACGCCATTGCCTCATGATGGGTACCCACAACAACGCATGGGTAACAGCACCTGGAACGGCACCGATGTCTTCCATATAGAACTTGATGACCATCACTACTGGCTTATGGGTGACAATCGGCTTGGGAGCGACGACTCACGCCGCTGGGGACCTCTTGACAGCAAGCATATTCATGGAAAAATTAAGTTCAGAATTTGGTCCCTTGATAGTCGCGAGTGGTCATGCATCATCGATTTGCTCAAACATCCAATTGATATTTGGCGCAGAATGCGTTGGAATAGATTTTTTCAATGGGTGTATTAGTGCCAACGACGCTTGTCACGCAAAAAAACATCAGAAGCACCTTTTGAGGCAAGATCAACATACCAGGCAGTTTGGCTTCGATATGATGTATGAATAGTTTTTTTGAACCCAACCATACTTGGAAAATGCTCGGTATCAACAAGTACTATCTTTTTTGTATGCCGTTCAATAGCAAAGTTGTCAATATGAGGATCAATGGAGAATTTTGCAAAATTGCATAATGCTAATGACTCTATGCGGTCCTCTGGGTTCAGCAGCGTCATCGTACGTTCAAGATCTACTTTGTCGGCAACGACACAGTAACATGATGGTATATCTTTTTTTATATGTTTATACGATCCAATGTTAGAACCAGAAATAGTTATCCAGCGGGTTCCAGCTGGTATAAAAAACCACTTTCGAGGAACATCAACACGAGATGCCCAGTATGGATTATGCTTAATCTTTTCCATGAAATCTTCGGCATTCTTGATTCTCGTAAAGCCGCTTAGATGGCGATTAATACCGCCGCCCATAAAGTAAAAAAAGATCGGTTCAAACCCTTTCTCTAAAGGCCTCACAAACATACCTGGCTTTTCCATAAAAAGCTTCACCACAAAAGGGTATTCTTTATCTTGCACTATCAAAAGCCCTGACTGTAAAGCTCTATTAAAATTCCGATCACGTAGAATAGCAAAATGTGTGTAGACACTCTTCTTAGCTCGTACTTCTTTGACAAGCTGCTCGATATGGGCAATAAGATCTTTACCAGCAACAGATCGAGTCTGATCATACCGGTATGGTATAGCAGTTACCGGTAATGCATGACGCTTCAGATAGTCATAGTCAAAAATCTCAAAAAAAGGGTATGCATCAAGATAGGGACTCCGTAGTGCATTCGTATGGGTAGGATCATCTTGCCAACATGTCGCTATTGACGGCATATAGGAATCTAAAGGTCTATGCGAAGAACGAGAATATAAGCATCTACTGCACAACAAGCTTGCCATGCAGCAACAAACTATTATTTTCTTCACAGCTTCTCTTACCATTATTGAGACGTTTTATATGATAACTTCAAGACTACGCTACGACAATCTATGCCTATTGACAATCTACAAAAATCGGGCAGAAAAAGTCAAAGACTCTGCCATAATAATGCTGCACACTATAGCTTGCAACTCCTGCACTGCTACCGTGTCCGCACGATCAATACACACATTAATTTTATAGAAGCTTTCGATATAGTGTGTTATATGAGTAGGCCATAGTAAAAATTTACGCTATAGCATCAAAAATTCTCAGCTCATGCCGTTTGCTCTCACTCGGCGACTTTCCATACAACATTATGAGACTCAATTTTGAACTACGACGTGGCTTTATAGACCCCTGCGACTTATGTTCAGCCAAGGCTTTTTCTGCAATAGCATAGTAGGTATCGTTAAGTTCTGCTGAATATTGAGTATGTTTAATCTTCAACGTTACTGGATCTGTATCTTGCTGATGAGAAAGTCGGTAGAATTTTGGCGTATTCCATCCACGCGAAACCTCATCAGTTGCATTTTTTGCTGCAAGCGCAATAGCCTGGCTAACAGCTTCTGACGTGACAATATGCTCGCTATGGCCATACTCACCTCTATTGCCATGCGTAAGCACAACATGCGGTCGTAATTCACACAGAATATTGACCAGCTTACTCACCAAAGAAATTCTATCCCACGAGACAAGTTGCGGCAAAAAAAGTGTTTGAGGACCGTTGATAAAGTCAAGAAATTCAACTGTCGCACCAACTCTTTCTGCGCATGCGCGAGCCTCAAGAGTACGGACTTCACCGAGCTTAGCGCCAAGGTACCAGTTCATCCCGTTAAAGCCAGCTTCACCTCGTGTCACTATAACAAAATGACACGCTGCCTTGCCAGTAAGTCCGTAACGAGCTGCCAAGGCAGCTGCCGCATAAAACTCATCATCTGGATGTGCGCCTACCCAAAGAAACCTGTAGCTACACCTGCGACCATGCGAAATAACCTCGCAAGCAGTACAGCACAACATCAAGCACGCTACAGACACAAGAGAACGTCCGATTAACATGAAAACTCCATATCGCATAAAAATTAGACGCTCAAGCTAAGAGCATCCCAACCATGCAGCATGCATGCTTTTATTGCAATAACCTCTTAAAATAAGAGATTTATCGACTATGTCCAAGAAGTATCCCAATAATGGATAGCAAATGTTTCTGGTGTAATAGTCTTTTTAATATAGGAAAAATCCTTGTGGCGATCTTCAAAAGACAGAGGGTAAAAAAAGAGCCCTGGCAAGATGGTGCCCATGGTCAGTTTTCGTAGGCTGGTTTTTAGAATGGCCCTCATAAGCATTCTTGGACCAGTAGTATCTACAATCGCATCCCATCCATGCACAACAGCTGCTTTTTTCAGGAATTTCAAACAATGCTGCATAACGGGATGATGGGGGGCAGCGGCAATAAGTCCGTTGAGTCCTTCAATTAAGCCTTTTTGAATGTATGACAAACCACAAAAAAAATCAAACCTGTGGTGTAACTGATCGAATGGTTTAAGACATTCAAAATCTGTATCAACATATAACCCACCATACTGATATAATATTTCATAACGAAGAATATCAGCCTTAGCCCCATAATTTTTCATTGACTCATACAAAGAACGATTCGACATCGTAAGTGCGGCAGCCTCTTTATCGGTCCATAGAATATGCTGCCATGCTGGATGCTTAGCTTTCCATGTTTCGCAGAGCCTCTTATAGCGGTCTGGCAACTCACTACCAAGCCAGATTTGATGAATTATTTTTGGTATAAGCGGTTCTTCTCGTATTGGTATTGTAGTGCGATAATAATTCTCGTAAAGCAATCGAGCTCCCCGCAAAAAAGTTGACTCAACAAAAACTTTATTCTTTCCAAATGCCTCTTCGAATGAAATGCGTGTACCAACGCCACTCATTACAGGGTGTCGACACAGCATACACAGGACTGACGTAATATACACAACAGGCAAAAAATGCATGGCAACTCCTCGTAAACTATAATCTTTCCTACTTATGCATTAAGAACAATTGGCGCTTTATAAAAAATACCTGCATAAGTCCTCACTTGATCACAGCAACAACGGCCTATGCTGTTTGCAGTATTTTTATAAGCTAGCCAAGTAATAAATGCTAGCATGCATGCTGCCTACGCAATGTCGTATCAGATCGTAAATCATGAATTCTATTGTCATTTATTTAATCGATTCAATGAAGTTTTTCATAAAATTGCGTAAATCCTGGGTTGAGCCACGACATAGCGGAATAATGAATCGCGTATGTTTCTTTTTTGACATACTCAGCCTTAAGAACCTTTCGCGAAGGACGAGTAGAACTTTTTGCCATCCGCGCTTCGTGAGCTTCTGATTCTGGTATAGGATACACATAACGCGCTGGCAAAATAAGGCTCCTTGCAAGCTTCTCGATAGGAACCTGCAAAAATGCTCTTGTCAAAAGAGACGGACCAGTATTATTTGGTATTGCTGATTTTGGCGGATTGATAGCTGCATGAGCAAGATCATTCATGCACTGTTCTATAACGGGGTGCCGAGGACTACAAGCTATAAGTGCATTAATCATATCAAATTGATCTTTGGTCTGCTCGATATGAACACACCCGGCATAAAAATCAAGATAATGGTGAAGCTCATCAAATGGCTTCATGCACTCAAAATCTGTGTCGACATAGAGACCTCCCATACGGTACAAAATTTCGTATCGAAAAATATCAGACTTGGCACCATAGTTGGTTGTTGCATGGTATAAATTTTTGTGAATAAAATCAAATGTTGCAGCTTCTTTATCAGTCCACAAAACATAAAGCCAATCGGGATGATTAATTCGCCACGTCTTGGTTAATTTTTTGAATTTTTTTGGCAACTTGCTGCCAAGCCATATTTGATGGATTATCTTTGGAATTAAGGTGTTGCTAGATCTTGGCAATGCATCAGCAATAAACTGCGTATATCGTTCACGAAACCTCTTGCCAGCTGCGGTAGTTGCAACCTGCTGCCGGATATAAAAACCATTATCCATGGCTTTGTCAAAGTCAATAAGACCAAGTCCACCACCAAAGCCATTCACAAAAAAACCTGTACCGTAGAATACTATAAAAGCCCTACAAAAGTTTTTCATAATAGTTCTCACAAAAATATCGTAATAAGGCACATAAAATTTTAAGTCTCATAGCTCTCTTTACTCACTACGCACATACGGCAAATCCTTTAAACCTCGACCGCATCAACACATCATGTAAGCCAAGACATAGCGGAATAATGGATCGTGTATGTTTCTTTTTTGACATACTCAGCCTTAAGAACCTTTCGCGAAGGACGAGTAGAACTTTCTGCCATACGCATTTCATGCGCTACTGATTGCGGTACAGGATACACATAACGTGCTGGCAAAATAAGGCTCCTTGTAAGCTTCTCGATAGGAACCTGCAAAAATGCTCTTGTCAAAAACGATGGGCCAGTATTACTCGGTATTGCTAATTTTGGCGGATTGATAGCTGCGTTGGCAAGATCTTTCATGCACTGTTCTATAATAGGGTGACGAGGACTGCAAGCTATGAGTCCATTAAACATGCCAAATTGATCTTTGGTCTGTTCGATATGAGCACACCCGGCATAAAAATCAAGATAATGGTGAAGCTCGTCAAATGGCTTCATACACTCAAAATCTGTGTCAACATAAAGGCCTCCTATACGGTACAAAATTTCGTATCGAAAAATATCTGACTTGGCACCATAATTCTTTGTCGCATGGTATAAATTTTTGTGGGTAAAATCAAAGGTCGCAGCTTCTTTATCAGTCCACAAAACATAAAGCCAATCGGGATGATTAATGCGCCACGTCCTGGTTAATTTTTTGAATCTTTTTGGCAGCTTGCTACCTAGCCATATTTGATGGATTATCTTTGGAATGAAGGGGGTGCTAGATCTGGGCAATGCGTCGGCAATAAACTGCATATACCGCTCATAAAACTTCTTGCCTGCCACGGAAGCCTCAACCTGTTGCCGGATATAAAAACCATTATCCATGGTCTTGTCAAAGTCAAGAAGTCCAAGTCCACCACCATAGCTACGCACAAAAAAAATTGCGCCGTAGAGTACTACCAAAAACCTACAACAATTTCTCATGACAATCCTCACAAAAAGAGCACTATAAGGCACATTAAGAATTTTAAATCTACTGGTAGTTCTTTGTACGCACTACGCGCAACGCTGCCTTGCTGCAGGTCTAACATTCTACTTTTGAGCCTTCGACTAATAATAGAAACGTATGCCTATTGACAATCTACAAAAATGGAGCAGAAAAAGTCAAAAACTCCATCGAAATAGCCGCTTCTAGACTACAAACTACTCAATTTATGGTGATGAGTATTGATGTTGAATTTAAGAAAGAGTATTGTTGTGTAAAGAGAGTTAGGATTGGTACACAGGAAAAAGGAGACCATATGAACCACGAAATGCTCGACCGCCGACATCGTATAGTCAATCGCCTCAGTAAACTTCCTCGCGTTCTAGCACGTATGCACGGGCGAGATAATTTGAGTGAATTTTTACTCCATGAATTAAGCAGCGAACCATACTTCAACCTCAACAAAGCAGCATTTTTCGTTGATAATCCTGATTTCAATTGCCTGCGCGGTATTGCCGGATTTAGCGCTGCTGAGTCATATAAAAAACCGGAAATTTGGACCGAACCTGACAATTTTAGTGAGCACATGCTTCAGGCACCATTCAACAACAAAGTTAGGGCCATAAACCATTATAGCATCAATAATAAAGATCACGGGACGCATGAAATTCTTGAATATATAGCAAAAAAGCTTGATTTTGAACGCAACAATCATTGTTTGTGGCATATGAAGCACGATAATGTTGGCCTTTTACTCTACGAAAAAAATAATCCAGAAGATACTGTTATCGATGATCATATTGTTGATGGCATGAGTTTGCTAAGCTTCTGCCCGATTTTTTAACCACATTTAATCGAGTGCAACTAGATGCTAAAAGCTTGTAGGCCAGGCAACTCACAACGACTTACATAGGCAAGCATAGCCCCGCCACCGGTAGAGCAAAAACTGATTGGTATTGAGCAGTTCATATGCCGTGCAACGGCAATAGTTTCACCACCACCAAGAATGGTATACGCTGGTGATGCTGCAATCATTCGAATGAGTTCTTCAGTTGATCTTACTGTTTCTGGACTCTGCAGAAAGCCCATCATGCCATTATATACGATCGTTCCAGCATGTTCTATATGCTGTTTATAGAGCCGCATAGTATCAGGACCAATCCCAACTATACGCTGTGAGATGTCTTTATCATACAGTAGATCAACCGGCAGCAGCATAGTGCCACCATGTTGCTGCATACATTGGCCAAGTACGGTAAGAACATGAGTATCGCTCGTTACTCTGGGGCATAACAGCAACGTATCAATAATCTGGCATAGATCTTGCATATAGACTGCCTTCTCAGAAGCTTTGCCACCACCAAGAATAACAACAAAAGGACGCTTTGGCCTATCAAGAACGCGATTAAGTGCATTGCACTCTTCAGCTACTAAAAAGCCAATGGATCTATGGGATATTGGAAACAGTTCTGGAACAACAGCCATTGACGCAGAAGCACGATGTATCGACCCAAAAGCATCTTGTATGAAGTAGCGTGCATGGCACGCAAGTGAAGCTGCGAATTCTTTGCATGACGTAACTTCGCCCGGGAAAAAACGAAGATTTTCCAAGAGTATAAAACTGCCAGGAGAAGCTTGTCTGATACGCAAGGCAAGCTCAGCAGGTGTTGCCGCATACATAACCTGGTAACCGTGGTCACGAAACCATGGCATGAGATTCATCGTCGATAAAGCCTCTGTATATACTCCCTGCGGGCGACCAATATGTGTCAACACTATCGTAATGGCGCCACCGGCTTTGAGAGCATCAAGCGTTTTACTACTGCGTAGTAGTCGGTAATCGTCAACTATAGTTGAGCCGTTCAATGGAACGTTCCCTTCAAGTCTCAGGCAGACTGGAGTTTTATATAACTCCCACGTAGTAAATATGGGCATCATATGTTTTGGCAACTGCATACGTTCGGCACCTGAGTATTACCAACCACCAACACCACCGCCACCACGGCCTCCACCAGGAGAACCACCACCGCCACGACCAGTGCTCGACAGCGACCCCACAGTATGAATCATTGGCGCCTGCAAAGAGCTAGCCAGAGACCTGCTCAATGGCATACCGATAAACCATCCAGGGCCATGGAACCACACAGGCTGATAGGGCTTCCCTTCTCTTTCAAGCTGAGCGAACAGCGATGCGAATTGTTGCGTCCAAGCCTTTTCAACACCAAAAGCAACTGCATAAGGTAAATATTGTTCATAGAGGCCAACTGTTTTCAGGGGAGGCACCCCAAACATCTTAATGCGCTGTGAATCAGTCGTTGCAAGAAACATGTTGAAACCAGCTATCATCTCGTAGAGATTTTGCCCTTTTTGCGTATAGGTCGGTAACAGTACGTAAGCCAACACATGCATAAGAATATGTACCGCCAGGAGGCCTAGTACCCACACATCAAGAGCACCACCCAGAACATAGGGAAAGAAATAAAAAAGCCCTAACACTGCCGCCAGCGTTATACCAACACCAGTACCTATATAGCCAGCAATTGAGGGAACATAATCACTGTCGATCGATGTAGCATAAGAACTCGTTAATCTCATATAAGCACCAGTCATAAAATCTTGTGCTTGATCACGAAGCGAGCATACTTCACGGTTATCGCCAAAAAGGCTGTGCATCAGGGCCTGCTCAAATGCCGTCGGTGATCGCGGCGGCTGTTTATTTTTTTTAAGACTTTCTAAAGCTGAACCGCTTGTATTTGTAAGTGTTAAAAAACCTTTAACGGCAAGGTCAAGAACATCAGCAGCAAAACATGTCGTATCTGCAACGCCCTTCTTCAGGCAATAGCGCAACGTTCCTGGAGAGAGATCCTTTGGAGGATAAAATAATGGCACAATAGGATGCCGAATGACGCCTCTTCTGAGCTTCATAAAAGCATAGATATAGAGCAGTAAACTAGCCAGTAATGAGACCAATAACAATATCAGATGCATATTGCTGCGCACGTAGTTCCAGTACATAGCAGAATGCGTAATAACGCCCAGCGGCCAACTGACCGATACCGCCAAACCCTCATGCAACTGAAATGGTCGCGTCGTAGCAAATCGCACCGTATAAGGATCAACTGGCGTTATACTACAGGCATTATCATACTTGTCAGCAAAACCAGTATAGGCGTGTACTTCAATCTGGCCATTGGCTATGATTGGGTCATGTGGCAGGTACACTACAGCGTTCACCTGGTCGATGGGAAACATAGATCCAAGGCCAGTCACATTAAAGTACAACTCGTCATAGGAGGCCCCCTGCGTGAGCATAAGCGTACTCGTATACGTAAACGTGAAAACGTGCATACCTGGAGCCAGCGTTATGGTAGGGTCACCAAGAAAAAAACGTAGGTTGCCATCTGACAAAACGGTCTTACGGAACGGTGTCTCATAACCATCTAACGTTGCATGTACATCAGTCAGCTCGGCATTAACAGTAAGCCACATAAAGCCTTTGTAACGTATAGGCATATCACGCATAATGCCATGCCGCACGTTATCACCAGTGCTGTTAACAACATATTTTTCGTGCACTGTTATCCGTGCATCACGATATACCGTAATAACAGAGTCCCAGAGTGTGATACGTTCACCTGCAACGACTAGGCAGGATACTACCGATAGGCCACAGACAACGAGCCTTGCTAGAAGTCTCATACCTGTTAAAACTTTACTTGAGGAACATCACGCTCTTCAGCCTTTTGTACCTCAAAATACTGTGCATCGCCAAATCCAAACCAAGATGCTATAAGATTGGTTGGGAATGAACGAAACCTGGTCATATAATCACGCACCGCGCCGTTGTAGTACCGACGTGAGAACTGAATATCTTGCTCAAGTGAGCCAAGCGATTCCTGCAACGCCATAAACTGACTGTTTGCCTTAAGGTCTGGATACTGCTCAGCGACAGCGAATAATGTTTTAAGTGCCCCTGTAAGCTCACCCTCAGCACGACCACGCTCGTCAAGAGATGGTGCACCCATGGCGACAGAACGATACTTTGTAACATTTTCAAGAACAGTCTGTTCATGGACACCATACTGTTTTACAACGGACACGAGATTAGGGATAAGATCATAACGACGTTTCAACTGGACATCGACACCACTCCATGCCTCGTCAACGAGCGCTCGCAGTCGAACCAACCCATTATAACCACCAATCAACCACAGCACCAAAAAAACAGGAATAAGAAGCAAGAGTAAAAGATACCACATAGAATGTCTCCCACAAAGAATTATGAGCTTAGAAGCATACTATACTCGAGTATAACAAACACCAGATTCAAAAACCAGATCTCAGCTATGGAAAATCGAAAGATAGCAACACGCCAGTCAATAAAAGTAGGTAATGCATGAGGTTATCTTGTGAGACTTTCAAGCTAAAGGCCAGCCCATGCAGAATATAAAGTTTAAGAGAATATTCTTGCGACCTTGGTTTAATAATCAGAGGTATCAGCGGGAGATGATGGTGGCGTTACAAGTTTTGGTGAATTTGCTTCAGCAGGGCATTGCATTGCAGGAAGACTACTCGCATGCGCCTCTGGCGCAGGAATATCACCGTACGGTGGTGTTGATGAAACACGTATTTGTAAGAAAATAGTATCACCATACTGGTCACGGCGAGGGCTTTCTCCAAGTTCTATATGCTGTGGTTTTGTTGCGCGTGGCGCTATTGACCAACTCATGAGAGCAGGCAACGTAGCAATAGGCAAAATCTCCTGCGAATCACTCGCCGAATTATTGACACTATTACCCACTGCCGCGTTACTACTGGCACCGTAACGAACAAAGTGCCGTATAAGAGCTGCTATTTTATCACTGAGTGAGCCATGCATATCAATCAACGAGGAACGCTCGGGAGAACAAGCAAATCCCATCGAAAAAAATGACCCTAAAAACAGAACAGAACAACTGCAGAGAAGATGACGTAGCATACTACAACCCCCATGTTTCGATAATCCTAGTTATAGCCACCGTTCATCTACCAGTATACCGTGTAAAAGCTATAACAAACAACAGAATAATCCGTGATACTAAGAACACACTGCCCTTCCCAAACCTATACCCTACTCGGTTTGAGATATTTTTTCTTGGTATACCGATAACACGTCCCATGGCCTGCGAGCATAGCGAATCAGTGTACCAACCCGCACAGGGCTCCCGAGCAGCTATGTACATGGCAGGACTATCTGATAAACACGTTTCCAATTTGACTAAATGTCAAAAAACATATAAACTAATGTGAGTATAGATGCAAAAATTGGTTATTTTAATACGCTACAGGTGCTATCGTGCTTATCAAAAAAGATAAGCTACAAAGGTGCACATACTTAAGTGGGGGGTATATCATACTATGATACAAAAGCTCAAACGTCATAAAGGTCGCTGTTATAAGATTCTCAGCTTTATTATACTGATTTTGTTGTCTGGCACCATGAAATCCAGTGATCTTGATGCAACGGCCGGTGTGTACTCCGGCAACGATATTGCACCGGTTGATATTGTTATCGCGACAGATGTTACCAACTCAGATTTTATGAGCGCCAGAACAGGCATTCTCGGTGCACCTATACTTGATCTTATCAAGGCGATTTCGCAACGGAAGATAGTTATTGCGCAAACTACCGTAATGAATACACTCATGCGACTCAGTATGTGGTGGAGCAAGATACGACCAATACCAAGTTTTATCTACCCAGCGCCATTACCGGCAGGTGATATGCAGAGTATACTTGCACCAATCATGCAGTCAATCAATAACGTCATACGCTCGTACGACATATTCGATGATAATCTTACGAGACTTCCTGCTCTTGGCAAAAATTTTACTATCTCTCGCGACAATCTTGTCCGTTTTGCACAAGCATGCAACTTGGACCCTGAAGGCTGCATACGGGACCATTATGCCATCTACAAGACACCTCTGGAACATTTTGTTGTTCTTGTCCCAAAAGTTCTTGATGCTGCCTCTGTTGGCTTTGATCTTTCCCATATTAGCGCCATACCTTATGAGAAACTTAGCCCTTTAGTACGGCAAAAAAAGTTTTTACGTTCTGACTGTCCCTTTGACGAGCATGAATGCCTCGGAATCTTTAGTAAAGGGCATAAGGCACCAAAATATATCTTTATGACCGGTCATGGCATGTATGACGGACTTATGACTGGCGAAGATCATAAACCCCATATAGCAGGATTTATGGTACAGCACTATAAAAAGCTACTCAATACGCTCAACCAGGCAAACTGTGCTTTTTTATATATTTTGACCTGTTATGGTGGTGGTACCAATTTATTAACATTCCACGCACCTACTACATCACGCGACAGAGGCGAACTATTTGATCTTAAGACAATCAATTTTCCGATTGGCCTTTCGGTCACTAACGATGAACCAAGCGGTTCAACCGGTTATCTCGTAACGCCACCGCAAAAAGTATTGGAAGAGTCACTTCTTGATCTCATGCAGCAAGTTATTGGTCACACCGTCTGTGCAAGCAATATTGCAACCTATATTAATAAGCTGTACTGTCACGATCTTGACAGATTTTTCGCACTGCTTCATGGTGCTGCAAAGCATGACTGGCGCACTGTGCCAGAGGCGCTGTATTGCCTTCGTGGCTTCGACTATTCATTGCCGGCAGTTTGGTATCCCGGAGCACGCCATTTTGTCGTATGTCCCTACGTTGTACCTACTACCTCTACGAAGCCGCTTGTTGACCCGGTCGCCGAAGCTCTTAGTACTATGAGCACGCGATGCATTCCAACAGCTCTATGGGGAGAGGCGTATCTCAAGGAGCCCATCAAACTGCAGCATAATGACAGCTTTTGCGTACAATCTATCGTCTATGGTCCCGCAGTTCATGTCATTGAGCGACTAGAAGCTCCTACGTTTGATGTACTTGATATCATGATTGGACTTGCCGGACATCTTGGCGTAACCAGAAAAGCATTTTTGATTAAACAGTTGGTCTGCCGCCATGCTGGTAATAAACTGAGGGCTGCGCATACACAAACAATCAAAAATTTTATGCTATCCATAGAAGCAACAGCAGACAATGCTTACACGCTTTCTACTGTTTTTCAGCACCAAGATAACGGTATCTATTATAAGGCTCAGTGCAAGGGCAGCCATGGGCCATTACAGCTGACTGACGACGATCTTGACTGGACACGCATGATTCGAAGAGATATGCTTACAGAGCGTTTAGCATGGCGCACAGCCACAAAGAAATCGATTGATGCACTTGTTACGGAGACGTGGCACCGCTGCGCACCTTTTGAACACGCCCTCGCCTGTGCAACCAACGGTGCACAGACTAAAGATTTTGTGCAGCAAAAGTTTACGCAGGCCTTTTATTCATAAGTGCATACATTGCAATAATTTCATCAACAGTAGTTGCTTCGGTTGCTGATTTATCGTCACGATAAGTAATAAAACGGGGAAATCGCAATGCATAACCTGGCTGATCACCCTGTTTGCCGGCTGTATGGAGAGGCGACCGTGTTATTTCGTCGGCACGAATAACGCACATAATCTCCGGCACCGTCCAAACATCGGGCGCAAGCGCCTCTGCACACTGGACGTTTTTTGGCCGCTGAGGCACTGCAAGGGTGTCACATCGTTTTTTAAGCGCAACCCACTCAATATCTGTCATACCTGTACCGATTTTGGCAATAGTAACGAACATATCTTGAGACTTGTCGTAGACGCCAACCAGAAAAGCACCAAGTCCAAAGCCTGATCGCTTCCCTTCGCCAACATAGTATCCTAAGACAACGCAGTCGATCGTATCGTCAAGATGGCCATGTTCGATGCGCTTGAGCTTGATCCAGTTAAAATTACGTTTACCTGGTGTATAAGCCGTGTCAGGTCGCTTAACAACAACGCCTTCGAGACCATCAGTTATAGTTGCATTAAAGTACACTTCAAGTTGCTTTGCTGTTGTTACAGCAATCTCTTGGATGCATCTAACATGATTACTTCGTGTCTTCGCGAGTATAGCTTGTAGAATCTTGCGACGTTCACGAAATGGCATATTGAGCATGCTCTCACCATCAAGATAGAGTATATCAAACAAAAATAGTTGCAGGGGAAATTCTTCCATGATGGATGCTATGTCATGTTTGCGGCGTCGTTTGACCGTTTCCTGAAAAGGCAAAAAATTGTCCGTATTGGGGTCGTAGGCGATCGCCTCGCCCTCGGCGATAATAGAGCTAACGGGCAGGTGTAAACACGCCTCCGTAAGTTCGGGGAACATAGGTGACATGTTCTGTAAATTTCGAGAAAAAAACGCAACTATTGGTGTAGCTGTGCCGGTATGCTTGATATGCACTTGCAATCTAAAACCATCTATTTTCGGCTCTGCCACGCATGGGCCGAGCTTCTCAATAATAGCAGCCGCCGTTGGCAACCGTTCAGCTGCTGCAGGACGAACAGGAACCCCAATATGGATGCCCATCGTTTCAATAGCAGGCAGGCCTGAGCTTTTGAGCGTTGTTGCTATGATGCCAATATCGGCACAGACATTATACGCCTGTTCTAGTTGTGCATGTAACGATTTATCGCCAACGTGCATCCAGGAGAGTGCGTCCAGTATGGTCATATCTGAGAAACCAAGACGAAGCTTACCCATAATAATTCGAAGACAGTATTTTGCAGAAAGCTGGTCAAGATCCCGAAAAAGCAGCGACAGACTTTGAATTTTGCTATCTTGCGACCCGGTACCATGTAACAATGCTATGCGCTCGAGTCGTTCGTAGACCTGCTCGACAGACAGAGATGCTGCCGGGTTCCATGAGCGAGCACCTAGTACAGAACCAAGGTCACCAGCCTCTTTCATGGCGATAACGATCTCATCCGTTGGTTCACCAAGAAACTGCGCAACAGCACGAATCGCATTCTTTTCAGCAATAGCAAAGGGAATATTCTTATATGCTGGCCGTAGTTCACCAAGTGAGAGCGTAGCTATAATACCAGCTTCGATAGGTGTTGCAGCACCCAGAAGATCACCGAGTATACGTGTTATGGCAAGTCTTGCCTGTATAGGTTCAATGGTTTCAAACGTTTCTGCTACTCGGCTAAAATTCATATTATAACCCTCTTGCTTGAAAAACTAACTACAAAACCCTGCTAAGACACCGTTCAACCCTTCGAGACGCTCGCAAGGCTCGCCCTCAGGGCGAGCGGCCTCCTGACGGTGACGGCTATTGTGCTGCGAGCCAGTATACCTCTGTCGTTCACCCCTTCGAGACGCTCGCAAGGCTCGCCATGGGACGAACAACCTCAGGACTGTAACAGTTATTATGTTACGAGTCCTGAGAGCACACAACGTAGCAGGTTCTCTAGTGCAAGTTTATAGTTCAAACGAGATGGTGTCGAGTTCAGTCTTCATAATATCATCTGCAATATTAACTGAAGTTACGCCAGGTTCGAGCTTAAATGCACGTGTTGGCGCACCGTCTTGATGCTTGGTTGCATCGATATGATAATTTTTTATCAGACCGCTTGTTTCACCTTCGAGTCTTGGAAGCTCGTCTTGCTTATTAAAGTGCGTTGCGAATAGTAGTGTCACACGAGGACAGTTCACAATATAGCGTACAACATCATAGGCATGCTTTAAGCCAGTCTCTGCTGCAGTACCAGTAAAGAGTTCATCAATGAGAACAAAAGCTCGATCGCCATCACGAAGGGCATTAACTGCAGTGATAATATTTTTTGTTCGCAGAACTTCGGCTTTAAAGCGCGATATACCGTTGCCAGTATCGTCACCAACATTGAGCGAGGACAACAGGGTTGTATACGGGATGCTTGAGTACTGCTCTGCTGGCACCACCGTCAACGTCTGTGCACATAGTTGCGCAACAAGAACACTCTTGAGGAAGGTCGATTTGCCACCAGTATTTGAGCCTGTTAGCAGCATATGGTGTGGCTCTTCGCCATAGCCAAACGATATTGAGTTTGGCACGACAATATCTTTATTAACAAGAACGTTCCATACATTTTCACCATGTATACGTGGGGTTTCGCCAGTCTCATACTGTGCAAAAGCGTACCGCACACGATCATGTACTGTTTCTCGAACAAGCTCGGCGAGAACTAAACAAGCCTCCAGTTCCCCTATAGCTACTAAACCGCCGACTAACGTTTCTTTATGCAGACACATACGTTTATGCGCAGCAAGAACGCGTCCTGTTCGTGAATATAATGTTGGCTCTCCAGTAAAAGTCTTTGTTAATAAAAGTGCAGCCAGTGCAGGGCCATCTGCTCGAGGCTCACCATCCTTGCTAGCATTATCATGTAAAAGGGCATGCATTGCCGGCATTGCAGCAAGCCCATGGGCAAACACAGGATCTTGATAGGCA
This sequence comes from uncultured bacterium, assembly GCA_963715605.1. Taxonomy (GTDB): domain Bacteria; phylum Babelota; class Babeliae; order Babelales; family Vermiphilaceae; genus JAKASV01. The sequence goes on along the minus strand of OY970257.1, from coordinate 223,748 downwards.
AGCATATCGAGATCATGCATAGCACGAACACATGAAGCAACACCGTTTAACTTTGTGTATATAAAATTAATCGTATCACGCTCTTGCTTAAATGCAGACCATGCGCTCTTGACCATACGATACTTTAAAAAAGAGTAATAAGCAGTTGTTGCCGCAACTGCGCCAGTCTGGAACCATGTCGTGAGTTTTCTATGTTTTGCAAGTTCTTGTTCTGTCGGCAATCTATGCTCCATCTGCGCTGTAAGCATTGAGTATTGCGCGTCTATAAGAGCTTGTTGCTCTGGATCGGTAAGTTTCTTGTACATATCATAGGTAGTTTTTGGATTGAAGAATGCAACACTAGCTGCTAACGCGCCTTGTAATGATACATCCTGCGTTTCTTTACCGAAATATTTCATAATTTTCGGTGTCAAGTATGCGGCAGTACCTAAAGCAATAGTATCCCACGTAGCGCTGAGAAGACTTTTAACGTTATTCCAACGACTTAATATCTCAAGTTTTGTACTATCTTGATTATACATATCGGGTAGAAACTTGCTCTTAAAATAAAGATCGGCAATTAGTTTTTCTGTTAAGGGTGCTTTTTCATCCCAATATGACAATAACTGATCTTCACCAGCTTTTGCTTGAACGACAATCTGTCGAACAGTATTTCTTAGTGTCTCGTCAGTAGCCAGTTTTTTAATCAGTGTTTGACGCTTAGTAAGTATGGCTTGGTCACTCTCTGGGTTACTCAGCATAGCAGCTGCAGCCACTTCGCCCCAACAGGTTTGTAGGCGTGTACCAAAGATGGCATCAAACACTGTTTTTTGTGGGGTTGCTTTACCACCATAATATATTTCAAGATCCTGCACAAGATCCTTCAAAAGAGGATCATCATGGATCGGCGATGCTTCCCTGCGAGCTTCATCGGCAGCAGCTAGCGTGTAAGCTAGTCGTCTTTTTTTATTTTTTGTAGAAGACTTACAAGCAAGCGCCTGGGCAACAGTTTTAATGGTCTCTTGTTTCTCTTCTGGTTCGATACCAAATGCTCTGAGCCGTAGAGATCCAACTGTTTCTAGCGAAAGTCGTTGCTTCGCAAACGAGAGCGAACATACACAGATACTTAGTAGAAGAAAGCATGAGCTCATGAGACGATAGTATGAAATTCTTGCTGTGATCATAATAACCTTTCTGAAATAATAACAATAGAGGAAAAATTTCTCACGCGCTACGCGCTATCAGTGCTATAGCAGATAAGCCATATACACATATAGTTTACAACAATATGAATACTAGTACGTTAGTACTAGTACAAGCCTCACAAGAAAATTATCTGAAATAGTATACACCCTGTCATGCATCGCAGCAACACCCCTTGCCTGTGCTAACACTATTTGTCTGGTAGCACACACTCTGCAAAGCAACAACACAGCATTGCTGTTTAGAAAATTTTCAGCTTATAGATTGCGCAGCCTGCACTATGCCTGGTCCTGATCATGTACGCTCATAGCACGTGCAAAAGTACGCAAATAGCAGGACCGTTCTTGGCCGCTGGGATGGCCGCTCAGATAACGTGCTGGAAGATACTGTGCAATGCCAGATCTTACCTGTCCTAGGTGTACTTCATGGTGTTCAAAAAATGCCGCTGCAGCATGAAGTTCCTGCACAGTACTACGGTGCGCCGCAAAGAAATCTGCTTTCTTTTCCGCGTTGTACTTAAAAGTTCCTTGCACAATATAGCTCATAACGATATCGAGGCAAGAACCAAGACAGCAACACAGCAAACATGCGGTAAGCGTTCCAACAAGGGGAGCTAGTACGACAAAAGCTGTCATGGCCGCAAAAGAAGCAATAAAGCACACTGCACCTGTTGCAACTATTCTTTTATGACTATACTTATGGGCAACATGGCCAAGCTCATGTCGCACCATAAAAGCGTGACTTTCTGGCGTGATAGTCGCTTTTTGCTGCTGTAAAAAATCTCGCTGCTTCTCCGTTAGTGAAGGCAGCATAGTCTCTTCTATAATGTTACATACTTTGACTGCTGCTTCATCAGTTGGTAGTGCTGGCAGTATTGACGGGTCTATAACAACGGTGTTTAAGATGCACATGGCAACCTGCCCATTCGTAAATGCATAGCGAATAGCTACACGTGATGGGTCAAGATTACAGTGCTGCAATACACTATCAAGTGCTTGTTTATGAGGCATCGTTGGCTTATACAGCAGGCTATTTGCTAGCGCTTTCATGGCAACATACTGCTTATAGCCAACACAACAACCCAGGAGTGTTGCTATCAAGCAGCGAAGCGACACATAAGTACATACGCATGGACCAATAAGATAGTAGGCAATAACAACAGGAGTTGTAAGCCTAACGGTTCCAATAAGTTGTTGTTTCAATACATTGCTATCCATCAGAGTAAACTTTCGCTTGTGGCAATAGTGCTTCTTATATCTTGTGTTACTTGTTCAGTACGCATTAGTATTGGCTTCACTGGGGCCTTTCGAAAAGGCCTTTTTGATACAAACAATAATATGTTATCACCTGATATACCAAAAGTATAGTTATGTAGCAGCCCAGCATCGTATAAAATTGATCATGGAATACTTTTACAAAACCTGTGCCACCCAGCAAAAGAATTGCATAGAGCAGAAAAAATATTATCATTAGGGTGATATAAGCGGCTTCGTTGCCTGCAGTCCGCACAAGTTCATCATAGGATCTCTCTACAGCACTGCGCAGCGGCTTGTACATGCTTATGATACAGGAAAAACTATTCATAACAACCATAAAGAGTGAAAGCCAAAAAACAATATGCCATGTTCGATCAAGACCGGTAGCACCGAAAGCATAAGAGCTGCATAGCGATACCAAGACTCCTAAAATTCCCAAGCCAAAACCATATATGAAACTATGTTTGAGTTTCATGATTATCCTCTTCGTAGATAAAAATATCTTCTATTCGCTGGTTAAATATGCGCGCAAGTTTACACGCAAGACTCAATGACGGCTCATATTTTTCCCGTTCTATCGAGTTGATGGTCTGTCTCGAAACGCCTGCCTGCACAGCAATGGCATCTTGTGTGTAACCATGTATGCTTCGTAGTTCCTTTAATGTGTTTTTCATAGCTCTGCAATAGTACTCCTATGTATATCGTTTGACACTCTCTTTTCGACCGTAGCTAGCTGTCATGCACGACACGTGTTAACTCGCATACAGTATATCAAGTATGCTTGACATGTCAAGCATACTTGATATATAAAAAAATTCTATGACCGGTGTCAGCAAATTTTCGAAGGTTTCAGTGTTCTCGGAGCTTAATAATCTTGATGATTTGACGCTTGATGAGCGTACTGCAACGCTCTGTGGCTATACACAGCAAGAGCTTGAGCTTGTGTTTAACAAACATATAGATGCATATGCGCAACATACTGGCATGACCACATCCGAGATGCTTGATAAGCTTAAGTATTGGTATCATGGTTATGCATGTAGCAAGGCAGAGACAAAAGTCTATAATCCTTTTTCCATATTAATTTGATAAGCATACGCAACTTTATCAACTTGGCTATCCAAATTACGAAGTCAGACTATCTATGACAGAACAAATCTTTGAGCTTTTGGCACATATTAATGCTAGTGAGTTCGCCAACTTTATCGAGAGAAATTTTATCCGGTAGCACGTCTCATGGCCTGTGAGCGTAGCGAATCGGTGTGCTCACCCGCACAGGACGTCCGAGCAGCTATGTATTTGGTATGGCTCTGAAGTGTTCAACCCCTCGATCCGCCCTGCAAGGCAGGTCTACTCGGGGCGAACGGGTTTTTCACTGTGTCGGGAACAAACTCCTGCGGCCCTATCCCAAACCCAAACCCGCAACTGCACGTCGCATGGCCTGTGAGCGTAGCGAATCAGTGCGCTCGCCGCACAGGGCGTCCATGAAGCATTCTAAAAAAATAGATTATTAAGTTCGTTTGTACGTTGCATTTTGGTTATTGCGAACGTTCAACGTTCACCCATATTTCTGCCTCCGGTGGCAACATTGAAAAAATATGCTGTAATTCGCGTACTTTACAAGGACTCCCGATAATCCTGCCTTGTCGCCGTTCGTAGTTGAGGCGTGACTCCCCACAACGACTACCATCCTGCATAATAAGTCTTTTGAGACTAGGAATTCCAGCAAACGTGTTAGGGTCCCTTATACCGTTCACCAAACTATTAGGACACCTTATAGAAAGTTCTTCCAGCGATACAAGACCATTGAACGCACCTGGATATATGTCATATATGGCGCCCCCGCTTATCGAAAGCTCTTTGAGATTATACAGACCAATGAAGGTATCTGGGTACAATTTACTGTACACAAACAAATCAAGCCTTTTGAGCCTGGGAAACCCATCAAAAGTATGTGGTGAAAGATCTCTAATGCCAATCAGTGAAAGACCTACAACAGTCACGTGTGGTAATGCTATACGTAGACGGCGAGCTAGATTTTGCATAAATATTTTGAAGGGCTCATTCTGTGGATTCCGTACCATCTGAATAATTGGTTGAGCGAATGTTTCGACTTGCTTGTTCACGCCTAGGTTTACCAGTGTCTTCAGCGACACTAAAGAAGGCTTATAAGCACCTATGCTGGCAGTAATATAAAGTTCTATGGGACCACCTTGGGGCCCAACTTCTCGATCAATCTTCTCCAATAATCCATCAACCCAGGCTTGCTCCATGCCTGGTCTAAGTTCGTCGTAATAGTCTACTCTCGTCACCGCTTCGTCAGCTTGTGTAGCTGCTGCTACAGCTGTAAAGCCAGCTGGCGCCTGAGCGACCATGCCGCCTTCTACGACTGCAGGTGCAGCTGATGAACCTGCACCACTAGTAATAGCCGGCGGTGCATAGTCAACTGGCCTCGCACTGGCCGCAGGCGGTGCAGCTGTAGCAGCTATTACTGGAGTAGTTGCCGCTGACGGAAGGCTACTGCGCGCTTCTACGTCTTCTACGATGAGAGATAGTTGTTTATGTTGTTCATACACAGAGACAACGACAGGAACGGTACACCCAACCATAAAAATCCAGTTAAGTTTACTCAGGTCTTCCGCGGCAGGCTGTTTGGGGGGCTGGCACACGCTATGCAATGCGCTACCCATTCCCCGCATGCCAGCATAATATATAATATTGCCAAGCGTACGCGCTGAAACATCAGCGGCAGCAGCACATGCGGCAGATGTAGCTGATACCGGAACTATACTCTCAACAACATGTATGCGTTGCGTGACTGGCAACCTTTGCTGAGGACTGATATCAAAAAATTGGGGACTTTCCTGCTCTTGCTCTGTAACACGATAATATATTCTCAGCACCCAATCAGTACCGTTAAAGAACGTCAGTGGTGTTTGCAGCGCTGACGGCGGTGCTGCAGCAAAAAATAACTGCTGCATAAACACTATCGCTATATAAAAAAAGCTACGTACTTGCATAGGTTGATCTCCTCGTACATATAAGAATAAAAAGAACAAACATGTAATATACAACTATATAGTTACTACGATTAAAACTTAATCACTGTCGTTGTCGGCAGTTCTTGTCGAATAGCCTCTTGGGTCTCTGGTGGCAGCTGGTTACCTTCAAGCCCAAGCGATGTTAGATGAGCAAGGCCAGCAAATATGCCTGGTGGCAACGTGGCAAGTCGATTAGCACCGAGCAAGAGCGATCGTAGGTTAACAAGGCCAGCGAATGTACGTGGTGACAATGTGGTGAGTTGGTTACCAATAAGCGAAAGCTTTTGTAGATTAGCGAGGCCAGCGAATAGACGGGGAGGCACTATAGCAAGTCGATTAGCACCAAGCCAGAGCGACTGCAGATGCGTGAGACCGGCGAATATACAGGATGGCAACGCGGTAAGTCGGTTAGAACCCATATGGAGAGTATCAAGATCACCAAGCTGAGCGAATGTAGATGCAGGGAGCTTCGTTAAACCATTATTACTAAGACTAAGCTGCGTCAACATACACTGATGGCTATGATCGGTCATACTATTATTTATTGCATTGAGCAGATCAACAAACTGATATGGATTATCACGTACTAATTCACCTAGATTCATAGAAGATAGCAGTAATGAAATCCCATGATGTGCACCTGCCTTGGTCAATGCACCATGTAGGTGGTTAAGAAGTGCTCTCTTAAAGCTACCGTAATCGCCATCATACACCATTTCGTCTGGCATTAGTATAGCTTTTGGCGGCGATACATGCAGTAGGATATTACGTATTTTTACTGCTATTGCGTGAGTAACTATAACACCCTCACCTCCAAAGTACCGTGCAATATCACCGACACTGACTGCCTGATTCCGACCAGCTCTGATCCAATCTGTAGCAAGTTGTTTTGCTACCTGGTCTTGCATGAGCGAGTGTACATACCAAGTATCTCCAAGCTGCTCAGCAAGTTCGTCACTCACAGCCGATGCGGCGCTACTGGAAGCTCCTGGGGCATCGGTACCAGTTGGTGCTGCAGCAAAGATGTCTGCACCAGCACAACATAGTAGTAATACTGCCGTTATTATCGCCATATTTTTCATAATTTTATCACTTCCTAAAATTAGTATATTGGATTATAAGTACTTTCTACATATAATAATTGGCAGCACACTATGAGCACGCGTGGTTACACGCATATTTATACGTAGCACAGCATGGCATACATACGCACTGAACGCAAACCGCTTGCAGAAGCTGGTTCCAGCAGCCTCTACAGCCTAGTTGGTTGCTGCTATTAAAACAAAATCTCTGTCGTTGCCGGTAGCTCTCGTCGAATAGCCGCTTGTGTCGCTGCATCTGGCGGCAGCTGGTTACCAAAGAGATCAAGCCCCCGTAGATTCTTGAGGCCAGCGAATATACCGGGTGGCAGTGTGGCGAGTTGGTTACGAGAAAGATTAAGTTCCTCTAGATTGCTGAGGCCAGCAAAGGTACCAGGTGTCAATGTGGTAAGTTGGTTACCTTCAAGCGAAAGCCAATACATATTGTTGAGGCCAGCAAATATGTCAGGTGGCAACGTGGTAAGTCGGTTGTCACCTAAATCAAGGCTACCCAGACTGCCAAGCGAGTCAAATACACGCTCAGGGAGCGTCTCTAAACCGTTATCATGCAGATAAAGTCGCGTCAATACGCACTGGTGACTATTGTTTGTAATAGTATCATTTATTGCGTTTATCAGATCAATAAATTGGTCTGGATTATCGCGCACCAATTGTCCAAGATTCTTAGCGTGTAGACCTAATCTAACGCCATGATTTGCTCCTATTCTAGTTAATTCACTATTTAAACGATCAATAAGAGTTGCCTTAAAACTTCCGTAATCGCCACGATAAGTAATTGCATGTGTTAAATACACGTTCGTCGATGGTTCTAACCGCAATAGTTTATCACGTGTTTTTTCTAGCATCGCACGAGAAAACATACCGCCTACCCCTCCATAAGGGCGTGCTATCCCTTCAACACTTCTTGCACCTCCAGCAGCCCTGCTTAGATCTTTAGCCAGCTGTTGCGCTATCGCATCTTGCAATTGTGATTGGGAGTCTAGAAGCCACATGTCTTCTAGGTTGCGCACAGCTTCTTCTGATGGCTCATAAGCAGCTGCAGCGCTACTACCAGCCTCTGCACCGCTTGCGCCACCTGGCGCTGCAGCATAGAGTCCAGTAATTATGCAACTTAACAGTAGCACTGTCGTTAATAGTATCTTGTTCTTCATAGCATTGTCCTTTCTCAAAATTCATGCGTTTGGATTATATGCACTTTTTTATACGCAATAATTTTTATACATATATCTCTTGCTTGGCACTATGGTGTTGCTGATATACGTGGCTACACAGCGTCCGTCCTGAGGCAGGAGCACTCCGCGTCGACACGTATGTCATCAATACAGCATAGAGCTGCGACTCTCATGCGCACTGAACATGCACCTATACTGCAGAAGCTGGTTTTAACAATCTCTGCAGCATAGGTGATAGCTACTATTAAAAATAAAGTTGCGTCGTTGCCGGCAATTCTCGTTGAATGGCCTCTTTGATCTCTGGCGGCAGCTGATTGCCATTAAACAAGAGCAATTTAAGATTAGTAAGGCCAGCGAAGACACCTGATGGCAACGTGGCAAGTCGGTTATGGGTAAGAGCCAGTTGCTTCAGATTACTGAGGCCAGCGAATATGCCAAGTGGCAGTGTGGCGAATTTGTTCCCAGCAAGAGAGAGCCCTTTTAGATTGGTTAGGCCAGCAAAGATGCCATCTGGCAGTGTGGCAAGTCGGTTATGACTAAGAAAGAGCTCCTGTAGATTCTTGAGGCCAGCAAAGATCCCACCTGGCAGTGTGGTAAGTTGGTTATTACTTAAACTAAGGGAACTTAAATCGCCAAGCTGGTCAAATGCACCCTCAGGGAGCGTCTCTAAAGCGTTATCATACAGATGAAGTTCCGTCATTATGCACTGGTGAACCCCGTTGGTGATAGTACCATTTACTGTGTTTATCAAATCAATAAATTGATCTGGATTATTGCGCACTAATTGTCCAAGGTTCTCAGAGCTTAGATCTAATTTAACGGCATGATTTGCTCCTATTTTAGTCAATTCACTGTTTAGGTAATTAATAATAGCCTTCTTGAACCTTCTATAATCGCCGCTATAGACAATTGTATCCGGTACCACTACGAGCACCGGTTCTTCTAATTGCAACAGTTTGCTACGTGTTTTTTCTAGTATCGCACGAGAAAACATACCGCCTACCCCTCCATAAGGGCGTGCTATCTCTTCAACACTTCTTGCACCTCCAGCAGCTCTGCTTAGATCTGTAGCCAGCTGTTGCGCTATCGCATCTTGCAATTGGGAGTGTAAGATCCACCTATCTTCTAGTAGGCTGCGCGCAGTTTCTTCTGATAGCTCATAGGCCGGTGCAGCAGGTCGGCCTCCGGTAACCCATCGGCGGGCAAGCGCCCCGCCTGTACTTCTGGCAGCCTGCGCCGCAGAGTCAAGCGCACTGCCAATGTTACCCAATAGACCAGATCTATGCATGCCTTGAGCGATATCGCTCGTTGCTTGTGACCGTCCAGTGCTATTTCCAGCCTCTGCACCACCTGCGCCACCTGGCGCTGCAGCATAGAGTCCAGTAATCATGTAACTTAACAATAGTCCTGTTGTTAAGATCGTCTTATGCTTCATAACATTGTCCTTTCCTAAAAATTTATACAGTTGGTTAACTACACTGGCTACTACTCAACCGTTAGCGATCCATGAGGTTAATTTCACCGCACAGTAGGAATATCAAGGCGAACGGCATGATAGGATGCCACTAGCTTTTCGAGCTTCTATGCTCTTATGGATCGTCAATGATTTGGCATATATGAGCTACTATAGAGTCATTAACTATGGCGCTTACTACTGTTACACAACACTCGAATTTGCCAATATTAATATACTACAAATTGAATATATATTGCAACAAAAACAACTTTAAATATTCAGCGGCAAAAAGAATGGTTTTATCAGCATAAAAAAAAGTTGCATTGTATTTTCGACTTTACCCGTAGAGGCTTTAAGAGTAAATCAATACAAAAGCAATATTGAATTTTCCTGTCAAACCTCCATTTGACCAAGTATGGTGGCTGATATTTTTTTGAAGACTAATGATAGAACTTTTTTTGTTTCTTTTATTAAAAGCTGAACTTTTGGCTTGTCAGGTATATCGAATTCTGAAGGATATCTAAATTTTGTAGCAAATGGATTGAGCATTTCAAGCGTTGCATCAAGCTCTTGAAATGTTTCGTCGATGATTTTGCATAGCCCTCCCAATTTTATAAGATCATGTGTTTTTAGTATTTTCTGCTGCCTGTTGGCAATGATACGTTGCGGTAGAAAACAATCCATCCTTGGCAAGTGACTGAGCTGCTTTCAAATCCTCCCTAGCAATGGCAAGCCAACGTTCATGCTCGAGCATAAATCAATTCTCCATCTCTTTTTATTTTGTGCTCTAATGTTGTTTTTTCACTGGATCTACGTTCAAATTCATCTTTTGTCTGAACGATTAAATCTTTAGCAATAAGCTCAAGACCGCGTAAAGCCCTATACCCAGTTATTGGACGTTCAAATGACTTAAGGTCAGACTTATCAACCACTATTAATAAATCTAAATCACTTTCTTCGTCGGGAGTTCCCCAGGCATAAGAACCAAAAAGATAAATAGCTAGAGGATTGTATGCCTTTACAAGTCTATTTTTAACATCTTCCATAATTTCTTGGGTTACCATTGTGTGTCTTTCTCTAAAAACAGATTGTATATATCTTGGTCAAATTTTAACATAGATTTCACTATACTGTATAGTGGTGCCATTTGCGAAAGCATTATTTTAACTCGATCTTAAGTTCGGCTTGCGCATAGAGCAGCACGCGCCTATCTTGTTGCCCTGGCAAGTCGATGCAGCAATTTTAAGTAATATATAGGGTTATGCTTGACGCACTTGCTATGCTAGAAGTACATATGTACATAGCATGAGTCTCTTGTGTGAGATTGATAGATTTCTATACGCCCGCAATGGTCCATATAACGTAGAGGGAGAACATATAATGCGTGTGTTTTCTGATCGTATTCTTGTGGCTATCGATATCGGAACGACAAAGATTTGTGTATTTGTTGCCGAACGTTTTCCAAATGGAAGCTTAGGTATTCTTGGTATGGGTCAAGCACCATCAATAGGCCTCAAGAAGGGTGTTGTTGTTAATATAAACGATACTATAGAATCGATTGTAGCTGCTGTTCGCGAAGCGGAAAAATCTGCATCTATGTCCATAGCAGCAGCTTATATTGGCATTTCAGGCAGCCATATAACAGCCCATATGAGCTCAGGTACAACACGGATCAAGCGACGAGTTGTACGACAAGAAGACATAGTGGCAGCACTCGCTTCGGCAAGAGCTCTCGCCATACCTGAAGATCAACAAATTCTTCACGCACTTCCTCAGAGTTTTTCTATCGATAATCAGGAACAGGTACATGATCCACTTGGCATGTACGGCACCCGTCTTGATGTAGCTGCACATATTATTACTGGATCGATGTCAGCTGTTAACAATTTGATAAGTTGCTGTGAGAGAGCGCATGTTCGTGTTAGGGGCATTATGCTCGAGTCATTAGCCTCTGCACATGCAGTCCTGAGTCGAGATGAACAGGATGTTGGTGCCGGCATTATCGATATAGGCGGTGGTGCTTGTGATGTTGCGGTGTATTACCATGGTGCAATACGATACACAAAAATAATCCCTGTCGCAGGAACACAATTTACTCGTGACATCATGATTGGACTACGGACAACGCTAGACGACGCGGAACGAATCAAGAAACAGTACGGTTCGGCATCTATACATACCCCACATAAAGAATTATCCTTAAATATAGCATGTGTCGATGGCATTGGAACCCAGGAGTATACCGTTGCCGATATTCATGCTATCATTAACGCTCGAGCACAAGAACTTTTTCTATTGATTAAACATGAGATCGAGCGGTATGATGTACGGAGATATATGACATCGGGGCTCATATTAACTGGTGGTGGATCATTGTTACAGGGTATTGATACCGTAGCCCGGGAGATCCTTGATATGCCAGTACGTATTGGGATACCGAGGGGCATTGATGATGTTCCTCTTACCGCACAGTCTCCTATGTATGCGACTGCCTACGGCTTACTGTTAGGTGCGGCAAAAAAAAGTTCCAGTACCCTTGGCGTTGCCAACGATCCAATGACCAGACGAATATTCGCAACGATGCGGTCATGGGTTACTGATCTGTTTTAAGGAGATTAGGATGATAGAATTTGTATGTGCTGAACAGGCAAAGCGTGTACCATCTATAAAAGTTGTCGGTGTTGGCGGCGCTGGTGGCAATACGGTCAATAGCCTTATTAGCATAGGATGCGATGGTATCTGCTGTATAGCTGCAAATACTGATGCACAGGCTCTCGAACAATCCCAGGCTCATCGTGCCATTCAGCTAGGGGTACGCGCCACAAAGGGCCTTGGCGCAGGCGCCAACCCAGATATTGGACGCGCAGCAGCAGAAGAAAATTTGGATTGCATACTCGAAGAGATTGGCTCTACGGATTTGGTCTTTTTGACAGCTGGCATGGGAGGCGGCACCGGTTCCGGTGCATTACCTGTTATAGCACAGGCCCTTAAAGAGCATGGCATCCTTACTATTGCAATCGTTACAACGCCATTCTATTTTGAAGGAAAGAGACGTATTGCAACGGCTACACAAGCAATTAGTGAACTGCAAGATGCCGCTGATGCATTAATCGTTATACCAAATCAACGACTTCTTGAAACTGTTGATAAACAAGCATCACTGCTGGATGCATTTGCTGTCATCAACGCTAAATTAAGCCAGACTGTTAAGGCAATTGCTGACGTTATAACAAAACCAGGTTATATCAATGTCGATTTTGCCGACTTAAAAACTATCATACAGAATATGGGCATTGCCTCCATGGGGTCTGGAAGCGCCTCAGGAGAAAATAGGGCAAAAGAAGCAGCCATGAAGGCTATTCAATCGCCACTCGTCGAAAATTTCGACATTCAAGGAGCGCGCCGTGTTCTCATCAACATATCTGGTGGCTTTTCCATGAGGCTTCATGAGGTTAGCGAGGCAGCATCCGTTATGTATGAACAGGCATCACAAGATGCACAGATTATTGTTGGTGCTGTTATTGACGAGCGGTATGGTGATGATATAACAGTTACGGTTATTGCAACAGGTTTTACAGCCGAGCAGCATGCAACTCAACAAGAGAGTGACGACACACAAGTCGCTATAAAAGCTGCTTCACGTGAGTCCAAGAAAACCGACAAAGGTCAGACTCAGGACCTTGACGTGCCAACATTTATTAGAAAAAAGAAACCACAGCATGTCTGTACAGAGTAGCAGTTTCTTTATCGCAAAATTCTAACAAAAACCCACCAAAAATCTATACAATTTGGTGGGTTTTTGTGTGCAATCTTGCAATCTACCATAACAAATCCGTTACGCACTTGACGTTATTATCACTACTAAACCACACACACTTGCTCGACTTTTACGTACGAGCGATAGTGTTCAGCGCTTACTGATGAGCTATAAGGGTCTCCTATATCGATTGAAAATCGCATCCCAATCAGCTTTGCTTATCTCGCTACCCCGGCCAGGAATAAAGGTTTCAGGGCATATATAGAGATCAACATGAGGGATTTTCCAGATGGAATCATGTTCACTGCTGCCATTTATTGCTACCAAGGTAAAATCTAATGCTGGATAGTTACGTTGCATCATAGCAACAAATGTTGCAGCCTCTTTTTTGCTGATTCTTCTTCGCAAAAAAATAATTTTTCTACCAGTTTTTAGCAACATAAAAAAGCGACTAATACGTCGCCGGTACTTCTCTGCTAGCGAAGGATATGCCTCTTGCAAGGAAACTCCTTTTGGCAGATCATGAACAAATTGCAGCAAATATTTATTGTTATGTACCGAAGTATGCAGGATATTACCAGGATCATCGACAGCATAGATAGTATCAAGGGAAAAAAAACCATCAAATTTATGTTCAATAAGTGTAGTAACCCGTTCAAAATCTGGTGAGAATATCCAATCGAATGGAAGTGAACACTTACGGACATTATTGCGTATCATATTCTGCGCACAGTCGCACCTAAAGCCAAGACTAATAAAAAATTCTTGTGCACAAACATGGGCAATACTTGCGGAGAAAAAAATACACGAATACACGGAGATAACGATGCATGTATGCACAACAAGAAACAGAGAAGACTTTTTTCTAGGATAATTACTGTATACAATCACTAGACACTCCTTAACGTCAAAAAATACTCAATGGCCAAATTTTTTTGACTTATAAAGAATTTTTCTACGGAGCCTCTCAGCATATTTCTCAATGGAATAGTCATAATCATCGTTCATGTATCCCGCTATGGTCATAATCCAGTCTGTAGGAGTCATGCATACGGATTTATTCTTGGGAATAAACCATGAATCGTCATCAGTCACCATGTTGTTAACGCGTAACGACTCTCCTCGTGGTATTTTGATAGTTCTGAGCCAGCGCTCATCACGAGTCCAATAATGGTTTATACGTATTTTATCAAGTGCAATATATGGCGAAAAAGGTCCCCAAAATGCCTTCTTATCGGAATTTACTTGCAAAAATCCAGGTTTTACTTCGGCCCAGTGAGGGTTTATAAAATGCGTTACCTTACTTGGTTGCACGATATTCTTAACATGCTTGTTCCCTTTGGAGCAGCTTCTTCTGAGAGTTTCGATCATGAGATTAGGAAAAGATATTTCTTGTATATCTGACGTCCCAAAAAGCACCCAGTTGACGGACACTTGGGCATAGTCCTCATAGTCTTTGAGAAAACTGCGTGTCAAATATTCTTTGACCGGGAATAAAAATTCATCTAAATCGAGAAATGCTACCCAGCGCGCCTCATCTTGTGCAATACGAAGAGTATTATTAAAGGCAGCAATCTGTGCTTTTAAATTTTCATTAGTATAAGGCCAATCAAATAATTGTACTATGCCACTGTTTAGATAAGGCTGCAAAACTTCACTATACTTGTCAGTACTACGATTATTATAAAGATAAAATTTTTGCGCACCAGTTAGTACATGAAATTCAATCCATTCCATGAGGTATTTTGCCTCATTCTGGAACATCGCGCACACAGTATAATCATACAGGTAGCCAGCAGCAATATACCCTGAAAAAGTTATACAAAAACATATGCACAGGCAAACTACAATACGCAATCGATGCAATCTATAAACCATGCCTCTATTCTCCATGCCATACTGGCAATTTTATTGGGTCTTCGCAGCTCATAGCCCTGTATTTTTGCCTACACAAATGTAGAGCAACATATATCGCTCAGTAATTTTTGTACACTGTTTTTTCTTCACACGCGCATATCTAACAGTTCTGCTATTGGCAATCAGATTGATACGTGTATAACCCCCTAGTAACAGTGTATAAAGAACGGTATATTTTTGTACAGAATTTCCGTAAGAATACTACAAAAATCAGGGTACTTGCAGGACGTATAAAAAACTTGATTAAACACGAAAGAAAACTGTCTTTTGCAATATACACTGCCATTTGACAGTAAGAAAATAGCCTTTACACTATATACACAATGCATTATTGGACCTTCATATTTTTATCAACTTATAGGAATTATAGTATGAATTACAAATTTCTCATAGCCTTTGTTGCTGCATCAACTTTTCTAAGCATACAACCGCTTGATGTAAAGACCAGTACATTAACCAAACAAGATACACAGCATATGAGCATTGCACGCATGGCAAGTGCGACAAAAAATTATGTGATACAGCATCCTAAAGCTATTGTTAAAGGTTACATCAGCATAGTAGCTGCCCTTGTTACCTTGGGTTGCGTCCATGCATGGGCCATGGAGGCCATGTCTGATGATGCTGCTTAACTAGATTTCCAGGCTTGCTGCAGAGTACTAGTCTATTTACCTAGCATAGTCATGCATTGCAAGGCAAAAATTTTTATATACATAAAATATTACGGTGGAGAACTGCATGGTTGTAAAAAATAATAGCACGTTGGGGCTCTTGATGGCAGCTAGTTTTACTGGCGGCATACCCATGACATCCGAGTCCTTGTGGACGCCCAGCAAGATTGTTGCAGGGTTGGCGGCTGCTGGGGCCGTTGCCTATGCAACACATGCATGTTCTACCTATACAGATCTTCTGGGGCCTCTTGAAGACCACTTGGTGCCGCCCATTAGACTGCCTAACAGAACAAGAGAAAGCGCATTATTCAATTGGAAAATAACTGACCCAGAGTATGTAACTGGAGCAAGCATACGCGATCTTTGTGCAACGACCGAAGGCAAACGAAAGTTTGTTAACGAACTAGCTCATGCATTACAACTTGGTATAGTCACTATTTTTAACACATCTGCAGTGAGACTCAGCAGGCCAGACGAGATACAGTGGAGACATGTTATAAGCGGTATTGACCGTGAAGTACAGCGACTCCATGGGTACTTGCACTCTATAGATTCTCTTACTAACCTGACTTTCTTATATATGCCAATAGCTGGTTTTGACAAATACTTTAGAAAAGCACTTACAGAACAAGGAGTAACCGGCCTCAATCAAGAAGAAACCATTGCCACTGTTGATGATGGTGTTGCCCTACAGGTTGCTATCGACCAGGCTGATAACGGTTGGGCCCGCGCTCTGTTTGCAATAATTCGGATGACGCCCTGGTATTCACGTGCTTGTCGCATTTCTTATGAAATACATCGAAGAGTCCTGAGGCTCCATGCAATGCGAGATATTCTTGCAACACTACCAAGTAATGAGTACGTTGTTCGATACAGCCCGTTCATGAGATAAAAATTTTGCTCTGTACAAATCAAGCATATCAGGTATCATTGAGGAGCTTGGGCGTCGATATTGCACATTACAACTTTTTTGGTGTATAGTGTTAGAGGCCTCTCTCAGCGTATAAACCAACAAGAAGTAGGGAGCACAAATATGCAACCAGTAAGATTGTCTTTTCGCCTACGGGCTTTCAGAGAAAAACGAAAAAGTACTTTAGACCTGGCAGTAAGTCGTCTGCGTATAGCATTGCCTTACCTATGCACATTCGGCAACGCATGCCTTGGTCTCCTAGCAGTCTTATATGCTCTTGATGAACTTCCTGATAAAGCAGCGTATTGCATTATAGGATCAGCTCTCTTCGACATGCTTGATGGGAGACTGGCACGAGCATTCAACGTGTGTAGCCCACTTGGCATGGAGCTTGATTCGCTCTGCGACGCAGTGTCGTTTTGCTTTGCTCCAGCAATATTACTTTATAGCTTCTATATAAGTGACTACGGCATCATGAGTATTCTCGTGATAAGTGCCTATTTATGCTGCGGTCTTTTTAGATTGGCAAAGTTTAATAATACAGCGGCTGCACAAAAAAGTTTTTTTATTGGTATGCCAACTCCTGTGCCTGCCATTGTATGTGCTCTGCTTATCGCCTATCATGACGTACTAACCTATCGCGCTCTTGGCCTTCTTGCTAACCCTTATGTCATTATGGGCATACTTGCGATCTGCTCATATCTCATGGTTTCGTCGATTCGGTTTCCATCAGGAAAAGATGGCATATTTACGTACCACCGTACAACCTGTGTTTTTGCTGCAACGTGTGGTGGTGGCCTTTTCGCTGCTTGGAATTCATTCCCCTTGTTTATTGCAATGCTTCTTGCTTATATAGTAAGTACTATCATATACGATATATACGGCCGCATGAGGAGCCGTACGAAAAAGCGTCCAGCATAGCAAGCTTATGCAAAGATCTTTTGGATGGCAAACTCATGCAATATGTTCGCCACTAAACTGTTTTACAAAGCTGATTCATACACGCTTCATCAAGCCCATTCACCCCAAGTAGCGGTGCCTTGCGTGGGTTGACCTCGGGGCGAACGGATTTAATAAATCTTTTCCGGACTCTCTGCTCATGTGCTGAGTAAGGCCCAACATCACCACGAAAAATCTTGTACACTTTGTATACAGATGCGTTTCGCACCAACACGAAGGATGAATGCGTTTCTAGCGCTTGCCTGATTTGAGTTTAAAGCGACGCTTCACGGTTGCCATACCGTTAATATCATTCTCTATTTTCTTAAAAAGTTCACGAATTTTTTCAATAGTCTTGGTAATAGCAAGTTGCTGTTCTCGTTGCTTTATCTTTTCTTCATCGACTTTGCTAAGTACCGGCCCTTGTTGCCCTTGTGGTTGTTGCTGCTGCACTAGTTGCTGAGCCTGTGGTAGGACTTGTTGTCCACCACCACCAACCGCAGGTGGTGCTATGACAGCTGGTGTAGCTGCCGGCATAGGAGACAAAGCTCCTACTGGCCTTCCAGCCACAGTGAATACTGCAAAGACTATTAGCACGTAAATAGCTATATTTATATTTTTTATATGCATGAGCGTCCATATCCTTTACGAGATTCTCTATTAAAGTGACCCGATAAAATCACCAACGCCTGATTTATATTCTCGCCAGGTCTTTTTATACAAGGAAACTATCCTGTTTTTCTGTTCTTGATCATCCACTTTGCCAACCATACCACGTGCATTGAGCACACAATCGTCGGCGGACTTGAGAGCCGAATAAACACCTTCAAGTTCACCTTGAAGCTTCTCTGGTTGCTTACTTCTTGCCACTTTTACAGAATCAAGTGTTTCGCTTGTTTCGATAACATCACTAACATGCTCCAAGGCCTTCTCGAATGCGAAAAGCAATTTTTCAAGCTCTTTTGTTCTCTCGGTCTCTTTGGATTCTTTTTTTTCTGGTGTCCCAGATTTTTTCTCTTCTTTTGGAGCGCCACCTTCACCAGCTTTGGCACCCTGTTTCTTGCCATCTGCTACAGAGGTCTCGCTAGGTTTTTTACTTTCCCATGGTGGATAATCACCTTTATCGAATGGGTATCCAGCCGAATCTTTTGCTTTTTGGCTTGTAAAGTTGTAGTAGCCTTCTTCACCAGCCTTTAAGTTTAACACTTTTGATTGGCTGAGCTGCGGTTTTTTACCAGCAGCTGCTTTAGCGGCTGCTTCATCTTTTGCTGCCTCTTCTTTTGCTTTTTTTAAGGCAGCCTCATTTTTCTGTATAATGGCATCGAACTGTTTCTGCAGCTCAAACATGGCGAAGAAATTATTAATAATGCTCACGATGGAATTTTTTGTAGTGTCACCCATGCTACCAAGACCAGATGATGGAATCTTGACAAGTCTTTCATACTTACTGAGTGTCGCCTCAAATTGCGTCAAAGCCGTACACAGCTGCTCTTCTTGATTGAGCATATCGAGATAAGGACGAGTGCCCTTTATAGCCGTGCTTTTAATAGTACTAAGAGTATTGATGAAGACTGTCTTTTTTGTTTGAAATGATTCCCACGTTATTGTTGGTGACCAGCCGCGGAGGCGCCCTTTCTCGCCAAGCTTCTTAAAAACTCTGTCCATGTCCATTCGGGGAGCAATTTTTTTATCTATAGCATTACTTGCCTCGATGATTTTTTCGAGTGTAGCAGCCATATTTTTTGATGGCTTTTTCTTAGGCTGCTCTGGTAATTTTTCATCGAAAGAAGGTGCTGCTGGCATTATTGGCTGAGCTATGGCTGGTACACCTGTAGGCTGTTCTTCTGGTCTCGCCGGTTGCCCAACAATCTTATTAACTTCGTTCATGGTATCTGCCACGTATTTGTCCCGTTCTTCCTGGGTCATGCTTTGCACTTTCATGATCTCATTCGTGACATCCTGACGAAACTTTATTCTTTCTTCGTCGGTCTTCATGGTGGACTCAATTTCCGCCATAAGCGACTCAAACATTTCCTCTTCGCTCATCGATGGTCCAGCACCCATCTGATCACCACCCATCGATGGCCCCATTGCAGATAATGACCATGGAAATTGTCCTGCGTAAAACACTAAAATGCTGATTAGAAAAGTATATAAGAGCTGTACGAAGCGATTCATTGCAGGCCTTTCTTCGCTTATAGTATTATGTTCCTGTGGCTTTCTACTTAGTTTATTTATTATTAGTAGTATAATTACTATACCACAATTCTGCAAGGATTTCCATAACTATGATACGAGCTGGATTTATACTTATTGAGCTCAGTATTGCACTTGTGTGTATGACCTTTGTTGTTTACTGGTTTTTTGCAGCACAAACAAAAGCTATTGTGCTCGTACAGGAAGCAAAAACATCCTATGAGGCTGCGCAAAAGCTTGATACCTGGTATACGCACAAGCACAATAGCAGGCATCATACTGAAGGCATTTTAGCACAACATGTTCCAATCCCTGGTGCCCATATAACTGGCATGCCAGTTGGTTTTACGACAAAGCATGCTGGCCTCGGGTCGGTACAGCTTGTCTCTTGCAAGCCAGCACCGCATGCACAACGCAGCATGACGCATATGGTACCGATATATCTTGCTGCACAGCGGGATACCATATGAACACTGGGTTTAGTCTTATCGAGTGCATGGTGTACATAGCTGCATCGAGTATGCTCTTGGTATGCGCCTTAAATGTTTGCATTACCTCTAACAGCATGGTGACCAAAACGTTTTGTCAGGCTCGGACACAGGGCGCCCTCTATATGGCACTGGAAACTATGACACACGATATCGCTGAAGCCCCGTGTGATCATACACGCTGGTTAGCATGTACCCCATCGAAGCTGCTGTGGGAGACACAAGAAGGTGCAACTGGGTATTATATCCATCAAGAAAAAATACTCCGTGTGGTACAATCACGCAACCCTCAGGGCTCTTTGCGAAAGCCATCATATAGTTTAATGGCAGCTCCGGTGCAAGGCTTTTTCAATACTAAGATAACGAATACTATGGTCGAGGAGTGCACTATTATGGTGCGTGCCTTGCTCGGCAACAAACCAACATCTGTTACACGACGTGTTCTCATACAGCATGGCAGGACTGTGCTATGACAGAAAAAAAAGGATTTATACTTATTACCGTACTCCTCGTCACCACAATGCTCATGACAATTATCATGTATACGCTGCAACACAGCGGTTTTGCGATGCTGCTTGCCAGGCAAAATATGCAACGCCTGCAAGAAAGGCATTGCGCTATAAGCTTACTAGACTATGGCATAGATCTGTGCAAGTATAACCACCATGCATTACTTACTGCAGCAAGTAATGGTAATTGCCAGGTCAATATGTTGTTCGACCAATGGCCGGCCAAAGATTTTCCCTATCAAGGCCTCCTGACCATACAAGCTACCGAGCAAGCTCTGCTCATAGAAGCAATAATACAGCGCGATAATGCTTTAGTACACACTGCACGGTGTACGCTGGCAACAGGGAAAAGAACAGATGGTTCTACTACGCTTTCTGTTCAATCATGGCATGTAGGAACTGCATAAAACACCATAAAGAAAGCCCCCGTTACCGAGGGCTTTCTTGGTATCTACAAAACGTTTCTACCGTGTAATCATTAATTACATGCGGTTGAAACGGTTATTGTTGTTGCTTCGAGGGAAGCCGCTGCTGCCGCTACCACTGCGGTGTGAACGGAAACCGCCGCTGCGACCGTCATTGCTTCGCGGTTCAACAGGACGAGCCTCATTGACACGAAGTGTGCGACCTTCAAATTCGACGCCGTTAAGCGATTCAATTGCTCGTTTCGCTTCATCTGCAGAGGCCATTTCAATAAACGCAAACCCGCGCGAATTGCCGGTGAATTTGTCTTTGATGATCTTTGCAGTTGAAACGGCACCAAATTGCTCAAACAACTTCTTCAACCCATCTTCAGTTGACGAATGGGATATATTTCCGATATAGATATTCATTAACATCCAAAAAATAAAAAAGAAAACAAATTAAACTACTTGAAAGATTATGCACACTACCTAATCTTTGACGCTTTATTTTCTGTAAACAGAGAATAAATTCTTGGGCTGAATCTCCGCTGAGTACTCATATATCCGCAAGCGTGAATTTCCGTTCGTCAGACGGTATGTCTGGCAAAGACATCTTAACCGTATTTGTGCAGCGAGTCTTGTTCCTCCTAAAAAAGTACTAAAAAACCATATATACTGTATACTACCATAGTATGTTTGTATTGTACATAGTTAAGCATTTTTTACTCATCAACGAAAAGAAAATCTTTATGAATACGCGGTATGACCATCAAACAGCAGAACGTCATATACAGCAAATATGGGCCGAAGATGCTGTATATCTAGCTGCAAATAATCCTGGTCCACAGTACACGATTGATACGCCACCACCAACAGCTTCCGGCACACTCCATATTGGGCACGTATTTTCCTATACGCAGACAGATATTATTGCTCGCTATAAGCGTATGCAAGGGTTTTCTGTGGTATATCCGTTCGGTGTTGATGGTAACGGCTTAGCGACTGAACGTTATGTTGAGAAAAAGCTCAATATTCGTGGCCATGACATGCCGCGTGCAGACTTTATAGCGCTCTGTTTGCAAGAGACCAAGCTCATGGGCGACATGTTTCAAGAACTATGGACTCGCATGGGTCTTTCGATTGATTGGAACCTTTGCTATTCAACAATATCGCCACGTGTGCATAAGCTTGCTCAGCAATCATTTATTGATCTTTATAATAAAGGCTATATATATCGCAAGGCTGAACCTGGACTCTATTGTCCTACGTGCCGTACTTCCGTTGCGCAAGCAGAACTTGACGATGCTGAGCGCGATGCCTTGTTTCATGAGATAGTCTTTACGGGACAGCATCAAGAGCAACTTATTGTTGCTACAACACGACCAGAAATGCTACCGGCCTGCGGCGCGCTGCTCTACCACCCTGCAGATACTCGCTATGCACATCTTGGTGGCACACAGGCAACAGTGCCACTCTTTGGCTTTACCGTGCCGATTATTCCTGATGATACGGTAACACCCGACAAGGGTACTGGCCTTGTCATGTGCTGTACCTTTGGCGATAAAACCGACGTTCTATGGTTTAAAAAACACGCATTACCACATAAACAGATAATTGGCTATAACGGTCGCATGACTGATGCTGCTGGTTTTCTAGCAGGGCTTTCTGTCGTAGAAGCACGAGTACGTGTTGCTGAAGAACTAGAAAAACAGGCTCTTCTACTCCAGAAACGACCTCTTAAACATACAGTCAATGTTCACGAGCGTTGCAAAAAAGAGATCGAATTTATTGTCCTTACACAATGGTTTGTCAATATTCTTGACCATAAAAAAACATGGCTTGAACTTGCTGACACTATTACCTGGCATCCACACTACATGAAAAGCAGGTATCTTGACTGGGTAGAGCATTTGAGTTGGGATTGGTGCATTTCACGACAACGTTTTTATGGTATACCGTTTCCGGTTTGGCATTGTACGAAGTGTTGCTATTGCATTCTGCCACCGATAACATCATTGCCAATTGATCCACAAGTTACTCCGTGCTGCGATGTTTGCCCACTATGCGGCAATCCTGATATCAAGCCAGACACGGATGTCATGGACACGTGGAACACGTCATCGATAACTCCCTTTATAGGGTATGATGTATGTATTGCCAAAGAACAGGGCGACCCGTTTGCGCGTGGTGCTACACAAGACTTTATTCCTATGAATATGCGGCCACAGGCACACGATATTATTCGTACTTGGGCGTTTTATACCATAGTTAAGACATGGATGCATCAAGGCACCGTACCGTGGAAAGATATTGTTATTTCGGGGCATGTTCTACACGAAGCTGGCGGCAAGATCTCCAAGTCAAAAGGCGGTGCTGATACAACGCCAGAAAAATTACTGACACAGTACCCAGCAGACGCGCTACGATTTTGGACAGCATCAGGGGCATTAGGTCAAGATATAGCATTTTCAGACAATCAGATTCGCATCGGTCAAAAACTGATTGTTAAGTTATGGAATGCGTTCAGATTTGTACATGAGCATAGTGCAGTTGATCTTCCTACAGAACCGCCAACAGCGCCAGGAGCTCTTAACGAATGGCTTTTGCATGAGGCGAGCGCTTGCTTTACGGGGTATCAACAACAGCTTGAGAGGTATGAATTTAGCCTTGCTCTCGATGCTATAGAAAGATTCTTTTGGCATAATTTTTGTGATAATTATCTCGAGCTCGTCAAAGATCAGTTCTTTAACCCAGCTGGCTATACCCCTGAGCAGATCAGAGCAACACGTTGGACACTGTATACTGTTGGCATGAGAATACTGCAGCTCTATGCACCATTTATGCCATATGTGACTGATGCGCTCTATCAGGAGATCTATCGTAAAAACTATAAAAAAGCATCGATTCATCAAACAAGATTCGGTCAAGTACAACTCATGTTCGTCTTCGCGACAAGCAAGGCAACAGCTGAGACAATACTCGCCATAACAGCTTCCGTTCGAACATTAAAATCTAAGCACAATCTTTCGCTCAAAACACCATTACAGTCATTGACGATTGTGGTGCCGAATAGTGAGCTTTCATATGTGTTACGGGAGTATGAGCAGACTATTAAGGGCGTCACCCAGGCTAGCAAGATAGTGTACTCTGTACAAGATAATGGTATAGCGAAACTAGAGCAGCTCGATAATGGTTGGGAGGCTGTAGTCATCGTATGATCTTACTGAAGAATAGGCAACGACGATTTCTCATCGATCATGAAGCCACCAAAGAGCTCGTCATGAAGATACTTGCTATAGTTGATTATCGTGACTTTGATATTGGGATTTGGTTAACTACAAATCGCACGATAGCACATTATAATAAACTATACAGAAAAAAAACGGGACCAACTGATATTTTGTCTTTTCCCTTCCATACAACACTAAAACCTGGCGAGCGAATACATGGGGGGGGAGTTGACGAGAAAAATTTAGGCGATATTATTATTTCAGTTGAGTATATTTTTACAGCCAAGCGCTGGGAAGCAGTCACAATGCAAAATCGCCTCCCTATTCTGTTGGTCCATGGCATATGCCATTTGCTTGGGTATGATCATGAAACCGATCAGGATTATGAGGTTATGCGTAAACAAGAAGAGTCTATACTGAAGCACATAGGTGTGAGATTAATTAGTGAATAGCGTTTATTGACGAGAAGGATGATCAATGAAAAAACGTATAGCTCTTATAGTAGCTGTTATAATTACACTAACAAATGTGCAGAAAAATTTTACCATGCACAGTGGGTGGGCTGGGGTTGCACCTGCTGGTATTCCTGCTGGCACTGATGGTGGTGCTACTGCCTTTGATACCGATAGAATGCGCCACGCGGGCAGAGGTGAAGGCATACCGCCTCTCGCCAACCTTGGTACTGTCATTACAAATTTGCATGGCAATCACTTCAGCAATTGTCAGATTAAAGGCAACGTCACAAGGGCCTTTACCGGTAACGAGTGGAGTATATCAAGTATTGCTAGGACCCTTTGGGTTTCTTTACTCAGCGGCTGGACAACCGGTGTCTTTGAAGCAGGCAAACTGCCAATTACACTCATTGTTTCTGCTCTCATAGCGCCATTTACTGGTAAGATAACAAAGGGCATAGAAGCAAAAATTGATTCCTTTACTGAGACTTTTGGCAAAACTGATGAAGAAATCGAGGCACTCAAGAAAGCCAAGGCTGAAACAGCCGATATAGCAAAAAAGCAGGCAATTATTAATAACGAGCTAGGACGTCTTACGGCACAAGATGCTCTCTTGCAGACAATGCTAGGAAGACTCCAAATCATGCCTCGAACAACACAAGAAGAAAAAATCGCTTATCAAAATGCATGTAAAGGCTATATGTTTCTCACCAAGCAATTTATGAACGATTATACAAGATATTTGATCTTAACAGGGCAAGTCGAAGAACGGGACGTCCAACCAAAGGCGCAACAAAGGCAAGCCGCAGAAAGAATGCCAGTGGGCAATCCCTTGCAAAACGCTTTGCCAAAGATTCCTATGGCTACAGCTGCTCATTAGATTGTTCACATGGCGCTTTCGCCGCTGAAAGGTAAAGCAATGCAAAAGCGTGTAATATTGTTGTTGTTAATTTTTACTGCTTGTTGCACGTCTATACGAGACTGCTCTGCAATGGCAGGAGGAGCGCACGTTGAGGGCGACATTTTTGATCACTGTCATGAAGAAACTCCAGAGCCTTCTGCTTTTACAGGCAGCCCATCAAGCCCTCTAGTCATAGTGAAAGCGTTATGCAGGTCTGCTTACAAAGGACTTAAAAAGGACTTCGAAGAAAAAAAAAGAATCCGCATTTTTGACGATATTATAGACCAGTATATCTTCATGCCAGTGGTTAATTATATGAATATTTCTATGCTCAAAAAGGGTATTCAACTCGGCACAGAAACATATGAAAATCTTGGTAAAACTGATGAAGAAATCGAGGCTGAGCAGGAAAAAGCCAAGAACGGCGCCTTGCTCTTCCAAGAAAAACAAGGACTTGATTTAGAGTTTGTACAACTTAAGGCTGAAGAAAATATGCTTAGAGGTATGTCTAACAGGCTTTCAGTCATGAAGAACAATACTCCAGAAGAGAAAGCCGCATATGCCTCGTATAATAAAATGGTGGAGAGCTTTCATCGTCGTTACGCACAACTACTAATCAAGATGCATATCTTCAAAAAACGTGCGGCAAAACAGCAACAAGCCGAGGCTGGCTTTGTAAAACGCTGTATGATTCTTTACGATAGGATCCGTCAAGCCTAGGATACTACATTGCTTGTTTCCGCTCTACCAATTGAGACGTTTGTAAAGCTCACCCTAGAACAAACGGGCCTTCAACTATGATAGATCATTTGTTACGGGTTCTGAAAGCGTCTTAGGATCTTTTTTGTTTTGCCAGTATCGCAAGCGCCTGTCGAAATAACTTATCAAAAACTGGTGCTTCGTTGGCAGGCTGTTTGGCTGCTAGCAGTTGTGTTGCTTGCATAATTTCAGCACGAGTATAAGCAAGTGATTCGAGTGCTTGTCCAAGCTCACGCCATACTGCTGCATGACCAGTGGAGCCATCCTGTGCAAAACCTGCACGAACCAAGTCTGCCATCTTATGTTTGAGCTGCACAAGAATATGTTCAGCTTTTTTGGGACCTATGCCACTCACACTGCTCAGTGTTTCTATACTACCTGCCTGTACAGCATCGATAAAGCCATGTGTACCGAGCTGATCGATAATAGATAACCCAAGCTTTGGACCAATGCCAGAACACCCAATAATAAGCGTAAAAAGCGTACGATCAAGGCTCGTATGAAAACCAAAAAAACTTGGACCGTTCTCTTGATTCCAGTGCATATACACCAATACCCGAACTATTGTGCCAACCGGAAACGATGCTGGCGTCGGCACAGCGATGGCGAGTGAAACAGGTCCAACATCGATAACGATACTAGACTCCCGAACTTCTTGGATAACTCCCGTTATTGCATCAACCATGCGCCCTCGTCTTCACAAGCTCAATAAGCTTAGTAACTGCTGCTGTGACCATACTATCAACCTGATCTTCTGATTCAGCAAACCGTTGTAAAACATAGGTGGCAACGTCACTTTTATCCTCGGGGCGGCCAATACCACACCGAAGTCGCGTAAAACCATCACCACACGACGCTATCAACGAACGAAGACCATTATGTCCGCGAGCACTGCCCCCTAGCTTAACAGTTAGTTTACCAAATGGTTGTTCGAGTTCATCGTGAATGACAAGTAAAGCATCAGCTTTGATGCCCTGTTTAGCAAGAGCTGGGATAACAGCACCTGAAGAATTCATAAATGTTGTTGGCTTAACGAGTAACACCGGATTGCCGTCTATAAACGCTTCGGCATACTCCATAGTATCGCGTGATCGCCATGTTGCCTGCGCAACCCGTGCGAGCTCATCAATGACACGAAATCCTATAGAGTGGCGTGTGTAATAATACGTAGTACCAGGATTGCCAAGACCTATTATTGCCCTGATGGGCTTGTACTGAGCACTTGTTTCCATAACTGCTATTTGTTCCATGTTATAGAGAGATACCGTTAGGGACCATCGAGCTGTAATACTACAAAAAGCGCCAATCGTATAGAGCCGACTGGCGCTTTGATGACTAAGCTTGTACAGAACTTCGTGTACGATGCTCTACGTTGACTGGGTTATTTTTTAGCAGGTGCTGTTGCTTTTTTGGCTGCTGGAGCCTTTTTAGCATCTGCTTTTTTACGTTCTTGTTCCTGCTCTTCAAATTTCTTGTCCAAGATATCTATGATCGAATCTGTGCAATCAAGATTTTCGCTGACGAATGGTGGCCTCAATGCATCTCTATCGAGTATAGCATCAAGTTTTTTCCTATTCGCAACATCTTTTGCAGCAACTTTTACCTGTTTTTCAAGGCGTGTTTCGATGCGTTTGATTTCTTCTTGTCCCTCTCGAGCTAGCCGTTCATAATCGTGTTGCAATCTTTCTAACTCTGCCTGTTTCTTTTTCTTCGCTTCGTCGTTCAAGGTAGCTTGACTGCGCTCATAATTATCAATAGCTACTTTCATTTTTTGCTGTTCGGCTTGTATTTTGCCACGATATTCACCCATGGTTGATTCATAGGTATGCTTGAATTCTTTGCCGAATGCCGATTCTTCGATAACGCGTGCAAGACTCATAAAGCCAAGACGTGTGCCTCCATCATCATCAGCAAACAGGCCTGTTGTTATGCAGACGAAAGCTGCAAGAGGCAACATCATAGTTCTTTTCATGGAAGTATCCTTCTGTATAGCGTACTTGAAGTACAAGCTGGTTACTACAAAGATCACGAGGTCACTATCAAGAAGTTACTTTTTTATCGACGTTTCGTCAACAAGAAGAGAGGCATCGCAGCAATTTCAACTGCAACCATGCCTCCCAAACTGACATGACTATTGCGGCAACTTTTAGAGACTATAGTATCAGCGATCGAGCTTATGAGAAGACTTTTTGTCATGACAAATGCATGAAAAAATAGTATTGTTGTTGAACAAGAAAACTTGTTTACCGGTTTTTATTCTTGGGCTATATAAGAAGATAAAAAAAACGTACTGGTTTCGATTGCAACTGGACGCGTTTAGTTGGCAAGGAGTAAAAGTATATGATGTCTATATCAAACAAATTTTGGATTCGCCTTCGAGATAATATCTGGCCTATAGTATTTCTATCTGCCCTACAAATTTTAGTTATGCTTATGTCCCCTGGATATCCTTTTTTAGGTGCAACAGCAAATGCTATTATGAAGTCCATAAACATCATTATTGGCGTGATGCTGCTTATTTGGGTATTCACTACATGTGACATAGAAAAGCGGCTTCTTGGCAAATTCGCCCAAGAACTTGATGAGCCAATGAGGACATACATTAAGTATTGGACCATAGCTGTTGGCTGGCTAACAGTGGTTGCGATTATCTACTATGCTGACCGTCTAGGATATTTTAAATATGCATCATCATTTTATATGATGGGTTTCATCCAAGTTTTCTTTTTTTTCTATTTTTTACGCAAAGCTTTAGAGAAAAGAAAAAGAGAGGAAGCGTAACCGCGTAATATGCATATATAGTGCTAGCATTTCCTACATTCCGTATAACCCCTCTTGGGGTACCGGTAGCACGTTCCATGGCCTGTGAGCGTAGCGAATCAGTGTGCACGCCAGCACAGAGCGCCCGAGCAGCTATATATCGGGTATAACTTTGCAGTGTTAAACACGTACTTACTGCCGTCTAACCCTTCGTGACGCTCGCAGAAAAAATTTCTATCAGCGTACAATTTGATGCATTTTTCTTCTGTAATTTTTTTTGGTATACTATTCTACGTTGTGATAGGTTCTTATAACTCATACTGTAATATCTGTAATGGAGATCCCGTGTCGGTACAATGTACTGCGCTCGCAGCCCATAATCTCGAAAAAACTTTCTCCTGTGGTACCGGTTTTTTGCCGGTATTACGTGGTATATCGGCGACTTTTGAGCCAGGCATTGGCTATGCTATTATGGGTGTTTCTGGTTCAGGCAAGTCGACGCTCATGCATATACTTGCTGGCATCGAGGCTCCAACGTCTGGGTCCGTCTCCTATGGCGAGCAAACTCTGCACACAGGCAATCACGCGTACACGAGTCATATACTCCGCGAGTCAATTGGGCTTGTTTTTCAACGTCCATATTTAGTGACTGAACTAACAGTACTTGAAAATGTAATGCTACGGGGACTTATTAATAAGATTCCCCATCGACTTTGCATAGAACGCAGTATGGAACTTTTGAGTGCAGTAGGCCTTACTGACAAGGCACATATAAGTCCTGTCCTATTATCTGGTGGACAGCAACAGCGTGTCGCTGTTGCACGTGCCTTATTTACTAGGCCAGCGTGGCTCATTGCCGACGAACCAACTGGAAGCCTCGATAGAGAAACAGGGCGCAAACTCTTAGAAATTATTCGTCAGGGTCAAAAGGCGTGGGGCATGGGCGTTATTATGAGTACTCATGACACCAATGCGGCTTCATATATGGACCTTCACTATAAACTTGATAATGGTTTATTGCTCAAGAAAGAAAATGTTGCGTACAAGCCAAAACTTGATGATACTAGTGTACTCAGCTAGAAAAGCTTGATAGTGATAGTATGCTCAAACAAAGAAAGTGTAATTGAGAGGCTATGAATAGAAAAACGCTTCTTCGAAAATTTGCGACCGTTGGTGGATATACGTTTCTCAGTAGAATACTGGGCATTATGCGGGAATTACTGTTTGTGCGGTATCTAGGCGTTAACGCCTGTTCTGACGCCTTCTCGCTTGCCTATAAAATTCCAACTATGTTGCGCAAAATCTTTGCCGAAGGTGCCTTATCAGCATCCCTGATTCCTTCACTTGTTGAGGCACATCGTGATGGTAGACGAGATATCATTGATGGCTTGCTGTTTCTTACCTTTATTGTTTTTGAAGCTCTTGTGTTGGTTCTTTGCGCTCTTACTATCTGGTACGCTGAGCCTTTTCTGCGCTTTCTTGGCCCTGGCTTTAGTCATGAGCAAATCACCCTTACAGCTTCATTGCTCAGAATTCTCATGCCCTATATTTTCTTTCTGTCGAGTAGCGCCATTTTTGGCAGTGCGCTCCAGTCAACACAACATTTTCTCATTCCGGCGTTAACGCCTGCTCTCATGAATATTGTTTTTATTGGGTCTTTGGGTCTCTGTATCCAGCACAATTTGCCGGTTAAAGTGCTGTGCTATAGCATCATTCTTGCAGGCGCGCTACAGCTTTTAATGCATATTGCGGCTTACTTGAGGCTTAAATTTTCTTTTGGTAAAATTATTCCAGAGACGATCACAATTTTTAAGCCGATTTTTGTCAATGTTATTTTCTGTATGGTCTGCGCCGGGGCAACAGAAATTAGCTTATTGATAGATGCATCGTTTGCATCTTACTTGCAGGCTGGCTCTATCACCCTGATTAACTATGGCACAAGGTTTATGGGCATTCCATTGGGGCTTTTTGCAACATCATTTGCTACAATATTGCTGCCTTATTTTGCGCGGATTGGTTCTTATGCACCTAACAGACTTGGCTTTTGTCTTATTGAAGCAGCAAAACTGATATGCTGGGTAACCCTACCAGTCAGTATAGTCATGTCATTTTTTGCAGAAGATATTTATAGAACACTGTTCTTATCTGACAAATTTACGCTTGCACAAGTCTTCGAGGCTCGCAATATTTTAGGAGCATTTTTAGTAGGCTTATTCCCCATAGCTCTCAATAAAACGTTGTTAAATATTTACTACTCTCGCCAAGTCGTGTGGATACCAACGATTATCACCCTCATCGGCGCTGGTGTCAATATAGGACTTAATAGGCTTCTTGTGGGTTTTTTTCAAGCAACTGGGCTTGCTTTTAGTACTTCATGCTCACAGATTATCCAGTCGATATTGCTGATCATTTGTTTATATTATTGGTTTGGCTATCGTTTTTATGCTGCCCGTTTTATGCGCTTTGTTGTTCGTTACAGCATACAACTTATGGTTATATTACCAGTAAGCTGGCTTTGTTACCATGGTATAGTGCATGCGATACAAGCTTTACCTGGCAGCATGCCATACCTGCTTATGTCAACGGTCCTGTTATGGCTTTGGGTTGGTCCCCTCTGCCTTCTCGGCGGCTATTGCGTGTATAGGACGAGGCGCTTGTTTGGTGTTTCGCTGTATTTTTTGGATTAGTGCCTCCTCATAAGAACAGGTACAGAGTGCAATAAGCACAGCCATTGAGTTACCAGTAAAGCTTGCTAAGGCTATTCTTCTATACGATCTTGTTGATCGAACATGCATAAGACATAAAAAAAATATTTGTAGCACTGTATACACAAAACTCAGCAAGAGCGTTGCTGAGACTGGTTGTGGCACGACAAGAAAACTATCTGGCGATGTGCCTCCCTCGACGAGTTTCATTGCCCAATAACTCACCATAGTCAAACACGCCCATGCAGCAAGCTGCGCATAGACTGCTTTCCTGAAAGCACGTAGCATTGAATCACCAACTATACATCGCCAGCTTATGGTGACGCATATAATCGAGATGGGTACGAGGCATAGAGCCCATGTAACACTCCAAATCCACTCTGACACGAAAAAATGCGCGATAACGGTCCTGTATACCATGGTATATATCTCTTATGTATAGAGGTACGTGAGAAAAGACACTGTCACTCTTAAGATCTAGCAGATCATTGCCTTTATATGCAATAGTATGTGATACTAGTACAAAGGAACAGGTCTTCACAGAGGAGCTTCTATGAAGCATATATGGCAAACGATGGTGTTGGTTGCATGGTTAAGTGTACTGCAGTGCGAAGGGTTTTGGGGGCGTAGCAAACATGCACCAAGTACTGTTGCACCCGAATCTACCGCACTTAATCGCGAGGGTATGCAGCAAAATTTGGTTGTTAACGTACATTTCAACCCACTCCAGATGAAAACATCGTCTGGCCTCACAGATCTGGTACATCAGCCCATACGAGCATGGGGTACCCATGTTACAAATTTTATCATCAACAAAAAATACAGCATACTCGCCGCACTCGTTGCGGGTGGCTACCTCTACTGGTGCTATAGGATATCACAATATCAACAGTTTCTGGAACGGCCTGAATCATGGTCATACTGGCGGCACGAAGAGTCACTGGACCAATTTATTGCCATTCCACTGGCAACGCTCGAAAAGGATCTCATTCTTGAAGTTCAACGTCGCTATAGTAATCCACAAAATCCGACAGACTTTATTACGCCACTGATTAGATTTGCTCGTTCTATTGATGAAGAGTTACTGACCATAACGCAATGTTCCAGTATACTTGAGACATTGACAAAATTACATATTATAGCGCTTTTCCCTCTCCACGAGTCATATACTCAAGAAAGTCTCCAAGAACGTCACAAGCGACTGACCTATATAAAAAATATCTTCTTATCATGGGCAGCAGACTATAATGTGACGCATAATCGCTCTAAAAGTTTGTGCGTACCATAACATAGGTTGGATCTTCGTGAACGCCAAGTATCGTATAGACTACCCGTAAGAGCATACTCAGTGCCGTACTATTCGCACGTCTAAAGCCAAAAGATGAATACAGGCGCTCCAGTGAGGCAAGCTTTGTTTGACGTTCGTCGCCAGTGAGCTGATGCACGTCATCATGACCATCTCGTTCAAATGGCCCTGGCTGTATAAAAATTCGTTTGATAGCGTGCGCCTCAAGATCCTGTACCGCTAGAGCAAGCAATGTTTTAGCGTAACCACGACCACGAAACGCTGGCTTAATATAAAGATCAAGCAGAATATGATCCCGTATGCCAGGAAGCTGCAACGTTGTAATAGACCCAATATAGTCGGCTTTATCATATATGATCAGCTTGTAGCCATCCATAAGATGGGATGTCAAACCGTGCTTATGAACCGTTATAGCCATAAGAGGCTGACTGCAAACTAGTATGGCCGCACATAAGCCCCACAATAATCTATTTTGTATCATAGGTTTATCCTACTCTTTAGTACTCCAAACACTGTCCACCACTTTGTTAACTGAAAGACAGGTAAGCCACGTGGTTCCCCCCGTGAGACTTTCAAGACTTACTTAACGGTAGTAGTATATAATCTGGTTGGGACTGTTTACAACCGTTAAGCCATTTACCTGGCAGGGGCATTATGACTGATTGGTAACTCTATGCAAGTTTTTGGCTGCACAATAAGGTCACATCGGCCTTTATACAGCCGTTCATACCTGCCACCTGTTTCTTGTACGAGCTCTATAAGCTTTCTACGGCTTGCGCTTGCCTTATGGAGCGGGTACTCCGACATGTCATAGTTATTCAAAATCACGGTCATACCACTTTGCTTGATAAAGGCAGCTTGTTTATACAGTGCCTCGTCGACCCAGTCAGGATTGTTATTAAATGCTCCGCCGCCGATACGCGTCAAATAGACCAATTTCTTACCTTGCACAAAAGCAGCCTTCAGGAGTGCTTCATAGGACCAATCAAGTATCTTTTGAGCAACGGCTTGCACCTTTTGGTCTTTATATGCGTAGCATGGACCAGTGTATACCATACTTTCATAGTCGATAGGAAGTGCCGCAACAAACGCCTGATCAATAAGCTGGTCTTTGTCATGAACGCTATAGGAGTTCTTTTTGTTGAGCATAAAGCCTCCCGTTACTTCAATGCCCTTATGGTACCCAATGGCAAAGTTCTCGCCATTATTTTGACTGGCCACTATCTTGTCATAGAGTGTTTCTAGAGGATCCATGATATAACCGTTCTCCACAGTAATGCCAAGCAAACCAAGAAGATTCATCTCGTTGTGTAGAGATTGTTGCCACAACAGGCCATTGGCTGGGTTCCCGTCATACCAGGCATAATAGTGTCGTAGTATGACACCTGGTGCCGCCGAGATCGATGCAAAGGGACCTTGGGTCATATCATAAGGATATTCCATCAGCTTCTTTTGCCCGCTTGCCTCATCGTAATCAAGATTGCCGACTGTTTCAAGTGCGTTGAAATTCGATGCAACGGCAAAGAGTGCACCTCTGTTTTCAGGTGCTGCTTGCATAGCACCAATATCGAGATAGCGTCTAAACTTTTCAGGAAGTTCTTTCGGTGCAGATCCAGCCTCACGGATAGAAAAAGTTCCCTGTGGGCTTTGCGCACTACGTTCACCTAGCTTTGTGGCAGCAGCACATCGAATATCACCGAGTCTCAGCATAGCATACGTGCCAGCGGCAAACCATGCTCCTGTTGAGCTGTTGCGTACTAGGTGAGTTACGGTACCATCGCTAGTGCTAACTTGCTTGATCAACTGAGCGCGCTCGATGGCGCTAAGACTACAGAACTCGTCCTCTGTCATGCCCATAACTCGTGCAAAAAACATAGTCCGTGGCTGTACGATCTCTTTGCTCCCTGTGTGCGGCTCTAGCGCCGCTTGGGTACCCACCAGATAGTTTTTTATACGGGTAAGGCCTGAAGTTGCAGTTTGTATAACAGTGCTAAAACTGTCTGCTACCGTAGACCCAACGTGCTGCAAAGGCCTCAAACATGCCAGCCATCTTGTACATGGTGACTGGTCGCTCTGCTGCGGAACAGCATCTATCCTACTCACAGCAACCATCAGACTGACTATCAATAAACTCTTTGTACTAAAATTCATGCGTAAGCCTCACTTGCATAACAAAAATATACTTAAATCGTATACGCCATGCTAACAAAAAACTCTGCTTGGTCCATCAAAGACACCAAAATATCATACTTGTTATCATACGGCTATGATGAGCCTTGTTCACTAACTTAGTATAAAATAAGATGAAAAAAAATTCAACAAAGCATTAAATAAGTAAAGCTTTAATCCACCCCCAGAGGGGGTGGCTTTGATCAGCCCCTAGAAGGGGCTTTTTAGGCAAGCCGCGCCCAATAGGCTTAACTATATTTTAGATTCAAAATATTTTTCTTTTTCCCCCTGATATTTCACATATTTACGTATTTTTTCCAGATCCAATCCAACAGTATCAACACAGTACCCTTCTGCCCAAAAATGATTCCCCCAATACGGTTTCTTGCGAAGCTGTGGATAGGTACAAAACAATCTTATCGCCGATCTGCCTTTAATTGTACCAACATAATTTGAAACCATCACTTTCGGTGGTATCATCACTATTAAATGTACATGATCTATTTGTACATTGAGCTCAACTATCTTACATTCCAGTCGCTCAGAAAAAATCCTTATACACATCTCAACTTCTTCTTTGATTCCATCTTTCAAAATTTTAAATCTATATTTCGGCGTCCAGACTATATGGTACTGGCAATGCCAAATCGTATGTGATAGTTTATAAAAACGACTCATTGTTATCCTTTAGATTGTTTAGGTTGCGGGCGCAACTTGCAATCTAAAGTTTTAGCAGTGAGTCAGTTTTATTTCAAAAAATTTATTGCAGAGCATTTGTTTGTTACCACGTCCACAGGACGTGGCTTATTAGACTATAGTTAAAAATAGTAAGAACAAAACTATATTTTCTCTATAGCATATTACTTTTGTATACCATCATAGCATACTTGGCACACAAGCACAAAAGCCGGCATGCCATAACTCATACTATGCAACATACACAAAAACTGACATAGCGCTGCTTATAATGCCCATTATGTTCGTATACCATAAGAGCATAGAAGCTCGATAAGCTCGTGGCATAAGCACCACGACCCCGTTGCCCTGACACGAAGGGTTTTTCCGCAATAAGCACATGGATCAGTAACAAAAGAACCATCACAGTGAAGAAACCCGTTCACGCCGAGTTACCATGCCTTGCATGCGCTAACCAATGTGCACTGCATGCGATCCGTTCGCCCTGAGGGCGAGCCTGGCGAGCGTCTCGAAGGGTTGAACGGCGATAAGCACATGAAGCCATAACACAATAACCGTTGCAGTGAAAAATCCCGTTCGCCCTGAGGGCGAGCCTTGCGAGCGTCTCGAAGGGTTGAACGGCGATAAGCACATGAAGCCATAACACAATAACCGTTGCAGTGAAAAATCCCGTTCGCCCTGAGGGCGAGCCTGGCGAGCGTCTCGAAGGGTTGAACACACATTAAACTTTATACTTAAAAACCGCTGCAACAAGTGTATATGTACTATAAAATAGTAAATTGTTGAAAAAGACTATATAAAAATTTTATAATTAAATATATAAATGTAATTTTATTAATGTGCGGTGTATTGTCCCTAAAGTTTTCTAATAATCTAATAATCTAATAACGAGTTATGTAACGCTTAAAAGCCTATCATATCGAGGAGATGTCCATGGTTATGAAGCTAAGTGTATGTGTGTTAATGTCGATGGTTTGTTTCTGTGGCAACATGGTTGCAGCAACAGCCGTGCCTGCTACGGCCCAAGTTAAGCAAAAACCACGCAGCTTAGAAGTAGGCGATAAGCCAACTTCAAGCACCGGCCAGTTAGCAAGAGAGATAGAAGCAAGCAAGCAAAGGCGTGTCGAATTGGAACAAAAGCGCAAGGCGGAGGCTGCAAAACTTGATCAACTCAAAAAATTACAGACACTGTACAATCAAAATCCTGATTTAAAAGGAAAAATAGCAGCATTCAATGCAGCATCACCGAAAATGTTATTTCAGGAAAAACAAGATGAGAAAACAAAAATTGGCCAAGCGATTCAGGCATTTGAACAAAATGCTGGCGTGAAGGTATTTGGTTCTGGTCAATACAAAGACGCTGCTGATTATGCTTCACTTATCGATAAGGACATCGCTCGGTACAAGAAAGCCGTTGATAGTTACGCGGAAGAGCTGCGAGCATTACCAAAGTTATTACCACAGTCTCCTGTGGCAACTAGTGGTAGTCAGGTTCAAGCTACACAAAAACCACAGACTCGCAGTGTAGAAGAAGGAGATAAACCATCTGAGCAAGGTGAAGCAGGTAAGCTATTGGCTGATAAATTTAGCACTCAAACTGAACTGCAAAGTTTGAAGGAGCTTAAGAAGGATTTTGACCAAGCAGATGAAGTATATAAAAGCGCTGCTAAGAAAGTAACAGATTTAAAAACGGAAAAAAGAGACACCACACAAGCCCGGCTTGCTTCGCAAGAAGCATTAAAGAAAAGAAATGCCGCACAAGAAAAATTAAGGAAAAAAATTGGAGCTGGTGGAACTGGCAGTGCAGGCGCTGCCATACAAGAAACTGAAAAAAAGCTTGAAGATATCAATCTAAAAGTTAAAACTATGGCACCGAGCGAGCTGCGTGAAGCAGCCGAAAAGGAGCATACGCGTGCTTACAATGAAGCTGAACGTAGGGCAACGGAGACGCTACAAAAAAGAGGACTTAATCCTCGTGAACATTATACAGACTATCTTGCAGAAAAAAACAAACTCATGGCCGCTGACCCACAACTAGCTTCAGCGAGCGAAAAATTTGAGAAAAGTGCTCTTGCACTGGTTAGTAAGCAGCAGGCTATTGCAGCTGCAGCGACGGTATCACCAGCGTTGCCAGCCGTTGCAAGCAAGCCAGCACAACCAGTACCCGCGATCCCGGTTGTGCCAACACCAGCAGCAGCAATCGCACAGGTTGATCCAGAACCGACTCAGGTTGAACCAAGACCGGCAGCGGTTGCCGACATAGAACCTACTAATCCTGCACCTCAGCAACCACCAAGTCGTGCTTCAGGCAGCGCCAGCGTTCAGCAAGCACTCACACAAGCTGCACCTACTGGACCGACAGTAGCTACACAACAAAGCCTGGTAACTCAAAGCGAAGAACGCGCTTTAAAAACAGCAAGCCTAGATCAACCGAAATCATCATGGCAACAAAAGCTGAAGTCAGCATTACCAGCACCAACAAAGAAAAATCTTGCCATTGGAGCCGGTGTAGGGGCAGGGGCGGCGGTACTTGTAGGCGGTGGTATCGCAGCAGCTGCAGTTGCAACAAGTTCTCATACGCAATCAATAGTCTTTGACGCTGGACTCCTAACACCAGGCAAGCGCTATACTATTGAACTGAGATTTATGCCAACAGCATTTATAATTGGCAGTGATAAAGTCTACTCGTTTACACTCCATGTTGGTGACCAAGGCTCACTCGACTATGTTGACCATAACGGCTCGGTCATTGCCCAAGAGACAAAGGATAAGAAACACGGCAAAATATATACGGCGAAAACTGGCACTCATACAACTGTCGTTGTTAATCAGGGTTCTGGATGTCTAAAATCAATCAGCGTTCAGGATGCTGGCAATGCTACCATGAGTGGCAAAAAAGATATTTCATTAGGCGATAACCGCTGCAAGAGCTTTACTTTTATGGTGCAGCGTGGAGCTGATGGTAAGATTAACATCGAGTATTATAAGAGCGATAAGAACAGATGAAAAAGATATGCGTCTATATTCTTTGGATAATGTTCTTGAGTTTTCATGCTCCGGTGGCACTGAGCGCAGCGCCACCGGCCGCGCAAGCAGCTTCTGAAGGACTTATAATACGTCCTGTTGACCTGTTATTGACAAGCGCAGGGCCTCTAGAAGATGAAGACCCAATCATAACGACGTTGCTTGCTAGCATCATGCAGCGGGCGGCGCCAATACTAGTGAATAATAATTTGTGGGATAAGTTTTGCGGGTTGCGCGCATCGTTCCACCTTGGTCTTGGCGTAGCAGATTCTCCCCAGCACGTCTTTCTTCAATTTTATGAAAAACTTACATCAACATTGGCTACCGCAGCAAAAAGCCCAAAAATTATGCATGACGCAAGGCGAACGTTTGTCCTTGCAGATGTTTTAGACAATCTTATAACGACACGTGGAACATTTTTACAAAAGCTCAAAGAGAAAATAGGTGATGCGTTTAAGGCAGTTAACGTACAGTTTGTGTGTTACCAAACCTCGCTGGAACAATGGCATGTGTTTGAAAATGAATATGTGCATCTTTTGATACCCCCTAACTATCCATGGCGTATAGCACCTCATATTCTTTCTGAGAAGACCATCGTACATGATGCGGCAACAGGTCGCGAACTTGATCATCTAGAGCGTTTATTGAACATGAAAATCAACAATCTGCGGCAAGTATCACCATTGCAGCAATTGTTACCGGTAAGCCGTCAGAGTAAACCAATAACGTCAGCAAGTGAACTTGAACATGTACTGCGTAGCATATTTGTACATGCCAGCGACATCGTGAGGCTACAGCCATCAGCGCTAGATGTCGCCAAGGTCCTTGGCATAACCAGCATTGAAACACCGTTGACGCCAGAAAATATTCGCATGATGTTATCACCTTGTGTCATACTCTTGAGAGGGCACGGATTGCCAGGAAAGAAAGCCGAGGAAGCGAGGAACAAGCAACATGCAGCGCTGCGTTCTCTTGGCGCTGCTATTGGCCATGTAGCTACGCAGGAGCCACGTACGACGGAGCTTGGCCAGACAACGCATGCTGGTATAGCAGCTTATAGAAAGCAGCAGCGCGAGCTTTTTGACATACTTGATGCACAAGCTGGCACTGTAGCATCCCTTTCGATGAGTCGCTATAAGGCTTTATTAAAATTTTTTAATGACGACATGAATACGTTGTTTCTCCTCTATGTTAGCTGCCTGGCCGGTGGGACCCAGCTGAACCTTATGTTTGATCATTTATTGGGACGCGATACTTATAATTATCCTATCGTAGTAAGCTCAGTTGGTGATATGCTATCGGTCGTGCCCGATAATTTTGACCTCAGTTGCGCTCTGTGGGAGCATATCAAAGAT
This sequence comes from uncultured bacterium, assembly GCA_963715605.1. GTDB lineage: Bacteria > Babelota > Babeliae > Babelales > Vermiphilaceae > JAKASV01. Next base: position 183,393 of record OY970257.1, on the reverse strand, counting down.
GATCAACTCGTGCTTACGCCTCGTACTGACTTGGCCGCATTTTTCAACCAGTTTGATCGGCAGGTACGTGGATACCCAACAGAGTCTTTAGCGATGACTGTTGATCATGTTAACCGTGTCCGGACAGTCTCCGGCACTATCTTGCGAGAAAATATCCCCGCCGTGCGCAGACAAGGTTCACAGCAATTTTTACCCCTCTATGATCGTTCGATGGTGGAGCATATTAATACAATACGTATGCACGTAGCAACTAAGACCAAGACTCCCATAACAACCGAAAAACCTATTATAATATTATCGAAAACATCGCTTGAAGTCCCTCTTGAAATTACAGGGAAAAAATTTCCGACGTTCATACCTGCTTTACCTGGTAAGCATGTGTACGCCATAACAACAGTGCGAGCGTTGCAGTGTTCTCTGAGCGATATTATACGTGAGCTTGTAACGCTTAAACTTGTAAACACAACAATACTCATAGACTCCCTTGATTGTCTCAACGATATGCACATGGCAATATCACATAAACTTGGTTTGCCAAGCGACGTTCATGTCGGCATAGCTCATGTTCGCATACAATATTCTTTAGATAAAGTTGTCTTTGCATTTGTTGCACAAGGTGCTGTTTGGTCTTATGTGTATGAGCGTGACAAGTACGCCAAGCCAGTCATTTCTTTGCAGCAACTCACAACAGCGTCCGATGCATCGTATGCTCAGTACATGGCTACTCAAGCGAAGTTAAAGCAAATCGCACAAAAGCACACATAATCATCACGCTATGCCATGCGTTTGGCTTGACGGCTAAGCCTTGAAAGTCTCATGAAGCAATCTTAATGTTGAACGGGTGAGTGCTCCATGTCGGGCTTACCAGAATCTTGTTAGCGGCTTGCTATGCTTGTTCAATAGCGTCTTTATTGGTCAGCATTGCGATAGCAAGCTTCTTACAATCTCATGTTTGTTTAAAGAATCGCGATTACTGCGTATGTGGTTACACTAGCAAAATATGCATCGAGTACGAAGCATGTTGCGAAAAATATCTGCTGTTGATGCAAGAGGGCAGCGAGTTTATTACTCCTCTCTCAACGCATGTATCAGGTGAAATCGACTCCCTATTTGGCAAACATCTGATCGTTGCTTTTTGCGCGAACGACTTTCTACACTGGTTCATAGTCATATTGTGAGCCATTATGCAGATGCTTTTGCGTTATGTTGATTATTTTCAGCTAGGGCACAAGCACCACACTAGGGCATAAAGGAGTATATTGTTAAGCGCGGTTTGTTCATAGCGGGGAGACACGAGTATGTGTGGAAAGCTTTCTTTGCTACTTATCAGTGTTAGCTTGTACAGTTATCGTACGTATTGCATGGAAGTTGAGAACGCAGATAAGATTTATAAGCAAGCATTAGAAGCAAGATCAGATCAGGAGTTCAGCGCTGCCCACCAAGCTTTGGGCGCTTTATTGCATCTTGTTGCTGACAGGCGCGAAGCTCATGAAGAAGTTGTTAAAAAACTTGCTGATACGCCGTTTTCTTCGCTACAAATCTACGATGAGATTCACGGAGAATCCCAGTCTTCTGGCAGATACCTACATCGGCAATGCAAACTTCTGTATGATGGCTCAGAGCATCATACTCTCGAGAGGGCAGATGGAGGTGGCGTAGTTGCAAAGAGTCGTACTCCCGAAAAAACATCGTGGGTTTCTTTGTCAGCTGACGACTGCCTGCAAAAGTTTTTTGTCATCCATCGTGCCAAGCTTAATGGCCAACCCCATCCATATGTGCCAGCATGGCAGGACCATTTGCTAGCCGAGGGATGGTATAGAGAATCAGCAGAAGGCAGTGCTCCACAACCAGCATGGCGAGAAGCGTTCTATGCCGATTGCTGGCAATAGAACACAATAATAGTACAATACTCATGCAAGTTCTGGTGTTGTTTTGTAGTAGCCCCCAAAATCGGTTTGCAAGCCGATTTTGGGGGCATGTTTTCAGTGTGTTTATCTCCGTCGTAACAACGGTACGATACTTTAGTTATACCGTAATTTTGTTGTGAGTGCGTTAAGGACAGCGACATCTGATATCGACCTTGTCGCACCACCCTTGTTCATACGACGGATTGTTTCCAAGATTTCAAACAAAATATCGGCCAACTCGTTTTCTTGTGCATCTTCCATCAGTGCATAAATACGACTCACTAGCATCTCTATGTCTGAAAGTCTTTTTGTATCAATAAGATCTTTGACATGAGGTTTAATCTCTTTGCCAAGTTCGAGAGCCTTTTTAGGATCATTTCTGACATTAACATATTTTGTTAATACGACACACATTTTATTGAGTCGCTCGAGAAAATCATGAACCATGACTTGTGCAAGTGCGATGCCTTCAGAAAAATTTGAGGAACCTTGTTGTTGCGCTTGTATTTTTTTGGTATCAAGTTCTTTGGTTACTTTTTCGATGCGTTCGAGCATATTTTTGAGTGCTTTGACATAGTCACGATATGGTGTTTTATCTTTCGCATCGACAAATTTATTAGTGTATTCACTGACAAAAGCACATAGGCTACCAATTTCCTCAAAGAGCTTGTGGATATATGCGCGTTCATCACCGGTGAGTCCATGGCGAAAGGTGCTCTTGCCTGCCTCTGCGGCAACTCTTTGTAAAATCGCTTGCGACAGACTTTTGGTTTCAGTTGCATCCAACTTTGCCGATAAGGTCATGGCGGCAACAACATATAAAAGCATTATTTTGTTTAAATTCATAGTTCTGTACCTCTTTTTGATCATAAATTACATAGACAAACGTAATAAACCTAAAAACAATAATTCTACGGTAGACGTGACAATAAGCATGGGATATTATAAAATTGGTTATCGTTTTTTGCAACAACCCCTTGGGAAAGTGTCTATTGATTATGTTTTATCACATCGGCTTAGTGCTTCGGGAACATCTTTCCGCGTTTAATGTCATCCATTATATAAGTTTTCGTGCGCTTATCTGCCTTTTACAATCATTAATCTTGATGGTCATAGTTGGCAATCGTTGTATTCGAAAATATAAGGCTCTTTTCGCCACTGCAGTACGTGAAGACACCCCTTCTTCGCATAAGGCAAAAGGTAACGTTCCGACTATGGGTGGCTTGTTAATGTTGTTTATTACGACGCTCACGAGTCTTTGTTGGTGTAATTTACGCATGGCACACGTGTGGCTCTTTCTTTTTGGTATCTTGAGTTTTGGAGGCATTGGTTTTATCGATGACCGTGCTAAGATCACAAAGAAAAAGGGCATCACAGCACGTCACAAGTGGTACCTGCAGGTTACATGTGCTGGAGCTCTTGCCATCATGCTTGTCTTGATGGGTATCGTTTCAACAACGATTACTGTGCCTTTTTTAAAGCACGTACATCCAGATATTGGTATTTTTTTTGTTATATGGGCCATGCTGGTGATACTTGCTGCAAGTAATGCTGTTAATTTGACTGATGGTCTTGATGGCCTTGCCGCCGGAAGCCTTTTGCCTAATATAGCTCTCTATGGATTATTAAATTATGCTGCTAGCAATGGCATTATTGCTTCATACCTGCATATGCAACCAACTGTAAACAGCGAGCTGCCAGTTATTGCTGGAGCTCTTTTAGGTGCCGTGCTCGGATTTCTCTGGTTTAATGCCTACCCGGCGCAGATGTTTATGGGAGACTGTGGTTCTTTATCACTTGGTGCTGGACTCGCGCTCATGGCCCTCATGGCCAAACAGGAATTATTGCTGATTTTGAGCGGCGGCATTTTTGTGCTTGAGACGCTTTCTGTTATCATACAAGTTGGCTGGTATAAATATACTAAGAAACGAATATTTAGAATGGCCCCTATACACCATCATTTTGAACTAGAAGGACTACCAGAGCCGAAGATAACAATGCGATGTATTATTATTTCTATAGTGTTGTGCCTTGTTGCACTTATTATAGTCAAAGTGCGTTAAGCGCTTGCTCACAAGTATTCTGACACACACAAGCGGAGCCATGCCATACTGGGTATATGCATTTATTTATGACATGGCTAATGCCATAGCTGCCCATGCCGTGCGCACTAAAAGTTATGGCACCGAGTTTCCCCAGTGCCATAGCTAAAAATAACTATTTTTTGCTAGAAGCGATCATTAAGCAGTCTTAGCAAGCAATTTAATAGTCAGTGTCGCAGAAACACTGTGCGTACCCCCAGCGATTACTGTAAACGCAAGTGCAGGTGTGTTACCAGATGGATTTCGAACACTGAGTATAGAACCTGTAGTTGTCGTTTCAATCATTGTATCACCAACTATCTGCATTGCTCCTGTTTTGCGGCCGGCAACTGTTTGAGTGAGCTCCACCGCACCTGATCCAGAATCAAGCCATAAATCAAGTTGTCCATTTGAGGCAATACTCGCTTGCCAGCTGACCCTATATATCCCAATATCAGGTAACACAAATTCAGTAGCAGAGTCGTGAAGGGGGCCATTACGCAGTATAGTGCCAGAAGTAGCGCCATCTTGTGGAAAAGATACTTCTGCACTACCCCCAACGGTGTTAGAATTGTCTCCTGGCATAAGAGCAAAAAAATTAGCGTATGTTGTTACAAATCCTGCTCCCGTACAACATGATCCCATAGCGCCCGGTATACCCTGTGACCCTGTTGGACCTGGAGTGCCTGTGATACCCGGTAAGCCTTGTGGCCCAGCGCCACCCACAGCGCCTGTTGCACCAGTATGCCCTGTAGCGCCAGTATGACCTGTTGCGCCTTGGATACCCTGCACGCCTTGTGGCCCAGCGCTACCTGCAGCGCCTGCTGTGCCAGTATACCCAGTAGCACCAGTATGACCTGTTACGCCTTGGATACCCTGTATGCCCTGTGAACCTGCTGCACCAGTATGCCCAGTAACACCTGTTGCACCGGCGAAGCCTCTTGGTCCCTGCGAACCAGCTGCGCCAGTATGACCTGTTGCACCTGTAGCACCTGCAAAGCCTCTTAGTCCTCGTGGGCCGGTAGCACCAGCTGCGCCAGTATGACCTATTGCACCAGTAGCACCTGTTGGCCCACCAGTTGGACCAGGTTGGCCTGCATCGCCATGGGCACCTGTTGCGCCTGTTGCGCCTGGGCAACATGATCCTGTTGGACCTGTTTTGCCCGCTGGGCCAGCAGGCCCTTGACGATTACATTTTCCCGCACAATTTTTTGCACAACAGAATGCTTCTTGTGGTCGTATCTTCCGCATGACGGTTGCGTCATCAATTGGTGCCTTGGCATACATACCAAACATGACCATGAAGGCACCGGTAGTTATCGGCAAAAAAGTGTTATTTCTCATATATCTCCTTAGTGCCTTAGCCAGAAATAACTAATTTTTTCTGAAAGCAACCATTAAGTAGTTTTAGCAAGCAATGTGATATTGAGCGTCGCTGAAACTGGGTGTATTGGTATTGGTTCGTCCTCTTGCCCTGCGTAAGGCGTAATTGTAAGGTGAGGCGAGTTACCAGATGGATTACGAACGCTCAGTATAGAGTTTGTAACTGTCGTTGTAATGAGTGTATTACCGACTATCTGGGAGCTACCAGTTGCGCGGCCGACAACTGTTGGAGCGAGCTCCATTGGACCTGCTCCAGAATCAAGCCATAAATCAAGTTGTCCTGCTTCGGTAACGCTTACTTGCCAGCTGATCTCATATATCCCAATATCATGTAACATAAAAGTAGAAGCGCTGGTTCGTGTTATCGTACCTGAATTAGGGCCATTTTGTGGAAATTCAACTGCCGAGCCTGCCTCAACGGGCGTACCATTGTCTGTTGGCATAAGAGCATAAAAATTAGCGTATGTTGTTAAAAATCCTGCTCCCGTACAGCCTGGCCCTGTAATGCCCGGTAGCCCTGTAGCGCCTGTCTCCCCTGTAGCGCCTGCGATACCCTGTATGCCCTGTGGCCCAACGCCACCTGTAGCGCCAGTATGACCTGTAGCGCCTGTCTCCCCTGTAACGCCTGGGATACCCTGTATACCTCGTGGCCCAGTGACGCCTGTAGCGCCAGCTGCGCCTGTATGACCTGTTGCGCCAGTATTACCTGTTGCACCTGGGATACCCTGTATGCCCTGTGAACCTGCTGCACCAGTATGGCCTGTTGCGCCTGTTGCACCGGCGAAGCCTCTTGGTCCCCGCGAACCTGCTGCACCAGTATGCCCAGTAGCGCCTGTAGGACCTGTTTGGCCCGTGAAGCCTCTTGGTCCCTGCGAACCAGCTGCACCAGGAGCACCAGTATCGCCTGTAGGACCTGTTGGTCCACCAGCTAGACCAGTTTGGCCTGTATCACCCTTGGCACCTGTAGCACCTGTAAGCGCCTGGGCAACATGGTCCTGTTGGACCAGTCTTGCCTGTTACGCCGGCGGGTCCTCGTCGATTACATTTTCCCGCGCATTTTCTCGCACAACATGATACTTCTCGTGATTTTAGCGTTCGCGTGACAGTTGCGTCATCAATCGATGCCATGGTATACATGCTGAGCATGACCATAAAGACACCGGTAGCCATCGGTAAAAAAGTGCTCTTTCTCATACATCTCCTTGTGTTACATAGTACGACTTAGCAACGAGTAAACTATTCTGTGAATAAAGCTAATAAAGCCCGTACTTCTTTGTCAATACTATGACATAAGGAGACACTATGATGTGCGTGAAACTTTACGTTAGCGGTTGCATGGTCCAAAGTACGTATTGTGGCAACTAACATGCGTGATAAGTTTATTACTAGAGGCGGCTGCTGAAAAAGTGCTTGCTTGGTGCCATGGCGCACGAGGTGTATCAGCAAGCATCCTGAGGCACATAGGTATTGCTTCTGCGCTATTTTTAGGGGGAATCTTTGTTGATGGCGCAACGATACATTTCTCCAAAATTCCCTGTGTATCGTTGATATGCTCTTTTTCTTCACGAAATTCATAAGCGACTACTTCATTGTTGCCAAAATTTTTGATGTCAAAAGAAACAGCTATCTGGTGCCCATCAATGAAAAATACTTTTTTCATATCTTTGTTCATAGAGCGTAAGATAAATGATCGTTCACTCAAATATGAGTCGCCTACACCTATTGATAATTCACTCAACGACTCATGAGTCAAACTGATAAGTCTGTGTCGTAGTGGCACACGATCGTTTCCATGCACCAAATACACCGTATAGATATGTTCGCCGATTGGTTGATTGCGACTAAACGAAAGTATGACAACGTTAGATGGGTAGGGAGGTATATTTTCCGTCATTGGCTTCCATGTCGTCGTGCCATAGGGTAATGTTCCTGAATATTCGATGAGAGCACGGAATGTAAGAGGGGTTTCATTTTTGACGGCTACTCTAACCTGTTTTGTTAGAGTAGATACTTCAAGCGCTAACAGAACGGCTAAGAACACTCTTATGGAATACATGCAACCTCCTTTAATCCGTATCGATTAACTCAACACAGGCTAGTTTTAGTGTATACGATACTTAAGTTTATAATAAAGTATTATCCTATCCAATCGCAAGAAAAAGTTGACTTAGATATCACTTTGTCGTACCATAAGAGCGTATTTATAAGCATGCCGGGATGGCGGAATTGGTAGACGCACGGGACTCAAAATCCCGCGATGGTAACATCATGTCGGTTCGAGTCCGACTCTCGGCACCATGATACTAGTTTGATGAGGGCTTGTTGTGGACGATAACTGTGTTTTTTGCGATATCATAGCAGGTAAGATTCCAGCAACTATTATTGCTGACACACATAAAGATATTATAGTCATAGCTGATCGTTCGCCAAAGGCTCCCATACACTATCTTATACTACCCAAAAAACACATTGCAGACCTTCGTACCGCAGAGACAACTGACGGTATTTTGCTTGGACAGATACTTTTAGTTGCTCGTGATATTGCAGCCACCTTTGGTAAAGGCGCTGCATTTCGCTTGATTTTCAACAACGGCCCAGAGGCTGGTCAAACCGTACATCACATGCATGCCCATTTCTTGTCAGGGACAGTGTTAAGCGAGTAACGAAAGTTTACTTTTGTACCCATAAGCTGTATCATAAAGATAGGTTTTAAGTTTTGAAATAAAGTGTGCCGGGATGGCGGAATTGGTAGACGCGCAGGCTTCAGGAGCCTGTGGTGGCAACACTGTGCCGGTTCAAGTCCGGCTCTCGGCACCAACGATGAGCAAAAACAGGGACAGTTAACGTGCAGACATTATATGCACCATGGCGTACTGAGTATACTGGCGAAGATCGTGACGAAAAAAAAGACGAAATATCACCGGATCAGTGCGTTTTTTGTACACAAATTTTGGCTAACCAGGATGAGAAATACTGGATCATCAAGAGAGCAGAGCATGCTGTTCTTATGCTTAACAAATATCCCTATAACGCAGGACACATACTAGCTCTGCCAACTGTGCATGTCGCCCGCTTGAGCTTGCTCGAGACAAGTGCTCGCGAACAACTTTTTGAGCTTGTCACCGTGGGCGCGGATATCTTGCAGACAACGTTGCAAGCTGATGGTGTCAATATCGGGATTAATTTAGGCAAGTCAGCAGGCGCTGGCATACCTTCGCATCTCCATGTTCATATGGTGCCTCGTTGGGTCGGTGATTCAAATTTCATGCCGATCATAGCTGATACAAAGGTTATTTCCTTCGATATGCACATCATATACAAAAAACTTCGCGAAGCTTTCATCTCGTAAGACGTGATATGTTTTCTTACTGTCTATTACGTCTATTACGATTGTCTAATTTGAATTTTTTATAAGTTTCAGTATACTGTATACTGAAAAGATGGTGTATACTTGGGTTTTCTATCCAATGGTTTCAACAAGAAGAGAAGTTATATGACCTACTATAAAATAGCACTGCATGTGACCTACTACGCGGTCATTATTTTGGCCTATCTGGTGCTCGTGACGCTTGTCGGCTATGTTCGTGCGTATGTCTCCGATAAAATGGGCGACAGCACTGCACGTGAACAAGGCATGATGACACTGAATCCTCTAATGCACATTGACCTTATAGGATTAGCTCTTCTCCTGCTTTACAATTTCGGCTGGGGACGTCAGGTCATGCTTAATCCTAATCGTATATTTCCCCCATACCGCTGGCTAAAGGTCTTAATAGCAGCCTTTTCGAGTACGTTTGTATATATTTTATTAGCTGCCGGTGGCAATGTGTTATTACATACCATGGCTGACCATGCCATGGTAGCATCACAAGGTATTGTACTATCGCAGTATTCAACGGTGGGTGTTTTGAGACTATTTTTGGGCGTATGTCTCTTTTTATCATCTATCGAATTCGTTATAAATATTACATCAATTGTACTTTTTTATCTTGCCGAGTGGTATGAAGATCTCGTACCTTATATACCATGGCTCGTATTTTTTATACCTTTTGGTATTTTTATGGTATTCGGAAACCAGATATGCAGTTGTATGTGGCATCTTGTTCTCATGGTTGTTACGCTTTGCACTCATATATTTACTTTCTCTTAAGATAAAGGGCATTATAGTTATGCTTGAAACGATAACAAAAGGCACGCTCCAGATTATACCTGAGTTAGCCTTCGAAAAAAAGCTCAGTACGGGGAGACCGCTGCTTGTCAAATTCGGTGTTGATCCCACGGCACCGGACCTTCATCTTGGCCATGCAGTCGTACTCTCAAAGCTACGGCAAATGCAGGACCTTGGATTTTCTATCATCATATTGATCGGTGACTTTACGGCACGGATAGGTGATCCATCTGGCAAATCAAAGACGCGTCCAGCGCTTTCTGAAGAAGAGATTCATGCCAATATGCAAACATACCTTGATCAAGTTGGGCGTATCCTACGGAAAGAGGCTATCATAATTAGGTATAATAGCGAGTGGCTTGATGCTCTCACTATGCGTGATCTCACAAAGTTATGTGCCAAAGTCACGGTTGCTCGACTTCTTGAGCGTGATGATTTTGCAAATCGTCTCGCCAATAAACAGCCAATTTCGTTTCATGAGTTACTGTACCCAATTTTTCAGGCATATGACTCTGTCGCGCTCAAAGCTGACGTAGAAATCGGCGGTTCCGACCAGACATTTAATATGCTCATGGGCCGATATTTACAAGAGCAGTTTGGCCAAGAGGCGCAAGTCGTTATAACTATGCCATTGCTCGAGGGCCTCGACGGTGTTAACAAGATGTCCAAGTCACTTGGCAATGCTATTGGTCTTAACGAACCAGCCGACCAGGCATATGGGAAGATTATGTCTCTCGCTGATGCTGCCATGTGGAAATATTTCTCGCTACTTTTGTATACTGACGAGCAACTACTAGCGCAGTGGCGTCAACAGATAGCTGACGGAACTATGCATCCAATGGTACTCAAGAAAAAACTTGCTCATGATATTGTTGCTAAATTTTGGTCTGCTGGCGAAGCTGCCAAAGCTCAAGAGGTTTTTGAGGCATTATTTCAGCAGCATGATTACTCGAAGGCGCAAGAGGTTCTTATAGAACCAACAACGGTACCTACGGTTTGGATTGTTGATCTGGTTAAACGCTTAACAGGCATGGAAAGCTCTTCGGAGATACGCCGTTTACTAGAATCGGGAGCTATCACCATTGATGGTCGTGCCATCGAAAATTTTAATGAAAATGTCACGTTAACGCATGGCATGATCGTTAAAGTTGGTAAACACAAGATTTATAAAGTTATGACCAAGTAAGTTAGCTATGGATATGCAAGGTCTTCTACTTGTACATAAACCTGCCGGTATGACGTCGAACTGGTGTTTGCAGAAACTACGGCGGATACTCCCACGGGGTGTGCCTGTTGGTTACGCTGGGACCCTGGACTCTTTTGCCACAGGATTACTTGTTGTTGGTATAAGCCGTTCGGCAACAAAATTGCTGACGGCCGTTACCCAGTTTGATAAGAAATATACGGCTCGAGCCCGTTTGGGACAGCTGACAGATACGCTAGAACATACGGGCACCACCACCTGGCAGGGCGCCCCTCCCGTACCATGTACCCAAGAGATGCTGCAAGACGCGTTTGCTTCATATATGCCATCTTATACACAGGTTCCACCAGTGTATGCTGCGTTAAAACATAATGGCAAACGACTTTCTAGCCTCGCCCGCACTCAATCTATTGACCAGTCATACGTTAGCGCCATTGCCACAAGCAAGGCGCGCCAGATCAAGTTATACTCAGTTGCCGTAAGCGCCCTAGAACTTCCTTTTTTTTCTCTGCAGGCCCATGTCTCTCATGGCACCTATATCAGAAAACTTATAGAAGATGGCGCCTCTTTACTCAATTCCCATGCAACAACTTATGAACTATGCCGCCATGCTGTTGGGCCTTTTGCACTTGACCAAGCGCACGCCCTAGATAGTCTTGCTAGCGAGCAAGCGATTATTGAGCGGCTTCTGCCAGTCAGTGTTGCTGCTGAGCAAATAGAATTCTATAGCCACACGGCGGCAGCAACACTGTAAAATATCTTTTATGCTACTTGTGTACATGCTTGGCGCATAGGTCTTCAGCAGGTCGCCTCTCGCAACTTACTTTTGAAAGATTGGTCTTATCCGTTCACCCCGAGTAGCCATGCTTTGCAGGGCGGATCGAGGGATTTAACGGAGCTGCTAGATGCTCTCGTTACACATGTTCAACGTTGTTCTAGATTCAGTTCCAGACCAGAAGAGATTTATTATTGAGGTTAAGATGCTGCTAAGCGCTTTATGCATAGCGAATGGCAACCTGCTTGCCCTTAAAGGCAATACCAAGTGTCAATATGTTCTTGATGCCACGGCCCCGCAGTGCCTCTACATAGTCAAGTCGTAGCGCCTGTTCAAGAGCATAGTCAGCAATACTATCGACCGTTGGCCGCTCTAAGGCAGCAAGTCTCTTGAATTCTATCACGATGCCAAATTTATTGGTGTCTTTGGGGATAATAGCAAGGTCATAGATACCGGAGCCGCCCTCTCGATTAGAGAGCACCTGATACTCGCCATAGAGGCTAGCAAAAAGACCAAAGACAAAAGCGTGATAAAATTTTTCTGGTTCATCACCACCAATATCGCGAAACGAAAAACTGTGCTCTACAAAATTAATAAAAAAGTCTTCAAATCGCCGCGCGTCGCCTTGCGTGAGAGCTTCGAGCATACTCGTAAAATTTTTGGTATTAACATGTTGCCGGCACCACGTCATGATGGTATCTATAAAAAACTCTCGAATTTCTTGGTTAGGAATATAAAAATCTGCAACCCGATCAGCGAGATTTTTGCATGATAAGAATCCACCGGTAAGCAACAGGTTCCAAGCGGCATCAGGGTGAGTATGGAGAGTTTCGAATGTTGTATTCTCTATGATTTTTTTGCGTACAGTATGGCCGTTTATAAGCAGTTCTAGATCGTTCTGCAGTTCGGTTGCTCGTGCAGCAATAACGTCTTTGATAAGATCATTATTCCCAGCATTAACCCAGTATTGATCAAGATTGCCGTTTTTAAAGAGCATATTCAGTATTGACCATGGATTATAGATATGCCCACTCTTACCCATGGTATACCCATCATACCAATGCCGTATCTGTTCAAGGGTGACTGGTGGGTTATAATAGGCAACCAAATCTCTGACTTCCTGTTCTGTAAAGCCAAAACGGGAGGCGTAAAAGGTGTCCGTCACGGGGTGCGGAGAAGCATTATTAAAGCCACTAAAAAGACTTTCTTTGGCGATTCTGGTCACACCAGTGATTACTGCCTTGTGAAAGGCATGGTTTGTTTTGAGACCATCGGTCAAGAATGTCCTCATGAACCCTACGGCAGCATTATAATAGTCCTGATCTTTGCTAGTATAAGCCTCTAATAACGGTGCATCATACTCATCAATCAGCACGAACGGGCGAATGCCATGGTGCTTATGCAGTATGTTGGTAAGCGTATAAAGCGCACCATTGTAGAGCGATGATGTAATCGTGCCATTAAGAATGGCCATATAATTATTTTTTTCGATTGCATCCAATGCGCTACTATTTAGTAAATATAGATGTCTTACGAACTCACGAGCGATAAGCTCTCTGATTTTTTCTTGAAATTCTTCAGCGGTTTTTACTTTTATGCTCCCAAAGGTAAAAAATATCACGGGATACTTTCCTTGGTGCTCCATGCAGTCACCATGCTGACCGATATAGAGAGACTCAAAGAATGACCTCTTTGGTATATCGCTTATTTCAAAAAACGATTTGAGCATAAGCATATTGATTGTTTTACCAAAACGGCGTGGCCGAGTAATCAGTGTGACAAGGGCGCTTTTATCGATAATGTCTTGCACAAAGCCTGTCTTATCAACATAATAGTAATTTTCCTGCATAATATCTTCGAAGGAATCAACCCCGACAGGAATTTTCTTGATATTTTGTGTGCTCATAAGCGCCTCTCCTAAGCTAGTATCTAACCACAGGCTTTAGTATACAGTAAAGCCTACAGTGGGCATAGTCACATGACATACAGCGTACTATGAGTAGCCATTGCGAGCAACACGTTGCTCGGCTATGCCAAAAATCTCATAGGATTTGTTCTATGACCCATGACGCTTACTTCGAAATGTAAGTGGGAACCATCTGACCGCATACGACGTACATAGCCAGTTGCACCTACACGACCAATCAGTGAACCAGCTTTAACATGCTGGCCAGCTTTGACAAGAATAGCATCAAGATGAGCATATCGTGTATGTATCTTGTTAGGATGCTCGAGCAGAATCGTTTTACCATATCTTTGGTCAAACCTGACTTCGACGACTTCGCCATCCCCAGCGGCTTTTACTGGCGTACCGCGTGGTGCTGCCATATCAAGGCCATGATGAAATCCCCATGCACCATTTGCTTTGCGACGTGGACCAAAGCGAGAACTAAGCCATACAGCAGCTCTATTAATTGGCCATATAAATATTTTTTTTGTAGCTGGCCTGACGTCCTCTGCGAAAGCAGCTTCGTCAGACTGTTGCGTGAGTTGTGATCTACTGCGGCGATTGTGTCTTCGGCGACCTCTAGTATTTTTTCTTCCTGGTGTTTCATCTTCTATAAGTGCCAGTGCCTGGGCAGTATAATCAAGCCATGTTGATGAAGGTATTTCACGAAACTTTTCATGCATATGATGCTCTTTAAAGTAACGTAATGTTTCATCACGCAGGTGTTGTTTGTTACGATTAACAGGGACGAATGCATCAGCGAGTATATAATTCTTCTGCTGTAATGCAGTATCAAAAATACGCCGCGTAGTTGCTATATGGCGAGTATAGGTTGATTGCAGTGCTATTAAAGTATCGGCCTCTCGTCGAAAACCGTTATACTCAGCAACGAGCAAGGAGATAACCGTTGCAGTTCCTGCGAGCGTAATACAACATAATATGGCTAAACAATTGCCTATCGAAACTTTAATAATCTTTCCTCGAATTCTCTAGTAGTTCTTGTTATTACTATTGATGTACAGTACTTCTACGTCACTGGCTTGCAGCCAACCATAGCCGCATGTATGACAACGAACGGCTAGCCAACCGTTTTTGTGATCATATACACGTACGCTATCAAGGGCGTTAAGTGTGCCCAATACTGCAAAATCTTTGCCATGACCAGCGTGCACAGCAACACCGTCTTTTACCACTGTACCAATCGGGTGTCTAAAAAGACTGTAGCCAGTATACCATAGTATACCACTGACGCAAAGCAGCAGGCCCAAAAAAAATAAGAGCATGCTATGATGCTTTCGCATACACCATCCAAATGATATGACAAAGAGGCTCCACGCCAAGAGGAAAATCAATTGCCATCCATAAACACCCAACACGCCTATAGCCCAGATTGTGTAGTGTTGTACCGTTTCCCAGAGCGAGGGCCCATCATAGAGCTCATTGTGTGCTTTATTGGCTGCTGCTCTATAACCTTCAAGTTTCATAAAAGTTTCAAATGATGCCCCTGGTATCGCACGAGTCCAGTACACGATAGCTTCTGGATACCGTTTAAGCGCGTAACAACAGTTACCCATATTGTGATAGAGTGCAGATGTTTTTGGTTCAATCGCTGTATATAATGCCAGTGCTTTGACAGCGTCATGTGCCCGATATGCCTTGTCTGCTGCTTCCCAAGAGTTGCCCGTTATGCTATAGAGTGAAAAGAATACTATTGCTATGCCCAGCATAGATAACTTCATAGATATTTCTCCAGCCTATCAATCCATGTTGATGCTTGTTCATATAAATCAGTGCTAGCATGCCCTGCCTTTGTGTGTGTATAAAAAGCTTGCTCGAGCATAGCGCTATAAAAATCTTGCCATGCCCGTATGGTGTCAGCTTGCATACCCAATTTCACGAATTGTTGTTCAATATATTCTTGTGTGATGTGCGATGAAGGGACTCGCCATCGTGTTGCGAGAAGGTCAACAAATATTTCTGGTAACGTTTTTGAACTTTTCCCCTGAGCATGCTTTTTGATTGCTGTACGTGCTCGATTAAAGGCACTGTAATAGTAAACATATGGCATTCTTGTGCGAACTAAACGTAAAATAGAAGGCGTCAACACGAGTAGAACTGGTATCAGGCCTAGCAAACATAGCAGTAACGGGTCCATAGGTCTTCGTGATGATTGTGTAGCAAGATTGTGCATACCAGCAGCAAGTGGCAATAGGTCAGTGCTATTCGGTATAACATGGCTTTGCTGGGTGTCATTCTCTTGCACCTGTTTTCCTGCTGCTGTTGACCCACCATTGGCACGAATCGACAACTGGATAGGTTTCGTCGTAAGCATAGCGTACTGCTGTTTCGCAGGATTAAAGAATGGGATCTTTTGCTCAGGGATTGTGTAATTGCCCGGTTCAATACCTTGTAAAATATACTCAAAGCATGTTACTGGTTTGCCATGGGCTCCTGCAGTTTTTTGTTGATAATGCTTAGAATCGTACCAGCGTAAGGCAGCAGGTATTTCCTGCAAAACAGGGGCCCTGCATGTTGCTGTATTGCCAACGCCCTCTAGGCAGATAGTGAGTACTATTCCTTCGTGCTGTTGCGCGGCTGTTACATTAACACTCGCGTGGCTTTCGATAAAGTTGCCTATCAGCGTTACGGGAGCTCCGGGACCATTATAAGGTGGTAGTGGCTTAACAACCAAATCACATTGATTTGATTTCACCTGATACCGCCGTGACATAAAGGGAAACCCGAAGGCACCGAATCCTGGGAAAACATTTTCCTGTTCGAGATACTCAGCAACTGTTGGCGGTATTGTCAAGGTACCTGTTTTGCGAGGTTGCAACTCCCACTCCCAGGCAAGAACCTCATATTCAGTATTGTCCATGACGGCAAAAGAGGCATCGGGGCCATGTGGCGCCGATGCATTGAATGCTTTCAGATCTGGCGGTTGCACCGTGTCGCCAAGTTGAACGAGACCATGTTGCCCATAGAATTTAAGAGCAAGTGTCACTGTCTCACCGATAAAGATCTCTTTTTTGTCGGTCGTCAGTCGTAACAATGCTTTCGGTGTTGTTTGCCTTGTTTGTTGCTGCTGACGGTTTTGATGCGCCGCAGGAGCACTAGCTGCTTGCCGCTGAACGGCTGCAGTTGGTTCTGCACTAACCGTGATGGTAACAGTATTTGATTGCACTGTTGCACCTGTGGCATCTGATGATGTTGCAGGACCAAGCGTATAGCTTCCTGGCTGATCAATATAGATTTTTGAGCGTTGCTTGACGGAAACATCACCATTGTTGTTAAATACCACGTAATGACCAGCTTCAGTTCTGAACTTTTCTATGCCATTAATCACAGGTTTCTTATGAGCATCGATAGCATCTGCGGTTACATCGAGATAAAACGGCTCACCCTTGCCTAGTTGGGTTAGCGGTGATTCGTCAATCACTGATTTTGCGCTTAACCGAATCGATCCCTGGGTATATATCCACGGTGTGCTTACCATAGCGGCCATGCATAAGCATAGCTTACCAGCAGTGCTCACCCTCTTGTCCTGCCAATTTTTCATCAACCATTCCACGAATAAATCCCTTCGATGTTGCTGCATCATCTTTTTCCTCAGCATTCATAATTGCTAGTAGCCGACCATCAACAGATGGCTTTGGTGCCTTTTTAGTACCTTGTTGCGAGGCAGCTCTCCCAGCATGCTGTTTGCCATCTTGAGTACCACGTTGTTCCTGAGAAATATCTGCTGCTTGCTCTTGTTTGGATCCAGCGCCCGGTTTCTTCTGTTCTTGTTGTTGCTGCTGTTGACCATGTGTGCCATCCTGTTGAGCTTTTGATGGCTTATAGTCGCCAGGTGTACCACCTTGAGACTTGTCTTGTTTACCGCTACCTTGCTGCTGGCCTTTATCCTGGCCCTGACCCTGCTGCTCGCCAGCTTTTGTATTGGGCTGATTACCCTGTTGTTCACCTTGTTGGGTACCGCTGCCTTGTTTGGACTGCTCATTACCATTGTCTTGCTTGTGTTGCTTACCCTGTTGTTGGTCGCCCTTTTTATCTTGTTGCTGTTGCCCGTCTTTGTTATCCTGTTGTTGTTGATCTTGCTTTGTTGAGTCCTGCTTTTGTTGATCTTTATTGGCGCCATCTTGTTGCTGCTTATCCTGCTGCTTATTTTGCTCGTTTTTGTTCTGTTTATCTTGATTCGATTGATTTTTTTTGTCTTCTTGTTGCTTTTCTTGCTGTTGTTTTTGCAGCATCTTGCGTACCAGTTCAAGATTTTTTTTCGCACGCTCATCGCTCGGATCTAATGCAAGAGCTTGCTCGTACGCTTTGATTGCGTCTTCAAGGGTGTTATGTGCAACGAGCGCATTACCGAGATTAAAATACGCCTGCTCACGTAGTGTGGCAGCTACCCCTGTTGCTTTGATCGTACGATCAAAGTAGTCACGTGCAAGAGTATACTTGCCTGCTTTGTAAGCAGCAACGCCAGCATCATAGAGCAATACAGGATCATCTGGCTGCTGAGCAATGCAACTATGCAAGCGATTGAGGGAATCATCCCATTGATTGCGTTGCGCATCACGAACAGCACGATCATGATCAAAAATACCATTAGCCAACGTAACATAACACAGAATACATACTGTCATAACCAATTTTTTCATACAATCCATTCACCTAAAAGACATATTAAACTGCATACGAGTACGTATGGGTAATAATCATCATACATGATAAATTTTTTGTCTTCAAAGCGTTCCCGTTCAAACTTTGCAACGGTATTGGCAAGAGCCTCAATATCCTGCTGATCTTCTCTGATATGCATGTAAACCGATCCAGATTCTCGGGCAATATTCTGTAAAAGTCCCTCATTAAGTCTTGAAATAACGATATTATCAGATCGATCTTTGAGATGTCCAGCCGGTACACCCTGCGCATCATAGATGGGTATTGGAGCACCCTCGACGGTACCTACGCCAAAGGTAAATATATGAATCCCAGACTGTATGGCATTGCGTTTTATCGGTGCAAGATTACTTGAAAAATCTTCGCCATCGGTAAATATAACGAGTAATTTGCTCTTTCGCTGCTTACTTCTGCCGTCACTAAAGGCATCTTGTGCCTTTTTAATAGCCTGGTCAAGTGCTGTTGAGCCGGAAGAAACGGCTTCGGCGTCTATCTGATCAAGAAATAGCATAAAGGCATCGTAATCATTGGTTAAAGGACACTGCATAATGCTTGAACCAGAAAATAAGAGTAGCCCAACCCGCTCACTCGAAAGCATTGACAGCAGTTGTTTAATTTTTGCTTTGGCACATGCAAGCCTATTTGGTTTACAATCAGCTGCAAGCATGCTGCGAGAGATATCAAGCGCAATCAAAAGATCTCGTCCTTCTTGTTCGACAACCTGCTCCCGTTTGTTACCCATAGGGCGCATGAGCGCACAAAACATAGTGGTGATCGCCATTGCCAGCAAGATCGCCTTAAGGACATATCGTATGCTGCTTGTATGGTGCAGCAGTGCCTGCCCTGCTGGATAGCGAGCTAGCATTGCCTTAACACGGCTTATTCTGACCAAACGAAAGAGTATAAAGAAGATACCAATAAGAACGAGTGGTAAATATATCCAGTACTCTGGGTACCCCCATATGATTGTTGGGAACGTTATCTTCATAAACCAAACCACATTGTTGCACGCATGAAAATTTCACCTATACAAAGACCAAGAGCAAACAAAAGAAATGGAAAATATATGTCATGATAGCGAGTGTATACCGGAGCTTGCGTAGCCGTTTTCTCCAGGGTATCGATGGTATCATAAATCTTTCTCATGTCGCCTGGATTTTTCGCAAGAAAAAACTGGCCTCCAGTTTTCTGAGCAATGGCACCCAATAATTCTTGATCGACACTGGGAACCATAAAAAACGGATTGAGTTGCACTGGCTTGTCATTACCGATGCCAACGGTATAAATTTTTATACCAAGCTGCCTAGCTATTGCTATGGCAATATTGGGATCAATATCCTGTTGCGGCGCGCCATCGGTCAGTAAAATAATAATTTTACTTTTTGCTGTACTATGTTTAAGTCTATTTGCTGCTGTAACCAGCGCTCGAGCGATGACAGTACTGCGTGGATCAATAACACCAACGCGTGTGTCTCGTATGATTTCAACGAGCATCTTTTTGTCATACGTTAAAGGACATCGTGGCAAAACATCTTTACCGAACAATACAAGGCCAATGGCGTCATGTGGACGAGCATTAACAAACCGTATTGCTTCGTCTTGGGCAATCTGAAAGCGTGATCGCTGGTCTTCTTCAAAGTCTTGGTGCTGCATGCTTTCAGATACGTCCAGTGCAAGAATAATGTCGATGCCTTCGACAGGCGCTTTGCTGCGCTCGTCAATTTTTTGTGGTTTTCCCGTTAAGAATACCAAGAGTGCCAGGGTAACAAGCCTCATGATAGTCAAAATTTTTTCATACGGGTGTGCACTTGTCATACGCTGCGACGCAAGCGTTGATGCTAAAGAATACTCATAGAATGCCCGTCGAGCCAGCAACATTTTTACAAGTAATCCGCCGAGAAACAATAAACTGCTTACTACCAATAAAAGTGGTTCTGCGCTATGAAAACTCATCATACTCGCTGTTCCTGTTGTTCGATAAACCATGCCCGTACACGATCACTAAAAGCCTTATCAGATTCACCATCCTGTATCATGCATGAGTTGCCAACAGTAACAGTAATGGGAACTCGCCGAATACGATACGCTCCTGGTGGATAAGCATCACATGCCCGATCAATATATATGGGAACAACTGGCCTACCTGTTTTTTTAGCTAATACAACAAAGCCTCCATAAAAGTCATGAATCTTACCATCAGTAAATCTTCCTCCCTCGGGAAATATGATCGCGTGTACCGGGTTATTATGCAAGTAATCGAGAGCTTTCATCAACGAACGCATGGCGCGTTGCGGTGACGTTGTTGCTATAGGAAGCGCAATATACGATACTATAATCCCCAAGGGGAATCGATCGAAAAGTTGTTCCCAGGCAAGCCATATATGGGGAGAAACTCCTACTAGGTTCCCAACAAGTATAATATCAAGGGCAGACTGGTGGTTTACCGCAATAATTGCCGGCTCTTGCGGCATACGTTCCGCTCCATGAAACCGTACAGGAAGCATAAAACACCACAGAATTACCCTGTAAACACAATAGCCACCATAGTAGTGAAGTATTTTTGCACAGCGCCATTGCCGGGGAAGTAACAAGATACATGCCATGGGCACTGCAACTATACTCATAAAAATAAGTATGAGCAGATAGCTCACAGTACTTCGTATAGGTTCTAGTATCATGTTTTTCCTAGTGGCTTTTCTGCTATCCAAAGGGTGTATATGATATACATGAGACAAGCTTCTGCAGGCATAAGCAGAAATGATATATCGCCGATTGAGATTGGCATAACAAACTTGTCCAAAAGCTGGAATGGCACCATATAGAGAGTCCAGATGACGATGAGTCCAAGAACTAATAAGGCGTATGCAACAGGATGTTTAATGGCCAATAAGAAGGCTTTTTTAAGCGTGTGAGCAAGCTCAAGAAGACAAGATTTTACCGATATCCCACCAGAGCGGGTACAACTACTATCAAAAAAGTAAAAAGCCATCCAGGCAACGATTGGTGATATAAACGACCACCACCAATAACCTGTCACAGAAAGTACAGAAAAAATAACAATCAGTGGCAGCGCCATGTAGAGTGCTAGAGGCAAGAATTCAACATAATAAGGCCAGGTCTTGCGCTTTATTGAAGACCGTACTGTCAAGTACGCAAACAGCAAGAAAGCTATGCGGCCAGCCCATAAAAAACCCTGCCACACTGGTTGCAATGTCACTGGAATATACTGGGTGACGATATGCGAAACGAGCAGAAATATAATCACCGGTATACCAATTGTCTGCCATAGGAGCTTATATACGTCACAGACGGCATTCCATAAGGCACGGCCAAGAAATACCATCTGTTTCTTATCTATTGAAGCCACGATCAACCCTTTCTTTACCATCAGGTATGCTAAAAACTACTACAACACTATATTACTGATTACGTAAGAAAGTGTCTACGGGGCTCGACAACACTAAGCAAGATACTCAGTTTTTGCTTCGTATAACAGTACTAGGGCCGCACACTACTGGCACATGACGAGTTACTATAATACTTTACCGCCGAATTTCTCAACATACTCATACAGTATATGCAGAATATTCCTATAGATAGGTGTTGGATCTTCAGGAATCCCATCGGAAAGTGATCGTTTTGGTATTTTGAACATACGATGTGATGCTTTATCAATTGGGTTAAAAAAACAATAATTTTGTATGAAAGGATTTGCTCCACCATCGCAGAGCATTCTCACTATTTCACTGTAACCCTTTGTAACAGCTATATGCAACGGTGTTTCATGATATTTATTGAGAGCATTCGGATTCACACCACTACAGAGAAAACGGCGTGTCAGTGTCTCGCTTTTTGCGAGAGAAGCCCAATGCAAAGGGCAACCGATGCCATCTTGCTGTTGTAACAGTGACGGATCATGTGCCATAAGCTTTTCTACAATGCGGTCTCTTTTGTAGAAGATCGCCTCTTTGAAGAGATCAAACGTTGGTTTTATTCCCTTGGCAAGCAGGGTATCTACGGCATCTTCTTTATTATACCTAACAAGCAGATGCATGGAAGGGCCACACGGTGTCATAGGAGCGATTGCTTCGCCCTTTCTAACTCTGTCAGCAAGCTCATCAGCCATGCAGATTGCATTGCATTCAAATGCTCTTTCTATGCCATACTTGCTCTTTTTTTGGCATCCTACACAGATGTTACACCAAACACAACCTAAGAACATTGCTATGAAAATTTGTTTTCTCATGGATCCTCCTTTGTCTAAAATTTGATAGTGGCTTTTTCTATCTCGCAGCTTTTGTCGCAATTTTGGTGTTGGCTCTTGATGCTATGCAGCTTTTTTCCAGATTTCGATACTGGCTGTATCCGCCGTTCAGCCTTTCTCAAGAGTTTGGTACTGCCCCCCGTGGCTTTCAGCATGACAAGAACCGTTATAGGCTTGCAATACTTTGCCAGTTCATTATTGTTTTGTATAAACCTAGCCAATACTTTTGGTATTCCACAAGACATAATCTTGTAATCACTGCTGCGTATAGAGTAGTGTTGATGTAGACTTCTAGAGGAGAAAGACCATGAAAAATAAAGTTGCTGCAAAGGTTGTGTTTCTGGGTATCTGCTGTACACTGCATTCTCCAATCATAGAGGCATGGGGCCTTGCAGGTCGATCATTTTATGCTGCGCGATCGCAAAGTCTTAATGCTGCAAGAGACCTTGTTGGTTATTGTACCATGTTGGATCGTGAGATAGGTGGCTATGAGGGTTTTTTCACAGCAACCCCATTTTTTGAACAGTCATTTCAAAACTATCGAGTTGCCTCATACTTCTTTAATACTGACAGGTTACATATAACTGGCAGTCAGGTTGAACGACGAGAGGGAACGGATATTCTTGCTGATTATTTTGGACTATCGCCAACCTATATAAGCACCGTGACTATGAATCCCAAGCTTGAGAGTGCTGCTGTACTGTTTGATCTTTATTGCTCTTATAATCGATTTTTTGCACGCATTATTGCTCCTGTCACGAGAACCCGTTCTTCTTACGAGTTGTGCGAGGTTCCAATGAACGAAGGCTTGTACGACCCATTTCCGAGTGACTATATGGCCCCAACCATGGTACAGTCAACGGTTCCTTCATGGCATGCAGCAATGGCTGGTCATAGACCGTTCGGCGACGCGCATAATGGCTTTGTCACAAATCTTATGTGCTGCCCACAAAAAGCTATAGGACTTGCCGATCTTCGTATGTTTCTAGGGTGCCATATATGCCGTGATGCCTGGCGCTATGTTGGTGTTAGCCTTATTGTTGCGGCCCCAACAGGAAATCGCTCCAAAAGTCAGTGCTTTTTTGAGCCAATTGTCGGCAACGGGCATCATACTGAAATAGGCATAGGCTTCGATGGCAGAGCGCTCGCCTGGGAAGCTGCCGGTGATCATCGCTTATCATTCTATGGTACTATCAGAGCAACAAGATTACTCGCATCACGGCAGCGACGCACGTTTGATTTCTGTCGCAATGGTTTTGGTAGCCGTTATATATTGCTCAAAGAATTCGATGATAATGGCGTATATAACGGCAATCTAGTATCGGCAAGCACCGTGACGACACTACCATGTAAAGTATGGGCACGAGCACAATTTGATCTTGTTGCCATGCTTGGCTATCTTTCCGAGTGCCTTGAAATTGATGTTGGCTATAATGCTTGGGTACGATCGCATGAAAAGCTTTGCCTTTTAGGGTCTATCCCAGCGAATCGCTATGGCATGAAGGGCATCCAAAATGTAACTAACTATCTCGGCGAGCCTGACAACACAACACAAAGTGATGCAACAATCTATGGCAACGAACTCACTCCAGAGTCACAGCATGCGCATGCTGACAAAGATTCACCAGTTTTTATAACAACAGGTGATCTCAATCTAGCATCAGGCGCTTCTGGATCGGCATTTACGCATAAATTTTTTGGTCATATTGGCCATACTTGGCATACATGTTGCAGCTGTGCTGAGCCGTATCTTGGTTGTGGTGGCGAAGTTGAATTTGAAGGACTTTTACCTCGCCTGTGTCGCCAGTCGAGCAATAATACGCTAGCACAGTGGGGCATTTGGCTGAAAGGAGGATTCTATTTTTAGATACTATAGCTATAGATGATATTTTTATGAAAAAGTTTTGCATAAGAGTTTATCATGTTTTGTTAACGAAGGAGAATTTCATGAATATGCGCTATATGGCAAGCTTGCTTGTCGCAATGCTCGTTACTGCACCGGCATTTTCATCAATGGAACCACCAGCAGCCGTGCGCCCATTTTCCAATGTAAACGAACCTCTCGCATCTCATAGAGTATCGCATAAGCACAAAAAGGCAAAAAGACAACAACACATGAGCGAAGAAAGCGCTCCGCTGCAGGCAGCAGCTATTGCTCCAGTCGGCCTTGCGCACGGAGGATTGCGTCATCACGATGTCGACGAACCCGTACTGCCAGCAGCGATGCTACCTGGTGAACAGGCATTAGGTGCAGAAGAAGCTCCAGCAAGAAAATCTCACATGCATGAGCATAAAAAACTTCATCGATCAAAGGCTAGCTGCAAGAGACATCTCAGGCAAACCAGAAATATTAACATAGAGCCTGGACAGGAGTTTGAAATAGAGTTTCCTCTCCACGCACAAGGTGGCACTTGGGAAGTCAGTAAAGCACTACCACAACGTGTAAAAAAAATTCATGAATACGAAGAACAAGGAGAAGGCTGCGAGAAAAAAGTTTGGGTACTCCAAGACCTTACACCAAAGGGAGAAAAAGCTCAGCCATCCTACGCAATCCATGCACATTACGTACTGCCAGTGAAACCAGAAGAAGCGGCAGAAAAAGGACACGCTTTACGCAAGTTCTTGAAGCATAAGAAATTTGAAAAGCACATCATACACGTTCACACTGCAGCGCCAGTAGTACAGGGTGCCAAAAAGAGTGGTTTGTTGCATCATAAAGCTTCTCATGTAAAACCAGCAGCAAATCTTGAGGTAGCACAAAACGAAGTTGAGCACGAACCAGTTGTCCGTGAACAAGTAGAATAGATTATAGTTATAAGATACTTATATAAACATGGCTATCCAAAAAGCTGTTTTTTGGGTAGCCATACTTGTTTACTGCAATTAAGCGAGCCAGTTGCTTTGCTGTTGAGATAATACATACCCCGCTTACGCAGTAAGATAAAGTGCTGCGTCGTCTGGTCATGCCGAGCGAAAGAGCTCTGATTTTAGCTCTTGGAATGAGATAAGATCCCCAAGATTGGGTAGATATGCATGTATTTATTGTTTGACGATCGCAATAATTTGGCATCTACAAAAGCCACAGTCAAGTAGATTACAAGCGCTGTCACAAATGTACTGCTAAATGTTACACAGAAATCCCATAAAGCTTGTGAGACAGCCGAATTTAGTGCCGTCCGAGGAACTCTTCTCGCTCTTGACATGCTTTCGTAGATCTCGTTGAGCATAGCCGGTGTCACTACAAAATCCATATCTGGTGCATATCGTTGCAACAATGCTTGCCTTTCTGCAGTGCTAGAAGCACTTACAATATCTCTGAACCTAGGTACCCATTGTTCCCGTAATAAAGCCTCCCTCTCACGCTGTGTTGCTGTCCCATGTTGCTCAGTAGAACCTGCAGCAGCTTCTACTTCTCTTGCAAGAACTTCCAGTATGTGTCGCCTGAGCTCAACTCGCATATGCGTATCAATTTCATCGGCAAAATGTGTTATTTTACGCTGTGTCCAAGTATCCATTCTTTGTGCAAGAGAAGCTATATAAGCTTGTGTACATCCTTCTGATAGCCGTATATCTTGGTTTGACCTCAATACTTGTTCAAGAACGATAGCACGCCTTAGGGCATCAAGCTTTTCAACATGTATTTGATTAATAAATCGTATACGAAGATTACGGGGAATCTCTTCTAGGTGATTTGTTGTTGCTATTATTGCAATTTTTGGATCAAGCGTACTAATAAGTTCACAGAGCGTATTAGCTGCTCCCAGGTGACCGTCAGTCCCTTCACGTATATTGTCTGCATCATCTATAATACAGAGAGACCTATTTTCCTGCTCTTGCAAAAAATCCATATGCTGACATAAATGTCTTGACTCTGAACGACAATACCCATTACCAAGATGTGCTGTCGATAGCAGATAAGTCGTGCGTCCTGCCCTCTGTCCCATGGCAATTGCCATGGTGGTCTTTCCAATACCTGGTTCACCGTATAAAATCCCTAGCACTGGCTTATCACGCACATCACGGATCCTATTTGCAAGATAGGCAAGTCGTGGATTTTCCTCAATACAACGAACCAATGCTGTAAATTGCCCTTCATTCGTGATGCGTACTTCTTCTAGCGGTCCCAGATCCCCGCTGCAAAAAATATTTGACTGGTACAAACATATGCTAACCATCTGCAACAATAGATTATTGCCACAGCTGCATAGAAGATTTTTTATCAACATTATTAAATAACCTCAGTCTATGTAAAATTCTTCGAATAAAGATCTGCTTACCTGTCTATTGCCATATTGTGTCGGTACTTTGTCGTTGACCATAGTCGTCTCATCGCTGCTTAAGTTTATAGGCAAATTTAGCACCTTCTAATAGTAGAAATATTTGTAAAAAAGTAAAGATCTAATGCGTACCGGTGAGCGGTATAGCAGTTGCATTCTAACTTTGATGAAAGACAATCATGCAATGGCTTTAGCGCTTCTCAACGAGTATGCGTGTGATATGCAGGGTATTGGTTATTGATTTTTTCAGATGACACTGTATACTCAAACAATCAGTTTGGCATAGTCCTATACGCAACACGTAAAAAGCTTTATTATAATGATTTTAATTGCCATCAGAGACCATCTGACTAACAGTATATTTGGTATGGCCTTCGGAGCCTCAGCGGCTACTGGTGCTCTGGTCCTACACTAGTAGTTCGTACTAATACTCTGATTCTTAGCGAGACAGAGGGCAATGACCACGTGGTAAGGCTAAATTTTTGTAGTGAGTTATTAAGAGACTAGAGAAATACTAAAAGGACATTATATATGTACGTATCCAAGAGAAATATTGCCTTTTTGTTAAGTGCGTTTATCACCGTTTCATCGAGCTTGTCAAACTCAAACAATATATTTACTGCATCATTTGCTGGTCATACGGACATTATTCAGGAGTTTCTTGACCAAGGCGGTAACCCAAATGAAATAGAGAAGGGCATGTATGGGAATACACTTCTACATAAAGCTGTATTGGGTGGACAGTATGAGGTAGCTGAGGCTCTCGTACGTGGTGGGGCAAATATTAATAGTCACAATAGATTGGGCCATACACCACTGCATAGTGCAGTTAACGAGCGGAATATAGCACTGGTCGAGTTCTTGCTTAAAGCAGGTGCCGCTGTCAACAGCAACAGTGCGACAGGCACCCCGCTTCATGAAGCAGTAGCAAAGGGCGACTTGCGCATTGTTGAGATGCTTATTAAGGCAGGTGCTCAGGTCAACGCACAGGATATAAACGGTTTTACCCCACTACACAAAGCTACATCTGAGGGAGACTCTGCTATGGCTGAAGCTCTTATTCAAGCAGGCGCCAATCCAAACTGCTGCGATAAGGCCCTTCAAACACCACTTCATAGTGCGGTATCTAACAATGATGCTGAACTGGTCAGCATACTTATTCGAGCCAAAGCCGATGTCAACGCCAATGGCCAGTATAGCTACACACCATTGCATGTAGCGGCTTCTTATGGCAATATAACAATTATTGCTCTTCTTATTAATGCTGGGGCAGATATTAATAAGCTGAATAAGAATGGCTTTAGCGCGCTGGCAGCCGCAATTGAAGGCAACCACAAGGATGCTGTTAAGCTCCTCGTAGATAATGGAGCAAGCCATGCAATCGCAGCAGCAAACAAAGTACAAATAACGCCTCTTGCCTGTGCCATTCTTCTTGGAAAACATGAGATTATTGACACGCTGCTTCACGCTGGATGCGATCCAAACGCTGAGTGCATAAAATTCGACTCCAAAAATAAATTAACCCCACTTCGTTTGATATTTTTTAGGGGGTTTATAGGCCAGCCACAATTCTTCTTGGATTACTGCAAAGATAAAACACTGAAAAAGCCATATGAGCCTAATAAGGATAATCACGCAATGGCTTTAGCGCTTCTCGAGGCAGGCGCCAACCCAAATATAACGCTTGATACTAAGGCACCCACTGTGTTGGACATGGCTATTGGAGAAAAAGATAAAGAGCTTGAGAGTATTCTGCTGTCATACGGCGCTAAAAAAGCCAAGGAGCTTCAGCGCCCTTCACTCCTAGCAAGATTTATTGGAATTTTCAAGCGAACTTCTAAACCACTACAATAGCTCGATTACGCACTGCACGTCCAGCACTGTACCATCCGTGGCTTTGCGGCCTGCGGCGCCTCACCTATGCCACCAGCTTTTGGTGCGGCCATTGGCGCTTCGGCCGCTACAGTTACTTCAGCTACTGCTGGGGCTTCGGCGGCAAAAGTTCCCTAGCCTGGCATTTTGGGTTTCTGTGGCCCAACATAAACTGCCGAAGCGGCCTTTTTTACAAAGCCTCGCCTAGATCTCTCATGAAACCCATAGGGTTTCTGACAGTTTGGCCTGTTCATAGGTTCTACTCACTTTTTATGCCAACGAAAAGAGCCCCAATTTTCACCAGAGCTCTTCACATTTAAAGATTGGGCATTTTATAGTTAGTTCCAAATTTTAGCTGTGTTTTTGAATGAAGATAATCTTTAGTTACCTATTTTTTCTTCATCCATTGGGGGGACGAACACTTTCCAAAAAACATTCTTCACTCGCTCCGAACTTTTTATAATTTTCACGTGTCTGTAGAAGACATATCACATTTGCACCGCCCGCATATTCTGGATCAGAAGACTGGATTTCATCGTCCTCTCAGAAGCATACAGGACAAATGTCAAAGTGACCTGGTTCATCATCAAGTGTAAAGTAACCACAACATGGACAGCGGTATTTTTTTTATAGCAGTCATAATTTTCCTTATTTATACTTTGCAAGGGATACTTAGGCAGCTTGCGGGCTAGAGGTTTTTGCTGCGGAATATAGCCTGGTGTGTGTCATATTAAAACAACATGAGGTCACACGCAATAACGGAGTAGCCTCATTTATTGATACATAAAGTTATTCAAGTCCCAATGTAACCTCTCCTTCATGGTAAAATTCTATAATCCATCCACCTTTTGGGCAGTATAACCAAGTATCAGGACCGACGGCTGTTACATCGTCAATATTGTTCAGAATATCATTAAGGCAAGCCTTAATGATTGGTAAATTGTCCATACCCCAAATGATGTAGCAAGGATCATTATTATCTTTTTTGTTTGCGGCTAGCCTTGGACCAATTTCATCGATATATTCTACTAATACTTTATTGTTGATTTTCTCCCAGTCAATTCGTCCCCACCTGGTAAAAGGATAAGCGCCAAAAAAATTTTCTAAAACAATTTTCTGCTCTTTGCTAGTCAATACTTCGAACCCATTTTCTGAGTTCATCAGCTTTTCTATACATTCTTCTAACAGATCCATTGTAGCCTCATCTATTAAGGTTTCTTAACAGAGATAAGAACGTTTCCTCGTCTCCATCAAAAGGTATTGCGTATTTCACTGCATTAAGACTCTTTCCACCACTAAAGTCTTCAACGTGGATATGAGGTCCCTTCATCGGGTCCCAATCCAACCGCCATCGTATTTGCTTATCTGCGGATGTTCGACCGACAATCTTACCAAATGCCTGGCTTTTTTCCAATGTGCACCGATAGGGCGCTGAGTCCTGACCTAAAGAATTACCCAATATATCAAAGGCCTTGTTTCTAGCCTGCTCAAATGTTTTGACCTTTGGTAGGATTACTTCGGTTTTTCCGGTTGGCTTAAATTTTTGCCTCGGCGCTTCAGCTGCTGCTGGGGCTTCGGCGGCAAAAGTTCCCTTGCCTGGCATTTTGGGTTTCTGTGGCCCAACACAACCTGCAGTGGCAGCTTCTGTCTCTCGTGCTGCATGTGCTGCTTTCGCGGCAGCCGCTTCGGCTTCTCTGGCCAACGTTCCAGCAACACCTGCTTCTTTGGCAGCAGCGCCTAATCCAACGGCCCTTTTGGCTAACTTAGCAGCAATGCCACCTGCTTTTGCCGCAACAGCACCTGTGTAGTAATCAAAGGTTAAATCAGCTAGCATAGCGCCCTTCTGCTCTGGTGGCATGGATTGCATTGCTGCTATACCGTCTGCTATGTGCTCTACTTTTTCTCGTAATTCTGCCGTTACATGCTGTGCTTCTTGCATTGCTTGTTGCATTGCTTGAGCACCTTCGGTGCCACCGGTGATGGCGTCCACCATGAGGCGTTCGCAAGCATCTTCAAGATCTTGTACCGCAAACAGAATAGGGTTTCTGACAGTTTGGCCTGTTCGTAGGTCCTACTAATCTTTTATGCCAAAGAAGAGAGCCCCAGTTTTCACCAGGGCTCTTTTCAGCAGATTACAAAAGTCTTAACAGTTACTATTGGCAGTTACTTCACTTATCGATTTTGTCCAAAGCACCCAAGAGTTCTCTTGGGGTTCTGTTGTACCAGGAACTAATATTTCCTTAAGAAGCAGCCTCATTTCTTCCGAGCTTATCCGTTTTCCAAATTCCTGAACAAAAATAATCATTGCATCAAAAGCTTCACGCTCAGATATGGCGCCAGATTCTATAACGGTTTTGCCGTTCTGCAATTTCTCTATTGCTTCTAGCCAATCTTCCCACGCAGCTGGGTCGGCAGTACCGCCACCCAAAAAAGTTGTTATGCTTATACCGCCAAGCAGCAACCCTAAATCATCCTGAGTATTGTCGATATAGAATTTTTCAAGAAAATTCTCCATTGTATTGAGACCTTCTAAATAAGTCATCCTCATCATTTACATCCTTATGTCATTTTTTAGTCCAGTGGATGGATTAAAAAATCTTGGTGTCTTATTAATGCCGGCATCTCTGACAATGCCCTTTCTTACCTCTGCCCAAATTTGAGTACCATCTTCCAATGTTTTAGCGAACCATAGAGAACCTCTCTCACATTGTCCCAAAAAATTTCCCATATTCGATACAACATTGATAATTTTACAACGATTTAGCAAAGTATCCTCAGTAAAATGGCCAATTTTATTTCTAAAGATATGAGGAGCATCCCTTTCAGATATGCTTATTTTACTTGTTATTTCTCGCAACTCCAATTCAGCAATAGGTACCGTCGACACTGACTCACCAGCTTTTGGTGCGGCCATTGGCGCTTCGGCAGCTGCAGTTGCTTCAGCTGCTGCTGGTGCTTCGGCGGCAAAAGTTCCCTTGCCTGGCATTTTGGGTTTCTGTGGCCCAACGCAGCCTGCAGTGGCAGCTTCTGTCTCTCGTGCTGCATGTGCTGCTTTCGCGGCAGCCGCTTCGGCTTCTCTGGCCAACGTTCCAGCAACACCTGCTTCTTTGGCAACAGCGCCTAATCCAACGGCCCTTTTGGCTAACTTAGCAGCCATGCCACCTGCTTTTGCCGCGGCAGCACCTGTGTAGTAATCAAAGGTTAAATCAGCTAATTGTGCGCCTTTCTGCTCTGGTGGCAGTGCGTGTAACGCAGCTAGATTGCGCACATACAACTCGCCAGTAACACGCTGTACGTCTTGGGTAGCTTGATACATTGCTTGAGCACAAAGCAAAGATTTAACGCAACGGTCCTACTTCTTAGCTGAATATAACTCGTATGATTAGAAACAAAGATAGCTCAGTAAAAAGATTAAGCATGACAGATCATGCCGCCATGCTCACAATTAAAGTTAAAATCTATCTATGTTCACTGCAAGAAAAAGATTCAACACCAAAGGCAGCATCTAGCGGCGGAAGGATTTTCTCAAGGTACCACTGAAAATTTGTAGCAACAAAATTAGCAGATATTTTGACCAACTGACGATTCGCATCGATATCGAAGGAAAGTCTATTCTCACTTGGCCAACACAAAAATATCCCACCAATATCTGTCAATTGCCATGTCATTATAAGTCCAATTAACTCATTTGCATGCTGTTTTTGACATACTAGTTTAGCAAATTCTGCTTGATTCATATCATGTGATACTTGCCAATTAAACATTCCTTTATCACCAAGTGGAAGATACGCCGTATCACCATCTCTGATAAACGACCACCCGGCAGCTCTAAGAACATCAATTAAATCTACTACACTAAGATTTATCAGTTGGTCCAGATGAACATCAATATTAGCATCGACCGACATTTTGTATTCCCTCGATCAAATTATTTCAACAAACATAATAGACTTCTCGATTAACCATTTTTTGATTGGCTCTGGAATAGGTGCCTTGGAATATAACACATAGTTCTTACCATTCTCTTGAGCAATCTTTAATCCTTTCCCCATCTTACTTTGAAATCTTGACATCTCGCTTTCCGATGAAAGTACACGCTTCCAAAGACCACCTGTCTTTGCCTCGTACCAAATGTTACCGTAAGCACCGTCAAATTCGCGAGTACCATAACCGCTTTTTGAGGTTACCTCAAACCTTTCTTGTCCACCAAATTTTTCTTGAAGCAGTCGACCTAGCTCATTGCCAGCTAGCCCGATAGCCCTTTTATCAATTGCTTCGGCGGCCTCACCCATACCACCGGCCTTTGGTGCAGCTTTCGGCGCTTCAGCCGCTACAGTTGCCTTCACGGCCGGCAGAATTTTTTCTTCAGCCTTCGCTGCGGCAGGTGCTTCGGCAGCAACATCTTCAACAACTTTTGCAGCTGCTGGGGCTTCGGCGGCAAAAATTCCCTTGCCTCGCATTTTGGGTTTCTGTGGCCCGACGCAGCCTGCAGTGGCAGCTTCTGTCTCTCGTGCTGCATGTGCTGCCGTTTGAGCGGCGGCCGTTTCGGCCTCTCTGGCCAACGTTCCAGCAACACCTGCTTCTTTGGTTGCACGGGCACCTGTAGGCAAAACATACGTATCTGATTATTGTATGCACAAAAAAAGAGCCCTAATTGTAAGTCAGAGCTCTTTTTGATAGTTATGCTAAGTGCTATAAACGTTATTCTTTATGTGTCTTTGCCCATTCATCGATGTATGTCTCGATTGGTGCGAATTCTTCGCATCGAATAATAACCTCAGGGCTGCCTGGGGCCAAATAAACTCCCATTGATTGAATGGCGCCATCAGTTGCATTTGAAGGCTTGATATGAACTTCTTTGCCAACTTCAAAATTATGGGCAAGTCTTATCAGTTCTGTTCCAAGGCCAATTTCTGCGTCATAACCAAAATCAGATAAAACGTACGTAATATCATTGCTGATGTCATTTCCGGCTTTGTCGAAGACAGCAATCTTTATAATCTCATCGTTATTTTTCTCATGATCCTCTATTTCGCTGTGATTTTCTTCAAGTGAGAATTCATATGTGTTTTTCACCCTTTTGTTCCTCAATTATTTTGTCAATCGTTTCCGTCCCGTCCTCATTAAAAATAAATTCTATGCTTTCAGGATGTAGCATTATTTCGAGATTCATTGGGTAAGTATCACTCGATCTGCAGGGATCAAAATGCCACCCCCCCCTACCTATCTTTTTGTACGCAGATCTGATGAGACCTTTGCCAAATCCCAACATAGCATTCTTACTCATTGATATTTTGACGACACAATTTTTATTGAGATAGTTTCCATTTATGTCTTGCACAGCAATAAGAAGGACGTTTTCCCTTTGTTTTTCAAACTCTTCTATCTCGCCCGCTTTCTTTAAATGAACAGTGTATGCCATAATTCTGAGTCTCTCTGTTTAATTTATTTAGATTGTGAATATGTCGGTTACATAGCCTTTTTCATCGACCATAATATGAAAATTGATTTTTACACCAAACTTCTTCATATCGGTCCCCGGATGATCCCTCGTTTGTATTTCAACATTAAAGTGTGGAATTTTTTCACCTGCAGGGTAATGTTTTAATTTATGTGGCCCTTTAGTTCCATCAAAGTCATTTCTAAAAATAATCTTTGTGTCGTGATCAATCATAGATTCTACTTGTTTTCCTTTGAGTGTGCCAGTTTTTAGATGGTGGTGCAGTGAGTCCTTCAGGGCCATTTCGGTTTTATCACATTGCAAAATAGGTGATAATGTGTCGCTAAACTCCCTCATTGCTTCACCACATGATTTTTTTGCACCGAGGCCAGTCCATTTTGTTTCTGCTTCTGCTAATCGCTCAGATACAGTAATTGCTGCCGGCGCTTCACCTATACCACCAGCCTTTGGTGCGGCCTTCGGCACTTCGGCAGCTACAGTTGCTTCAGCAGCTGCTGGGGCTTCGGCGGCAAAAGTTCCCTTGCCTGGCATTTTGGGTTTCTGTGGCCCAACGCAGCCTGCAGTGGCAGCTTCTGTCTCTCGTGCTGCATGTGCTGCTTGAGCGGCGGCCGCTTCGGCTTCTCTGGCCAACGTTCCAGCAACACCTGCTTCTTTGGCAGCAGCGCCTAATCCAACGGCCCTTTTGGCTAACTTAGCAGCCATGCCACCTGCTTTTGCCGCAACAGCACCTGTGTAGTAATCAAAGGTTAAATCAGCTAGCATAGCGCCTTTCTGCTCTGGTGGCAGTGCGTGTAATGCAGCTAGATTGCGTACAAAGCCTTCACTCAAACCATGCAAAAACCTTATAGGGTTTCTGAAAATTTGGCCTGTTCGTACACCCTACTCAATTTTTATACTAATTAAAAGAACCCCAGTTTTCATCAGAGCTTTTCTCAGCATAATATCAACTAATTTGCCTTTTAGTTTTATGGATTATTTTTGGTCAGTTTAGATGCTATTGCCCTCGTACTTAAAAAATTTTGCCAGATTATTTAAGGTTTTCTCGATGGATTCTTCGGAACATACTTTAATTATACGCTTGATCTCATCCTCAAGCGGTCTGATATCAAAGTCATTCATAATCAAGTAACCTCTACCAAATTCGATATTATTTTTTGAAACTATACTTGCTAATCTTTTTGGACTAACAACAGCAAAAGAAAATGTTTCAATACCGCTTGTATGGTTTACAAAAACGATGTTAACTTGAAAAAATACGTAAAAATCTTCAAAATCTGTCCAATCTTCATAAAGCTTAGTTAAGACTTCTAATGCCACTTTCATCTTTTCACCAGAGTTATTTTTGAACTAATGTAATCTATATAAAGCTGTTAAATTAGGACAAGCAAATTTATTCAAAGGCTAAGATTCTCCGCAGCAGGTTGCGGAAAATCTTAGCCGAAAGACAGGTTTTATCGAAGCTTAATTTCTTATAAATTATTTTTAGACAAATCAAATGCTATCATCCTCATGCCTAAAAAATTGTGCTATATTATTTATCGTTTTTTCGAGTGATTCATCAGAATTTACCTCTATTAATCGCTTTATTGTGTCTTCAAGCAGTTGATTATCAAAATCATTCATAATCAGATAACCCTTGCCCGGTTCAATATTCTTATCTGAAGCTATACGTCCCAATCTTTTCGGACTAACAACAGCAAAAGAAAATGTTTCAATACCGCTTGCAGGACCAGCAAAACCAATATCTACTTGAAAAAATACACAAAAATCGTCAAAGCCATGCCAATTTTCGTAGAGCCTAGTTAGTGCCCCTAATGTTACACGCATAATTCATCCTGCACAAATTCGCCTATCACTATTGCCTTATTATATCAACATGAACATTTTTTATTTCAACCGGTTTAAATTTTTCGGGGCCATCTATAACGAATACCTGAAAGTTTGCTCGGAGCGTGCCATCTTTCGGTTTATAGTGTATCCTAAAAGCCCTAAGTTTATCAACACTACTGTAACCTATAAGTCCTTCAGTTGGGTGATAAATTGGTTTTGCACCTGTCCCTACCCACGCCATTCCTGTTTGCCATGCATCCGATTCAAGCATGCTTCCCAAAGTCGTAGAACCCTTTTCTGCTGCTCCTATCCCCAAAAAAACCTGTGTATCATTAATTTTATCAATATAGCCAAGGTGCCAATACTTCGATCGTTGCAACCCAGGCTCACCTATACCACCAGCTTTTGGTGCGGCCATTGGTGCTTCGGCCGCTACAGTTACTTCAGCTGCTGCTGGTGCTTCGGCGGCAAAAGTTCCCTTGCCTGGCATTTTGGGTTTCTGTGGCCCAACGCAGCCTGCAGTGGCAGCTTCTGTCTCTCGTGCTGCATGTGCTGCCGTTTGAGCGGCGGCCGTTTCGGCCTCTCTGGCCAACGTTCCAGCAACACCTGCTTCTTTGGCAGCAGCGCCTAATCCAACGGCCCTTTTGGCTAACTTAGCAGCAATGCCACCTGCTTTTGCCGCGGCAGCACCTGTGTAGTAATCAAAGGTTAAATCAGCTAGCATAGCGCCCTTCTGCTCTGGTGGCATGGATTGCATTGCTGCTATACCGTCTGCTATGTGCTCTACTTTTTCTCGTAATTCTGCCGTTACATGCTGTGCTTCTTGCATTGCTTGTTGCATTGCTTGAGCACCTTCGGTGCCACCGGTGATGGCGTCCACCATGAGGCGTTCGCGAGCATCTTCAAGATCTTGTACCGCAAACAGAATAGGGTTTCTGACAGTTTGGCCTGTTCGTAGGTCCTACTAATCTTTTATGCCAAAGAAGAGAGCCCCAGTTTTCACCAGGGCTCTTTTCAGCAGATTACAAAAGTCTTAACAGTTACTATTGGCAGTTACTTCACTTATCGATTTTGTCCAAAGCACCCAAGAGTTCTCTTGGGGTTCTGTTGTACCAGGAACTAATATTTCCTTAAGAAGCAGCCTCATTTCTTCCGAGCTTATCCGTTTTCCAAATTCCTGAACAAAAATAATCATTGCATCAAAAGCTTCACGCTCAGATATGGCGCCAGATTCTATAACGGTTTTGCCGTTCTGCAATTTCTCTATTGCTTCTAGCCAATCTTCCCACGCAGCTGGGTCGGCAGTACCGCCACCCAAAAAAGTTGTTATGCTTATACCGCCAAGCAGCAACCCTAAATCATCCTGAGTATTGTCGATATAGAATTTTTCAAGAAAATTCTCCATTGTATTGAGACCTTCTAAATAAGTCATCCTCATCATTTACATCCTTATGTCATTTTTTAGTCCAGTGGATGGATTAAAAAATCTTGGTGTCTTATTAATGCCGGCATCTCTGACAATGCCCTTTCTTACCTCTGCCCAAATTTGAGTACCATCTTCCAATGTTTTAGCGAACCATAGAGAACCTCTCTCACATTGTCCCAAAAAATTTCCCATATTCGATACAACATTGATAATTTTACAACGATTTAGCAAAGTATCCTCAGTAAAATGGCCAATTTTATTTCTAAAGATATGAGGAGCATCCCTTTCAGATATGCTTATTTTACTTGTTATTTCTCGCAACTCCAATTCAGCAATAGGTACCGTCGACACTGACTCACCAGCTTTTGGTGCGGCCATTGGCGCTTCGGCAGCTGCAGTTGCTTCAGCTGCTGCTGGTGCTTCGGCGGCAAAAGTTCCCTTGCCTGGCATTTTGGGTTTCTGTGGCCCAACGCAGCCTGCAGTGGCAGCTTCTGTCTCTCGTGCTGCATGTGCTGCTTTCGCGGCAGCCGCTTCGGCCTCTCTAGCAGGACTCTGCCCTAGTAGATTTTTTGTAGAAAACAATTGACAAACGCCGACATCGGTGGTTCTATTTTAGGACTTTAAAAAACTAAAATTAGGAGAACCAATGTCGGCGTTAATACAAAATGTAAGAAATATTTGTGGAGAAGTAAAGAGTCAAGTTACAGAATATCTTTGTGGACTGCTGTTACACGATAATCGCAAAACGTGTTCGTGGACGGCCCGTAAAATAGATGTTCCCGTCAAAAGAATGTATAGCACATTCAAACAAGCACACGAAAAAGTTTTGCTTATCAAGGAAGATCTGAGAAATATTGCACAAGAAATAGAGTCTTTGGGAGAAAATCGTGTTTTAGCAATAGATGGCACAATGATAAGGAAAGCATTTGCTAGGCAAATCGAAGGTATGGCCTTTGATTATGATGGTGTTATAAGACGCGCCGCCCAAGGCCTTTCAATTATAGTTGCTTCGCTGATTATTGGTGGAGATGTAATCCCCCTCGATGTTTTTTTTGGCGCAATCCAAAAAAGAAGAATGGAAAACGTGTAAAGAACGATCCAGAATATAGAACAAAAATTTCTTTAGCGATCCAGCTGATAACTACTTTGAAGCAAATGACATTTGATTTTGTTGCAATGGATGGAGCATTTGCATCAGAGGCTATGATCTCTTTTCTCGAATCAGAAGGTCTATACTATACAATGCGCATAGCTCGCAACAGGCTTACTTTAATCGATGGTTGTTTAATGAAATTAAGTGAACATAAATCTTTACGATTAGTACGTAACGAACGATATAAAACAGTCAAAGGTTTTTATAAGGGACATGCATGCTTTTTCACGGTTCAGAAGAGAAAAAACAAGAAAGGTTTATGGGAGCTAGTTTATATCATCAGCAACATGAATATATCGCCTAAAGATCATGTAAAAGCTTATGCACAACGTTGGCCAATCGATATATCTTTCCGTTCTATGAAACAATACCTAGGTTTAACCGATTGCCAAATGCTTAGTAACACTAAACAGGCCTTTCACATTTTTAATGTCTTTCTCGCCTATGCTATAGCAACACGAGCAAAAATTGCCAGCGGGAAACAATCTGTAGAAAATGTTATCAATAGCTTGAGAATTTCAAAAAATACCTAAAATCTTCTTGCAAGCATGCTATATTAAACACTTATTTGATTACAGGCAAAGTCCTGCTTGAAGAACGTGATCTGCCGCTTCGACTGTTTTCACAAAGCCTTTACCCAAGTTCTGCAAAAATCTTATAGGGTTTCTGACAGTTTGGCCTGTTCGTAGGTCCTACTAATCTTTTATGCCAAAGAAGAGAGCCCCAGTTTTCACCAGAGCTCTTCTCGTGCAAAACACTGCATTAAGCTATTTATGGTTCACTTTGAATTATTGGTTTTAACCAAAGAGCTTTTATACCATGGTTTTCTAATGCAACGATTATCCCACCCGCAATTTCAACACATTCGGTAGAATCCGTTACAGTACAATCCCCAAAACAGACGAGAGACAGCTCTCTATCAAAGAACGTCTGCCACTCATTGGCTGGACGATATTCCCTAGCTACACCAGGGATCAAAAAATTTTCACAATCTTCGAATAAAAGTCCTCCTTCAACCGCTCGAGGTGCAATAAGTTTTTTGCTTATCCACAAGGAATTATGGTGATAACCAGTAAGCTGTCTGGCAAGCTTTGTTTCTAAGTCAAAGTCCAACGTAAGATAAACAAATGAAAGCATACTGTCTGCGGCTTGGCGGGGTTCAAAGTCAAATGAATATTCATACTCGAGGTAGTAAAGGTCGCCGTTAATCTTTTTTACATTTTTATCTATGAAAAATTTCATTAATTCACCGATTTAAAAAGAAGGTGTAAAATCATATTGTTGTCAGGGTTAATAACAAGCTCCCAAATACCTGTTGAGCCATTGAAATGCCCAGGCACGACCCACTTTAAACCACTCTTTGAGCCCGCGTCCTTAAAGGGTCTTGCCGCTGCCATAATTTCGTCTACCAGAAGACTTGTACCACCACGCATGTAAGGGCGAGCCCATTCGCCCTCTTTGTTCATCTCCATAATATGCTTTTTAACGGTATTTGTCATTTCTAAATCACTTCCCTTACAGGGCGGTACATATCCCTCTAAGAAATCTGGTACCTTAGTAACATCAGTTATTGCGGCCTTCGGCACTTCGGCAGCTACAGTTGCTTCAGCAGCTGCTGGGGCTTCGGCGGCAAAAGTTCCCTTGCCTGGCATTTTGGGTTTCTGTGGCCCAACACAACCTGCAGTGGCAGCTTCTGTCTCTCGTGCTGCATGTGCTGCTTTCGCGGCAGCCGCTTCGGCCTCTCTGGCCAACGTTCCAGCAACACTTGCTTCTTTGGCAGCAGCGCCTAATCCAACGGCCCTTTTGGCTAACTTAGCGGCCATGCCACCTGCTTTTGCCGCGGCAGCACCTGTGTAGTAATCAAAGGTTAAATCAGCTAGCATAGCGCCTTTCTGCTCTGGTGGCATGGATTGCATTGCTGCTATACCGCCTGCTATGTGCTCTACTTTTTCTCGTAATTCTGCCGTTACATGCTGTGCTTCTTGCATTGCTTGTTGCATTGCTTGAGCACCTTCGGTGCCACCGGTGATGGCGTCCACCATGAGGCGTTCGCGAGCATCTTCGAGGCGCTGCGCTGCGATATGAAGTCTGAGGAGTTGCATCCCAACAGTTCCTGCCGCTTCGGCAGTTTGTGCAATTTTCTCCGTAACTCGACCTACTTTTTCATCAAATTCATGTACAACACGTTGCGCTTCTTTGGTGGCCTTTTCAAGTTCTTGACGGCCACCGGTTTCACCAGTGATGGCGTCAGCCATAAGGTGATCGCCAGCATCTTCGAGACCTTGTGCCGTAACCAGAAGTTTGACAAGCTCTGCTCCAGCGCCACCTGCTGCTCGAGCAGTTTGAGCTATTCTAGCTTTGAATCGATCTGAGAAGCCCTGCAACGTAGGACCGACCTGGTCACCCTCTCTTATCAGTCTTTCCATATCCTGCATGCTAGGCCTGGAAGGTCTTTCGATGCGCGATGCTGCTAGCGCTAATGCCGTTAACTTTTGTGCCGATACTGCAGGCGCTGCTGGTACCATAGGTTGCGCTGGTGTTGGCTGTGGTGTTTTAGCAGCTGGTGGTGCCGCCGTTGCCGCAGAAGCTGCTGCTGGTACGCTTGGCTGAGCCTGAAATGGCCAAGGTT
Source organism: uncultured bacterium (assembly GCA_963715605.1). Lineage (GTDB taxonomy): Bacteria > Babelota > Babeliae > Babelales > Vermiphilaceae > JAKASV01. The sequence continues at coordinate 142,335 of OY970257.1, read as the reverse complement.
CTTTGGTAGTTTGTGGTGCTGCTGGTGCGGTTGGTGTAGGAGCTGCTGCCTGAGCTGTTTGGTGTCGTTGTTGCGTTTGTGCGCATGCCTTGGCTAACGGCGTCGTGCCGTCCCTCATAGCGTCTTTGGTCGCTTTTGGCAGCGTTGTAGCATCGTCAGCTGCTTGATGCTCTATTTCTACTAGCCATGCAAATCCTGGCATCTGCAGTGGTTTATATCGTATACCAGGTTCGGTCGGAGCTTGGGGTGGTTTCGGTACTTCTAGTGCTGACGCTGCAGGAGCTTTAGGAGTCGCTGGTGCTGGCTGTGGTGTTTTTGCAACGTGCTGCGCTGCTGGTGCAGTTGGTGCCTCTCTCTGTGCTGGTGTCGGCTGCGGTATCTTGGTAACGTGCGGCGCTGCTGGTGCGGTTGGCACTTGAGACGCCTTTGCTGCCGGCTTTACTGGTCGTACTGGCACACTTGCCCGCTCAGAACCGTGGTCAATTGGTACCACAGAAATCGTAGGCATTTGAGAAGTCGGTATTGCTGCTGAAGCTGCTGATGATGCCGATGCAGCGGGTGCTGGAAATGATGAAGGACTCGCCACTTCCTGTTGTTGTGCGCGGAGGCTATTTACTGCTGCAGCACGTCGACATGCAGCTGTAAGTTCCTCAAGTTCCTGCTGCTGAGTCTTAGTAGACAGAGGGATACTGGCAGTAAACGGTCCTGCCTGTGCGTTAATCTTTGGTGGTTCTGCACCGCCCCATGAGACGCCAAAGCCCAGCGTTAAGTAAGACCATAGAGAGCGCTTCACTTGGGCACCCACAGAACGACTTTCACTACGTGCACGCTCCTCTCGTTGCCATGCTTCCTGCTGTAGGTCATCTTTGACCATCTCTTCTGTCTTAAACTGGATATCAGGATTTTGTGCAACAATAGTTTCGAGCACGTGTGTGGCAACCTTGTTAGTATCTTCAGCGTCCTTCGCTAAGTTTTCTATCTCAGGGTCATAATGTTCAGTAGCGTGTTGCTTGAGATCCTTGATAAATTCTTCATTAAAAAGCTTGGTCCTCACCACGTCATCATGAATTTTGGTGACACTAGGCACGCCAAAGCCCTGTGGTACCGTACCGGCTTCATCAAGAGCCTCGACAAAAGAGCGCCCTTGCGCAAACTCATCATATTTACGATTGAGCGGGTGCTCACCAAACATAAGTCTTTCTGTAACGTCACGATCAAGTGCCAACGGCTTGGCAGCAGCCCTACGCAGAAAAGCCCTGACCTTCCGTTCACCGGTTTTGTCCTTGTCTTTATCTGTCGCACCATGAGCTTTGGGAGTTTCTGCGGCACTCGGTGCTTCGGTGTGTTCTTTCGCAACTGGAGGTTTTGATGTGTCCTGTGATGGTGCAGCTGCAGCGGTTTCTTCGTCAATCTTGTCAGCTTTTTTGTCAGCATCTTGTTGCTCTTCTTGCGCAGGTGGTACTGCTTGCCCAGTCGCTTCTTCGTCAATCTTGCCTACTTTTTTATCAGCATCTTGTTGCTCTTCTTGCGCAGATGGTGCTTCAGGTGCTTGGGAATCTTGTGCCTTGTCAGCTGTAGCAACTGGTACTGCTGCAGTGGCTTCTTCACCTGTCTTGCTAACTTTTTTTACCTGTTTTCTGTTACCCTTCTTTCGTGAGCGGCGCTTCAACTGCCTAGTAGCTGGTGTTTTGTCAGCTACAGCAGCTGCGGCAGTCTCTTCGGGTTGTTTTGCTTGCGCTGCTGGTACTGCGGTTGGGACGGTTGCCGGCGCTTGTTCAGAGTCTTTTGGTTCTTGCACGCCAGTTGCAGCAGGTGCCTTGCCACTGTCATCCTGTGGCTGTGCCTGGGCAGCGTGTTGAGCATGCAATGCGGCTGCAGCGCACCGAGACGAATCAGCTTTGACTTTTTGGCTATCGAAGACTTGCTGCTCCTGTTCTCTGCTCTTGTCCCTCGTAGCACAACGACGCCATAAGAACTCGTCATCAGAACCTGAAGAATCTGATAACCATTGAGGTTCTTGTGTTTGTTGCTGCCGGCTCTGTGAAGATGAACTAGAGCTACTGGCACCTGGATAAGGCTTTTCAGCAGACGGCTGTTTTACTGGTTGTGGGTGCTGCGGCGCTGAGCTTGCTGTAGAGCTACTGCCCTGTGACTGACGACGAGAATGTTCTCCATGATATCTTTGTGCCCACTCAAAAGCTGCACTTTGTTGTGCAAGATAGTGTTCATAAGAACCAGTAGCCCCTGGAGACCCTTGCGGTGCCTGTTTTTGTTGTTGCTGGCTTTGCGATGATGAACTGGAACCACGTGCTGCTGGAGATGGTATATCGCCTTGTGCTTGTTGAGGAGCTGAGCTTGGTGTAAACCTACTGTCACGTTCATCATGACCATGGCTTTGGTAGTATTCCTGTGGCCGCTCGGGCGTTGCCATATGTTGCACAAAGTCTTGAGCATAGGACTCAGTAAATTCTCGAAACCCGTGCGATGCATGTCCTTGCCATTGCCGCCACTCTCTTTGCTCCTGGCTTCTTCGCTGTCTATAATCATGTAATCCGTGTAATGCTTCATCAAAAAAACTTTTTCCTGGCATTGTAAAGCGTTTCTCTTGCTTGGCACGCTCTTGATGATCAAATCCGGCAAACATTGGGGGTACATGTGCAGGGCTTGGACTATCAGCCGCTGAACATGGCACACTCACAAACGATGCATAACCAGGTTGCGGAGGTACAAAGTCACTGCTACTTCTGTATGCATCTTTTATAGCATGCCCGCAAAAATCTAATACTTTACCCAGAGTTGTTTCTTGTGGTGCAGGATGCAAGTTCTCAAATGCCGGGATCTCTTGAAATTCATAGCTGTCGTACAGTGACTCTGGTGCACTGCCAGAGGGAGCGGGGTTGCCGCTTGGCGGACTAGCGGGTGGTGGTGCTGCTACTTGTCCCGGATTCGATTCTTGTTGCGGCCCTGGTTGTAATATACCCGATGGAGCAGCCTGTGCTGCTGGTGGCGCCGCCGTGACAATTGAAGCCACACTGGGTACGGAATATACAGATCGATCATCCTGCATTACTATGTCAGGAGATCGCATTGTTGATAAAATTGTATGACCAAACCAACCTTGCTTTTGAGTTACAGGTGGCTTATCTCCTTTACTATGTGCTGAAGCAGCGGCTTTGTAATGTTCTTTGTGCATGCCAGGCATAACCGGCATACCTGATGCCAACGTGGCTACAGGATTTGCATAGGGGTTGCCATCATGCATTTCAGTGACACCTGCTGATTGAGCAGTTGCTCCACTAGCAACATCATGGCCTATGCCATGCGAGGTCACAGGAGTAGTTTCAAAGAAATCTTGCACTTGTTTACTCAAGGTATCTTTATAAGGTTTTGTTAGTTCATCTAAACGGCGTTGCAGACTAGTTTCTAAAGACTTCTCATGTTTTTTTTCTTTTTTGGGCGAAGAATCACGCAGTTGCATCAAGGCCATTGTTCGCTCCTGCAATCCATCGCTTCTTGATTTGTCTTGTTGACGCAACTCTTTTGCAGGAGCTGCAAGCTTTTCAACCTTTTTTTGTGAAGAAGAATCTTTATGTGAGGAACCACCTAAAGTTACTTTGACTTCTTCCAACGCTTTAGCAACATCGGCCTGCGCAGTGCGGGTTACTTGTAGCACTCCAGCTGGTGGGGGATTGCGAACGAAACTTCTTTGCCAACTGCTTGAAGGGTCATCCTTTTGTGATTCTTGTCCAAACCATCCAGTCTTCGATGAATCAGTACTTTTTCCAGAACCGATGTAGAAACCATTTTGTGCCGGAGGACCAAAATGAGACCCGAACATACCGATAATACCGTTTGGCACCAAAAAAGTGGCAAGAACTGCCCTGCAGATTTTTTTATACATAGATATAACCCCATTTTAAGACGTTAAACTTTAGCAACTCTCATGAGAACGTATGCTCGCCACTACAAACAAATTATTTCTTGCCATGTTGTTGCTCATAACACCATCTAATACCACGAAATCCTTGATAGATCACTGTACCCCAAAACTCCCTTTTTATATGTTGCCTGTATAGTTCTTCTTGTTTTCGCCTATACTCCTCAGCGCTTCTTCTGGCTGCTTCTTCACGCTCCATGCGTTCGATTTTTTCACGCTTTTCTTGCTCTTGCGCTGCATACCTGGCAGCCGCTTCCCCCCCGTTTCAAAAAATCTTCCGTAACCGAACGTACGAAATCTTCTTTTTCTTTTTTCTTTGCCGCTAATTTTTGCTCTTCCTGCATACAAGCAAGCATTTTAGGATAAAAAAGCGGATCTTCTGGTTCCTCAGTGCCATCATCCGGCATAGCAGGTGGGATACATGCTTCTGTATAAGCATCCCACCAGGCGCTCATGCGCTCGGCAAAAGCCAGCGTTTCTTGAAGATCCATTGATGTCATATCAGCGCCTGAAACTCCATCCTCAGCGCGTCTCGCACGCGCTATCTGCCGCACAGCAGCTAGCTGTTCTGCTGTTGACACGCCACTATAGATAAGTTTTTTGAAACGTGATACAAGGTCAGTATGTATGCGTTGTATGTTTTCTGTGATACCAATAAAAGCAATATTAGCAAGTCTTCTAGGATGTAGGCACTTGTATAAAAATTGTTCAATAGTATCTCTCACACGAAAATCTTGAATATAATCAAGGTCATCAAGGATAACCAGGTACTGTTTATCACAATCTCTACGAAGACTGTGTAATAAACTATCTAGACGATCCATGTGATGTTCAACGGTATGATCAGCATAATTTTTAAAGGAGATATGAATGACATGACGACCTGTTGAAAAACCAAGTGCCTTGGCAAGCGATGTTTTTCCAGTTCTAGCAGCGCCACATAGCAAGACAGGCTCTTGTACGGTATCTTCGAGAAGTGATTTCTGAATATTCAAAAATTTCTTGCAGCGCGCTATCGTGGCGTTACATACAGCCATGGTTTCGCGTTTTAATGGTTTACAAAGAAACCTCCAGATCGATACTGGCGTTGCGCTGCTACTACCAGCGCCCTCAGCAGAACCATGATCTTCAGGAGCACCGTTATAGCTTTTCACGCCGATAACTTTTTTGGATTGAGTTAAAGGTTCTCTTGTTGGCTGTATTTCTGGATACTGTTGTGATGCTGATGAAGATGAACTTGATGCACCGACACGACGTGCACGATCTTGCTCTAATTTTTTTCTGTTAGTTTCAGATGCATCTTCACGATGCCCAACATCGTATGCTTGCCCATAAGGTGTTCCTACGAATGTTGGATATGATTCTATGGGGTCGTCAACATAAATGTTGGCTGGTTTTTCTTCATACCAGTCCTCTATAATTACCTTCATCCGCGGTACTTGTGGCGCTTGTGGTGCGGCCGCTGCAGCTGCTTCTTCCTGTGGTGCTTGCTCTGAGCAATAAACGGGCGCTTGCGCCCATACACATGATGCGATTATAGCGAATGTAATATACTGAATCATACCTAACAATCCTCCAAATATTTAGAAATGTACTACTTATATGCATTAATATTGCATATAAAAATTATTATAAACTCTTATAAGCATTTATCATATTTCATAAAAAGTCAAATTATATTTTTTTAAAAAATATATAATTACAAACAAGATAAATTGAAAATACTTATCTGGAAGGCTATAAGCCATGTCAGAAGTTTTGCGGCAATAATTTCTTGGCGCTAATTAACCGCCTGGTACACCGCAGTGTGGTACCGTGGACCTACGTACCCGCGGTTTTATCGTTGTTAAGGAGCAAACTCTCTGTTAGTATAGTAGTGTCGTATATATAATTATTGACTTAATCGAAAAGAAATCGAGATCTCGTATGAAACCATTACTCGATACTATTAATAGGCTACAAGCTGAAATAACAACAGTGCTTGAAAAAGCCACGACACTGCAAGAGCTTGAACATATTCGCATCAAATATTTGGGGCGAGCAGGAGCAGTTGCTCAATGCATGGATATGCTCAAGGAGCTCACTGTTGACGAAAAACGTCTCATGGGGCCTCGCCTCAATAGTCTCAAACAGGAAGTAGAAAAACTGTTCAGTGAGCGTTTTACTACGCTCACTGAAGAAGACCGCAAGCGTGATATACTCAATAATCGTCTTGATGTTACTGCATCGAGACCAAGTCATTTTGCTGGCGGGCTTCACCTGTATACCCACTTGGCAATGCATATTGAGGGAGTTTTTACCTCGATGGGCTACACGCTGGCCGATGGCCCGGAGATAGAACACGAATTTTATAATTTTGATGCTCTAAATATCCCTGCTTCACACCCGGCACGTGACATGTTTGATACGATCTGGATAGATAATGCGCCAGGCATGTTGCTACGCACGCATACGTCGCCAATACAAATTCATGCAATGCTCGCGAGAAAAGCACTGCCACTGGCAATTTTTGCACCAGGTAGGACGTATAGACTTGATGCAACAGACGCTACCCACGACTTTGTTTTTTCTCAGGTAGAAGGTCTTTTTGTTGATAAAAACGTTTCTATGGGCAACCTGATAGCAACAGCAAAAACTTTTTTGGCAGCGCTGTTTGGCAAGACGACCGTTGAGATTCGCGTACGGCCAAGTTATTTTCCATTCGTTGAGCCAGGCATAGAAATTGACCTAAACTGTCCCTTTTGCACAGAGGGCTGCCATGTATGTAAGAAAAGCAGATGGATTGAATTGATGGGCGCTGGACTTGTGCATCCAAACGTGTTACGAGCTGGCGGTATCGATGCAGATGTTTATAGTGGTTTTGCTTTTGGGATAGGGCTAGAACGGCTTGCCATGGTAACCTATGGCATTAATGACATTCGCTTATTTCATAGCAATAAGATGCCATTTTTAGAACAATTTCGATAAAGATCTTTAAGCTCCGAAAGCTGGTGCGGCGCAAGGGCTTTGTTTGCCCAAAAAAGACCTTAATGCAGAGGTTAGGGTTTGGGATAGGGCTACACATTGCTAGTTGCTGGTTGGGGAAGCTCGTGTAGTCACGTATAGCGAGCCACCAGCAGACAGATACAGCACATTGTTCTAGATTGTTATGATTGTTGTTTGGCGACGAGTGATTTGAACAATACCCCGTCGCACAAAAATGTTTTCTTGTTTGCCATTTTTTAGGCGTACAAAAATATCATGGTTTGGTATAAGTGTCACCAGCATGGGTGCATGACCCGACTGAATAACAAAATTGCCAGCGGGGGTTTCTATTTCAAGCCAAGCTATGCGAATTGTTCGCTGGCTTTCCGGCGTGACTATAGTAAGTTCCATGACCGTTATTTCTCCGTGTTAGTCACTTTCAAGCGTTTAGCCTTTTCAATGGCTTCGTCTATGGTACCAACCATATAAAAAGCCTGCTCAGGAAGTTCGTCATATATGCCGTCAATAATATTTCGGCATCCTTCGACTGCCTGCTCACGTGATACATACTGGCCAGGAATGCCGCTTGCAAATTCGGCACAGAACATTGGCTGTGTTAAAAACCGCTGCAATTTTTTGGCTCGATAGACGATAGTTTTATCTTCTGGAGAAATTTCATCCATGCCAAGAATTGCAATAATATCTTGTAACTCTTTATAGCGTTGTAAAATTTCTTGAATGTTGCGAGCAACGGCATAGTGCTTCTCGCCGACAATATCACTTGATAGTCCTTTGGAGCTCGATTCTAAGGGATCAACAGCTGGATAGATACCAACTTCAACTAATTTTCGTGATAATACCGTGCTTGCATCAAGATGCAAAAATGTAGTAGACGGTGCTGGATCAGTAATATCATCAGCTGGTATGTAGACTGCTTGCACTGACGTGATAGAACCATTAATGGTACTTGTTATACGCTCTTCGAGAGCACCCATTTCGGTGGCAAGCGTTGGTTGGTAGCCAACAGCTGAGGGCAACCTACCAAGTAGCGTAGAAACTTCTGAGCCAGCTTGCACAAATCTAAAAATATTATCAATAAATAAAAGAACATCGCGCTTTTCTTGATCACGAAAATATTCTGCCATGGTCAGTCCAGTGAGTCCAACGCGCAGCCTTGCGCCAGGCATCTCTCCCATCTGAGCGAAGACAAGTGCAGTCTTTTCAAGCACATTTGACCGCTTCATCTCGAGCCAAAGCTCATTGCCTTCTCGTGTACGCTCGCCAATACCCGTAAAAACAGAGACACCACCATGCTCGGTCGTTATATTACGAATAAGCTCCTGCACAAGAATTGTTTTACCAACACCAGCACCGCCAAAAAGACCTATTTTGAATCCTTTGACGTATGGGCACATAATATCGATAACTTTTATACCTGTTTCTTGGATCTCATGTGCTATTTTCTGCTCGATAAACGACGGCGCTTCGCCATAGATGCTTTTTGTAGTCTCTGTTTGTACAGGACCAAGCTGATCAATAGGCTGCCCAAGGACATTAAAAATACGACCTAGCACTTCTGGTCCAACAGGAACCTTGATGGGATGGCCGGTATCTAGTACAGGAAGTCCTCGACTAATACCCTGAATATTTTCGATTGCAATGCATCGGACGAGGCCATCACCAAGTTGTTGTTCAACCTCGAGGCTTGCTGTATACTCCCCATCTTCGGTGGAAATTTGTATGATCAGCTCATTAAATATATGTGGTGTTTCTTCTCGAGGAAATTGCACATCAACAATCGTACCACTAACATGGAGCACAAAACCTTTGGTAGATTGCATCGCGGTTACATCGGCCATGGGAAAAACCTTTATGCGAGTTACTTAATTTTTGATAGTCAGTTAAAGTCTCTTCAGTCTTTAAGCTAACGAATCGTACGATAACTGTAAAGAGCCAGATTATATATCGAGTAAAAGATCGTTATAGTTGCCATGTTGTGCTTTATAGGCCCCGACATAGGCAATCATAGCAGCATTATCTGTACAATATGTTGGTGATGGAGCAAAGAACGGTATGTGGTTACGCTCACCTATAGTTGCTATTACATTTCTCAAATATGCATTGCAGGCAACGCCCCCGACAAAGGTTAGCGCTTTAACCTGTGGATATTGTTCCAGTGCCCGTTGCAACCGGTCTTTGATTATATCACCAATGCAAACCAAGAGTGAACTTGCCACACTATGGCGTAATGGTTCATCTGTTGGGCATAAAAACTTTTTAGAGGCCATATCATAGGCACCGCGTTTAACAAGATCATAGAGAACGGCCGTTTTTAGCCCGGAAAAACTAAAATTAAGCGATCCAGCTGGGCAAGCCCGCGGATAATGGAAATCATCACGAAAATGAAGTTCACGGGCCATACGCTCAAGAACCGCGCCTCCTGGGTATGGGGTATCAATAAGCTTTGCAACTTTATCAAAAGCTTCCCCAGCAGCATCATCAAGAGTGTGGCCGACACAGGTATAGTCGCCCTGTTCGCGTACATAGTAAAGAGAAGTGTGGCCGCCTGAAGCAGCTAAGCAAAGATGCGGGTAAGGCACCGTATGCTCAAGGCATGATGAAAAAATATGTCCTTCTAGATGGTCAACGCCAATTATAGTCTTGTCCAATGACCAAGCTAATGCCTTTGCAAAGCAGACACCAACTAACAAGGAACCAGGGAGGCCTGGTCTATGCGTCACAGCGATGGTACCAATCGAGGTAAGATCAGTAGATGCTGCATCGAGCGCTTTACGCACTATAAGACCAATCTTTTCCAGGTGAGAACGTGATGCGATCTCAGGGACAACGCCGCCAAAACGTGCGTGCAGGGGGACCTGCGAGTACAGCTCGCTTGATAGAATGCCAGTGTTTATTTGGTAGACTGCAGCGGCGGTTTCATCACACGATGTTTCAATACCAAGCGTGAGAGAAGTGTTATCATTCATGTTGTTCGCGTTCGTACTGTTGTAGGGCATTCTTTGGCGCGAGATCGTTCCTCGCGGACTGAAGTATGGAGCGTATCGAGCTCTAGTAATGTTAATACAGTCTCATTGGTTTCATTATGGAGCTTTTTTTCAGAACCGAGCATGGCAATCAGATCAGGCCGCATAATAATCGTTGGCAAGGACGTTGAGCTGCCTCCCTCAACGGATTTAACGTACGTATGGCTGCAACAGACAATAATAGCGTCGTCGGGGACACGTCTATTTTTGAGGCCTTGAGGGATTTCTTGGATGGTCCATTTTTTCGTTCCAGAGTTCTTTTTGTTATTTGCAAAACCATCAAATGAACATAGCATCGGCTCTGTCGCATGCATTTGTAGATTATAAAGCTTATATGTAGCCTGCTTAGGAACAGTCAAATGTTTAATAACGTTATGCTCCGCAACAAAGGATAGCTGATCTGTGATAAGCAATCGCAAAAATGTATCGTTTTGATCGAGTGAAACAGTATACTGTATCCGCTTCATATCGGTATGCAAGCTTGTGGTAACACGATTCCCCTGATGATAAATACGAATATCAGGAACCATCTTAACACCCTTAGGAAACTGGATGGTGCCGTATAATGGACTTTTTGTAGTTCCGAAGAAGCTTGAAAAATTTTCATTGATATCTTCGAGGTAAAAGTCCTTCAAAGAAAAGTCTTGCAGCATGAAATCTTCAATTGCTGCGATTGGAACAAACATAAGTACTGACAATAAAATTATAATGCTTGTCATTGCGCTCGTTTTGACAATAGCATCTTTGTGTGTATCAATATGGTTCATGCAATATACTCCTTATCGAGGCATTATTCTTATATTTTTCAGTATACAAGAAAAATGTACATAAGAAAAACTGTCACTTCCATAGAGTACACCGCACATGTATAAGGGCATTGCTTGCCCAAAAAAGATCTTAATGCAAGGGGGATTGTTCTGGGATAGAGCCGCAGGCCACTGTTCCCGTCACAATGAAGAAATCCGTTCGCCCCAAGTAGACGTCTTCTGCAAGTCGGATCGAGTGGTTGAATACAAAGCAGGCCGTTTGCCCTGATCACGAAGGGTTGGACGGCAATAAGTACGTGTTTAACACTGCAAAGTTATACCCAATACATAGCTGCTCGGACGCCCTGTGCGGGCGAGCACACTGATTCGCTACGCTCACAGGCCATGAAACGTGCTACCGGTACACCAAGAAAAAATTTCTCCTACCGAGCATGGTATGGTATGGGTTTGGGGAGGGAGAAATTTTCTCGACGATGTTCACAAAATGTTGAAAATGTAATCACTATACCGTATAAAAATCAGTCCCGGCAAATAATGGCAAAAGCGCGTTAAGCAGCATAATAAGTATAGTATAGGTTGCTTTTTTTATTGTTTATTTTTTTATTTTCTTGCTTTTTTATTGCATAATATTATATAATAAAATCGACTTGTATGAATATCGTCTATTTGTCAAGTTATTATGTTCTACTATGTATGGTAGTATATTTATTCATTATTCAATATAAGGTAACACCTTATGAGAGAAATAAAAAACAAAGGAGATTAATCATGAAATGTTATACCAAAGAGGTGCCTCTTACGGACGCCGAAAAAAGAAGAATATTGAGTGAGGCAGAAAGAAATGGACCTCTCAGCGAAACTGACCGGGAAAGAGTTATCCGCGAGGCCGAGCTCCGAAGAGGACATGGCCACTGCAGTAGCAGCATGGACGATAAAGACTTTATGACAAAACTCTTGACGTTCTTGGGTATTTTGGGCTCGCTCGGTCTTCTGTACTGGCTTTTTATGTACAATAGAACTGGTCATGTACAAAAAGTAGCACCTGAAACAACTGTTATTGCTACTAGAGAACCAGCAAGATCTGTTGAGGTAAAAGCCCCTGTCGTTGAGGGTGTTAAAAAGTAGTATTTTTATAGATACGATTCGTATTGCTTTTAAGAAGCGTCAGGAAATAATTGGCCAATTATTTCCTGACGCTTCTTAATTTAGAGCGAAATCATAACGCATGTTCATCACTGAGCGGACAACCAGTCTGCGTAAGACTTGCTTCTCCTGGTTGCCAATCAACTGGTGTTATAACGTTTTCTTTATCAGATTCTTGCATTGCTAGCAACAACCGCTTAATCTCTTGGATACTGCGGCCGTTTGCCATTGGGTAATACATAAGTGCACGAATAATACCGTTTGGGTCAATAAAAATGACTGCGCGGATGGTTTTTTCATGGTCCACACCATCCTGTATCATGCCATACTGCCTTGCGATACTACGATCGTCATCGGCAATGATAGGAAAAGAAACCTTTGCCGGCATATTTTTGTTGTGTGCAAGTGATTCCTGCCAAGCGCCATGGCGCTCTTTGCTGTCGGTTGAGAGTGCCAATAATGTGCACGAAGCCTTTGCAAAACTATCTTGCATAAGGGCAAATTTTGATACCTCTGTTGTACAGATGGGTGTAAAATCAGCAGGATAGCTAAAAAAGATCACCCAAGAGCCCTTGCAATCTTCGGGGAAGTTAAGAGTGCCCATCGTTGTTTCAGCAGTAAATGCGGGCGCTTTTTGGCCAAGCATATTGGGACAGGTGATAGCCATCGCGGCCTCCTTAATAAACATTGTTGTGTATACTGTATACGCTATTTTTTCTTACATTGGCTAAGTCCTGGCCGCGCATACATGCCAAGGACAGCCTGCCTGAGAACCTCACACCCTACCATTGTTCCCAACTCCGGTGGCGTAACACCACTACAATCTTGTATGTCTGCATCAGCACCATGCTGCAAAAGCAATCGTGCAATTGTCTCGTTGCGGGAATGAGTGACATCGTGAAGCGGCGTTTTACCCCAAATATTCTGCTTGTTAACAATGGCACCATGAGCCAATAAAGATGAAACTATGTCTACATGACCTCCATAGGTAGCATGATGCAGGGGGGAGACCTCGGCTAAAGTAGATTTGCTCGGATCGGCGCCTGCACCCAAAAGATAGTCGACGACTGGAAAACTGCCAGCATCAACAGCTTTGAACAGCGGTGTTTCGCCTGCTTTATCAGCCAAATCTTTGTCTGCATTTCTCATGAGTAAAAGTTCAACAACCGGTAATACCCCACGAGAAGCAGCATCATGAAGGGGGGTTCTACCAAAGGCATTTTTTTTATGAACAGACGCTCCATGTTGGAGTAGCAACTCAACAGCACCAAGATTGCCTGCATGGCAAGCTTCATGAAGGGGTGTAATATCACCTTGTGCAGCATAGTTGACATCAAACTTATGCTTTATCACGAGCATTCTGGCAATATCCAAACACTCAGTCTCGGCAACAGCTGCATGGAGGATACTCTTACCATCATATCCGGGGGTATACATATTGCCGCCGTGGTCTAAAAGTTCCTGCAGAACACGCCCATCACGATTACCAACAGCCGTATGCAGAATCGTTGTTAGAAGCCTATCATTAACTGCATTTGGATCAGCTTGATGAGAAAGTAATAAGGCAATAATATCATCTTGTCGATTTAATACTGCTCGGTAGAGCGGCGTTGGTTTTTTCTCATCAAACCGTTGATCAACGGCAGCGTTGCGTGCAAGCAACGTCCGCACAATGGCTATTAAGCCATGTGAAACGGCATTTGAAAGGGGTGCCTCAGATGTTGGCGAAACACTGTTAAAATCAACATCATAAGCAAGTAATTGATCAATGACAGATTGTCTTGCATGCTCGATAGCCGTATGCAGTAATGAGGTGCCAAGTGAAATACCAGAACCGCGATATGGCTCCTTAAGCGGTATTTTTGCCTTTTCTATGAGCAACTGAAGCATATCAGCGTGCCCCATACTGGCAGCCAAAAAAACATGACTATATGTTTTTTGCTGAGCACCTTCTTGTATGAAAAGCTCCAAAATAGCCGATTTTTGCTCTTTAACAACAAGGTCCCATGTACTTTCTCCAAAGGAATTTATACTATCTGGTTGAGCTCCGTAGTCTAGTAATATTTTTGCTAAATCATAATTATTGCGGGCAACAGCAATACGTAAAGGGTCGTTGCCATTGCTATCTTGACAAAGTGGTGAGGCACTTTGTTGTAAACATGCAAGGGCCTTTGGATTATTGTCCGTCATTGCTGCACTTAATAAGACTTGTTCTTTATCAAACATCGAGTACACATGTGCAGAACAAAGAGTACAAAATATCAAAAAAAGCTTTTTCACGTTAGCCCTTTCTAAAAATGTTTTAGTAAAATTAATATGTGTATAAAATATATGTATTTGTGCGCCGAAGAGTTGCCTGCCCATCCTGTTTGTTTTAATATCAGTCTATAGTATATCACCCATAATAAAAGGGAAACTTGTTTACAATAGGCTCAGCACACGTTACATACCTCTTGCCTCCTGGCTCCACCGAGCTTTATTGCACTATCTAGAGTACCACATATATATCGAATTTCTAGCATTTATCCATACGTATATGATGGGTGCTTTTGCGGTTAGATAAAATCTTTGCCATACTCATGAGATGATAAAAAATGCAACTAAAAAAGCATGTGCTATCTTAGCGAAAGGCATGTGCTTTCAACTTTACATAACAATTACTAGCATGCCGATTCTTATCTGGTGGGGAATGCCAATTTCAATTACTGCACCGATAGGCAACCTACTTTTTAATCCTGTTATAACAATCTTTCTTTTTTTGGCAACAATCATATTCTTTTGCGAACTGTTACATATTCCACATATGGCACTGAACAGCATTTTTGAGTACATCAATACAATGTTTATTAGTGGCGTTGCCTTAGGATCAAAAAAGTGGCTTATAGCGGTCTCCATGTTGCCAATACCGTATCTTCTTGCAATACCATGTAGTGCAACATTATTGCTTTGTCATAAGAAACTGCAGAGCCCTTTTCGCATGGTTTTAGCACAGGTTTTGCTGAGTCTCAGTATCTATTGCTTTGTTTTTTTCGTGCGTTATGATCGTCCTGTTTTGAGCGAAATACCGTGCAATCATGGCAAACTCATGCTTGTTCAATCTGCAGGTAAAACAGCGCTTATTGATCCTGGCTGCATAGGCCAATCAGTTGCTGCGCCGTCTTGGATGGAATACACATGCATACCGTCACTCATCAAAGATTACGGTATCCTTACCATTGATTATCTCGTCATTATGCAGCCAAGCCAGATGACCTATGAGGGATTAGCAGTTTTGATAGATCTTTGCATAATAAAAAAAATATATGAGCCTGTAATCCATGGATCAATGAGCGAAAATCAGGAGGACGCATATAGGCGATTTCTCGAAAAAGCCCGTCACAATGGCACATGTATAGAACATGTTGAGGGCACTGCTGAGCTTATATTCGGCATTGACAGGCTTATGTTACTACAGGAAGGACAGCGTATGAGCAGTAAAAAAATGGCATATCATGCACTTACCATGGCAGGAACTATTAATGCTATACCGATACAATGCCGTGCATATAAAATGCGTGCTAAGAAGCTCGAACGAGAAACCTAAAAAAAAATCTGGAAAGTGCACCATGATTCGTGGTATAGTATTTTCAGTTTTGTACTGTATAAACAATATATCATGATAGGGAAGACATATGAAGAATCTTCTATTCGTGCTTTTAGCAGTATGCAGTGTAGGTCTTATGGATGCTGGTTGCGGTTGCGGTTCTCGACCATCATCTCCACGCCCACAACCAAGAGCTCAAGCTCCAGTAGTTGTCGAACCAGTTAAACAGGATGTCAAAAAGCTAGCTGAGGAAAAAGTTCCGGCAAGTGCTATGCAAGTTTCTGAAGAAGAGGAACTTGAAGAACAGGAAGCTGAGGTAGAAGCAGAAGCTTAACGATTAAGATTACTGCAAAACGGCTGCGCATGCTATAATACATAGTATTCGCAGCCGTTTCAACGTTACCACCGTTTTAAATGTCCGTAAAAAACTGGTATCCTTGATAACATAAGAAAGTTGCATAAAAATCAAGGATGTGTTCTATGCCAGCGCCAATTACCCACATAGCACTTGCACTACTCGCTTTGCCTTCGCTGCCTGATAAAGATCCTAAGGCCTTTATTGTAGGTGCAAGTTTACCTGATATACGATATCTTGGTGTTGCGACACGTGATGAAACCCATCTTAAAAATCCCTCCTGGGAACATATCAAAAAAACTCGATCTTCTTGTATGGCGGGGTTTGAGTTTCATGCACTTGTCGATGAAGCGCATAATGCATATCTTGAACAGCACCATGTATATTGGCGTTTACCAAAAGTCTGGAACAGATCAACATGGTCATCGCAGCATTTAAAGTTTTTCGAAGATCTACGTTTTTACCCACGAATTCCCGATAGTACTTGGCAAACTGTCGTTGATAGTTTCGAAACTATATACCCAGACGAGCTTACCATCATTCCTGATAAGCATGCTCTTAGTGTTTGGCATACGAGACTTCAGGATTATCTGTCACAGAAACCAACACCAGCAACAATCAGAGCCTTTGTTAATATGAAAATTCCCGCTTGGTACGGCTTTTTTTTGAGCATTCCTATGGCAATATACGCATACTATCGTTCTATGCAGTTCTCTATGGGACTTTCTAAAGCGCTTGATAATCAGCTTCTATGTTCTCAAGTAGACGGGTTTTATACTAGCTTTAAGCAATTTCTTAACATACCATAACAGTGCATAATACGTTCTGAAAAAGCCTCTTATTAATTTTCATGCAATGTTATGAGCAACACCGTTATTCATGGGCATTTGCTCTAGCAAGTCGTGTTCATTGATTTGTTTATGTTGCTTTGTTTATGTTGATTAACATAAGATGTTGTTATAGATGAGTTTATTTGGTTACGCTAATCTTTTAGAGAACCTGCAATGTATTATACATCAATTAAGTTGATAGGAGGGGTAGCATGAAATCATATATTAGCTGTATACTTTTTTGCTGTGTTTTATCGTTACAGACGGCAACTCTTTGCGAGGAAGCTAAGCTTTCTTATACCTATGAACTCGCTGTGTGTGCAATATTTAGAAATGAAGCAAGGTTTATGCGTGAATGGATCGAATTTCATAAACTCATGGGCGTCCAACATTTTTATCTGTATAACAACGAAAGCGATGATAATTACCTCAACGTTTTAAAACCATATATCAAGCAAGGAACCGTAACTCTTACAGACTGGACTGATATGGTTGTAAAATCCATAAGACCATTGACTAATGAAGCCTATGAAGATACCTGCTTTGAAGGTTTTAGCGAGGATTTTGCAACAGGATCGAGGTTAACTGTAAGCAACCAAATTGCTGCGTATAATCATTGCCTTAAAAGCGTTGAGAGTAAAGTGAAGTGGCTTGCCGTTATTGATCTTGATGAATTTCTTTTTCCGGTACAAAAGAATAACTTGCTTGAATTTCTGAAAGATTACGAAGAATTTGGAGGGGTATGCGCTAATTGGGTGATGTTTGGTACATCCGATGTCACAAAAGTTCAGCCTAACGAACTTTTGACAGAGCGACTTGTGAGGTCTGGTGGGATTGCCAATCATTTCATCAAAACTATTGTGCGACCAGAAAGAATTGATTGCCTCGCAGGCCCGCATCATGCAAAGTATAAAGCAAATTTTTTCTGTGTGAATCAAGATTACTTAAAAGCTACTAGTAGCACACTTTCACATGGAAAAACAGACAAATTACGGATAAATCATTACTGGACTGGTGATATAGAACGATTTTTTACTGTAAAGATACTTAATACTATGACATTTTTGACAAGTGGAAATCATGTTTTATGGACTGGAAACGCTAAAAATTTCTCATCGCTACCTTTGCCAAATACTCCTACATGGAAGAGTGAAAATGCCGATTTTTTCAGAAAATTTCTTGCTATAAAGTGCTGTTTTGATGTGGCTGAAAGCATGAATAAAACAGTTGACCTAACTATTCATAAATATTTGCCTCAATTAAAAGAAAGAATGGCTCTCTAGAAGAGTGTAAGGCTCTGTAATATCACCGTTAGGTGTTTTGATGGTTACTCTATGTTGTTTCCATAGTTCGCATAACTTATTCTTGAAGTTCTCTTTACGACGTTCCTTCTGGAGAAATTTTTTAACTGCTTCACTTGATTCAGCGAATGTATGATAAGTTTCGTCTTCTTCGGGACCAGTATATACCACATAAGATGCCTTTTCTGTTGTCATAAGCTGTGCACCAACTTTGTGTTTTAGATTCCAAAATTGATTCTGCAACTCTGGCTCAACGTTATAAAGGCAAGGTGAGACAGATGGTGTATATATTCCACAGTCATGTAGTCTTAACTCAAGTTTTTCTTGAATCGCCAATTTCTTAAATTCCTCTGCATTTTTTGTAGTACGTGCTTTTTTCAAGAAAGCTTCCGCATTGGCCGATGTACCAAGATCGAAGCTAACAACAATAGTGCGACGTCCTTTTTGAGATTTCACTATACATGGAATATACCATTTTTTCTTGCTATAAGCTCTTTTCAGTTCATTGGTTGGTATACGTGAATCTTTGGTTAAACTATCAGCGAACGTTTTGAACATTGCTTTTGCGAGCGCCTGCTCATCTGTTTTAGGACTTTCGTCCTCTTTATCCTCTTTGCCAATTGCTGCACGAGCATTGCGTAAATTTTCTTTGTATTTCTCTGATGTGTCTAGCTTATGTTCGTTGAGATATTGCTGTATGAGCTTGTTGAGAGCCATTTTTTCAAGCAGACTCAGACTCAGAATATACCATTCCCCCCATATCGTGGCGGCTTGAAAAGCTTCTTGTGGCAAATTGGGAAATTCTTTTTTGGCGTACTCAATAAGCATACTCTTGTATATCGCCGGTTTTCCGTCCATGGTCACCAACACAGGGTCATCTCCACTTGCAGGATCCGCCACTGGTGCTGCTGTTAATACGTGCGTTGACGATAGTATAAGTACTGTCAGCAGTAAGCAATACGTGAAATATACTGTTGTCTTATAAAAACTTGATCTGTTCATGATACACTCTCCGTCTTTTAAAAATTTTTATTGAAACTGTAACAATGTGCATGCAAAAATTGCTTGCATACCGTTAGGTCAAGTATAGCAAAAATGCAATTATTATTGCAATATATTTAATAGTAATTTTTATATTATTTTTCAATAAGAATTTTAATAAGACCGATAGTATCGATAGCGTGTGCTCATGGAGAGTAAGTGATTTTATTACCGAAGAGACAGAGTATTATGCATAGCTCTACGGTTTTTCTTGCCAAGCCAGCAAAGCTGGTGATCGATCTACTAAACCATGCATATTACTCATGGTACTACAGTACCTACAGTGATCCAACAAAATTTAGTAATCTGCTCTGCCGCTGCACTGCAGTCTAAGACTCATACCAAATCTCATAATCCCTGTGTCTCAGTCACGTCACCATTAGGTGTTTTGATGATTACTCTATGTTGTTTCAATAGTTCACGTAACTTCTTCTCGGCATTCTCAGAACGACGTTCCTTCTGGAGAAATTTTTTAACTGCTTCACTTGATTCAGCGAATGTACGATAAGTTTCGTCTTCTTCGGGACCAGTATATACCACATAAGATGCCTTTTCTGTTGTCATAAGCTGTGCACCAACTTTGTGTTGTTTTTGATCCCAAAATTGATTTTGCAACTCAGGCTCAACGTTATAAAGGCAAGGTGAGACAAATGGTGTATATATTCCACAGTCATGTAGTCTTAACTCAAGTTTTTCTTGAATCGCCAATTTCTTAAATTCCTCTGCATTTTTTGTAGTACGTGCTTTTTTCAAGAAAGCTTCCGCATTGGCCGATGTACCAAGATCGAAGCTAACAACAATAGTGCGACGTCCTTTTTGAGATTTCACTATACCTGGAATATACCATTTTTTCTTGCTATAAGCTCTTTTCAGCTCATTGGTTGGTATACGTGAATCTTTGGTTAAACTATCAGCGAACGTTTTGAACATTGCTCTTGCGGGCGCCTGCTCATCTGTTTTAGGACTTTCGTCCTCTTTATCCTCTTTGCCAATTGCTGCACGAGCATTGCGTAAGTTTTCTTTGTATGTCTCTGCTGTGTCTAGCTTATGTTCCTTGAGATATTGCTGTACGAGCTTGTTGAGAGCCATGTATACAAGCAGAATCGGAGTATCCCATTCCCTCCATATCATGCCGCCTTGAAAAGCTGGCATATGGGGAAATTCTTTTTTGGCGTACTCAATAAGCATACTCTTGTATATCGCCGGTTTCCCGTCCATGGTCACTAACACAGGGTCATCTTCACTTGCAGTACCCGCCGCTGGTGCTGCTGTTAATACGTGCGTTGACGATAGTATAAGTACTGTCAGCAGTAAGCAATACGTGAAATATACTGGTGTCTTATAAAAACTTGATCTGTTCATGATACACTCTCCGTCTTTTAAAAATTTTTATTGAAACTGTAACAATGTGTATGCAAAAATTGATTGTATACCGTTAGGTCAAGTATAGCAAAATTGCAATTATTATTGCAATATATTTAATGGTAATTTTTATATTATTTTTCAATAAGAATTTTAATAAGACCGATAGTATCGATAGCGTGTGCTCATGGAGAGTAAGTGATTTTATTACCGAAGAGACAGAGTATTATGCATAGCTCTACGGTTTTTCTTGCCAAGCCAGCAAAGCTGGTGATCGATCTACTAAACCATGCATATTACTCATGGTACTACAGTACCTACAGTGATCCAACAAAATTTAGTAATCTGCTCTGCCGCTGCACTGCAGTCTAAGACTCATACCAAATCTCATAATCCCTGTGTCTCAGTCACGTCACCATGGGGAGTTTTGATGGTTACTCTATGTTGTTTCCATAGTTCACGCAACTTCTTATTGACATTCTCATAACGATGTTCCTTCTGGAGAAATTTTTTAACTGCTTCACTTGATTCAGCGAATGTATGATAAGTTTCGTCTTCTTCGGGACCAGTATATACCACATAAGATGCCTTTTCTGTTGTCTTAAGCTGTGCACCAACTTTGTGTTTTAGATTCCAAAATTGATTCTGCAACTCTGGCTCAACGTTATAAAGGCAAGGTGAGACAGATGGTGTATATATTCCACAGTCATGTAGTCTTAACTCAAGTTTTTCTTGAATCGCCAATTTCTTAAATTCCTCTGCATTTTTTGTAGTACGTGCTTTTTTCAAGAAAGCTTCCGCATTGGCCGATGTACCAAGATCGAAGCTAACAACAATAGTGCGACGTCCTTTTTGAGATTTCACTATACCTGGAATATACCATTTTTTCTTGCTATAAGCTCTTTTCAGTTCATTAGTTGGTATACGTGAATCTTTGGTTAAACTATCAGCGAACGTTTTGAACATTGCTTTTGCGAGCGCCTGCTCATCTGTCTTAGGACTTTCGTCCTCTTTATCCTCTTTGCCAATTGCTGCACGAGCATTGCGTAAATTTTCTTTGTATTTCTCTGATGTGTCTAGCTTATGTTCGTTGAGATATTGCTGTATGAGCTTGTTGAGAGCCATTTTTTCAAGCAGACTCAGACTCAGAATATACCATTCCCCCCATATCGTGGCGCCTTGAAAAGCTTCTTGTGGCATATCGGGAAATTCTTTTTTGGCGTACTCAATAAGCATACTCTTGTATATCGCCGGTTTCCCGTCCATGGTCACTAACACAGGGTCATCTTCACTTGCAGTACCCGCCGCTGGTGCTGCTGTTAATACGTGCGTTGACGATAGTATAAGTACTGTCAGCAGTAAGCAATACGTGAAATATACTGGTGTCTTATAAAAACTTGATCTGTTCATGATACACTCTCCGTCTTTTAAAAATTTTTATTGAAACTGTAACAATGTGTATGCAAAAATTGATTGTATACCGTTAGGTCAAGTATAGCAAAATTGCAATTATTATTGCAATATATTTAATGGTAATTTTTATATTATTTTTCAATAAGAATTTTAATAAGGCTGATAGTATCGATAGCGCGTGCTCATGGAGAGTAAGTGATTTTATTACCGAAGAGTTTATTGATGTTACGTTATGCCTAGTATTATCGCTGATGCCTACTAGTCATGTCCTGCTCGATAGAATTCTGTGTATATAACGGGTACTGCTCAAAACCAACAAGCTCGCATTCAGGCGTTGGTACCATGCCGCATTGCTTATACACAAGCTCTTGCATGCGCCGTGCAACGGCAATAATATCAGCACTTGTTGCCGCTGTGTTGGTAACAATCATATTCGCGTGCTGGTGGGATACGGTGGCACCGCCATGCTGCAAGACTCCTTTGACACCGGCTTGGTCAAGATAGTAAGCAACAAAGCGAAGCTTTTTCTGGTCAGTCATGCGAGCGATTTCCTGGTCAGTAAAGTTTCTCAAGAAACAGCCACAGGTATTGATCACAGGGTATCGTTTTGCCCTATGGCGAATAATCTCAACATGACGACCACGTGCATATGCCGCATCAAGAGGGCTAACCCTTTTGAGTAGAAATGTTGCACTGACAAGAACATGCTGTTTTTGGTGCAACCGAGAACTGTCATAGCCAAGGGCGAGCCACGCCTTATCGACTGCTTCCAGTAAACCTGTTGTGCAGTCAATAACTTCAGCACTGTGGACAAAGTCTGCTAGGGAAAAGTCGTAGTAGTGCAGATTATTATAGACAGAGCCACCGACGGTACCTGGAATGCCGCTAAATTCTTCAAGGCCAATAATGTTATTATTGAGACACTCAGCGATAAGCGTAGCAATAGAGACGCCAGCACCAGCTTGTACGAAAACATCTCCCATACTTGTGCCATCAGTATACCCAATGGTCGCCATAGCAGGGCGTATAATCAGCCCCTTGAAGCCACTATCGCTGATAAGCGTATTAGCCCCTAAGCCAAGGATATGGGTTGGGCATGTATGGGTTGTTGCCCAGTCAAAACATGTAAGCAACTCTTGTGTAGTATGGGGTGCAGCAAAAAATGTTGCTTCACCACCGGTACGAAACCAGTTTTTATCTCGTAGCGAGACACTATGCTGAATGTCCATCTGTTATTCCTGTTCAAGCCTCATAAAGCCTTTATTGGCCGTTGATCGAAGCATATGTCTAAAAAATAATAGTATGCCAACAATATACATGCAATTGAGTATAAGGCTAATACCAAGATATGCAACTGGCGATGACCCAGTATGGATGGCATGGCGAACACTTTCAAATACATACGACATGGGCATGCAGAAGGCAATATACTGTGCCCATACTGGTAACGCTGCGACTGGATAAAATGGAGCACTCAGCGGGATGCACAGGTAGGGTAGCGCCCACATAAGAATGGTAAGTCGTTGCCCAAAACGAATAAGAAAAGAACAGGTTAATAAGCCTATGGCAAAGCCAGACATGGCGAGTAAGAAGCAGTAAGCAGGTAGCAGGAGACCTAGATGCATAACATTAATGCCAAAGACAAGCCATATAGTAATAGCGCATACGAATATAGCGCATAAAGCTTCAACAAGAGCTACCATGGCAACCGATAATAGCCATTCGAACCCACGGAGTGGACTTGCAACAATATTATTTATATTTCTTGCTTGAAACTCCTCCAAGAGATTGAGGCAAATATCTATATGCGTCGACGTTATAATAATCCAGAACATAAGTTCTAGCAGATATTCTTGGGTATGAAGAGCAAGACCGTGAGCCATCCGTTCTTGCCATAACCACATAAGTCCTCCAACAAAAATATCAATGACGGGGAAGTACATAAGATTGGCAATTCTGTGGAGATCTCTTGTTTTGATATAAAAATAACGGCGTGCCATGGCATATATACGCCGTATTGATGCATAATACATAGTATACTGTTCTCGCTCCTTTTGGCATACAACAGGTGGTGAAGCAGTAATCGGCAGTGGTTCATCATCAGTTATGCCCAGAGCATCATGATCCCCAGCCACTACTTTGTGCGGCCTGGCTATGGATGCTGGCAAAAATCTCGAACTGACGTTGGCAACGGTATACCGCGCCAGCACGGGTCTTATGGTTCTCTTCTTCCTACTTCGAGAGATCATTATTATTGGCTCCTTGTATGCTGGATCTTTGGCAATGCCTTTCAAGACCAACTCTTCTTGTATGTTAAAGTATGATTAAGCGTTATCAACGAGTCAACCCCCACGCTACACATGCTGGTTAGTATGACTCTAACTGGGAAAATCCTGCTTTTCTGCTTCGTGCAAACATTGTATAAAAAAGTACCAGAGAAGTTACGAGAAATAATGCATTAAGTACGCAACTCGCGGTGATCTTGTACCATGCTATCGTATTTGTTGCATACGAATAACGAAGAGCTTCAAAAATATAGCTTGTTGGCAACACATAACATAGCCAACGAATCCAAGATGGTAACACGTCAAGCGGATAAAAAACTGCACTAAATGACAACATAATATACGAAATTGACCATATAAGAGAAGATGCTCGACGTCCCCAGCGAATCATCAGTGCGCTTATGAAGATGCCTACAGAAATACCTGTTACGAGTAAACATAGTGCATAGACGCAAGAAATATAACCGAGATTTGTGATATTAACGTCAAAAAGCAACCATGCTATGGCACTGCAACAAATAGCAACGAAGATGGCACGCATACATGCAAGTATGACAACAGCGATAATCCATTCGGATACCCGAGCGGGCGTCACGAGAAGATTCACAAGATTATGTGCATACATCTCTTCGGTAATATTATAAGAAATTTCCCGATGCGCATGTTCAACGATGGCCCAGAAAATGCAGGCAACAAGAATGGCATTACCAATTGATATGCTGCCTCCAGCGCCCTGTTGAATCCATAACCCGGTGAGACCCCACAATATAAGTTCCATGCTAGGGTAGAAAAAAAGATCAAAAAGCCTGAATAAATCCCTAGGGAGTTCGCCGATATATCTCTTCATGAGTGCATATATTCTAAATAGAGACACTTATTCTCCTTTGTACCACAGGTTAATCACGGGCAATGCGTATAAAATAGTCTTCAAGGGTTGGTTTGACAATGGAGATATTTGAGTAGGTGATGCCCATGGTGCTTATTATAGTTAGCAGTCCGGCAACGTGTAGTTCTTCGATCTCAATAATAACCGAATTTTTCTCTATCGAATAGATGAGGTTATGCTCTTGCATAAGCGCAACTAACGCACCAATGTTAGTGCAGCCTATGAGTTCCAAGCGGGTTATTGCAATACTTGAGGCGAGCATTGCCGGTGTTCCTGAGGCTATCATGGAGCCGTTTTTAACAACAATGACTCGATCACATACCTCTGCAACTTCGGCCATATTATGGGAGGTAAAGACCATAGACACCTGCCGTTCTCTTCGCTGTTCCAAGATATACTGTCGTATATCGTGGGCAACATCAGGGTCAAGTGACGCTGTTGGCTCGTCGAGAAGCACTATATCTGGATCATGCAAGAATGCTTTCGCAAGAATAACGCGAGTAGTCTGGCCCGCTGAAAGATTACGCATGAGAGTATCGCGAAGATCTGTAATTAAAAAAACTTCTAGAAGATGGTTGATCCTGCGTACGCGTTCATGTCGAGAAACACCATACAGACTTGCAAAAATATCAAGATTTTCATAAACCGTTAGTTTTCCAGGAAGTTTTGAATAAGCACTCGCAAAACCGATCTTACCCAAGATAGCCGATCGATCTTTACCAAAGTCCTTGTTAAAGTAGGATATCGAACCTGACGATGGCAATAGCGTTCCCAAAAGCATCTGAATAATGGTTGTTTTTCCTGCGCCATTAGCACCGAGCATACCCAAAATTTCACCCTTGCTGACACTAAATGAGACAGCATTGACAGCAACAAATTCTTTGGTAACGGATCCAGTTAACCAATGATGAGTAGTAAACCGCTTTGTTAAGGCGGTAACATCGAGAAGGGTCTCCGTTGTTTCCATAATAATCCTTGTTAAATTGTATAGTTATATCATGCATTATAGTATAGCTTGCATAATTTTAGTATTCTACGGGTATCCCTATAAATTCAACAGAATTATAAAGCTTGGTATGTACGTGGTAACCATATAGCAACAAAAGCTTTATTTGACATTATTTTATTCTCAGTATATAAATATATTTTTCTATTTTAATTAATAATGCTATACTGATAAGTGAAGATAGAGTCGAGAGCATGAAGCAATACAAAGGGAGGGGGTATGCTCTCATCGAAGCTAGTTAAACTTATGTGCGCATTGACCATATCAGTCATACCAATATGCTGTTGCCAGCGATATTCGATACGCAAAGTAGTGTATAATAATACGCAGCATGAAGAGCTGCATGATAGCAAGAGCAAGCTCGGTGTATCGTGGTTAACAGTGTGGATCCATGGCGCTCGACCTTTTGGTAAGAATTATCATAATCTCGGCTTAAAGCATCATACGGCATTCGCCTGTAACAATTCGCTGTGTCACATAACCCGTGGTATCCTGGCTACTCAATCCCCATCATATAGCCCAGATAAACTCTACGTATATAGTTGGACAGGAAGTCTTAGTAAAATTGAACGACTACACGCAGCTCGTGACCTAAAAAACAGTCTTGAAGCACTCATCGCAGAAGAAACTAAGAGAACAGGAATACAACCAAAAATCCGCATTATTGCTCATAGCCACGGCGGCAACGTTGTTCTTAATTTAGCTACTATACCATCAAATGTTCTTAGAGTAGACGAACTTGTTTTACTAGCTGTTCCTGTGCAGCATGAAACACTTGTTAATGTAACGTCACCGCTTTTTAAGCGAGTCTTCAGTCTTTATTCAACGATCGATATTGCTCAAATTATTGATCCACAAGGTCTTCACAAATTACATATACCTGGTAGCCATTTTTTTTCTAGCCGACGATTTAAGCCGCAAAGCAACTTACTCCAGGCTCATGTTCTTCTTAACGGCATTGCATGTATGCATTCAACGTTTAATTGCCCAGTTATGGTTCGCTTGCTGCCTTCTATCATCGATGAACTTAATGCTTGGCTTGATGTAGAACCTCATGATGCACTATCGTCAAAAAAAATAACGCACGTACTCAGCCTTTACACGAAATCAACAACATGCTCTCGAAAAAATATTGGCAATAATGCTAGGATTAATATCATCAAACGGACTAATCCCCTACATTAGAGGCCTTATACATGAGTAATACGATGCTATGCGTAGTTATTATTATGTATGTAGTTTTCGATACCATAATGCCAGTCGAAACAGTTTGCAAAGAGGCGCATATTCTGCAGATAGAAGAGTTCCAACATATTCCTTATGCTGATAAAAATGGCATATTAATGCACACGCGCATACTAGAACTTCCATCTGAGAAGCGAGCCCCCTACAATGCAGCAATTGAGAGGTTAGGTGCTACAGAATGTTATATGATGGCGTTTCGGAGCGACTATCGATGTCACACGGATACTCATCTTTATGGCATTATGCTCGATAAAGATTTTGCACCCATAACACCGATAACTGAGCTTGCACCAGCCGCTGGTGAGCGCCCACAAGATCCACGCCTTTTTTGGTGTAACGATACTCTGCACATGATGTATGTCAATGATCGCCGTAAAAACGGTAATACCATTGCTACAAGTATGTGTGCACTCGACAAGAGACTAGATCCACATGGCCATACACAGCTACTGTACAATCAGGACCAACACCAAAAAAATTGGGTCCCTCTTGTCTATAAGCATGATGCTCATAAAGAGTCACTTTATTGCATAACAAACCATGCAGTGTGTGAACTTGTCTTACTTGATGCGACTGGTTCAGTCCAACAGGTAGCTAAGGTGCAGCACGCATTGCCAGCTCTACAGGCATGGCATGCTCGATGGGGTGAAATCAGGGGAGGAACTCCAGCATTAAGGCTCAATAATGGTGATTATCTAACTTTTTTTCATAGCTCTTTTAGGCCAACAAGAAAAAGAGAAAAATATTACTGTATCGGCGCTCTGCAGCTTGCTGGCAAGCCACCTTTCCTGCCAAAAAAGATATCTCAATATCCCATTCTTTTTGATGACTGTTACACAGCACCGATTCATGCCCATGCAAAATTTTTTAAACAGCCATGTCATCCGTATGTCCTATTCCCCAGCGGTCTCGTTGCAGGCTCATATAAAAAAACACCAGCGTTCTGTGTGACGTGCGGTGAAAATGACAGCTCAGTACGTCTTCTAGTGTTCGACCAAAAAAAACTTTTGGAAAGTTTAATGCCCGTCTAGCCGATTAATTTCAAGAGTTTGCATGAAAAAAGCGTACACAAAAATATCGTTTATGGTACACTGCATATACCAACTATGTCAGCATGTGGTGTTGGTATGTTCTTGCACAGGAACATATGTGTTTGACCTGTAACTAAAAGTGGCCATAATGAATAGTATCGAACGATTACAACATGCCTTCAACCAGTATTTGTACACGACGTTTGGCTTTGACGCAGCCGCGGAACAAGCTGGTTTTTTGGTACTTAATGTTGATGAAATAAAACAACAATTTGGTGACTTGCATAGCAATGTACCCATGGTCATTGGCAAACAGCTCAAGCTATCGCCACGGGCCATTGCAGAGCGTATCATCAGAGAATTTAAACATGAATCTGTTGCCACTATGGACATTGCTGGACCTGGCTTTCTGAATATGACATTAACACCGGTGACGCTCTCTGCAGTGTTGCAAGAGTTTGTTCATGAACAAAACGATTTTTTTAAACTCCCAGCCGACGTACAACGCGAAACATACTCTGTTGAATATGTCAGTGCCAATCCAACAGGTCCACTGCATTTGGGGCACGGTCGTGGTGGTATTATTGGTGATGTTCTTGGCAACATACTAACCTATCTTGGCCATGATGTTACGAAAGAATTTTATATTAATGATGCTGGCGTCCAGATGGCTAAGCTTGGCATGTCGCTCCATATACGCTGTCGTCAACAACTCGGCCAAGACTATGTCATGCCTGAAGATGCGTATCATGGTGATTACATCAAAGATCTTGCCGCATCTTGCATAGAAGAGCATGGTGCTGGTGTTATTGATCAACCTGATGAATTTTTTACAGCCTATGCCTATAAGCACCTACTCACAGGGCTCCAAAAGACACTACACGATTATGGCATCTCTTTCGATGTTTGGTTCTCAGAGAAGACCCTTCATGAAAGTGGTGCTATCGGACAGGCGTTGCATAAACTTAAAGAACGTGGCCTTTTGTATACCCATGAAGGCGCAGATTTTTTCCAGGCAACACAGTTTGGCGATGATAAAGATCGCGTCGTCAAGAAATCCGATGGTGAATATACCTATGTTGCTGCTGATATAGCCTATTTGCTTGATAAAGCACAACGTGGATTCAACAAGATCATTATGGTACTCGGTCACGACCATCATAGCTATGCTGTCAGGCTCGAGGCTGTGCGGCAAGCGCTTGAAATAACAAGCACTCTTGATATTATTCTGTACCAGCTTGTCCGTATCAAGGCAAGCGGCCAACTCGTCAAGATGTCAAAACGCGCTGGTACTATGGTAACGCTCGATGATGTTATCGAAACTGTAGGCACTGACGTCGCTCGATTCTTTTATCTCCACCGCAAAGCCGATGCGCAACTCGAATTTGATCTCGACTTGGCATTAAAGCAAACTGACGAAAATCCTGTCTACTATATCCAATATGCCTATGTACGAACTCGTAGCATACTTGAAAAGGCTGCTCAAGAGGGCATACTTAATCAAGTTAGCACGGAAGACGCGAACCATCTAGGTCCTGAGGAAGCATTGCTGATAAAGAAAATAGTAGCGCTCAAAGAGCTTTTACTGGCTATCAGTACTCACTATCAAACACACCAGTTAACCTATTATGTTCTCGAATTAGCAACGATATTTCATCGCTACTACAGTCACAACCGCGTTATAGACCTTGAGCATGCTGAGAAAACTCGTGCTAGGCTTCTGCTGGTCAAATCAGTTCGCGAGACACTCAAAACGTGCCTCAAGCTACTTGGTATAAGCGCACCAGAATCCATGTGACCACACTACGCACTACTAGGCTAAGCCTTGCAAGTCTCACGAGGCAAAAGAGTATGCAAAAACATACTACGTTGTATTGTATTATGGTAGGGGCTGAACTGTGTTCAGAAATGATATAATTTGTTCTCCAATATAGGCAAAAAGTTCATGACTAAAAACAATATGCCCCATCTTGGGAATATAAAGATGCGATGCATCAGGCAGATAACGCAGGAATTGTTCTTGCATGATTCTTAACGGGATAAGACAATCGAGCTCACCATGTATTGCTAAGACTGGAACTTTAATGGTTTTTAGCTCTGTTGTACGATCCTTGTATGCATGGAGTGCATATTCATGGTTGTGTGCTGGTTCAATGCCTGCCGATAGCCTATCGAACCAGGCATAATGTTCTTTTCGAGTTCTTGTATACATATCTTTAACGTATGCCGTCACAATATCAGGATCGACTGGTATATCGCCATGCAGGCTCTCCCATGCACGAACAAAATTGTGCAAGCTAGCTTCAAACTCTCTGGTTGGTCGATTTTCGATCATCGGCTTGGCCTTTGTATACAGGAAAGCTGCTTCTTGAGGAGTAAAGAAATTCTCTGCTCCGCCAAACACAGCAGTTGCCATAGGTATGATACTCAGGACTCTGTGCGGATAATCGAGAGCGATGATCTGTGCGATGAGACCACCCATAGAGCCACCAATGATATGTGCCTTAGAGACAGAGTAAGCATCAAGAATTGCTATAGCATCGGCGGCCATATCATCGAGTGTATAAGAGCTTTCCCCACAAGCGAAACCAGAAGATTCTCCTGTATCACGATTATCATATCGAATGACGAAATAACCCTGCTTACTCAAAGATTCGCAAAATTCATCAATCCAAAACCTCCCTGGACACATAGAACCTGATATTAACAAAATAGCTGGTACATTAGGATTGCCAAATGATTCGGTATGTAATTGAACAAGGCCATGCTGTATTAGCTTCTCGTGAAACATTATAAACTTCTCTTTCGCATAGTAACAATCTTTTGGTAGAAACTCTTTATAAAAATATTAGTTAATCCAAAGATACAAAACCTTTAAAGAAAAAACAAATGATCCATGAGGATCGGCATGTTTCAAGTATTATCAAGTCTCTCAAACATTGGCATTGGACGACTATTCAACCTCATTCCAGGATAAACTTTTGCTTGCACCCAATATGTTCCATTTCTTTCCTATTTATGGTAGTTTTACTCACAGTGTCGGCTTCTTTTTTAGATTACTTGGAGTCCTTTTAGGAACTTTTTTTACAGTCTACCTAAAAAACCGAAACTTTTTACTTTGCTATATAAACAATAAGAACCTTGTTGTTAAAATTTTTATGCTCATTCATTGCATGGAGACTTTTTTATGTATCGTCGTTTGCTTTACTCGCTTCTCATAACCTGTGTTATACAAATACCTACTATACATGCATCACAAGAGCCAAGGCCAAAGCCGTCATCTACAGCAACAGCAATGTCATCAGGTGGTTCTCGACATATGGAGTCACTGGCACCTTCGTCGCAACCAATTCATCTATCAGAAACTGTTGCACGGCATAATCCCGTCCCTGGGCCTATTACTATACGACAAGCATTTCCAGATCTTGCCATAACTGGGAAGTTATATTCGCCATTTCAAGAACAACCAGAACATTGCATAGAACTGCCTGAAAAGCCTATGCTAAAGGCATTATTCAATGCATGCGTATCTGTTTCGCCTACATACATGTACAATCAGGCGTTATATGAGCCATTTATGCAGAAAAGTTATCAATTACTCGCAGGCGCTAGTACCGTACAGACAGCTACAGCAGCACCGGTTTCCATCAAGAGCTATATCGATTTCAGTAAAAGCAAAGGCCAAGGTATAAGGACAATTGAAGACCTTATTGAATTAACGATCGAGCAATTAGGCAGAGTCGCAGATATGCCACCGGCTAATCGTGAGCACAGGACTACAGTACAAGAAAACCTAGTAATGAGTCCTGAAGAGCATGCATTGCTCAACGATTTTATTGCTTGCAATCGTGACACATTAACGATACTTGTACCAAGAGCTGTCGCTGGATATATGGACTATACCACGATATATGCATATCGTACTGCTTCTGGAGAGGTCGAGCTTTCCGTTGTTGATGCACTTCTTCCATCGAATGGGCTACCCAAGAAATATATCAGTGACACTGTTGTACCGGTCTACAAAGCCATCACCAATCCTATTGCGCGTTGGACACGCGCCTTGCTGCAACTAGCAGGACAAGAAACACCAGCTGCGCCAGCAGCACCATCAGCAGCACCATCAGCAGCACAATCAGCACCACCAGCACCACCAGCAGCACCAGCAGCACCAGTAGTTCACAGGGCTGCGCAAGAGCCTTCACTCCAGGAAGCAGCGCGAGCCGGCAACGAAGCGCCATTTAAAGCTTGGCTCAGACAAGATTCACATACTCGTGGTAATATTAATGCTGTTGATGTATATGGCCGTATAGCCTTGCACGAAGCAATTTTAGGAGGACATGAACCTCTCGCTCAAGCGATATTTACCTATGCAGATACTAATGCCTATGACGGGCAGGGAAGAACACCGCTTCATTGCGCCGCTATCGTAGGTAACGAACGCATAACAACATGGCTATTAACGCCTGGTGCTGGCACGCTCATCAATGCACCAAAACGCGCCCACTATCGTTTGCGACGAGCACTACCAATGATGTTATGGGGCAGCGGTTTTGATGCTGAAGAAGATGCAACGCCATTACATATAGCTGCAGCAAGAGGACATCTTGCGGTTGTCGATCTCTTACTTGCACAAAAAAAGGACATTGCAGTTGACCAAAAAGATTATCGCGGGAGAACAGCACTACATTGTGCTGCTCATGGACCTTTGGCACGGTTAAATCACAGTAATCAATCGATTGAGGCTTATAAGAAGATAGTCGAGCATCTTTTGACTAGCGGCAAGGCTTCCATCAACGCAACGGATAGAGAGAGCAATACAGCACTCCATAATGCAGTGGAGTATAGCAATGCTCCTCTAGTTGCCGTTCTCTGTGAACGAGGTGCGAAAGTGCAGCTACAAAATACCGAGCACAAGACGCCGCTTACCATTGCAACAGAAAATGGAAATCGTGAAATCGTTATACAGCTGCTCAAGCATAAGGCTAATCCCAACGGCGGTTGCTACGAGCTTCACACCGCCATTAGACTGGGTTATGCTGAAATTATTGATGTACTACTCGATGCACAAGCTGATGCAAATGTAAAACAAGGCGAATTTACGCCGCTTGCACTGGCAGTGCAGAGCGGCAATGAACGTATAATAAGACTTTTGATGCAGCATGGCGCAAAGGTCGATGGTATTCCCCAGCAAGGTATAGATAGGCACCATTGGCTTCAATACCCACTGCACGAAGCAGCCGATGCTGGCGATCTTGAACGTATCAAACTTCTCTGTGAGGGACGCCGTCAATATAAAATAATCCCCGCTGCCTATGATCAAGATAGGTTAACACCGTTACATCGAGCAGCCATAAATGGCCATGCTAGCGCTATCGATATATTGTGTGCATATGCACCAGTCGATAAGCCTTCTCAAGTGATAAACCCTACACCACCTCCTGCTCAAGTACTAGATCTTACGCCGCTCCATTGTGCAGCTCGCTTTGGGCATGTTAACGCAACAAAAGCATTATTGAACCATCATGCAGCTATTAATGCGCGTGATCGTGGTGGTTTAACACCATTACACTGGTCAGCAAGACATGGTCATGATAGCATTGTTGAACTGCTTATCAGGAAGGGGGCTGATCTGAGCATAACGGGCAACTCTGGCAGAACTCCTTTGCAAACTGCATCTGCTCGTGGTGCTGTGATACAAAAATTGGTACGCAAGCGGGCCACACAGCTTTCAGAAGAGCAATTAAGAGCCGAGATAAGAGGCATGCCTGAGGTGTTATCAGCTATAGCAGGTAGTTATATCTCCACAGAAGCAATAGTACAAAAACATAGAGTGGCTTCGGCCAATGACGACAAGCCTAGCGAAAAATATGCAAGGCACGAAGACGGAGAAAAGCTGTTTAACGGCTTATTAGAAGCTTTATATCTGCCGCCTTCTCTATCGCAAGACGTTCCCGGAGATAGATCAAATTTGTACTGTGGATATTATGCATTATTTAATGCGCTATCATTTCTTGAGAATAAACAAGCTACAGATAGGCAAGCCTTTGCAGCATTTTTCCAAACATCGCTTGATGTTATCAAGGGTACGCAAGCAGAACCACCATATGATAATCTTACAACAAAACAGTTGAGACACCTTGTTCGCTCGATGCATAATACTGTCAGTGCTGGTGCTACTAGTTCTTCTGCACCAAGTCATAATCTAGCAATAGCGGTTTTAGAGTCGAATCATTTGCAATCACTGTCGTTGTCAACCAATCTTGACACGGTATTTGAGATCGCAAGAGACTGTGCTGGTTCCGAGCAAGATCTTGTTCTTATCCGTGATTTTATGGAAAGTGAAGTTGCCACCAGAATAGCTATTATTTTTGGTGCCGGCAATAAGTCTGGTCATTGGGTTTTTGTAGGTGCTGAAAAAGATGCCAAGGGTTCTATATCTATGTATGTTGCAGATTCGCTTTTTAGTTATCAGGACCTTATGTATGCTGAAAAATTGGTTGTGCAAGCAGTAGCGCCATGTTTCTTTTTGCTAACACAACCAGATTTTAGCTGGCGTACTTTGTTTGAGCGCTACCTGAGCATGGTAGTATTCGATGCGAAGGGCACCCATACAACGGATGAAGAGTCTAACCGGCAATTAATTGATGGTTTACAAGAAGATAGTCTTTCTGTGTTATGGATAGATGCTCTTGAAGAACGTGATCTGCTGCAAATGAAAGCAGAAAAATTTCTGGAGTGTATTGCACGATTGCAGCACGCATTAGAAAGCCTGATTGTAATTCCTAAGACCAGTGAAACAATAATCTTGGCTGGTGCAGCACGATTTAATCTTCATGCACAAGCAAGAATATTCGACCGAATGTCGAAGGCTTTTAATAAACAACTCCAGGCGACTTCGAGTGAAAGCTCTGATGGGTCTGCTACAACGATCACCAAGGCTATCGAAGAGACTAAACAATTATTAACAGATTCTTGTGGTACAATTACAGAGGCTGCGATAGCTCTTACTCAGGGATTAGTAGACCAACTTACTATCACAATGCAAGAAAAATTGGCCGCTTTGAAAGAAAGCGTCTTCAAAATCTTAGCATCCATCAAGGAAGTTTTTGGTGATGCTACTAAAAAAAGGCTTTATAACGTCAATTTAGGAGTACTTACGCCTGTGCAGCTTAGTTTTATTATGACGCATGCTTTACCGCATACAAAAGAGCTCGTTGGAAGGCTCGCTTCACCGCAAAAAACACAAATGGCAGTGCTCTATTATGGAGATCCTGGTAATGGCAAAAAAACCCTTGTTCGCGCTATTGCCCAGATATGCAATAGACCTCTCTATTTTCTTCGTGTGGCCGCCCTCGGCAACCAATACCAATTTTCACGACAAGCCCAGTTTAATGAACTTGCCAAGTACCTCCAAACTCATCGGAATACTATTTTACTGCTTAACGATGTCGATGCTATTGGTATCAATAAAGCATACCATGATGACGGTACTACAAGGACCCTCTTGCAACTTATGGACTTGGTTAAAGCAAGATATCCGGATGTTGTCTTTATAGTAACAACAAATTGTGATATACAGGAAAAGCCCAAAGAAGGCGAGAAGGTTTTTCCAGCAGTATTAAAGAGCCGTTTTGATGGTAATATTGTACACATTGAGGCCCCTGACAAAAAGCATCGTGAGGCAATCATCGATGACATGGTTAATGTACTGAAAGCTCAGCATATTACTGTTAATATAACAGCAAGCAAATTGAATAGTCTCGCAGGGGAGACCGATGGGTTTTCTATCAGAGATATAGAATTCATCTTTATGCGTGCTAAGCAAATGCTTCAAGCAGAGCAAGATGCAGCGATTATTGATAGCAAGCTTGGTGTTGCTCATGTAGATACAGCTTCTGGTGAACAGGTCGCTGCTGCAGTTACCGATGCGATGATAGATCGTGCCTACAAGGCAATATCTGAAGCAAGAAAAATCAAGCAACATTACCTGCAGGAGATTTTTGGTTTTACTGAGAAAGCAAAGCCTTATGCAGAGGTCCTATGGAGCATATATCGAGATATACATAACATCAAGCATGCAAAAGAATCATTGAAGTCTGCAAGAGAGTCGCATACAGAGCAAATACACCGAGCTAAAACATTCCACCAAGAGCAAATGGACATAGCAAGGGATCACTTTGGGAGGCAGTTTGACCAATCCAAAAAACATTATTAAGGCAAAAAAAAGCAGAATTTCGATTTCGGCTTAATCTAAAATGAAGTGCAACAGAGTTCTCATGATTGCACAAAAAAAAGAGATGTTGCATGAGAATGTGGCAGGTCTACTCAGGGCGAACGGCAGGAGTCTTTCGAAGACAGCAATAGCAAAATCTTTAGGAAGATCTGTATCGACAATAGCAAGAGAATGCACAAGAAATGGTGATACAATGTGGTAAATATTGGTGTCCAGAGGATGCGGAGGTCAATATTGACTTTACCTTATCTCAACATACGGCCAACACACATTACATCCAATTACGCAACGGAGGCTTTGTATAAAAGTTGTTTTATACGGAATGTATCTTGATGCATTTGCTCCCTGGCTTCCAATGCCTGCTGGGCGGCCTTGTTCAGTTCATCATACGCTGCGTCTGCTTTGTGTTTGAACAACAATGCTGTTGCAAAGCATGCTAAAGCTGCACAACCAAGAGATTTAGTGTGCAATAGCAGTGCGGCAAACTTGTCAGTTATAGCTTCAGAGGGTAGATCGTCGTAGTCAACGTATCCAATCAAGGTGAAAATAGCGAGCGATATGCCTGCAGAAAAAGCTAAAACACAAGCAAGCTCAGCGTGCTGTTGGCTAGCAATTTTCTTCGCATCGTATGGAAAGAGCATGCCATGAGTTCTTATTAGATCAATTTTTTTCAAGTCTTCTACTATCATATCCTGAGCGAGAGAGATACAGGATTCTTGTGTTTTTATATCAGGGAAATCATACGATTCTAGTATAGTTTTTACACCAGCTAGATCGGTTCTTATAATATTTTCTGTGAGCTCTGATACAACAGAAGCTATCATAACTTGTTTTGTTGGCTTAGTGTTACTGCTCAGTAAAGTCGCAGGCATTAAGAAGAGACTCAATACTAGGACGACATATTTTTTAAACATTCGGTATATTCTCCAATACATACATACAAAGTAACTTTCACGTACGAATAACTCTTGATACATAATTGTGAGTCCTGGCGATAAAATCGCCGTTTTTTTGTTGCAATGTAACTTCATTATAGCGAGGATTGTCCCATATCCTCCAGTATTTGCTTGTACGTATCTGCGAGAATTTTAAAAAGTCTTTCTGCCAGATCGGTAATTTCTGGTCTTACGTTACGTGTTTTGTCTGGATGGATGAGAAGCGAAAGTTTTCTATAGCGGAACTTGTCAGTACACCGCTGAAATCTTTCACGAAATTCTTGAGGGAGTAAATTTTCTGCTACTACAAGTATTTTTTGCCACCGTAGAAATGCATTGTGTCCATAGAGTTGATTGCCGCTATCAGCGAGCTCTTCAATTATGCCCATCACTCTTGTAAAAAGGGATATCATTCTGTATTGCACTCTGTAAAAGCCCATCATAGGCATTACAATTGGTTGCTTCTGTATGTTCAATGATAGCACCTACGATAGCAAAATTTTTCTTGCCAATGGCGTTAGCAAGAGCCTTACTGTAACAAAACTGTGATGGCATGCACCCTGATGAACCGAAAAATGATACAAGATACAGAAAAATATCTGTTTTATTTATAGCAGTTGTCACATTAAATAGGTTCTCGAAATTAATCCGCGCATGTTGAGCAATTTTGTGTCATTATTGACCTCTTAACGACGCAAGACGTTTGTGCCAATGGTCATGCCGTCATAGCGCAGCCGACCAAAACTTTCACATGATAGATTGTGCACAGTTATTGGAGTTGCTTGCGTGTTGCGCGGGCTCCAAGTTTATAAAACCATGCACCGAAGTGTACGAATAATACATGATGTGTATGCGATGAGAACATGTGTAAGAGCCTATAGAATTTGCTAGCTTAGTTGCAAGTTAATGCTGGCTTCTACTTGTCTTGTATGTCATGCACAAAATCTATAACTTCTTTAAACTCGACATAGTCAAGATCACGCTTGATGATCGATGCGCTGCGCTGGAGGGCCTTCATCATCTCGTCTTGGTAGCCAAGAATGCCAAGAGCGAGTGCGTAGTGCACGTAGGCGTTATAATAATCGTTAACATAACTAAAATATTGTGCCCACGCAACGAGTGCTTTTTGCGCATAATCGAGCGCAAGCGGTTTATTGCCGGCTTTAATTAGTTGCTGTGCATAGCGTGCTGCCCCAACACCTTGGTTATAGAAGCCACGCCAGCCCCCAGTACTTTGCCATTCGGTTGTTCCCCAATAATCCTGTATTCTATGTACACCGTTTTCGTATTGTTCGCGATGCATACGGAAACGATAATAATATTCATTTTTGAATGAGTAGATTATATCTTTAAATTTTTTCTCTGATTTTCCCTCAGCTTCTTGCATGAGTTTATCGAAAACTCGTTTTGCCTGTGTGACCATAAGGTCTCTGAGGGATGCACACAACGTTGTCTTGTCTGTCTCTGCATAGTCTCCTAGGACCGTTGCAAAATTAGCTTGCAGCCTAAAATTATGCGGAAACTTATGTAATCCATCAAGTATAAAGGCAAGTCCTTGTGCATAGTTACATGCACGTACTGCTTCAAATGATTTGATGCAGCAATCATTTGCTTCCGCTGATAGGTCGTTGTCAGTTACTGGTAAATTCAGGCTTAAAGCAGCGTGCACGATTTCTTGCCAAGCAGCTTGTGTGCTTGCTGGCGCAGCAGTAACATGTGTTGAAGGTAGGCTGGCAGTTTGTATTAGCGTTGGTCCTAAGCACATGGCCAACATGATTATATACATACATAATTTCATAACGTATCCCTAGATTAATGACTATAAAGATAAAAAATTCTATAAAAATATTGCAAATACTATTGTTACTAGATAATAAAATTATAACAATACATGCTTTTTCTGTCAAGACAGGCAGATGGTCAGATAATGTTATTGTTGCTTTATTGAAGCCTGAACATCTTGATGAAGCTTCTGCACAGCAGCGGCTATGCATATGACAACAACGAAATTTTATGACGTAGTAAAAAGCCTTACTCCAGCAATAACAAAATTATGTAATCTGCATCTGACCAGCAGCTTGGTCTAATATTTTTTTTACTACGAATTTTATTATACTGTTAGCATGTTTGATGGCAAGGATGGTATCATGTTTGGTAGGAATATCGAATTCTGTTGGGTATCTGAATCTAGTTGCAAAAGGGTTTAGATAGTCTGCAGCCTCAAATTTTTTGCGAAATTCTTGATCGAATGTCATGCATAGCTCGAGTAACTTTATCAAATCATGTGTTTTCGTGATTGGGCAAAGCTTGAAAGCCAAATACGCTTTTAATGATTTTTCTGCCGCTTGCTGACAGTGATACACTGCTGATGAAAATAGTTCAAGTTTAAGTAGAGCTGCAGCTGCCAATACATCTTCCTGCGCTATGACTATCCATTTTTCATGCGCGTGCATAGAGTATTTTGCCGTCATGTTTGATTTTGTAGCATAAGCTAGTTATATCGCTGGAATATTTTTCAAACTCATCCTTAGTGTATACAATCATATCCTTTGCTATGCCAAGACCAAATAGCGCTTGTTGCCCATGGCGTGGACGCGCATATGTTTTTTCATGAGATGTATCAATGACTATCAACAGGTCTAAATCGCTATCTTCAGTTGGTGTTCCCCAGGCGTATGAACCAAAAAGATAAATTGCTATCGGATTATATGTCTGTATCAGACGTTTTTTTACATCTTCCATAAGTTCTTGCGTCACCATTAGATTTCACTTTCTTTGTTGCTCGTGTATAAGTTTTAGTAGATGTTACTACGGAAAGGTCTGCTTTGCAACCTATCGTGTACCCACATGAAAGATTTTTCTCAAGATAAAAATCCCTTATAGTCGGTATTATGTTAGCATAGTGTAGTAATACAACATGTTGTTATCCAAGCTCTCGCTTAAGCTCCCAGAGAACATCAAAAGCTGCTCGTGGTGAGAGATTGTCGAAATCCAGCGCTGCTATTGTTGCTGCTATGTACTTGTGCGTTGCATGTTCTTTGCCATACTCACGACATACCGCGCATGTAACGACAGAATCATCAGATTGGTGCAGCACGCAGGCTTGAGCGTCCTTAACTGGCGAAAGAGCCTGCTGTACGTACGGATGCTTGTGTTGTTCGAGATCACTGAGAATAGCATAGGCACGTGTGAGTATTTCGTCTGGCAATGCAGCAAGTCTTGCCGCTTCGATGCCAAAGCTGCCATCTGCTATGCCTGGATTAATCTTGTGGAGCAGCAAAATACCTGTTTTGGTCCGCTGCGAGGCAGCATGATAATTTTTTATTGTTGGGTATTGCTGCGCCAATGTTGTAAGTTCATGGTAATGGGTTGCGAAGAGGCATTTTGCGTGAATCTTTGTTGCAATATATTCGACAATCGCTTGGGCCAGTGCTAATCCATCAAAGGTACTCGTGCCACGACCAACTTCATCGAGAATGACAAGGCTACGTGCTGTTGCTTCGGTACATACGATGGCAGTTTCTTCCATTTCAACGAGAAAGGTACTTTTGCCATTAGCAACGTTGTCAGCAGCACCTATGCGAGTAAAAATTCTATCAAGAATGGGCAGCTTGGCTGCGGTCGCAGGAACAAAGCAACCAGCTTGCGCCATAATGCTTATCAGCGCTGTTTGTCGTAGAAATGTTGACTTGCCACCCATGTTGGGGCCTGTTACTAACCAGATAGTTTGCTCAGTTGTAAGCTCTGTTGAATTTGGTATATAGGTATGGCCAAGTGACTGTTCAACGACTGGGTGTCTGCCATCTACTATGCTCATATCGGTACCATCGTGCATGATAGGTCTTGTATACTGTCGTTCTTGGGCAATAGTGGCGAAGCCGGCAAGTGCATCAAGATAACTCAACGCATAAGCCACAGCGCGAAGTTGGTGTATATAGTGTGTAACAGCCAGCTTTATCTGATTAAATAGTTCTTCTTCGCGAGTTTGTATAGTCTGTTCTGCATGGCGCAACACATCTTCAAATTCTTGTAAAAGTGGCATTGTATAGCGTTCTTTACCGACAAGTGTTTGTTGCCGGACATAGTGTGCTGGCACAGCATGAAGGTTCGCCTTTGTTATTTCGATGGCATAGCCGTGGACCTGATTATAACGAATTTTGAGTGATGCTATACCAGTTGTACGCTGTTCTTGCTCTTCAAGTGTGGCAATCTTTGCATGTGCTTCTTGTATGCATGCTCGGCACTCATCAAGAAGTGCGTCATACCCGTGACGTATGGTGTATGGCACCGTTGTATCTCTATTGAGAGCATCATCAAGAAGTTGTGTCAGCTCTGAAAAGTCTTGCATATGGTTGCATATGGCATCAAGTTTGTTACTGTTCGTGTACTGTTGCAAAAGATTGCGTATAGGTGGTATTGCCATGAGAACCTGATAGAGCGTCGTGTAATCTGTCACTGTGGCTCTGTTCAGTGCAAGACGCCCAACGAGTCGTTCCAAATCGCCTATCTGCGATAACTGTTCACGCATGATGGTTGTTGTTTGATGATGTTGTATAAGAACATCGACTGCATCATGACGTTCTTCGATAGCATGACGGTGTAATAGCGGGCAGGAAAGCCATTTTCTTGTAGTTCTTGAGCCCATTGAGGTAACAGTCTTATCGATGGCAGCAAGTACCGTTTGGGACCGAGTTCCATCATGGCTGTTATTGAGTATCTCAAGATTGCGCATGGCTATTCTATCGAGTATTAAAAAGTCTTCTGGTGTGTAGAGATTCAAGCTCGTAAAATTAGCAAGCGCTTGTTGTTGGTGCTTCTCCATGAATTGATACAGGTATGCGAGGGCTGTATGGAGTGTGCCGCGCAGTGGGGCATGGTTGGTATTGCATTGAGTAGTTCGTGCTTGTACCCAGGCATCCAATGAACTCGTATCGTCGGAGACAACTGGATGTATAACACTGGAAAAATAGCCTCGCTGGGTAAAAAATGAGCGCAACGAAAGATCGGTCGCGGGCAAGATAACTTCGTCCGGCATAAAACGTGCAAGCTCGGTATCGAGTCTTTTATCTTCGTTGCTACCCAAGGTTGTTCCAAAGAGTCTTCCAGTGAGAACTTCGGCAAAGAGTAGGCCCCATTCCTGCTGAGTTGGCACAAAGGTAAGTAAATACGATGGCGCTTGCGCGTCGAGAAGCGCTGTGTCAGTACGTGTGCCCGGCGTGATAACACGTGTTACACCACGGCGAACAATGATACCGGAACGTGCTTCTTCCAGCTGATCACATAGTACGATTTTAAAGCCACCTTTAACAAGCTTGGTCAGGTAGTGCTCAAGAGCGTGGACAGGAACACCGCACAACGGAATGGGGGACCCATTATAGGT
This sequence comes from uncultured bacterium, assembly GCA_963715605.1. Lineage (GTDB taxonomy): Bacteria > Babelota > Babeliae > Babelales > Vermiphilaceae > JAKASV01. The sequence continues at coordinate 99,594 of OY970257.1, read as the reverse complement.
TCCCCGCTTGGTGAGAGCTATACCAAGAAAACGCGCTGCTGTTTTGGCGTCATCAAAAAAAAGTTCGTAAAAATCACCGACTTGGAAAAGAACGAGTGTTTCGTTATACTCACGCTTTATATCTACGTACTGACGCATTAAAGGAGTGAGTGCAGTTTCATCAATAGTGTTAATCATGCATCTCTATGCCTACTGTTCTAAAATTTACCCTGAAATATCTCTTATCGAGTATAGCAGAAAGAGCAGCATAACGCATTACCTAGCAGCTTAATAATACTATTCACACGTTGCACGTTCGATCTAATGGACGTACGTATGATATAGCGATACAGCATAAGCTGGCAGTATGCTGTTATGGTACTGTTCGTGTATTTATTGTACTGTCATTTGCCAGTAATTGCAGTAAAGAGTGCACTGATATTGCCAAGCACTATGCGACACTCGCTAACAATGGGATCACGAGCGCGCGCATGTTGGTTATCGCAGGCATCCAACAATGCAAGACATCTTGTTACTAATGTCCTTAATGGTACGAAATTCTCAAAATCTCTTTTGTGAAATGCCGTTGCAAAACGTTGCATATTTCTGAAGCTATTGGCCAGCAGAACAAGATGTTCAGTGATTCGTTTTTGTAGCAATTCATACTTTTCTTTTGCGCTTTTGTGTGCCACATAACCGGCTCTCAATGCTTTTGCTATGCCCATTATTTCAAACGCATCTGTGGAGGATTCGCCTTCTTCTGCTAGCTCTAGCACATCCAGATCATCCATCGCCATGCTACTTGTGGAACCCGCGCAACCTATTATACTTGGCAAAACAAAATTCATAAGCGCTTGCCCACTAGATGCAACTCCCTTGTTGTAGAACGCTTTAGCACATATTAAATATGTTCTTTTTACTCGTGCATATGTATCCAATAGGTCGCTAAGAAGTTCCAACCTGTTGCGCATTTTTCTGAGAATCTCAGTTTTTTGTTCTGTTGATAGCTTGACTGTTTGCTGAGTCCTTTCTCGCCGCTCTTGGTAGGCAGCGGCAAAGCCAACAGTGGTACCTAACAAGAAACAACCAAAAAGTAACACTTTTATACAGGTAGCCACAACAACCCCACGCTATAGCACATACATCGCATCCTCAATAACTTATTATTGCTTTTCCTTACCTATTGCACAGGCTTGCTTCGTATAATCGAGCGCACCGCGTGCAAGTGCAATTGCCTCCATAAAGAGCATATTACCTTGTTTTTGAAGAAGTTCAAAATGCCCTACCTGTTTGGCAAGAGTGCTAAACTCATGCTGCGATGGTAACCTAAGCTGGCTTCCATCTGCTGCTAAGGAGCGTTCTTGAGATGATGACGCAGCTGCTTTGCCGATATCAAATTGTGAAGCCCTTGTCGCTAGTTTTGTTGCAGTGGCCATGCGTTTGGCTTCTATTTGTCCCTTAATATCGGTGATTATTTCCTGTAATTTATTGAGCGCTAGCAATGTATTAAGTGATACTTCGCCGAATGCTACCTTGATAGTGATAAATTTACTAACAAGACTTTGTGCTTCTAGCATGCTTTCGGCACCAACAAGTTGTATGGTTGGGGTTCTCGAAGATATTCCAACACTGGCGGCGGCATACGCCTGTTTCATATTCTCAAACGCCCTTTTCATATAAGATAAAGCCTGTGCAAGGGCTGCATCAAGAGCCTTGCTTCTTGTATCAAGATCGACTAATGCTTCAGTCATGAGTACTTTTTGTACGGCACTAGCAAGCTGCTCTGTGTGAAATTTTTGTTGCATATTTGGTAGTGACGCTGTTGCACCTTCTTGCGCCCTTGCTGCAGATAAGTTTACAAGCGCTTGTTTATCGAGGCCAAACGCTCTCTCTCTTTGCTCCTGGGCCATCAATCTATGTTGTTGGCATTGTAGAGCACCAACGAGCCTGCCATGAAGTTGAAGAGCTTGCAAAGCAGTATTTTCAAGCTGCTTTTCGAGCTCAGTGACAAACGCCAAATTTTTCTCTATTGAATTTGTAGGGCTTATAGCGGCATAGTATGACGACGCAGCTTCCCCAGGTTGCTCAGCCTCGTCAATCTCTGAAAAACTGAGATATGTCGTCGATCGTGGAATTGGTGCGAAAAGCTTCGCCCCATGCGCTTGAAGAAATCTTCGCTGGATAAGACTTGGTAGTTGTGGCTGTCGAGGTTGCCCACCAAGCTGCTGCTGGTCCATCGCAGCAAGATTGAACGTAAGAATATTAATAAAAATATAGATATATAGTGAATATTGCATAAAGAAAATCCTAATTTGCTAAAAATATGAAGACTGGATTACTCAAAGGTAGATAGCGAGACAAATATTGCTCTTAATCACATCTTATCATAAATTTAGTAAAAAATCTACAAAAATAACCAGACAGAAAACATCTTCTTTATGGTTTATATTCTTTAAGCGAAATTTCTGCTCCAACTGCATAATTTTTTTTCAAAAAATTAACTGCTTCTTGGCGTGTCTTTATGCTTTTGGGTGCAAGTTGTTTAATAGTGCTAAGCAAATTTATAATAGTAATAGCACCAAGAAACTGGTTATCATGGCTGAGCGACTCTTTTGCACGTTCTAACGGTGTTTTTTGTTGCGCAGATTTCTCGATTTCCTTTTTTATTTTTTTCTTGCGCTCTTCTTCTTTTTTTGTTTCTAGTGAGTCCTCTTGCTTAATATAATTTGGCAGAAGATTTTCATGCCCAAAATTATTATTAAACCAGGCAACATGCTCTGGCATTGGGCACGATTTTTCAATAACAATATCTGGTTCTATACCAACCCCCTGAATGGTCTTGCCATCAGGTAAAAAGTACAATGATGTGGTTAATTTAACGGCACAATCTTGATGAATGGGCACAACTTCTTGGACGGAGCCTTTACCGAATGTTTTTGTACCAGCAATAATAACAATAGGATTATTGCCATCTCGTGCTCCTTTTTCCGCATAGATTTTTAAGCAACCGGCAAGGATTTCTGCTGCAGATGCTGTATAATTGTTGACCAACACTACAACAAAGGGCGAGCCCGTTGTAATCGGTTTTCTTTGTGTGGCATGGCGTTCTATAATGGTATTATTTTTATCGCGTGTCACGACAATGGTACTACCCTTGGGAACCACAAGGCTCATGATATCGACGGCGGCTTGCAAGATACCACCAGAATTATTACGAAGATCTAAAATAATGCCTTTGTAGGCATGTTTCTTGGTTTCTTGTAATATTTTTTCAAATTGTTCGTACGAGGTCTCTGTAAAAAGATTAAAGGCTACATAGCAGACATTGTGCTCTGGAATAATAAAGCACCTGGTATTTTGATTGGTTATCTCATCCCTTGTAATCGTATAGGTCACGAGTGTATCTCGTTCGCTCTTGCCTTCACGAATAATCTTGATGGTAACGGTCGAGCCTTTTTCGCCTTTCAGCTTTGTTGTCGCATCGTCTGTTGACATGCCCTCGAGAATTTCACCCTCGATTTCGACGATCTTATCAAGAGCCTTTAAACCGGCTTTTTCTGCAGGCCCATCGGGAATTGTATCAACAATGGTCAAGGTACGATCTTTATCAGTTCTTGTAGCATCGATAATAACGCCAATGCCACAAAATTTTCCCTGCATCGAACTTTCCATGAGTCCCTTATCGCTTTTATAAAGAACACCGGAATGTGGATCGAGCGCATTAAGCATGGAGCCGCAGAAGCCTGCCATAAGGCCTTCAGAGATTTTTTTATAGGCAGCTTCGCCATAATAATGCCTCTCTTTTATGAGGTTTAATATGTCTGCAACAAGGCCTGCTGTGTCATATGCTACGGCATCAAAGTTCTTTAATGGTGCCTTATCAGGCACAGTTTCATTGTCACCATATGTTGTATACATACTAAGAAAAGATACCATGCAACAAGCGTATAGAAACAATTTTTTGGTGTTCATACTCAGATCCTATTGTAGTACAGCCTTCTTTACTGGAGTTTATAGAACAGTTCTATCCAAAAGCTTAGTGTTTTTTGTATAACCTGATAAAGAGTCTATAGCATGTAACAGTAAATAGCTTTTACTTACGCTCTTTACAGTATAGGTACCATAACAATGAGAACGCTGAATCGGGCACTACACGCAACCTTGAGCTTGGGAGTACTAGGTATCACGCTGAGCATTCTCTGGTTGCATAGGGATTCTTCGGAACATCGAGCAATAGTACAGAAAAATGAGTTACTTGTAGCTGACATAGAAGAGATTGAACAGGACATTGTTCTTCTGAGAAAAACAATACAAGAATGGCACCAAGATGGTTTTTATAGAGAAAAAATGGCTCGGGAGCATCTGTTAATGGCAAGACCGGTCGACACAATACTTTTTGTGAAAAAAACATAAAGGGATTTTACTTATGTGGGACCTAGTTATACGTTGTTTATGGAGTGTGCTTTTGATGCATGCAGTACCGTTATACTCTTTCGATTGGTTATACTATCTAAAGCATAACGAGGTAGATCTTGGGCCCGGCGTACATCCATGGTTTGGCTCAGCACTCAACCATTATGGTAGTGTTGGTGTACATAAAAGACTTAGGTCCACCCAACAGCAAATAGACAATACCAACTTTGATTGGCATTACTATGTCAAGCATAATAAACTAACGGGAATATTGTCAGAAAGAAGTGCCTATAGACACTATCAAAGAATAGGATCAAAAAAACATTTAGACTATTGCAAGCATTTCACCATAGCAATATTACTGCACCTTTATGATCTAACCCAGACCGATTTTTTTGCTCAGAAAATTATCAAGTGTATGCATAATAACCCACACAACAAGTATAGCATATACATCAATATACCCGTTACTGATCGTTTACTAGACCACTCGCTGCAGCACGCTGAAAACACTGCTTCGATCATGTGTACGGACGCTATGCTCAGTAGCCTCAAAAAACTTTCTCCATATCACGATGGTCTTATTACAGCTGCCAATGCTCCACTGTTATATGCCATCAAAGAGCATCTTGAAACTTTATTCAGCCCTCTGTGCAGCAGTGTTAATATTATATTTTCGGACAATAAAGGCATGGATACAGGAGGATTCTTACTGCTTCTTGACGCTCTGCATAGAAATGCCGAGAACATTGATTTTTTAATAAAGCTTCACACAAAGAGTGGCGGGCAAACGGATGTTAACAGGGATATGTGGCGCGCATTGCTTCTATCTTTTCTTAATATACGCATTAATAAGCTTCTCACGGAGTATGAGTGTATCTACTCGTGCTCGATTGATTCGAAGTATGATCCGTGTCGCAACTATGGCCCGTATGAGGACAAAAAGAGACGTTTAAGCGCCTATATCGGTGATATTGACTTCTCTAAACAGTATACTTTTTCGGCGGGAACAATGTTTATCGTTTCACGAAAGTTTTCTGATTTCATGAAAAAATTCGATCTGATCAAACTATATGAGATACTTGAGGAGGGACGTATTGATAATGGGTATGCGCACGTTTTCGAACGCCTTTTCGGCTATTTTTTTGAAACATTGCACCTCAAGAAACTTGTACTTGATTATTATCCCGAAGATACACCAGATATGGTGCTGGGAAAATCTTATAGGCCAAGGGTTGTCATATGAGGAGATTATGTAAGCATGACAGGCGGCTATTGTGTATAACACGGCGCAGCTCTTATTTTTTTGTATTATAGACATAACTGCACTCTAGATTCAAGACAAATTTGTTGACAGCAAAACCTAGAAAAGCCTAGTGTGTATCTCAAGCAGTGTTATGCATACTAGGGTATCATGTGTGACGTCATACTATGGAGATTTATTCATGAAATATGTAAGCATAGCGCGCATCTCTATGTATATAGCTATACTATTGCTGTTTGCGGAGCAGCTTAGTGCTAAATATACATACGACTATACCATATGCGCGATGTTCCAAAATGAAACTAGATTTTTACGAGAGTGGATAGAATTTCACCGATTAACAGGAGCACAAAAATTTTATCTCTATAATAATTTTAGTACGGATAACTATAAAGAACTGCTAGAGCCATATATACAAAGTGGCGTTGTACAGCTCTTCGAATGGCCATATGAAAATAGCGGCTTGAAGGCTCAGATTACTGCATTTAATAATACGTTAAGTGTTGCTCGTGATGAAGCGCGTTGGGTAGCCTTTCTCGATCTCGATGAATTTTTATTTCCTGTCCAAAAATATTCTATGCAAGATTTTTTAAAAGACTATGACGAGTATGCGCAAGTCTCGGTTAATTGGGTTTTTTTTGGGACGTCAGACGTCGCAGCAATCTTGCCACAAGAGCTTATGACGGAGAGCCTCAGACGAAGTTATGCCAAGGGCAACAAGCATGTTAAAAATATTGTGCAGCCAAGCAAAGTAGTGCATTTTATCAGCCCGCATGTAGCACGAGAAAAACCAGGCTTTCTTCAAGTTAACGCTGACAAGGTCACCTTTCATGGTCCTTTTTCACCGTATATTGCGATAGATAAGGTACGTATTAATCATTATTGGGTACGCGATGAACTATGGTTAAGGACCATTAAAATACCACGAGGTGTGGCTCTTAAAGTTAATACTATGGTGATAGACGATGACTCTTGGTTCATACCGCATAGTGTAGCAAAAAAAATGGGGGCGAAATCCTGGATCCTCGCACTTGCAAAGCGAATGAACCAGGATTTTGATTACTCGATAAAAAAATATATTAGACCACTGCGCGCAGCAGTTTTTCGTGAGCATCACCGAAAGTAATGCACTCACAGTTTTTAGCGAGTAATAGTCTTACTGCAGCGGGAGCTGGTGGCAACGTCGGCATCGCGGCTCGTAGGTTATTTCAGCAGCGCGACCGTCGTCAACTGCAATAAGAGGGTCTGTTATTGGTACAGGTTGCCCCTTACGCAAACGTTGTGTACAATCGGCCTCAGTATCTTTACAGACCGCACAGACGGTGGTTTGCCTTCGCACCTTGGTTGCCATTGCAAGAAGAGCGCCCATGCAACCAAATGGTCGTCGTCTAAAGTCCGTATTAAGCCCAGCAACAGCAATTTGTACACCATGATTCAACAGTGTATCAACTACTGGAATGATGCTATCAGTGTCAAAAAATTGTACCTCATCAATAGCGACAGCCTGCGAACTTTCTTGTTCTACTTTCCTAAAAATCGCTGATGGATCAGAACAAGCGAATGCCTTTATCAACATATCAGGGTAGCTTCTGGATTTTAGGGAATCCTCTGCCCGTGTATCAAATGCATGTTTGCAGACCAGAACCTTCAAGCGAGCTCTTTTGAGTTTGTCTATTTCGTTGAATAACTCTCTAGATTTTCCAGAGCACATAGGCCCATAAAAAACTGTCAATTTTCCTGGTTTTTCCACGCAAGCAGCACCAAGTTTGCACGTCAAACATGACAGCAGCGCAATAAACAGCATTGTTCCCAATTTTTTCGTACGTTTTCCATATAACATTATGTGTTCCTTACCATATAACTGTGTTTATTTATACAACTACCCATAGTACATGAGTACCAAGCTCAAGCACCTCTGATTCGTCCCGCCTCAACGAAAGCATGTACGCGAAGCTTGCACGTTGTTGTGGGCAATAAAATTTGCAATAGTAGACGTTTGCATGGTGCGTACAAAGACATAAAAAACCCTCTCCACACGAACAGTTAGGGTAGTTAACACTACCCACCCGCGTTGATAGACACTATGAAAATATATATGTTTTTTATAACTGTACCATGATAGATAAGTTATCTCGTTAACGCAAGTGGAACTTATACAATGCACTTGTGACTATACCCAAGAGATATCCTTTTATTGTGCCACGTTCCCAGATCTGTATAGACTACAAATAGTACAGCTTCTTGATTGATCTTTTGAGTACTGGACCAAGCATGAAAAAGAAATCAGCTCCTCTTGTTATACCTGCAGACGTACCACACCACGCTCTTGATACGTATGTGAAAAACTATCGTATACTTACGAAAAATACTGATCATGCATTTATCTTTGCAGCCGACCAGAAAATTGAGCATCTCGATGCAGATTTTCACGGCGAGCATGTACACCCTGATGCAGGCAAGCCAGAGCATATCTTTATGATAGCGCGTGAAGGGATCATTGGAGCTCTCGCAGCTCATCTTGGTCTCATCACACGGTATGGACGCTTATATCCAAAAATTCCCTACATAGCAAAATTAAATGGAAAAACAAATCTTGTCACCATGCAAGAAGACCCCGTGAGCAGGTTGCTATGGACGGTTGAAGAAACAGCAACGTTAATCAGTGACCCAGGCTTAGCTCTATGCGGTGTTGGTTATACTATATATATGGGCAGCAACCATGAGCATACGATGTTGGCAGAAGCAGCTCAGGTAGTAACCCATGCCCATACCATGGGCCTCTTAGCAATACTCTGGATATATCCACGAGCAGCACATATATCAGACCAAACAGACCCATCACTTGTGGCTGGAGCTGCTGGTTTGGGTTTGTCATTGGGCGCAGATTTTGTCAAAGTACACGCCCCACAAGACCATGAAAAACTTGCCATTGCAGTAGAAGCAGCAGGCAATACCGGTATACTATGTGCTGGTGGTACCCATACAACGGTGGAAAAGCTGCTCGAGACCATATATGGACAACTACATAGTGGCCATGCGGCAGGATGTGCGATTGGACGTAATATATTTCAACGGTCTTATAAAGATGCTATAGCTCTTGCACAAGCGATTAGTGCCATAGTATACGATGGAGCAGATGTGCAAAGCGCATGTAGCATAATGAGGCACATAGGCGACACGAAAGCATAAAGCTCATACCTGAGAAGGACAGTAACCATGAAGCATACTCTAGCTTTATTACGCACTTTCATGAGTTTATTTTTACTCTCATTCTATATTGTTTCTACTACGCAAGCGCACCATGGTTCGAATCCGCCACGGTTGACTGTCGTTATTGTTGTCGATTCGATGGCGTATACGTACATACAAAAGTTATGCCCATATTTTCATGATGGGCTTGCTATGCTGCTTGATCATGGCGTCTCTTATACTCATGCATATATGCCGCATGGCATGCCGTCAACGGCGCCGGGGCACACGGCTCTCAGTACCGGTACGTATGCTGAAGAACATGGCATCATTTGTAATTCTTGGTATGATAGGGACGGCAAAAAAACTGAAGCTGACGGCTGTGATGCCAAAGAATATGCTGTCCTAGCGCCAGGTGGCGTGTATGCCTACGGCAAGGCACCTTGTAATCTTCTTACTGAGGGTATTAGCGATGTTTTTGTAAGCCAATCAAACGCATGCTCACGATGGCATGTTATGTCTATAAGCGGCAAATCTCGGGCAAGTATACTTACTGCTAATAAACTTGGCAAAGCCATATGGTTTGATGCGCAGGCTGGTCTCATGACATCAAGCAAATACTATTTTGCAACATTGCCTTGTTGGCTGCAGGATTTTAATAAGCGGCATAATGCATCGCAGTACATAGGCAAGTGTTGGAATCTTACCTATGAAGAGGACTCCGATGCGTATCAAGTCATAGGGACACCTGATTATAGCTTTACGAAAAGGGACATCCCGTCAATAGGCTCACCAGTAAAGCTGTGCACTAACAAAGATAAAGACCTTTTTGATATTTTTCAAACGACGCCATATGCACATGATCTTCTTATTGAGTGTGCTAAGGCTTATTTGAGAACGCATAAATCATGCAACAAAGAAGACAAGATTTTATTGTGGTTGTGCCTGAGCCCACTTGATAAAATAAGCCATATATTTGGTCCTGATAGTATCGAAGCTCTCGACATAATTTACCATCTCGACAAACAACTGAAGTCATTTTTTAAATTTGTTAATCATAGATTTAAAGAATCCGATGTTCTGTATGTACTAACGGCTGATCATGGGATGGAGCCAATTGTTGAGCACATGCAAAAAAAGGGGTACCCTGCAACAAGGATAGCAACGTCGGAGTCGACAAAAGTCATCGAAGATAAAATATATGCAGAAACTGGCAAAAGACTACCAGTTATACTTAAAGCGCCGCATCTTTATTTCACCAAAGACTTTGATGCGTTAGCGCTCAAAGATAGGACGAATGTCTTGCGAGCAGCTAAAAAAGCACTCCTAGAGATGCCAGGAATTTGTCAGGCATGGACATATCATGAGCTTGGGCACGTGCAAAATGACAAGACTGCGATAGCAAATTATTTTCGACGTCAACGGTACCATGGTCGCAGTGGAGATATTATCTTCCAGCTTAAGCCCTATAACCAACTTATGAAATATACTGGTGGGACAAACCATGGAAGCCCTTATGAGCGCAATACTCATATACCTCTTGTACTCTATAGACACAAGCATATAGAACATAAAATTATTAATAAGAAAGTGTATGCCCTGCAGCTTGCCAATACACTTGCACAGATTTTTAATATTCCTCAATGTGCATCATCTCAGATGCCAGTTCTACCAGGGATATTTCTTGACGAAGATATCTTCATATAAGCTATATTCGAGCTAGTATGAAGCTATATGGCTGTGAAACGGGCACTACAGCACTATAGTGCCCGTCAACACGGCACAAGTATGTTTCTGACCAGCTATGCAGCAAGATATTGATCAAGTGCCATAAAATTTGTATACTACTCAAGTTCAGGTTTGCTCTTTAATTGCGAGATATAATTAGTAGTGGGAAGTCGTCTAAAGGCAGGACACTGGATTCTGGCTCCAGGAGTAGAGGTTCGACTCCTCTCTTCCCAACCATCGATTTGGCTTCTCGCACTCTTATCATTATATTCGCCTAACCAGCAGAGCAGTTATGATCACCCATACAATCTAAAGTTTTTGCAGCAGTACATTGCACCGTGTATACTAAGCATCCGTGGACAGAATATTATTAAACATGCTATAACACGTAGCGTCATGCGGCATGTTCCAGCACACTTGATAGGCTAACAATGCAAGAGCAACTACTATTCAACTTTTTTCAACAACATACTATTGATTATCAATTATATGAGCATCAGCCGATTTTTACGTGTGACGACAAACCAGTCGTCACGGCGATAAACGGCATCCCAACAGTTGGCGTTTCTGTGCCCAAGCCGCACTTTAAAACATTGTTCTTACAAGACAAAAAGGGAGATTTTTTCCTCGTGAGTGTTATCGCAGCTAAGCGTGTCGATCTTCGTGCTCTAAGTCTAACGTTAGGGTGTCAGCGACTTTCTTTTGGTAAAGCAGAAGAACTGTATGAGCATTTGAAGCTTACGCCAGGATCAGTAACACCGTTTGGGCTCATGTTTGATACGCATGCTAAAATTCTGTGTGCTCTAGACGAAGATGCGTTAAGCCACCCTTGGGTTAGCTTTCATCCGCTTAGAAATGACATGACTGTTACCATGGCTCCGCACGTTTTTCTAACATGCATGGAAAAGATGGGACATCACACACAACCTATACGCATCCCAATACAACCAGCTATGGTAGGATAATTTTTCTGCAAACGTAGCTGCCATGCCACATAGTAAAACAGCAAGGCCGTATCAGCGCGTAGCTCGTTCCATGGCATGAAGATACTTATGGATGGAACAGTCTTTTTCTGCATTATACTTTTCTTTTTCTTCCATAATCAGCGCAGCTACCTGAGCAGTTGTAAGCGAACCGCGATGTAGTAAACTTATAATTTTATTGTATAGAAAATTGGTGTAATCACCACTCCAGTAGTGATTTACACGTATCTTATTGACTGGGTCACCAAAAAGGGTGCCGCGATCACGCCTTGCTTTAGTTTCAATGACCTGAAAAAAACCATCTTTGCATTGCGCGTAATGCGCGCTTATCATGCGCTCAATTCTCTTTGGCCTCACAATAACTTTTCCCGATGCCCATGGATTTTGTGCGCGCATGACAAGCTTTCTCATTCTTAGGTCATTATGGCTGATCCTAAAAACGTTTGATGTGCCGAACATCAGCCAATTGACGCATACACCAGCAAACTCCTTATAATCACGTAAAAAGTCTTTCAGCGATAGTTGCTCTGTAGGAAACAAGTACTCATCGAGATCTATAAATGCCAGCCACTTTAGAGTACCCCGCGTTCTCGTCAAGCAATCATTATAAGCAGCACACTGAATAGAACGCCATGGCTGATCTTTACGATTCTCTTTATGCCATGCATAAAGATCAACATCTCCTGCACGTATATATGGCTGCAATACTTCTTTGTAATGATCCGTACTGCCATTGTTATAGAGATAGAAATGCTCAACACCAACAAGCTTGTGAAACTCGATCCACTCACGCATGAATCGTGCCTCATTACGAAAAATTGCGCATATAGCGAGCTCGTATACATACTTCCCCTGCAGCATACCAATACAGAGAAAACTAATACAAAAAAGTATTATTGAAGCTTTATTCATGTTTCTGGCTCCTTTATATGTGCAGTAGCATGCTGCAGTAAAACTCACTGATCATTACCCCGTTAAACGCACTATACAAGCAGGTTAGTGCGTACGTCAATATTTATTGTTGTAATGAGCTTACATTGTTCTTGCCACAGCACATCTGCTAGAACGGGTAGTTCAACAATTGCCGGAATATTGGCAGTATAGCTGTGAGAAACGTACTGTACAAGCCTCTCTAGTCCTATGAAGCCATCACCAAGCATTGCATGCACATCATGCCGCGAGCCACAGGCTGATTGTGCATCGTTCAGATGTGTTAGCTTAATGTGTTCGAACCCAAGTATAGTATCGAGATCCTGTATAAAATTCTCCAGTGCAGCATCTGATGTTGCCAATTGATACCCATAAGCATGTGCATGTGCTGTATCGATACAGTAGCCAACACGATCAGGTCTATCTATTTTTTCATAGATGGCTCGCAGGTCGTATAGATCACCACCAATCGATGGCTTGTCAAACGGGCTATTTTCGAGCAACCAGACAGCCGGATGGTTACGAGTTACCTGGTTTAACAATCGTGCAGTGGCCTCTATGCCGGACTCTCGATCACGTGCGGCACCTGCGTGTATAACAATATGTTGTATCCCCAAATACCGGGCAAGTCGAATCTCTTGCTCAAGTAATGGGTGGCGTGTGAAATGAGTATCAGCAGCGTTTACCCTGTACGAAAGGTGCAGATAAGGCACGACACCAGTTTCTTCACAGGCTGTGTGAAACATACGACAGGATTCTCTATCTGCAGTAAGAAGCTTGCCATGAAGAGCACGTACAAAAAACTGGACATAAGGCATATGTAAGTGCCTTATGCCAGCACTAAGCGCCTCTATAGAGCTACTGTCGCGAAGATGAACGCCGATCTTGGGCATGAACAATTATTCCCTACATATAAGCATTAAGCACTTTTTGATCAATATGATCTTGTAGTATAGCCTTAAAGCGATTCTTAAGATCGGCGAGCCCTTCCGGTGACGATGCCTCAAATCGTAGACACAAAACCGGTTGCGTATTCGATGGTCGAATTAACGCCCACCCAAAGGGTGTTGTTATACGTATGCCATCAATAGTCAGGAGCGAAGCCGTTGTATCTAGCCTAAAGTGCTTCTCGATAGCAGCAAGCATAGGCGGTATGTGTTCACTAGGCATTGGTATACGTATCACTGGAGAATTATAGAGCGTAGGAAATATAGAGCAAAGCGAAGCAAGCGGCGCTTGCGCTGTATATACGAGCTCTACAAGGCGTAATAAGGCGTAGATACCATCATCAAACCCAAAATAACGATCAGCAAAGGTAAAATGACAGCTAAGCTCACCACCAAGAGCGGCCTTTTCACGCTTCATGGCGATTTTAATATTCGTATGCCCCGTTGGTACCATACATGGTCGAGCACCCCATGCAGCTAACATCGATACAAGGGTGTTCGAACTCGAAACATCGCAAATTGCTGCGGCGCCAGGTATTTTGCGCAGTATCTGCTGCATGAATAATACAAGTAATTGATCACCAGATAGTAACTGACCGTTACTCGTCATAGCATCCATACGATCAGCATCGCCATCAAAGCCGGCACCAAACCAATAGTCTCCTTGTGCGAGCATTTTTTTCACGGTTGCCATATTACTAGCCACCGTTGGGTCAGCATCATGGTTTGGATAGGTCCCGTCAACGTCAGCATAGAGGATAGTGCAACCTGTCCATCCAAGCGCAGCTATAAGGTCTGGCACGATAGTGCCTGCTGCACCATTACCACAATCAAGTATAATAGGCACATGCAAGCCTTTGAGGTGAGCAAAATGTTCTACAAGCCAAGCAATATAAGCTTTATGAATAGGATTATTGCGCACAGTACCAGTTTTTTGTACGGGAATTCTTGTGCCAGCCTGGTATAACTTTTTAAGTTCTTGTATAGCTGCTCCCGCAATCGAATCAGTACCCAGGCACAGCTTGAAGCCATTATAGTCTTTTGGATTATGCGAGGCAGTAATCATAACGCCAGCCTGTACAGGAAGCATATGGAGGCTAAAATAAAGAGCAGGTGTTGGGCAGGTTCCAATAAAAAACACATCGAAACCACTGTCAGCAAGTGCTGAACATAGCTGTTCTTGTATAGCCGGAGAATGGGTCCTGCCATCCATGCCAACAGCAATAGCTCGTACTGCTGGGTCCCTTTGCGCAATATACGTTGCTATGGCACGGCCAAAATCGTAGACAGCTGGGATTGGTATTTCCGACCCAACGATTCCCCGAATATCATATTCCCGAAAAATACTCATGTGCATATGTTGTTTATCCATGGTTAATCCGTCGTGTCCCTGTAAAGACTGAAACATTAAAACAGCCATCAACATAGAAGATGCTACGGTGTACAAATACCACATATAAACTCCCTTCTTTGAAAAGTTCTTGGTACACAATAGAGTATAATCTTGCTACAATTTTAATATACCTTTGGCTATACTAGACAATCAAGTCCCCAGTAAGAAAGCGTCGAACCCATGATTCCAGTCTCTCTACAGATTAGAAATTTTTTGAGTTATGGCCCTGAAACTCAAACAATCGATTTTTCCCCTTACCCATTAATCTGTTTATCAGGTAAGAATGGCCATGGAAAATCTGCTATTTTAGATGCACTAACCTGGGCTCTTTGGGGTGAAGCACGCAAGACATCGGGGACCATAAAAGCAGACGAGCATTTGCTGTACGCAGGCCAACACACAATGCTTGTATCTCTTCAATGCTCCATACAAGGCAATCTTTATGTCATACGTCGCGAGTATACAAAACCACCAACTGGCAAGCCGAATACATCGCTGACCATAGGATTGGTTGATCCAGTACGACAAGCAACGCAGCCCATCGGTGGCAATACGATACGGAGCAACCAAGAAGCAATCAATGGTATTGTACGGCTTGATTTTGAGACATTTTGTTCATCAGCATTGATACGACAGGGGCAATCGAATGAATTTTCTACGAAGACTCCCCGAGAGCGAAAAGATATTTTGGCATCAATATTACGTCTAGATCGCTATGACGAAATTCGCACACGTGCTCTTGAACATGCACGCACCTGTTCATGCGAACGAACACGAGTGAAAACAGTACTCGACAGATTGCATCAAGAGATTGCTGAAGCACGTACTGCACATGGTCTCTATACAACACTACAGCAACAGTATGCAGAGCTAGCCGAGTATGAACGAAGCCTTTTGGCACGAGAACATGCAAATAGTCTCTTAGAACAGTCAATCATGGAACAGCAACGTACTTATGATGCCATGAAACACCAATATGCAACACTGAAAGAAGCAAAAAAGACGCACGAAGAACAGTTCCGTTCACTTGTCAGTAGCTGGCGACAAACGCATAGAGCAGTCTTTCTCGGTCCATCACCAGAGCAACTCGAACAACAACGAGCAACGTTGAACAGTGAGTTAACGACCGAGCAAAAAAATTATGCTCTTTACATAGAAACAAAAGAACAACATATGCTTCAGCAACACTATGCAATGACACTCAGGAATGAATATTCACAGCATATTGCAGAGTATCGTGAGCAACAACAAAAATTGTTGGACAGCTATCTTGGCAACCAAATACGAGTGGCATCATTGCTCGCAGCAGCGCAACAAGAACGAGCACGTTGCGCTGTGCAGGCGCAAGAAGCTCTTGCTCGACATAAAAGTATTCAGGAGTCTCTTTGCACCGCATGTAACGAAGGCGAATGGGAGCTTTTTCAGCGTACATTCGACAAAAGAAAGAGATTTTATCAGGACTGCCTCTTATTGGTTGAAAAAAATAGTGCAGAGCGTACGACATTGGCCCAGAGGGCCAAGCTTGCTAGCTCACTTGAAGCAAGCTGTTGTCCGCTCTGCGAACAGACTCTTTCTGGCGATGCTCAAGAAGCTATACATAAGCGCATAGCAGCTGATTTATCCCGTCTAGATCATAGGCAAGCGCGTCTAGCAAAGCTTCTGCAAAACCTCAAAACTGTGCTGCAACAACAGGACAAAAAACATAAAGTGCTCATGCAAGAACAAGCAACACTCAAAACGCTCAGGGCAGAACAGGAGTCGCTAGCACATCTTCATGAGCAAGCCTGTAAGCGCTTGCAGGAGATAGACGCACAGCTGCAATCATTACACACAGAGCAAGTTACTCTAGAAACTGTTATAGCAGCAGCGAAACTATCGACTGATCAACATATCACTGGCCAAGAAGAACTTTATCGTAACGACTCCAGGGTTATGGCATGTGGCGCTCAGTGTGCTCTGCTCGAAAAAACTCTAGCAACCATAGTCTTTAACCCCACACGACAGCGCACTCTCCTTGCTGATCTGCGTGATCTTGAAGCAAAGTTAGTTATTGCACGCTCTTGTGAAACCGAAAAAGCATTACAAAAGAACCGAGCACACGAGACAGACCGATTACGATATCTGCTGAAAGATGCTAATCACGCCATGACCATCCTGGCAGCTGAGCTGATGCCTCTCTATGAGAAACTTAGTCAGCAAGAGGCAGCTTTTACTGAGGAAAAGCGTACTATTCTGAACCTGCGGCAACGTTTTGAAAACTCCAAAAGCAAGCTACTCGAACAAAAGGGCGCTCTTGAACAGCAACTATCACGCAGCAAAGCACTTGAAGAAGAATACCGTCGCGAACAAGAATCTCTCCACAAACTGGCGATCGCGATAGACGACTACCAAATAGTAGCGGCAGCAACCGGCAAAGATGGTATCCAAGCACTCCTGATGCATGAGCTCTTACCAGAGATAGAGTATGAAGCCAATACAATCCTGGGTCGCCTCACTGACAACCAGGCACATATTCACCTTGCATCACTGCGTGATCTGAAAAGCGGTGACGTTAGAGAAACACTTGACATAATAATAGCCGACGAAAAGGGCGTTCGCCCTTATGAGCTTTTTTCCGGCGGCGAAGCATTTCGCATTGACTTTGCCCTTCGGATAGCTCTTTCAAAGATACTCGCACGTCGTGCGGGAACAGCTTTGCAAACTATTATTATTGATGAAGGCTTTGGCTCACAAGACGAAGAGGGACTCTTGCTGGTTTTGGGGGCACTCAGAACAATACAGCATGATTTTGCAAAAATCATTGTTGTATCGCATCTGCCCATGGTAAAAGACCATCTGCCAGTCCATATGCATGTTGAAAAGCTCCCGACTGGAAGCGTCGTACAAGTCATTGAACAGTTCTAGCGACCCCTTTGTGCTACTAGAAGAAAACTGCTAGTATACAAACAAGTATAAGATATAAGACTCTTCGAAAAGCAGTCCTACTTTAGATTAAATATTAGAGTAATTTTTATGGAGGTTTTACCTATGTACAAAAAAGTAATACTTATTGCAACGTTCTGTATTGGCATGCAACGTACATGCATAACTATGCCTGCATCACCGAGTATACCGGGCAAACTTTTTTCAGCAGCTAGTGCAACAATAACTGGTATACCATCTGCTCTTAAAGCGCTTATACCAATGCATGGCTATAAGGGCATAGCATGTGCTGCCGCAGCCGCAGCAGCAACCATCGGTGGTATAGCAGGTATTGGTCGATGGCTTTACACGAGAAGTGACACATATGCATTACGCCAGATAGCCACCCTTCAAAAAGCTATGGCTGCTCGCTATGCAATGTTCCCAGGTTTTGTAAGGGCAACGGAAACCATGGCTCCTGACCAGGCGCTCATGCTTATTGCTACTAATCTTCCTGTAAATACTATGCAGCACTATACCCATGGCATCCAGGTTGACCTTGCACTTTTACAGGAAAAAAGAGAAAAGTTACTTACAATAGACGCAAACAATGCAGGGGTAAGGACAACCATTATCCAGGGCATGATCTATGCTCTCGATGAACTCATAGCAAGCCTCACGTATATGTACCAGTATATAACAAAATATGAAGAAGCCATTGTCGCGTGCAGTAAAGTTGCCGGGGCACCACAAGCGGTTCTCATGCGCTATGCCGAGATAGACTATGGCTGTCGGACTGTGCTGGCACTTATTGAAGGTTCAGACATAACAACAGCACCAGGGGTTGAAGCCTGCTGCGAACTACTTAGTAGCACACTAAAAGTTACCGCGACAACCTGGATTGACTATGTGCAGCGTTCTCTTGCAACATTACATGAAGATCGCCTCTTATGTGCGAACTACATGCAGCTTTTTGCACGAGACAACGTTAAAAATCATAGTGGCATCATTATATTATTGGATCATGTAACACAGGCTGCTCAAAGGATCGATGCATTAACGAAGCGCCTGACTATACTGCAGAACTTCCTCGTAAACTTCTATAAGGTCTATGAAAACGCTACAAACACACATACAGAAACCCTGGAAAAACATGGCGCTAGTGCCGACGTAAAGATACCACGCATTCGTGGTGATCGGTATCCAACATTATCGATAGCAGCGTCACTCGAGGAGAGCATAGCATCGTTGCGTACCATCAAGAAGAGCATTCCTGTAGGAGCCTTACCCTCAACAGACAAACACATACAAGATCTCCTTGAGACTCTCCAGACAAGATATGAAAAAACCTGTGCACTTGAAGAATACGCGAAAGAGCAAGTCCGTGAGGCTTATGACCGCATAGAACAGGAACGGCATGACCAGTTATTAGCAGAAGAACAACGTAAAAACAATGCCTTAATTCTTGCTGCACGACAACAAGCAGCAGCAGAAGCAGCTACTGCAAGCGCTGCAAAAGAAAACGCTGAAGCTGCAAGGAGGCTTGCTGCGGCAAAGGAAAATGCTAACAGAATAGCGTTTGAGCAACTCATGCAAGGGCACTATCGTCAAGCAGCGCGATATTATTAACGCATATCAACGTACTCATTTGTTATGTGTGGCACTCTATGTGGATGATAACCCCAGCCAGCGCAATAGTCGATAAAACAACTCAATGACATAAGAATTACGTTGCCTCGTTTGATCATTCTGCCTGAGAAGTATTGGTGCATTTACCTCGGCATCTAAGAGATGCTGCACCAAATAAGAATTTTTTGCTGGTCTAGCCACAGGTATCACCACTGATGGCGGGGGAGCATCTCGCCCGCTACGAGGGTAACCATGCGCAAAGCTGTCCTGCATCCAGTTCGATACCGCTGGCAAAACGGCAGCATCATAACTTGCTGCGACTGTATAAGGGCTCGCGGCAGTCACTTCTTGTGCAGTACAATACACAAGGCAAAGACCAATAACAATCATATAAGTATTTTTCATAATCTATTCCCAAAAATTGCATACTTATTAAAGGCTAGAAGCCAAAAGAAAACTTATTTTCATATCAACTTTAGTGTGCCATTTTTATGAAAAAATAGCAATAATTTAATAAAATATTTTATTTATATTTTTTATTATTATAAAAGTTAGACGGAACATGTGTATGAGTACTCAACAGGCTTTCAAGAGCCTTCTTGCAAGATTAGAGCTCCTGTTTTATGCTATTATGCAGCGATAGTAATCTTTTTATCTCTTGTATACGCAGGTGCATTCTCATGGAATCAAAACAGATCCGACAACGATTTATTGATTTTTTTGTCCAACATGGCCATACTCATTGTCCAAGCTCTTCACTTATTCCTGCTCAGGACGCTACATTGTTGTTTGCCAATGCAGGCATGAACCAATTTAAAGATATATTTCTTGGCAAAGAAACAGCCCCTTATACAAGAGCAGTCACTGCACAAAAATGCGTTCGTGCTGGCGGCAAACATAACGATCTTGACAATGTCGGGTTCACCAAAAGGCATCTGACATTTTTTGAGATGCTCGGCAACTTTTCATTTGGTGACTACTTTAAGCGAGAAGCTATAACGTACGCATGGCAATTTTTAACGCAAGAAATGCAATTACCAATCTCAGAACTCTATGTCTCAATCTACAAAGATGATGATGAAAGTTATGCCCTGTGGCACGATGAGATCGGTATACCAGCCAATAAAATCTACAGACTCGGTGAGCAAGAAAATTTCTGGTCAATGGGCGATCTTGGCCCCTGTGGCCCTTGCACCGAAATTCATATTGATCGTGGTCCTGCCTATGGTTGCCCAACTATAGAACAGTGTGGTCCCGCATGCGACTGTGACAGATTTTTGGAAATCTGGAATCTTGTTTTTATGCAATACGATAGGCAACAAGACGGCTCTCTAAAACCACTTACAAAGACCGGCGTTGACACTGGCATGGGACTCGAACGTCTTACGTCTATTATGCAACATGTTGACTCTGTGTTTGACACTGACCTCTTTGTACATATTCGCAACCATATTGAAATCCAGACAAACAAAAAATATAGCGAACAATCCCCTGAAGTGCAGGCTGCTTTTCGTGTCATCGAAGACCATATACGATCAAGCTCTATGCTTATTGCTGATGGCTGCACACCCGCCAACGAGGGTCGTGGCTATGTGCTACGAAAAATCATTCGACGTGCAGCTTTGTTCGGTCGCAAATTAACTGACAACAAGGGCCTCATGCCAGCGCTCGCAGGTGCATTTGCAGAATCTTTTGGCGAGATATATCCTGAACTGCGCATCCATAAAGGCCACATCATGATGGTCATAAAAGATGAAGTTGATCGCTTTTGTGAAAATTGTACACGCGGGCAAGCATTATTCGAAAAATATTGTTCCCAGCACATTGCTGACAAACAAATACCTGGTGATCAGGCTTTTAAACTCTATGATACATACGGGTTCCCTGTAGAACTTATCACTCTCATGGCTCGTGAGCGCGGATTTAGCGTTGATATGAAAGGTTTTGAATGCGCCATGACAGAACAACAGGAGCGCTCAGGCAAGCCAGAACAGGATGCTATCGATTACATGCGACTCCCTTGCTCAATAAAATCTGTCTTTACCGGCTACGAATCGCTGGAGACAACAACATCGGTTATCGCACTTATTGATGATAATCTTGCCGAGCAGACAGTGCTATCTGCAGGCACTAGTGGCTGGGTTGTCACCAAGCAATCACCATTCTTTGTGCTTGGCGGTGGTCAAGAACGTGACCGCGGCTCTATACAAGTTGGCGATACTGTAGTACCTGTTGATGATCTAAGGCTTATATCAGGGATTATAGCCATCAACATCAAGGCGCCCGCAGACTTACATATCGGTGATGTTGTATCGCTCCATGTTGACGAGCCTTACAGAAGAGCAATTATGCGAAATCACACAGCAACGCACTTGCTGCAAGCGGCACTCAGGGAACTTTTTGATGCTAACGTTAAGCAAGCTGGTTCTTTTGTAGCAGCAGATTATGTACGCTTTGATTTTTCGAGCAGCAAGCAATTATCACCAGCACTACTCAACCGGGTTGAACAGCTCATTAACGAAAAAATACAAGAAAATCAGACACTTTGTATAGAATATATGCCAATCGAGGAAGCAAAGAAACGGGGCGCATTGGCATTTTTTGAAGACCGTTACGCTGACAATCAGGTCAGAGTTGTCTCTGTTCCAGGTTTTTCTGCGGAGCTATGTTGCGGGACTCATGTTAAAGCAACGGGGGATATTGGCACCTTTAAAATAACCGAACTCAAAAGTATTGCCGCGGGAACTCGCCGTATTGTAGCGGTTACCGGCGATATGGCCATTAAACTTTTTCAAGAAAATTTCGATCAGCTCAAGGCTCTTAGCTCTCTCTTTGAGGTACCACAAGAACAACTTACAGAAGCAGCAAAGGGCTGCAAGCATGAGTTAAAAAACGCTCTGCATGAGCTCAAGAGAATAAGAAAAGAGGCACAGCATGCACTTATTCCGGTATGGCTTACCAAAGCACGTGAGATCAAGGGCATACCTGTCTTGTATATAGCCCTTAAAAATTACCAAGCGCAAGAGCTCAAAGAGGCAGCAGAACACCTTGTACAAGCAAAGCCAGGCCTTTATCTACTCGTAAGTGAAACCGAGGGCAAAGTACTTTTCTGTGCCCATGTTGCACCGAGTTATACACAACAAGCAAATATGAAACAGTTACGATCTTTTCTGCAAGAACATTACAAACTCCATGGCGGCGGCTCGGAAACAGTTCTGCAGGGCGGTGCGCATGCAATGCCAGCAGGTCTTGAGACCGCTCTCGAAGCATGGCTTTCGAGTACACCAACAAGTGAGACTGCAGCAAAGACGAAATGAGCAGATTAAGACAAGACAGAAGGGCAGTGCCTATGATAGGCACTGCCCTTCTGTCGCACAAGTATAGCTTAGCTATTGCATCTACTTAATTACTTAAATAAGCTTACTAACCAAGTAGACAGCATAGCATTGCCATTATTCAGCTGCTGTAGCTTCTTGACCGAGTTCTTTGGACTCAGGTTGTGCGGCCTCAGCCTTTTCGACAGTGACCACCTTGGCCTCCTCGCCTTCAGCTAGAGCTTTCACTTCACCTTCAGGTTTTGGTGGATTTTCGAACTCATCAATTTCCTTTTTATGAGCTCTATAGGTTTCCGCACCTTCCTTCATGGACTTCTCGCACAGTGCCTTCCACTCTTCAGCCTGTTTTTTAGAAAGCTCAACTTTCTCCACGAGCATCTTTTTCAACAGGGCATCTTTGTCCATGCCAGAAGCTAAGGCTTCAATATCTCCGGCCTTCTGTGCAAAATATTGGTTATGATGCTCCATCGCAAGATTAATTTTGTCAATAATATGTTTTTTCATATGATTAAACCAGTCGGCCCTATGTGCTTTCATAATGCCAATAAACTTCAGTAGCCTTTGACTGTCGCTACCGTCATGACCAGCTGCAGGAACCTCAGCACGTAGGCCAATAGATACTGATAACAATAAAGCTGCAGATAATAATAAGTTCTTCATAATAACTCTCCTTAATAAATAGTTGTTAAAACTACCTTAAAACTAAAATACTACACTAGTACATGTACACTATCTAACGCGAGAAGCAGGGAAAGCATTTTGTGTTTGTGCGCCTGCTACCCGTCGTGCGCCTGCCTGTTGCGCAGGTGCCGAGTATGCTGCTGGCGCTGGTGTAGCTGCAACCCCAGGTCGCAACATTGACGCCTGTGTAGATGCTGCTGGCGCAGCACTAGATGCCGCTCCATAACCAGCTACGCGAGCACCACCGGCGTGTAGGCCGATAGATACTGATAACAATAAAGCTGTAGATAATAATAAGTTCTTCATAGTAACTCTCCTTAATAGTTATTGAAACTACTTTTAAAACTAAAACACGATACTAAAACTTAATCTAGCAATCGATCTTTATATCTTAATTAAAAAGTAATGGGCGCATGACACATGTTTACTCTACCTATGAGTAGGGCAGAAGCTTTTTCCTGTAGCTGGCACTGGTGTAATTTTAGGCGCTTATCACGCGGCCAACGTTTGGTATAGCTGTAGAGGTTCATGGCTTGACGTAAGTTTCTGGTGTAAGCGTTGGCATTGGTGTTGGCGGTGTAGGCACTGTTGACTGTTGGTTGACCTGCCTGCATGGTACCAGTACAAAAGACTGAGCACTATGCGAGATAGAAATTATAGACAACATAGTCCGAAGCACCGAGACTCTATCATAAGTCTGATGCTAGTCTAGCAAAAATAAATTCAATATGTCAATAGTTTTTAAAAAATTTATAAAATTTATTTATTTATTTTTCTGAAAATTGCGCAAACCCAGCAACCAGAATAAGTTATCAGGAACCCTTTATAACGGCAATTGGCACCATGCGGGCAACGCGCCTTGCAAGCCCAACCTGTTCTACAACTTGTACCACATCGTCAATATCTTTATAGGCACCGGGAGCTTCCTCTGCAAGGCCTGCATTCGTTGGGCAACGAACAACAATTCCCATATTTTCGAGTCGTTTGCGCACTGCAGCACCAGTTTCAAGTGTTTTGGCTTTGGCGCGCGACATTTGGCGCCCTGCACCGTGACATGAGCTACCAAAAGAAACATCAAGAGCCTTATCCTGTGCAGCAAGAACATATGATGATGTCCCCATCGTGCCTGGAATTAACACGGGTTGCCCTACTGATCTGTACTGAGATGGAATCTCGGTACGTGATGGCCCGAAAGCCCTCGTTGCCCCTTTGCGATGGACGAAAAGATCATGCAAACTACCGTCAATCACGTGTTTTTCAAATTTTCCAATATTATGTGATACATCATAGACTGTT
The DNA here is from genome assembly GCA_963715605.1 of uncultured bacterium. Classification (GTDB taxonomy): domain Bacteria; phylum Babelota; class Babeliae; order Babelales; family Vermiphilaceae; genus JAKASV01. The sequence goes on along the minus strand of OY970257.1, from coordinate 74,926 downwards.
GCAAGTTCGACTTGAGAACCAACGATGCCACTGAATGTTCTACGGACGCCGTGCCCTATGCAGTGACGATTTGCCCATGCAAAGTTGGCAGCAGCTGCCATAGCACCATAATACTGCTTACCGAGAGAACTATTAAGCGGCGCGCATGCGAGTTCTCGGTCAGGGACTGCAATACCAAACGAGGGCATAGCATCGAGCATCAAACGTACATAATCAGTACAAATCTGGTGACCAAGACCACGAGAGCCGCAGTGGATCATAATGGTGATATGATCACGTTGTAAGCCATAAGCATTAGCCGCTTGCTGGTCGTAAATATCAACAACTCTCTGCACCTCCAAAAAATGATTGCCAGAGCCCAGCGTACCAAGCTGATCAAGACCACGCTTTTTTGCCAAGACAGACACTGCTTGAGGGTCTGCCTCAGGCATACAGCCATGTTCTTCGCAGAAGCTACAATCATTATGAGTACCGTAACCAAGTTCAAGCATATAGTGGGCGCCCCGGCGCATAACATGATCAAGACTCTCTTCCGTGATAATAATATCGCCGCCATGGCCTATACCGGATGGAATAGTGCGCGATAGCCCTGTTGCAAGCGGCTCTATATAAGGCATAATAGCTTCAACATGCATTGAAGCACGTATCAAGCGAACGCCACAGTTAATATCATAACCGATACCACCGGGAGAAATCACACCGCCATGCTCGGCATCGGTTGCTGCAACACCACCAATGGGAAACCCGTATCCCTGATGAATATCGGGCATTGCAATAACTGCCTTCACTACCCCTGGTAACGATGCCGTATTAATGAGTTGCTGCAAAGCACTGTCACTGGTAACGGCTGGGACCATTGCTTCACTCATACACACCCTTGCCGGGACATGCATTGCTGGACTCCAAGAACGTGGAATTTCATAGATGTCCGGTGACACACAAACAAGGTCAGCCTCGGTTATCATTTTTTTATCAATCATTATAGTTCTCCGCAACATAGCAGTCAGATACTACGCTGTTTTGTTCTTGGACTGCATTATAGTTAACAGCACAAAAAACATAGTAACTTAGATTTTATATATCAAATACAAGTTCAGCAGCCCACCCCGTTGCATCATGCGTAACAAAGAAATCATGAAAAGTAACTGCCTTTATCTCGACGATAGCATCTGCCACAGCCGAGGCTGGCATACATGCTAGTGTGCCCGTAATAGATTTCTCAGTGAGCGTCTCGATAGCTATAGAAGAGTATATCTCGTGGTATACAGCAGTATAGGCAAGGACATCATTGAGAAAATCCACCAAAAGAAATTCACCATCTGTTCCATAAACATGTATAGTTCGACTACATGTACTGCCCTTGGTCACATTGCTACTAAGAAGTCCAGGATAGCTCACAGCAACCATTGCCTGCAAGGCAGTTTGGAAAAGATCCTCTCTGGTCTCACCATAAATATGAAGCTTTACGTCGGCTGTATGCGAAATATTCGTATAGGTTCCCATACTTTGTGGCTCCTATGAAGACTAGTGGCAAAGTAATATTAACCAGATATGTTACCATGAGTAATAACCAATTGCAAGATAATGAGCTATTTCGTCCTTGTAAGTACTTTGCATAAAAATAGATACGTGATTTTGTTTACTTTACTGCTGCTAATGAGTATAACTAATCGACAGAATAATAGTACGTAAGGTCACCTATAGGCATATCCATAAGGAGTTTCATGATATGAAGAAGTACTGTTTAGCAATAAATGTCGTTTTCTGTATAGTTCTATGGAACACTGTAGACGGTATGAACCCCCAAAGACTCCGTTCCATACAGGCTTCTTTGGAAAGCGGGCGTTGCCATAACGTAGATGCACTTCAGTCAAGGGTACTAGCAATGCTTCATGAATGTCCTCATCTAACCATGAGACAAATAGATAGTGCTATCGATATATTGATATTTGGCCATGGCGACATAACAACACGATTTCAGTGTATCCACGAGAACTTAGGACGCATCGAATCATCGATTGAAAATTTTTCTCAAACGCCGGGCTTCATCAAGGCATTACGTGAGTATCTCGCTCTTGGCAGCAATCCTTTTGCTGCACGTGGTCGTTTTTTTGTCCTTGCAAACGCATTAGATATCGCAGAAAAAGATGATGATGAAACCGTTACAGCATTTGGCAAGCCTGAAGACTGTGACATACGTACCCCATACCAACACGAGCATAATGTTATAACTAATAAGCAATGGCTCGAATGCAAAACAATCAATTGGACAGCGCAGGGCCTCGATAGACGCTGCCGAAAGCTACGTCGCATGCAGGACCAATTCTTATCACAAAAAGCAGTTGTTGAGGAGTATAACGAGAGCAAGGATCATAACCTTGTCTATGGAATAGCCTCGATGCACCCGTTACCAACGCTGTGGACTGATTTTTTTGATGCTCACACCATACCTTGGCATGATGCGCAAACCACACAGACTGCACAATAAGAAAGTTATAGCATGAAAAAAAAATTTCTTTTATCTATAGGACTGATTACTATGATAAACCATTGGGATACAGTTGCCTGTTTGCATTGTCCCGTGAAAGCCTTGACGCATTATGCATCTCTCTACGCACTTTTTTGTGGTATCCAAGCAACCAGTACCATGACCATTACGGGTCTCAAGCGTTCGACGCTTGCCGCAGGCAGAGAGGATTTTAAAGAGTGCCTGCAGTCTATCCGTGGTGCCATTGATGCCATTGGTGTCAAAAACGTTACTGACGCATCAAACAGACTTTATAAAAGCCTTGAGCAAGCATTTCGTAGTCCGGCCTTTATAGCTCTTGTGAGTGGTGTTGCATGCATCGCTCTTACAAAATATGCGTATAAACATGCACCGATAGAACCTTGTCATCATGATAGGCTCTATTAAGAAAAGTCCCTAGCGCGAATTTGTGAATATGGTCGCAGGGCCTCACCCCTACGAGGGACTTGTGCCTCTGCGACCATGATACGTACGCATAGCATCTTGAAATATATGCTGTCGTTCTTCTTCTGTCAGCATATTAAAACATAGATAGCCTATCTGGTATAATCTTCGTATGTCATCTTGGTCTATAGGATTGAAATTACGCAGCAAAAGTTTTAACAGCACTTGACGCTCTGGTGCGTCACGTTGCTGTATCGTGTGCCAAAAATCGATACCAACAGCTCCTGGAACTTCTCGCCCTTCATAGGCAATGGCACGCATATGAGCATCAATAAAACCGATCAGATGTTCTGGCGCCTCTATGGGTGCTAAGTAGTCGATTCTGCCATGAGTAGTTGGCAACATACAAAAACATACAAAGCCATGCCATGCAAGTAACAACGTGCATAGCGAGACATGCATATCCAATGGTGTACCCCAATGCTTTTAAAGACCCAAGGCGATAACTTTTTGGTCTAGTATTAAGAATGCAGTGAGCAAAACCAACAAGTCAACAAAATAACAAAATAATAGATGCATGTTCATGCGACGAGAGACTCACACTAGTACTGGCGGCATGCCTGTTGCTGACGATCGTCCATAAGTTTCTGATACTCGAGCAAAAAGTTGCGTACATGTCCAACTGCAACCCTTGATGCACCAACATTTTCCATAAACATGACCAGAACTAGGCCTGGGTTATCCTTGTAGGTGAAATACGTTGCAACCCATGCATGTTCAAGAAACTCATTGCCGAGATCACGTTTTTGTAGTGTGCTTACTTGAGCCGTACTTGTTTTTAGATAGATCTCAAAGCCAGGCATATACCCAATACGACGACCAGTACCATGAATAACAACATCGTGCATTGACTTCTTAATAAAATTGAGGGTATCTTGTTGAATCATGAGATCTTGTGTTACAACTGGTTCTTCGATAAGAATACGTGGCTTTGTAAGTTTTTTGGTAAAAATGCTACCAATCATACGAGTGACTTGCATTGGCGTTACCAGAAGATAGCTCTGTCCGATGGCAAGTGAAAGTGTTTCACCAGGCCACCATCGCTCTTTCTTCTCTTTCATTTTCCACGCTCTGCTAGGCACAATGCCAACCTGCTCATTAAAGGCAATACCAGTTTTTTCTCCGAGGCCAAACCGTTTTGCATAATCAGCTATGAGATCGACTGGCGCACGCCGACCGATTTCATAGAATACGATGTTACAAGATTGCGTAAGGCTTTCACATGTACTGATAAGCCCATGACCAGTATGATTGTGGCAGCCATACTTACGATCAGCATACATATAAAACCCCGGGCAAAACCAGGTCGCATCACGACTTATAAGACCATGCTCAAGCGCTGCACTCATCGTAACTATTTTGAAAATAGACCCAAGTGGATAGCACGCATTAAATGCACGATTAATGAAAGGACGGCTCTGCTGGAGCACAGTCCAATCATCAAGAGATATTTTTCTAAGGAATAACTCAGGATCAAATGCTGGGCGAGATAGTAGCGCTCTGATGGAACCGTCTTGTGGGTCCATAGCAACCATAACACCGGCCTGATTGGCCGGGAAAACCTGCTCAGCAATTTTCTGAATATCAATATCAATTGTCGTAATAATATCTTTCCCAGATTGTCCTTTGTCAACCTCTTGTTCATCGAGACTTGTACCAAACGAGTTAATCTTGCGTACCCGTATCCCCTCAGTACCTCGCAGGTCACTTTCACAGATTTTTTCGAGGCCCATCTTACCCGATATATCGATATCAATGATACCAAGGTACCCAATTATATGACATGCTAAGTATTGGTAAGGATAGTGCCGCTTGCACACCGTTTTAATACGTATGTTTTTAGTATCAACAAGCTGTTCTTGTAGTTTGCAAAGCACGTCAAAAGACATATCATGCACCAACAAAAAATCTCGCCGGTATCGTTCTGCATACAGCAAATCTCGTAAATGTGATGCATCAGCAAAAAAATTATTCCCTGTGATAGCACCAACCTGCTCCAATAATGTCCGTTGTTCAGTTGACAGGTTTCGTAAGCCAGTGCCATGCCAGAAGAGATTGTGTGCTGGACGATTCGTTGCCAACAAGGAACCATGGAAATCCAAAATATTCCCACGTGGTGAAGCTATTTTTTCTACACGGAGGAAATTTTTTTGACTTTGGATAAACAGTGCATACTGCTTAATAACTTGCAGATATATAAGGCGGGCACTGATGATACCAGCAATGCACAGCACCACTAAGCAAAGACGTTGTAGTTTGTGTGCCATGGCACTTGAGCTTAGTTCCATGAACTATAATTATCCCTTTTTGCAGGTTGCATTGGCATATTTTTCGATACTTGCGGGAGCAACATGCCCAAGGAGCGCCTGGACAACCTCTGCTTCAGCGCCAACACTTAATAAATGAGCTGCGTAAGAATGGCGTAGCTTGTGTGGTGTCAATGGACCATCCATTTTAAGAAAACGACGAAACATAGCAATAATACGCTGCACAGACCGTGTCGTAAGACCATCGCCACGTTGATTCAAGAAAAGCGATGACGAGGCATTTCGCTCGAGCATGCGCTCACCTTCGATATATGCTTGCAAGCGCTCTTGTGCCTTTGACCCAAATAAAACCGTTCTCGTTCGCCCAGCTTTTCTACCAAAAATAAGAATTGTCTTGCTCTCAAGATCGAGGTCTTGCAAACGAATAGCAACAAGTTCCGATGATCTGATCCCAGTTGCATACATAAGTTCAAAAATTGCTTTATCACGAACAGGCCGTTTCGACGGCATCATTTTTTCGGGAACCTCATCAAGAAGATGCGTTATAGTTTCGAGGCTAAAATAAATTGGAGCTTTTTGTTCAAACGACGGTCGCACGAGATTTAATGTCACCATCACATGATTAGCATGAAGGTACTTCTCAAACGAAGAGAAACAGGAATATTTACGAGCAATAGAGCGTTTACGGATCGATGTCTGTGTAAGCCCTGCAAGAAATTTTTCAATAATTTGCCGGCATGATAATTGTGCCTGATCTTCTTCAGGCAAAGCAATCCAAAATTCTATGCACTGATCTATATCAGAAGCATAGGCACGCTGCGTATGTGAAGAAACTTTTTTATCAGTTTTGAGATAGGCAATAAATGCATCTCGATACTTTTGCAAATCTTGCCATGTTTGTATTGATATTTTTGTATCCATACTAGGTAACCCCAAACAATCTTGTTGACCATCACACTATTACAAATAATAATTGATAGGACATGTTCATGCAATAAAAATCTGAAAAACAAAGCATTTTTATAGGCCAAAAAACTCTAAAAAACTTGACTGTTGTATATAACAAGCTTAAAGTAGCAGCTGCATTGCTGTGTTATTTTTTTATTGTTTAGCCAGGCGCAAGAAAATACCGTCAAAACATTTAAAACATTGAGAGCGCATACAATAAGGCAGAACAAGAATGACTACATTAAGGATTTCATGATGAATAAACGAGCCAAGCATCTGTTTACATACTTGTTTTTATCCGTATTATCTTGTTCTAATAGTGTGTACGGTGCAAGTGAGCCTGCACAAAAACGGGCACAGCTTGGAGTAGAAGTTGACAATAGTCAAGATGCCACCGCTCAGCAAGCAATAAAGCTTGCGATACCTTATCTTAATGTAAAAGCAGCTAGCGCTCTTGCATTAACGGCTCGATATTGGCACATGGCTATCTATGAACATAGGAGAAAAGAAAACACCAGATGTACCTTAAGAAATCCACTGAAGCTCAACCTTGTTGAGTCGCCTGACCAATATGCCGCGCTGCAAACTGTCCACTATCTACACGATGATCTACAAGAATTTTGGTTGCGTCTTTATTTTCAGGATCGTCTCGCAACGCAACTTCGCGGTAGGCATGGAAGCGCTCTAGAAATTTGCTCTAAACAGCCATACCCAGAATTACCTATACAACCAACTATCCTGGCTCCACTTATTCGTTTTGTTTATAGTCTTATGAATCAGTATCGCTGTGGCCTTACCAGCATCGATCTTAGGTCGCAAACAGCAACAACCATCGAGCCTACCATCTTTCAAGGGCTTGCCACTCTTCGCAACATTTGCCTCAATTCTACCAGATTAGTTTCGCTAGACCCAGCTCTCTTGCAGGGGGTTCGTAATCTTCGAGAACTTCATCTCAATAACACCGGCTTGGTTGCCCTCGATCCAGCTCTCCTCCGAGAGCTTATGCACCTTCAAACGATTGATCTTCGCAATAATCAACTAACAACATTAGCCCCAACTATATTCCAAGGACTTAGTGAACTGCAAAGGCTTGAGCTTGGGAACAACCGCTTAGTTACACTAGATGAACATATATTCCGAGGGCTTGGTAAGCTTGAAATACTAACCCTTTATCAAAATAATCTGAAATCGTTGCCCGCTCAAGTTTTTGAGGGGCTTCATCAACTCAAATTGCTGGCCTTGCAGCTCAACCAAGATATTATGGCACTGGCTATAGAGCAATTCAGTGATCTCCATAACCTTGTTGGCCTTGCCTTACCTACACTCACAAGGCTAGATCCAGCACTATTTAAAGGCCTTAACAAGGTTGAACGACTCAATCTAGGTCGTATTAAGACTCTTGATGGGAGAATATTCACGCAACTTCCAAGCCTTAAAAAACTTATTGTTTCGAAAGCACCGGAGCAAGAAACCATAGTTGTGCCACCTGGTGTTAAACTAGTAATGTCATAATTGCAGCGCATCGAGCTTATCGTAGCAACTACAGATTATAGCGATAATGCCATTAATTTCTGGCGCAACTGATTGCTTTTATTGCATAACTCAGCTAGCCTTTTACTAAGGGTTTGTAATAAAACAGCTGTTATAGTTCGGAGACCCGCTCGCCTTGAGGGCGAGATAGTAGCACACAAACAATCTAGTATAGACGGCAGTGGCCTGTATGAAAATAATCACCCAGAATAAAAAAGCGCTTTTTGATTATGAAATTAGCGAGCGAATCGAAGCTGGCATTGTCTTAACCGGTGATGAAGTAAAATCATTACGAGAGGGCCATGTCTCGCTTATCGGCGCATTTGCTACTGTCCATGGTGGCGAACTTTTTCTTATAAATTGCTCAATCACGCCCTACGCAAAAGCATATATAAAAAACGATGAGCAAGCGGGCCGTACGCGTAAATTACTCCTACACCGCAAAGAACTCAATAGACTCATAGGCGATATCTCAAGGCGTGGTATCACCGTAGTGCCATTAAAACTTTATTTTAACGCTCATAATCGAGTTAAAGTCGAACTTGGTGTCGGTAAACACAGAAAAGCCATAGGCAAAAAGCAACTCATTAAAGAGCGGGATATTGAACGGCAAACACGGCGAGAAATTCGTGATATCTATAAATACTAGCCATAAGGCCTGAGCAATGCAGGAATCAATAAAGGTCTCCTCAAGCGTATTATTTTTGACTATACTGATCTATGTATGCACCGTGGGGCACACTGAAAGAACTTATATTGATAACGAGGTCAGCATTACTTTCTTGGTTGGATAAGCATGTACACAAAAAAAAGTCATATTCATTTTGTTGGCATTGGTGGCATTGGTATGAGCGGCATCGCAACAATTTTACGACAACAAGGCTATGAGATATCGGGATGCGATGCTGATATACACCAACAAAGTGTACAGAATCTTATCAATTTGGGATGCCATGTATACGAGGGTAACAACACAGAGTCTTGTCGCACGGCACCAATCGACGTGCTTGTATATTCGTCTGCTATCCGGACGGGACACCCTGAAATTGCTGCAGCGCAGGCGCGTGGTATACCAACAATTCCACGTGCTCTCATGCTCGCTGAGCTGATGCGCACAAAATACAGCATAGCTATTGCAGGGTCACATGGCAAAACAACGACAACATCACTAATTTCACATATTCTTATAGAAGCTGGGCTTGACCCAACAGTCATTATAGGTGGCATGCTTAAAAACATCTCCAATAACGCACGTATGGGTACCGGTAATTTTTTGGTTGCCGAGGCCGACGAAAGTGACCGATCTTTTTTACAACTTTATGCAACATTTGCCGTTGTTACCAATATTGATCTTGAACATCTTGATACTTACCAAGATCTCGATGATATTAAACAGGCATTCGCAAGCTTTCTGAATAATATTCCGTTCTATGGCAAAGCTGTTGTCTGCATTGATGATGAGCATGTTCGTTCTATGTTGCCACTACCGCAAATCCGATGCATTCGTTATGGCATCGAACAACTCGATCAGGCAGACATCTATGCGCGAGAAATTTCGCTCGATAAAAACTCTTCGAGCTGCACTGTGTATAAGCGTGGAGCAGCTAATCCCTTGGGAAGAGTGACCATAGCGATGCCAGGCAAGCACAATGTACTGAATGCTCTAGCTGCAATAGCAATTTCACTCGAGCTGAGTATCCCGTTTACTAGCATACAAAAAGCGCTTGCATCGTTCGCAGGTGTCGAACGACGATTTACCTATCGTGGCACCCATCACGGTATAACCATCTTCGACGATTATGGACATCATCCAAGAGAAATTGAAGCAACGCTTACTGTGGCGAGGGCATGCGCTGATAATCGTCTTGTGGTTATTTTTCAGCCACACCGATATACAAGAACAAAAGCTTTATGGAGCGATTTTGTTACCTTGTTCGCAACACAACCAATAGAACAGCTGCTTATAACAGACATTTATTCGGCGAGTGAGCAACCTCTTGAGGGTATTACTGCAGAGTCCTTGGTAGCAGCTATTCATGAACAGAATCCGCAACTCAAACTCGTCTATTGTCCGATTGAGAAGCTTTATGAGCAAACGTCACAAGCGTTACAGCCTGGAGATCTTGTGCTCTGTATCGGAGCGGGAAAACAGGTCAGCGAGCTCTCAAAAAGACTTGCAGAATAGAATAGCCTCAATCACTCGATAGAGAGTTATGCACATAGCATGCTTTGCTGGTGATAATTTGAATTTTTCAAAAGTTTGTCTTATTATGCAGCAAGACAAGAGGCGCTATAAAAAAATAATCAGGCATACGATAAACAACGTTAGAAAGGAAAAATTGTGTCACGAACATGCCTTTTGGCTATGATTATATCAGTGGTATATAGCACCATAAACCCTATGGACAGGTTAAGAAACCAGCGGCACCATCCATACAACCGAACAGCAAAGCTTGCTGCCGAACTAGCAATTCTTAAATTGGCCGCAGCAGAGGCTCTCAAAGAAGTACAAGATAGCGCGACAGCACTACCGGAGGTTGTAACGACAGGCCAGGCAAGCACCAGCGAGTCCGCCGCAGCAATATCTTCTGTTATTGGCGCTTTAGAACGAGGCAAGCAAAGAACAAAAGCAAAGCACAAGTGCGCTCCTGCACATGCACGACGCACCAAGAACAAGTCAGAACAAACTATACCTGTCCCATCTTTCCAGGAGCCCCAAGTAAGTATTGCACAGCAAGATGTTGCAGCGTCTCAAAGCTCAGTACGAGTACCACACGTGTATGTATACCAACCGCCTGCTTCCATGGCAATACCAATCTATAGAGTACCATTCGTCTACACAGCCGATGCACAGGACTATACCTTCGACTCAAGCTCGCTTGATTTGTTATTGACTAGCAAGTTGTTTAGGGCTTTCATTGTCGACAGCCTATTTAGCTCATACTTCACTGACAGAGAGTTTGCATATAGTTGATGTTTCCGCTGCTGTGGCGCTCGCCATGACAGAAGCATGGGCGGCTAAGTTTTAGTGCGGGTTTTTCTTTTATTGCTCAATTACCTGTGCATGACCTGGTTCTTGTGTAGGCTCTTGAGTAGCTTCAATGGGTACAGTAGGTATCACCATGTCTTCGTGAAATCTTGCCTTGTCAATAACAGTACAGTAGCTAACTGTCCTCATATCGAGCAGCGGCTTTACTTCAATATCATGATAAAGTTCTTGCTGCGAACATGAGACTATAACACCGACACCTAGCCCGCGGGGAAAAACTAATCCTTCGCCACTCGAAACAAGGGTTTCACCGATTTTTATGGGTTGTAAATGACTGACAAATTTCAACTTCGTCAGGCTGTGATCACACATGCCCTCATGGATGCCCAATGTCTTGGTTTCACTACTTATCGTAGTTACGCGGCAATGTTGGTCTGTCAAGGCAATAACTTTGCTGTACCATGGATATGACTCAGTAATACGTCCTAGTAGAACGCGTTTATAGGTAACAACCATGCCTGGCTTTACCTGTTTCTGTGTTCCAGCGTCAATGATAAAATAATGGGCCTGCGGAGAACAATGCCTGGTGATAATCTGGGCAACTGCAACGGTTGCCCGTGCTATAGCTTTATCGTCAGTTGCATCACGGTATACAGCACCTTGATCGAGTTGGGCACGAAGTCGTAAAACTTCTTCCAAATAGGCATCGCGGTCTCCCTGCAGCTGAGAAATATGTTCTTCAAGATCACGCATGGTGCGTTTTTTTGCTTGCCATTGGCATAGAGGCGTGACAACATAACCGTAACTTCTGATAAATGGGTATACGGCATAGGAGGCCATTTTCTCTGCTAATCCAGGTGAACGAACAATGTAGGATCTTAAGAGTAGACCAAAAGCGAGTATACACACACAATAGACAGCAATATACCGTGCCGAAATTTTTTTCATGGCATAGTCCCCAGCGGCATCGTCGCTACAAGATTGTACATAGCATCCCAGGTCATGCACTGTTCAACCTGTCGCCTCACGGCTGCAGCAGATGGATACCCACGGGCATAAAACCCAATATGCCGTTTTGCGAGGGACAGGCCGCGCCCACCATAGCGGGCAGCTATAGCAAGCATATGCGCTTGTATAGTGCTACGCACAACATCGCTAGATGGGATATACTTGGAACCATTGCTTGTACCCCTACTTTCATGATACAGCGCGTGTAGTAACCATGGCTTGCCAAGCTGGCCTCGCCCAATGAGAAAGCCGTCGGCTCCAGTCTGTTCATAGACGGTTTGCGCCGTCTGCATATCGATAATACCACCTGATACCAACACGGGAATATGCAGTTGTTTTTTAATATTCTCGATAAGACTGTAGTCAGGAGTACCCCTGAATCGTTGTGTTTGCAACCTCGGATGAACCGTTATAGCATCGACACCAGCCTGTTCAAGGCTCTTGGCGACTATTGCAGCATTTGTTTCTTTAAAACCAGCACGCATCTTAACTGTTAATGGGCATGTAAGCTTTTCGCGAAGCATGACCACAATACTGAGCAATCTTGGTATATCGGCCATCAACGCCGATCCTGCCCCAGACTTAACGATATGCGACGCAGGGCAACCTATATTCAAGTCAACAGCATCAACGCCGATCTCTTGAAGAATTTCGCATGCCTCTGCAACACAATGAGTACTACTAGCAGTAATCTGAAAATTAAGAGGCCTTGTTGCTTGATCAATCTCAACACGTGCTCTTGGCATGTTAACAAGTGCAGCAACATGCCGTATCTCGGTATACAGGAGTGAACGCTGACAAAATCGTCGCGTTGTTTGTCTAAATGGCTCATCAGTGAGCATATCAAGTGGACCGCCAAGAAATCGTGGCACAGAGAGAGTACCAATCTTTAAATGCTCTTGCCAATAGTTCAACGTCAAAACCTTTCTTGCAACAAGCACCTATACATACTCATAGGCTATGCCTACTACGTTTATACTAGCTATGGGTTCTCTATAAAGAGTATATGATCTCATAAACTATCGCAAATCCTTTATGGTAAAAACTAGGACTTATCGGTGCATCAAATGCAGCCAGTGCGCCATAAAACAACACCAGAAAGTTATGTTCTTCATACGGATGTGAAAAATACCAAACCATTGACACACGAGCATGCGGTCACTCAAGGCGATGGCAAGCTCACAGATTTTCAATACGTTTGGGTTACACGAATAATATTGTCTAGTGCGTTCACAGCATTGAAAACAAAGGGCTATTATCGGCAATTTTATAAATTAAAATAAAATATTTTTTTAAAATCATTGCAATCTGAATAATTTTTTTGATATACTATCATTAACATGGTGGACCATAGCATACCTTGATGCATGACTCATACCAAACTGGCACCATTCAGTAGCATAAATTTCCTCCAGAAGTCGAGGAGAAGTTTTACACATCTTCTTGGCTTCTGGAGGGCCGTTATTTTAACGATCCAGAGGGCTCCTCAAGCCCCAAGATGTAATTTAACTTTTTAACACATTAAAACTCAAAAGGAGAATATCATGAACAAGTTATTACTTATTACTACAGTTGCGGCCATTATGCTCGTCGAAGTATATGCTTCAGCCTTTGCTGGAAGTCATCAAACGTTAGCGTCATCTGCACCTGTGGCTGCTGCTACACGTACAGGAGCTCCTGCCGCATCGGCAAGACCTGCGGCAGCTGCTGCCATACATAATGCACCAGCGGTTGCCGCATCGGCACCGGCTGCAGCGGCGCCAGCCGCAATGGCTGGCGGGCGGCATGGTGGGGGAGTTCATTACAATAGCAAGGAAACTCTCAAATAAGCGCAGTAGGCTCTATAGGTTGGCTAGAAACGATTCCAAAATTTACAAAATCTAGACCAAGCAAAGTCTTGACAGTCTGGCGCTCTATGTGCTTGAAAGCCTGATGGTACTTAAACAGTGCACGGCACCAGCCTGGAACAGAGTAACAATGATCATAATAACAAAACAATGATGTAGGAGAATATCATGATTAACATGAACATTCTATATATTGCAGCCGCATTTGCCATGGTTGCACATGCAGGGTTTACCATGCCATGTGCAATGTGCAATAGAGGGCTCCGAGCAACAGGATCCACCATCTATTCACCAGGAGGTCCTGCTGTGCGTTCTCGTGGGTTCCCTATACGGAACACCACTGGTTTCGCTAGTATCCAACAGCCAGTTGGCTATAGTGGCAACGGTGCGCCAACCACAATACCTGCTAACTATGCTGGCGGCAGTGCACGTGCAGGCATTTTTAAATAATATATAGTTGAGCTAGCATTGTGATCGCATGAAGGTGTATTACGGAGGCCCCAAGACAAGGCCTCCGTATTTTTTAGTACGATTATACTTGTATGTCAAGATGGTTGCTACTGATGCAAGTATTTCTCATGCCATGGCTGGTTTCAACAGAACAGAAGAGCAACTATGATATGCTCTGTATACGTGCGCAAAAGAGCACAACTCCGTTAAGGTGGTTGACATGTGCATGCCTCTATAGGATAATAAACGCTATATGTATGTTCGAGAGAGCTCTTTATTAAGCAATAGAACATAAGACCATAATCACAAACTATTATGGGCCATTGTTTTGGCATAGTACATTAGCACATTATAAGCATGAGGATTGATCGTGTATTCTACGTCAGATTTCCGCAAAGGTCTCAAAATATTGTTCCGAGACGAGCCTTATATGATTCTCGAATATCAGCTTGTCAAGCCTGGCAAGGGGGGGACTTTTTTACGAACAAAAATGAAAAATATGATCTCTGGTCTCGTGCACGAAGAAACATTCCGTTCAACGGAAAAATTTCCAGCCCCTAATCTCGTGTATAAAGACGTTGTCTTCTTATATGTTGACGGAGACCTTTACCATTTTATGGAACAGGAAAACTATGAAGAGATAGCTCTTAACAAAGATTATCTCGACGAAGTAATTCCATATCTTAAAGAACAAACCACGTATACGGTCCTTCTGTTTAACGGTAAACCAATATCAGTAACACCACCAATGTTTATGGAATTAAAGGTTACCGAAACAACACCTGGCGTTCGTGGTGATACGGCTCAAGGAGCTGGCAATAAGTCTGCCACCGTAGAAACGGGTCTTGTATTACAAGTGCCATTGTTTGTGAATGAGGGTGATGTCATCCGCATCGATACCCGTGATTCAAAATATATGGAACGCATAAAATAAAACTGGACCATAAACGCATGAAAAAAAACGAGCTACCGATAGAGCAGGCTGAAGACACTACAACGCCGACTGCGCTTTCTTCAGCCTCAGTGGATGATATTATTGATACACCATTTTGCTATGAACATCTCTCAAAAAGAGACGTACGTTCTGTTGTATTCCATCTTTTATATTCGGTAGATTCATTCGATTATTCCATTTCACTCGCCGATGTTACCGATACGCTCAACAGAGGTTTTTCACTCGATATACCCATACACGGGTATGCTTATTCTGTTGCCCAAAATATTGTCGATAGTCGTGAAAAACTTGACGAATTTATCACGCCATTACTCATTAACTGGCGTTTTGATCGTGTTGGCCTTTGCACGAAGCTCATCTTACGCATTGCAGTTTGGGAGCTTATGCATACAGAAGAACCGCATAGTATTATTATTAATGAAGCAATCGAACTCTCAAAGTGTTTCTCAGAAGCAGATGCCTATAAGTTTATTAATGGTATTCTAGATGAGTCAGCAAAAATTTTACGACCACAACTACAAAAATTAGACTAAGTTTTTAACTCTCGCGTGAACGAGATGCATAATATTCTTCAAGCACAAGCTCACGCAGTTTGTCACGATCATGTATATGGCCGTCTATCTGAAGATCATAGGCTCGTTTAAGGTATTCGCCAAGTAGTGGTCCTGGCGCTATGACATCTATAAGATCACGGCCCTTCAGTATGGGCTCTTCGGCACCATGCGCAACAGTTGCCTCCAATGCCCGTGCAAGAAATGCTTCGCTTGTAAGCCATTTGCCATGGCTATCAGCACGAGCAACGGCAACCAACATTGCAATAGTTGCATATGGCGCCATGGCACGCGCTAAACGCTTGTAGGCGGCCAGCGACGCACTAGAACGACTAAAATCAAACACAGCCATATGATGGCGTACCAGCATGCATACAACAGGATCAAGATATCGCTTTATTGTTATACGACGTAAGAGAGCACGTGCAGGTGCAACGCCAGCTTCGTCATGGCCATAACTGCGCCAACGGCCGCTCTTACACGATGTTGTGGCGACTTTGCCGAGGTCATGGCACAACACTGCAAGACAGATTACAAGCTTTTCATGGGCGTCTTCATACACGGCGCCGGCGGCATAATCGAGCGCTATCATCGTATGATCAAAAACATCGCCCTCTGGGTGCCAAACAGGATCCTGTTCAACACCAATTGTTGCTGCTAACTCGGGCAACAGCTCGTGCAAACGACCGATATCACGAAGCCACCTAAAACCTCGTGATGGCTCACGCGACTTGAGCAATAATTTCTCAAACTCATCGCTGATACGTTCATTTGATACTGCACGAAGATTCATAGAACGGCACATATCGTTAAGATTCTTATCCGGGTATAAAGAAAATCTTCCAATAGCTTGCATAACGCGATACAATCGCAATGGATCCTCAACAAAAAAAGTTGGGTCTGTTGCTCGTAGTAGGCCACGTTCGTAATCTCCCGTGCCACCAAATGGATCAACGAGCGTACAATCATGCAAGTTGATCGCCATCGCATTGATGGTAAGATCACGACGCCGAAGAGCATTCGTTATACCCATATACGGATCAACGGTAACCGACGGATGGCGCCCAGAGCTATCAATACGTGGTAACGACCAATCAACGGGAAGGCCGTGAACACGCCAAACACCAAATGAAACACCAACATAATCGACATGACCAAACCTGCGCAGTATGGTCTCCATGAGCTCAGCAGTAATCCCATGGATTTCAATATCAATATCATGTATGGGTAGCCCAAACATAAGATCGCGTACCGCACCGCCAACAAGATACGGTATTGCCCCGGCATCAAGAAAAGTCTCTACAATAGCAAAAAGCCCAGGACAAAGGGTAGATAAAGACATACGCACAGCTTGAATATTAACTTCTTTTCTTGTACTATGCATCATGATACTAGACTATCCCTACGCTAAGGAGTTTTTATGATTATACAGCGTATCTTGCTTACTATACTATGTAGTGTAGCGTTCTTTAACCAGCAATGTCTACATGGATTTTCTCTGCGTAGCATCGTGCAACAAACGAAAGAAACGTGCTCAAAAATATTTGGCCCCAAAATAGCAACTGATATCTGGCAGCAGGAGATTGCGAGAACCACGCAAAAAAAGCTCATCGTGAACAATCCATATGGTTCTATTAAGATAAAAACCGATTGGGCACAAGATACCATCTCAATCAAGGCAGAAAAAAAGGCACCAGAAGAAAAACTAAAAGCTCTTGAAGTACAGACTGAATCCACACCAGATACTATCACCATCAAGGCAGTATGCGCTCAAGAAGATACTTCCCATAGCACCGTTAAGTACACCTTAATGGTCCCAAAACAGATGATCGTTCAACTCCACACCACGGGTGGTGCCATTAAAGTCAATCAGTTCGACGGCCCACTCAGCGCAACCAGTGAAACAGGATCCATCAAGATTTGTCATGTTAATAACCGTGTACAAGCAACCGTGCATGAACATGGTTCTATAACTCTCGACCATATTAATGGTCCTATCCATGCAAAAACAGCCTGCGGCACTATTACCATCAATCATGCAAAAGACTCGATTAATGCTCTTGCGCCCTCTGGCGCCATTGATGTTAGTGCTGCCTGTATACCGACAACTGGTTCCCTGTGTCTGACATGCTCCGATGACATAACGTTGCGTATGCCAGAGTCA
This sequence comes from uncultured bacterium, assembly GCA_963715605.1. Lineage (GTDB taxonomy): Bacteria > Babelota > Babeliae > Babelales > Vermiphilaceae > JAKASV01. The sequence goes on along the minus strand of OY970257.1, from coordinate 57,246 downwards.
ATTAATGCACATCTTCGAGCACAAGCTGATCATGGTACCGTGATATCAGACCATGCCGTTACTCTAACAACAAAAACTACAAAATTAAATAGCAAGGCATGGGATTGCTGGCGCAAAAATATCGAGGGTACCATCGGTAGCGGTGAAGCAACTATTGCTTTGCAAAGTGACCAGGGATCTATCAATGTTCTTGTAGCTTAGCACAGCGCCATCTTTCTCTTGCAAGCAACCTCTTAGAGCTCCTACCAATGTAAGGATTTTCATGCACACAAAAATTGCAACGCTGAGCCCAACATCAATAGGCACAGCAGTAACCGTCAAAGGCTGGATCAAATCAGTTCGACAAACCAAGCGCTGTTCATTTATTGATCTTAATGACGGCTCCTCGCTCGCGGGAATACAGGTCGTCGTAGATGCAACCATGCCGGGCTATGAACCAAGTATGCAGCAACTAACAACAGGGGCATCAATAGCCGTTACTGGCAACCTTGTGAAGAGTCCAGGAGCAGAACAGATGGTAGAGCTCCAAGCAACCTCGATTGAGCTCCTCGGCGCCTGTCACGGCGAAGAATATCCATTGCAAAAGAAACAGCATTCACTCGAATTTCTCAGAACCATTGCACACCTACGAGCACGTACCAATACCATCGGCGCAGTAGCACGCGTGAGAAATGCACTAGCCTATGCAACACACCAATTTTTCCAAGAACGTGGCTTTCTTTACGTTATGACACCAATTATAACGGCAGCTGACTGTGAGGGCGCTGGTGAGATGTTCCAAGTGACAACATTAGATCTTAACAATATCCCCCGAACACCAGCAGGTACTGTTGATTATGCCAAAGAGCTCTTCGGCAAAGCAGCGTATCTAACCGTATCTGGGCAGCTTAACGGCGAAACGTATGCATGTGCACTCTCAGATATTTATACTTTTGGGCCAACGTTTAGAGCAGAAAACTCGAACACATCACGCCATTTAGCAGAGTTTTGGATGATTGAGCCAGAGATGGCTTTTGCTGACCTTAATGACGATATGGCATGCGCTGAAGCTTATATTAAGTATTGTATACGAGCAGTACTCGAGCGCTGTCAAGCCGATATAGCATTTTTTGACGCGCACAGCAGCCCAGGCTTGCAGCAGAAGCTTGAGCATATTCTTGCCGAACCATTTGAGCGATTAAGCTACACAGAGGCCATTAAGATTCTTGAGGCAACACACAAGAAATTCGAGTACCCAGTTTCATGGGGCACCGACTTACAGTCAGAACACGAGAGATTTCTTGTCGAAGAATACATCAAAAAACCGACTATCGTTTACAACTACCCAGCCGCTATCAAGGCTTTCTACATGAGGCGTAATGACGATACTACAACAGTTGCTGCTATGGACGTTCTGGTTGCTGGTGTTGGAGAAATTATTGGCGGTAGCCAACGAGAAGAGCGCTATGACATTCTTATGGCAACAATGAAACACGTTGGTCTCGATCCAGCCTTATACAGTTGGTATCTTGATCTTAGGCGTTACGGCACCGTGCCACATGCTGGCTTTGGTCTCGGTTTTGAGCGTCTTGTACAGCTGACAACTGGGATAGATAATATTCGTGATGCTATACCCTTCCCACGATACCCTGGCCATGTCAATTTTTAAAAAATATAACTCATGAGGTGAAAAGAAATCTTTTTACTATGTTTTAGGAAAAGTCGAAGCGAGCAATGTTAAGAGGAGAGTATATGAGCACTTACAGGCGGCTATGGTTGTCCGCACTTTTATACGGCTGCACTGGAACTATCCTTGCTAGCCACCCAAACTATATACCTATGGAAGACGCTGCAGAAACGATTGAGCTAGCCTATATAAGCGAATCGTGTAAAAACACTTTACAGCTTCTGCAAGATTGTTTTCCTCACCATCCCTGGTCATCAAATTTTCATGAACTTCTAACGACTCTCAACAATGGTACCAGTGTCACACGTTTTCAACTTGCCAACACGGTGATCAATGAATGTCTTGCAATGCTTGCAACAATGCATCGCAACGATCAGATAGATCAACTTGCAGAACGATTGTTTACTTATATAGAAGAATTCAAAGAACCACTCATAAAACGCAGTGTGCAACGAAAATCAGGACACTGCTGTAAAATGGCGTGTCCTTCCTGTATGAGGAGAGGAAAAAAAGGTCCAACAGGCCCAAGGGGGCCAGTAGGCCCAACAGGGCCATGCTGTTCATATCCAACTGGAACCACTGGTCCAATAGACCCAACCGGTCCGACTGGAGCCACTGGCGCTACGGGTGCTACCGGCGCAACTGGTCCGAAGGGAGATAAGGGCGACCCTGGTTCAATCGGCCGAACAGGAGCCACAGGAGTAACTGGTCCAAAGGGAGACCAGGGTGCACCTGGCTTAGCTGGCCAAACAGGCGCCACGGGTGTAACTGGTCCAACGGGACCTTGCTGCCCTGGCGCAACGGGCGCTACAGGTGATACTGGACCAACTGGCCCAACTGGCGCCACAGGTAATACTGGCCCAACAGGGCCATGCTGCACAGGTGATACTGGACCAACAGGCGCTACAGGTCAAACAGGCGCGACAGGATCAACTGGCGCCACTGGTATGACAGGAGCTACGGGCACCACAGGTGCCACTGGTAATACTGGGCCAACAGGCGTAACGGGTCAAACAGGAGCTACGGGATCTACTGGAGCCACCGGTGCAACAGGTCAAACAGGCCCAACTGGCGCTACTGGTAGTACTGGAGCCACCGGTCAAACGGGTGCTACGGGAGTAACCGGATCAACAGGTGCAACTGGCGATACTGGACCTACCGGTGCTACAGGTGACACTGGTCCAACAGGGCCATGCTGCACAGGTGATACTGGACCTACAGGCCCAACTGGCGCTAGCATAACTGGCCCAACAGGACCTCAGGGTGTTACAGGTACGACAGGTGCAACTGGATCAACAGGTGCCACTGGTATGACAGGAGCTACCGGAAATACAGGAGCTACAGGCATCACAGGTGCCACTGGTAATACTGGGCCAACAGGTGCTACGGGAGCAACCGGATCAACAGGTGCAACTGGGCAAACAGGTGCGACAGGATCAACTGGCGCGACAGGATCAACTGGCGCCACTGGTATGACAGGAGCTACGGGATCTACTGGAGCTACAGGCACCACAGGTGCCACTGGTAATACTGGGCCAACAGGTGCTACGGGAGTAACCGGATCAACTGGTGCAACTGGGCAAACAGGCGCGACAGGATCAACTGGCGCTACTGGTATGACAGGAGCTACGGGATCTACTGGAGCCACCGGCGCTACAGGTCAGACAGGCCCAACTGGTGCTACTGGTAGTACTGGAGCCACCGGTCAAACGGGTGCTACGGGAGTAACCGGATCAACAGGTGCAACTGGCGATACTGGACCTACCGGTGCTACAGGTGACACTGGTCCAACAGGGCCATGCTGCACAGGTGATACTGGACCTACAGGCCCAACTGGCGCTAGCATAACTGGCCCAACAGGACCTCAGGGTGTTACAGGTACGACAGGTGCAACTGGACAAACAGGCGCGACAGGATCAACTGGCGCTACTGGTATGACGGGATCTACAGGTGCCACTGGTAATACAGGGCCAACAGGTACTACGGGAGCAACCGGGCAAACAGGCGCTACTGGTATGACAGGAGCTACAGGCACCACAGGTGCCACTGGTAATACAGGGCCAACAGGCGCGACAGGATCAACTGGTGCCACTGGTATGACAGGAGCTACGGGCACCACAGGTGCCACTGGTAATACTGGGCCAACAGGTGCTACGGGAGCAACCGGATCAACAGGTGCAACTGGGCAAACAGGCGCAACTGGATCAACTGGCGCCACTGGTATGACAGGAGCTACCGGAAATACAGGAGCTACAGGCATCACAGGTGCCACTGGTAATACTGGGCCAACAGGTGATACTGGACCAACTGGCCCAACAGGCGCTACTGGTATGACAGGAGCCACTGGATCTACTGGAGCTACAGGCACCACAGGTGCCACTGGTAATACTGGGCCAACAGGTGCTACGGGAGTAACCGGATCAACAGGTGCAACTGGACAAACAGGCGCAACTGGCAATACTGGACCTACCGGTGCTACAGGTGACACTGGTCCAACAGGACCTTGCTGCACAGGTGATACTGGACCAACAGGCCCAACAGGTGCTAGCATAACTGGCCCAACAGGACCTCAGGGTGTTACAGGTACGACAGGTGCAACTGGATCAACAGGTGCCACTGGTATGACAGGAGCTACCGGAAATACAGGAGCTACAGGCATCACAGGTGCCACTGGTAATACTGGGCCAACAGGTGCTACGGGAGCAACCGGATCAACAGGTGCAACTGGGCAAACAGGTGCGACAGGATCAACTGGCGCTACTGGTATGACAGGAGCTACGGGATCTACTGGAGCCACCGGCGCTACAGGTCAGACAGGCCCAACTGGTGCCACTGGTATGACAGGAGCTACGGGCACCACAGGTGCCACTGGTAATACTGGGCCAACAGGCGATACTGGACCTACCGGTGCTACAGGTGACACTGGTCCAACAGGGCCATGCTGCACAGGTGATACTGGACCTACAGGCCCAACTGGCGCTAGCATAACTGGCCCAACAGGACCTCAGGGTGTTACAGGTACCACAGGTGCAACTGGACAAACAGGCGCGACAGGATCAACTGGCGCTACTGGCATGACGGGATCTACAGGTGCTACTGGTAATACTGGGCCAACTGGTGCTACGGGAGCAACAGGATCAACAGGTGCAACTGGACAAACAGGCGCAACAGGATCAACTGGTGCCACTGGCATGACGGGATCTACAGGAGCTACTGGTAATACTGGGCCAACTGGTGCTACGGGAGCAACCGGATCAACAGGTGCAACTGGGCAAACAGGCGCAACTGGATCAACTGGATCAACTGGCGCCACTGGTATGACAGGAGCCACGGGATCTACTGGAGCTACAGGCACCACAGGTGCTACTGGTAATACTGGTCCAACAGGTGCAACGGGATCTACTGGAGCCACAGGTGCAACAGGTCAAACAGGCCCAACTGGCGCTACTGGTAGTACTGGAGCCACCGGTCAAACGGGTGCTACGGGAGTAACCGGATCAACAGGTGCAACTGGCGATACTGGACCTACCGGTGCTACAGGTGACACTGGTCCAACAGGGCCATGCTGCACAGGTGATACTGGACCTACAGGCCCAACTGGCGCTAGCATAACTGGCCCAACAGGACCTCAGGGTGTTACAGGTACGACAGGTGCAACTGGATCAACAGGTGCCACTGGTATGACAGGAGCTACCGGAAATACAGGAGCTACAGGCATCACAGGTGCCACTGGTAATACTGGGCCAACAGGTGATACTGGACCAACTGGCCCAACAGGCGCTACTGGTATGACAGGAGCCACTGGATCTACTGGAGCTACAGGCACCACAGGTGCTACTGGTAATACTGGTCCAACAGGTGCTACGGGAGCAACAGGATCAACAGGTGCAACTGGACAAACAGGCGCAACAGGATCAACTGGCGCTACTGGCATGACAGGATCAACTGGCGCCACTGGTATGACAGGAGCTACGGGCACCACAGGTGCTACTGGTAATACTGGGCCAACAGGCGTAACGGGTCAAACAGGAGCTACGGGATCTACTGGATCCACCGGCGCGACAGGATCAACTGGCGCTACTGGTATGACAGGAGCTACGGGATCTACTGGAGCCACCGGCGCTACAGGTCAAACAGGCCCAACTGGCGCTACTGGTAGTACAGGTGCTACAGGTCAAACAGGAGCCACAGGCATAACTGGTCCAACCGGACCTTGCTGCCCTGGCGCAACAGGTGCAACTGGCCCAACAGGACCTCAGGGTGTTACAGGTACGACAGGTGCAACTGGATCAACAGGTGCCACTGGTATGACAGGAGCTACCGGAAATACAGGAGCTACAGGCATCACAGGTGCCACTGGTAATACTGGGCCAACAGGTGCTACGGGAGCAACCGGATCAACAGGTGCAACTGGGCAAACAGGTGCGACAGGCATAACTGGTCCAACCGGACCTTGCTGCCCTGGCGCAACAGGTGCAACAGGCCCAACAGGTGCTAGCATAACTGGCCCAACAGGACCTCAGGGTGTTACAGGTACGACAGGCGCTACAGGTCAAACAGGCGCCACCGGAAATACAGGCGCTACTGGTATGACAGGAGCTACGGGATCTACTGGAGCTACAGGCACCACAGGTGCCACTGGTAATACTGGGCCAACAGGTGCTACGGGAGTAACCGGATCAACGGGTGCAACTGGGCAAACAGGCGCGACAGGATCAACTGGCGCCACTGGTATGACAGGAGCTACGGGATCTACTGGAGCCACCGGTGCTACTGGTAATACAGGCCCAACTGGCGCTACTGGTATGACAGGTGCTACAGGTCAAACAGGAGCCACAGGCATAACTGGTCCAACCGGACCTTGCTGCCCTGGCGCAACAGGTGCAACTGGACAAACAGGCGCAACAGGTGCCACTGGTAATACAGGGCCAACAGGTGCTACGGGAGCAACCGGGCAAACAGGGGCAACTGGACAAACAGGCGCCACTGGTATGACAGGAGCTACGGGATCTACTGGAGCCACTGGTATGACAGGAGCTACGGGATCTACTGGAGCCACCGGTGCTACTGGTAATACAGGCCCAACTGGCGCTACTGGTATGACAGGTGCTACAGGTCAAACAGGAGCCACAGGCATAACTGGTCCAACCGGACCTTGCTGCCCTGGCGCAACAGGTGCAACAGGCCCAACAGGTGCTAGCATAACTGGCCCAACAGGACCTCAGGGTGTTACAGGTACGACAGGCGCTACAGGTCAAACAGGCGCCACCGGAAATACAGGCGCTACTGGTATGACAGGAGCTACGGGATCTACTGGAGCTACAGGCACCACAGGTGCTACTGGTAATACTGGTCCAACAGGTGCTACGGGAGTAACCGGATCAACTGGTGCAACTGGGCAAACAGGCGCGACAGGATCAACTGGCGCTACTGGTATGACAGGAGCTACGGGATCTACTGGAGCCACCGGCGCTACAGGTCAAACAGGCCCAACTGGCGCTACTGGTAGTACAGGTGCTACAGGTCAAACAGGAGCCACAGGCATAACTGGTCCAACCGGACCTTGCTGCCCTGGCGCAACAGGTGCAACTGGCCCAACAGGACCTCAGGGTGTTACTGGTACGACAGGTGCAACTGGGCAAACAGGCGCGACAGGATCAACTGGCGCCACTGGTATGACAGGAGCTACGGGATCTACTGGAGCTACAGGCACCACAGGTGCCACTGGTAATACAGGGCCAACAGGTGCTACGGGAGCAACCGGGCAAACAGGCGCAACTGGACAAACAGGCGCGACAGGATCAACAGGGGCAACTGGACAAACAGGCGCCACTGGTATGACAGGAGCCACCGGAAATACAGGAGCTACAGGCACCACAGGTGCCACTGGTAATACTGGGCAAACAGGCGCAACAGGATCAACTGGCGCCACTGGTATGACAGGAGCCACGGGATCTACTGGAGCCACCGGTGCTACTGGTAATACAGGCCCAACTGGCGCTACTGGTATGACAGGTGCAACAGGTCAAACAGGCGCGACAGGCATAACTGGTCCAACCGGACCTTGCTGCCCTGGCGCAACAGGTGCAACTGGCCCAACAGGCGCTAGTATAACTGGCCCAACAGGACCTCAGGGTATTACAGGTTCGACAGGTGCAACTGGATCAACAGGCGCAACTGGTACAAAGGGTGCGACTGGGCAAACTGGAGCCACGGGATCTACTGGTAGTACTGGAGCCACTGGATCAACAGGCGCTACCGGAGCTACTGGTATGACAGGTGCAACTGGGCAAACAGGCGCGACAGGATCAACTGGCGCTACTGGTATGACAGGTGCCACGGGATCTACTGGAGCCACCGGCGCTACAGGTCAAACAGGCCAAACTGGCGCTACTGGTATGACAGGTGCTACAGGTCAAACAGGAGCCACAGGCATAACTGGTCCAACCGGACCTTGCTGCCCTGGAGCAACTGGCCCAACAGGACCTCAAGGTGCTACAGGACCAGCTGGTGCAACGGGAGCCACTGGAGCGAAGGGTGCTACGGGTGCCACCGGAGCGCGGACTGGTAATGGGTCTGGATGGAGCTATACGCAGATATTTTCTGACGTTGACTGTTTTAATGCGAATATAAATAATGGGTGCGTGTACTATTTGATGCAAAATACCAACCCATTTGTTTTTAGCGTCTTTAACTTTCCAGGAACAAATAATGTATCACCAAGCAGATTTTCTGCAGTCGTTAGCTCAGGTAGTGCCTCACAAACGACATCAGGAACTCTCTATATTACCCCGGCCGATGATACCTCGCCAGCTTATGTAACACTTCCAGTTAGTGTTGCTGGTACAGCTATAAGTGTACCATACACCACTTTACTGAGTGGGCTACCAGCTGAAAATGGGAGCCCAATAGCACTGGCTTTCAAAGGAGTTCTTACCTCAGGTCAACAGCCAATTCATCTATACTCAATGTCACTGTATTAAAAATCAAAGAGAGGGGAGGCATCGCTGATGCCTCCCCTCTCTAACACAGTTAAGTATCGAGGATTACGTTAGAGCATTGACACTCGTGACAGTCAAAGATGGGCTTTTAAAGCTCCCATTAGGACAGGCACAACCACACACCAATTGGTAGTAAAGGACTGAGCTTGGTTCGCGACTACCAACCATAGGAAGGCCTTCAAGGCCGCTGCCAGTACCTGATAATGGCAGGTTATTGGAACGCACAGGATTTGGCAGCACTATCTGATCAGTGCTGTTCATTGACATGAATTGCGATAAAGACATAAATGGCTGCTGTGCATCAGTATCATATCCCGTGATAGCAAGAAAATTCGCAGCGCTGGTAGCAAAGGCCTTCACAGCATTAATAATTCCCCGACTTGGTTGGTCAGGAATGGAACCATACGGCGTGACTGCAATAGTACCGTTTTGCCCGATAGAACAGGCGAAAACTTGACCTATTGGACGCTGCGCTCCTGGCTCAAACCCAACAAAGGCAATATAGGAAACTCCATCGATAACCCATGTGTCTATCCCATAGATTGACCCTTGCGATGCAAGTGAAAGTATACAGGAGACCGGGGTAAGCACAGCCGGGGTACTTGGATCAAACGTATAGATCTGAGCAAAGGGTTTTATGGTTTCACATACCATGTGTTGACCAGCAACCACTATGCACAGATATGCACCTATATTGAAAAGACTAACAGCGTTAATCGCACCAGTAGAAGGCAAGCCTGCATAATCAAGAGGGATAGTTTGAGAAGAGCCAACTATTCCAAGTAAACCGCTATCATCTTCTTGGAACATATAGATATGAGCGAAGGGAACTTTTTCATCGCAGGACGTGTCATAACCAGCTACGGCACAGTACACCTGATCCCCAACAGTGATCGCACTGATACTTTGTGCAGAACCCTCCGTTGGTAAACTTATGGCAGGAATATCAAAGCTCTTGGTGACAATAACTGGATTGAGTGGATCGAGTGTTGAAACAGCAACATTATACACAACGGAGAATGGCACAGTATAGCCATTTACATATTCATTGCCAGCTATAGCGATATATTGATTGGCATTAAGCGTGAAGCATGTTACAGCTAGAGCAGTAGCAGCAGCTGGTGCGGCCGAAGCTGCCTGAGCTTTAGTTGCAGGAGCGGAAACAGGAGCAGGAGTAGGTGTAGATGAAGTTGAAGAAGCTGCAAGTCCCGCTGTTAATGCAGCACTGGCAGCCGTTATATTGGTAGCAAATGGTGTTGCACCAGGGGTACACTGGTATAGTTGGGCAAAAGCGCCATTAAGAAGCATGTCTTGACCAACAACAATGGCGTAGTACTCCGCACCAAGATTGAATGCCTTGAGGCCAAACACATGACCCTTTGCTGGCAGTGAATTAATGGTCCCTATAGAGGCCTGAGTAACGTACGAACATGACTGCGTTGGTAGTAGTGCTGGTGTTGAACTGAACGGATCATACGTAAAAATATCCATCCTTGGCGCACTCCCAATTATAAGTGATGTGGCCCGAGCAATATAATAGCTTGATCCATCAGTATATGGCATAAGGCCACCTATAAGATATGTCAAAGGACATATTATTTCAGCATTTTTCGACAGGGTACCTTGGAGAGGATCAAAAATATATACCTGTGTTAATGAGGTCTTACTATTAGTACCACCAACCACAATCTGCTGGTTACCATGAACGTCTAACAGACGTGACGTACATAACATTCCAGAAGTAGGCAATCCATCGGCACTATAAGGTGCTTCCACTACTTTGGTCAGTGCTGATGAGCCTTCGGTATATGCATAGATCTGCAAAAATGGTTTCTGCATAGCCTGACCCATACCATCACAGCCAGTGGTTACAAAAAACATGTTTGCACCAGAATCTATTGTATTCACAGTACAAGGACAGTACGTCATCAATAAACCATTCGTTCCTACTGGTGCTGAGGCACTCCAGCTGATAGTACCTGTGGCCGGATCAAAGCGATACACATGCATGTATGGTGCCATTGTTGTACCAGACTCAGTACCGGTAACACCGAGATAAGCTTCGCCGTTAGAGCTCGACGCGGCAGGCGCTTCAGCCACACCTGGAGTCGGGAAGGTTTTAGAGACCGACACAGCAAGTGCTTTAGCTATACCTGATGCCGGAAGATTTTCTGTTGATTCGGCGATGGCAACAATTGATCCTGGTGTTCCAGCAGTATAGTACAATACTTGTAGATAAGGACTCGAAGAACGAGTGTTGATACCATAAGCTGCTATATAACATGTTGATCCAAGAAAGAATGGCATGGCACTTGTTATAGTGCGCCTGCAGGGCGTTGTAAAAGGGCCACCAACGCAGGTTAGTGCTGGCTTTATTGACTCACTACCTGGTTCGAAGAGATATATAGCCAAGAATGGCCTCGAGGCACTTTGTGTGGTTGTTCCTGCGACAAGAAAATATTGTGCATTGTTCATGGAAAATGCATGTATAGCGCTAATCGATGTTGTAAGGGGAAAATCACTTAATGTCAAAACCGTCTCGCATGCCATCGGTGTGCCGGGAATAAATTTCGTTATCTGGAGCTGGGCATTATCACTCACTGAACAGTAAGTATTGACCGAAAATGCAAGATAGACAGTATGAGCAATGATACAAGAATCAATGGCTATGGCTGCCCCTATCGTGTTATTTGGCAATGTGCAAACATTAGACAAGGATTGCTGCATACGCGTCGGTTTTTTTTCTTTGCCGATGCACAGTTCATCTGGCCATCCTACCATTGCTTGTAATGGTGTAAAAAACAGCGAATAAAGTGCGCAAAAAAAGTATATATAAGAACGAACAGTAGTGCTGCTCATGTGGATCTCCCCCCCTAACCATAATAATGTCCCCTATGAGACCACTATAAAAAAAATCACCAACAGAACTACAGAGTTTTATAGTTTATGGTGATTTTGATAGCATACATGGCAGATGTTACATGCATGGTACTTGGCATAGTAGGCTGAAGATATGCTCGGCACCTGTTAATTGACCAGCAGGAGGACCATGAGTGTTATAAGAAAAGCATAGATTGCTGATGTATCGATAAGCCCCTGGGCAATCAAACTGACTCGTGAAACGGACCCATAGAGTGTAGGATTTTTGCCAACTTGTGTGGCAGCAGTGGCAGCTATACGACCAGAGTTAATACCAGCGCCGAGGGAACCAAGGCCCATGCAACAGGCACCTGCTACAAGGCATATTGCCTTGAGAGGAGATGCAGCCAAGGAGGCATCACCAATCATAAACATGGTAATGATAATGGCGAAGAACATAGGTGCTTCTATAGTAGCGTTGCCGATAAGCATCAAGGTGAATAACTTGCCATACGCATGACGATTAATACCGAGTTGGCGACATGCAGCTACCGCCAGAGTACCAAGTCCTATGAGAGGGCCAACAGAGCCAAGCCCAAATGTTAAACCTGCAGCAAGTAACCGTACACCGTTGAGTATGTCCATCGAAGCTGTACTACTATTTTTGATCAGAAAAGCTATGATGAGACCAAAGACGACAGGTGTTTGCATAAGTGACTGGCCAATGAGCATAAAACGGTTTATGCTTGGCGCAAAAAATGGTTGACGCGCCAATGCACGCATAGCCTCGTAGGCTGGCAAAGCTGCTACAAAACCGGTCAAAAAACTTGGTATAGCCAACGCACAGGCAATGCCGATATCCGCCAATGCACTTGCCGTCGTATAGGATACGGTGCGAGTATCCCCAACAAGTATCATACAGATAAAGGTGAAGCATAGAACCGTTGCAGTCTCGATAAGCCCCATACCGAAGAGCATAAGACGAGCTATTTCTCCTGCTGCTGCTGGCTGAATATTGATCGACTCAAGAACAGCTTTAGCGCATCTGCCCTGTCCCAATGCTGAACTGATAACCGTTGAGGTAATAATAAGAGCGATGCTCGCATAATGGATCGCTGCTGCTATTTCATGCATGGTGCTCCGTTTGGGTCGCGATTGCTAAATACGTTAGGCTCAGCATAGTAAACACGAAGGCTTGCAAAAAGCCCTCGAAAAGACCAAAAAACAGTTGCAGAATAAGATTAGGTCCAATGCCAATAACTTCGAATACGACATTCATTTGCACGACTTTATTATAGAGTGCCAGGATGGTTGCGCCCGCAAATATGTTACCAAATAAACGGAATGACATGGATACGATACTTGCTAGTTTACCGATAATATGCAGTGGCGCCATAATAATGGTAGGTTCTGTATATTCATGCAGATACCCGCGCACGCCTTGTACTTTGAGACCCTGCCACTGGATATAGATAAATGACACGATGCCAAGTGCAAGTGTCGTATTAAGATTTTGTGTGGGCTCTTCCATCCAGGGTACTAATGATATCGTATTGCAGACAAAAATAAACGTGAACAGTGCAATAATAAACGTAATATAGGGCACATTAGTCGAACCCATTGCCTGTTTGCAGAGATCTACAAAGGTCCTTACATAGGTTATGATGAGATGTCGCAGAACGCCATGCTTACCATGCAATATCCATCGAACTGGCAAGCAGAGCAGTGCAAGAACTCCAAGCACAACCCAGGTTTGGATGAGAAGGTGCCAGTCGCCCTCGCCAAGCGTAAAAAACTTTCCCGTAAGACCAAGCCATGCACATGGACGCCAGACATACGGTACAGCGTCAGCTACCTCATGCATATCAACGCCTCGCTAAAACTATAAGACTAGTCCAAAATCCAAGCATGAACCATACTGAGAACAGTATAAAAGCAATTTTTTGGAACAGCAATAGATAGAGTAATATACCAGCAATAAAACCCACAAAACGGATAGCGTGCCATGCAGCCTGTGGACTAGGTGTAGTACACAAAAAAGTCCTCTTTGCATGGATAACAAAGAGGACTCCATAGATGATACCTATACCATAGCCAACAATGCTGTGTATGACCAAGCAATGTATGCCCATAGTTTAGATGACTTTTTTGATGCCCTTATAATTCCAATACTCGTTGATAATAGCGGTTGATCCTGTTATAACGACGAGGCCATAACGTTCATCAACACTTTTTTGTGCTATATCAAATGCCTCTTTGAATGAAGGACATGCACGGGCTTTAATTTTCATCGTCTTGAGGTCGTTCGTAACTTTTTCGATATCCCATGATGGTGCACCTACGTCACTTGGCATACCGTCAACTGGGCAAACAATGACTTGTCCCGAGGTCTTCTTGAAGAAGTACCGCAAAGCGCGCATAAGACCATCAATATTAATATCACTGTTATTGCAACCTAGAATGACCGTAAGACCCTTCAGAGGACGCTGATAGTGAAGCAAGCGAACGCCAAGCAAAATATTTTTGATAGCATCAAGGTTACTTGCATTATCAAGCAAAATCGTAGGCTTTTCTTTGTCAAGAAGCTGGAATCTACCCGGCAAGCTGTTGCATGTTTCACGCCAAAACTGATCAACGGTTTTCTTTGGGTTAAGTTCAGCATGACGCTTTGCTTCAAGAGTTGGACGACCGCGTTGACCTTTTTGTTTAGTCAATAACGTATCAGTGAAGACAACCGTATCATGACGGACAAACGAGTTAACATAAATATCTGCAATACGCTCAGCTAAAGCTGCGCAGCGTCCGTGTAATTGCTCAAAAGGGTACACTAACTGTGCAAGTTTACGTATTGGCATAGCCCATGAGCCACCTTGTTTGGCGGTCATCTCTAGCATTGTTTGCAAGTTAAGTTTGCTTTGATCGGCCGACACAACATAAGTACCTTCACCAACTATGGAAAGCATCTTCGTGATGAGATCTAATGGAACTTCGTCTTCATCGACGAGTTTTTCATCGATCGCTCGGGTAACTGCAACAATAGAAGGCTTACACATGGATAGTGGCGCAATATGTTGAGCATCAATTTCGAGCAAAGCAACATCGACGTTATTTTTCGCAAAGTACACGAAACCCATCATCGTGAGCAACTCGAGACTATTTGCCTCTATGTTGAGTGACTCAGCAGTGCTAATAACTTGGTTTGCTATGTCAGTAAATTCTTTGTTTGCTATTGGCTTGTCGTGAACAACAATGCGCTCGTTGTAGGTCAATACATGTGGCACATAGAGCGCTCCAACCGTTAATCCCTCTGCATGAAGAAGTTTCTCGGTCAAATGTGTTGTAATACTTTTGCCATTGGTTCCTGTTACGACAACACTTTTAAATTTTTCTGCCGGATTACCAAGTGCGTTATCTAGACTCTTGAGTCGTACCGGCGTCGCATCAACATGGCGATGCCATGCAGTATCAAAATAATCGACTATTTCATTATAATTACGTTGTTTATAGAGTGGAATATCCTGAGAAGTTCTCACCGATTTTCGTACATCTCTCATAGAGTCTCCGTTTGATTAATAAATACCATAAAAAGCTTTCTTCCTAAAAAATACTAAAACAAAGTAGGATGCAAAAATTCGCTCCTTCAATAAAATACAGTGTCTAGTATTAATAGATTATAGGTTTTTTTAAAAATGTCAATTCGGTAAATTATACTAGGCGCTCTTTGCTTATTATTTACAAAATATAAAATGAAATGTACTCTTAATACTGATATATTTTCTTGGAATGCACGTCAAAGGAGCAAGTATTATGGACCCGCTATACTTTGATTGGTCCGATACATCAACAATCGACTATCTTGTACATAGTATGGATAAACAAGCTATATTTGTTGGTGAGACAGATACGGTGCCTGGCCTCTATGCGCCAGTTTCGCCGGAAGGTATTAAAGCACTCAATGCCATAAAAAATCGCTCGAAAAAGCCTTATATTGTGCTTACGCGATCCCAGGAAACAGCCCTCAAAATGGTTCAAGAAGATACCATCACAGAACCGCTCCGCAAACTTATGCATACTTGCTGGCCGGGGCCACTGACTATTATTTTTCCGGCGCATACTACATTCAATGCGAGCATGCCTGACAATAGCGGTACCGTTGCTCTTCGTGTTCCTCACCATGTTGGCATACAACGACTTTTGTTGCGTGTCGACAATGTTCTCTCAACAAGCGCAAATATAGCACATGAGCCCACGCCGACGACTGTTGCTGCATGCGATCCAAGGATTCTCGAGCAGGTTGCCTGTGTCGTAACAGACATACATCGCGTGGCGCAACCGATATCATGCGCATCAACGATTGTCACAGCGACACAAGCTGGCACACTGCAGATCATACGCGAGGGTACCTATACACGACACTATCTTGAGTCACTTCTTGGTGGCCCGCTATAAGCACGCCTGACCAAGAACTATATAGCCTAGGTTTTACGCTGGAGTATACAATGCGGTATAAGAATTTTTTTTGTACTTGGGATGAGGGCGTGCCGCCCTCCCCAAACCCATACCCTGCATGTCGTATGCATACTCATTAGATAGTATAAGAATTTTTTGTACTTGGGATGAGGGCGTGCCGCCCTCCCCAAACCCATACCCTGCATGTCGTATGCACATACTCCTGCGATGAGCATCTTCTGATACAATGACAATTCATTCAATCCGTTCGCCCCGAGTAGCCATGCTTTGCAGGGCGGATCGAGGGGTTGAACACCTTACTATGCAGTGAGACTATCTTGAAAAATGGTAACGGTACCATTCTGATCAATGGTCAAAACATCGACTTTGCCTGATCCGGTTATATCGCCTGCTGCGACTGCAGTGAATCCCTGTGTATCAGCACGTCCTGCAGATAGGCTGCTACTTGATGTGCCAAGTTTGCCAGTGAAAAAATTTCGTCCTTCAGCGCCGGGAAACCCGTAGGTATAATAAAATTTTTCTTTTTTGCCACCGCCAGAGTATCCCTCAGGTTGCCAACCTGCGCCCTGAGGGCCATTAAGATCCATGGTGTATGATCCATGTTCGGCCCAATAAGCTTTTTGTGCTGTATGAATCGATGCCAAGTGAGTATATGCCTCGGCACGTTTTGCTTTTGCCATAAAACGCATAAAATTGGGCACCGCAAGCATCGCTAAAAAACCCATAATAGCCACAACAATCATTAACTCGACTAACGAAAAACCATGGCGTATACGCATACAATACCCTTTTCCACTGATCAATAAACTTTATCGCTGCTACCGTCTATGGAACTTATTGTACGCATAGTGCGCCCATACGAGTCAAGAGTCTTTACAGCACGAGCTGTATCTTAAGTTCTGCATTAATGTGGCACCGGCTTATAGTCGGTGGCGCGAAGGTCTTGCACATCATGGGCATCTTCTAATGCTCTAATAACACGTATGCAGCCACCATAATCAAGCTGCTTACTGCCATGTTTGGCTATAGAATCAGTAATGATATACCCTCGCGTACCATTGGGCAAACGTGCAAGTGTAAGACCTGTCCAATGACCGGCATCTCGGCATATGCCCTTATCTTCATCAAGATAAAAGTCATTAATGACAAAATTATGTAGTGTTGTTCTTGTAACTGGTCCAGCTGTGCGTAGTTCGCGACGAATTGTGTTAAGTTCACGCGCCTTATAGCTTAGGGGATCAGGTGAACCATCAAAAGGCACTAATGCTGAGTCAACAACGGTACATCCTGCTAATGCTGGGTATTCATGACGACCATATGTCGCCACGAGTCCTTCTAGCTCAGCCATATTAACCACATCACCATTGCTTATAAGGCTATAGCCAGCACCTGCCGCATGTTCTTTGCTCGCTGCACGCTCTTTAGACATACGCGTATACCACTCCCAAGCTTGCCGCACGAGCGTAGAGCCAGCGGGCAATGCCAGGCTATCAACAGGCGACTTGGAGCCAAACCAACCCGTTTGCATAGGGTACAAACGTGCGCATGAATCAACTGTTGTTCTATGCCAAATAAAACCAATAACATCATCCATGGTTGTTGCAGGAGATGTTCTGTACGCGTTAATATCAGTTATATCACGCACAGGACCACCTTCCAGAATAGCTCCAATAAGTTCTTGCCTGGTCACACCAAGAGCAGTATCTGGCGTATCGAGAATAAGTGTCGCAAGATTTTCTATAAAGGCATTGTAACGAGTGCTATAGCGGCCTGCTACGTGGGCCATCTGAAAACCATCTTGAATCTCTTGTGTATTGCCATCAAGCCTAATAAACGTTTTAAGATATTCTTTCAAAACTTCTTTGTTGCGCAAGCGCATAACGAAGGCTCGCCAGGGGCCACGAGCACCAAATAGTTGTTCTGCTCGCTCTGGTCTTTGCAGATATTCTTGTGCTTTCCCTGAGTCACGATCAACAAGTGCATAATGAATACCAAGAATGTTCTTGAGAACATGATAGCCACAAGCATAGGCGCCCAAGAAACTTGCTGTAGATTCCTGATCTAAGATTTTTGCTTGCTCGATAAAAATGCCATCAGGGGTATGACCACGATAAAGACATACAGCGTCTGGCAGAAGGCTTGTCGTTATGTGAGCCGCTAGCGCAGCTACAGGTGCTGCTGGAGAACCATGTCCAGCAGAAGCAGAACTAGAAGCTGCTGAAGATCCTGCTGCACCAGCATGCCCACTTGGCAGGCTAGAATCAACTGGCTTTTTCTGCGCAACATGAGCTGGTGCTGCCGTAGAACCATGCTTAGCAGCAGCCGAACTAGAAGACACTGAAGATCCCACAGTAACAGCAGCTGAGCTAGATGATGCTGAAGATCCTGCTGCATGGCCACTTGACAGGCCCAAGCCAACCGGCGGCTGTTGCTTACCTGCAAGACCACCAAGCTTACTGCCAGCCATGAGGCCATACTGGCAACCAGCAGTTCCACTGGCTTGCCCCGCAAGTTGCGCGTACATAGCCATAGTATCTTCATAGGTACCTGGTGAGGCCGCGCGATCTGGCTTGTCTTCTGCAACGGCGGGTTTCGAAGCATTAGGCGCTTGTTGCACAGAGGGTTGTGTACCACCGGTGTAATAACCAAGAGTACCCACGTACGCCGCCATACCAGCTGCTCTTGCCCATAAAGATTGCTGCTGCTTCGCAGGTGGCGCTGCAGTATAACTTTGTTGGGGTGTAGCGATAGTAACACATACAACAATAAGCAAGGCTCGTACCCGAGCTATAAAATATGTATCTAGGTGCATATAAGCCTCCACACATAGTTACAGGATAGAAATGCCATCATACCTGCATGTTTACGTACTAAATAACACTACCAGTCTATCTAAAGCGTAATAAAAGTCAAATTAATTTCCTGCTTGTCTCTTTTATAATGACCGTGCTGCGCTCTCGTGGTCTTTACTTTTCTGGCACGATATAGTATGAAAAAGATGTTCTAAAAAAGTTAATGAGTACGGACATATGACAACAAGAGGGTCGTATATGAAGCATCAACACATAATTTGCATGATTTTTATAGCAACACTTGTCGCTGGTCTGCATGCCACACGTGGCAGCACACGTTGTATGGTGCCAGTTTCTGTCGGTGACTGTGTCGATAAAATTACCATTCTACGTATTAAGCGTGAACGTATCGTTGACCCAACAAAGCATGCCCATATTCTTGAAGAATTACACATACTGGAAACTCAGTACACTGCAGCACTACCGGAAAGAACCGAGTTACTCACACCATACGAAGATGCTCTGTACGAATGCAACCTACAACTATGGGATCTAGAAGATGCGGTACGACGTTGCGAACAACAAAGCATTTTTGATTATACGTTTGCATTAAAAGTTGATGCAATCATTGAAGCTAATGATCGTCGGGCAACGATCAAGAGAGCCATCAACAACATAACAGGTTCAGCAATTATCGAAGAGAAATCATATGAGCACATAGGCATCGAAACCACCTATGAAGATATCCATAGGCAAGCTATGCAGCAAACTCCGAACATTATTGTTGAGTCTTCTCTTGGCGACCTTGCAGATCGTATAACAATATTGACGATAAAATGCTCACGCTTAACAAATCCAGCAAAAAGAGAGCATGCGCTACAGGAGCATGCAGTACTGTCAGCACTCTTTGATCGTGTTGCACCCAAAAGTCCTTGCATAGACCAATGCTTGCAGGAGTTACTGGCAACAAATCAAGCGATGTGGGATGTACAAGATGCTTTACGCATGGCAAAATCAACTGAGCAGTTCGATAACGATTTTATCGAACTTGGTAGAGCAGTCTATCGAATAAACGACAAACGTTGCGCTATTAAGCGCCAGCTTGATACATACTGTGGCTCAATAATCATCGAAGAAAAACAATATGCCCACTACTAAACAGGCTGGCCGGTACCAGGTACATCGGGCCCATTGTCTTGTTGTAGCTTGCTGAATGAACCACTCACAAAAAACGCCGCAAAGATCCATACACCAATAACGCCGAGTGATAACAGCGCTCCAATGCTGAGCAATAACGGTAACGAGCGGCTTAAAGATTCGTTGACACCTGCCCCAAGAGCCTTCATAAAGCGAGCACCAAAGGCATCTATCCAGCCCTTGGTTTTAAATTTAACTTCATTACTGGTTGGAATATACAAAACTTCTTTGGTTGGGTTGTTTAATGCGTAATTGAGCCCCTTGATAAGAACCACAGCATAAAAGAACGTCCACATGAGACTATAAGAATCAGTGCCAGCGTAGTACATACCACACACGATCGCTATAGTAACACCAATGACGACAGGAAAGCTAATAAGACTGAACCGTAATCCGAGACGGCGCATAAAAAAGCTTGTTCCAAATAAAGCAAACATAAATGATACTATACCAATGGCAGTTCCTTCAAGACCTTTAAACCAAGCAAATGCTGCACCTCCATCGAGGCGTGTTGGATAGTTTTGGCTAATTAGCATGCCCTTTTGGAAATCAAGTATGGTACCAATAAACTCATAGAGTGTGGTCACAGCAAAAATACCCAAAAGATACGGCGTTGTTACCAGCAATCGAAGGCCATCAGTGAAATTTGCTCGTTGCTTGGGACCAAATACTGAAGCAGTGGACGTTATAGAGATCGAACGTATACACCAACGGATAAGAAATGGCACAATCAACGTTAATAAGCCGGCAACACAAAAGAAACATGGCAGCCCAAGTCGTGCACCCCAGATACTAATGAATAATGGCCCCAGCATAGTACCAAGATTTGTACAGGTGGCCAACATACCATAGCCCCTCTGGGCCGATTTTGCAGTAGTTACACTGGCAACAAATGCCCATAAAAGCGCGGGCATAATAGAACCAAAACTTTCAACGAATAAGTATGCCATCCAACCAAAAATACTGCCAGGCACGGCACTGAGTATATCTGCGTGCACGCATGATGGATTAGCCAAACAATAAGCAAGTACCATAAAACTCAGGCCATAAAAACAACACATGATCGTAAAAACAGCCTGTTTTTCGAATATATCAAGCAGCTTGCTATAAAAGAGAATGGTTAACCCAACGAAAATAAGTGACGCCGCCTTTGCCCAAGGCTGATAACGATACCCAACGTGGAGATCAAAAATCGGATCTTTCATTGTTTTGAGCATCCAATAGATACCAAGGACAAGAAAGAAGACCGTTGAAAGCATGCCAAACTTTTTAGCTTCTTCAGTAGATAAATCGCCCCACACTGCCAATAAAGGCTTTGGTAACATATGGATTGCTCCTTAAAAATTGTATGTAGCAAAAAAACAATAAAGGTAACCTGTTTTATATGCAATAACCTGCGATATAAGAGAAAGAAACTACAAGCCTCAACAATAAAAGATTCGCGGCCATAACATGTTTACACCGGTAAATACTGAGAATATTGGTAGATTTAACACAACCATAGTTTCTCATAGAACTAGTAAAAAGACAAGAAAAATAGGGCATCGCTAGTCATAGATTGTTTAACTATGTGCACATATTGTATACTTAAAGTATTAGGGAGTACACCCATGCATCAAGCTAGGCAACCAAGATATCGAAACCATATAGATTATGGATATAGGGTACTCCACTACGTACTGTATGGTGTCTTCAAAAAATGGAGGAAAGAATGTTGTTAGAAAAGTTTATGAAGAATGTTCATGATTATTGTCTCTTCATGCTTATTATGTTGGCATGCACCTGCGGTACTAGAATACATACTCACAACGAATCTATCGCTATTATTATGTATTCAGGAACCGGACAGCAAGGCAAAAGTAGGTGGGAATTCGCGCAGTATGCGCATAATTCGGCCAAACAGTATGCTGAAAAATGGGGTTATGATTTTTTATTTTATACACAACCAATAAAGGGACTGGATAGAACGGAACACTGGATGAAAGTAGCTCTATTGCAAAATGCGTTAAAAACAAATAAATATTCTTGGTGCTTATTTCTCGATGATGATATAGTCATAACCAACCCTAACATTCAACTTCAAGAACTCATACAAAGCAATAGTGGTGCAGACATAATAATGGCATATGACTCGGCTCATTTTTTTGAATCAGAAAAAAACAAATATTTCATGAATACCGGGGCTATTTTAGTGAAAAACACCGCATGGAGTCTTGATTATTTGGCAAGGCTATGGAAGCATGGGTCTGGCAGATTTTCCTGGAAGCCTACGTATGACCAAGATGCTGTTTATGATTTATACAAAAAAGTAGAAAAGGATCAAAAACATATAGCGCTTGTAAAGCCGCCTTTATTGCAATCTTTTATTGCTTGGAGATCAAACAAGTGCCCCTTATGGAAACCAGGAAATTTTTGTCTGCACCTCGCTGGTTTTTCTTGGAATGATAAGGTTCTTGCCATGAAGGAAGTCTATACAAATCCTTCAATAATTTCACCACTTTTGCGAGAAATAATTGTCCGCATTAATCCTTAATAAAGTATCTTTTTAAGCTTATTCAGCAAAGTTATCTAAACCGCCAAGCACACCAAGCATTATGCCGACTTTGCTACCATAAGCAAAAGTATGTAAAGATCTTTCAGCAACACTGGTTTGGTAGCTATGAAATCGGCACGCTCGTAGCTTATACCATGCAATCGCAGAGGGAGAACCAAGTATGCACCGTATAAATATGCGTTTTGTAGCTTTTGCCTGTATAAGCTGTCTTTTGCAAGCGACAAGCATATGCACCAACAGCATCGACCAACTTTTGCAACGTTTTACAAGGCCAATGACCGTATTGGCGATTGGACCAACGGCTGCACAGTATGCGCTCAAACAAGCGCGAATCTATAATACTTCAGTATTTGTGCTTGTTGATGGTAGCTCTGCGATACTTGCCGCTGTTGAGCAAGCAGCCTGTAACAATGTGCTTTTATTGCACCGTGTGCCGGACATTACAAATCTTTATCAGTTGAGCCTATGCGAACATATAGATGTGACCATAGCACTTGATATCAAGGAACAGTTTGGCACCTGTTGGCGCTGTTTACTCGACACTCTATGCACCATGGGTTGGCATGTTGTCATACGCTTAGCCCAAGAACAAGCGCAAGAACTTACTAGTACTTGGCAACATAATCATGCCTGGCGAGAAATACCCGACATACCCAATGGCTTTATGTGCGAACAAAAAAAAGAGGTGCTTGCTCGCAAAACCTGGATTAAACCAATACGGTCAGAATTTACCGTGAAAACGACATACACAGAGAAAAAATTATTTAAAATAACGCCCAAAGGGCAACATCTTGTTGTGAGTGATTGGTCCCCAGGCATTAATCTTATAACGTATAAGATGTTCAGCGGTGCATATCCAGCAAAAAAAGTCCTCAAGGACGAAATAGAGAGACTCAAATATGTATGCCATAATGATTGGGGCGCACATAACATGGTTATACAGGGTACGACCATAGCATTAATTGATAAGTCAATGCGCCATGAGTGTACTGGGCTCAATGAGAAAAGGGAGTTGAGAGCTCACCGCTTATGCGAGTGGATCGATCTTGATAATCAACATGATATCGAAGCATTCTATTTTGAACGACTCAAAGTACATGCATGTCATGGAGCCGCTAGCTAGCAATGCCATGTCGAAAGTTAAGGAGATTTTTATGTGGAAAAATCGCACGAGCAAGTCTACTCTGCGAAATTGCATACTTGTTATGATGGTATTTTTAGAACTTCTGTCTTATTGCGACAAACAAACTTGCAACATATGCGCAATTTTTAGAAATGAAGCACGGTTTCTGCGCGAATGGATAGAATTTCACAGGCTTGTTGGCGTTGAGCATTTCTATTTATACAATGATCGAAGTACTGATAACTTTGCAGAAGTATTAAAACCATACATCGAGCAAGGAACCGTGACTTTTACCAGCTGGCCGGCACAAAAAGGCCAGCATTTATGGAACCAAATTTGCGCCTATAATGATTGCTTAAAAAAACTTAAGCATACCGATGGGTGGCTGGCTTTTATCGACATCGACGAATTCATTTTTCCGATGCAAGGAACAAATATTAACAATGCCTTACATGAATTTTCTTCTTATAGAGGACTTTCTATATTCACGGCAAGCTTTGAATATCCTTGGATTGAACTTATGCCAGAAAATTCGCTGGTAACAAAGTCATTCACAAAGTGTACATACGATTTTCAATTTTTCACAAAAAATCTTATACAACCGAAGTATACAAAAAGAGTTGCGATTCATGAAGCTACATTCGAGGAAGGGTTTTTCCCGGTAAACACACGAGGTCAAAAAACAACAAGACATGACGATGTTAGCATTGGTGGAAAGAACCATGAATATGCTATTGACAAAATACGCATCAACCATTATCGATATCGCGATCTGAAAGATCTTGTTGATCGAATACAATTAAGAATTCCTATGTACTGCAAGCCTGGCAACGTAGAATGCTACATGTCCATCATCAATGAGATTGTCCAAAGGTGCACTAAACCAAACAAGGTTGATGATTTTGCTATACAAAAATATCTTCCAGAGCTCGAAAGGGCCATCAAAGGATAAGAGAATTTTGCAGTGTTGGTAATAACCTGAGAGAATCGAACAGGGGCCTTCGGCGAAGGCCCCTGTAACAGCGTTAACAGTCTGAAGAGAGCGACTTTTCCTGTGCAGCATGCTGGTGCTGAGACACGCACAGTGTAGGGTCGTGTGGTGGTTTGTTCTGTGAGGATCCTGGCAATGTATCTGGCTTGGCAAAAATACGTCTGCCATGCTCTTGCCTGCGGCCCTTATTCCACGAAGAAACTGGCGTATAGTAACCAACGATTCTGGTGTACTGATCCTTGATTGCTGCTGCGCACAATGGACAACGCTTTGATTGTCCTGCAATACTTACATGATTATTAACACACATGCAGAAGTTATAATTCACCGCAAAGTGTTCACAGCCGCATGCTATCGTGTACATAATAAGCTGTTGCATCTGGTCAATACTGGTAAGTTTTTCACCGATATTGACGTGAGAGATACCGCCACCTGTAAGTACTCTAGAAAATTCACCGTCAAGCTTTATTCTGTCGACAACATCTGCATTAACCCATAACGGAATAAACTGGTTTGCATAAAGCGAATAGTGCATGCCGTACAAAAGGGTATCTTTTTGTGCAAATTTTATCGCAAGACTCTCAGCTGGAACCTGTTCAACATTAAACATAGTTCCTGTTTCACGGCTACATTGGTATGAAAACTCTTTAATCAAATTAAGTATCTCATGTGCCCGTAACCGCCCTTGCTCAGTCGTAATGGGTGTTCCAAGCTCTTCGAGACATTCGTAGAGACCATTAATCCCAAAGGTACTAAAAAATCTGCTTAAATGCATAACATTATGGGTAAATAAATGCAAGAATCCACGCTTGATGCCTTCAGCTAAAAGAGCTCTATGGGCAACTAATATATCTCGTGCCTGATTAAGCGCTACCAATAAAAGCTTAATTGCTTGGTCAAATGACTGCGCCTTAAAACCAATGCGGGCAAGATTAATAGTAACAACACGATGGGAGCCAAGTGAAATACCCCCATTGCCGAAGCTATCAGTACCAGCCATATCAAGGTCATTCACGAGACGGCAGCAACTTGCTATCTTGTTGCCAGACGAAATATATATATTGAACGCTGCCTTTTCAAGATTTATCGCCGAAAAGTAGGCAAACGCCTCTTGATCAAGAATTTCTCTTGCTTTACCGATACGAAGATTGAGGGTAACGACAGGAAACCGGTATGGCAAGCCAGAAACAGGATCACCTTGCTTAAACCATTCACAAAATATCTTCTGTACTTCGTACACAAGTTCAAGGTCAGGCTTCGAGCCATCTGGGTACCGCATCTCATCAAATAAATAGGCGAGATTTGGCCGATCGAAAATAGACAAATTAGTAAATGGAGATTGATGCGATGGTCTTAATTTTTTGTTCAATGTATGCACAAGTGACTGAAAATCATTTTCGATGCTTTTTCGGTGCACAGGATCATGTATGTCGAGAGATTCCTGCTTAACAAAATAGGTATAATTAACAAAAAGATCGCCGAGGGCGACAGCACCTGCAATATTTTGTGCGATCTCAATTGTCAACTCTTTGACCTGGTCGATAAATGAGTGACGTCGACGTGCTGGCAATGAGTGCAATTGGCCCCATGGCGTTCCGCGATCCAGCAGCATAGACGTCGAAGCAGCCCAGCAATACGGTGCATGAATTGCCGTGCTGTCATGAATATACATATCGCCTGCCCAGACAGCTCGCATGCTTTCCGCTGCATGTTTCTCACCATACATATCGGACATTTTCAGGTACATATCATAATAGCCCTGCAACTTGAGCCATCCGCTCGCAACTTCATGAAGATACCCACAATAGGACTTGCCTTCATTGCGGTTGGCGTTTGTATCGACCGACATATCAGCAGCATTTTCGTAGCAATACCGATATGCCATCTTGGGAACATTGATGTAGTCGGGTGCAATGCCCTCAAGATCAAGAAGTCTAGTGTCAGTTGACATGTACAAAGCCTTAAAACCTTCTGAAAAGCCCATCAAGAAGCCTGTATTTTCCATATATTGTCTTCCTTTATAAGAACACGTTGATTAGACGACGCTGGCCATCGATTGACATGCAACTCCTCTTTATAGGGACCACATACGATCATGTCGATATGATCAGTCAATGATGGTGGCAATGCTTCAAACTCTCTGCCTGTGTATAAAACCCGCTTTTTGGTACTCAGCTGCATACATAGTGCCGTGAGAAAGTCGCGCTGGTCGGTTGGCTCACCGCCTAAAAATACTACTGCACTCGCAAGAGGGTGTGTGGCAATCGTTTGCTGAACGGTGTCAAGAGACATCATGGTGCCCCTTGAGCGGTCCCATAGCTCTTTGTTGTGACAGCCCGGACAGCGAACTGAACAACCAGCAAAATAAACGGCCACCGCGATGGCCCCCGGGACATCGATAAATGACGTACCAATGCGCACAATAGATGCCTGCATGAATATCCCTTTAAGAATTATACTCTATGTTTTGCACGTCTATCTATCTTAGTGTTCTATGGAGCAAAAAACAATCAAAAAGTTACTGCAAAATTCTATAGAAAAAGTTCACAATGACCAGTTTAGTAGCTGCTCAAAAGGGTTTTAATAGAACTTTGTCAGTGTGTAAAAAGGGATTAATGCCTGCCAAAATTTTTTATGCGCACTGATGGCTATGCGTGAGAAGCTTTTTCTTGCGTGTACTTTGCCTTCATGCTACGTGCGTTTTGATAGCGTTGCTCTAAGACCTCGCAGTAGTGGCTTTAGAATATTAGAACCAGAAAATTCTTGGTACGCTCGCAGACAACGTTCTCGCATGGCACTTTCAGTCTCAGGGCTGATCTTGGCTAAAATCTGTGGAATCTTTTGGATATCTTGCTCTTGTACCCTCAGCGAGCATGATTCCCAATCAAAGCCATCGGGCAGCAACGTGTCGTCCCCAATAATAACAGGAATGGCTCCAGCAGGCAGAGACTCATAGAATCTTATCGATCCTGGCGCTAAACCAGGAGGACATAGGGAAAAACGTGATCTTGCAAGAGTAGTTTTATAAAATTCTTGACCTGCTGCGTCGTTGGAGAATGTTGGCCAGACACTGCTCACGACATGCTTGATGACCGTGTCAGCTGGATGGCTCATAGCGAAAATTGCCGCACGAGTTCTATGGGTATTGCGCCCCACAAATGAGTATAAGAGATCTTTATGAGGACTCGGTACCGATGGTACAAAGGGAATATACGGTATAATAAAAACATTAATGCCATAATCATGTGCAAGCATTGCTTGATCTTTTTTAAAAACAGCTGGCGTAAAAACGCATCGTATACCAGCTTTTTTTAATGCTGCCGCGCGCTCAAGAACTGTTTTCCCAGAGTATACTTTGGTCATATTTCTGCAAATGGTAAAGCCATTTCTCATACTCGTTTCACCACGCCCTAGCGGATTCCGACTGGCTATAAGAGTACTATAAGGAACATAGACGGCATCTATATCTATAGTATGCTCAATCTTTAATAATTCTTGGTAGTATGTATGCTCAATGATGGTTGTGAGACTGTGCAATGTTTCCTTGTATACGACTAGTTTCGCGTGCATATAAAGCGGGCATAAAAACATACAATACCATACACAAGACAGTGTTAGGTATCTGCGCAACGATTGTATCGTTTGCATGGCTACTCCAAGTATTACCGTACTAGAAAGATTCTTGTCGCACTGTACAACATGAAGTGCTCGTTGTGTTATGCTTTGCCTATACATGCTCTCCCCCTACATTTGTTTGGTACAACACCTTAAGCTCTCAAGGTGAACCCGATACCATACATACCCATACAATAAAAAAATTATAAAATTCTGGTGCAGTGTTTGGTAAGAAAAATCAAAAATGAGCAAAATTTATCACATTGGATGCTTCAATAGGCCATGCTCGTTGCTCGTATTTCGTCAAACTCTTTGCTAGGATGCCATGCAACGAGACCGTGCATGCATCGCTGTTGAACACTACCATTACTCACCACGCTCTTGAGAGCAGAGCATTACGCGTTTGCATTAATCCAGGGGGCTTGCTTCTTATTTGGCGTCTGACGGAGCAGTATCTACTCAAAAACTACTTGGTTGATTATTTTCGTGTGAGATTTTAGCAATACAATTTCTATTGCTTTACGAAATATTTATCATTATACTGCTTAAAAGTAACAATATATTAAAATCATGTATACTTATTCAATAAGCAATGAAAAATCAACATGACACTATTTTTAAATACCTTCACGTTGCATGCCTTTGCAACATTATAGAGGAACACATATATGATAAAAAAATGCATATTCATGATTGCAGCCATCGCAAATCTCTGGGCTACCCCAACCATGCTCAACGCTTCGCAGCAATCTCAAGAGATTTCGGCAGCAACGGTTGCTCAAATCGCAGCTATTATCGCGGCAGC
This sequence comes from uncultured bacterium, assembly GCA_963715605.1. Classification (GTDB taxonomy): domain Bacteria; phylum Babelota; class Babeliae; order Babelales; family Vermiphilaceae; genus JAKASV01. The sequence continues at coordinate 28,173 of OY970257.1, read as the reverse complement.
CGCTCAACCAGCTATGCGCCAGGCTCCAACAGATGCACAGGAACCCTATCCAACAGGATGGGTATTCCCAACTGACATGGCAGCAATAACACCTGAAGAAGAGGGTTTACTGAGTGTTGCGCATCCCCTTATGAGCCATCTTGGCATCGCCGAGACACAAGCACTAATGCGCGTGTCAAAGCGCGTAAGAAAGTATATGCAATCGATTATCAGGGGAAATCCAGTCATTCATAATACTCTTGTACGATTCCGCGAAACGTATAATCAGCCAATCATCATCAGGCCCAATCTGGACGACGCAAGTAATTTCGATGTTTTTGCGCAGCAATTATATGCGCAACTCAAAGAAGAGCTCAGCGGTAAAGCTGGTAGCCGTATTAGTATCAATCTGAATGAGATAGATGATCTTGCATCAGTAAAGCCTGACATGTTCGCTAACTTTGTTCGTACCATTCACCATATCATAGCAGATAACAACTGTTTTCTTATAGGATTTCATGCTAACAACATCGGCTTAGAAGAACTTGATAAAACTATCTTTGCTGGCATGCAAGATCTCGAAGAAATAGACCTCAGTGAAAATAACATAGACGACCTCAGCAGGGACATTTTTAAAGGTCTCACAAAACTTAAACATGTGTGGTTATTCCAAGTCAAAGGCGACCCAACTGCCAGCAATGCAGCTTCTCGTGCTCGCACTGCCAATAGCTCAGAAACTCCACTTGTACTCGATGACCTCGCCAACCTGCGTTTACTCGATCTTGCAGAATTCGGCCATTACAAAAGACTGCCTGATACCATGTTTGATGGCTTAAAAAAATTGGAAGTCCTCACTCTTCACTTCAATTATATAGCAACCATACAGCCAAGACTATTCCAGCAACTAAGTAATCTACACATACTTGACCTTGGGCTTGTGTTCGGCAATATTGAGACTCCTCTGGCTTTGCATAAAGATTCTTTAAGAAATCTCAAAGAGTTGCGATCTCTCAATCTTTGTGGCTGCAACCTTAAAGATCTTCCGCCAGATATATTCTCTGAGCTTACTAAACTAGAAGATCTTGATCTTAGTGAAAATGGATTTGAAACATTTCATGCTATGGCACTACATACTATGCCTAATCTTACGTTCCTTAGAGTCAATCGATGCCCTCTTAAAGAACTGCCAGAGAATGCATTGCGCGGTTTGCCCAGACTCAAGAAACTCGATCTAAGCTTATGCAAACTCAGAAGGTTGCCAGAACATCTTTTCCAGAACACCACGCAGCTAGAAGAACTCGACCTATCATGTAACAACCTTACTGATTTACCAGATGGCATTTTCAGAAATCTTAGTCGGCTCACCATGCTTAGTATGGTTAAGAACAACTTTACTGTTGAGCCACTAGAGGCACTCGCACGCTTACCAGGTACATGCAACGTTAACGAAACAGGCTCAGAGCATGTCCTAGACCATGCAATGAGTAAAAAATTTAATGCATTAATACCACCAAGATATGCAAGCAAGCATTAGAGCAATACCTATCTCCATATAATAATACGATATATTGTACCAGTATCGAAGGATATTTTTATGTTAAAAAATGTACCCTTTCTCGTCATAATCATAGTAAGTCTCTGGGCTAACCCGAGCATGCTCAACGCTTCACAGCAACCTCAAGAGATTTCGGCAACAATGGTTGCCCAGATAGCCGCTATGATCGCGGCAGCCGCTCAACCAGTCATGCACCAGGCTCCAGCAAATAATGCACCGGGTGCCCCTGCATTGTCTAGTGAACAGTTGCGTAGGCCTGCTGAACTAGATGGTGCCTTGCGCATAAGGGCAAGACATGCTCATGCTGCACCAGCAGCACAGCAACCAGCAAGCATGCAGGAACCCTATCCAACAGGATGGGTATTCCCAACTGACATGGCAGCAATAACACCTGAAGAAGAGGGTTTACTGAGTGTTGCACATCCCCTTATGAGCCATTTAGGTATCGACGAGATACGAGCGCTAATGCGCGTGTCAAAGCGCGTAAGAATTTATATGCAATCGATTATCAGGGAAAATCCAGTCATCAGGAATGCCCTTGTGCGATACCGCGAAACATATGGGCAACCAATTGTTATCAGGCCCGACTTCGATGATGCAAGCGAGTTCGACGTTTTTGCACAGCAATTCTATACACAGCTCAGAGCAGAGCTCAGCGGCAAGACAGGTTGCCATGTCGGCATCGATCTCAGCGGCATAGAAGACCTTAGGCTACTAGCACCCGATGTTTTCGCTAACTTTATGCATACTATACATCGTACCATAGTAGACAGCAACTGCTCTTTTGTACGGTTGCGCGCTCGAGAAATCGGCTTAGAAAAAGTTGATCCAAGTATTTTTGCTGGCATGCACGATCTCGAAGAAATAGATCTTACCCGCAACGATATAGACAGCTTATGTGGTGACACTTTTAAAGGCCTCACAAAACTTACCTGCTTAACGTTAGATGCGGCGCTTGGTGATACGATGGGCGATCCAAACCACAAAGCACCTGTTGTTTTGAACGGCCTTACCAACCTGCAAGACCTCGTTCTTTATGGCTGTCACCTAGATGACGACAGCTTGCCTGATACCATATTTGATACATTAAAAAAGCTCAAAAGACTTGTCCTTGGATTCAACTATATACAAGCACCACGACCAAGACTTTTTCAAGATCTCCGTGCGCTGCAAGTACTTGATTTAAGTATCTGCGATATGGAAACATTAGATAAGGATCTTTTTAAGAATCTCCACGCATTAAAGACTCTTCGTGTGCATGGTTGTCAAAGTATTGCTGAACTTCCACAAGAAATTTTCTCTGGGCTTACAAAACTAAAAACTCTCGATGTAAGTGAAAATGCGTTCACAGAATTTCCTACCATGGCACTGCGCAATCTCACTAGCCTTCGCACGTTAAGTATTGGATGCTGTCCTCTTGAGGAACTACCAGAAGATGCGTTGCTTGGTTTGATCAATCTCAAGAAACTTGACCTAAGTCACTGCCAACTAAGACAGTTGCCAGCTGGTCTCTTGCGTAGCACTAAGAACCTAAAAAATCTTGATCTATCGTTCAATATGCTTACTGAGCTTCCGAGCGACATCTTCAGACATCTCACGCGACTTACGTTGCTTGATATACGCCGCAATAGATTTGCACCTACACAATTACGAAGGTCCCTTGCAGGTCTAAGGCATATATGCGCAGCATTTGATGAAGAACAAGAAACAGTGGCACTAGCAATACCAGCATTGGAGGGAGTAGCTGCCCCAGAAGCTCCTGAAGATGAGTTAGCTGATGCCTAATTGCGTCAACAACAACTCGCATAATTTATCTATTAAGATGTTGGGCCTTACTCAGCACATGAGCAGAAATATATGCGATAAGTCCGGAAAAGATTTATTTAATCCGTTCGCCCCGAGTAGACCTGCTTTGCAGGGCGGATCGAGGGGTTGAACACCAAAGAAAAATAAGAAACACTTTTACGTTTATATTGTACAATGCTCGGACGGAACTTTTTATACCGGGCATACAGATGACTTGGAAAAGAGGCTTGCTGAGCATCAATCGGGTGAATGTGATGGGTTTACAAGTACAAGATTGCCGATTATTTTGGTGTATAGCACAACATTTTCATCGAGAGATGAGGCCATAGAGGCTGAGCGACACATTAAAAAATGGAGTCGTGCAAAAAAGCAGGCTCTTATCAATGAAAATTGGTCTTTACTGAGTGCATTGGCAAAGAAAAAGAGGTAACCGTTCAACCCCTCGTGACACTCGCAAAGCTCGCCATTCCAAGTACGTTCACAGAGAATTGATTAAATTTATTTGCAGGTACAGCTAAGGCTTTACCTTCGTGCGTGAGAAGCTCAGGACGAACAGGTTGATTAAAGAAACTATTGACTTACTTTTCTAATTTTTTTTATACTAATAGTATATTATATTATTTTTATTTTTAATCTACGTACAGTCATGATTGAGATGCAGGGTTGACTGGGTGTTCATCCTTCGTGTCGGCACGAAGCGTGCCTGCCTCAGGACGAACGGGTTTTCCGTGCAAGCTTGCTCAACTTACAGCATACCATGCATGTCGGTGTAAACGCGCCCGAATCAGGACGAACGGGTTGATGTACGAGAGAGATTAAGGAGATTAAGTATAAGAGAGTGAGTTAGTTATACACAGTATTTATAGTTATTAAAAGGAGATTAGTTATGAATAAGTTACTGCTAAACCTATTTGCCATAGCAGGTTTCGCTGCTATAGGCTGTCACGGTTACGACACCCGTGTTACTTTTGGAGACCGATTTCTCAAAAATGTTCAGTCATTCACTTGCTTAATCCATACCCTCGCTGCATTGACTCCTTACAAATTCACAGTTGCAACGGGCTATGGGTACATCAAGTCAGTCACCAGGACTGATAGTGTACAGGCTAAACCACTACAACTCATAACGACCGGTGATGATCCGAATAAAAGTGGGTATACCGACAATTACATTTCATGGAGAACCCCCGGCTTATGTGTTGCACGAATCATTATCAGTGATATAGTTCCGCGCGATACATCAACTGCAGCTGTTACTAAAATTCGCGAATTAATCACTCCTTTTATTCAGCCTCTCAAAGGTAAGAATCTATGCGGGGATCATACAGATTTCAGGATAGGATTTCATTCGGATTTTTCTAGAATGGGTGATTTTTCTCCTGATCACAAAGATGTTGATGATCAAGAAGCTGATGCGGCTACATTAGCGGCAAATAAGGCTCAGGACGAGGTCCAAGCCAAGCCTATACCAACTCCCCCTGCTCCTGCCTTAGCTGCTGGTACACCTACAGCTGTAACTACGCCTGCCGCTACAACTACCACTGCTACAATTACCCCAAGCACTACTGCTACAATTACACCTACTCATGCCAAAAGCCATGGAGTCAAAAGTAGACGCTAATGACATGGCGACAATAGCGATCAATACAACTCAAAGACAGGTCTAGCAGTATACGAGAGCTTGACCTGCACTAAAAACAGTGCCTCCTACCACCACCTAAAAAGGCAAGGGGCATTATCCCATGCTGATGGGTGTTCATCCTTCGTGTCGGCACGAAGCGTGCCTGCCTCAGGACGAACGGGTTTTCCGTGCAAGCTTGCTCAGCTTACAGCATACCATGCATGTCGGTATAAACGCGCACGAATCAGGACGAACGGGTTGCTGTACGAGAGAGATTAAGGAGATTAAGTATAAGAGAGTGAGTTAGTTATACACAGTGTTTATAGTTATTAAAAGGAGATTAGTTATGAATAAGTTACTGTTAAACCTTACTGCCATAGCAGCCTTCGCTACTATCGGCTCTTATGGTTGGGATAACCGTGTTACCTTTGGAGATCGATTTCTCAAAGACGTGGCAAGTTTTACGTTAGAATATGACCTTCTAGGGCTGAATTGGGGCCATAAGTTCTTCGTTGAAACCGGTTACGGATATATCAAGAGTGTCACACGAGTTGATAATGACCGCAATGAAGCTTTAAAACCAATGCTGCCTACTAGCGATAAAAATAGTAATGCGTATGGTGACAATTTTATCTCATATAGGCCATATTCACCAGCCGGCGCCGCCTGTTGTGTTCAGGGTATTAATATCTTTGCTATACAGCCACGCGATACGTTACCTCAAGACATGGCAGAGAAATTTCGTAAGCTTCCGGTGATTGATCCAAAAACTAACAAATATTTCCATAGTAGTTCCAAAGGTACTCCGTGCGAAGATCATACAGATTACTCGGTAGGCCTTCAGTCGGATCTCTCGAAGCTGGGTGATTTCATATATGGACGCAGCGAGGTTGATGATCATGTAGCCACCGCCGACGAAATAGCGGCGAATAAGGCTCAGGACGAGGTCCAAGCCAAGTCTATACCAACTCCCCCTGCCCCTGCTGTAGCTGCTGGTACAACTACAGCAGCAACTACACCCGTCAGCACGACTGCCGCTACCACAGCAACTGCGCCTGCCACAACCGCAGCTGGTGCAGCAACTGCACCAGTCGATACAACTGCTGCTGCTAAGACTACCCCTACCCATACCGCTACTCATGCCAAAAGCCATGGAGTCAAAAGTAGACGCTAATGACATGGCGACAATAGCAATCAATACAACTCAAAGACAGGTCTAGCAGCATACGAGAGCTTGACCTGCACTAAAAACAGTGCCCCCTACCACCGGCAGGGGGCATTATCCCATGCTGATGGGTGTTCATCCTTCGTGTCGGCACGAAACGTGCCTGCCTCAGGACGAACGGGTTTTCCGTGCAAGCTTACTCAGCTTACAGCATACCATGCATGTCAGTGTAAACGCGCCCGAATCAGGACTAACGGGTTTTCCGTGCAAGCTTACTCAGCTTACAGCATACCATGCATGTCAGTGTAAACGCGCCCAAATCAGGACTAACGGGTTTTCCATGCAAGCTTGCTTAGCTTACAGCATACCTCTCATGTCGGTGTAAACGCGCCCGAATCAGGACGAACGGGTTTTCCGTGCAAGCTTACTCAGCTTACAGCATACCATGCATGTCAGTGTAAACGCGCCCAAATCAGGACGAACGGGTTCTCGGTATAGTTTGTAACACACTTTTCATAACCAGCACGACGCGTTAAAACAATCTCCACTTAATGTCATAAGAATTAACTTGTCTTTATAACAGGCGCTACGCCATATAAGTGAAGTCTCGATAGAATCATGCGAACCTACGTACAGCAACATGTGCTGTTAAGACTCGGACATATAATTAACCCGTTCGTCCTGAGGCAGGCACGCTTCGTGCCGACACGAAGGATGAGCCCTCAGCTAAGCAAACTCTACCAAAAACAACTCATTCGCCCTGCATCGCGAGCATCTCGAAGGACTGAACACACCATTGAAGCTTGCCGTAGATGCCAAACACAGTACTATACCAGCCTGCATTATTATGCACCTACAACAATAAAGTACACCAAATGCAAAATTCATGCATACTAATAGTATGCCACAGTTTAGTTGGCATTGCATGGTAGTAAACAGTACCAAACGAGATATGTTGATCAACAATGAATAGTAATGAGGAGCCACAAACATGACACGAAAACACTTTTGCCTTGCCGCGCTAACTAGCCTCAGCATGACACCCTATGCAAGCAATGCCATGCTCGAGGATGACTGGTCATTTCTCAACGAATATAATCCACGAGAAAACTTCATGCACATGGTTGTTGTTCCACGAGACGAATCACCACTTACTATGCAAGAACAACCTGAAGTTCTTACCATGAGGCAGGACCAACCAGGACCATCGCGTCTTCTTGCAGTCATGCAACACCGAGAAGACGATGATGATGAAGAAGAGATAGATGGTTACTGCAGCAAACTAGGATCCATAGTCACCACGGCAACGCTTGCTGTTGGCGTCTTATATTGTATGCTCATAACCCCATAAAAACTTCCCCATATAGTCAGTTTTTAATACGAGCAAGCCTTCGATAGCGACGAGATACAAAACTCGAACAGCTGTACATTCTTCGGCAGGTAATACTAGTAAAAAATTCTTGCGTTATGCAGGAGCGCAACGCTAGGCTTAATCCCATACAGCACTGGCATGCAGCCGAGTAGGTTAAAGTACTGTCGTAACGTAAAGAAGGAGTGCTCATATGGGAGCATCGGGTAAAGTTGCATATGTCACAATGCTTATGATTGCTATGCCGTTATGGGGTATGGCTCTTCTTGATGACCAACATGGTACCGATCAGAGTACCCTAGGTGCCGGCCATTATCGAGGCCGCTGTGCACGAAATTGTTGTTGTACACGTCCTGGGCGCCGTGGCGCTACTGGCCCACAAGGCCCTACTGGCGCAACGGGGGCAACGGGGCCAACAGGACCTTGTTGCTCACCGACAGGGCCAAGAGGGCCACGTGGTCCTATTGGACCAAGGGGACCAAGGGGTGTGACTGGTGCAATAGGATTAATGGGATATAGAGGCATAACAGGTGTTACTGGCGTAACTGGACAAACGGGGCCTACAGGGGGAACAGGAGCCACTGGTTATATTGGCGATCCAGGCAGCACAGGAGCTACGGGTGATAGAGCTTGGAGCAGGTGCCCTATTACAGGGTCTGCAGGTACCATAACGGTTCCCGAGGCGCCATGTCCATATCTGGAATATTTCTTGCAGGGTAATATCGGTGGCCTCGAAATAGCCACAGGCTCGACGGGTATTTCTATTGATCTTGCTGGGTATACGGTACAAGGCGATGTTGCATTTGATGGCGGCAACAGCGCTGTAAAGATCTTTTCTGAGCCTCGCGGCACCATTGATGGTGACGTCATTGCGGCGCAGGGGAGCAATGCATATACGCTCAAAAATCTGGATATTCACGGTAACGTTGCAGCTGGTCCTTGGACCAACTCGCTGACGGCAGGTGGTAGAAAACGTTCGCGTCCTAGCGCAGCTTCTGCTGCTGGTGATCAAGAAGCGACCGTTCAACCCCTCGATCCGACCTGCAAGACAGGTCTACTCGGGGCGAACGGAGCAGTACCTGGAGTTATGCAAGAGCCTGTGCAGGGACATGAACAGGTGGGTGCATGCGAACATATGCATGGGCGCATGCGTGCGCAGCCGCAAGAAGCCGCTGTTGGCTCTCGTGGCCCCGTCGGCCCTATCGGACCAGTAACACTAGAAGATTTAGCAGGATTAGGCCCTGTTAGTGATAGTTTGCTAGGCGTTGGCACACGGGGGATACCATCGTGCACGGTGGGCAATACGTACCTGGTAACTGGCTGTGCAAGTCCGTTACCCATTAACTCAGCAACCTGCTATGTGTTTCAGCATGATATTACGTGTGATATTACTATTAATACAGGTAGCTTGAGTGGGGATATTCTTATTGATCTTCAGGGGTATACACTGCAAGGCAATATTTATCTTACTGGCAATAATTCAAGTTCGCACACTGTCTACATTACCAGTACTGGTGGCGCTGGTGGCACAATAACTGGATCCATAGGCAATGGTGATCCTACGATAGGCAGCAATTATCTCATCGATGTCAGCAACATTGCCATAGGTGGCACTGTAACCATCTCATCCACCTCAGGCGACTCCTACAACAACACTATTACGATGACCAATTGCAGCCTTGGAGATTGCTCTATTTCCTCCTCCTCCTACTCAAATTCCAACTATATTACGATGACCAATTGCAGCCTTGGAGATTGCTTTATTTACTCCTCCTCCTCCTTCTCCAACACTATTACGATGAACAATTGCAGCCTTGGAGATTGCTCTATTTCCTCCATCCACTCCGCCACCTACGACAACCATATTACGATGAACAATTGCAGCCTTGAAGATTGCTCTATTCCCTACTTCCCCGCAGTAGCAGCAGGAACCAACGACAACACTATTACAATGAACAATTGCAGCCTTGGAGATTGCTCTATTTCCTCCTCCTCATACGTCTACTCCAACCATATTACGATGAATAATTGCAGCCTTATGGGAGTAAACATTGGTTCTCAGTTCTACGATAGTATAAACACAGGTAATACCGTCATTGTAGACTTCGGCTCCAATGTTCATGGGAATATAGATGTATCACAGGGCCTCGCCATTCCTTCTGTAACTGTTAGCAATTATTCCGTTGTTGAGGGCAATATACTTGGCGGCAGTCATGGCAATACTATAGAGGTTGATAATAGCTCTATAGTGACGGGTAATATTAGTGAGTCGGGCGGCACCGTTGGTGCCACTGGCAGCCTTACGATAGACCAGTCAATATTGTTGGGCTGCTATAACCTGAGCACGGAGACCGCTGTTACCATTACTGACAGTTATGCCAACCCATGTCCATTTACTCCTGGTACGAACAACGTAACCATGCAGGACGTTGCAGTCGATGGCAATATTGTTCTGCACCTTACCGATGACAATAGTTTCGCATGCGTCCACGCCTCCGGCATGTTCTGCGCCGATGGCCAACAAAGCAATAACGCTCCGGTAAGCGTATATATCAACAGTTCGAAGATCGAGAATAGCGTTTATTTAGGCACTGGCATCGACAGGTGCTCGATAGCAGATAGTACTGTTTATAATGGCATTAATCTTGGCTCACAGAAAACTGCCTATAGATTAAGTAATATTATCATCGATAATCCAACGCAGGCTACGGGACCCAACGGCGTTGTCGCCTATAACTCAACCGGTCTCTCGTTGGCCGATCTCACGATCCGCAACATGCAAGACGGTGTTCAATTGACCAGTTGTTCCAACAATAATCTTGCTGATATCACCGTTGATGCTAACCAACAGGCTGGTATACGCTTGATGTCCGACAGTAATAATAATCAGATAACTGATACGGTAGCACGAGGCAACCAGGTGTTTGGGATCTTTGCCGGTGGCTCAAGCAATAATATTTTAAACGGCTCGCTTATTACGATGCCTGGGCCAACAAATTGTGGCATCCAGCTTATGGGCCATCAGACCTGTCCGCAAACGACCGGTCCTACAGGCTGCACCGGCATGGCTTGTTGCTCCGGCGTTACAGGGTTACAATCGGTCGTCTCGAACTTCTTGGTAGTAGGCACACAAGTCAGCACTGCGACTGATACGATAGGCATCCTGGCAAACAGTAACTTGGCGCTCACAGGCGAGTATATCATCAAGAACAATACCGTATCACTTAACCTCACTGGCTTTGTTGGCTCTGGCCAGGACAACGTGATCTTTGCGAACAATCTCTCGAATAACAATACCAGCGCCTATGCCAATATGGGGCCACTCTCGGGATCAACGCACTGGTCGAATCTCAGCGGCTCGCCGCTAACACCAGGCTCGAACGTTATTATCCAATAAGCTTATACTGTAGCTGGGGGTAAGATGCCCCCAGCTGCCATGTACGTAACGGTGTGATTATGATGAAGCTACACTTTATGAAGGGAATAAGTATGGGATTATATAGAGCATTGGGCATAGCATATAGCATGCTACTAGTCTGCTTAGCAAGCGAGTTGCGTGCCAGCAATCTTGATGATCTTGTCACGCGCGGCGTTCTCTCACGCCAGTATAAGCCGTGCTTCTGCGGCCGTCGAGGACAAACTGGCGCAACAGGCAGGACAGGGCTAGCTGGCGCTGCTGGTGCCATTGGCGCTACGGGGCCGACGAGGTCACGTTGTACTGGCCCTACGGGACCTGCTGGGTTAACGGGATTTGCTGGGCCGCTTGGCCCTCGGGGCGAAACTGGCCCAACGGGACCAACAGGTGATCCTGGTGTTACGGGACATCGTGGGCCACAAGGTCCTCAAGGAGCTATAGGGACAACAGGACCAACAGGAGTCACTGGTGTAACAGGTCCAACAGGCCCAGTTCCCTTGGGGTACTGCATGATTCCAGGTGGCACGACGACGGTCACGATACCCTATTGTGGCAATGACAATCTTGATTGCAACTGTTCTCAATATACCCTGGCAGGAGATATTGGCGGGCTTTATTTCACGCCAAGCTTAAGTGGCCGTGGTATCAATTTCGCAGGACATACGATTGATGGTGATGTAACCCTCGGCGGTAATAACGAGAATATAGCACTCTATTCTGATGCACAGGGAGTTATCAATGGCAGCGTTATAGCGGCCACCGGTAGCAACTCATTGAGCATCGAGAATCTTCGCATTAAAGGTCATGTGCTTGACGCACCTTGGATTGATTCGTATAGCACAGGCCCTACAGGCATGTTCAGAACGCCTATGCGGGCGATGCAAGGCGTCCGTGGCCCCATCGACCGCACTGGTCCAATGATGCTGGAAGATTTAGCAAAACTCGATACTGTCAGTGATAGCTTACTGGGTATTGTGACCCGGGGCATACCGTCGTGCACGGGGGGCAACACATATCTAGTAACTGGCTGTACAGGCGGCGCCACTGGCTCGTTCCCCATTGGCTTAGCAACCTGTTATGTGTTTCAGCAGGATATTACGTGTGATATTACTATTCAAACAAATGCTTTGCTTGGTGACATTCTTATCGATCTCCAGGGATATACGCTGCATGGCAACATTTTTCTTGCTGGCAATAATCCAAACGGTTTCACTGTCTACATTACCAGTACCGGTGGCGCCGGCGGCACAATAACTGAATCCATAGGCAATGATCACTTCTCTAGCCAATATCTCATCGATATCAGCAACATTACCATAGGTGGTGCTGTAAACATCACAAACAGCGCAGACAACAGCTATAACAACATTATTACGATAAGCAATTGCAGCCTTAGAGATTGTTATATTTCCTCCTCCGAGGAAACCTCCTATAACAACACTATTACGATAAGCAATTGCAGCCTTAGAGATTGTTATATTTCCTTCTCCTCCGAGGAAACCTCCTATAACAACACTATTACGATAAGCAATTGCAGCCTTAGAGATTGTTATATTTCCTTCTCCTCCGAGGAAACCTCCTATAACAACACTATTACGATAAGCAATTGCAGCCTTAGAGATTGTTATATTTCCTCCTTCTCCCCCTACTCCGCCACAGCCACCCGCTCCAACACTATTACCATGACCAATTGTAGCCTTGGAGATTGCTCTATTTCCTCCATCGACGTCACCTACTCCAACTATATTACGATGACCAATTGCAGCCTTGGAGATTGCTTTATTTCCTCCCGCTACCCCTACTCCAATACTATTACCATGACCAATTGTAGCCTCGTGGAAGCAAGTATCACTGCTCAGATCTACGATAGTGGCAACACAAGTAATACCATCACCATAGACTCTGGTTCCAATGTTCATGGTAACATAGATGTCTCGCAGGGCCTCAACACCCCTTTTGTAACTATTAGCAACCGTTCAGTTGTTGAGGGCAATATACTTGGCGGCAATAATGGCAATACTATAGAGGTTGATAATAGCTCTATAGTGACCGGCAATATTAGTGAGTTGGGTGGCAGTAATTCTCTTACGATTGACAAATCAGTGTTGTTAGGTTGCTATAACGTAGCTGCTCCCGAGCAAATCACGATCACTGACAGCTATGCCAACCCATGCCCCTTCACCCCTGGTGATAACCGCATCAGGATGCGTAACGTTGCTGTAGACGGCAACATAGTCAGCACGTTACACGATGACAGTTGTCTCGCATGCGTCAATGCCTCAGGCATACTCTGTGTTCACGCAACCGCTGGCAATGCACAACCAACAACGTTCAACGTCAATAACTCTGTCATCGGCAACGGCGCCTATGTTGGCGATAACATTGACCAATGCTCACTCGACAATAGCACCATCCTCAATGGCGTTAATCTCGGTTCGAATAAGAGTGGCTATGTTCTCAGCAACCTGATAATCGATAATCCAACACAAGCAACGGGGGCGAACGGTATCGTTGCCAACAGCTCAACAGGCCTAGCAATACATGATATCACCCTCAATAGCATGCAAGATGGGATCAATCTGGTACAGTGTTCGAACAATACGCTCGCTGATAGTACCGTGCGCAACGGCCAACAGGCTGGTATCAGAATGATGTCCGAGTGCAACAATAATGCGCTTAATAATATTGTTGCCGAGGGAAATCAAGCATTTGGTATCCTGATCGAGGGTTCGAGTAACAACATGCTCAACGGCTCGCGCGTCACCATGCCTGGTCCTACAGGTAGTGGCATCGAGGTAATAGGAAGCTCATCTGTAATAACAGGCCCGCAGTCAGTCATTCAGCGTTATACTATTGATGGCACAACAGAAAGCGCAACGACAGGCACCGTTGGTATTCTTGTGCAAAGTGGTTCACCTGTTACAGGTGAGTATATTATCGCGAATAATGTTGTGCAGAATAATCTGGTTGGGTGTATTGGTTCTGGGCAGGATAATGCCGTATTCGTCAATAATACTGTCGCCAATAATGGTACAAATTATGACAATATGGGACCATTATCGGCAACTGGCCATTGGGCTGAACTCAGTGACATGCCGCAGCATCCCGTGGTGAACGTGACATTACCGTAACAGTTAGTTACAACTCGTTAAAAGACCTGTACCTGTGCCAGGGGTGGTAGTACGCTCCTGCTCCTGGCACACTTCAGATGAACCATAAGCCAAGCAAACTTTACCAAAAACATACGTCAATCAACCCGTTCGTCCTGAGGCAGGCACGCTCCGTGCCGACACGAAGGATGAGCCATAAGACAAACAAGCTCTACCAAAAACATGCATCAATCAATCCGTTCGTCCTGAGGCAGGCACGCCTCGTGCCGACACGAAGGATGAGCCATAAGACAAACAAGCTCTACCAAAAACATGCATCAATCAATCCGTTCGTCCTGAGGCAGGCACGCTCCGTGCCGACACGAAGGATGAGCCATAAGACAAACAAGCTCTACCAAAAATATACATCAATCAACCCGTTCGTCCTGAGGCAGGCACGCTCGTGCCGACACGACGGATGAGCCATAAGACAAACAAGCTCTACCAAAAATATACATCAATCAACCCGTTCGTCCTGAGGCAGGCACGCTCCGTGCCGACACGAAGGATGAGCCATAAGACAAACAAGCTCTACCAAAAACATACGTCAATCAATCCGTTCGTCCTGAGGCAGGCACGCCTCGTGCCGACACGAAGGATGAGCCATAAGACAAACAAGCTCTACCAAAAACATACGTCAATCAACCCGTTCGTCCTGAGGCAGGCACGCTCCGTGCCGACACGAAGGATGAGCCATAAGACAAACAAGCTCTACCAAAAACATACGTCAATCAACCCGTTCGTCCTGAGGCAGGCACGTTTCGTGCCGACACGAAGGATGAGCCATAAGACAAACAAGCTCTACCAAAAACATACGTCAATCAATCCGTTCGTCCTGAGGCAGGCACGCTCCGTGCCGACACGAAGGATGAGCCATAAGACAAACAAGCTCTACCAAAAATATACGTCAATCAATCCGTTCATCCTGAGGCAGGCACGAACGGGTTTTCAGTACAAGTTTGCTCAGCTTATAACGCACTTTTCATGTTGGCACAGAACATTCCTGTTTCAGGACGAACGGGTTAAAATAATCTTTATTCAATACCATAAGCGTTAATGTATCATATAATAACAGGAGTTACGCACTATGGGTAAAGCTTCTATAGAATCGTACAAACCTAGGTACAGCAACATTTTCGGTATAGAAGATACATTTATCGGGATAGGGCAAAACCAAACTCTAACCATAAAGTATGAACATACAGTACTTGCCAAGGCCATCTGATAAACGGGTAGAGCTTAGAGCTCGCCAACAGCATGCCTGCCAACAGTGAGTACGGCAGCACACGACATCGAGCACATATTATACAACTGGTACTCCATAGCCCCTTCTCGTCATATTAGCAAACCATGCTCTTGTAACTTTTCTCTCATCTAGTACAAAAATATTGCTATCATATATGCTATAGTATAGATGCCTCATGCCAACTTTCTATACACAGGAGCATAATCATGGTATTCATGGACCCGACAACTGATATTGCCTTTAAAAAGTTATTTGCCAATAAAGAAAAACCTGAGATTTTGATCTCGTTTCTCAATAGCATTCTTGCATTGCCCGAGGGCAAACGTATTACCAGTATCACCCTTAATGACCCTAATAATCTTCCCGAAACCATTCTAGAAAAACATTCTATCGTCGATGTCAGCTGTACCGATCAACAGCAGCATCATTATATTGTTGAGATGCAGGTTATGCACCAAAAAGATTATGCGCAACGCGCACAATTCTATGTCGCACATGCTCTTGCACGCCAACTTCGTCGTAGTGATACTTATGATAAACTTAGACCTGTTATTTTTGTTGGTATTCTTAATTTTAAATTTTCCCAGAGTTCCAACTATACTACCCATCATTATCTTCTTGAAGTAACAACCCATGAGCATGTACTTCAGCATGAGTCATATCATTTTGTTGAATTACCAAAGTTCAAGTTACAACTTGCTGATCTTACGAATGATGCTGAAAAATGGGTCTATTTCATGAAACATGCTTTTAACCTTAACGAAGAGCCTAGCTCATTAGCTAGAGTACCAGCAATCGATGAAGCGTTTGATATTATGAAGCGGGGTAATTGGACCCAAGCTGAGCTCATAGCAGAAGAAAAATATTGGGATAGTATTCGCGTTGCTACAAGCATCAAAAAAACCATGTACGAGCAAGGCAAAGCAGAAGGTAAAGCAGAAGGCGAAGCTAAAGGCAGAGCAGAGGGCGAAGCTAAAGGCAAGGCAGAGGGCCTAGCAGAAGCCCAGGTGAACATCATAGGAGCTATGCTCAAAAACGGTATGACACCGGAAGATATAGCCAAGATAGTGGAAATAGATATTGAAGAGATAAAGAAATTTGAGTAGCTTCAAATCGTCCGTCAGTAAAAGAAGGTGAAAGAAAACTTGCGTTATGCAGGAGCGCAACGCTAGGCTTAATCCCATACAGCACTGGCATGCAGCCGAGTAGGTTAAAGTACTGTCGTAACGTAAAGAAGGAGTGCTCATATGGGAGCATCGGGTAAAGTTGCATATGTCACAATGCTTATGATTGCTATGCCGTTATGGGGTATGGCTCTTCTTGATGACCAACATGGTACCGATCAGAGTACCCTAGGTGCCGGCCATTATCGAGGCCGCTGTGCAAGAAATTGTTGTTGTACACGTCCTGGGCGCCGTGGCGCTACTGGCCCACAAGGCCCTACTGGCGCAACTGGCGCAACGGGGCCAACAGGGCCTTGTTGCTCACCGACAGGGCCAAGAGGTCCACGTGGTCCTATTGGACCAAGGGGACCAAGGGGTGTGATTGGTGCAATAGGATTAACGGGATATAGAGGCATAACAGGCCCTACTGGCGTAACTGGACAAACGGGGCCAACAGGGGGAACAGGAACCACTGGTTATATTGGCGATCCAGGCAGCACAGGAGCTACGGGTGATAGAGCTTGGAGCAGGTGCCCTATTACAGGGTCTGCAGGCACCATAACGGTTCCCGAGGCACCATGTCCATATCTCGAATATTTCTTGCAGGGTAATATCGGTGGCCTCGAAATAGCCACAGGCTCGACGGGTATTTCTATTGATCTTGCTGGGTATACGGTACAAGGCGATGTTGCATTTGATGGCGGCAACAGCGCTGTAAAGATCTTTTCTGAGCCTCGCGGCACCATTGATGGTGACGTCATTGCGGCGCAGGGGAGCAATGCATATACGCTCAAAAATCTGGATATTCACGGTAACGTTGCAGCTGGTCCTTGGACCAACTCGCTGACGGCAGGTGGTAGAAAACGTTCGCGTCCTAGCGCAGCTTCTGCTGCTGGTGATCAAGAAGCGACCGTTCAACCCCTCGATCCGACCTGCAAGACAGGTCTACTCGGGGCGAACGGAGCGGTACCTGGAGTTATGCAAGAGCCTGTGCAGGGGCATGAACAGGTGGGTGCATGCGAACATATGCATGGGCGCATGCGTGCGCAGCCGCAAGAAACCACTGCTGGCGCTCGTGGCCCCGTCGGCCCTATCGGACCAGTAACACTAGAAGATTTAGCAAGATTAGGCCCTGTTGGTGATAGTTTGCTAGGCGTTGGCACACGGGGAATACCATCGTGCCCGGTGGCGCCAACTCTTATACCAAGCGTGCCTTTCCCAATCAACGTAGGCAATGCTACCGGAAGTGTTAACTGTTTTTATCTTGACAGTGATTTAGGCAATGGTGATATAACCATTGAGACTGATAGCATAGCTGGCGACGTGGTTATCGATCTTCAAGGACATACACTAAATGGCAATATTTTTCTTACTGGCGATAACTCAACAAATTTGTACACTGTCTACATTACCAGTACTGGTGGCGCTGGTGGCACAATAACTGGATCCATAGGCAATGGTGACCCTTCGAATAGCAGCAATTATCTCATCGATGTCAGCAACATTGCCATAGGTGGCACTGTAACCATCTCATCCACCTCAGGCGACTCCTACAACAACACTATTACGATGACCAATTGCAGCCTTGGAGATTGCTCTATTTCCTCCTCCTACTACTCAAATTCCAACTATATTACGATGACCAATTGCAGCCTTGGAGATTGCTCTATTTACTCCTCCTCCTTAGATTCCTTCGGCAACTATATTACGATGACCAATTGCAGCCTTGGGGATTGCTCTTTTTCCTCCTCCTTAGGTTCCTTCGACAACCATATTACGATGACCAATTGCAGCCTTGGAGATTGCTATATTTCCTCCTTCTCCTTCTACTCCAACTCCAACACTATTATGATGACCAATTGCAGCCTTGGAGATTGCTCTATTTCCTCCGCCTTAGATTCATCATCCTACGACAACACTATTACGATGAACAATTGCAGCCTTGGAGATTGCTCTATTTCCTCCAGATACCCCAACGACAACCATATTACGATGAATAATTGCAGCCTTATGGGAGTAAACATTGGTTCTCAGGCCTATAATAGTGCAAACACAGGCAATACCGTCACTGTAGACTCTGGCTCTAATGTTCATGGGAACATAGATGTCTCGCAGGGCCTCATTAGCCCAACCATAACGATCAGCAACCGTTCAGTTGTTGAAGGCAACATACTTGGCGGCAGTCATGGCAATACTATAGAGGTTGATAATAGCTCTATAGTGACGGGTAATATTAGTGAGTCGGGCGGCACCGTTGGTGCCACTGGCAGCCTTACGATAGACCAGTCAATATTGTTGGGCTGCTATAACCTGAGCACGGAGACCGCTGTTACCATTACTGACAGTTATGCCAACCCATGTCCATTTACTCCTGGTACGAACAACGTAACCATGCAGGACGTTGCAGTCGATGGCAATATTGTTCTGCACCTTACCGATGACAATAGTTTCGCATGCGTCCACGCCTCCGGCATGTTCTGCGCCGATGGCCAACAAAGCAATAACGCTCCGGTAAGCGTATATATCAACAGTTCGAAGATCGAGAATAGCGTTTATTTAGGCACTGGCATCGACAGGTGCTCGATAGCAGATAGTACTGTTTATAATGGCATTAATCTTGGCTCACAGAAAACTGCCTATAGATTAAGTAATATTATCATCGATAATCCAACGCAGGCTACGGGACCCAACGGCGTTGTCGCCTATAACTCAACCGGTCTCTCGTTGGCCGATCTCACGATCCGCAACATGCAAGACGGTGTTCAGTTGACCAGCTGTTCCAACAATAATCTTGCTGATATCACCGTTGATACTAACCAACAGGCTGGTATACGCTTGATGTCCGACAGTAATAATAATCAGATAACTGATACGGTAGCACGAGGCAACCAGGTGTTTGGGATCTTTGCCGGTGGCTCAAGCAATAATATTTTAAACGGCTCGCTTATTACGATGCCTGGGCCAACAGGCTGTGGCATCCAGCTTATGGGTCATCAGACCTGTCCGCAGACGGCAGGCTGCACAGGGTTACAATCGGTCGTCTCGAACTTCTTGGTAGTAGGCACACAAGTCAGCACTGCGACTGGCACGATAGGCATCCTGGCAAACAGTAACTTGGCGCTCACAGGCGAGTATATCGTCAAGAACAATACCGTATCACTTAACCTCACTGGCTTTGTTGGCTCTGGCCAGGACAATGTGATCTTCGCGAACAATCTCTCGAATAACAATACCAGCGCCTATGCCAATATGGGGCCACTCTCGGGACCAACGCACTGGTCGAATCTCAGCGGCTCGCCGCTAACACCAGGCTCGAACGTTATTATCCAATAAGCTTAAACTGTAGTTGGGGGCATCTTGCCCCCAGCTGCCATGTACGTAACGGTGTGATTATGATGAAGCTACACTTTATGAAGGGAATAAGTATGGGATTATATAGAGCATTGGGCATAGCATATAGCATGCTACTAGTCTGCTTGACAAGCGAGTTGCGTGCCAGCAATCTTGATGATCTTGTCACGCGCGGCGTTCTCTCACGCCAGTATAAGCCGTGCTTCTGCGGCCGTCGAGGACAAACTGGCGCAACAGGCAGGACAGGGCTAGCTGGCGCTGCTGGTGCCATTGGCGCTACGGGGCCGACGGGGTCACGTTGTACTGGCCCTACGGGACCTGCTGGGTTAACGGGATTTGCTGGGCCGCTTGGCCCTCAGGGCGAAACTGGCCCAACGGGACCAACAGGTGATCGTGGTGTTACGGGACATCGTGGGCCACAAGGTCCTCAAGGAGCTATTGGGACAACAGGACCAACAGGAGTCACTGGCGTAACAGGTCCAACAGGCCCAGCTGGACTGGGGTATTGCCTGATTCCAGGCGGTACGACGACGGTCACGATCCCTTATTGTGGCAATGACAATCTTGATTGCAACTGTTCTCAATATACCTTGGCAGGAGATATTGGCGGGCTTTATTTCACGCCAAGCTTAAGTGGCCGTGGTATCAATTTCGCAGGACATACGATTGATGGTGATGTAACCCTCGGCGGTAATAACGAGAATATAGCACTCTATTCAGATGCACAGGGAGTTATCAATGGCAGCGTTATAGCGGCCACCGGTAGCAATTCATTGAGCATCGAGAATCTTCGCATTAAAGGTCATGTGCTTGACGCACCTTGGATTGATTCGTATAGCACAGGCCCTACAGGCATGTTCAGAACGCCTATGCAGGCGATGCAAGGCGTCCGTGGCCCCATCGGCCGCACTGGTCCAATGACGCTGGAAGATTTAGCAAAACTCGATACTGTCAGTGATAGCTTACTGGGTATTGTGACCAGGGGCATACCGTCGTGCACGGGGGGCAACACATATCTGGTAACTGGCTGTCCCGTACCGCCGTCGTTTCCAATTGACTCAGCAACCTGCTATGTGTTTCAGCAGGATATTACGTGTGATATTACTATTGATACAGGTAGCTTGAGTGGGGATATTCTTATCGATCTTCAGGGGTATACACTGCAAGGCAATATTTTTCTTACTGGCGATAACTCAATAAATTTGTACACTGTCTACATTACCAGTACCGGTGGCGTTGGTGGCACAATAACTGGATCCATAAAAAATGGTGACCCTACGATAGGCAGCAATTATCTCATCGATGTCAGCAACATTGCCATAGGTGGCACTGTAACCATATCATCCACCACAGGGAACTCCAACAACAACATTATTACCATGACTAATTGCAGCCTTGGAGATTGCTCTATTTCTTCCTCCTCCACCGGCGAATCCTCCTCCAACGGCAACCATATTACCATGACCAATTGCAGTCTTGGAGATTGCTCTATTTCCACCACCTCCACCACAGGCAACTCCAACGACAACATTATTACGATGACCAATTGCAGCCTTGGAGATTGCTCTATTTCCTTCTCCTCCACCGGCGGATCCAACTCATATTTCAACCATATTACCATGACCAATTGCAGCCTTTTAGATTGCTCTATTTCCTTCTCCTCCCCCTACGCCTACATCCACCAAAACCAAATTACAATGATCAATTGCAGCCTTTTAGATTGCTCTATTTCCTTCTCCTCCCCCTACGCCTACATCTACCAAAACCAAATTACAATGATCAATTGCAGCCTTGGAGATTGCTATATTTCCCCTATCACCTCCCCCTACGCCTACATCTTCCAAAACCATATTACGATGACCAATTGCAGCCTTGGAGATTGCTATATTTCCTCTATCACCTCCTCCTACTCCAATACTATTACCATGACCAATTGCAGCCTTATGGAAGTAAGCATTGGTTCTCAGGCCTATAATAGTGCAAACACAGGCAATACCGTCACTGTAGACTCTGGCTCTAATGTTCATGGGAACATAGATGTCTCGCAGGGCCTCATTAGCCCAACCATAACGATCAGCAACCGTTCAGTTGTTGAAGGCAACATACTTGGCGGAAGCTGCGGCAATACGATAACGATCGATAACGACTCTATCGTATCCGGCAGCGTTCAAGCGGGTCCTGCAACACAGTGTACCGGCTGTACTGGGTGTCTCGTTAGTAATACAGGACCAAGCTGCACCAATTGCATCAATGCATTTTTGATGGATAAAGCAATACTCTTAGGCTGCTATAATCTGAGCACGGGGACCAATGCGGTCACCATTACTGACAGTTATGCCAACTCATGTCCGTTTACCCCTGGTGATAATCGCATCAGGATGCGTAACGTTACTGTAGACGGCAACATAGTCAGCACGTTACACGATGACAGTTGTCTCGCATGCGTCAATGCCTCAGGCATACTCTGTGTTCACGCAACCGCTGGCAATGCACAACCAACAACGTTCAACGTCAATAACTCTGTCATCGGCAACGGCGCCTATGTTGGCGATAACATTGACCAATGCTCACTCGACAATAGCACTATTCTTAATGGCGTTAATCTCGGTTCGAATAAGAGTGGCTATGTTCTCAGCAACCTGATAATCGATAATCCAACACAAGCAACGGGGGCGAACGGCATCGTTGCCAACAGCTCAACAGGCCTCGCAATACATGATATCACCCTCAACAGCATGCAAGATGGAATCAATCTGGTACAGTGTTCGAACAATACGCTCGCTGATAGTACCGTGCGTAACGGCCAACAGGCTGGTATCAGAATGATGTCCGAGTGCAACAATAATGCTCTTAATAATATTGTTGCCGAGGGGAATCAAGCATTTGGTATCCTGATCGAGGGTTCGAGTAACAACATGCTCAACGGCTCGCGCGTCACCATGCCTGGTCCTACAGGTAGTGGCATCGAGGTAATAGGAAGCTCATCTGTAATAACAGGCCCGCAGTCAGTCATTCAGCGTTATACTATTGATGGCACAACAGAAAGTGCAACAACAGGCACCGTTGGTATTCTTGTGCAAAGTGGTTCACCTGTTACGGGTGAGTATATTATCGCGAATAATGTTGTGCTGAATAATCTGATTGGGTGTATTGGTTCTGGGCAGGATAATGCCGTATTCGTCAATAATACTGTCGCCAATAATGGTACAAATTATGACAATATGGGACCATTATCGGCAACTGGCCATTGGGCTGAACTCAGTGATATGCCACAGCATCCCGTGGTGAACGTGACATTACCGTAACAGTTAGTTACAACTCGTTAAAAGACCTGTGCCAGGGGTGGTAGTACGCTCCTGCTCCTGGCACACTTCAGATGAACCATAAGCCAAACAAGCTCTACCAAAAACATGCATCAATCAATCCGTTCGTCCTGAGGCAGGCACGAACGGATTTTCAGTACAAGTTTGCTCAGCTTATAACGCACTTTTCATGTTGGCACAGAACATTCCTGTTTCAGGACGAACGGGTTAAAATAATCTTTATTCAATACCATAAGCGTTAATGTATCATATAATAACAGGAGTTACGCACTATGGGTAAAGCCTCTATAGAATCGTACAAACCTAGGTACAGCAACATTTTCGGTATAGAAGATACTTTTATCGGGATAGGGCAAAATTGCCCTATCCCAAACCTTAACCATAAGGTATGAGCACGCAGTACTTGCCAAGGCCATCTGATAAACGGGTAGAGCTTAGAGCTCGCCAACAGCATGCCTGCCAACAGTGAGTACAGCAGCACACGATATCGAGCACATGTTGAAATAAAAGAAATTTGAGTAGCTTCAAGTTGTCCGTCAGTAAAAGAAGGTGAAAGAATTCTTGCGTTATGCAGGAGCGCAACGCTAGGCTTAATCCCATACAGCACTGGCATGAAGCCGAGTAGGTTAGAGTACTGTCGTAACGTAAAGAAGGAGTGCTCATATGGGAGCATCGTGTAAAGTTGCATATGTCACAATGCTTATGATTGCTATGCCGTTATGGGGTATGGCTCTTCTTGATGACCAACATGGTACCGATCAGAGTACCCTAGGTGCCGGCCATTATCGAGGCCGCTGTGCAAGAAATTGTTGTTGTACACGTCCTGGGCGCCGTGGCGCTACTGGCCCACAAGGCCCTACTGGCGCAACTGGCGCAACGGGGCCAACAGGACCTTGTTGCTCACCGACAGGGCCAAGAGGTCCACGTGGTCCTATTGGACCAAGGGGACCACGTGGTGTGACTGGCACAACAGGATTAACGGGATATAGAGGCATAACAGGTGTTACTGGCGTAACTGGACAAACGGGACCTACAGGGGGAACAGGAGCCACTGGTTATATTGGTGATCCAGGCAGCACAGGAGCTACGGGTGATAGAGCTTGGAGCAGGTGCCCTATTACAGGGTCTGCGGGCACCATAACGGTTCCCGAGGCGCCATGTCCATATCTCGAATATTTCTTGCAGGGTAATATCGGTGGCCTCGAAATAGCCACAGGCTCGACGGGTATTTCTATTGATCTTGCTGGGTATACGGTACAAGGCGATGTTGCATTTGATGGCGGCAACAGTGCTGTAGAGATCTTTTCTGAGCCTCGCGGCACCATTGATGGTGACGTCATTGCGGCGCAGGGGAGCAATGCATATACGCTCAAAAACCTGGATATTCACGGTAACGTTGTAGCTGGTCCTTGGACCAACTCGCTGACGGCAGGTGGTAGAAAACGTTCGCGTCCTAGCGCAGCTTCTGCTGCTGGTGATCAAGAAGCGACCGTTCAACCCCTCGATCCGACCTGCAAGACAGGTCTACTCGGGGCGAACGGAGCAGTACCTGGAGTTATGCAAGAGCCTGTGCAGGGACATGAACAGGTGGGTGCATGCGAACATGTGCATGGGCGCATGCGTATGCAGCCGCAAGAAGCCGCTGTTGGCTCCCGTGGCCCTGTCGGCCCTATCGGGCCAGTAACGCTGGAAGATTTAGCAGGATTAGGCCCTGTTAGTGATAGTTTGCTAGGCGTTGGCACACGGGGGATACCATCGTGCACGGTGGGCAATACGTACCTGGTAACTGGCTGTGCAAGTCCGTTACCCATTAACTCAGCAACCTGCTATGTGTTTCAGCATGATATTACGTGTGATATTACTATTAATACAGGTAGCTTGAGTGGGGATATTCTTATTGATCTTCAGGGGTATACACTGCAAGGCAATATTTATCTTACTGGCAATAATTCAAGTTCGCACACTGTCTACATTACCAGTACTGGTGGCGCTGGTGGCACAATAACTGGATCCATAGGCAATGGTGACCCTTCGAATAGCAGCAATTATCTCATCGATGTCAGCAACATTGCCATAGGTGGCACTGTAACCATCTCATCCACCTCAGGCGACTCCTACAACAACACTATTACGATGACCAATTGCAGCCTTGGAGATTGCTCTATTTCCTCCTCCTACTACTCAAATTCCAACTATATTACGATGACCAATTGCAGCCTTGGAGATTGCTCTATTTACTCCTCCTCCTTAGATTCCTTCGGCAACTATATTACGATGACCAATTGCAGCCTTGGGGATTGCTCTTTTTCCTCCTCCTTAGGTTCCTTCGACAACCATATTACGATGACCAATTGCAGCCTTGGAGATTGCTATATTTCCTCCTTCTCCTTCTACTCCAACTCCAACACTATTATGATGACCAATTGCAGCCTTGGAGATTGCTCTATTTCCTCCGCCTTAGATTCATCATCCTACGACAACACTATTACGATGAACAATTGCAGCCTTGGAGATTGCTCTATTTCCTCCAGATACCCCAACGACAACCATATTACGATGAATAATTGCAGCCTTATGGGAGTAAACATTGGTTCTCAGTTCTACGATAGTACAAACACAGGTAATACCGTCACTGTAGACTCTGGTTCCAATGTTCATGGGAACATAGATGTCTCGCAGAACCTCGTCACCCCTTCTGTAACTGTCAGCAACCATTCTGTTATCGAAGGCAACATACTTGGTGGCAGTCATGGCAATACTATAGAGGTTGATAATAGCTCTATAGTGACGGGTAATATTAGTGAGTCGGGCGGCACCGTTGGTGCCACTGGCAGCCTTACGATAGACCAGTCAATATTGTTGGGCTGCTATAACCTGAGCACGGAGACCGCTGTTACCATTACTGACAGTTATGCCAACCCATGTCCATTTACTCCTGGTACGAACAACGTAACCATGCAGGACGTTGTAGTCGATGGCAATATTGTTCTGCACCTTACCGATGACAATAGTTTCGCATGCGTCCACGCCTCCGGCATGTTCTGCGCCGATGGCCAACAAAGCAATAACGCTCCGGTAAGCGTATATATCAACAGTTCGAAGATCGAGAATAGCGTTTATTTAGGCACTGGCATCGACAGGTGCTCGATAGCAGATAGTACTGTTTATAATGGCATTAATCTTGGCTCACAGAAAACTGCCTATAGATTAAGTAATATTATCATCGATAATCCAACGCAGGCTACGGGACCCAACGGCGTTGTCGCCTATAACTCAACCGGTCTCTCGTTGGCCGATCTCACGATCCGCAACATGCAAGACGGTGTTCAGTTGACCAGTTGTTCCAACAATAATCTTGCTGATATCACCGTTGATGCTAACCAACAGGCTGGTATACGCTTGATGTCCGACAGTAATAATAATCAGATAACTGATACGGTAGCACGAGGCAACCAGGCGTTTGGGATCTTTGCCGGTGGCTCAAGCAATAATATTTTAAACGGCTCGCTTATTACGATGCCTGGGCCAACAGGCTGTGGCATCCAGCTTATGGGTCATCAGACCTGTCCGCAGACGGCAGGCTGCACAGGGTTACAATCGGTCGTCTCGAACTTCTTGGTAGTAGGCACACAAGTCAGCACTGCGACTGGCACGATAGGCATCCTGGCAAACAGTAACTTGGCGCTCACAGGCGAGTATATCATCAAGAACAATACCGTGTCACTTAACCTCACTGGCTTTGTTGGCTCTGGCCAGGACAACGTGATCTTTGCGAACAATCTCTCGAATAACAATACCAGCGCCTATGCCAATATGGGGCCACTCTCGGGACCAACGCACTGGTCGAATCTCAGCGGCTCGCCGCTAACACCAGGCTCGAACGTTATTATCCAATAAGCTTGTAGTGCAGTTGGGGGCATCTTGCTCCCAACTGCCTTGTACGTAACGGTGTGATTATGATGAAGCTACACTCTATGAAGGGAATAAGTATGGGATTATATAGAGCATTGGGCATAGCATATAGCATGCTACTAGTCTGCTTGACAAGCGAGTTGCGTGCCAGCAATCTTGATGATCTTGTCACGCGCGGCGTTCTCTCACGCCAGTATAAGCCGTGCTTCTGCGGCCGTCGAGGACAAACTGGCGCAACAGGCAGGACAGGGCTAGCTGGCGCTGCTGGTGCCATTGGCGCTACGGGGCCGACGGAGTCACGTTGTACTGGCCCTACGGGACCTGCTGGATTAACGGGATTTTCTGGGCCGCTTGGCCCTCGGGGCGAAACTGGCCCAACGGGACCAACAGGTGATCGTGGTGTTACGGGACATCGTGGGCCACAAGGTCCTCAAGGAGCTATAGGGACAACAGGACCAACAGGAGTCACTGGTGTAACAGGTCCAACAGGCCCAGTTCCCTTGGGGTACTGCATGATTCCAGGTGGCACGACGACGGTCACGATCCCTTATTGTGGCAATGACAATCTTGATTGCAACTGTTCTCAATATACCCTGGCAGGAGATATTGGCGGGCTTTATTTCACGCCAAGCTTAAGTGGCCGTGGTATCAATTTCGCAGGACACACGATTGACGGTGATGTAACCCTCGGCGGTAATAACGAGAATATAGCACTCTATTCAGATGCACAGGGAGTTATCAATGGCAGCGTTATAGCGGCCACCGGTAGCAACTCATTGAGCATCGAGAATCTTCTTATTAAAGGCAATGTGCTTGACGCACCTTGGATTGATTCGTATAGCACAGGCCCTACAGGCATGTTCAGAACGCCTATGCGGGCGATGCAAGGCGTCCGTGGCCCCATCAGCCGCACTGGTCCAATGACGCTCGAAGATTTAGCAAAACTCGATACTGTCAGCGATAGCTTGTTTGGTGTTGGGACCAGACAGATACCGTCGTGCACGGTGGGCAACACATATCTAGTAACTGGCTGTACAGGCGGCGCCACTGGCTCATTCCCCATTGGCTTAGCAACCTGCTATGTGTTTCAGCAGGATATTACATGTGACATTACTATTC